>CAVRZL010000010.1:0-414535 GCA_963725565.1 uncultured Acidobacteriota bacterium
TTGTAAGAAGCCGCGCCGGGGGGACACGTGGATTTGGCATGTTTCCTCCCTTTTTCGAACCAAACATCATATCTGAGGGAAGAAGGTTTGGTAGGAACGCGAAAAACTATATCACCGCAGAGACGCCGAGGCGCCGAGAATACGAAAGAACTTCGCCATTTTCATTTCACGGGGTAGGCGTAGAATCTGCTTTGGACGGACTGCTCCGGAGGATTGCTTGAGAACACCAGCCACGAGAGCGCAGAGAGAACATCCTCCCCGGCCTCGGCGTACTCGGCGTCTCGGCGTTGAGCGGCTGGGTTACATTGGCGGGGTCAGCTGCGGGTGGGCCGTTCGACCACTAAGGAGCGATCGAGACGTACGCGGGCAGACTGGTCTTGCCGTCGATGGAAACGGTCAGCGGGATCTGAGCGCCCGTTGGCACGTCTTGATCGAGCGTGAATTGTACGAGATACGACGTGGCGTTGATCTCGGTCACGCTGCCCGCCATCATGTCATCCCCTCCGACTGTTATTTTCACGCGCTTGGGGGCCACGGCCTCATCGTGAGCCGCCAACCCGCTCACTTGCACATTCAATACGTCGCCGGGATGCGCCGGGTTCGTCGCGCTGATATTGACGTTCGACACATTCTGCACTGTACGGATAGACGGTGGGGCCGGGGCGATGACCACCACTACCGGATACGCGCTGGTGGCGCCATTGTTCAAGCGCAGGATCGCCGGTCCGGGCCGGACCGATGACGGAACCACCAGGTCGATCTCCGTAGGCGAGGCATTGAGAATCGTCGCAGCCAGATTGTTGATGGTTATCGTGGTCTTGGCGCCGCCCAGGTTCAACCCGAACAGGCTCGCGCGTCGCGCCCGGATAGACCCCGCTCGGCAGCCAAACCGAGTTGACCAGAGCCGGCTCCACCACCGGCAGATTCGGCACCGCGGCGCTGATCTGGAACGCGTTCTGCTCCGCGGTTACCTGAAAACCCGAGATCACCGTCGCGTACGATGAGCCGGGCAGCGCATCGTCGGCCACCTGCACGTTCACCAGCGCATGCGTCGGGCTCAGTACCCACACTCCCCGCACCAGCGTATCGCTCGACCCAAATCCCACGTTCATGAATCCGTCGGTGAAGTTCGTGTTCACGCCAGTGATGTCGACCAAGGCGCGCGCTCCCGCGGGCAGCATGCTCGGGGAAAGCGTCACGCTCGAAGCTGGCGCGGACTTGATGGAACCGGGGTAGGTGTACGCCGGTACCGGCGAAGGCGCAAGGAACATCGAGTTCTGTCCGTCGCTGTTATAGACCGTGACCACTGCCGTCTGCCCGCTCACGCCCGGTGGCGGGACCACGGTCGCGTGCGAGGCGTCAACAATCGTCGTCGCCACCGGCAGGCCGTCGAAATAAACCTGGCTGTCGGGAACGAAATTGGTTCCCGTCACGACGACGTTTCCGGTGGCATCTGTCGACACAGAGCTGATCGAAGGTGGACCGCTCTTCGTCAGTTTCAGTCCGGCGGGAAGGACGTAGACGTTGCCGCCCTGCGAGAACACAATGTGCTGCGGTCCGGCAGGATTGACCAGCCCGAACATCAGGTCGAGCGCGAGATAGGTCGGGGTTGTACCGTAAGCCCGCACACCACCGGGAGCAAGGAAGGCGGTGCCCAGGATGGAGGCGCGCAGACCCGCGGCTAAGTGGCCATTCGCGCCCAGGCCCACCCCCGCCGCCGCGATCGTGGCCGCACCGGATAAGACGTTCACGTACGCGGGATGTGCGGCCGCCTGCCCGTAGAAGCTGTATGTGGAGACGTCGTAGATCGGAACAGAGTTCTTGCGGTTTACCGCAAAGTTGATTCCGTCAGTCGAAACACCGGCCTGGATAGGAACCACCGTAGCCTTGCCCGCGTCGCTGACATTGGGATAAAACACCCCTTGGAAAGCACCGCTCGGATCCACCGGGTTCCCATTCAGGTCCTGCGGAGATGTGATGTTCGCGGTGGGCGGCAGCGGCTGAACGTAAATGAAGTAGTTTCCGGGCGGGATGCCGTCGATGCGATAGGTGCCATCCGGATTGGTCAGTGCGCTGACCGCGGAGCCGCCCGGTCGCAGCGCCACGACCGAAGCCATATGCACGCCTGCGCCTCCCGCAGTCACCGTGCCCGTGACCGTGCCGGTGTTTCCACCGAAATTGCGCGGATACAGCAGCGAGATCGCCACAATATCGTCGGCGTCGAGCGGCTTCGAGCTCCGCGGTCGCGCGTGTCACTGCCGTCGACATCACGCTGGACGTGAAGGTGTGCTGCAATCCGAGCGCGTGGCCTATCTCGTGGACCACGGTCAAGTAGAAGCCTTCGGTGTAGCTGGGTCCCGGAGCTTGGGTTAAGTCGCTTCTGAAATGCATCACGGACCGCGTGATCGGAAAGAAAGATCCATCCGGCCCGGTTACCGCGGTCATTGGCTGCAGTGTGCGTGGTGATCGCCAACAAACCGGGTGGAACCTCGTCATCGAACACCACTTCACCACCGGGCGTAGCTCCCGCGGTTCCGTCCGCATACAGTCCACCGAAAACCACCCTCAGGTCCGAGGTCGCCACTCCATTCCAGACCTGCGCCGCTTGCCCGACCTGCGTCAAGACGGACGGAAGACTGTCATTCGCCGAGAACTTTTTGGGCCCGGCGTCGGAAACAAGAATGGTGACGGTCTTATTGGGCAGGACCGAGAGATCGAACTTTTCGGGAACGGGAAGATAAGGAGCAGTCGCGCTGGTGTAGTGAATGTAGTGATAATAGGCGCCCGCCGAAGACACCGTGAGCGCCCAACCCAGCGCCAACACCGATGCTCGCCGTGGAATCCGCATGCGTTAGCGACCGCCTCCCTGGGAGAGCGTAGAGGAGATCCGCGAAGTGATCTCGGAGAAACGCATTTGTATGTTTTCGTCCCTAACCAGCGTCCAGGTGACGTGGTCGAGCATAGGTTCACCACTGGCCGAGCGCGAGACCACCCATTCATCCGTGGCGTTCTTTGCTAATTCAAAAAGCCCCTGGCTCAAGCCGGTGATGTAAGTCGAGCCACTTTTGGATGTCCACAGAAACAGCAGATATTCCTTGCCTGTCAAGAGTTTGGGGGCGCCGGCCACGTCCTGATGCAATCCGCGGACGTTTCCGCCGGGAATCAAAACCTCGACCGTGGAGCGATCGGGCCCTTTCCACCTGTCCACCACCTGAACCTTCCAGTGGGTATAAATCATCGAGCCGCGGAACTCCGCATAAGACCCAACTACCCTGGCTCGTACAATGGCAGTCGACTGTTGCGTGAGCTCGTCGAGTGAAAGGCGCTCGAGAATCGCTGCGCGGAGCGGCGCGAACCAAGCCGCCAGACACAGCAGGAATAAGGCAATCCGCTGCACGCGGCTTTTCACTGCACTCCGCATACCAGTCACATCTATATCATAACAAATAACTTAATCCTATCCAAAGTTAACGCTGGTGTGTTCGACGGACACGCGCTGGGGCAGGTTGTCCCAGTGCTCAGGGGTGGACGGGGATCTGGGCATAATTGGTGAGCGTGCCGAGCCGATCATTCGACGTGCAGTCAATCTGCGGATTGGTGACGGTGAGACCCGAGGGGATCCGCATGTCCACCTGTTCGACCCCAGTAAAGAGGGGCGCTAGACCCGCAAACGAAGATTTCGGCGGGTAAAGACAAGGTGCCCTGCTCGAATTGGCAAGAAAACGGCGTTACCAAGCGATAGAGTGGGCCGATCGGCGCAGCGGTGCCGGTCGCGATGGCAGGGGCAACCATGCCGAGCCCGGTGAAGTAGAGATGAATGATCTCGCCGATTTTGGCCGGGTTCTGATCCGTAACCAGGGCACTGAAGTCCTGGTGAGCCGCCAGCGCATACGGTGGAAAAACCACACCACTCACGGGGAGGGTGTAAAACTGCGGGACGGCACCCAGTAATGGATTGTCGTCATCCTCTTCAAAAGCCGAATGATTTCCGGGGACGAATAGTTTGACGGTGGAGCCCGCCGCGGCTGCCCAAGGGAGCTGAAAGGTGACGGCCGACGACGATCTTGCAATGATGGGGGCCAGGCCGGCGTCGGACAGTATGGCCGGATCAGGCGCGCTTGCAGGCGCACCGGAGACCGACAAATCGATGCGGGCTCCCGGAACGAGCGCGCCATCCACGATCTGGATGTGGGGAACAGCAGCAGACAACTCGGTCACGGCGCCTGATGTGGTGTCGGCGCGGAGGAGGCGATCGGAACCCGTTACCGCATACACCGAGGTTGCCGTTGCCGGAGATTACGACATCCGTGAAGCCGTCCGACGACGAAACAAGCGAAGGCACAGCCAGGGTATGAGTCGCCTGCACGCGGACCTGTTTGTTCTGAACGTAGGCCAACAGATATCCGTCTTTGGTCAATGAAGGATGAAAATAAGACTTAGGGTTCGGAGAGTCAGGCGGCGAGTCGGACCCGGTAGCCAGAATCAGATCCTGACCGGTCGCGACGTGATAGCTGTGAAGTTCATAATTGCCGCCTGCTGGCGCCGCCTCGTAGACAATCTCTTGTGAGTCGGCACTCAGGCGCGCCTGCGTGGGCGTTGCGGAGAACGAAAGCCGCTGAATGTGCCCCTGATTCCATAGCAAGGGACCCTGGCTATCTGAAAGCAAGACGGTTCCGCCGTTGGCGATGCCCTGCCGCTCATCGCCGATGGGTACGGCAGACAATACCTTCGAGATTCACGATGGTGCCCTGGCTCAGATCGCTCCAGGCAACGTAATACTGCGGATAGGTACCCGTCGCATCGATCAGGACGTAGCGCCCGTCCGGGCTCAGCGTCAGCATTCCGTCAGCGACGATCTTATCGACTCCAGCAACGCCTGCGACAAATCCCTGGCTGTAGAAAAGATGCAGTGACTGCCACCGATGCAGTTTCGGCTGGCTGTGTACACGACGGTGCGTCCATCGCCGCTGACTGATGGGCGTACGGCCAGATGAGAAGTTGGTATCCGGACTCTCAGAAGATCAATGCAATTTCACGGAATAGCTGAAACTCATTGTCTGTGTAGCGGAAGATCTTGGAGTAGCCCACGTCGCTGGAGCCTTTCAGACGGTATGGGGTGGAGAAGTACAGAACGCTTCCATCATCGGTGGTGGCCAGATCCTGGATCTGCGCGGTGAGACAAAAGGAATGCAGAGTCAGAAGAAAGGAAGGCGCATGCCCTCCGATGGGCACGTCTCTCACCAATCAAGGGCTTAGGACTCACAGCACTTAGAACCGGCGATGTGTGTCGTTCAGCAACATTACGGCCAGCGCAAGACTCAGACCCGCACCCAGCGCCGGGCCTTCATTTCAAAGCGAGGCAGCTCGCCGGAGAGTACGCACGAGATCAATCTGGAACTCGATCCGCAGGGCCGTCTCATCTACTTCCAGGCAATCCCCCCGCAGAAAGAGAGCGCTTCCTCGCCGCCCGTTGCCTACGATTGGAAGCCGCTGTTCGCCGAAGCGGACCTTGATCCTGCGAACTATCAGAAGGCCGAACCGCAGTGGAACTCCCTTGCCTCCAGCGACAGCCGCGCAGCCTGGACGGGCGTATGGCCAGGCACCTCTCGTCCCATCCGCATCGAAGCGGCGTCTCTTCACGGCAAGCCGGTCTACTTCTCCCTGGTCGGAGACTGGACGAAGCCCGACCGCGTCGAGGAGCCTGCGCAATCTGTCGGAAAGAAAATAGGTCAGATTCTTTCGATCGTCCTGCTCCTGTCTTTGGGAGGAAGCGCCGTGTTTCTAGCCCGCCGAAATTATCGCCACGGCCGCGCTGACCGCGACGGCGCGTACCGCATTGCCACGATTATCTTTGTGTCAGAAATATTGCTCTGGCTTTGCCGCTCTCATCTGGTTCCCTGGGCTGGAGACCCTCGGCTCCTTTATTCTTGCGCTCTGCGATTCCTTATTTGTCGCTGCATTTATTTGGATGGTTTACCTGGCTGTTCGAGCCGTGGGTCGTCGCCGTTGGCCGCAGACCTTGATTTCGTGGTCGCGGCTCCTGGCGGCCAATTGCGCGATCTCCTCGTCGGTCGCGACATCCTGTTCGGCGTTATCCTCGGCGCCGTCTGGATTGGATCTTTCAGATCCGGAGCATCCCCTTGATGCCGATGCGCACGGGCAGCCGCCCCGTTTCTCGGTCAGTCGGGAATTCCTGCTCGGTGGCCGGACCGCCCTCGGCGCATGGCTCACACAAGCGACGACTTCCATCTTGGGCACGTTGCAGTTCTTTTTCCTGCTGCTCGGGCTTAAGGTTGTTCTCCGTAAAGACTGGCTCTCCGCCATTGCATTCGTTGGCGCTCTTCGCTCTTCCCAGGGGGCGACCAGTTCGCACGTCGGGCGGAGGTTGCCGGCGGAGATCTCGTTGACTCGATTGCGCCTGTTCTCGTCGTCTTTCGTTTCGGTCTGATTCCCTTGGCGGTCGCCTATCTTCACCGTGAACATGGCAGCCAACCTTCCCTTTTCCTCGGGATCTCTCCGCCTGGTACATGGTCGTCTCCGTCCTTGCCCTGCTGAGCGTCGCCGCCCTGGCAGCATGGGGTTTCTACCATTCGCTGGCTGGACAACCGCTGTGGAAGATGGAAGTAGATTAACAATTCTGATTGATAGATAACCCGAACGCCGACGCCTCGCTTCTCTCAACGCCAGCCAAATAGTTTCACTCAGTTCCCGCGCACCCGATTCCCGCGGGGCTGTCCGCGCTGTGTTCCGCAAGTACTTTTAACCCTGGTCTTGGCTGTGTGCTGGTTGTCGCCATCACAGGGATATTCGCGCCGTGTAGGTTTCCACCTGGGCGGAAAGTTCCATATCATCCCCGCGACGGCAAGGACGGGGCATCTTGCATGAAGAGCGGAAAGTACGTGGGTCTACGTCGGCTTCGAACCAGGCCCTCTGGTAGCCGCATCTATCCGGCTCCGACAGCGTCGGCGGGACAGGCTATCTTTGCTCACCGCGCGGCGAAATCCTTCGCATGCGTCTTGGCGGTGGCATGCGGCGCGGGATCGGCTTGAACACGGACGGAGAAAAGATCTCCCTCTACATGTATTACTGGCCGGCCTTCTTTGGAAATCTTACCGGCGATCACCGTCCCTACATCGACCTGCGCGGACAGTGGCACAACCCCAATATTCAGATGGATGACAACGGCAGCATCTATCGTGCCTTCGAGCCCGACGGCACCGTCTATCGTCGCCACGATAAGAATCGTCCCTATCAGGGAGAAGTCGTTCCCGTAACCCTGACCCCGGGATCCTATTCCGACTTCGAAGCAGCCTGCAAAGCGCGATAGTAAAAAGAAAAACAGAGCGCATCATATCGCAAATTCAGCCGCAGATTCCTTAGCGTACTTTGCGGCTGTTCTTTCGCGACCTTAGCGGTTAAAGGCTTTAGACCGCAAAGCCCGCAAAGGATGCGCAAAGATCGCAAAGAAAGAAAGCAAAATCAGCAAGGAAGCCACGATATAACCGCGGGGGGGCCCAATAAAAATGCGCTCCGGAAGATGCTTTCCCGGAGCGCAGCACTGAAAGAGAACTCGTATAACTTAAAACGTGATTGCCGTTGAAAGTGATGGCGTCGAACGAATCCCAGATCCGCTGGTAGTCGCGCAACTGGCAGTATTCGGTCCAGCAGCGCATCCCCAGAAGTTCTGCGTTGCATCGATAGTGCCAGCGCACGAAGCCCCGTCAAGAGTACAGACGTTGGCCACTCCGATCTTGCCATTTTGGAAATTGTTCAGATGCACATCGACGTCGGCCGGCGTGCTGACGGCAACGGCGACATCTTCGTTCTTAATCGTATTCTCCGAGATGATGGTTCCGATCACAGGCGAGCCGCCACCACCGCTGTTGATGTTGATTCCTGTCCTCCCCGGGGTTGCGGTGTCGTCGCCATCCGCCCCGTTGCCGGCGATGTAGTTGCCGATGATCATGTTTCCTGACATGTCGTCCGCGGGCAATCCGAATGCGGGTCCAACGTGCGTATGCAGCGAAACGCCGGGAATCCCATTCGCCGTGAGCTGGTTGCGGATGATCACATTGTGCGACACCCGGCCCTGCCCGGCTCCGTCAGAAAACAGTCCGGCTCCCGCTCCTCCCACGGATACGCCGTTTCGAGAAACGACATTTTGAGAGATGGTGTTGTAGTCCACACCATAATGCGGGGCAAAGGCCGGTGGCATCGCGCCCATCGGTGGATGCGAGGCTAGTACAACTCCGCACTCCTCCGGGTTATCGGTCACAATGTTGTTGACGATCAGGTTGCCCCGGCTTTCCCCGGTCTCATCGCTGATCAGGATGCCATCGGCGTTGTCTTGAATTTGATTTCCTGAAACCACTGTCCTGACCGCCCCGATCAGGTGAAGCCCGCCCCCGCAGTCTCCGCTCTCATCGGTCTCGTATGCGGGCTGCCCGTCGCAGGCTGTGCCCGACCCGAAGGTATGGGGCGTGGTGTCGTTGTGCAGGATGTGCGTATCCCGAATGACGGCTCCGGTCGTATTGAGCACGATCACTCCCTCAAACAGCGCGTTTTTCACCGAGAGCGCTGCGACCGTCACGTCGTGGAGCCCCGGATTGTTTAGTCCGTCCAAAAGAATTCCATTGGGAAGGTTGGTGGCGTCAATCACCGACATGCCGGCGCCCGCGCCGATCAGCGAAAGCGCCTTGCCGATGACCACATCTTCTTTGTACGTACCCGCTGCAAGATTGATCACATCAAAGTTGGCAGCCGCATTCACGGCGTCCTGAATTTTCGCGTAACATCCGCTCGTACCTTTGGGATTCACGCAGAGAGTCTTGGCGTTGGCTACCTGGATGAACCCGGCGATGAGAAAAGCAAACGTGCAAATGGTGCGAAGTCGAACGGGGTACATAGATACTCCTCTTTTGTCGTGGGTGATGATGCCTGGAAAATACATATTCGCCGAAGGCGACGAAGCTTCCGCACGATATGTCACTGCGCGAGCCACTGTCAATATGCAGCGCTTTGCACAGAGCCATCTGTCGCCGAATGTGCAGGTGGCGATACCGGAGGAACCCCCTCCACTCATACAGCCCGCCCCAAGAAAACCAAGAAAAGAGTCCAACTCCGAAGCCCGAAGCCCGAAGCCCGAAGCCCGAGGTCTGAGGTCTGAACTCTGAGGTCCGAAGTCTGAAGTCTGAAGTCTGAAGTCTGAGGTCCGAAGCCTGACGTCCGATCTCACATTTGCCCTCCTGAAATACTCGCAACCTCAAGTGCCTTCAGCTCATCTAAACCTTGACAGCAATCCACTCAAGTTCTAGTATGGTTTTCGGCGCAATCATATATTCATTGATTACAAAGCACTTATCAAGTTTTAGGAGGATGTTTTATGGCAAAGATCATCGGAATTGACCTCGGGACCACCAACTCCTGCGTTGCCGTGATGGAGGGTGGCGAGCCCAAGGTCATCGCTAATGAAGAAGGAGGGCGCACCACGCCTTCCGTTGTAGGTTTCACCAAGACAGGCGAACGCCTGGTTGGACAGGTCGCCAAGCGGCAGGCGATCACCAACCCTGAGAACACGGTTTATTCGATTAAACGGTTCATGGGACGTCGTTATGACGAAGTCAGCGAAGAGATCAAGATGGTGCCGTACAAGGTCGTCCAGTCGGGCGATCACGTCGCGGTTTTGGCGCAAGGGAAGGAATACACCCCACCCCAGATCTCAGCCCTGATTCTGCAGAAATTGAAGAAAGCTGCGGAAGATTATCTCGGCGAGAAAGTGACGGAAGCAGTCATTACCGTTCCGGCGTACTTTAACGACGCACAGCGCCAGGCCACCAAAGATGCCGGCCAGATTGCCGGCCTCGAAGTAAAGCGCATCATCAACGAGCCCACGGCAGCCGCGCTCGCCTACGGGCTCGACAAAGGCAAGGATGAAACCATCGCCGTGTACGACTTCGGCGGCGGCACCTTCGACATTTCGATCCTCGAAGTCGGCGAAGGTGTAATCGAAGTGAAGGCCACGAATGGCGACACGCACCTGGGCGGCGACAACCTCGACCAGCGCATCGTGGACTGGCTCATCGACGAATTCAAGAAGGACGAAGGCCTCGACCTGCGCGGCAAGGGCAATGAAATGGCCCTGCAACGTCTGCGTGACGCAGCCGAAAGGGCGAAGATCGAACTCTCCACCACGATGGAGACGGAGATCAATCTGCCCTTTATCACCGCTGATGCAACTGGTCCCAAGCACCTGGTCAAGAAAATGACCCGGGCGAAGCTCGAAGGCATGGTGGAAGACATCGTCCAGCGCTCAGTAGGTCCGTGCAAACAGTGCATGAAAGACGCGGGCGTCGACACCAGCAAGATCAATGAGGTCGTTCTGGTCGGCGGGCAGACCCGTATGCCTCGCATCCAGCAGTTGGTGAAAGAGCTCTTCGGACGTGAAGGCCATAAGGGCGTCAATCCCGATGAAGTTGTGGCCATCGGCGCCGGAATCCAGGGCGGCGTGCTCAAGGGCGAGGTGAAAGACCTGCTCTTGCTCGACGTAACCCCGCTTTCGCTGTCGATTGAGACCCTGGGCGGTGTTTCGACGCCGATGATCCCGCGCAACACGACGATTCCAACCAAGAAGACGGAGACGTTCTCGACCGCGGCCGACAGCCAGACCTCAGTCGAGGTCCACGTGCTGCAAGGCGAGCGTCCCATGGCGGCGCAGAACCGGACTCTCGGCAAGTTCCACTTGACCGGGATCCCGCCGGCTCCGCGCGGCGTGCCGCAGATCGAAGTGACGTTCGACATCGACGCCAATGGCATTCTGAACGTGACCGCGAAAGATACTGCCACGCAGAAGGACCAGAAGATCACGATCACGTCCTCGTCCGGCCTGTCGAAGGAAGAAGTCGAGCGCATGGCGAAAGAGGCCGATGCTCACTCCGCCGAGGACAAGGCGCAGCGCGAATCGATCGACGCCAAGAACCAGCTTGACTCGATGGTCTACAACATCGAGAAGATGCTGAAGGAGCAGGGCGACAAGATCTCCGGCTCCGAACGCGGCGACGTCGAAAACGCTCTGGCCGATGCCAAGAAGGCGCTGGAGTCCAACGACAAGGCGACCATGGAAAAAGCGCGCGAAACCCTGACCGCAGCTTCGCACAAGCTGGCCGAGCAGATGTACAAAGCTGCCCAGCCCCAGCCGGGTGCGGGCCCGACACCGGGAGCAGCCCCGGGCGGCGACCAAGCCGGCGACGGTCAAGCCAAGAAGAAAGACGAAGGCGTAATCGACGCCGAGTACGTCGACGTAGAAGACAAAAAATAAGCACGTGTAGGGCGGGCGCCCTCGCCCGCCTACCGCGCAATTGTCATCCTGAGCGAAGTGGCTGCTTCGCGATCAGCGAAGCAGCCACGCAGTCGAAGGATCCCTGCACTCTTCACCGCACCGTGGGGACGTGCAGAGATCCTTCAGTTTCCTAGGACGATGAAAGTTTTGTGAGGGGGAGGCCAAATTGGACTTTCAAATCAACGACGAAACCTATTTCTTAAGTCTCGCCGAGAACGAGAGACAGTGGCTCGTTTTCGTCGAGACTCCCAGCGGAACGCGCCAGGTCCCAGTCTATGTCGACGCTCCGTCCTCTGAAGAATTGACACTGGTGTTAGAAGATAAAGACAGACGCAAGATCGTGAACTAAGAATGTGGCGCGGACCCGTCGGCAGACGCGCAAGAGGCCGGCGGTGCACCGGGACATTAAATGGCAACGACCCCAAAAAAAGACTATTACGAAATTCTAGGCGTGAAGAAGTCCGCCTCGGCCGATGAAATCCGCAAGGCCTTCCGCAAACTCGCGCGCAAGTACCATCCCGACGTCAATCCCGGCGACAAGTCCTCCGAAGAGAAGTTCAAAGCTATCTCCGAAGCCAACGAAGTTCTAAGCGATCCTAAGAAACGCAAAATCTACGATCAGGTTGGCTTCTACTCCGACAACATTGACCCAGCCACGGCCGAAGCTTACGCCCGTGCCGGGGGTGCAGGCGGGGGAGGCTTTCCCGGAGGGTTCCCTGGAGGCGGTCAACCTCAGGGTGGTCAAGGTGTTCCCTTTGACTTTGGCGGATTCGATTTTTCCGACCTGATGGACAATGCAGCTCGCGGTCGCAAAACTGGTAGCACCTCAGGCAGCGGCAGCTTCCGCGACATCTTCGGCTCCATCTTCGGAGGAGGACGCGGCGCCGCCCAGGCCGAAGAAGGCCCGGAGCCTGGCACTGACCTCGAGTATCAAGTCAACGTCCCCTTCTGGACAGCCATCCGCGGCGGAGTTATGCGGCTCAACATCTCCCGCAACGATGTCTGCTCGCATTGCCATGGGCAGGGCACGTTGGAAGCCCCCGGCAAATGTCCAGAATGCAACGGCACCGGCCAGATCACGCAGACGGGCGGACGCATGAAGTTCAACGTGCAATGTCCGCGCTGCCACGGCACCGGCAAGAATCTGACGACCTGTCCCACCTGCCACGGCGAAGGCACCGTTTCAAAAACAGAGCCGCTGGAAGTTCGAATCAAAGCCGGAACTCGTGACGGCCAACGCATCCGCCTCCCTGGCAAAGGCAACGCCGGAGTTCATGGCGGCACGGCGGGCGATCTCTACGTGATCATCCGCACGGATAGTCACCCGATCTTCCATCGTGACGGGGATGACATCTCGTTGACGGTTCCAGTCAGCGCGACCGAAGCCGCACTAGGCGCCAAAATCGAAGTTCCCACCATCGACGGCCGCGCCCTGCTGAAGATCCCTCCGGGAACGCAGTCCGGTCAGAAGCTACGTCTCCGTGAAAAAGGCGTCCCATCGGCCACCAGGGAAGGCGTCCGAGGAGACGAAATCGTCGAAATCAACGTCACCGTCCCCATGCCCAGGGACGAGCGCACCAAAGAATTGTTGCGCGAACTAGCCAAGCTGAACCCGGAAGACCCGAGAGCCGAGTTGTGGAGCAAAGTATAAAGGTTCCCGAGTTCCCCCGCCCGTCGTGAGGAACTGTCATCCTGAGCGGAGTGGCTGCTTCGCGAAGAGCGAAGCAGCCACGCAGTCGAAGGATCCCTGCACTCTTGACCACCTTCTCACTCGCATCGCACAAATAAATCACAGCCGGGATCCTCGTACAGGAAGCGTACGCTCAGCCCGTTGGGCTACCCTGTGTTCCCCTGTGCCCCCTGTGGTGAGTGTCTTTCC
The DNA here is from genome assembly GCA_963725565.1 of uncultured Acidobacteriota bacterium. Taxonomy (GTDB): domain Bacteria; phylum Acidobacteriota; class Terriglobia; order Terriglobales; family Acidobacteriaceae; genus Sulfotelmatobacter. The sequence continues at coordinate 13,215 of CAVRZL010000010.1, forward strand.
CGATTTGAACCGATCAAAATCTTTCACCACAGGGATCACAGAGGAACACAGGGTAAATCTGGTATGTATCAGACATGGCATCTCCGGCACGTTCTCACTCGCTCCGTGTAAATGACATCACGGGCGCGATCGTCAACTCCGCGATGAAGGTTCACTCTCTGCTCGGCCCCGGCCTCCTGGAAAGTGCCTATCAGGCCTACCTGGCGCAAGAACTGAGAATACGAGGCTTCGAAGTAGCCACTGAAGTAGCTCAGCCCGGTGGTTTACGAAGGCCAGAAACTCGAGGTCGGATACCGCATCGATCTGATCGTGGAACATCGAGTCGTAGTCGAAGTGAAATCCGTCGAGGCCCTCCATCCGATTCATCAAGCCCAACTCTTGTCCTACACGCGTCTGAGCGGCATATTGGTAGGTCTCCTGATCAATTTCAACGTCCTCCACCTGCGAGACGGAGTGAAACGCATGGTCGAAGGCAGAGGCTGGGAGAACTGACCTCTGTGTTCCCCCGTGCCCCTTCTGCTGAGCGCCTTGCCTACTTCTTCATGCTCGGATCATCCGCCGGATTGATGTAATTGATCTTCAGCGGCGACATGCCGTGAATCTGAATCACCGTCTCCCCAGATGCCGCGGCATAGTGATGCATGCTGGGATCGAGATAAGCAAAGCTGCCGGCTCCGAAGCTCATCATCTTGCTGGCATCAAACTGGTCGCCCATGCCGACCTTGAGCGTGCCCGAAAGCACAGTCACGTTTTCCCGGTTGGGATGCGTATGCGGAGCGATCTTGTAGCCGTCCGGCATTTTGATGCGAACCGTGAAGTCACCAGCGGAAGCTCCCGGATCACCTTCCAATACCGCCATCTGCGCCCCTGGCTGCACGAAAGGTGGCGCCGGTCCCCACTTGATTTGATCGGGTTGAAAGGCATTTTGTGCCAGCAACGGCTGGGCGGCAAAGAGCCCAGCCACGGAAAGAACGGCAACAACAAACGGTATTTTCATAGAACCCTCCCCCAATGCCCGGCATAATAAACACTCACCCCTTCCACCGCAAGCCATTCTCATCGTCGAGACTCTGCTCGCAACGTCTCCGCCGGCAGTACCCGAGCCGGCATTTCCGAGCCGCACGAAGTGGCAACTGGAGCCGCAAAAACCTCGTGGCCGAGACCTGGGAATTAAGCCTCTGATTTCCCCTGTGCTCCTCTGTGCCCTCTGTGGTGAAAGATTTGTCCGTTCGCGAAGCTAGCGCGAATCATTACCTCCGTTCCCCTCCTCCCGCTTACAAAATTTTGCAAAATAATTCAAAAAAATCTTGCATCTGTGGAAATTTCCCGTAATCTCACAATTGCGAACTAACTCCACCGAAATGCCCGGGAAATCGCTCAGTTCCGGGAGCCGCGAGAGCAATCAAGGGAGACGCGGTGGTGAGAGTGAGTCGCTTGAGGAGGCAGACATAGAAATTGGCAACAGCTAGCGCCCAACGTCCGCAATCTGATCATTCCCAGACCCTCGCCGCCGTCCCTAACCGGAAGAAATTCGTCCGCCTCACCCTTTGGCCTTTGGTCGCCGCCACCTTTTTTATGGTGTCGGGTGGAACCTACGGCACCGAAGAGATCGTGCATGGCGCCGGCTATGGACGCGCGATCCTGATCCTGCTCATCACGCCGCTGCTTTGGAGCTTGCCCACAGCCTTCATGATCGGCGAGCTTTCCAGCGCACTACCCTTTGAAGGCGGGTACTACGCCTGGGTGCGCCGCTCCATGGGCAACTTCTGGGGATTTCAGGAAGCCTGGCTCTCGCTGATTGCCTCCATCTTCGACATGGCGATCTATCCCACCCTTTTCGTCGCCTACCTGACCCGCATGTTCCCCTGGTTTCAGGAAGGCAATCGCGGATGGTGGGTGGCACTGGCGGTCGTCGTTGCCTGCGCCCTGCTCAATATTGCCGGAGTCAAAGTCGTCTCCCTGACCTCCCTCTGGCTCTTCGTAGCTCTCTCGGCCCCGTTCATCGCGATCGTTCTGCTGGCTCCGTTTAAGCTTGGGGCCCTGGCCAATGCCGTCACGAAGCCGACAACTTCTTCCGTCGATATTCTCGGCGGCCTTCTCATCTGCATGTGGAACTACATGGGATGGGACAACGCTTCGACCATAGCGACTGAAGTTGAGCGTCCGCAGCGGACTTACCCCCGCGCCATGCTGGTTGCCGTCTGCATCGTGGCCGTGAGCTATATCCTGCCCTTCGCCGCCATGTGGATAACCGGCCTGAAGGCGACTGCCTGGGAAACCGGCTCATGGGCAGATATTGCCGCCCTGATCGGCGGACCTCTCCTTCGCGTCGGAGTTGTCCTCGGCGGGATGATGAGCGCCTTCGGTATGTTCAATGCGCTCGTCATGAGCTACTCACGCTTGCCTTTGGCAATGGCCCAGGACGGCATGCTTCCCGCCGTCTTTGGCAAGCTGCAGAAAAAGTCTCGCGCCCCCTGGGTTGCGATCATTGCTCTCGCCATCGGGTGGGCCATGTGTCTAGGCCTCGGTTTCGCCCGCCTGGTCACGCTCGACATCCTGCTCTACGGAGCCAGCCTGTCGTTAGAGTTCGTGGCCTTGGCAGTCCTGCGATTCCGCGAGCCGGATCTGCCTCGTCCTTTCAAGGTCCCTGGCGGACGGCTCGGAGCGGTCGCGATCGGCATTCCACCTGTTCTGCTGCTTGTCTTTTCGGTCTTGCGGGCCGAGCATGAGCAAATCTGGAACATGAGCTCGTTCTCCTTCGGCATGATTCTGATCGCGGCCGGCGTCGTAGCCTACCTCGTCAATCACGCCCTAAAGCCGGCAGGATGGTCGGTTCCGTCCAGCAAGAATCCACAACCGGCAGCTCAATAACAACGCCACGGATTTCACGAAGCGACACGGATAGAAATCCGTGAAGATCCGTGCGAATCCGTGGCGCCCTAACTTCTACATGAGAGACGTTGCAAGCAAGGTCCCTATCAATGGCCTAAGCGGCCTTCGCCTCGTCCCGCAGCATTCTCACTTTATCGTGCGCGCGCTGTACGCTGGCCGATTGCCGCCGCACCATCTCGAGCACGGTTGCGGGCAAGGTTCCGCTCAGCGCTTTCTGATAGGTGTCCTTGGCGTTGTCCTCGCCAGCCTCGACGGACTCCAAAATGGTCTTGTCACCGCCGCCCAGATTGACTTTGGTGTCGATCCAAGCGCGGTGCATCGCTGCCGAAGCGGACCCGGAAACTTTCTTGTCCGGTTTCCCCAGCCGCGAAAGCTCAGTCTGTAACTCCTGCGCGAATTGCCCCCGCTCCATACTTTGCTGGTTGAAGTAGGTCTTCAGGTCCCCGCGCTTTACGTGTTCAGCGGCATCCTGATAGCCTTTCTGTCCGTCTCTGCACGTCTCAATAAGATTTTCTACTACACTGATGGCGTTATTTTCGTCCATGATGATCCTCCGCCGATTCGATGCGCCCTCGCTACCGAGGTTTGGCGGGATTCTGCCTCCTCACCGAAATGACGGGAAATATCTGGGGCTTACCGTAAAATCAGTGCACGGAGATCTATGACCAAACGGAAATCCAAAGGCGCCTACATGATTTCCTCGGTTGCCGAGATGTACGGCATCCATCCCCAGACGCTTCGCCTTTACGAACGTGAGGGGCTGCTCAAGCCTTCGCGCACCGAAGGCAACACCCGCCTCTATACCGACGAAGACCTGCAACGCCTCGAATTCATCCTCTCTCTGGCTCGCGACCTCGGCGTCAACATCGCCGGCATGGCCATCATCCTGCAAATGCGTGAACGCATGGAAGAGATGCAGCACCAGATTCAGGAATTTGTGCAGTACATCCAGAAGGAAGTCCTGACGCGAGCCAGCGCCGCCGCCGATCCCTCGCGAGGAGCCATCGTGCCGGTAAGAAGGCCCATGGTAGCGCCCGTGCAGTCAGCCAAAAAACATTAGCCGCAAGCATTGTCATCCTGAGCGGAGCGGATTCTGCGAGAAGCGCAGAATCTGCGCAGTCGAAGGATCCCTGCAATCGTAGCGCCGGAGTCTCGCCGGCTGTCGCGAGGCCATCTTGGCCTCGCTTCCCGCGCGTGAGAGGTAGCGGCCCCAAGCCAAACGCCGCCTTCCCGCGTATTATATGAAGTCTCTCAGCCCTCGCCTGACCGAGTGCTGAGTGCTGACTGCTGCATGCTCCCTTTCAAGCTCATCTACAGCGACGCCTACTATCTCCCCATCGGCAACCACGTTTTCCCCGCCGAGAAGTACCGCCGCGTCCGCGATCGCCTGATCTCGACGGGCGTAGCCGAGGCTAAAGACTTTCTGGAACCGCAACCTGCGACTGATCAGGACATTCTGCTGGTCCATAAGCCCGAATACGTCCAGAAGCTGAAGTCCGGCACGCTCTCTCCGCGTGAAGAAATGGAAATGGAAATCCCGTACTCGCGCGACCTGGTCGAAGCCTTCTGGCTGGCCGCTGGTGGATCCATCCTCGCCGCACGCCAGGCTCTCGCCGACAAGGTCTGCATTAGCATCGGAGGCGGCTTCCATCATGCCTTCCCCGATCACGGCGAAGGATTCTGCATGATCCACGACGTAGCGGTCGCCATTCGTCGCCTGCAGCGCGACGACAAAATTCGCACCGCCATGACCGTCGACTGCGATGTTCACCAGGGCAACGGCACCGCGGCTATCTTTGCCGGCACACGCACTGCCAGCGCTCTGCTGCCTTCTTCGTCGATCTCAACCGTCGAACAGCCGGCCAACGCACCAAGTGGGAAAATCCGCGGAGCCCATGCGGGCGACGTCTTCACCATCTCGCTGCATCAACACAACAACTATCCCATGCACAAGCCGCCATCCTCGATCGATGTCGACTTGCCCGATGGCACCGGCGACGATGACTACCTGGCCTGGCTCGACAACGCGCTCAGCTCCGGCCTCCGCCAGTTCGAGCCCGACCTGATCTGTTACATTGCAGGCGCCGACCCCTATCGTGAAGACCAGCTCGGCGGCCTGGAGTTGACCATCGAAGGCCTGAAGAAGAGAGACGAGTTGGTGTTCCGCGTAGCCCGCGCAAGAAATATCCCGGTGATGGTGACCTACGCCGGCGGCTACGCCCAAAGCGTCGAAGACACAGTCTCGATCCACAGCAACACAGTGATTGCCGCAAAAGAAGTATTCGCGCCGTAGCGCCGGCGTCCCGCCGCCACTCAACTCGTTGGCTGGAAATTGCCCCCAACGTCCTCCAATTGTCATGTGGGCCCGGACGCCTTCGTCCGGGCGGGTTTTGACTCTGGGACGATGATCGCGTCCTACCCCCACGCGGCCTGGCTGTTAAAATACTTACCTAACTCTATGTTCGAGAATCTCCAGGAAAAACTCCAACGCGCCTTCAAAACCCTCCGCGGCCAAGCCACGCTGACCGAGGAGAACATCGACGAAGCGCTCCGCGAAATCCGCCTGGCGCTGCTCGAGGCCGACGTCAACTTCAAAGTCGTCAAGCAACTGATCGACCAGATCCGCGCCAAGGCTGTCGGTCAGGAAGTCATGACCGCGCTCTCGCCCGGCGAACAGGTCATCAAGATTCTGCGCGACGAACTGGTCGAGATCCTCGGCAAGGACACCGCGCACGTGAAGTTCGCCTCGCAGCCTCCGACAGTCGTGCTCATGGCCGGACTGCAAGGTTCCGGTAAAACGACCACTTCCGGCAAGCTGGCGAACTGGTTCAAGAATGGCGGACATCGTCCGCTGCTGGTATCGGTCGACGTCTACCGTCCCGCCGCGCGCGAGCAATTGAAAGTCGTCGCGCAGGCTGTCAAGAGCCACATCTACGAAGGCCAGGTCAGCGAAGCTAATACCGCCACGGTCGAGCGTCTGGTTAAAGAAGCCCGGCGCGAAGCGGTCGTCACTGGATGCGACGTCCTGATCGTCGATACCGCTGGCCGCTTGCACATCGACGACCAGCTCATGGATGAGATGCAGTCGCTCAAGAAACTGCTGAATCCGTCCGAGATTTTGTTCGTGGCCGACGCCATGACCGGACAGGATGCAGTCAACTCTGCCGACGAGTTTCACAAGAAGCTGTCGCTTACCGGAATCGTGCTGACCAAAATGGATGGCGATGCCCGCGGTGGTGCCGCGCTCTCGATTCGCCAAGTCACGGGGCAGCCGATCAAGTTTATCGGCGTGGGTGAAAAGTATGACGCGCTGGAGCCGTTCCATCCCGACCGCATCGTGTCGCGTATTCTGGGCATGGGCGACATCCTGTCGCTGATCGAGCGCGCCGAATCGCAGATCGACAAGAAGAAGGCGCAGGAGATGGCCACCAAAGCCCTCACCGGCGACGGCTTCTCGCTCGAAGACTTCCGCGACCAGCTACGCTCGGTCAAAAAGATGGGATCGATGAAGAGCCTGATGGGCATGCTCCCGTCGATCGGCCCGTTCAGCGGACTGCAGAAGGCCGCAGACTCCGTGGACGAAAAGCAGATCGATCGCGTCGAAGCCATCATCAACTCGATGACCATGCACGAGCGCAACCATCACGAAGTCATCAACGGCAGCCGCCGCAAGCGCATCGCCCGCGGCTCCGGCACAACGATCCAGGAAGTGAACAACCTGCTCCGCCAGTACGCCCAAATGAAAAAGATGTTCAAGCAAATGGGCAAGCCCAGCTTCGCGAGAAGGCTGGCAGGCATGAAGATGCCCGGAATGTAGAGGTGGTCATCAGGGGCCAGTAGCCGTTGTCAGTGGTCAGTGTCAGTGGTCAGTTGTCAGTGATCAGTGCCAAGTGTCCAGTAGTGGTTTCCGTTTGAGCTGTACCTTAAAGTCTTGTCATCCTGAGCGGAGCGGCCGCGAGCGAAGCGAACGGCCGCGCAGTCGAAGGATCCCTGCAAGTTAGTCGCGTCTCGATTATGAAATGGCGTTCTCTCGAAGAATCCAATCCCGGCACTGACACGCGGCCCCTGCGTGACATCTTCGCCGAGCGCAAAGACCTGATCGCGAAGTACGTTCCCACAGAAACGCAAGCCATTCATGCCCAGGCCGTCGCCGACCTCAAGCAGCGAAATGTCGCAGCGAAACGTTCTACCGGTTGGCGCGAAAGCTCCTGATTTCGATATCCCAGATCACGACGGCAAGCTCACCTCATCCGCCGACCTGCTCTCCCACGGCCGCCTCGTCCTCTGCTTCATCCGCGGCCGCTGGTGCCCCTTCTGCGTCGGCCAGATGGAGGCCATGAACCTCATCCTTCCACAGATCGAGCAGGCTGGAGCAACCCTCGTCGCCATCTCTCCGCAGACCGTGAAGCAGTCGTTCTTCATGCACGACCAGCACAAGCTGCGGTTTCCATTGCTGTCAGACGCGGGAAATAACGTAGCGCGGCAATTCGGGCTGACGTATCGCGTGCCGACGCTACAGGAAGCCGTCTACCGCCGAGCGTTCGTAAATCTGCCATTCACAAATGGCGACGACAGTTGGGAACTCCCGATCCCCGCCACCTTCATCATCGATCGTGACGGAACGATTCTCTACGCATCGGCGAACGAAGATTACACGCAGCGCCCCGAACCGTCAGAAATAGTGACGGCATGTCATTCGTAGAGACGTTGCTTGCAACGTCTCTGCCGGCATTGCCGTGATTGCAAGCGTTCGCTACACTGCGGGCAGAGACGTAACCAGTTACGTCTCTACGAGCACGCGGTACACTGATACCTCATGCACTACATCTACGGCATCAACTCCGTCACCGAAGCGCTGAAGGCGCGCGGCCGCGCCTTCGAATGGGTCGGGATGGCCAAGGAGCGCCACGACATCCGCCTGCAGCGCCTGATCGAGGACTGCCGCAAAATCGGCGTGCCCGTGCGCTTCCTGCCGCGCACCGAACTCGACCGCATGGCCGGAAACGCTTCGCATCAGGGCGTGGTCGCCGTCACCTCCGCCAAACAGTACAACGACCTCGCCGATGTAATCTCGGCGAAGCGAGCGCAGTATTCCCTGATCGTCGTGCTCGACGGCGTCGAAGATCCCCACAACCTGGGAGCCATCCTGCGTACCGCCGATGCGGCCGGAGCGAACGGCCTTGTCATTCCCGAGCGTCGCGCCGCCGCCGTCACCGGAACCGTGACCAAGTCCTCCGCCGGAGCCAGCGAGCATCTCCCTATCGCCAAGGTGACTAACATCTCGCGCACGGTGGAGGAACTGAAAGAGAACAATGTCTGGACCGTCGGTCTCGACGAGCGTGCCCCGCAAACCTACGACGCTCTGGACTACAACATGGACTGCGCGTTGGTTCTCGGCGGAGAAGGCAAGGGCCTGCACGACCTGGTCAAGCGCAAGTGCGACTTCCTGGTCACGATTCCCATGCTCGGCAAAGTGCCGTCGCTGAATGTGTCGGTCGCCGCCGCAGTCGTGCTCTATGAAGTCGTAAGGCAACGCCGAGCCAAGCAGCCCCCATCGGACAAAGAATGAAGTCCGCCGTGAAACCTCTGTGCCTCCTCTGTGTCCTCTGTGGTGCAGTTTTTTGTTTTTCCCTGGACCGAGAAGCCTTCTCGATCCAGAAGTACGATCTCAACGTCCAGATCGACCCTGAGCAGCATCGCCTGGGTGCCCGCGGGAAAATCACGCTCAGAAACGACACGCCCACTCCGCAGAAGATTGCCGTGCTGCAGATTTCCTCTTCCCTCAATTGGCGATCCATCAAGGCTGGAGACAAGGCAGTGCAGTTCGTCACTCAGCCCTATGCTTCCGACATCGACCACACCGGCGGGCTTTCGGAAGCGATCGTGACGTTGCCGCAAGAGATCGCACCGAAGGGAACTGTCGATCTGGACATCGCCTATGAAGGAGTCATCCAGCTAGATGCGACACGTCTCACTCGCATCGGTACTCCAGAGGATGCGGCGGCCAGCACCGACTGGGACCAGATCGGTCCAGACTTTACCGCTGTTCGAGGAGTGGGTTACGTGGCCTGGTATCCGATCGCCACCGATGTCGCCAATCTCTCTGAAGGAGACAGTCTGTTCGAGGTCCTGGCGCGATGGAAAGTGCGAGAGTCGGCATCGGAATTCCATTTAAAAATCATCGTCTCCAGGGATGACGGCATAGCGCAGCAAATGCTCGTCAACGAACCGTCCTGTAATTCGATGCATGAGCAAATGAGCCTGGCCGTTCAGACCACTGCGGATTGCAAATACCAACCTTTGGGCTTGGTTGGTCCTCTTTTTGTGATGGGAGGCTATCAAGTACTGGAAAGGCCCGCTATCACAGTTCGCTACCTGCGCGGACACGATGCCTCGGCTGCGGTTTTCGCCGATGTTGGCGAGAAAATCGCGCCGCTCATTGCCGATTGGTTCGGACCGCGTCATGAAGTGCTTCGAGTAGCCGATCTCCCGGATTCGGGAGCCGCAGCCTTTGAGAGCGGAGCTTTCCTCCTGACTCCCATCGACAATCCAGATTCGAAAGTGGCAGCTCTTTCCGCGGCCCATCAACTGACTCATGCGTCATTCACATCCTTCCGCCCTTGGATCAACGAAGGCCTCGCCCACTTCGCGCAAGCGCTCTATCTCGAACAGGAGAAGGGAAGGCAGGCCGCCCTCGATTACATGAGCGCGCACCGCTCGGCTCTGAATCAAGTGGAGCAGCCAACATCCGCTCCTCGTACCGAAGACGCGGTCAACCGCTCGCTGGTGAATACGATCAGTGAGGAACTCTATCGCAGCAAAGCGATGTGCGTCTGGTGGATGCTGCGAGACATGGTCGGCGATTCCGCGCTCAAAAAAGCGATTGCGGCCTACCGTCCTGAGCAGGACAAAGATCCTGCCTACATGCCGCATCTGATCGCCGCCCAGACGCAGGGCGACCTGGAATGGTTCTTCGACGACTGGGTTTATCGCGATCGCGGCCTGCCCGACTTCAAAGTCGAATCCGCGTTTTCAAGAAAAACGTTGAACAACACGTTCATCCTAAGCGTCACGGTCGACAATCTGGGCAGCGCCGGCGCCGAGGTTCCACTCATCGTCAAGTTTGCCGGTGGCGAGGCCACAAAGCGCCTCGAAGTCCGCGCCAAAGACCGAGCGACCATTCGAGTCGAAACACCAGCCGCCCCGCAGCAAGTGATAGTGAACGACGGCAGCGTCCCGGAGAGCGACGTAACGAACAACGAATTCAAGGTGAACCCTGCTGAAACCGCAAACTGATGGATCCATCCGAGCCGATTCAACAATCTGAAATCTGAAATCTGAAATCACAAATCTGCAATCTGCTTCCTCCGTGGTACCTTGATCTGTTTGCCAGGAGGGCAATCTTTGGCCTATATCCAATTTCTCGGAGCCGCGGGCACCGTCACCGGCTCGAAGCACCTGATCAATACTGGCGATCCTTCCGGCAAAATTGGATTTCAAGTCCTGATTGATTGCGGTCTCTTTCAGGGCCCAAAAGAATGGCGCGAACGCAACTGGCGCGACACTCCGGTTCCGGCAAAGGAGGTCGATGCCATCATTCTGACCCACGCGCATCTCGACCACTGCGGCTGGATACCGCGCCTCGTAAAAGAAGGATTTCGCGGACCGATCTATGCCACGGCGCCGACCATCGATCTGTGTGGCATCATTCTTCCCGACTCCGGCCATCTGCAGGAAGAAGACGCACGCTTCTATAACAAGATGAAGAAGTCCAAGCACGATCCCGCCTTGCCGCTCTATACATTCGACGAGGCGCAGAGCTCGCTGCAATACTTCAAGCCCGTACAGGTGGGCGAGACAGTCACTCTCTCCCCGGAAATCTCCTTCCGCTTCGTTCGCGCCGCCCACATCTTAGGCTCGTGCATGGCAGAGATTTCGCTCAGCACAGCTGGTCAATCGCGGCGCATGCTCTTTACCGGCGACATTGGCCGCGTGCGCGATCACGCCGTCGCTCCCGGGAAAGTCGTGCACTCCGGCCCTCAGGAAGGCGAGACGGCCGACCTAGTCGTGATGGAATCGACCTATGGCAATCGGGCGCATCCTAAAGAAGATCCGCTGCCGGAGTTGGCCCGTCTGATCACGGCCACGGCCAACCGTGGCGGCAGCGTGATCGTTCCTGCATTCGCGATCGAGCGCACACAGAAATTTGTCTTCATCCTCAAGCACCTGATCGAGTCCGCACAAGTCCCTCGCATGCAGGTCTTCTGCGACAGTCCCATGGCCATCAAGGCCGTCGAGATTTTCTTGAAGCATGATGAGGAATACAGTGATGAGACTCGAGAAATGATCCGCAAATATGGCTCGCCCCTCACCTGGCCGGGCTTTACCTTTGCGTCAACCCCAGAGGAATCAAAAAAAATCAATGAAGCCAGAATGCCCGCCGTCATCATCTCGTCGAGCGGCATGGTGACTGGAGGACGCATTCTGCATCATCTCGCGCAGCGCTTGCCCGATCCCAGAAACCTGGTGCTGTTCATCGGATTTCAGGCGCCGGGCACGCGCGGCTTCGCCATCAAGAGCAAGAAGGATGAAGTAAAGATCTTCGGAGACTATGTCCCCATCCGCGCCCAAGTCGCCGCGCTCGAACAGTTCAGCGATCACGCTGATCCGCCAGAGTTGCTGCAATGGCTCCGCACATTCCGGAATCAACCGACCACAACCTATCTAGTGCACGGCGAGCCCGACGCATCAGGACATTTGCGCGATCTAATGCAGAAAGAGTTGGGATGGAATGTTCAGCTGGCGCAGTACCTGGAGAAGGTTCAGTTGAATTAACGTTCCTGTATTTCCTTCGTGCACCTTCGTGTCCTTAGTGGTTAATGATTTAGTGTTTAGTGATTTGAAGTGTGCAGCCCAGTGTGCCTAACCGGCACTGAATCGGACCAAAGCATCCAGCTTCCCCAATGCCGCCCCAGAGTCGATCGACTGCGCAGCGAAGGGAATTGCCTGCGCAATATGATCCGCCTTGCATGCCGCGACCAGAGCGGCGGCGGCATTCAGCACAACCACATCCCGCCGCGGAGATTTTTCTCCCGCCAGCACAGCGCGGATGATCGCCGCATTCTCCACCGCCTCCCCACCCGAGATGTCCTGCAACGTAGCGCGCTTCATCCCAAATTCTTCCGGCTCGATTTCATACGATCGCACCGTTCCCTCGCGTGCCTCGGCCAAGCGCGTCTTGTCGGTGATCGTGATCTCGTCCAGCCCATCAAGCCCATGCACGACCAGCGCTCGCCGCAGGCCCAGCATGCTCAACGCCTCTGCCAATTTTTCGACAAGATCGATAGAATACACGCCCACCACCTGTCCCGACGCCCGCGCCGGGTTCGTCAGTGGACCTAGCAGGTTAAACATGGTCCGCATACGCAGTTCGCGGCGCACTCCCTGCACCTGCTTCATCGCCGGATGCAGATTTGGCGCATACAAGAAAGCAGATGCCCACCTCGCGCAAACACTGTGCCGAACGCTCAGGCGAAAGTTGAATATTGATCGCCCAGAGCCTCGATCACATCCGCCGACCCGCACTTCGAGCTGATGCTCCGGTTGCCGTGCTTGGCCACGCGCACGCCGGCCCCCGCCGTCACCAGCGCCGTCGCAGTGGATATGTTGAAAGTTCCGCTGGCGTCGCCGCCCGTCCCGCTGGTGTCGATCAAGGCATCTTCGAGAGGACTCTTCGGCCAACGCATCGCGACCCGTACCGCTGACTGCCAGCGCTTCCGCTGCGCGCTCGATGGGGAGCGGAGCCGCAGCCGTGCGGATCGCCTCCGCGAATCCCACAATTTCCTCGACGGTCTCGCCCTTCATGCGCAGCGCGATCAACAAGAGCCGCAATCTGCGCGTCGGTGCACTTACCCGAGAGAACCTCCGACATCACGTCGCGAGCTTCGGCGCGGCTGAGCGAGTGCCCGCGATGAGCCAAATGATGGAGAGCGTCCAGGATCATATTCAGCCGAATTGTACGGCATCAGCACAGGCATTCGTAGAGACGTTGCTTGCAACGTCTCGGCCGCCGCAATCGGCGCTGCCGGCAAGAGGCAGCAAGTTGCTTTCTACAACTACTGCTCGACCGGGCTCGCCCCCGGCAGGCGCTGCGAAAAGTAGTTGCGCCAGTCTTCCGGCAGCGCCGCAGTCGCAATGGCCTTATCCAGCAGCTCGCGATTGTACTTCTCCGACACGAACAGCCGGTTCATCTCTGCAATCGAGATCCCCTCCTGCTCATGGCTCAAGAGTTCGAAATGTGTCCCCGGCCTGCACCGACCCCTTCTTGCTCCACCGAGAAGTAAAACCCGCTGCGGCCGCTGCGCAGAAAGCGCTGCGAGAATATCATCTCGCCGGAACTTGGCCGCCAGCTTGTAGCAGGGCATGCGCGGCTGGCGCACCATCGATGATCGCGCCGCCAATTTGCAGGCGATCTCCAATGTGCAGATCGTCTTCAAACAGCCCCTCGGTGGTGAAGTTCTCCCCAAACATTCCCCACGGCAGACTCCATGTCGGGCAGTTCCTTCCGCCAGAACTCGTAGTGCTCCGAAGGATAACCATAGACGGCTTTGTACGGACCCCCATGAACGGAGAGATCGGCCTGCCGGTCGCCATCCAGGTTTAGCGTGCGCAAGGAAACCGGGCCGGATACAGGCTGCTTGAAGATTCCGGTACTCATGGTCGCGCCTTTGTACTGAACTAACCGCGGTTGCGCGACATTCAGAGAGATTATTTTCAACCGGCCTCCGCTGTTGCGAGTGATACTGCCCTCTATTTTTGTACACCGTTGGATGTACGAAGCGGGAAAAAGAGCGCAGAAATGACGCGACCGCCGTTTCCTGTTTCAAAATTGTAAAGAATAATAGTCAGCCTGAGGTTTGCCCTAATCTCCCTCTCTCTATAAAATTAGAAGTTTGCTGCCCGCGTCACCGCGCTGCAAGCAGGGTCCTTCCGAGTCTTAACTGAAGAGTCATCATTATGAAAATTCATGAGTACCAGGCAAAAGCAATCCTAAAGAAGTATGGTGTGACCGTACCTCGCGGTTCCATGGCCACTTCGCGCGAAGAGGCCGAGTCGGTCGCGAAAGAGCTTCTGAATTCGGGCGCCAGCGGAGTCGTGGTCAAGGCGCAAATCCACGCTGGAGGCCGCGGTAAGGGCGGTGGCGTGAAGATCGCCAAGTCGGTGGAAGAGGCCGGCGACCTTGCTGGCAAGATGCTGGGCATGAAGCTGATCACCCATCAGACCGGGCCCGAGGGACGCATCGTCCGCCGCCTGCTGATCGAAGAAACGCTGCCCATCGAGAAGGAACTTTATCTCGGTATCCTGGTCGATCGCGCCGAAGGCAAGCCTGTGTTTATGGCGTCAGCCGCTGGCGGCATGGACATCGAACAGGTCGCCGCCGAGAATCCTGACGCGATTCTCAAGCAGCACATCGATCCCGGCATGGGCCTCGAAGCCTTCCAGGCGCGGAAGATTGCCTTCAAACTCGGCCTGGGCGCAAAGCAGATCAATCCCGCCGTCCAGTTCCTGACCAGCCTCTACAAGGCTTTCCTCGACACTGACGCTTCGCTGCTCGAGATCAATCCTTTCATTACGACGACCGACGGGCGCCTGTTCGCTCTCGACGCCAAGATCAACTTCGACGACAACGCGCTCTTCCGCCATGCCGATCTCCGCGAATTGCGTGACATCACCGAAGAGGATCCGCTCGAAGTCGAGGCCTCGAAGTACAGCCTCAACTACATCAAGCTCGACGGCAATGTCGGCTGCATGGTCAACGGCGCCGGCCTGGCGATGGCGACCATGGACATCATCAAGTACGCCGGCGGCATGCCCGCCAACTTTCTCGATGTCGGCGGAGGCGCCAGCTCCGAGCAGGTCGCGCACGCGTTCGAGATCCTGCTCAGCGACAAGAATGTGAAGGCGGTGCTGATCAACATCTTCGGCGGCATTCTGCGCGTCGATACGCTGGCCACTGGCGTGGTCGACGCCGCGCGCAAGACCAACATCAAGCTGCCGATCGTGCTGCGCCTCGAAGGCACCAACGTCGACGAAGGCAAGAAGATTCTGAAGAACTCGGGCTTCAACTTTGTCGTGACCGACACCATGAAAGATGCGGCAGATAAAGTGGTCGCCGCAGCCCGCGGAACGATGGGAGTAACAGAGTGGAGATAAAGTTCCCCCTGTGTTCCTCCGTGCTCCCTGTGGTGAAAGATTTTGATTGAAATTAGGAAGAGGTACTCTTCATATGGCAATCTTAGTTAATAAAGAAACGCGAGTTAGTCGTGCAGGGTCTCACCGGACGCGAAGGCACGTTTCATGCGAAAGCCAGCGCGGCCTATGGCACGCAAATTGTTGGCGGAGTGACTCCCGGCAAGGGCGGCACCACGCACGAAGGCTGGCCGATCTTCAACACGGTGCACGAAGCCGTCGACAAGACCGGCGCCAACGCGACCGTCATTTTCGTTCCGCCGCCGTTCGCCGCCGACGCCATCATGGAAGCCGCCGACGCCGAAATCGATCTCATCGTCTGCATCACCGAAGGCATTCCGACGCTCGACATGGTCAAAGCCTGGGAGTTCCTGCAAGACCGCCGCTCCCGCCTGATCGGGCCGAATTGCCCCGGCATCATCTCGCCGGGTAAATGCAAGATCGGCATCATGCCCGCCTCAATTCACAAAGAAGGAAACGTTGGTATCGTCTCGCGCTCTGGGACGCTGACTTACGAAGCCGTGCATCAACTGACACAGCGCGGCATTGGGCAGTCGACCGCCATCGGCATCGGTGGCGATCCAATTATCGGCACGACTTTCATCGACGCGCTGGACCTGTTCAATCGCGACCCCGAGACCGAGGCGGTCATCATGATCGGCGAAATCGGCGGCAACGCGGAAGAGACTGCCGCCGAGTTTGTGAAGACGCACATGAAGAAGCCGGTGGTGGGATTCATTGCCGGACAGACTGCGCCTCCCGGACGCCGCATGGGCCACGCCGGGGCGATCATTTCCGGCGGAAAGGGAACTGCCGCCGAGAAGATCAAAGCGCTGGAGAGTTGTGGAATTCGCGTAGCGAAATCCCCCGCCGCAATCGGCGAGACGCTGGCGGCAGCCTTGGGAGTAAACGTCTAGCCGTCCAGTCGTAGAGACGTAGCTTGCTACGTCTAGCTGCGTCAAGCATAGTGCAAGCCATGCGTCAGCCATGGCGGATCCAGAGACGTTGCCGCCAGCGTCTCTACGAAATATGAATAACGCAAGGACGAACGACCAACCTATGAAGACTCTGCAACGCACCTTCACCATCGTGAAACCTGACGCCGTCCGCCGCAATGCGGTCGGCGACATCATCGAGCAGTTCGAGAAGAACAACTTCCGCATCCTCGCCATGAAGATGCTGCAAATCTCCAAGCACCAGGCCGAGCAGTTTTACGCGGTGCATGCCAGCCGCCCGTTTTTCAATACGCTGACCGACTTCATGTCGAGCGGCCCGATCGTGGTTCTGGCGCTGGAAAAAGAAAACGCCATCGCCGATCTGCGCAAGCTGATGGGCGCCACCAATCCAGCCAACGCCGAAGAAGGCACCATCCGCAAGAAGTGGGCGACCAACATCGAGCACAATGCCATTCACGGCTCGGATGCGGAAGACACGGCCCGCTTCGAATTAAGCTTTTTCTTCGCCGGATACGAGTTAGCGAAATAGGCCACGGATCTCCGCGGATTCTCGCGGATAAGTCTGGGCTATGCTCTGGCTTTTCCAATTCCTAGCCCGGTTCCTGCGTTGTACTGGCAACTGGCCACTGACAACTGGTGTTCCATGCCCATGGTTCAAATCACGATGCTGACCGGCCGCACCGCCGATCAAAAGCGCAAGATCGCCAAGCGCATCACCGACGCTTTAGTCGAAGAAGCCGGAGCACGCCGCGAAGCGATCGTTGTAGCCTTCAACGAAGTGTCCAAGGAAAGCTACGCCTCCGGCGGCGAGTTGATGATCGACAAGAACAAATAGGAGCATTCCCGCTGACTTCGACCGCCCACTTACAAAGGAGGAGGGCAACATGGCAATGAAGAAGCCCGAAAATCGCGATGAGGCGTTTTACGTGGTCAACACGACCCTAAACATATTCAAGCGTCGATTATCCAAGGCGCTCGGCTGGACCATCCCGAGGGGTGCCTTCAATGACATCATGAACGAGGTCATGAGAAGTGTATATCCTCCGAAGAAAAACACTCGGAGAAGATCCGTTCCCAAGTAGGTTATCCCAGCGGCTCGAACAAATGTCCTTCCACGCGGTCCGCGATCTTGGGCAGATCCTTTCGCGCATGCTGCAGGAAGTGCGGCGCGGCGCGATGCGCCTCCAGCGCGGCGTCATCCTTATACTGCTCGTAGATGAAGAACCGGCGCGGCTCGGTCTTGTGCCGGTGCACCTGGTACATGGCACAACCCGGTTCCTTGCGGGATTGTTCGGTTAGTTTTTCAAACAGTGCGGCAACTTCGGCTTCGTGCCCAACTTTCGCCATCCAGGTGACCGCCAACACCACCATCGTCTTGCTCTCCTTCCGCGGCCTGGCTCGCGCAGCGAGCCGGTGTGGACAGCACGGCCGGGGAGGCAATTCTAGGCTTTCTGCGCGGCGGTCTTCAACTCGGAAACGAATTCGTCCATCAGGATGGTATGCCCGCGGTCCGGTCCCGTGGAAATCATCCCGACCTTTGCCTCCGCCTCTTTCTCCACAAATGACAGGTATTCGCGCGCGGCTTTGGGCAACTTCTTGTATTCGGTGATGCCTTCGGTCGAAGTCTGCCAGCCCGGCAGCTTCCGGTAAATGCATTCAATCTTTTCGTATCCGCTGGCGTGCGCGGGGGCTTCCACTGTCTCTTTGCCGTCGATCTTGTAGCCGACGCATACCGGAATCTCCGCCAGTTCGTCGAGCACGTCAAGCTTGGTCACCACCAGCCACGAAGTGCCGTTGATCATGCCGGAATAGCGCAGCAGCGGCAGGTCGAGCCATCCCGTGCGCCGCGGACGTCCCGTCACCGCGCCATATTCATTGCCGCGCTTCCGCAGATTGTCTCCCAGCGTCGCCCTTCTCCTCGCTGGGGAATGGTCCTTCGCCCACGCGCGTGCAGTAAGCCTTGGTGATTCCGATGACCGAATTGATCGCATTCGGAGCCACGCCGGTACCGATCACCGCCCCGCCGGAAGTCGCGCTCGACGAAGTCACAAACGGATACGTGCCGTGATCGATGTCCAGCATCGTCCCCTGCGCGCCTTCGAACAGAATCGATTCACCCTGTGTCAGCGCCTGGTTCAGCAGCACCGCCGTGTCGCAGACAAACGGCGCAATCTTCTCTGCACGCCTGCGCGTACTCCGTATACATCTTGTCGGCGTCCAGCGGCTCGGAGTTGAACAGTGCATGCGCAATCATGTTCTTCTCGCGCACCGCATTCTCAATATGCTTCTTGAGCAGCTTCAGATCGAGCAGATCGGCGACCCGCAGCCCGCGCCGGCCCATCTTGTCTTCATACGCCGGACCGATCCCGCGCGAGGTGGTTCCAATCTTCACGCGCCCCGGAGCATTCTCCGATGCCAGTTCGATCATGCGGTGATAGGGCAGAATGACGTGCGCGCGGTTCGAAACAAACAGGTGCCCATCGACCTTCACTCCAGCTTCGCGCAGCGCCCCCACTTCCTTTCAGAAACGCCATCGGATCGAGCACCACGCCGTTGCCGATCACGCTGCGGCATCCCGCGCGCAGCACGCCGCAAGGCACCAGCTGCAGAACAAATTTCTTGCCATGATGATGACGGTGTGGCCGGCATTGTGTCCGCCGGCGTAGCGGGCAACTACCGAGAAGTTCTCCGACAGAACGTCGACAATCTTTCCCTTGCCCTCATCGCCCCACTGGGCGCCCACAATCACGGCCGTTTTGCCTTTTTTCAATTCCAGCTCCGTATGAAAAAGTTCGCGCAGGCAGATCGCTGCGCTAGTCCCGGGGTCGCACACTCCTTGCCCGCGAGAATACTTCAAAAAGGGTTACTGGGATAGAAGCGGAGAAGACGTGTACGCATTATCTTATCGTGACGGTCCACCGGATAGCAACGCAGCGACGCCCAGAAATTCGATCCAAATTCGATAACCACGAAGGACACGAAGGTACACGAAGGAATTCTTATGATTTTCCCTTCGTGTAACTTCGTGTCCTTCGTGGTTCATGAATTTGAGATACTGGCCACCTGATGCCTAAATTCGAAAAGCACATCTTCGTCTGCGGAAACCAGCGTCCAGCCGGCCATCCTCGAGGATGCTGCGATCCCACCGCCGAAGCCAAGCTGCAAAAACTGTTCAAGCAAAAGCTGGCCCAGCGTGGCTTGAAGGGCAAAGTCCGCGCTAACCAGTCCGGCTGTCTCGATCAGTGCGAGCACGGACCCAATATCGTCGTTTACCCGGAAGCTGTCTGGTACGGCCACGTCACCGAAGCCGACGTCGACGAGATCATCGACTCGCACATCATCGGCGGAAAGCCGGTAGAACGCCTCCGCCTGGCCGACTCGTGCCTCAATACCGAAATCTGTGAGCATCGCAACCCGAAAGCGTAGTGCAGTGCTCATTCCTCCAAAAACGGCTATGTGGGGACAGCCGCCCTCGGCTGTCCGGTCGAGCGAAGCTCGACAGCCTTCCCACAGTGAGTGCACGAAACCAAACTGAGCTTTACTTGCGGCTTGCGAGCCTAGTACCTTGATTTCATGCCTGCTTACTTCACTCCCGACCTTTTCAAGTTCCTGACTCGCCTCAAGCGCAACAACAAGCGCGAATGGTTCCATGCCCACAAAGACGAATACGAATCCTGCGCCCATCAGCCCGCCCTGCGTTTCATCACCGACTTCGCCGGCGCCGTTGTACGACATCACGCCGCATCTGGTTGCCGATCCTCGAGGCACGCGCGGATCGCTCTTCCGCATCTACCGCGACACGCGCTTTTCCGCCGACAAGAAGCCCTACAAAACGCACCTCGCCATGCGCTTTTCCCACCGCGGCAAAGACGTCCACTCGCCCGGGTTTTATCTCCACTTCGAGCCCGGTGGATGTTTCGCCGCGTCCGGCCTGTGGCATCCTGAGCCGCCCACGCTGCTGAAGGTCCGCAATGCCATCGTGGAGCGTTCCGACGAATGGCGTCCCATCCGCAAATTGCTCAACTGGGACGACGCCAGCAAACTTTCGCGCCCGCCCCGCGGCTTCCCCGCCGATCACGAATTCGTGGAGGACTTAAAGCTACGCGACCTGGGCACCGCCATCGAATTCACCGACGCCCAGGTATGCAGCCCGAAATTCATGACAACCTTCGCCACCGCCTGCCGCAAAATGTCCCCGCTGGCGAAGTTTCTAAGCAGCGCCCTGGCCCTCCCGTTCTAAAGCTCGCGCTGATTCTGAATGTAGGGGCGGACGCCTTCGTCCGCCCCGCCGAGCAATGCGAGGCGTGGTTTACACTGTCCCACACCTTCGGCGGGATTAGCTGGTTCTGAGAGATTCGAGAAGTCTTGCGATCTTGAGAGATTGGAGATTCTGGACCAGGTGGAGAAAGCCGCCGACAGGAAAAAGGCGAAGAGCAAGCCCACGGAGTTCCCCTCATAGGGGCTCCTCATAGCGTCCTGATTCAGTCGGATTCTACACCGGTCGATTTCGTTGCCCGCGCACAGCAAGCATTCGAATGGAGGTTTCGCGCGGAATCGAATGGTAGGCGCGGCAGGAATTGAACCTGCAACCCTCGGATTAGAAATCCGATGCTCTATCCGTTTGAGCTACGCGCCCGCGAGTGCTTCACTGCAGAGGTTCGCTTGAAGTATTGTACCTTGGCCTCATGTTCGCGTATCACTCCCGCTCTGGTGCGATGAAACAGATCGGGGCGTATGAAGCCACCGATTCCCTCTGTGTTCCTCTGTGTCCCCTGTGGTTAAAGCCTTTGATTTTGCAGCCGCGAGATAAACAGGCTCGCAAGGCACAGCCCTCCACTAGTGCGTGGTCTTTCGTGTAGTGATTCCCGGGCACCCTCGGTTCTATGATCTCTTCCAGGGGGCGTGACCATGAAATTATGGACTGGTTTTGCGTGCTTGCTGTTGCTGGCAGGTTCGGCGCTGGCGCAAGGTGGTGAGTTGGTGGGTGCCGAGTGGGGCGTTCGCGGACACAAGGTGGATGTCACCGCCCGGGTCCGCACGTTCGTTCACGACGGTGTCCTGCAACTCGAAGTGACCCGTTTCAATCTGGGCATCGACCCGGCTCCGCACGAGAATAAAGTCCTGGTCATCCGCCTGCGCGAGTGGGATGGAGATATTCGGGATTACAGCTATCCGGAGCGCAGCGTTGCCCGTCTCGAACTCGATCCCCAGGACTGGCACGATCGCCGGGATCGTCCCGACCGCGATAGAGACGACCGAGGTCAGCGTTACGATCAGGGACCGGACCGCCGCGAGCGGGGAATCCGGATTCTACGTGCCTACTATGGCGCCGACGGACAATTCGTGAATGTCACCGACGCCCTGCGCAGCCGTGTGGATGACGGCCGCCTCTTCCTGCGCGTCGACAATTACACCATGGGAGTCGATCCCTTGCCCGGAGCTCACAAGCACCTCCGCATCCTGTATCTCCAGGATGGCGAGCGCCGGCACGTAGTGGTGGATGAGAAAACGAATCTCCGCCTGCCCTAACCCCCATTGCTCGTGTAGGGGCGGACGCCTTCGTCCGCCCCGCCGAGCGCAGCGAGGCGTGCCGTCTGCCGGAAGCCCCGCGACTTCTCCTGTAGGCACAAATCTGCATCCTTGCCTCACACGGCAGCCAAAAACGTAGTACCCCGTATGCGACCGGGAAGGGCTCGAGGCCCACAGGCTGCGGAAAAACTCGAGATTCATAACAGGCAGTGCCTTTAGCGATTCCGCCCATCCTACCTCTTGACGAATGTCGTTATAACGAGTAATATTGGAAGTATGGCCTCGAAGGCGAAGGATAAAAATAGCCCGCGGACGAGCGCACTGGGAGAGCAAGCCTTCGTCACCCTGTGCCGCACTGCCGACCTGCTCGCGCGCAACGTCGAAAAAGTCCTCCGCTCCGCTGAAGTTTCGCCGACGCAGTATAACGTCCTCCGCATCTTGCGGGGCGCTCCCGAGGGCCTGCCGTGCCGCGAGATCGGCAAGCGCATGATTACCCGGGATCCTGACATTACCCGGTTGCTGGACCGCCTGGAAAGGCGGGAACTGGTCTCACGCTGCCGCGAGACTAAAGACCGGCGCATGGTCCTGACCCGGATTACCCCGGATGGGCTCCGCCTGCTCCGTCAACTTGACGCCCCGGTCACCGCCATCCACCAGCGGCAGCTCGGCCACCTGGGCCGCGAGGGTTTGCATTCCCTGATCGGGTTGCTCGAACTCGCCCGCCAGAACATAGAGTAATTTTTTTGCATCGATATTCGTTATAACGATCATCTGTATAACAGGAGGTTTCACCATGAGCGCACTTGCCACACCCCAGACCAGCACCGCAACCACCACGTGGAATGTCGATCCCGTCCACTCCAACGCCCAGTTCAAGGTCAAACACATGATGATCTCGAACGTGAAAGGTGAGTTCAGCGCCGTCACCGGCAGCCTGACACTCGACACCAGCGATATCACCAAATCGCGTGTGGAGGCCTCTATCGACGCCACCACCATCAACACTCGCGACCCGCAGCGGGATGCGCACCTGAAGAGCCCCGACTTCTTTGACGTAGAAAAATTTCCCACGCTGACTTTCAAGTCGACACGCGTCTCCAAGGAGTCCGACGGAGTCGTCGCGGTTACCGGTGACCTGACCATTCATGGCGTCACCCGCAATGTCGTGTTCGAACTCGAGGGGCCCAGCGCTCCCATGAAAGATCCGTGGGGCAACACTCGCATCGGCCTCTCAGCCCTGACGCGCATCAGCCGGAAAGATTTTGGCTTGACCTGGAATGCATCGCTGGAAACCGGCGGCATCCTCGTGGGCGATGAAGTCACCATTATCCTGGATGTTCAATTCATCAAGGCGTAAACGCGTAGCGTAGCAGTGTCCCATCCAGTCGGGTGCCCCATCCTTGTCCCGCCGCAGTTTGGCGGGACAGGGTGGGGATTTTGATCTCCGGCCCTACTTTGTAGCCAGATCCCACTCCTGCTCTCCACGTTGCAGCAGCGCCTCGCGGTCTTCCGGCAGGATCCAGCGTTGCTTCACGAGTTCATTCACCGCGCTGGTGTAGCGGGTGAGAAAGTCCGCACGACTCGGGTAGCGTTCCGCAATCGACTTGCGCGGATCGCCCGCTCTCTCGCGGTCCGCAGCCGTTTTTGGAAATGGAAGGTAAGACGCCTCAAAGGCGACGCGCTGGTCAGGCGCGCCGATCGCAGGATCGCGCAGGTTCCAGCTGGCATACGTAGCCAGCGGGACCGTGATCTCAGGCAGGCGAACGCCGTCGCGTTCATTACCGTCAGCGTCTACCTGCGGTACAAGCACGGGAAATTCCTCGCCCACTTTTGGCGGTTGCATGCTCAGAATTCCGTCGCGCCAGTTCGCGCCAAAATCTAAGTGGTAAGCGCCGTTGGCTTCATGCGGTTGGTTCACACGTGGGATCGCAGGGAATGCATACTGGCGAATTGGCACCAGTGTTCCGTCCGCAATTTTGGGATAGCTGCTCGCCGGAGGCAGCGTGTTGCTGCGCACCCATGCATCCATGTTCGCTAGCATGGCGCGCCAGAAGTAGCGGATCTGCAGCGGCGATTGCGGCTGCTGTCCCTTCAGGTCGCCTTGTCCCTTTGCCGGAGGAAACGGTCCGGGAAAGTGTTGTTCGCCGGTGAAGTGGTAGATGCGCACGTTGTCAGAGATGTCCGCGTCATGCTTTCCATCTGCCGTTACGTGGATCAGCGCGCAGGCTCGTCCCCAATATTCGTACGAAGTATTGGAGAAGAAAATCTTGGGCACAACTTTTTCCGCGACCGCGCGGTCGAGCAGCCCAGCAGTCTCTCCCGTCAGCGGATCCTTTTCGGGCTGATCGGTGAAGGGAAAGATATCCGTAGGAAAAAAGATGGACGAAGTGGGCTGCGCGTCGCGCGATGGTTGCGCAAAGCGGTAGTTAAAATCACCGCGGCCGGCGCCGGCCACGTGGGCGAGAACGCCATCGAGCGCGATGCGCCCTTCTTCATCGGCATTGAATCCTTCATAAAGAAAGTCGCGCAGGAAGCGGCCATTCTGCGAGATGCCTTCTGCATACACGCGCTGCGCTGGCGTAATCGCGTCAGAAGCATGTTTGGCGTACGAAGCAAAGTCGCGTACCGCGGCAAAGCCTCCGCCAGCTACGACCGGATCGGCAACAACGTACACGTACTCATAAACCTTGCCGGGATGAAAACCGCCATTCAGATGAATGTATCGGTCGCTAGACGTCAACTTGCCATTCACCGTGTGTGCGAACTGCCATTCACTGCGGGCAATGAGGGTGCGCTGTGCATCTCGCGAGTCTCGAACCGTCAGCACGTTGCGCGGATCATCGGGCGCGGCCACAGGATATTCGGTCCCGCCAATGTTGCCGAGAATGAGGTGACCTAAGGAAATTTCCGGCATTTCCTTTGAGGGCATAAGGTCGCCGCGCAGCAAGCCAGTGATGGTCTTGCCGTTCTCTTTTGCGATCGGCGCGTAGAGGCGCAGCGCGTCGGGGCCAGCCGCGTCCCATTGCCAGCCCAGGCTGACAAAAGTGAAACCGTGGCGCAGCATCCAGCCATCTCCGGCATCGTTGGCCGCGTCCCAATCGCCGCCATCGAGGATGGAGAGAATCCGTCCGTGGCCACGGTTTGGATTCTCCAGTAATAGAGAGCCGTTTCCTTTGCGCGGATCTTTCGGCCGCACGGCCACGAAGTCAGCGGAGAATTCCACCTCACCATTTTTCAGGTTGACTGCGTTCTTCAGGTCGACGATGCGCTGGTTGTGCGGGTTGGCCACGGGAAGCGAGAAGTAGACGCGCCCGCTGATGCGTTCAAACACTCCGGCCTCTCCAAAGGTCTTGCCGTTAAGAACATCGGTGCGGGATGAGATCTCCACGCGAACCACGCGGGCATGCAACGGGAGAAGTACGAGGACAAACATCAGAGACGAAACAACAACCCTGATCCTGAGGCGCATGCGCGGAAGGATAGCATGCTCTGCGAATCGATTGGCGAGGCTTCCTAGCGCGCGGCAGCGCCGAGCGTTTCCGATACCACTTCGACAGGAACGAAGTCTTCGACGGGCGTGCTCTTCAGCTTACTGAGCACGTAGCTCAGCAGCGGGCGGTCGCCTAGACGGATCTCCTGAAACTCAACGCCCATTCCAATATCGCTGACCAGATACTTCACCTGCGCCTTGAGTGCAAGGCTCACGTCGCAAAGATTTAAAATCAGGCGAAATTCGCTGCCCGGCCGCAGAGGTTCAATGGCAGACAGGCGTGCTCCATATTCGGAAATCTGTTCGATCTCTCCGGCCTTGCGTTGTATGCGGTCGATGACTTCCGCCTCGCCCTGCGCGAAGAAACGCGGACGACGGCGACGATTCTGGTCGAGGCGGTTCGCGGTTCGCGAACCGAAACG
The DNA here is from genome assembly GCA_963725565.1 of uncultured Acidobacteriota bacterium. Lineage (GTDB taxonomy): Bacteria > Acidobacteriota > Terriglobia > Terriglobales > Acidobacteriaceae > Sulfotelmatobacter. Next base: position 38,753 of record CAVRZL010000010.1, read on the forward strand.
CGAGTCCAGGATCAGTGGTTGGAATTGTTCTTCCATCTGCCTTAACTCGTCATCCCACGGCGCTTTGCCTTCGACGCACTGCACGGTGAACTGGCCGCGCAAGGAAGACTCCGGATTCGCCGTCCATATCACCTGGCACATCGCTTTGTTGCGCCCGCGCTCCACCAGCACCAAGTCTCCAACGTTGACCGGACGCGAACTAAGCAGGCGTGCGCCCTGGGAATGGATGTCATACGTGCAGGCTGCTTCCACGGTGCTGCGGCCTGACTGACCAGCGAGGCTCCAGCGCACCGGCAGCGCCAGATGCACCAGTTTGCCAGCGGAAGATTCTTGTTCGCCTGACATGTTGAGTTTCTTGCCCAAAGGGCTAGTGGTCCTTGTGAAATCAAAGTAGCAGTAGATGTCCAGGTGGACAATTGGACGTTGGTAACATGGTGGTGGTTACTAACTGGCCAAACGGACAACTGAGGAACCCCCACCGCCGTGCCTGGGCGCAGACAGCGTCCGCTCAGGACGTGAAAAATACCCTTAATGATTTGTGAATCTGCCCTTGCAAGGATCGGCTCGTCTCAGTGAAGATGGAAAGCAACTCTCTAGTGCTGTGAAATGAAGTCACCCGTTCTTAAATCACCGGCTGCACCAACGCTCTCTCCCTCGGCTGCCAAGCTGCGCTTGCTGAAGAAGCTGCGCTGCACGCTCCGCTATGAAAAACAGGCGTGGCAAACTGGAGCGCGGATGGTGGCCGGAGTCGATGAGGTCGGGCGCGGGTCACTGTTTGGCTGTGTGGTGGCTGCTGCGGTCATCCTTGATCCGGCGTACCGCCTGCGCGGGCTGCGTGATTCCAAGCTGCTCTTGCCAGAGCGCAGGGAAGTGCTGGCACAGCGCATCCGCGAGCACTGCATCGCGTGGTCGATTGCCGCGGTGGACGCGGGGCGCATCGATCAGATCAATATTTACCACGCGTCGCGAGCCGCCATGCGTGAGGCGGTGATAGGCTTGGCGCCAGCGGCGGATCATCTTTTGATCGATGCCATGCGTATCGACTGCGAGTTGCCACAGAAGCCCATTATCCACGGTGATGCACTGTCGGCCTCGATTGCCGCGGCATCGATTCTGGCCAAGGTGGAACGCGACCGCATGATGCGCGAGTGGGACGCCATCTTTCCGGCATACGGCCTGGCTTCACATAAGGGTTACAGCACGCCCAAGCATCTGGCCGCACTGAGGGAACTGGGGCCGACGCCACTGCATCGCCAGTCGTTTGCGCCGGTGTGGCTCAATCCGGTGCCGCAAGAGGCGTTTGCTTTCATGGCTGAGGATGCCGAGGCGGAGCTGGTGGCTGAGAATCTGGCTGGGTAATGTTCCTGAAAGACGTTCGCCAAAGTGTTCCTACAGGAACATTTGTGTTACATTATTGTACGTACAATAAGCGATAAACCATGAGAAAGCAGAGAGTTGCGAAAAGTTCCAAGAACAGGCAAAAGGCGCGTTTGCACACTAAAAAGGCTGCTCGAGCGAAACGGGGATTGACCCTGATGGCCAGCGCCGGGCAGGCGAGACGGCGGCAGTTTGCCTTATCGGCTCCGCTGGAGTTCTACCGGCCGTTGAAGAAGCCGGTCACGCTTCGCCTGGATGCCGATGTGCTGGCCTGGTTCAAAAAAGATGGGCGGAGATATCAGACGCGCATCAACAGCGCTCTGCGCAAGGTGATGGAGCGGGAGATCAAGGCGGGAAAGTGATGGGAGGCGCGGACGCTTCGCATTGTGAGGAGGCGAAAAGCGCAGACGGTCGACATTCGTGGAATCCCACCCTTGCGCAGACGGCGCGCAAGGATGGGGCACCCTCATTTATAAGTAGATCGAGAAGAATCAAAACCTGAAGGCGGGCCGGCTCCGGTTGGGATGACAGGATTGACGAGATCTGAACTTCCCCACTCAAGCCAAAATCGGGCTTGAGTGGGCCACCTTCTGAAACTGAAAGTCGAAATCTCCACCCCTTCGAATTTGCTCAGGGCAGGCTCTGTCGCATAAGGCGCGACAAGGATGGGCACCCTCACGGTTCGTGCTCCAGACTTGAATTCAGGTCGGTTAAGAGCTTGGTGTTGGTCTGCAGGGCGCGCTGGAGGATTTCGGCTTGCTGCTTGGCGGTGGGCCAGTCTTGCTTTTCCACTGCTTCGGCTAGTCCCGGCAACTCGAGATGTGCGTACGTGAACCTTGCGCCGTAGAGGATGTGTTTGAACCAGGGGCGTCCGGGGATGCCGTCGGGGTTGAGCCAGTTGCGCTCGACTTGCATCATGCCGTGATTCAGATCTTCAGCCAGTTTGGGATCGATTTTGCCTGAGGCGAGTTTGTGGGTTAGGGATTCGTTTAGGCGCTTGCCGGCTGCTTCGAAGGCGTCGATTGAATCGAGGACTGGTTTGAGATCCAGCAGCGGCTGTCGAGCTTCGCTCGACTGAACGGGCGATGGCGCCCGTTCCCACATGGCTGTTGCCGATGGCGGCTGTTCCCCCATTGTCTTTGGGTTTCCCTTGGGAAGTTCATTTACGAACTGGCGGATGTTGCTGGCATAGGTTGCGAAGTCGAAGGGGAGCAGATCGGCATTGGCGAGGCGGAGGGCGGTCACTCCCCACAACTGCGACATCGCGGTGTGATAGCGGTAGCCGGGATCGCCGAAGTGGTTCATCCAGTAGAAATCGTCGTAGGCGGAGTGGTAGACGCCGTAGTCCCCCTCGAAGCCGAGGCCGAGGATAGGGATGCCGACGAAGTTCAGGAACACTGTGTGGTCGGAGCCGCTGCCGATGCGGGTGTCGGCTAGGCTGTCGTCGATGATGCCGGATGAGCTGAATTGTCCGGATTTGTTGCCTTCGGCTTTCTCGCGGGCAACCGTTGCTTTCCATGCTTCGTAGAGGTTCTTGCCGGAAGGATCTGGTACTGAGCGGGTCGCTTCGACCAGCATGGGCGCGAGCGATCCCACAGCCTGGCCGTGGAAGTTGGGGCCGGAGGTGGCTTCGTCCACGTTGATGTAGGCAACGGCTTTCGCCTTCAGTTCATCTGCGAACTGCTCTCCCCATTCGGTGGAGCCGGTGAGGCCGACTTCTTCTCCATCCCAACTGCAGACGACCACGGTGCGGCGAGGGCGCATGCCTTCTTTGGCAAGCTTGCCTAGGGCGCGCGTGAGTTCCATCATCGAGGCGGTGCCGCTCGATGGATCGACGCCGCCGAAGGCCCAGGCATCGCGGTGATTGCCGAGGACAACCCATTCATCGGGCAACTCGGAGCCGCGGATGCGGCCTTCAACCACGTAATAAGGTTTGACGCCGTTGTCCATCTCGATTTTCAGATGGACTTTCACGCGCTCGCCGCCGAGGTGATATTGAATGGGCAATCCGCCTTGCCAGTCCTTAGGAGCCAGGGGGCCATCCAAATTTTCGAGCAGCGGCTTGGCGTCGTGCCACGAAAGAGGCAGGGCCATAATCTTGGGCGCAGAGCGCGCTTCTTCGATGGGAATGCGCTTGGCTCCGGGCAGGGAAGCGTAACCGGGAGTGAGGGGATCTCCGGGAACGATGAAGTCGTAGGTGATGGCGCCGCGCTGGATGTGATACTCGGGACCCCAGGGGCCGTCGGGATCGACCTTGCCTTTTTTGTATCCATCTTCGGCGGGATCGCTGTAGATGAGGAGCGCGGCCACACCTTCGCGCTCGGCGGTGAGCGCCTTGAATCCACGATAGCTGTAGGGATTCGAATAGCGCACGATGACGATTTTGCCTTTGACGCTGATACCGTTTTTGCGCAGCAGATCGTAATCTTCGGGATTGCCGCTGTGGGCGTAGACCACGGGGGCGGTGACTTCTCCGGAGGTGGACATGCCGAGCCAGGCTCCGCTGATGGCGGGATTCTTCGAGTCGGGATCGGCGTCGAGCGGGGCTTCGCGCAGGACCGCTTGATAGTGGGTGGGCGCGATCATCTCGAGCGAGGTGCTTTTGGGGAAGGTGGCGTAGACGTCGTAGCGGCGGATTACGACGTCTTCGAGGCCCTGCTTCTGCCATTCATCGCGAATGTAATCGGCGAGTTGATTGTTGCGCGGCGATCCGGCGATGTGGGGTTCCTGGGTGAAGATGCGGTGCTGACGGCGTTCTTCGTCTGGGGTGGGGATGGATTTGAGCTTGGTCTCGATCGCGGTCTCACGGGTGGAAGAGGCGGGAGTGAAGCCGAGGATAGGAGTTTGTGCGGGGGCGAGGGGCGTGAGCGAGAACATCAGGATGATTGGAACGAAGCGCGTGAGAGTCATGGGCGGATGAGATTGTACCGCGTGGATTGGTTTGCGGGGAAAGTCAAAGACTCCGCGGCTCGACTGTGTTCTGTCGAAAATCCTACTTCTCGCAAAAGAAGCGAGAAGTGGGGCACCCCATTTTCATACTCTTTATGGCCCAAGGGGGATAGACGGGCGGAGGTCGCGTATCGAGTAGGGATCCTTCGACTGCGTGATCATCCGCTTTCCGCGGATGATCACTTCGCTCAGGATGACATTCTTTGTTAAATCGGACATTGTTCGAACGCAGGGGCACTGTAAAGGAACTTCGGCGCTGTTATCATTCCGCTGGATGTCGCGACGGGGAAAGTTCATCACGTTTGAAGGGCTCGATGGGACGGGCAAGAGCACGCAGATGCGGAGGCTCGCGGCGGTGCTGCGTGAGGCTGGGCATAAAGTAGTGGAAACGCGAGAGCCGGGCGGGACAGCGACCGGGGAAAAGATTCGCAGAGTGCTGCTTGATTCGGGAACGGCGGGACTCGCGCCTTTGTCCGAGATGGCTTTGATGTTCGCCTCGCGGGCGCAGCATATTGCCGAGGTCATCGAACCGGGGCTAGCGGCGGGTGCGATCGTGCTCTGCGACCGGTTCACGGATTCGACCGAGGCCTATCAGGGGAGCGGGCGGCGGTTGGGAAGTGATGCGGTGCGGGAGTTACATCGGGTGTTGTGCGGGAATCTGCAGCCGGATTTGACGCTGCTGCTGGATTCGAATCCGCATGCCAGCGTGAGCCGGGCACGGCGGCGGAATAAACGGGCGTCGAAGAATGGGAGTCGCGGCCACGATGAGAACCGTTTTGAATCGGAGACGCGGGCGTTCTTTGGGTGCGTTCGCGATGGGTATATGGCGATCGCCAAGCGGGAGCATGGGCGGGTGGTGCTGGTGGATGCTCGGGGGACGCCGGGACAGACGCATGCGCGGATCAGGGAAACGGTGCAGAAGAAGCTGAAGATTTGAGCAAGGCGTTCACCACGGAGACGCAGAGACACCGAGAAGACTGTAGCGACGTCAAAAGCGTTTAACCGCGAAGATCGCCAAGTACGGCCGCAAAGTACGCAAAGAAATCAGGCTTGGCGGAGACTTTTCTGAGTTTCACGACAACAAGCTAATTACGACGGAGACACAAAGGCGCGGAGAGGACTTTGCAGCTTTTTTCGGGTTTCTCAGTGACTCGGTGCCTCCGTGGTAATTTCGATTCTTACTTTAGATATGGGATTTTCTGATTTTCACGGGAACTCCGGGATTGTTCATCGCTTGCGCGATATGCTGGCGCGGGATCACTTTCCGCATGCTGTTGTGTTGGCGGGAAGCCAGGGATGCGGGAAGTACACGCTGGCTTTGATGCTGGCGCAGGCGCTGAACTGTCTCAATCCCACTAAGACGGACGGTCTGCCTGATTTTTGCGGGAAGTGCGCCAACTGCACTCGCATCGCTCAGGCTGCGGATCTGGATGCGCGGTTTGCGGAGGCGGTCGAGGCCCGGGAAAACCTGCGCGATGCGGACAAGAGAGAGACGCGGCTTTTTGTGCAGACGCATCCCGACGTGCTGGTGATTCCTCCCGATCCGCCGCAGATGATGATCAAGGTGGACCAGGTGCGGCGGGTGATCGAGACGATTTATTACCGTCCGGCCGAGGGCAGGGAGCGGGTTTACATCTTCACGGACTCGGCGTTCATGAAGGAGGCGGCGAATTCGCTGCTCAAGGTGCTGGAGGAACCTCCGGAGTTCGCGACGATCTTTTTGCTGACGGAGAATCCGGGGGAATTGCTGCCGACGATCCGGTCGCGGTCGATGGTTTTCACGTTGGGTGCGCTGTCGGCCGAGGAAATCGAGACGGATCTGGAAAAGCAGCATCCGGACTGGAAGCCGACCCAGCGGGCGCTGGTGGCGCGGTTGAGTGAGGGAGCGGTGGGACGGGCGCGGGGGTTTGATTTGGAAGGATACACAGCTGCGCGCGATCATGGGCTGGCCATCTTGAAGTCGGCGCTGCGGGGCGGAGAGCACAGCGAGTTGTTCAAGATTACGGAGTCGTACCGTCCGGGGGCGGAGGGGCGGGAGAAGACGGAGCGGCTGATCCGGACGCTGTATTCGTTGTTGCGGGATCTTGGTGTTTATCGATTCGGGGGCGCCGGAGTTGATTCGAAATACCGACATTGGGTCGGAGTTGAAGCGGTTGGCGGAGGCGGCGGATTTCGGGTGGATCACGGCGGCTTCGGACCGGTTGGCCGACGTGGAGCGGGGGATGCGGAGGAATCTGTTGCGGTCGTTGTCGCTGGATGCGTTTGCGGCGGCGTTGGAAAAGTGAACGGGCTTGTTTTCGGTGGCGCGAAGGAGTGCGAATTGGGGTCACGTAGGGGGAGTCCGTTTGGTAGCGATTCTTTCGCCCCCTCGGGGCTTGCTGGTTTCATCCCTATTTTCACCCACGGCTTGCGCCGTGGGCTGCATTCTTTCGCCGCTTCGCGGCTGGGGCCATTTCCAAAGACGTGCTAGTAACCTCAACGAGGTTACTTCCGAAACTTCGGCCTTGAGCTCTTTGAAACCCTTAATCGGCATGGTTTTCAACGAGTTGTCCTAAATTACTTCGGTGGTTCTACTCCCTTCGGAGAGATTGTGGGGGCTTCCGGGCTTGCCTATAATCGACCTACTCTGGATTAAGGATTCTCCATCAGGTTCCGGGTAAGACTTCGGAGGGGTTTGTGTGTAAGTCCTCCAGTAAAGGTTGAAATCGAAAAAACGCCCGGATATGCGAAAGCACCTGCAACTCGCACTGATGCTGACGGCCGGAACCGTAATCGCGACCTCTTTCTCTCTCCCTTGCATGGGGGCTGCCGAGGCGGACAGCTCCAATCGCGGAATCACTACGACCGAAGAACACGGACGCCGGATTTGGGTGAATGAAGATGGCCCAAAGCCGCGCCAGGAGCAAGCGGTGCAACCGAAACGGTCATCGCTCGTCTATTGGAGTGGCAAAGAGAGCCGGTGGAAGCCGGTGCCGGGAGCACATACGGCGTCGATGCAGGCGGCCCGGTCGGCAGCGGCAGAGGTCAGCCAGTATTTCGGGCACGAGTCGGCGCAGTCGGCGAACGCGAAGATCGTGGCTGCCAATTATCACGGGCATCAGGCTTCGCAGGATGAGATTGATCAATCGATCGTGATGGCGGCGGCGCGGCACAATGTGGATCCGAACCTGGTGCGGGCGGTGGTGAAAGTGGAGTCCAACTTCAATTCCAATGCGGTTTCGCGCAAAGGCGCGATGGGGCTGATGCAATTGATGCCCTCGACGGCGCGCAGCCTGAACGTGAAGAATCCATTTGACGCGCAACAAAACGTGGACGCAGGGGTGCGGCACTTGAAGCAATTGCTGGAAAACTACGGCGGTGACGTGAAGCTGACGCTGGCTGCTTATAACGCGGGCGCAGGCGCAGTGGCGCGCAGCTCCGGAGTTCCGCACTTTGCCGAGACGCAGGATTATGTTCGCAAGATTACGAACCTTTACTATGGCGGGATTAATCTGACTCCGGCGGGAGTGACGCGGGAACCTGTGCGGGTTCAACGGGATGCGCGCGGGGTGCTTTACATCAGCAACACGGATTAGGTTCCGGGCATCTGTTTAGAGCAGTGACTTGTGGAGGGGGGAGCAAAATCCCCCACCCTGTCGCAAAGAGCGCGACGAGGATGGGGCACCCCGAGACGAGTATTGGAAATCTCTCAGGTACCTTTAGGCAGTTCAACTGCAACGACGGATCGAGACTGTAACGGACCGGCGACTTTGAACACGACACCAAGCCAGCGTGGCATGCGCTGGGGAGCGTTGCTGCTGTTGATGGCGCTCCCTGGGATGCCGGCGCACGCCCGTACGCGGCACAGCGAATCCTGGGCCCGGGAGCACTATGCGGCCGCAGATCGCATGCGGGAGGCTTTGAACGGACGGCCTCCAGCAGAGCGCACGCGGCGCGACTACCAGCGCGTTCTGAACGCCTACCGCAGCGTCTACTACGGAGCTCCTGCTTCGGCCAAGGCCGATCCCAGCGCGGTTGCAGTGGCGGAGACGCTGGTGGAGATGGGGCGGCGCTTCGACGACGACAAAATCCTGAAAGCGGCGATCGCACAGTATAAGTTCCTGCGGCGGGAGTATCCCGGAAGCCGGTACCGCTGCGATGCTCTGTTTACCATCGGGGAAATCTATAAAGACGACCTAAACGATCCGGAACAGGCTCGGGCCGTGTTCGCGGACTTCCTGCACCGCTATCCACACAATCGCCTGGCGGAAGATGCGCAGCAGGCGGTGGCTGAACTGGATCAGGAAGTCGAATCGGCGAAGAAGAACGCCGAGACGAAGAAGAAGCCGGGCAGGGAAGTTGCGACAAAGAGTGATCGTTCAGCGGAGTCGAGTGAGGGCGATGCTGACGCGCATGCCGAGGCTGCGGTGGCTGAGCCGTCTGAATCTCATTCGAAGCACATGCCGCGGGTGACCGGGATTCGCCACTGGTCGACTCCGGACTATACCCGTGTGGCAATCGATCTGGAAAACGAGATCAAATACGGTTCGCAGCGGATTTCACATCCTGACCGAATCTTTTTTGATCTGCGAGACACGAAATTGGCCTCCACGCTAGTGGGGAAGAGCTTTGACGTCGATGACGGGTTTCTGAAGAAGATTCGCGTGGCGCAGTTTCAGCCGGGGCGAACACGGGTGGTGCTGGAAGTCGATGACCTGTCGAATTACGAAGCCTTTCTGCTACCCAATCCCTACCGGCTGATCATCGATATCCACGGAAAGAACAAGACGGCGCACCGGAAGGCAGCGAAGGATACGACCGCGGCCGCCGAGGATGTGGAGGCTCCTCCTAAGGCGGGATCGTCGCAGACCGATGGTGACGCTACTGCCGAGGCTAAAACGGACCCAGGCCCTGCATCTGAGACGAAGGCAGCGGATCCAAAAAAAGATTTGCGCGCGGAGGCGGGCAAGGCTCCGGTCACGACGCAGGACGTAAACGACGAGACTCAAGTCGAGGCCAAGAGCGTGACCGCAGCCAAACGCGGGCTGCCGGATTTGCCGAAGCATGTTGACAACAAGGGAGAGACTGCGGCGCCTACCAAAGTGATCGTGGACAACGATGACGACGATGACACGGCTACGGCACCGGTAAAGTCTCCGGCTCGGTCACGGAGTAAGTCTTCTTCGAAGCTGGCCAGCAGCAAAAAGAGCAACGATTTTGATGCCCGCGAAGCCAGACCTACGGCTGGCGGCGACCGCTCGCTGATTCGGGCTCTGGGACTGAAGATTGGCAAGATCGTGATCGATCCGGGACACGGCGGGCATGACACGGGAACGATCGGTCCCAACGGGCTGGAAGAAAAGGATCTGGTGCTGGAAGTGGGGCGCCGCCTGGGCAAAATGCTGGAAACACGGCTGGGGGCAGAAGTGGTGTATACGCGCAAGAACGACACGTTCATCCCGCTGGAAACGCGGACGGCGATCGCCAACCAGCAGCGCGCGGACCTGTTCATTTCGATCCATGCCAATTCCAGTCGTGATCCGGCGGCGCGCGGAGTTGAAACCTATTATTTGAATTTCACGTCTTCGCCGGAAGCGTTAGAAGTGGCGGCCCGCGAAAATGCGGTGTCGGAAAAGTCAATTTACGAACTGCAGGACCTGGTGAAGAAGATCGCGATGAAAGAGAAGATCGAGGAATCGCGCGAATTTGCCGGAGACGTGCAGGCGTCGCTGCACAGCGGCTTGGCGGCGAAGAGTCCGGCCATCCGCAATCGCGGGGTGAAGAAGGCGCCATTTATCGTGCTGATCGGGGCCAACATGCCCTCGATCCTGGCCGAGATTTCTTTCGTTTCCAATCCTTCCGACGAGCACCGGCTCGAAACCAGCGAGTACCGCCAGCGCATTGCCGAATCCCTGTATCACGGAATTGCGAAATACGTGGACGGCCTGAGCGGCGTGAAAATGGCCAGCAAGATGGATAAGGCCGCCGGGCAGTAGTTGCGGAAAAACAAGCCCAGCATAGGGAGCCGCTCGCGAAGTCGAAGCATCCCCACCTTCTTTCCCTTCCGATGTGAGCAACGATTGCGTCGAATGTGAATCCTGGGTCGTCTTGGTCGTGGATGGAGTCAGAAGGCCGCAGGGATGCTTCGACTGCGCGCTGAGGGTCGCTTCGCTCCCCTCATCACTCCGCTCAGCATGACAAAGGTGGTGGACTGGGGCGGTGCAAGCGTTGTGCAGTGCTCGCGAGGCTACGCTCGCTCCGATGGGCGGGGCGGACGAGGGCGTCCGCCGCTACATTTCTCGCACAGCCTTCTGACTCCATCCACGACCAAGACGACCCAGGAATCACATTCGACGCGATCATTTCTTACGCCGGAACTGAAAAAAGTAGGGGTGCTTCGACTGCGCGCTGAGGCTCGCTTCGCTCCCCTCATCACTTCGCTCAGCATGACAATCGTGAAGTCCTGAGTGCTCCCAACACTGGTGGACTGGGGCGGGGCAAGCGTTGCCGGCGGCGGGGCGGACGAGGGCGTCCGCCGCTACATTCCTCAGGTTTCACGCTATCGTAGCGGCAGACTACTGGTAGGTGTGGAATTGCAGGTTCTCGTCGACGGTGAGTTGTGAGGGAGTGCCGGTGTTGTCGTCGCCGTTGCGCGTGGCGACGACGCGGAAGCCGCCGGAACTGGTCTCGATCTCGTAGGAGTAGGGCGGGCGCTGCCGAGTCACAGTCATTGCCCGGCTGGAGATCAACTCGTCGAACGAGGCATACTTGCCTTCGAGGGCGAAGTAGCCACGTTCGGCCTGGGCGATGCTCATCAGGTCGGTACGCACTGCGGTGATGTCGATGGCGGCTCTGGGATTGTTGGCTCCGGCGGCAGCAGAGGAGGTTTGGGCCTGCCGGGAGTAGATGTACATGCCTGCACCCAGAACAATCAGCACACTTAGAAAGCTGAAAAGGCGACCCATGGGGGTGATTTCACTGGGTTTGGGGCGACATTGCAAGTAACCGGAGGGCAATGACCAGCGCGAGGGGAATTCCTTACGCTGGTCATCTTAGAGTTAACGATTTACACGAGGGGACTACGGTAAGACCAGTTCCGAGCTATTGAATCGAGCTTCCTACCTGCGAGAAGACATGGCTCGCGTTCGACCCGATCAGGCGGACAGTACCGACAACAATCACGACGATGACCGCCAGCATAACTGAATATTCGGCGACATCCTGACCATCCTGGTCCGACCAAAGATTGCGGAATGAGTAACGCATAAAAATCTTTCTCCCTTTCAATTAGGCCATGCTTGAGGCCAAAGAAACTGAGAGGCGCGCCGGTTCAATTTGCTCCTCGTGGGAATTCAGCCCCCAAGCTTCTTTTTCTTGCGTCACCGCTTGCAATCCGATCTGAAACTCAGATGTGCCTTTCATCTTCTTGATCCAGACCACACGAAACTGCATTTTGCGCTGGCGGTGGAAAACCGTAATTTGTTCGAGCAGGTTCAACTCATGACGAATCGAGCCTAAACGCGCTCCAACCGTGGTCACATCCAGGGTATGCGCCAACTCTTCAAAAGCATTTCCGGTGCTGTCCGTACCTTTAATCTTTACCGGTAGAACGGCTTTCGTACGTTTACCGCGGCGCTGAGTCATTTCCCTGATGGCCCCAATCTGGTTGTCTTACACTCCTAGTGTGCCCGTGCGCCGGGAAATTGGGAATGGCTCTGACGGGTAGGGGAAAGGCACACGGGTAACCATCTTCCTGTCTCGGCAAACCGCTTGTGGAATCAATAGGTTGCCCGGCACTGGAAACTTTTCCGGGCGGCCTGTGGTCTAATAACAGGAGTGGTGTGGCCTTCATGAAACTCCCCTTGCGCTTTTATTCCGTCATCATTGTGATGAGCCTCCTGGGCGCTGGCTGGGCGGCGAATGCGCCGCAAAGCGAGGCGCCCGCGCTGCTTCCGCAGGAATTTGGCGGGTGGCAGATGCAAGGTCATCCGCGAACGAGCAACGATGCTTCGGTGGCGGATTCGACTAATGCGGCTGTGCTCAAGGAGTATCGCTTTTCTGATTTTGCTTCTGTGGCATATTCGCGGGAGGACGGCCGCACGTTGAAGATTCGCACGGCACGTTTTGCCGATGCTTCGGGCGCGTTTGGCGCTTACACGTTCTACTTGCAGCCGAGCATGACAAAGGAGCAGGTCGGCGATCAGGGCGCATCGCTCGGCGATCGCGTGCTTTTTTATCGCGGCAACATCCTGGTGGACGCGCAGTTCAGCAAAGAATCACCGATGTCTGGAGCAGAGTTACGGGAACTGGCGGGAATGCTGCCGCATCCTACCGGGAGCCTGGCAAACTTGCCATCGTTTATCGAGTTTTTGCCGCATCGGGACTACGTCGCGAACACACAGAAATACGTGATGGGACCGGCCGCTCTGGCCGCCCTCGCGCCTCCGGTGACCCCGGATTTGGTGGATTTCAACACGAGTGCAGAAGTTACGCTGGCGCATTACACGACTTCGAGCGGCGAAGCGACGTTGATGCTGATTTCGTACCCTACGCCGCAGCTGGCGTCCGAGCATCTGCGACGGATCGATGCCGCACACCAACTGGCGCAGCAGCCGCAGTCCGGTATTTCTGAAATCGGCGGGGCCGGTACATTCTTCGACAAACGCACGGGACCGATCGTTGCGATTGCCAGCGGCGGCATCTCCGACAGCGATGCGAAGTCCTTGCTGGGTCGCGTGAATTACGAAGCCAACGTCACGTGGAATACTCCGTCGGAAAATGCCCAGGTCCGCGATTTGTACATGTTGATCCTGAATATCGTGGTGCTGTGCGGGATTCTTGCAGGCCTGGCGATCGTGGCGGGAGTGGCGTTCGGCGGCGTGCGCATTCTGGTGAAGCGTTTGTATCCAGAGAAGGTTTTTGATCGGCCGGAAAGCATGGAATTCATCTCGCTGCACCTCACCGAAACGGTGGTAAAGGGAGCCCCCCAAGTCGGTCCGGAAGGGGCCCGAGGCCTGCCCCAGAACCCTCCTGAGCCCTATAAGTGGCTTTAGAAATAGCGGCTTACAACCCCCGCGGGGCGAATTTGTCTCATTTTGGCACATTCGCCCAGGCTGTTGACGCATTTTGTAAATCATTGAAAACAAAGGCATTTATTTAACAAAAATCGCTTGACACCCCCGTTTTTAGGCTCATAAGATTTCGGCAGAAAGTTTTGACGGAATTTAAAGCCTCCGTTGGAACTATTCTCCCTTGAGAAGAGGCTGCCCTGTTGCCGGGCGGCCTCTTCGTTTTTAGAGGGGGAGTTCGGATTCATTTCAAATGGGCAGTGGACTTAAACGGGAACTCTTCCCGGGCTTTTTCGTATCACCTGATATAGATTGGTCGCTTCGACAACGCATTTAGAGAGGAAGGAAATCATGTTCTGTGATGGATGCGGCACGACGGTGCAACCGGGGCAGGCATTCTGCAGTAAATGCGGCAAGCAGATTGTGGGTCCCGTGTCTGTTCTGCAGCCACGGAAGGGCCGCGTGCAGGAGCATGTTCGCCTGGTGGGATTGTTCTGGTTGGCATTCTCGGCATTTAACACGATAGGAGCGATCGTTCTGTACGTGCTGGCGAACACGTTACTCGCGCATGTCGGCAACTTTTCCGATCCGGAGTCGCATACCTGGTTCTTGCGCCCGCTGCTGAGTGTGGTGGCAATTCTTCTGCTGGCGAAAGCAGCTCTGGGATTTCTTGCGGGGTGGGGCTTGCTGCAACAGGAGAAATGGGCGAGGATTCTGGCGCTGGTGCTGGCATTTGTATCTCTCTTCACCAACATTCCGTTTGGAACCGCGCTTGGGGTGTATACGATGTGGGTGCTGCTGTCTTCGGAATCGGAGCGGGAGTATGAAGCGCTGGTGGAGCGGAGAGCCGCATAGGCAGATACTCTGAGAATCAAAATGCCTATGTCTCGCAAAATCGGCGAGACATGGGGCACCCGTTGAAATGAAATCAGGTCCGCGAAATTTGTCGCGCGAAGTTCTTTTCTATCCATCTGCATCTGGCTTTACGGTTTTCGACCCGGCAGTTAAAATCGAGAGCAGGCCGACGTAGCTCAGTTGGTAGAGCAGCCGATTCGTAATCGGCAGGTCAGCGGTTCAAGTCCGCTCGTCGGCTCCATCCTCTCTGATGTGAGTTCAGTGACACCGAACTGGTGGTTTGCTGGCTACGATAGCAACAGATCGAGCACCGCTCCCCGGATATGACGACTACTCGACGCTCCTTTCTCGTGCTTTCCCTGTGTGCATCTGCCCAACGGGTGTTCGGACAGCAGGGGATTGCCACACGCGACGTAGCCGCCCAGGCTAAGCCGGCCCCATCCGGCCGGCCCTTTCATGTGCAGTTCAAAGACATCGCCAAAGAAGCCGGGTTGCACATGCCCGTTATCTATGGCGGCGTGGACACAAAGAAATACATTCTGGAAGCCAACGGTTGCGGCTGCGCATTTCTCGACTATGACAACGACGGGTGGATGGACATTTTTCTTCTATCCGGCACACGGCTGGAGGGCGCTCCGCCCGAGGCAACGAACCGGCTGTATAAGAACAATCGGGACGGGACATTCACCGACGTTACCGACAAGGCCGGCCTGCGAGCGGTGGGCTGGGCGAACGGTGTATGTGTCGCGGACTATAACAACGACGGCTTTGACGACATCTTCTGCACCTACTTCGGACAAAACCGCCTCTACCGCAACAATGGAGACGGGACGTTTACCGACGTTACCAAGCAGGCGGGCTTGTGGGATGAATCCGCTGCGCGCTGGGGCGCTGGGTGCGCGTTCGTGGACTATAACCGGGATGGCCATCTCGATCTTTTTGTGTCCAACTATATAAATTTCTCCCTCGAACATGCGCCGGTTCCGGGGGAAAGTTCTACTTGCAACTGGAAGGGGATTCCTGTGAATTGTGGTCCGCGGGGGCTTCCCACGGGCAGGCACTCGCTTTACCGCAACAACGGAGACGGCACATTTACGGATGTGACGAAGCAAGCGGGTATCGGCAATGTCATCGAGAGTTACGGTATGACGGTGGTGGCTGCCGACTTCGATGAAGACGGCTGGCCAGACATTTTTGTGGCCTGCGACTCCACGCCGAGCTTGCTGTTCATGAATAATCATGATGGGACGTTCCGCGAAGAAGGCGTGATGCGCGGAGTGGCGTTGAGTGACGATGGAATGGAACAAGCCGGCATGGGAGTTGGTGTCGGCGATTACAACCTGGACGGGCACCTGGACCTTTTCAAGACCCACTTTATCGGGGACACCAGTGGCGTGTATCGCAACGACGGTAAGGGCAACTTCGACGAAGTTACGCATCTGGCAAAGATCGGCGTGGAGACGCGATTCACCAGTTGGGGAACCGGTATTGTTGACCTGGACAATGACGGCTACCCTGACATCCTGTTTGTGACCGGCAGCGTTTATCCGGAGGTCGAGCGCAAGTTGCCGCAATATCCTTACAAGACTCCGCGGGTTATCTTTCGCAATCTGGGCAATGGAACCTTCGAAGAATTGCAATCGGAGGCCGGCGAAGGAATCACGGCGCGCCACAGCAGCCGCGGCTGTGCCTTCGGGGATTTTGACAACGACGGCGACATGGATGTCCTGATCGTCAACCTGAACGAACCGCCTTCACTCTTGCGGAATGACATGAAGGTGAAACGGAACTGGCTCAAGGTGAAACTGGAGGGAGTGAAATCGAACCGCAGTGCAATCGGAGCCCGAGTGTTGGTGCATTATGGAGGCAAGGTGCAGGCTCAGCCGGTGCTGAGCCAATCGAGTTACTACTCCTGCAACGATCCACGTCTGCACTTTGGCCTGGGGGCATTCAGCGTGGCCGACATTGATGTGTACTGGCCCAACGGACTGCACGAGCAATATAAGAAGATTGCGGCAAACCAACTCGTCACACTGCGCGAAGGGGTTGGGATTGTGCCGAACAAAGGCTGGAAGCGGAGCTAAAAACGCTCATCGGACCTCGCTCGACTATCCATTCCGATACCGAAATCTTGCGGTACACTTCTGCCGATTATGACTCAGTGATTCCTTCGCTGCTCAAGACTTCAAGAAAGAAGAACCATGAAACCTCTTAGATTTGCTGCAGGCAGTAGCGAAATCATCTGTCACGAGCACCAGTCGATGGTGCCGAGCCGGCGAGCACACACTGGCGCTATGATTCGTGGCGTTTTGTTGGTATTTCTTGGAATCCTGCTCTGCTGTGGCTCCCTCGTTCTGGCGCAGGGTAACGTTTCGATCGAAGACCTCTATCGGGTGGAACGTCTGCCACAGTTGCGCCCCTTCGTAAAAGTGGGTTCGGTGTCCAGTTATGACCGCACAGGTGGAAACGACGACGGTTTCTCAGGGAAGTATTCGTTCATTCGCAACGAGGGAGATTCCCTGGTCATTGCGGAACTACAAGGGCCGGGGGTAATTACTCGAATCTGGACGCCGACGCCGAACGACTCCCTCTTGGAATTCTTCTTCGATGGGGAGAAGGCACCGCGCCTGGTGCTTCCCTTTCGCGACCTATTTCGAGGAGATCACGCTCCTTTTCTTGCTCCGCTGGCCGGCTCAGGGGGCGGCGGTTTCTACAGCTATGTGCCGCTGCCATTCCAGCATTCCTGCAAGATTCGCTTGCACGGACCGAAGATGCAGTTCTTCCAGATTAATTACGGACTCTATGAACCTGGCGCCAAGATCACTACCTTCGATCCGGCTGACGGCACTCTGCACGACGAAATCGCGAGAGTTCGGCAGGCATGGGATTCCGTTGCTGGACCAACCGTCGCTGAAGGAGCTCAAAAGTTGCGGCGAGAGCACGTTTTGGAGCCTGGTAAGAGAGTCAGCCTGTTTGAATCTTCACAGGGGGGCAGGGTGGTGGCGATCCGAATCACTCCCGCGTCCGCATTCGCCGGACCAGATCGACGCCTGGTACTCAAGGCAATCTGGGATGGAGATTCCTCCCCATCCATCTCCGTCCCGGTGGGAGATTTCTTTGGCTTTAGCTTTGGGAACCCCAGCGCGCGCTCTTTGCTCGTAGGCACTGATGGCGATGCCGCTTACACATATTTTCCAATGCCCTTTGACAAGTCGGCGAGAATCGAAATCGAATCGGAGCGGGAGTCCGGGCCGCCCGTGAACTTTTCTTCCGAAGTGATCGCAACGCCGGTAGCGCGCCGAGCAGACGAGGGCCGATTCTACGCTCAGTGGCATCGCGAGAATCCAGTGTCGCAGGGCCATCCATTCACATTCGTCGACCTGGAAGGAAGAGGTCATCTGGTGGGCGTCAGCTTGCAGGCGCAGGGAAAGGAGTCGGGTCAGACGCTATTCTTCGAAGGCGACGATGAAGCGACGCTCGATGGAGAATTGACCATTCATGGCACAGGCTCGGAAGATTTCTTCAATGGTGGATGGTACGACGTTCCCGGACGCTGGAACGGCCGATTCTCTCTGCCGCTAAGTGGTGCTCTGGACTACCAAAAATACCTGGGCCGAACCGGGGGCTACCGTCTAATGCTTACCGACGCCTACTCTTTTCAAAAGAGTATCAAACTCACAATTGAACATGGAGGAGAAGGCAACCTGGTGCCTGCCGATTACACCGGAGTGTCATTTTTCTACCTCCAGCGTCCTCCGTCGAGAGCCTTTGACCTTGCGCCTGCGGCCAGTCGAGCGGTAACTAACCCTAAGCGTCTTGTGTTTGTTCCGGGCTGGAACGAACCGATCGATGCGTTTTCCTTTGAGAATATGTCCTTGCGCAAGCAGACAGTAAAGGTGCAAGGGGCGGATGTAAGGGTCCTCTCCATAGAAGCCCAGGGCGAAGAAATGTTCGGCCCGCATTACATTGCATTTACCGTCCGAATTCCGCAAGCTGGCGATTACACCGTTGCGGTCGAAGCACTGCATGGTCCTATGCAGGGCAGTGTGCAGTTAATGGCTGACAACAAGGTGGTGGGCAAGGCGGCGAGCTTCACAGCTCCGGCCATCTCTCAAGGCGCTGCTGTTGACTTAGGCATCGTGCACATGAATGCGGGAGAAAATCAATTATTTTTGCGCCTTGGAAGCGAGGCCGGGAACACGAATCCTTTTCACGTGGACTTGATTCGAATCGTATGCACCAGCCAATAAACGGTGCTTACATGATGCGGGTGAGGGCTGGTGAATTGCCTTTCGCCGTCGGCAGAATCAGTTCGCTAGCTTGAATATTTTTGAAAGCGTCCCTCCCATGATCAACCTTTGGGTTGGTTCGGGAACTCCACAGGCTCGAAACAACGATCGGTACTGACTGATTACATTTTCGATGCTATTGAGTGATGTGTCAGACCCGAATACGAGTTTGCTGAATGCGCTCGGGTCGTTATCCGGGGCCGGGGTGCCCTCGTCGGTTCCCGACCACCAAAAAATCTTGCGGAAATCGTTGAGGCGATCGCTCATTTTGTGCAGGGTCGATCCACTCAGATCGAAAAATACATTCGGGTTCCAGCGCGCGACCTCGGCAGCCCACTCGTACTCCGGATTTCCGCAATGTGCCCCGATCACAGTTATTCGTGGGTAGCGTCGAGCGATTTCCTCAAGGTGAAAAGCACGCATGCGGTACGATGCGACATCTTCTGGTTCGTCAAATCTCCGTCTTAGAACGATCCCCGTGTGAAACAGAACTGTCCAGGTGTACTCGTTGGCTAACTCATAAACAGGGAAGTAAGCAGGATCGGTATAGGGTTTCTTCACGAACTCCAATTCTCCCAGACCGCGATAGCCGAGTTTGCGAAACTCCTGGGCCTGTTGAAGGACATCGCTTGCATCCAGATCGAGGAAGCCCACCGGAACGATCTCTGCAGGGTAACGTTGAGCGGCATCAGCGACAATGCGGCGATAAGCGTAAGGCGTCAGTACGCAGGCAGTCATATTCAGGCGATTGCATAATTTGACGAGATCTTCAACGAAATTCGGGTTCTTGTCGTCGAAATGAACGTGACAGTCCACTATCCGGGGAGTTTGTTTGGAATCTGACGAAGGTAGCGGTGCATCCAGAAAGGGCGATGAGGAGAGCCTTGGCAGCACGGCCGCTCCAGAAGCCGCCGTCTTCAAAAAGGCCCGGCGCGAAAAATTCAGCGGCATGCATACCTCCTTCCGGCGAACATATTACACCTCCGGCTCGCAGGGAGTATCGAATCTGCAGTGGACCATCTGATGTTCCTTCGAGCAAAGAGCATTTTCGCGGTAACGTCCTCACCGCTCGCAAGCCTATTGACGGCTTTCAGCGGACAGGGAGATCGGGTTTGGGAATTGGTCCGTCGGCAAATACGAACGTTCATTTTTCGCTCAAAGATGCGGGGGCGGCCGACCCAAGTGACCTCTATTGACCCAATATTCGTCAGAGGGTGTACCTCCGGTGACTGGTGCGTTTGGTCACAGACAAATAGACTTCACCCGAGTAGGAGTATTCAGTCGCATTGCTCTCGCGAGGAAAGGTGTGCGCGACCAGACGCAACTGACGAAAAGAACTCAGGCTCGGATCTCTTCGCATCGCGTTCTTCGGAACGCGCTCGCGCTGTTTTTTCTGTTTGGCACCGCGGTCGTCTCAGCTCAGATTTCTCCGGGTCCACTATCGCGGCCTCATCAATCACTGAACGGATCGACGAACTGCGCCAGTTGTCACAAGTTTGGCGGGCAGGCTGCCCTCAAGTGCCTGGACTGTCACACCGAGATTGCAACCCGGCTTTCCGCCCGCAAAGGACTGCATTCCTCCTACAACATTCCTTCGGGATCAAGCCAGGAGTGCGCCCGCTGTCATTCCGAGCACAATGGGGAAGACTTTCCGCTCATCAAATGGGATGTCAAAGCTTTTAATCACAAAGAAACGGGATACCTGCTTGAGGGCAAACACGCAGGCGTGGCTTGTAACAAGTGCCACAGTGCTTCTCATATTTCTCTTCAAGAGCGCGCGGCAATCAAGATTAAAGACCCGGGCAAGACGTATCTGGGTGTCTCTCCGAATTGTGTGACCTGCCACGAGGACCAGCACAAGGGGCGTCTGGGTCAGAATTGCCAGACCTGTCACAACTTTGTGGACTGGAAGGCCATCAGCGTCGGCCAGTTCGACCACTCCAAGACTCGTTATCCTCTGACTGGATTGCACGCGCAGGTCCAGTGCGCCAAGTGCCATACCAATGGAGCTGACGGCAAGCCTCAGTATGTTGGTATTCCCTTCAATCAATGTTCCGACTGTCACAAAGATCCGCATCGCGGCAGCTTCCCGCAAGGATGCCAGTCCTGCCACAGCACCAGCGGCTGGAAGAAGATTTCCCTGGAAGCAGTGAACCAGCGCTTTGATCATTCAAAAACCAAGTTCCCGCTTGAAGGCAAACACTCCAGCGTCGGGTGTGCCGGTTGCCACGCCAACGGCGACTTCAAGAAGACGCTCGTATTCGCCAAGTGCATGGACTGCCACAAGCCTGACCCGCACCAGGGGCAGTTTGCCAAACGCAAGGATGGTGGGGAATGCGCGTCCTGCCATACCGTGCAGGGATGGAAGCCTTCGCTGTTCACTCTGAAGGAGCATGCATCCACCGCCTACCCCTTGCAGGGGAAACACGCGCGCCTTGAGTGTGCGCAGTGCCACATTCCGAAGGGCAAGGACACGTTGTTCAAGGTCAAGTTTGAGCGCTGCACCGATTGCCACAGCGACCGGCACGCCGCACAGTTCGCGGCCGCACCGTACTTCAATGCCTGCGATCGCTGCCACAATCTCGAGGGGTACAAGCCTTCGACCTTCAGCCTGGCTAGGCACAAGGAAACGCACTTCGTGCTGACGGGTGGGCACGTGGCCGTTCCATGTGCCGATTGTCACAAGGAGTCAGCCCAGTTCCAGCCGAAACCCACAGCGATCTATCACTGGAGCAATCTGAACTGCACGAGTTGCCACGCCGATCCGCATAAAGGCCAGTTCAAGGAACGCATGCAGCAGGCGCGCGCTGATGGTTCGGCGGCTGGATGCGAGGCGTGTCACACCACCAAGTCATGGAAGGAACTGTCAGGCTTCGATCACTCGAAGACGAAATTTGCGCTGTTGGGTGCGCATCGCGCCACGGCGTGCATCGATTGCCACAAGCCACCTAATCTTGAAACCCGGTTGATGAACGTGGACTTCAAGGCCGCTCCGAAACTCTGTGAGGATTGCCATGAGGACGCACATGGCAAGCAGTTTGCTAGCGAGGACGTTACTCGCTGCGCCGAGTGTCACAACAGCATGAAGTGGAAACCTTCTTTGTTCGACCACGAGAAGCGGACAGCATTCCCGTTGCGCGGGGCGCATCAGAACGTCCGCTGCGCTGATTGCCATAAGCTAACGAAAGTAATCGGCGCCAAGACGGTCCTCTTCTACAGACCCACCCCGAAAGATTGTGCTGCATGTCACGGAGCCGCGAATCCTGTGCCCAGGAAGCCGTCCTAAGCTAAAGCGCAAACTCCGCGCAAGAATCTGTCCCTGCACTGTCGTGCACTTGCAGCGTGTACAACCTTCCGGACTTCGGCGCGCATCTTGTAGATATATCTTCAAGCAGTAGCGCCGCTCCTGAGAGAGAGAGCCCCTTCGTTGAGCGCACTGTTAATTTTTTAAACACTCGAAAGGTCAATAGGAAAAACTGCGTGGTAACACGCAGAACTTACACTTGACTTTTAGTAATAGTGAACGCCGGTTTGGAATCTGAACATGTCCGAAAGGACGCTTCCCATCGGCACTGATGTAACTTTCAGCAATCGCAGTCACATCGGTAATGTAATTGGACTGAGAATTGCAATTCGTCCGTCATCTGTAATTCATACCGTTTCCTTTTAGCTGTTGTGGGCACCGAACCGAGGGGCAAGTCATGTCGGGTGCTGGGGGTGTATTCAATCTAGTCGCAGTGGTCCTGCTGGCTCTTGCGGGAACGGCAGGTGACGCGCACGGGCAGGTCTCCGGAGGGACGCACAGTCCCCACGGCAGCCTGAATGTCCCTTGCCAGAACTGCCACACAGCGAGCGCTTGGAAGCCGATCCGCGCCGTTCCAGAGTTCGATCACAATCAAACGCGATATCCGCTGCGCGGCATGCACCAGTCCGTAACCTGCACGCAGTGCCACGTGAAGCCGGTATTCAGCAATGTTGGCCAGCGTTGCCAGGACTGCCACGCCGACATTCACAAGCGGCAACTGGGGGCCAACTGCGAGCAGTGTCACACTGTTCGGGGATGGCAAGTCTCGATTCAGCAGATCCAGCAACATAATAATCGCTTCCCATTGACCGGAGCGCACGCAGCGGTCGACTGTGACGCCTGCCACAAGGGTGCGGCCAACAGCAAATTTCAGACGATGTCGACGGCCTGTGCCTCCTGCCACATCGCGGATTTTCAGGCTGCTACCAATCCCAACCATGCGACGGCGAAGTTCTCCACGACCTGCGATAGCTGTCATGGAACTGACAACTGGCTGAATGCGAAGTTCGATCACAACTCGGTGGGATTTCCTCTCACCGGAGGACACGCCGTGCCCCCGCGCCTGTGCATCGACTGCCACGTCAATAACAACTACAACCTTACGAGCACGCTGTGCTTCTCCTGCCATCAGAAGGACTTCGCCGCCGCGACCACTCCTGTGCCGCACGCAGGTCTTCCCACAACTTGTGAGCAGTGTCACGACACCATCCAGTGGACTGATGGAAAGTTCGATCATTCGACCACCGGCTTCATTCTGACGGGCATGCACACGGTGCCGCCGCGGCAGTGCGCAGACTGCCACGTCAACAACAACTACAGCTTGAACACCACCACGTGCGTATCGTGCCACCTGAAGGATTTCCAGGGTGCGACGAATCCCAACCACGTGGCTGGCAACTTCTCGCAGACTTGCCAGACATGTCATACGACCACAGCCTGGCAGCCCGCCAGTTTCGATCACTCGGCAGTAAACTTCCCGCTGACCGGATCGCATAGTGTCCCGCCACGACAGTGCACCGACTGCCATGTGAACAACAATTACAACCTCACATCGACGGCTTGCGTGTCCTGTCACTTAAAGGACTTCCAGAACACGACGAATCCCAACCATGTGCAGGGCGGGTTCGCTCAGACCTGCGAGATGTGTCACAACACCTCGGCATGGCAGCCGGCAACCTTTGATCACTCGAAATCGGGATTTCCGTTAACCGGGTCGCACATGGTGCCGCCCCGGCAGTGCGCGGACTGCCACGTCAACAATAACTACAGCATCACCGTAACGACGTGCATCAGTTGTCACCAGACCGATTACAACAATGCCACAACACCAGTTCCGCACTCGGGCTTTCCCACCACGTGCGAACAGTGTCACGACACCGCCCAGTGGGCTGATGGAAAGTTCGATCACTCCACCACTGGTTTTACGCTGACGGGTATGCATACGGTACCCCCGCGTCAGTGCATCGACTGCCACGTCAGCAACAATTACGACCTGAACAGTGCTGCCTGCGTCACCTGCCACCTGAAGGATTTCCAGGGTGCAACCAATCCGAATCACGTGACCGGGAACTTCCCGCAGACCTGCGATTCGTGCCACAGTACGTCGAGTTGGCTCAATGCGACGTTTGACCACAACAGCACCGGCTTCCCACTAACCGGCCTGCACACGGTTCCGCCACGCCAGTGCACAGACTGCCATGTCAACGGTAACTACAACCTGAACAGCACAGCGTGCGTGACCTGCCATCTGAAGGACTTTCAGGGCACGACCAACCCGAATCACGTCACGGCAAACTTCCCGCAGAGTTGCGAGTCATGCCACAGCACATCGAGTTGGCTGAATGCGACGTTCAACCACAACAGTACCGGGTTTCCGCTGACGGGCAGCCATACGGCGCCTCCGCGGCAGTGCACCGATTGCCACGTCAACAACAACTACAACATCACGAATACTGCTTGCGTGTCGTGCCATCAGACGGATTACAACACTGCGACGAGCCCGGTGCCGCACACAGGCTTCCCGACGACCTGCGAGCAGTGTCACGACACCGTGCTGTGGACGGACGGGAAGTTCGATCATGCCGGCACGGGGTTCACGTTGACTGGCGCGCACACTGTGCCGCCGCGGCAGTGTACCGATTGTCACGTCAACAACAATTACAACCTCACCAGCACGCTCTGCTACTCGTGCCATCAGAAAGACTACGCGGGCACGAATAATCCGGCCCACGCGTCTGCCGGCTTCCCGACCACGTGCGAGCTGTGCCACGACACCACGGTGTGGACCGACTCCACGTTCAACCACAACAACACAGCCTTCCCGCTGACCGGTTCCCACACGGTGCCGCCGCGGCAATGCAGCGACTGCCATGTCAACAACAACTACACGACGCTGCCGACGACATGCATCGGCTGCCACCAGACCGATTACAACAACACGACGAATCCGGGTCATTCGGCACAGCCGCAGTTCTTCCCGACCACTTGCCAGACCTGCCACAACACCACGGCCTGGACGGGCGCGACTTTCAATCACACGCAATACACGCAGTTTCCGACCAACCACGGCAACGCCAACAATGTGTGCTCGACGTGCCATACCAATTCGAATGACTACTCGATCTTCCAGTGCACAAATTGCCACACGGCGTCCCAGACCAACGGCAACCATTCCGGGGTGAAAGGTTACGTCTACAACAGCATCAACTGTTACCAGTGCCATCAGAACGGTCAGGGCGGCGGATAGTCGCGCAGTTGCTTAATCATGGTTAATGGCGGAAACGCCACATTTCAGGCGGGCAGGTGGAGCGCCAGCGAGTGTCAGCAGAGAATGACGGTGGTTCAGAAACATCTTGTGGCGGCAATGCTGTTGGTCACTTGTGCGGCGGCACAGAACAGCGCCTCGAAGGCCACGGTGCTAAGTGTTACGGCCGAACGAGAGGGCGGCGATCTGCGCGTGAAGATCACACTCAGTGCTCCGGTAACGCCCGCGGTTGAGACGGCGGAGAATCCGAATCGGATTCTGGTCGACTTCCCGCAGACGCTCTGCACTGAGACAGCGAAGCCCATCGCGCCAGAGGTCAATGGAGTCCGCCGTGTGCGTACAGGGCAACACAGCACGGATCCCTTGGTCACTCGCGTTGTGCTCGATCTGGATGGGGCACGTCCGTATGCGATTACGACGGAAGGGAACGTCGTCATACTCACGGTGAGCCCGGAAGAAAAGCGTAAGGTTGCGCGCAACACTCCAGTGGCCGCCACTTCGGGAAATCTGGTGGGAATTTTCCGCAGGCATCGCAACACCCCGCCCGTTGCAGATACGCCCGACGACACGCCAGTTCCAACTCCTCCGCCAACTAGTGCGGGGCCAGTGTTTCAGCCGCCAAATCAAAATTCGTCAGCCAATCCAGCGCCGCCTTCACCCGTCGCGCCGGTCTCTCCAAGCCCGAGTGCGTCAGCGCCGCAGCAATCCGCGGCACAACCCACGTTCAGCCAGAGTCAGATCGCGGTTGCCATTGCCGCGAAAGACGACTCTACGCACCATCCTGAGACATCGTCCACGACCACAACCGATACCGCAACTTCCGCGACAGGGAATCCCGCGATAGCGCCCGCGTCCGCTACAGCAAAGGCGGACTCTGTGGAAGCGTCTGCCCCGGCTCCCGCATCGTCTGCGCCCGCAGAGCCAGAGACGGCCAAGAACGAACCTATCCCTCTTCCCGCTCCTCCAAGTCCTGGGCCCGAGGCAACCACACCTGCCCGTGAATCCACGCTCATCGCGCGCTCTGACGACCCCAGCCTGCGCACCGTGTTCAAAGTCAAATATGTGGCTGAAGGCGTGGCCTATCTCGAAGGCGGCCGGGCGCAGGGTCTGGCCGAAGGGATGAAATTGGAGATCGAAGACACGAATCTCCCGGCGAAGCAAGGACAGAGTGCAGATGCCGCCGACCCCAAGGTGATCGCTGAACTGGAGGTCACTGCCGTGGCGGAGACATCGGCGGTAACGGACATCCATACTCCGAAGAGGCCGGTGAAAGTCGGTGATCTCGCGTACCTCTCGAGCGGCGACGCGGAGGCTCTCGTGCAGCAGCGGGCCCTAAGCGCCACCCGGCAGTATCCAGCGGTAATCTCTTTCACCGAGGGCGACACCCTCGACGAGGAAGCGCGCCAGGAAGTTCCGCGTCCTCCGTTGCCATCGGTAAACCGAGCGCGGGGCCGCATCGGTTTCGATACCATCGAGACCATCAGCCACGGCGCCACCAGTATCACCAGCACCGATGTGGGCATGGCTTTCCGTGGCGACATCACGCGCATTGGCGGAACCTACTGGAATCTGAGTGGCTACTGGCGCGGACGAATCACCAAAGAATCCGCAGCCAGCCAGCAGACTCTGCAGAGCCTGATCAACCGTACGTACCATCTCAATCTGACGTATGACAATCCCAATTCCTCGCTGGTCGCGGGATTCGGGCGCCTCTATCTGCCCTGGGCCCCCAGCCTCGACACGATCGACGGCGGATATTTTGGCAAGAGACTTTCCAAAGGCACGACCTTGGGGATCTTTGGCGGTTCGACTCCCGACCCTTCGTCCTGGGATTACAGTCCCGACCGGGTGATCAGCGGAGCGTTCGTCAATTTCGAAGGTGGCGAATTTAACGGTGTCCATTACAGCAGCACCAGTGGCGCAGGTGTCAGCATGCTGAAGTGGGCTATCGACCGCCCATTTGTCTTCTTCGAAGACTCACTTTCCTATAAGGACAAAATTGCGGTTTACGAATCTGCACAGTTCGATAGCCCGAAAGGGAATACCGTCGCTCCCGCTCCCGGACCGGGCTTAGGCCGGGACTTCTTCACGTTACGGGTGAATCCGCATCCGCGCCTGGAGTTGGATTTCAACTACAACTACTTCCGCGATATCCCCACATTCGATACGAACCTGGCGGCTCTGGGCCTGCTGGATAAGTTCTTATTTCAGGGCTTTAGCGCGGGAGGCCGCGTACAAGTTTGGAATCAAGTCTGGGTCTCCACCAATCTTGGCCGTAGCAGTAGAACGGGTGATGCGAAGAGTTCCCTGAACCAGATGTACGGCCTGACATTCGGCCGCCTGCCATTCGTGAAGCTGCGTGCCGATCTCCATTATGCGCAATTCAACAGTTCCTTCGGCAGTGGCTCATATAAATCATTTTCACTCTCGCGGCAGATGAGCGACCGCCTTCGCCTGGAGGTCCTGCTCGGCCAGCAGAATTTTGCCTCCACCCTCACCACCAACAACCGCAGCCGCTTCGTAACCGGAACGATCGAAACCACGCTCGGACCGCACTACTACCTGCAAGGAAACTTCACCACCAATCGCGGGGACATGAGCTACGACCAGGTCATGTTCTCGATCGGCTACCGCTTTGACTCCAAGCGGAGGGGCGAATGATGAATCACAACCTCCGTCACCCCAGCATTGTCGCAGTAATCCTTCTGCTAGCGGGACACAGCTTCGCCGGTGCCGAGCCCGGATCGCCAGATATGCAAAGGCTCGACAGCCTTCTCTCGCGTACCGCGACCCAGACCACAGCCTTCCTCGACCAGTTCTCGGAGGTGAAATGCACCGAGCAAGTCCGGCAGGAGAAGCTGGGCAAGGACGACAAGGTCGAACTCAAGGAAGACTCGACCTACGACTACCTGGTGATTCTCACGAACAGCGGGGGGGAACTCAATCTCGCCGAGTCCCGCATCCCGGTGAAGGAAGCGAAACACGGCCGCAAGAATACTTCCATGTTGCTGAGCAACGGTTTCGCGACGCTGTTTCTTGTGTTTCACCCCTACTACTCGGCTGCGTTCAAGTTCACGGCGGCGGGAGAAGAAATGCTGGGAGGCCGCATACTTGAAAAAATCGCATTCCAGCATGTTCCCGGCATGAAGTCGCCGGCTGCACTCGCCCTGCGAGGTCGCGAATATCCGCTCGAACTGACCGGGACAGCGTGGATCGACCCGGAAACCGGTTCCGTCGCCAAGATTGAGGCTGGGATCGCCGACACTCTGCAGGACGTCGGCTTAAAGGCGCTAAGCTCGGAGATTGATTTCGCTCCGCTCGCCTTCTCCGATTCCAAGCAAACCTACTGGTTTCCCACCCAGGCACGCGTGGAGGTCGAAACTCCGCGCCAGCACTGGCGTAACTTGCACCAGTTCACCGCATACAAGAAATTCTCAGTGAGCACAGAGGAGCAGGTCATCCAAAAATGAGTGCGAATGCCACCGCTACCGCCAGGATCAATGATCGCGCCACGACTGCGGGCGATCCGGAACGAGGCCACCGTGTGCGTCTTTACGCTCTCTACACGCTCGCCATTGCCACGAACCTTGCCATTTTCTTTTATGGTTTTGATTACTACAAACTATCGGCAGTGGACCGCCCGTTTTCTCCGAAGCATCACATGCTGCGCCCCAGCGGGCCGATCGGACTTTATCTCGGCTTCATGGGCGTGGCGCTGTTCGTCGGAATCTTCTTGTATCCGATCCGCAAGCGGTGGGCGTGGCTGGGTCAGATCGGAAGTACGCGGCACTGGCTCGACATCCATGTGCTGATGGGATTGACGGCTCCATTCATCGTCGCCTTTCACTCGACTCTAAAGTTCAAAGGAATTGCGGGAATGGCCTTCTGGATCATGTTCGCGGTCTCTTCCAGCGGAGTCGTGGGGCGCTACTTGTATGCCCAGATTCCTCGCAAGGTCACGACTGCGGAGCTCTCGATGAAGGAGTTGCAAGAACTACAGGAGAGTCTTTCGCAGCAACTCACGGCGCAGAAACTGCTCTCTGAAGCGGAGTTGCACGCCCTTTTGCGCATGCCCGACAAGAATCGGGTGGCGCGCCTGCCGATCGTGATCGCGCTCATCTACATGATGATCCTCGACGTCGTGCGCTTCTTCCGCGTGGCTCGGCTGCGCCGGCATGCTCTGGGATTTGCGGGATCCATCCCAACTCTTGCGGGATTCCTCCCAACCCGGCACCGCGAACTTGAAAAAGTCATCCACACCGCGGCCGCGGAGGCGGCGCTATCCAAGAGAGTGCTCTTCCTGTCGCGTTCGCAAAAGGTGTTTCACCTCTGGCACGTGGTGCACAAGCCGTTCAGCTATGCCTTTGCGGTGCTGGCAATGCTGCACATCGGACTGCAATTCGTCCTGGGATACTTCTGAGCGCATGGACACACTGATCACCTACGCGATCGGCGGGATCATCTGCCTCTTCTTCCTGATGGGCTATCTCAAGAGCCTGAAGAAAAAAGAAGCGCGAGCGCGCGAAGCGGCCGAGAAAGGCAAGCTTTTTTCCGACGGACCCAAGGCCCAGCATCCCCACATCGACACCAACTACTGCATCGGTTGTGGCACTTGTACCAGCGTCTGCCCCGAAGGGGACGTGCTGGCGATGATTGGTGGCAAAGCAGTCATCATAAACGGGCACAAATGCATAGGACACGCCTTATGCGCGGACGCGTGCCCGGTTGGCGCGATCACTATGGTGATGGCCAGTCCCAGCATGGCCGGCGACATGCCTAACCTCACGCCAGAATACGAGACCACGGTTCCAAATTTGTTCATTGCCGGAGAACTCGGTGGCCTGGCCTTGATCAAGAATGCCGTCAATCAAGGGCGCGATTGCGTGGACACGATCGGCGCACGGCTCAAGAAGAACGGAGTTCCGCAGCCTGTACCTGGTGTCCACGACTTGCTCATTATTGGTGCGGGACCGGCGGGTATCAGCGCATCGTTACGTGCTATCGAGCTAAAACTGAATTACCTGACCCTCGAGCGCGACGAGGTCGGCGGCACCGTCGCCAAGTATCCGCGTCAGAAGCTGGTCATGACCAGTCCTGTGGAATTTCCCATGTATGGGAAGTTCAAGAAGATGCAACTCTCCAAGGAGAACCTGCTGGCTTTCTGGGACATGATTCTCAATCGTGCCGATTTCAACGTGTGCACGGGCGAAAAGGTTGAAGACATCAAGCGGGACGAGCGCGGTGTTTTCACCGTGATAACGGCGACCAATCAGTATCGCGCGCGCGCCGTAGTCCTCGCCCTGGGGCGGGCCGGTGAGCCTCGCAAGCTGGGCATCAAAGGGGAAGATCTGCCTAAAGTAATGTATCGACTCATCGAAGCCGACCATTACATCAACAAAAAAATTCTTGTCATTGGAGGCGGTGACAGTGCCGTGGAAGCGGCCATGGGATTAGCCAGCCAGACGGGAAACCAGGTCACGCTCTCGTATCGCAGTGCGCAATTCAGCCGCATTAAAGAGCGCAACTCCAAACGGATTGAAGAATTTGCTCGCTCGGGCAAGGTCAAGGTGTTGTTCAACTCCAATCCGGTGGAGTTCAAGCCAGAGTCGGTGATTCTCGAGGTCAGCGGAGTCAGGCAAGAGATCTCCAACGATTTTGTATGGATCTTTGCCGGGGGCACTCCGCCCAACGCTTTTCTAAAGAAAATTGGGGTAGGCTTCGGAGCCCGCGATGTAACGCTTGAGGCCAGCATAGAGGCCAAGCAGGCCGAAGCCGAACGCAAGCAGTTAGCCCATGCCGCAGCGCCCGCCCGCTAGAACCGAGCCAAGATCTGCACGGCTCTGCTGAAACCGGCTAAATGTGCTATCGGCGAAATCGGTTTGATCAAAGCATGTTCTGACGGTGGTCAAAAGGGTCTTACTGACGCACTCCTCATGTCCATCCTTCATAAGGAGGGGAAGGCACTTCAGAATCCACGATGATTTGTTGACGTATCGGCAATGCGTTCAACCCCCTACACCCAAAGCCAACGACATTACCAGAGCCGTTCCGAGCAGGTGGGAAATGGTTAAGTGCCTAAATTCATTGGGCTTTAAGGTTAACAGACCATTAAATTTCGTAAGAATTGGCTGCCGCCTTCGTGCCATAAATGATAGGGCGTGCTAGAATTCCGCGGATCAGCTCCATTGGGGAACCAGCCGAGAAGCAGAAAGTGAGCCGTCATGGCAACCGAGAAGGACGAAAAGGCCGCCGCCAAGCGAGTTCAGAAAATCCTCGGCGAACTCAAGAAAGCTCCGCCGAGCGACTCGGAAACTCTCTCTGATCAGCTCAGGCAGGCTATGGATGAGTACGCCAAGCTGTTTCGCGAAGTAAGACTCAAAGCAGGTTGACTGCTTCCTTCGTTACCGCTTCAACCGACAATTCACGCAGGCGAGGCCTTCGCAGTCTGTTAAGGACGCAAAGGCGAGTGGCGTATCCACGGTCGAATTCGCTCGTATCGCCGCAATCCTCGCGGGCAAACGTGCTTGAGTTCAAACCGCAGTAGGGGTTGGGTTGCGAAGACCATCTTATGGATACCTTCGGCAGACACAATATCTACGGTGTCTACTCCGACTAGGCCTCTTTCGCGCTTTCTGTGTTCTCCATTTGCTCAGAGCAAGGGACGACGTCGCGTGTCTGTCATTCGCTCCGGCATAGTGTTGTCAGGGTTGACATCGTCGTTGGAAAATTTGCGACGGTTCGGCGATGCGATCCTCAAGCTTTCTACGTTAGGTGCTCAATTCTGCTGCTATGTGCTCGAAGTCAGGTGCTAGAATGTCGCCGATGCGAAAACCGAATCGGACGATGAACCCGGCATTGGAACTCCGCGCCTCATTTCGAAGGGCTCACCATTCGGCATTGCATGCGTCAAACCGCCTGTCAGTTCTAGTCGACACCGGAGAGCTTGAATCAGGGCTCTAATTCATATCCCCCGCTGATCGGTTGTGCGTGGTGCAATTCAAATCGATTACCAGTCTTGGCAGTAGAGGAGATCATCCATGAAAGCGTTCCGCTCGCTCGCTCTGATTCTTGCAATCCTTATCTCCGCGGTTTCGTTGATGTATTCGCAGACGTCGGAAGGCCGCATTTTAGGTACGGTATTTGATCAGACGGGGGCGGTCATTGCGGGGGCGAAAGTCACGGTCACGAACACAGCGACGAACGTGAGCCGCCAGTTGGTTACGACAAGCGCGGGCGAATACCTGGCACCGAACCTGGTTCCTGGCCGCTATACCGTTACAGGAGAAGCCGGCGGATTCAAGAAGCTGCTAAGTGGACCGTTTGCAGTCGAAGTGTCGCGGGATGTGCGGGTGGATTTGAAGCTTCAGCCAGGAGCAATTACCGAGACCGTGCAAGTGAGCGCCGAGGGAACACTGGCCGATATTACAAATACGACGCTGAATGGTGTGCTCTCGAACAAGGCGATTGAGGAGTTGCCGGTGCAGGGGCGCGACTTTCAGAATCTACTGGAACTACATCCGGGAGTACAACGCACGCCGGGCGGAGGATTTCACTCGGTGACGTCGAACGGGAACCGGCCCGACGATAACAATTTCTTCGTCGATGGCGCTGACGACAACGACGCGTACTACGGAGAAACCGTGTTGAACGAGGCCGGCATTCAAGGCACTCCAGCCAGTTTTCTGCCGCTCGATTCCATTCAGGAGTTCAACACGCAGGAGAGTCCCACTGCCGACTACGGGGTGAAGCCTGGCGTCGTGATGAACATCGGCATCAAGTCGGGTACCAACGACCTGCACGGCTCCGCCTATTACTTTCATCGCAATGCGGCGTTTGATGCGCGAAATTACTTTAACCCGGCGCCGCAGCCAAGTTCGGCACTGCTGATGCATGAGTTCGGCGCGTCGCTTGGGGGCCCGATCATTAAGAACAAGTGGTTCTACTTCGTAAACTATGAGGGCATTCGCGATAAGGTTGGTAACCCCGGGGTGACGGATAGCCCGGTAACGACCTCGCTTGCGGACCAAATGGGAGGCATTTCAGACCCGACCGACGGCAGTCCGCTCTCGGCGCAATATAGCATTCCCGACGCGATCGATTTCTTCGATCCGACCAAGAATCCCAATTACGCCTTGAGCCAAGATTATTGCCAGAGCGAGTACGACTGGTTTAACAACTGCTCGGTGAACCCGCTCAGCCAGCAGCTCACAAACCTGTTTCTCCCGAACCCCGGCTTCACGATGTCGCAGAGCGATCCCGCCGCGATCAACTTCGATTTCGTCAACAAGAACCGCGGCGATAACCTGGTGGCGAAAACCGATTATGCGCTGAACAAGAACAACGTGATCAGCGCTCGCTTCATCTACTCCAACACCAATCAGAGCGAGGAAGACACGATTCCGCTGCGGCCCGAGTGGCTTTCCACCACCAGTCCGACCACGCAAGTCTTCGGCATAAGCTGGGCGTCCAATCCGAGTTCCGCCTGGTCCAATGAAGTTCGCTTCAGCTACAACAGCTTCAATGAATCGATTGTGCCGCTGGATCACACCAAGAATCCAACCCAGTATGGATTGAACACCGGGGTCACAGATCCCCGCCTGTTTGGCTTCCCGCGCATCAGTCCCGGCAACGAATTCAACTACATGGGCGGCAACTCAGGCTGGCCGCTGAACACCACTCCCAGCAAGACCCTGAATTTTTCCGATACGGCGTCATACACGCGCGGCCGGCATACGATTCGTTTCGGCGGCAGCTTCCGCACCGGCGATGTCAACTACTTTCGCGCTACCTATGGCCGTGGGCGCATCGACTTCCGCCACCTCTGGAACTTCATTTCGGGAGACGTCCGTCGCTGGCGTTTCCTCTATGGAGACCCCACTCGGGAAGTGAGCCAGAAGTCGCTGGGGTTTTTTGTGCAGGATGATGTGAAGGTGACTCAGCACCTGACATTCAATCTGGGGCTGCGGTATGACGTCACGGATCCGATCAAGGATGCGCACAACCTGCTGGCGAACTATTCGCCAAGTTCTGCGAGCGGGCTGGTGCAAGTCGGACAGGGGATCAGTTCCCCGTATCCGACCAACTACAACAACGTGTCACCACGGATCGGATTGGCGTGGGACGTCTTCGGCACTGGAAAAACGATAATTCGGTCGGGCTTTGGAATGATTTTTGAGCAGCCGTCGATCCGCACCTTCATGTTTAGCGGCGGCGGTCTGAATCTGAATCCGTCAGGCATTCCATATATCGACGGCAACGGCGTCCAGCAGAACCCGACCGGTTCGATCACCTCATTCCTCCAGATCTCGACCGACGGCTCCGCGATCAACTGGCTCGAGTCGAACCAGGCTCCCACCATATTCCCGAACGCATCCAATGCCGGAAATGTCTGCAGCATCGACAGCCAGTGCGACATCTTCGCGGTCGATCCCAAGCTCAAGACTCCCTATGTGGTGAATTGGAATTTCAACATCCAGCAGGAGATCGCAAAGAACACATTGCTGCAGATCGCTTACGTGGCCAATCATGGCGTGAAGCTCTACAGTGTCCTCGACACCAACCAAGTGAATCCGCTGCTTGACGATGAATCGGAAACGACAGGACGGCCCTTGGTCACGAACTGTCCAGTCGCTCAGGGCGGATACGGTTTTGGCGGGCCGTGCTTCCCCTGGCTCGGATTCTTCAATACGCTGGGCAACCACTCCAATTCCAACTTCAATTCTCTCCAGGTAACGCTGACGAAGAGATATTCGCACGGGCTCTATCTGCTGGCCGGCTACACCTATGGCCATGCCATCGACACTGCCACCAGCAACCTGGCATCGGTGCCTCCAGACAGCAACGACTATGCGGCGGAACGCGGGAACGGCGACTACGATATCCGGCATCGCTTCACGTTGTCGGCGACGTATGACCTGCCTTCGAAAAAGGCGAAATGGCAAATGCTGGAAGGATGGCAGGTCACTAGCATTTTGAATCTGCAAACAGGAGAGCCGTACACGCTGGGTGATTTCAGCAACGATATCAGTTATACCGGGGAGTTCAATGACCGGTGGAATATGAGCGGGAACGCGAAGGATATTCACTGGTCCGCGAAGGCGCCATTGCCGTTTTTCGACTTTTCGGACGATGCGCACAGCAGCGCCGCTTGCATGGCGCAGGCGACAGCGCTGGGGACAGTCGATAACCTCCTTTATTATGGCTGCTACCAGCAGGGCAGCGCGGTGATCACGCCGCCTGCGGATAAGACTCAGGGAACCATGGGGAGGAACGTCTTCCGGGGGCCCAATTTCATGAACTGGGATATGTCGCTATCGAAGGTGTGGAAGGTGAATGAGCGCTTCCGGCTGCAATTGCGAGGCGAGGTCTTCAACATCGTGAACCACGCCAATTTCGATGGGTTCACCATGAACACTGACTTGGGGGCTCCGAGCACGGTGGGAACCGTGGTGTATACGCCGGACGTTGCGGCGGCCAACCCGGTGATCGGGTCAGGGGGCTCGCGGCATATTCAGTTGGGCGCAAAGATTATCTGGTAGTTGGGCTGACAAGACCCAGCACCAGGTTCTTCTTTATCTCTTCACATATCTGTATCTTGCATGGACGGCGCGGCCTTTTTCGAGGACGCGCCGCTCGTTCATCTCGCCGCGACGCTGAACGGTTGATTCCGGATGTCCTGTAACTTGCCCCATTAGTGCCTGATCATTATCGGCCCGTCAGGACTTGCCCTGGGCGCGATACTGAGAGTCAACCCTCGTTCCATTAAGCCGTTAAGCCTGAATGTGATACACGTGGTAGGGCGGTCAGACGGGTAGGCCATATTCGGCGGCGGGAGAATAAAGTTGGGGAGCGTGTAATAACTCGTCCGCGCTGCCGTCTTTAGTTGTGAAAGAGAGCAACTGGAGGCGTACCCTGCAAAGCGCACTGGCAGAGGAACGGACCATCGCAATCCCGGGCGAATTCGATCGGGTGTTTCGGGCGTATCACGGCCTGGTTTTCCGCACGGCGTACCGGATCACGGGAAACGCCGCGGATGCCGAGGACGTTTCGCAGATCGTGTTTCTGCGTCTGTTCCGGCGGGGTGATCGTGGCGACGTGCTGGAGAACGAAGAGAGTTATCTGCGGCGGGCGGCCATCAACGCGGCGTTGGATGTGATTCGCTCGCGCCAGGCCGATCGCTCAGTGGAACTTACCGACTTGCCGGCAGAACCGCCGCACGACGATCCTCGCGAACTGCGACAGGCTTTGGGGAGGGCACTGGCCCAGCTCAAGCCGCGTTCGGCGGAAGTGTTTGCCATGCGTTTTCTGGAGGGCTTCAGCAATCCGCAGATTGCGCGGATGCTCGGTATTTCACAGGTGCTGGTGGCCGTCATCGTCCATCGCACCCGGCAACAGCTTCGCAAGGAGCTGGGCGCGTACCTAGGAGACAGATCATGAAGAACGAAAAGTTCGAGCGTTTGATGTCGGAAATTCGCAATGAACAGGTCGACGACCATGTGGTTGCGCAGGCGGGACAACGGGTGTGGAAATCCATCACCGGCGTGGCGGAGTCGGTCGATCTCAGCGCGCATACCTTGCGAAGCTGCGGGGATTTTCAGTCACTGATCCCGGGATATCTGTCGAAGCAGCTGGCGCCGGCGCGCGCGTTGTTGTTTGAAGACCATGTGCATGCATGCGTGGCTTGCCGGCATGCCCTCGAACGCGCTCGGGATGGAGCAGTGCAGAAGGTATGGAAGGTGGAACCCAGGCGTCCGCGGGCGATGGCATGGAATTGGGCGATGGGTGCGGCAGCGGTGTTCGCCGTGGCCATCGCAGTGGTCGCATTCAACAACGGGATGCTTCCCGGACAGCATGTGGTTCGCGCTTCGGTCCAGACGGTCGATGGCGCGCTCTATACCGGCGCAGGCGCCGAAATGCGGCTGATTCCGGCGGGGTACGAGATTCGGAATGGAGACGAGGTTCGGACCGCAAAAGGGTCGACTGCGACGGTGCGACTGGTTGACGGGTCGCTGATCGAGATGGGGGAACGAGCCGATCTTTCGGTGTCGCGCGCGTGGAAGGGGACGACGATTCGTCTGGATGGCGGGCAGGTGATTGTGCAGGCGGCCAAGCAGAGGACGGGGCGGCTGTATGTCGCGACCGACGACGGCCTGGTTTCGGTGAAGGGCACAATCTTTTCAGTGAACCATGGGACCAAGGGCTCACGCGTGGCCGTGATTGAAGGCGTAGTCCGCGTCAACTTTGGAGAGAACTCAAATGATTTGACCGCCGGAGAGCAAGCGACGTCTGGTCCGAGCGTGTCGAAGGTTCCCATCCAGAATGAGATTGCGTGGAGCAAGAACTCGGCGAAATATCTGGCGCTGTTGGGCGATTTTGCGGTGCTGCAGAAGCAGTTTGCTGCGATACCGGGACCGGGACTGCGCTACAACTCCGATCTTCTTCCTTACGTTCCGGATCACACCGTGGTGTACGCGGCGATTCCCAATCTTGCGAACACTTTGGGCGAAGCCAGCCGCTTGTTTCAGGACCGGCTGCAGCAGAGCCCGGAGTTGCGAAACTGGTGGAAGCAGCAGCAAAAAGGCGGTGGACCGAAGCTGGAAGACGTCCTGAACCAGTTGAAGACTTTCAACAGCTATCTGGGCGATGAGATTGTATTTGCCATGGCGAAGGACGGGAAAGAATATGCCGCGCCTGTCGTTCTGGCGAAGGTGCGACAAGGCGGGCTGGAGAACTTCTTGCAGAAAGAAGGGCGCAAGCTGGCTTCTGATCCGGCGCAGGCGGCTCTGCAAGTGGTGCATGATCCCTGGGCGGTTGCTCCAGCGGCGAATCATCCACTGCTGGTCTACATCAATAATGATCTGCTGATCGCCAGCCCTGACTTGGCCGAACTGCAACGGACGGCGATGCGGGCAAAGCAGGGAGGAGCCAGCGCATTTGCCGGAACTGCCTTCCACCAGCAGATCTCGCAGTCTTACCAGCAAGGGGCCGAGTATCTTTTCTGCGCGGACATGGAACAAATTGTTGCTCAGAACGTACAAGCTGATAGCCAGAAGCATGACCTGCCTCCAGGGATAGCGGACGTGCGATACCTGACCATGGAACACCGCGAAGTTGCCGGCAAGAGTGAAAGCCGAGCCGATCTGATGTTCGCTGCCGAGCGACAAGGCGTGGCGTCGTGGCTGGCAGCACCGGCTTCCATGGGATCCCTGGAATTCGTTTCACCGAATGCCAGCATGGTTACGTCGGCGGTGATCAAGAATCCGCGAAGCATCATGGAAGAAGTCTTCAAGATGATCGGAAGCGGGGACGCGGACTTCACGCAGCATCTGGCGGAGTTCGAGTCCAAGACGGGCGTGAATGTGCTGAACGACATGGCGGCGCCGCTGGGCGGCGAAGTCACGATGGCATTCGACGGACCGATGATCCCAACCCCGCGCTGGAAGCTGATTTTCGAGGTGTACGATCCGGCGACCCTGCAGGCGACGATCGCAAAGCTGGTGGACAGCTTCAATCGCGAAGGCAATGCCAAGGGACACACGCTGCAATTGACGACAAAACAGGTGGGATCGCGGACTTACTTCGTAATCAGCAGCCCGGACCGGGCGAACTACGAAATCGACTACACTTTTGTCGACAACTACCTGGTGGCTGCACCGGATATGACCACGATCTCGCGGGCGATCCAGTCTCGCGAGGCCGGGATCACGCTGACTCATTCAAGCGGCTTCCAGGCGTTATTGCCGAGTGATGGTTACACGAATTTTTCGGGGATCTTCTATCACAACATCGGACCGGTCGTGGGGCCACTCGCCGATCAGCTGAAATCCAGCGGTGCGCTGACGCCGCAGCAGCAGCAATCGATGGATGCGCTGCCGGCAAACTCCGCGCCAGGTTTGATTTATGCGTACGGCGAGCCTGACCGGATCGTGGTCGCGAGTAATACGGGCTTCATGGGATTTGATCTGGGCACGCTGTTGACGATGGGCCATAATGGGCCGTTCCTGCCGCAGATGTTCCTGGGCGGAGCCATGAATTCTTCACGTCCAACTCAGTGAGTACGACGGCACAACGCGGAGTAGTGGCGGGCGAGAACGAGCAAACGCCCGCCACTGCTTCGCTTGCGCCCTTAGTGGAAATGCAGGGTCTCTCGGTGCGCTTTGGAAACCGGGAGATCCTGAGTAGTCTCACCGCCACGCTGCGCGGCCGTTCGATCGGACTGCTCGGGCCGAACGGCGCTGGAAAATCCACGCTGATCAATACTCTCCTCGGCTTCTACAAATCCTCTGCAGGTTCGGCGCGTGTATTTGGGTACGACATCGGCAGGGAAGTGCGGAAGATTCGCGGGCTGGTCGGATACATGCCGGAGAATGACGCGTTCATCTCGAAGATGAGCGCGGTTTCGTTCGTCCAGATGATGGGAGAACTCTCGGGCCTGCCCTCTGAGATGGCTCTGGAGCGAGCGCACGAAGCGCTGTTTTACGTGGGGCTGGCGGAGGCACGGTACCGGAAGCTAGGAACATATTCGCTGGGCATGAAGCAGCTGGCAAAGCTGGCGCAGGCGATTGTGCATGGGCCGAAGCTGCTGATTCTGGACGAACCGACCAACGGGCTGGATCCCTCGGCGCGGCAGCGCATGATCCGCATGATCAACGACATCCGCGACGGCAAGGCGATGCGAATTGTGCTGTGCTCGCATCTGTTGCGCGATGTCGAGGACACCTGCGATGAGGTCCTGATCCTGAAGCAGGGACGGATTGCGCATTATTCGAACCTGGATGAAGAGCGGCGGGCCAACAAGAGATTTCTGGAACTCGAGACTTATGGCGCGAATGGCGACTTTACCGAAGCGATCGAGAAGCTGGGCTGTGAGTGCGCCGTGACGGGGAACCGGATGAAGATGATCCTGGCGGATGGAGTGGAGACTCGCGACATTTTCCGGCTCGCTGCCGAACGACAGGTGCGCATTCGACGGCTGAACTTCCGGCGCGACACGCTGGAAGATATTTTCCTGAAGGCGATGGAAAGCTGAGAGCTATGAGCTATGAGCTACGAGCTAAGACCTGAGACCTAAGACCTAAGACCTAAGACCTAAGACCTGAGAGCTGAGAGCTGAGAGCTGATATGCATGGCATGATGCCAGATCGGGGGGGGCGGCGATGGCTGTTTACCGGCGTAATTACAAGCCATACTCGGGTGCGCTGACTCCGGCTTGGTCGCGGTGCCTTGTTCTCTTCCGTTACTCTCGGCGGAATTTGTTTCGGTCCAAGTTTCAGACTGGATTGTTCGTGGTGTGTTTCTTCTGGCCGCTCGTGTGCCTGCTCATGATCTACCTGGCGCATAATGTGACATTTCTGGAGCAGGTGGGCATATCCAAGGGCGTGCTGACGATCGACAATAAATTCTTTTTCAATTTCATGACCGTGCAGGGCGTGCTTGCGTTTCTTTTGACCGCCTTCACGGGGCCGGGACTGATTTCGCCCGATCTGGCCAACGGGGCGCTGCCGTTGTATTTCTGCCGACCGTTCTCACGCGCCGAGTATGTATTGGGGAAATCGTCGGTGCTGGCCATCTTGCTCTCGCAAATCACGTGGATGCCGGGACTGGTTCTCTTCTTCGTGCAGGCGAGTCTCGCCGGTCCGGAGTTGGACCTGGGATCATCTTTGGATTGCGGGCAGCCTGGTGCTTTCGTCCCTGATCTGGATTGCCATTCTCTCGCTGCTCGCGATGGCGCTGTCGGCCTGGGTGAAGTGGAGAATTGTTGCCGGCGCTCTGCTGCTGGGAGTCATGTTCTTCGGCGCGGGCTTCGCACAAGCCATCAACGCAGTGATGCGCACGGATTCGGGCCACTTCGTCAACGTCGCCTACCTGATGGCGACGGTGTGGAATGCGCTTGTTCCGGTAGACCGGCATCATGCGATCCCGGTTTCCGAGGCCTGGGTGGCGCTGCTGATCTATTGCGCGATCTGCCTCGGCCTGCTCATGCGGAAGGTGCGGGCTTACGAGGTGGTCAAGTGAGCGATCGCATCGTCTTCGAAGACGTGTCGAAGTTCTACGGAGAGATTCTGGGTGTGAACCGGGTGAATCTCTCGATTCCGCCGGGGATTACAAGTCTGGTGGGCCCGAATGGTTCGGGCAAGACGACGCTGATGAACCTGATGACCGGGCTTAGTGAAGCCTACGCGCGGCCGGGTGGAGGTTCTGGGGTACAGAACCGATGATTCGGAAAACCTGTTCAAGATTCTCGGATACAGCACGCAGTTCGATGCGTTCCCTAAGGGACTGACGTGGGTTTCAGTTTGTGTATTCCTACCTGCGGCTTTCGGGCAGGGACCGGGAGGACGCTGAGCAACTGGCATGGCGGGTGATTGAGCGCGTAAATCTGGTCGATGCGGCGAAGCGAAATATCGCAGGCTACAGCAAGGGGATGCGGCAGCGAATCCGGCTGGCGCAGGCTCTGGCTCACGATCCGAAAGTGCTGGTGCTCGATGAACCACTGAATGGGCTGGATCCGCTGGCGCGGTCGGAGATGATCGCGCTGTTCCGCGCGACGGCGGCACAGGGTTGTTACGTGATTATTTCCAGCCACATTCTGCACGAAGTGGATGTCATTTCTGATCAAGTCATCCTGCTGAGCAACGGTTATGTCGTGGCGGAGGGGCGGATTTCCACGGTTCGCGGCGAAATTCAAGAGCACCCTACGCAGATTCTGATTCGTTGCAACCGGCCACGGGAACTGGCGGCGAAGATGCTGGAAAACGGACTGACGATCGAAGTCTCCATCCACAAGGATGAGCGCGGGCTGCTGCTCAAAACGCGGGATGCTGACCGTTTTTATCTTGCGCTGAATGATCTGGCGCTGAATGGGATCGATATTGAATCGATCGCTCCGGCAGATGACGACGTACTTTCTGTATATGAATATCTGATTGGAAACGAAGAGGCAGTCCGATGATGCGAGTCTGGTGGGCGCAGATCAAAGCTGTAATCCGGCTGGAGATGAGAAAGACGTTCTTTGCCAAGCGAGGCCTGTGGATTTATGGGCTCGCCGCGCTGCCGGTGTTGCTGTTCCTTGCGTATGCAATTGCGACTTCCAGTCAACAACACCGCAGAGGGAACATCGCGGGACAGAGCGAAAGACGGCTCACTTATCAGGATCTGCTGGCGGTTAAGCCGGGGATGACGAGT
Organism: uncultured Acidobacteriota bacterium; assembly: GCA_963725565.1. Classification (GTDB taxonomy): domain Bacteria; phylum Acidobacteriota; class Terriglobia; order Terriglobales; family Acidobacteriaceae; genus Sulfotelmatobacter. The sequence goes on from CAVRZL010000010.1 coordinate 81,023, forward strand.
CAGGAAGTGATCGCAATACTGGGAAAGCCTCCGATTAATATTCATTGGAAAGAAGATCGGCGGACCGAGCCTGAGCAGGACGGTGAAACCGATTCTGAAAACAAGAAAAAAGCGGAGAAGGAGATAACGACCGAGGTCTTGCACGAGGATTATCATTACTCCGATGGGCAGAACGACCTGTTTGTCGGGCTGGCGAACGACAAGGTGGAGAGCATTAATCTTCAGGAAGGGGAGAACGCAGGGCAGGATTCGATCATGTTCGCGGGGGTATTCCAGTTCTTCTTTCTCCGCCTGGCGATTTTCTTCGGCTGCCTGGGAATCTTCATGAATCTGTTTCGCGGCGAGATTCTGGATCGCAGCCTGCACTTTTATTTTCTGGCTCCGATCCGCCGCGAAGTCGTGATGGCAGGGAAGTTTCTAGCCGGCTTGCTGGCCATCTGCACAATTTTCGTCACTAGTGAGGTTCTGCAGACGATTGCTTTTCTGTGGCATTTTGCTCCGAGCGCGCGCGATGTTTACCTGTATCACAATCACGGTCTTGAGCACGCGGCGATCTACCTTGGGGTGACAGTGCTCGCGTGTATCGGGTATGGAGCGTTCTTCCTGGTTGCAGGGATGTTGTTTCGGAATCCGATCCTGCCGGCCGCGGGGCTCTTGATTTGGGAAGGGATCAATCCATTCCTGCCCGGGATCCTCAAGCAATTCAGCGTGATCTATTACCTCAAGTCATTGTGCCCGGTCGACATTCCCAGTGGACCTGGCACGCCGCCATTGCTCGCGTTGTTGATCTCCAACTCGGATCCGGTGTCTGCGCCAGTGGCGGTGCTGGGTATCCTGGTCGTGGCGCTCATCGCGCTCTATGCATCGAGTCTTCAGGTTCGGCGCATGGAAATTAACTACACGACGGAGTGAGGGTCTTTTCAGTAGCTTGTGGACAGTCCACGCGGGGGTTACGCCTCGCTGCGCTTGGCGGGGCGGACGAAGGCGTCCGCCCCTACATTCCTCCTGTGATCTTTCCACGAAGTACAACCATGGAAGCAGCGGGAAGATCGAATACCTTGTTGGCGGCGTTGACTGAGTTCTTTGCTGGGCCGGTCGAGTTGGCGAGCCTTTTCAACGGATCTCAATGATATTGGGCGCTGCCGAAGGTTAGCGTGCTTACTGTGCCGACAAACGAAGTGTCATGACCTGACTCTGCGTCGTGAAAATTCACCGTGACATGATGCGCGTTTTCCTGATCTTTGTTGATCAGGAGCAGCGCCCAGTCGCCATCCGGGCGCTTCACGGCATAGGAGGTTACGAGCATATGTCCCGCGCTGTCGTGGATGCCCTAAGATAAGGTGATAAGAAGCCGAATGCTAACTTTACTCCAGTTATGGGAGAGGCAGGTTCTTCAACTCCGGGGCGAGTTCGTACGCCTTGTCGAATTCGCGCTGCGCTTCTGTGGTCTTACCTTCCTGGCGAAACGCCAAGGCTAGATTGTAGTGCGCTTCGGCGTACTGCGGTTTGAGGCGTGCGGCCTCGGCAAACTCTGCCTCTGCCTTGTGAAAATCCTGGGATTGCAGCAGCACCAGTCCGAGATTATTGTGGCCTTCGGCAAATTTTGGGTCGCGCCGTACGAGATCGCGAAAGATATTGGCGGCTCCGGCAGGATCGTTATTTTGACTTAGAGCCAGCCCGAGTTGCACGCGTGCATCGACATATTGAGGATCGAGGCTGACGGCATCCGTTAACTCGCGAATCGCTTCCGGCAGGCGTTGCAATTGCGCGAGCGCGAGGCCGAGATTGTAATGCGCTTCCGCCAGATCGGGGTCGCACATGACTGCCTGCTGGAATTCTTCCAACCCGCGCTTTTGATCTCCTGACTTCCACAGAAGCAATCCAAAGCTGGCGTGCGCCTGGGCATAGTCCGGCTTGAGCTCAATGGCTTTTTCGTACGACTGTCGGGCGCGTGTGGCTTCGGCTTTGGCCTCCCATGCGACCCCAAGGTAGTAATGGCTGGTGGGGAGTTCGGGCGTCAGTTCTGCGGATTTCTGGAATAGAGGCAGGGCGTCGTCGGGCTTCTGCTGCTTGAGCGCATCCACGCCCTGCACGATCAATAGCTTTGATTGCGCCAAGCGGGTTCGAAACTCGTGCAGTCCCGACAGGTCATCGAATTCTTTCTTAGCGCTGGTCGCGTCGCCCTGGGTGCGTAAGGCGAGGGCGAGATTGTAATGAGCCTGCTCAAAATCTGGTTTCAATTCGATCGCACGACGAAAGGCGGCAACGGCTCCGGTGATGTCGCCCGCCGCCTTCAACTCTCGGCCGAGGTCGTATTGGGCCTCGGGATTCTCAGGATTCAGCTTCACAGCGATTCGAAACTGTTCCAGCGCATTCTTATGGGCGGCCTGGCGCCGCAAAGCGATTCCCAGCATAAGGTGTGCGGCCGCAAGGCTGGGATCCAGGCGGATTGCCTCGCGAAACTGTATGACGGCGTCGTTCAGCTTGCCGAGTTGGCCTTCGACGACCCCAAGCTCCAGGTGGGTGTCTGCGGAAGGTTTCAGGTGGAGAGCCAGTCTTAGTTCGTGCTCGGCATCGGCAAGATTGTTCTGCTGCGCGAGAATCCGGGCCAACAAGCGATGCGTGGCCGCATTGGCCGGATCGAGTGTGCCAGCGGTCCGCAGTTCCTTCATTGCTGCGGCCTGATCCTGCAGGTCGTACCAGACTGAGCCAATTCCGTAGTGCGCGTCCGCCCATTTCGGCTTGAACTTCAGAGCGGCCTCGAACTCTTTCAGGGCCTCTCTGGATTCCCCCTTGTACTTCAGCGCCAAGGCGAGGTTGTAATGCGTGGCGGCGTCGTTCGGTTCAAGCTCGAGAGCCTTGCGGTAGTTTGTGATCGCATCGTCCCACGACTTTGCGCGGGAGAGTTCGGTGGCCCGCTGTCGGTAAGCTTCTGCAGTTTGTGCTAGAAGCTGCGGCACGAAAAGGCTCGCCGCCAGGAAGGCTGCCAACAGATTCCGGATGAGGTGGTTTTGCCCGCGGGTCGGCCCGTTACGCCGCATACGTACACTCTAACTCAAAGTAAAAAGGGACGGCGAGTAAGCCCGCCGTCCCCAATGCTCAAAAATCTTGCCGCATCACCAGACGAATTTTGCACTGATCTGCCCAATGCGCGGATCGCGCGCACTCGTGACGTTGCCGAAGTTGCTGTCGCTGACGTCCCCGGCCGGATTGTTAAATTGAGTGTGGTTGAAGATGTTGAAGAATTCCCCGCGAATCTCGAAATGCATTGCTTCATTGAGTGGAATCATCTTCGAGATGCCCAAATCGGTGTTGTTGAATCCCGGACCGTGAAAGAATCGCCGGTTCGCTGTCCCGAAAGATCCGCAGTCTGCACCTAGCAAGACGCTGCCTGTTGATGACAGATTGCAGGCAGTTGCTGTAAACGCACTCTGGTCAAAATATGTGTGAGAGGCGTATGCGTGGGTTGTGGATGTGAATCGGACCCACGAGATTGGGCATGTCGGTGGAGGGGCTACCGGTAAGAGAGGCATCTCCCTGGCACAGCGGCGCCCCCGTGACCGGGTCAAACTGCGTACACAGGGCCGAAGGATTCCCGTCACCCATCTGGATCGGAAATCCCGTCGCGAATCGGGTAATGCCCTGCAGTTGCCATCCTTTCGTAAGCCTGGGCATGCCGTGGAAAATCCGATTGAACGGCAACTCCCAGACATAGCTGACGACAAAGTTCTGGTGCACGTCCGAGGACGACAGGCCACGACTAAGCTTGGCATTGGAGAAGTTGATGAGTTCGCCGAAGGCGGAGGAGTCATCGATGGCTTTGGCAAGCGTATACGAAGCCAAAAAGGTCACATCGCCAGCTTTACCCTGAACCGTCGCCTGTCCGGAGTGATAGACGGAATTCGCTACCAGCCGGGTGAAGGTGTTGCCATAACCAAAACATAGGGTTTGGCCCGTGGGACTATTCAGGCCCGTGGTGCCATCACAGGTGTTGGGATTAAGCAGAGTATCTCTGGTGCCGTAAATCGTATTCGCGCCGACAGTGAACGTGTTCTGCTCAGCATTCGGACCGCAATTGGCCCCCTGCAGAGCAAGCTGCTCACATAACGCAGGATCACCCGGGTTGGCTTCGGTCTGCGCGATGAGCCGATGACCCTCGGTGCCCACGTAAGACAGAGTCAAGACGGTGGATTTGCTCAACTCACGCTGGATCGAGAAATTGAAGTGCTCAGCATAGGGTAGCTTGTTATGAATGTCGTATCCCGGGAAATAAGACAGCGGCTCGTAAACCGCGAAAGCGAGCGTCTGATTTGCCGGGCTGCCCGGAATCGGAGTAGTGAATGGGAAGCGCTGTCCCTCGCCGTCGGTGCCTCCATCCAGCCGATTTCGGAAAGGCTCGGCAAAGTCAACGGAACCCGGACTGGTCCAGTACAAGCCGAAGGGAGCGTCTCCCACTTCGTAGAAGAGATTCAAATCCTCAACCGACGTATAGTACAAGCCATACGAAGCACGGATGCTGGATTTGCCCGGTCCGCCAAAGACCTTGCCCAACACTCCATCGCTAAAGCTCGGAGAGTAGGCCAGACCAAGACGCGGTCCGAAGTTGTTGTATCGGGTCGGGGCCAGCGTCTTGGGAATGCCTGCATCGCCGGGATATACGAGGCCTTGGGGGGAATTCGGAAAGACCGTTGATTGTTGTCCCTGAACCCAGGTCTGGATTTTTCCCTGGGTGTCGTACCAGGGCATACTCGCTTCCCAGCGAAGACCCAAATTCAGCGTCAGATTGGGAGTTGCCTTCCATGCGTCTTGCACATAAGCGCCGCCATAGCGCGTGCGCGAATCCAGGAGTTGTACCGCTGCCTGGGTGTAGCCACCCCCGGCTCCCGTAACCGCTCCAAGCAGGTAGTCCGCGAAATCGACGCCGGTTACTGTGCCATCGAAAATAAAGGCCCCATCCTGGCTGGCTAAGTTGCGTTCGTTCACCTGCAGATAGCGGTATTCTCCACCGAATTTAAGCGTATGTTTTCCGATGACTTTGGAGAATCCGTCCGACACCGTGTAGGTGTTATTGGGCTGGAATGTAATCAGAGAGGGGGTGCCGATGGCAAAGTTGTTGAAATAGATTTGGGGCACATACTCCGGAAATCCGGGAGTAGCATCAGGAATGATGCCCAGACTACCGACACCGGTCACGAAGCCGAGTGAAGCCAGCGACGCCTGGCCTCCGGTCGGGTTGTCCAGATGGGTTGAGGTGCGGAAGAAAGTGACACGCGCCTCGTTGACGGCGCTGGTTCCGATGGTCTTATTGTCGCTGAAGACGAACTCCTGCGCGCGGGTTAGCGTTACCGCCGGGAAGCCGGGCACGCTTGCGCCGCCACTGGGCAGGGCGCTGTTCACCGTCGAGTCGTCAAAGTGATAGTAGAAGGACCAGTTGCCCGTCTTTCGGCTGTTAAAGTCGACCCGCTCTCCGATTTTGTTGTCAGTAATCCTGTTCTTTTGACGATTGTCCGAGAATGTGCCGTCGGCGTTAGTGGGACCCGGGATGTAGGGGAGAATTCCAATTGCCGCTGGCGACCACGCCGCTTGGGGAATTAAGCCGCCCGGAAAGACGCAGTTCGCCGTAGAGTTACAGCCTGCGAAACTGTATGGCTCACCGTTTGTGACCGTGTAACCCAATCTATTTGAAAGCGTCGTGGGCCAGTCGTTACAGGGCGCGGCAGCCGGGGGACAACTGCCGGCGGGACCGGGACCGCCATCGACGGTACCGGTCAAAGTTGTAGGATCAAACTGGCCTCCAAGTTGGGCAGCGCTCGGCACGGGAACCCCGGTGACTTCCGCGGCCCGCACTTGTCTGGTTCCTTGATAATCCGTGAACCAGAACAGCTTATTTTTCCAGAATGGACCTCCGGCGGTAAAACCGAACTGATGCTGTCGGAACTCGGACTTAGGCACGCCGGGGAGGAAGTAGTTCTGGGCGTCCATTGCTTCGTTGCGCAGGAACTAGAAAACGTCGCCGTGGAAGCCGTTCGTGCCCGACTTGGTGATGGCATTCATCACCGCGCCACTGAATTTTCCATATTCCGCGTCAAAGCTGTTGGTGATAAGACGAAATTCTTCGACGGAATCAAGATTCGGAACCAGGCCAGCCCCCAGATTTCGCCCTTCGCTGACGTCGCCGCCATTTACCAAAAATGCGTTGGCCGTCTCACGCTGGCCATTGACTGAGACATTGCCGGCATTTGAGATGTAGCCCGAGACCGGCCGGTCGCCACCGATGGTCCCAGCCGACGCCGGCGCCACACCGGCCTGCAGGCCTAACAAATCCAGATAGCTGCGGCCGTTCAGCGGCAACGCCAGCATCTTCTTCGAATCGATCACGTCGCCAAGTTGCGTGCTCTCGGTTTCTACCTGGGCCGCGTTGGCGGCTACGTTCACCTCTTGTTTCACGTTTCCGACTGTCAGTGAGACGTCGATGCGCAGTTGATCGTTCACCTTGAGCACGATGTCGGTCGCATTAAATTGCTCAAAGCCGGTCATAGTGGCGTTGAGTCTGTACGATCCAACTGGCAGCGCCAAAAAACGGAAGGAGCCATCGTCAGCCGAAACCGTCTGTTGTGTGAGGTTGGTCTCCGTGTTGGTTACCGTGATGCGTGCTCCCTTGATCACTGCCTTGGATGGATCACGGACCACACCGAGGATCGAGCCGGTGACGTCAGCGAGCAGAATGCCCGGGGACAAGAACAGTGCCACGATGACGAAAATTGGAAGGAGGAACCGATGACCACTTCTCATCACCTAATCTCCAGGGGCAGCAGTCTTTGTCGACACGCCAGCCCAATGACTCTTCAGAGTTTGGAATTCATTCGTCTGCAGATACGCACTGGCTTGCGTCATGACTCCAAGAGCCCAATACCGGTGCGCTAAAGCACCTCTGACGGCATTGGTTTGGAACATCCCCACACGCGACGCGAAAGTGTTTCATAAAGTACTCAGAATCATGCCTAGCAGTCAAGATGAAATCGGCGTTCCTGCAGTGATATTTCGAATCCACGAGCGCGATACTGCGATTGAGGCTGATATGGCATCGGGTCTGTACTGTGAATAGCGGAAAATGGGTGAAACATTTGTTTCCTCGGGTTGAGGCATTGCGGTCCTGCAAAGAGCAGGGAAAAGTTCCCGATAAGGGTGGCGAAATAGTTCATATCAGGCTGCTTCAGTGACTCCCCGGTTTTCGGACTGCGATGAGCGAGACCTGCTCTAGACCGGGAAAGTGATCGTCTTTGTCAGGTTTGCGCTCTGTCGGAGCAATTTGCTGGACTGTGGTTCGGGCCGGCGGCACGGGACCAAAATACTGGGCGTACACTTCGTCAAAATCGGACTGGTCTGAGAGATTGTCCAGGTAGGCGTTGGTGGCCACGACTTGGTTGAAATTCATCCCGGCTTCTTCGAGATTGTCGAGCTGGTTGCGCATGGTCTGGCGGAGTTGATGTTGCGGGGTGGTCGCATAGACGCCGCCATGCGGGCCGGGAATAAATCCGTCCTTGGCGGAACAATACAAAGTGTCGCCGGCAAAAACGCAGGGACTCGCGGTGGGGCTGGGCGGCATGTTTTTCGGGCGAACAGCTTTTCGCAGCTTAAGATCGCGCACGGCCACCCCGGTGTATTCGATATGTGCACCGCCCGGAAGACTGGATACCTCGATCGTGGCTCGCGCGGGAGTGTTGCCGAACTCAAACCGGCGGGCGTACCGCTCATTCATGACCCGCCCGGGAATCTTGTCGGTCAGATACGGATTGACGAACACCATGTTGCTGAGCTCAAGGCCGGCGGCTTTGGCAACCGCCTCCAGTCGATCGAGCGCGAGATCGACCTGAGCGGCGGGATCGTCTGGAACCTTGCCAGTTACGGGATCGATGCCTGCCATGCTGGAGATGAAGAGGCGATCATGGGTGAGGATGCCGGGCGCGGCAGAATCGCCTGATTTGTAGTTCTGAGGGGTCACTGCGCGCTTGTCTTTCAGATCGCGCACCGCGACGGCGCTGATCTGAATGGGAGGCTCAGGCACCCTGGCCACGCCAAGCACGGCGCGTGCCGGCGGAGACTTGGCAAAGTATTCTGCGAAGACTTTGTTCATTTCGCCGTACTGGTCCATATCCTGCAGGTAGACCTGCGTGTAGACGACGTGTTCCATGGTCAACCCCGCAGATTCGACGATGGTTTTTACGTTATCGAGGGCCTGGCGGACTTGCGCTTCGAAAGTTGCAGGGGAACTGCCGTCCGATCGATGAGGGCCCTGACCGGAGATGTAAAGATAGTCTCCCGCATCGATGGCGGGCGAGTAGATGCGAGTCGCCTGGGTGGGCGTATGCGGGGGAATGATGGCGCGACCCGCGTCCTGTGCGACGAGCGCAGACGGCAGGAAAAATCCGAGCAATAGAAATCCGCGGCAAAGTTTCAGATCAGTTTTCTTCATCAGGATTTGCCTTTGACAGGTTGCCCCCAGCGCCTAAAGGCGCCCCAAATTTGGCGGACTTACGGCGCGACTGAAGCCACGCCCTTTCAAAGCCGCCCAAAAATCGCACTTTTCCAATACCGCTCAGAATGCACATTGTTGCGCAGCCTGTGAAGGCGAGCCCTTTCAAGAACCGCGCCCTACACCCCGCCCTTTGAAAGCCGCCCTGAAACCAAGGTGTTCAGCGGCCTAGGCTGCGGCTTTTTTCTGGGCGGCGCCCAGAACGGCACGCAATCTTTGGCCGACAATCATTTCTTCTCCCGGCTTGATGGTCATGGAGACCAGTTCGATGTGATCGGGTTTCTTCATTTCCTTGTGATTGGGATTTCCCTCGCGAACGGCCTTCACCAGGCTGGGATTATCTAACCCGAGCACCTCGATCACGGGATCGCTGGCACGTAGCTGCGCCACACAATCTGCGATCGTGAATCGCCAGGCATCCTGATCCCAGGAAACCTTCAAGGTTGGGTAACGGTTTCCGTCGTCGGGCGTGTACGTACTTGTCTTGACGCCGGGCACCGTCTCAACCAATTTCCGGATGCGATCGATACGGACATTCCATTCGGCGTAGAGTTTTTTCTCGTCTATCTTCAGCCAGGTCTCCAGCGCAGTAAGGCAGCCGATGATCTCTTCTTTTCCGACTTTCATCGGACGGCAGACGGCGCCTTCCCGCGGACTGGAATTGAGAAGCGCGGCTTCGACCAGATCCTTTCGACCCAGCAGCAGGCCGCTGCACTGTGGCCCGCGCAACCCTTTGCCACCCGAGAAGCAGTAGAGATCGATGCCCATGCGGGCATAGAGCTTGGCATTGTCGGCGGGGGGAATGCCGGCGGCATCATCCAGCAGCATGGGAACTTTGTGATCTTTGGCGATGGCCAACACGCGCTGGAGTTTCTCACCCAGATCAGTGGTGTAGATCATGGCGGTGTTTTCGTTGATGGCGTTGGTGAGCTCTTCGGGTGAATAGGTGAGGACCAGCTTGGCGCCGGTCAGGCGAATTGCGCTGTCGAACGCGCTGCGGCCTCCCACCATGATGACCTCGTGCTTCAGGCCGGTGGTGTCGGGCAGTTGCCAGATAAGTTTGTCGTCTGTACCGGCCATGCATCCTGCAGTGGCGGCGGCCATTGCGCCCGCTGAGCCCGAAGTGACAATGCCGGATTCCGCGCCCGTCAGTTCGGACAAGCGGCGGCCCACTGCACGTTGCAACTCGATCATGTTCACGAAATACTGCGCCGCCTCCACTTGCGCCGCGCGAACTTCGGGGAATTCGAGCGATCCGCTGAGGTAGGTCCACGTGCCTCGGCAATTGATCACGGTCTTCACTCCGAGCCGGGTATAAACGTTCTGCCGCGGATCTTTGCCGATGGCTGTGGCCGCCTGGGCGTAGAGATCGCGCGCCGCAATCTGGCTCAACAGTGGGGCCGCGACCACTAACTTAACGAAAGACCGTCGGCTGGAATTCTGGATTTGCATTGCGATATCTCCTCAGGAGCCTAGTTGGCGTCTTCGGGCAGCGGAATCCGCGATCGTACGGCAAGGATGTAAGCCTTCGCTCCCGCTTTGTTCTGGTTGTAGAACCCCACCGTGCAGTTGGGGCGAAAGTAGTAGGCATCTCCTGGTTGGGCTGGATGGCGGCCCTCTATGCCATCCATTCCACTCCCTGCCACCATGTCACCTTGACCATCGAGAACCAGATAGATTTCTTCCTCGGTCTCGTGATGGTGAGGAAAGTTGGTGCCGCCGGGTCCGAAGTCCATCCAGAAGAGGCTGGTCACCACGTAGGCGTCATCGATGGCATCACGGGTTGCACCCCGCGCTCCCACCATCAATTTGTAAAGGACGGAGGTGGGATGACCGTCGACGGGTTGCTCTTTGACATTGTCCAGATTGACGATTTTGAGTTGTGGAGATTGCGCACTTAACGAGATTCGAGCTGGGATTTTGAATCCCATCACTACAACTCGCAGGCTCGTGTCCGAATTGTTGGCAATCGAATGTTTCACGCCCGGGGCGAGGTAAGTGAAATCATTTGCGCGCAAAGGATGAGTCTCGCCTCCATAGTGCAGAATGCCCATGCCTGCGAGTACGAAGTAAATTTCTTCTTCACGGTCATAAAGGACACTTTGGCAACTGCCGCGGGCGTCGAGTGAAGCTTCTCCGAACCGCGTCGTGCTCCGCAGAATTCGGCTCTCACTATCGCCCTCGCCGAAAATTGGTTTGTAGTGGCAGGTTGAGGAGGCCAGATCAGATTTTGCCTCGCTCAAACGCGGGACATTGCGATGCAACCATGTGGGGTCAACTTTGCGCTCCTGTGCCAGCATGCCCGAAGTAGTCAAGAACAAGAGCAGCAGAATACTCAGGCTCACCGCTGCGGAGCATGCGCGTTTGAGATGCATGGGCGAAGTTTGGTATACCACACAATTTGCTTGACGGAAATTTAATTCTTTCGTTTTATTGAGTTTCATTTCGTTTTCGGCGCCGAGGGCGAGAAGGAACGAGTTCTGCGTGCTACTCTCAACGGCGCGGTTCGATTTCCCACTTCTTGCAAAATCAGCGAGAAGTGAGACACCCGGTGTCTGTACCCGCACCCGGAGTTTGCTATGAAGGCGGAAGCATGATCCTGCGATTTTCGACGAATTGGATGCGAGGTCTAGCCGTAGGTCTGGTTATGGGTTCGCTATGGCTATTGCTGAGTGCGGCAGAGGCGGCGAGTCAGTCCAATCCGATCAAGGCCGCAGACTGTCGTGTTGAAGCGGTGGAATACAAGGGCTGGCACGGGCAGCAGGTTTCCAACCAGTGGGTGCAGTTCATCGTGGTGCCGCAAAATGGCGGGCGATTGATACAGGTGGCCTTCGCCGGACATCCCTATCTCTTTGTCAATCCGAAATTTGCCGGCAAGTATCTGCCACCGAGCTCAAGCCAGTGGTTCAACTACGGGGGCGACAAGCTCTGGCTGTTGCCGGAAGGGACCAACGACGAACAGCACTGGGTGGGTAACTCGGATGTGCTGGATGATGGTCCGTTTAACTTTCGAAAACTTTCGGAGGGACAACACTGCGAAATTGAACTTACGGGGCCGGCTGATCCGCTGACGGGCATTCAGTTTGTGCGCACTATCCGCCTGGACGCAGATTCTCCGCGGATTGCCTTTCATGCCTCGATGAAGAACGTAACCGGCCATTCGCTGGAATGGTCTATGCAGTCGGTCTCGCAATATGACACTTCCATTCCGAGCTCGCAGAATTCGCCGGTGCAGGTCAACCGCAATTTCTGGACGTTCACACCCACGAACCCGTCCAGCAGCTACCTCAACCGCTATCATGTTCGCTTCGGTCCGGCGGAAAATCCTGCCGCTTCAGTGCGCGACGACGGGCTCTTTTCGGTGCATTACGCGCACCTGGCTGCGGAGTTATGGGTCGATTCCAGAGAAGGATGGCTTGCGGTCGTCGATGGCGGCAGTAAGTACGCTATGGTCGAACGGTTTCAATACGAAGAGAATAAGCCTTATCCGGGCAAAGCCTCGGTTATCTTCTGGACGAACGGGCCGGAAGTACGAATGAACGCCGAAGGGGTCGCGTCGTTGAGCGGCGAACCGGATGCGAGTCCTTACTATCTCGAGGCCGAACTCAACAGCCCGATGTGCCGGCTGCGTGCGGGCGAAAGCTGCAGCTTCGATACAGAATGGTTCCCGACAAGAGGCGGAAGCGAGTTCCACGGAGTGACCGACGCGGGAATTATCATGCGCCCGCTGCGAGCGACGGCGCTGGACGACGGCAAGATGAAACTCTCGGCTTCCTATGGAGTATTTTTTGCAGGGCGGCTGATGGCCCATTTTTACGATGAACATGGGCGAAGTCTCGGGACGATGCCCATTACGGATGTGAGTCCGACCGAGATGGCGACACTTGAGTCGGAGATCGCAGCCCCTGGAAAATCCGCGCGGCTCTCACTTCACCTGATCGACCAGAGCGGGGTCGATCGCGGCGCACTTCAGGAAGTGAAAGTGGAAAGCCGAGATGATCGCTGAAATGAAACAGCATGGTGCAATGATCCTTGGGGCGTTCCTGCTGATCGCGAGCGGAGGGCTGCGGCTTGTGGGACAGCAGGGCCCGTCGCCGGGGAGTTCCGCGCTTCACGTGAGTGCTGACGATTTGGCGATACGGCCGGTGGGAACGGACTGGCTGTCCTACAACGGGGACTACACGGGACGGCGTTACAGCAGCCTGCGAGAAATCAATGTTGAAAATGTCGCGCAACTGCGCGCGGCCTGGGTTTTTCATCCGGGCAACTCCCAACGGCTTGAGGCCACGCCGGTAGTCATTGGCGGCGTGATGTATTTGACTTCCGCCAACGATGTGTTTGCTCTGGATGCGCGCACGGGGCGCAGCATCTGGCACCATGCGCGTCCGGTGAGCGCGGGTTTACTTGATGATGCGGCCGCGCATAAGAGCCGCGGGGTGGCGGTGTGGGATCACTTTGTGTATGCGGAAACCGACGATGCTCACTTGCTCTGCCTGGATGCGCGGTCGGGGAATGTGCTGTGGGACGTGCAGTACGCGGACAAGATCAAACATTATGGAGCGACTAGCGCTCCTCTCGTAGTGAAAGGCACGGTCATCGTAGGAACTTCCGGGGGTGATTCCGGGGTTCGGGGATTCGTCGCCGCTTTTGATGCGATTACCGGAAAGAAGAAGTGGCATCTATGGACAATTCCCGGGCCGGGAGAATTCGGCTCCGACAGTTGGCCGGGAGATTCCTATTTGCATGGCGGCGCGACCACCTGGATGCCCGGAACTTACGATGCGGAACTGGATACCGTTTACTGGACGACCAGTAACGCCGCGCCGGATTTCGCAGGGGAATCGCGGCCAGGCGACGATCTATATACGGCGTGCGTATTGGCGATTGATCCCAACACCGGAAAGTTGAAATGGCACTTCCAGTTCACTCCACACGATGTATATGACTACGACGCCAATGAAACGCCGGTACTGGTGGATGTCGAAGAGAAAGGGGCAGTACGCCGCCTGCTGGTGCAGGCGAACCGCAACGGATTCTTCTATGTCCTTGATCGGACCGACGGCAAGTTTCTGCGGGCGACTCCGTTTGTGGAGAAGTTGAATTGGGCTACGGTTGTGGATGGTTCGGGGCGTCCGGTATTGTCGGATCGCATCCCGACGAAAGAAGGCACGCTCATTTGCCCCAGCATTGTGGGTGCCACGAATTGGTTTTCGCCCTCCTACAATCCTGATACTGGCCTTCTGTATGTGATCGCTCTGGAGAGCTGCAATCTTTTCTTTGCAAAGCCGAAAGGGTTTGTCCAGGGCGAGACTTTCTACAACACTGGAACGAAGCTCCCCCCCGGCGAACACTCGCAGAAAATTCTGTTGGCGCTCTCGGTGCAGGATGGAAAAACGGTGTGGCGGTATCCGCAGGCAGGGCAGGGCGAGTCATGGGGAGGGACCCTCACCACGGCCGGTGGATTGGTGTTCTTTGCGGATGATACGGAGTCTTTTGAGGCGGTTAACGCAGCGAACGGCCACCCTCTATGGCACTTCAATACTGGCCAGAGAATGCTTGCCTCCCCGATGACCTATGCCGTGGACGGAGTCCAATATGTAGCGATCGCTGCGGGAAGCGACGTTTTTACTTTCGTGCTTCCCCACTGAGGCCTCGGCGCGATTTTTCTTCGTTGGACAATTGAATCGAGACGTGCGATTGCGCGCAGAGTCGTATCCAGAGTGCGCCCAGTTGTCGTGCGTCGAACATGCCCCGCCTTATCATCCCCAGCTCAAACGAAGCTTTTGACCGCGAAGGTCGCGAAGGACATCCGCGAAGAACGCGAAGAAAGGTTGTGAGAGCTCGGATACTTCTTTGACCGCCACGCTGGCCGCGAGGCGGGAGGGTTCAAACCGGCCATGAAGGCAACGAGCACGAAGTCGAGCAATCAGGAATGTTCACGGCTTTAGGTAGGGGACGTATCCCTGGGTCTTGGTTTCGAGTCGATAAACCGAAGTGGTCGCTGTGATGTACAGGGTGCGGTAGTCCTTGTCGCCCCAGGTCAAGTTGGCCGGTTGTTCCGGCATGGCGATCGTGCCGAGGTGATTGCCCTTTGCATCCCAGACCCATATCCCTTTTGGCCCGGTAACGAACAGGTTGCCGTTTTTGTCGACTTTGATTCCGTCGGGGACGCCTTCACCCTTTCCGCCGGGCTCCTCGCCGAAAATGCGGGCGTTGCTTAGCGTGCCATCGGGGGCCACGTCGTAGACGCGGATATTTCTTTTCTCGCTGTCATCCACATAGAACTTCTTGCCATCCGGGGAGAAGGCCAATCCGTTGGGTTGGGTCAGATCACGGGTGAGCAAACGTAAGGTGCCGTGCTCATCGAGGCGGTAGACGCCCTGAAAGGGAATTTCCTGTTTTTCGCCGGCAACCAGATCGAGCGTCGGATCGGTGAAGTAGAGCGCGCCGTCTGGTCCAACGATCACGTCGTTCGGGCTGTTCAACTTTTTTCCATCGTAGCGATCAGCGAGAACCTTGTATTTGCCATCCGGAGTGACTTCAATGATCGCCCGCAATACGCTGGCACAATCGATCAAGCGGTGCCGGCGGTCGAAGGTGTTGCCGTCGGGGTCGCCCAATGCGATGACCTCTTCCTTTTTGCCATCGGGATAGACGCGGAAGATCTTGTTGATGGTCTCGTCGCTCACGTAGAGGAAGCCGGCGGGATCCCACATCGGCCCCTCGGTGAAACCGAAGCCGGCAGCAACGGTTTCCAGTTTCGCGTCGCTGGCAATGAGATCCGTGAATTTAGGCGAGAGGGGCTCAAGCTTAAAGCCTGCAGGCGTTTGGGCTGCCGTGGTAGCGGGCAGGAACGCAGCCAACAGGGCAAACAGAACCACACGTCGGAGAGTCATTGGGCAGAACCCTCTTTCTTCTTCCGGTGATCTCGCGCTCTGCTTGCGTCCGGAGGGGTATTCATCAAGAAACTCACGAGGTCGTTGAGTTCGTCGGAACTCAGGCGATCTCGATAGTCATTTGGCATGGGAGAGGTCTCGACCCGTTCCAGTCTCTGCAGTTCGGACTTCTGGAAAGAATGGAAGCTGCCATCTCGCGTTTGCAGCTGGACGGAGAAGTTGTCCTCGTTACGAAGCATGCCCTCGAGGCGATCGCCTGCGGCTGTTGTAATTACAACCGACCGGAAGCCTTCACGGGGAATCCTTTTTGTGCTCGCAATATCGTTGCGAATCGCGTTGGCCGACAGGGAAGATCCGTAGGACGAGAGGTCGGGGCCGAGGAAACCGCCTTCACCGGAGATGGTGTGGCATGTAGAGCATTCGCCTTTGCCGAAGAATACTGTCTTGCCCCGCGCCGCGTTGCCAGGAATTGTGCGCAGCTGATTCTGGCCTTGCAGAGATCGCAGGTAGCTGACGATCGCGCGAACCTCGGGTTCGCTGAGGCTGTGAAATGGTGGCATGCCAGTTCCGGGCACGCCGTTGGTAATGATATCGCCGATCTGGGCATCAGAAAGGTGCCGCACCTTGGCGTTATCCGCGATATTGATGGCCTTATCGCTTCCACGGCCATCCAGTCCGTGGCATCCAGCGCAATCGGAGTTATAAGCACTTTGGCGGGATGCGGGGCTGGCCTTCGATTTAGCGTCGAGAAGGTGTTGCTGCGCGAGCGAGATCGAGGACTGGAAAGCTCCCATCCAAACCAGGAGCGAGAGGCCTAACAATGAGCTTAACGACTTCCGTTTCGAGAGCATATCCAATTGGGGGTTTATCTCAAGCTCAGAGCGGCTGTCAAATCCGTGATCGTCATGCACTCTTCCAAACGGGCGCACGGGATGTTAGAGTCCGCGAGAAGATCGCTGGTAGATTCCATGCAGTGACAGCTTTTGACAGCAAAGGCCGCCAAGGATCTGCAAAGGTCGCGAAGGCGGGTCTGAGCGCCTATTATGAAAGGTTCAAACATAGACAACCAGGAGGATGGAATGTCGCAATCTTACGGATATCGGAAAAGACGCATACTCGTTATCGCTCTGGCGAGCTCGATGGTAATTATTACGGGGGCGATCAGCGGCGTCCGGCTGGTCCGAGCGCAATCCAACTCAGCGACGGCAGCCTCTCTGAGCGACGCTGAGCTGCTAGCGCAATTTCGACGTGTCGAAGTGGCTTCTGTTTCCGATGCGCTCGAGCAGATTACCGGGAAGAAGATGTATATGAGTCATCGGATGCAGCCGATCTTTACGGCAAAGTTTGCGGGTTATGCGCGCACCGTACAGCTCAAAAAGGATGAAGGTAACAAAGATCCCGAGGCTCTGAGCGGGATGCTGGAGGCGATTGATCAAGGGGCGACCGACTCGGTGTACGTGATGGTGGTCGAGGATGGGGAAGACATCGCGGGAATGGGCGGACTGATGGGTACGGCGATGGCGGCGCGAGGTTATGCCGGAGCCGTGATCGATGGCGGAGTGCGGGATGTGGCATATTTGCGTAAGATCGGTTTTCCGGTGTTCGCGACCGGAATCGTTCCGTCCACCTCGGTGCACCACTACCGGTTCGCGGGAGCGCAGATTCCGGTGCAGTGCAACGGCGTGCCCGTGAATCCTGGCGACATCGTGGTGGCGGATAGCGATGGAGTGGCGATAGTGCCGAAAGCGCAGGCGCAGAGTGTGCTCACGATGGCACAGCAGATGGATTTTAAGGAGCACTCGATGTACGCCGTCATCGAGCAATTGAAGTCCATTGTGCAGGCAGTGAAGAAGTTCGGCCGTATCTGAAACACTGGTCGCGTATAGTCTGGAGACCGGCCACGTAAGAAGCAATCTTTACCTCATAAATCGAAAAAGGAGCACCTCTATGAATTTGACTTCGACTCGAAGGACGTTCGCGCTGCGGTTTGGTTCCGTTCTCTCTGCCGTGGGACTTACGGCGGCAGTATCTCCCACAAGGGCAATGGCGCAGGGTTCCGCTCAGGATGCGGACGCTATCCGCAAGATGAATTCCGAAGGCAAGCCGGGCGGAGAGAAAGACGTGATCATGCCGGTGATTGTTCATAACGGATTGATCTACGTCTCCGGGCAGGGCGCGCACGATACGCGCGATCAGAAGGATTGGACGATTGAATCCCATACCACCATGGTCATGGACAAGATCAAGAAGCATGTTGAAATCGGCGGAGGCACGATGGACACCGTTCTCCAGACCAGCGTCTTCCTGGTGAAGATCGAGCACTGGGAGGCAATGACGAAGGTGTTCGGCAGCTACTTTCCGCATGGCGGACCGACGCGCACGACGGTCGCGGTGGCTGCGCTCCCGGGAGATTCGCTGGTGGAAATCAACTGCATCGCGGCAGTTGCCAAAAAGTAGAGGGAGACGACTGTCATGCGATTCAAATCGACGTGGAACCGGCGTGGGTTTCTGGGTACGGCTGCCGCCATGGCAGCATCGATCTTTACGCCGCGCAGGCTTTCTTCGACGGTCAGCGGGCCGCCGGGGGAAAAAACTTCAGTCTCTGGATTCGGGCGGAGCGGCAATCCTTACGACGAACTGGGCGTCACTACCGTGATCAACTGCGAAGGCACGATGACTATGCTGGGCGGTTCTATCCTTCGCCCCGAACTCGAGGCCGTGATGGCGATGGCGGGTCGTCACTTCGTCAGTATCCCCGATCTCGAAGTCGCGGCGGGCAAGAGGATCGCGGAGATGCTGAAGCTTCCGGAGGGCTACACCGCGCTGGTGACCTCTGGCGCGGCCGCCGCCATTCAGTCGGGCCTGGCAGGCATTCTCACGGGAGGCAACGAGGCCCTGATTCAGCAGCTTCCGGATCTTACCGGCATGAAATCGGAAGTCATCATTCAGAAATCGCATCGCAATCCGTTCGATCACCAGTTGCGTTCCACGGGTGTCAAGTTGATCGAGATTGAAACTCGCGATCAACTTCGGCAAGCCGTGAACGATCGTACGGCCATGATGCACTTTTCCAATTTCGCCAACGCCAGCGGCCAAATCAAAGTCGACGAGTGGGTCAAGCTGGCCAAGCAATACAACGTTCCATGCATGAACGATGCCGCGGCGGACACGCCTCCGGTATCGCATCTCTGGGATTACACCAACATGGGATACGACCTGGTGACGTTCAGCGGCGGCAAGGCGATGCGCGGCCCGCAGTGCGCCGGCTTGCTGGTTGGGCGTCAGGATCTCGTAGCGAACGCCTTGCTGAACAACAGTCCGCATGAGGACACGTTGGGCCGCAGCCAGAAGGTGGGCAAAGAAGAAATTATCGGGATGGTGAAGGCCCTCGAGCTCTTTCTCAAGGAGGATCACGAGGCGCTAAACCGAGAGTGGCAAGAACGGCTGGAGCGGGTCTCTCGCGAGTTGACGAAAGTTCCGGGAGTGAGCACCGCGTTTTTCGTCCCGGACATTGCGAACCATGTGCCCCACATGCAGATCACTTGGGATTCGAAGGTATCGATAGAGCCGCGCGAAGTTTCGAAGATGCTGCGCAATTCCAAACCGGCAATTGTCATCGGTGGAGGCGAAGGCCGGCCTGGTCTGACTATGTGCTCGTTCATGCTGCAACCCGGGGAAGAAAAGATCGTCGCTGAGCAACTGTCTCGCGTCTTGCGGGAGCATTCGGCGTAGTCCGCCGGCACTCGAAAGAGGCTTGACTACGGCGGGCATTCCAGTCCAGCAAAAAAGGTCACAGGAGCGAGATGCTGTTGAATCCGGGAAAGACAACTCGCGTGCGCTGGTTCCTGATCTTCTGGTTGTTCATGCTGAGCGCCGTGTCGTATCTGGATCGAGTGAACATCTCGATTGCCGGCGGATCGATCGTCGACTCCTACCATTTGACCGAGGTGCAGTTAGGGAAAGTATTCAGCGCGCTGGTGGTCGGCTATGCGCTGTTTCAGACGGTGGGCGGGTATCTCGCCGACCGGTTTGGTTCAAGACGAGTACTGACTGCTGGAGTCATCTGGTGGGGAATTTTCACCGCCATGACGGCTCTTGTCCCAGCCGACGCCAAAGGCGCGCTCGTCTTGTTTGTAGCGGTACGATTTCTTTTGGGCGCTGGAGAAGCGGTGATCTACCCAGCGGCCAATCAGTTTGTCGCTCGCTGGATTCCCGTACGCGAGCGCGGGATTGCGAATGGCTGGATCTTTGCCGGAGTGGGTGCGGGTGCTGGCCTTTCGCCACCGCTGATCACGTATCTCATGATTCATTACGGCTGGCGATCATCGTTCTGGGTTTGTGCGGTGATCGGATTCCTGGCGGGGGCCGTGTGGTTCGTGGCAGCTCGCGACACTCCGGCGGAGCATCCGCGAGTATCTGCTACTGAACTCGCCGCCATTCGATCTGGGCTTACAGTTTCGAGCACCGCGACGAGTGAAGCATCTGGCGCAAAGATGCTCGTTCCTTGGCGGAGAGTGGTGCGCAGTCGCGAAGTCTGGGCGGTCACAGTCAGTTATTTTTGCTACGGATATGTGGCATGGATTTTTTTCAGCTGGTTCTACCGGTATCTCGCGAAGGTACGCGGGTTGGATCTCAAGTCCAGCGCCTTTTATTCCATGCTGCCGTTTCTGGCGATGCTGGTTTGTTGCCTATTAGGAGGAACGGTAAACGATCGACTCACCAAGTGGCGTGGACCGCGGCTGGGACGATGCGGTCTGGCAGCATTTGCGATGGCAGTGGCAGGCATCTTTATCGCGTGTGGATCGCAAGTTCAAGGCGTGCGGCTGGCGAGCGTTGTTCTGGCGGGCGGTGCGGGAGCGCTGTATTTTTCTCAGAGTTCATTTTGGTCCGTCACGGCCGACATTGCAGGAGGCTCCGCTGGTTCGGTGTCCGGATTTATGAATATGGGTGGGCAAATCGGCGGTGCGTTAACCGGGTCTCTCACGCCATGGATCGCCGTGCGCTACGGCTGGACAGCCTCGTTTCTCGTCGCCGCTGCATTATGCCTGGTGGGAGCACTCAGTTGGCTGGTCGTGAACCCAACTCGTACGTTAACCGAGCCCGGTGGGTCCGTTAAAGCGGTCGAGCCCGAAACTCGACGATCTGCTAAGCCGTCACCGGTTGCCCCCGCGCGCTAGCAATTGGTGATTGGTTCGGCAAGATCGCGGTTTGAAATTACGTGACCACCGCCTGCGAGTTCGCGGCTAGGGCTCTTTGCAGGCTTTCTCCCAGAAGGCTGGCCGAGTTCGTATCCAGATAGACAGTCGCATTGGCGTGACGTCGAAGAATCGACGCCGGCGCCATGGGGCTAATCTCCCCTTCAAAGCATGCTTTCACTGCCTGCGCCTTGCGTCGGTCGGGAACCACCGCGAGGATTTCTTTCGCTTTCAGAATTTGTTGGGCTGACATCGATAGAGCTTGCGTTGGCACCTGGGAAATATCCGCAAACCAGGCCTCACCGACTTGCTGTTGGCGACACGCCTCGTCGAGATCGACGATGATGTATGGCTCCTCCGTAGTGAAATCGGCGGGCGGGTCGTTAAACGCTATGTGTCCGTTCTCGCCGATACCGAGGAATGCGATGTCGATTGGCGCGGAGGAGAGTTGCTGGCCCACTTCGCGAAGCGCTGCGCGGGGATCCGCGGCATCACCATTGAGCAAATGGAACTTTGTGATTCCTGTTTTCTCGACCAGTCGTTCCATCAGCATTTTCCGAAAACTTCCGGGATGAGTGATCGGCAGGCCAATGTATTCGTCGAGATGGAACGCTTCCACTTTTGTCCAATCGATGCCCGGTGTCTTCGTCAGGGCATCGAGAAATTCGAATTGCGATGCGGCGGTTGCGGCGATGATGCGGGCCTCGCCGCGCGTCGAGATAGCTAGCCGTATCGCGGTTGCGGCCTGCTCCGCGGCGGCGCGACCCAAGGACGGTTTGTCGCTGAATACTTTGAGTAGCATGGGCAAGTCCGAAGGAACGGAAGTGAAGACGGCAAATTATACAGGCCGGCGGCACCGGCTGAAGCCGCTTTGATTTAGTGGCACTTAACGGCGCAGCTAAAGCTGCGCCCTTTCAAGGAGCGCGCAGACGCCGAAATGATCCTTCGACTTCGGTGCCGGAGCTCCCGCAAGTTTCAGGGCTCGAAGTGTTTCCAGACTTCCTCGCACAAAGCCGGCTTTGAGACCCAGGCGAGGCGATCGAGATCCTGAGCCGCCTGTTCGTAGAGAGAGACCCCGCACAAGGCCAAGGTCTGAGTAGTTTCTTGGACGGCGTACGTCGAGGGTGGTTGTGTGATAGTTGGCATTCGGGGTCCATTCGATTCCCTTAGGGGTCACGACGGGATACCAGGCAAGGCCCTTGCGCTTGCGGATGGCGTCGTAGTCGAAGCGGTATTCGCGGTCGCAAAGCGCGCCCAAAGCCATGAAGTCGGAAGGATTCGCGCTCATCGCGGCGTGCGCCCATTTTGGAGGCACGACTACAACGTCTCCGGGCTGAGCCAACACCGCGTAGCAACGGCCGGGATCGGCGGCCGCATATTCCTGCATGTAGACGTAGGCCGATCCTTCCCAAATCTCGTAAATTTCGGGTGGAGACCAGCCGCTGTGCGAGGAGACGTGGTGCACATGTCCCTGGCTACGTACCGGTTCGTCGCCCAATTTTCCGGTGGCATAGATCACCGCGCCGAAGAGCAGCATGCGTTGTTGCAGCCTGGGTCGAATCTCGTCACGACCAATGTCCATGACAATGGCGTAGACAGGATCAGGGCCGGTACATGCGGGATCGCGCAGACTTGGGCGAATGGCATCGAGAGGGCGGATTTCCGGGCGCGGACCAAATGTTCCGGGTTCATAGTCGAATCCCAAGGGCTGGTGGACAGGAGTAACGCCAATGCGGGGATCGAATTTCATGCTTAAGTCCTCACGGATGCCCGGATGGTGGCGCACTCACGCACTCCGTCTGCGGGCCGGATGCGGTATCGTCCCGCTTGTGCGGGCACGATAAAGGTTTCGGCATAGTGGACATGAAAAGGCTCGAACGCGGCGGATGGACTTTCGACGATGGCCTCAAGCCCTTCTACGAGGTTCAGAACGTGCACTCCTGCCGAGGCGTCGTGCTCCACCGCAGAACTGAACCAGTGCCTCCGAGTCTCGATGAATTCCAGTTCGTGCAGACCGGTTCTTTCCTCGATCCAGCCTTGGCCCTGGCCCATCTTCTCGAAGCGATTCAATAGATTGTTCCGCACCCATTCTGTGTCTCGCGTCCACTGGATGTTAGCGACTCCGTGTTCCAGATGAATCGGCCGCGGGCGGCCGTCGAGTCCGGGTCGTCCCCAATCCCACAGCTTGAAAGTAAAGATGTAAGGCGTCGCGCTGATTTCCAATACCATACTGTTCGCTCCCGAACAATGAATGGTTCCGGCAGGAATCAGGAAGTGGTCATGCTTGCGCGCCGGCCACTGGTTCACGTAGTTCGGGGCGTCAAACGTCGTTCCATTCTCTTGCGCGTGACGCAGAGCGTCGATCATGGCCTGGCGGTCGATACCTGTCTTCAGGCCCAAATACACGCACGCGTCCGAAACCGCATCGAGCATGTAGTAGCTTTCATCTTGCGTGTAGGCCATGCCGAAGGTATCGATGATGTATTGCTTGAGAGGATGTACCTGCAGGGACAGGTTGCCGCCCTGCATGGTGTCGAGGAAATCGAAGCGAATGGGGAACTCGGCGCCGAACTGGCGATATGTGGACTCGCCCAGCAATTCGCGTGGATGTTGGAGCACGAGATCGAGCGCTGGAATTTCGATATTCACTCCGGCCATATCGAGCAGCAGGCTGTTTTCTTCCGGGACACAGTCGAAGCACCACGCGTAGTTCGGCGGCCCATCCGGCAAGTTACACACTTCGCGCATCCACTGTCCGCCCCAGGGACCGGGATCAAAAAACGGAACCACTCGAAACGGTCGGCTCACGGCGCACTGCAGTCCGGCGCGGAAGGCTTCGCCGGTGCACATCTTTGGAGTGGCGGGGACGTTGGTGTCGAGCAGATAGTCAATCCGAGGCAGCAGGTCTTTCTTGATTCGGTCGGCCACACGCCAGTCGATAAAATATGCGCGCTTGTATTTAACGGCGGCCGATTCGTGAACATCTCCAGATGGGAAGCTTCCAATTTGGCGGGCACGTTGGCGGCGTTGGATCTCCCAGCGTGCGAGATCCGCCAGAATCAGCACGTCGGGATCGGGAGAGACGAGCGCAGTTCCGGTGCCAAGAATCAGCGTGATGCCCTTCGCCGATCGGCAGGCATCCCGAAGCTGTGCCATGCGCCGGTGGTCTGCAAAGTCTTCGATGGTCAGCTGGCTGATTCGGCCAAAGACGGGATCATCGGTCAAATCACTCCGGACCAGGGCATCGATTTCCGCCTGGGTCTTCCAGCCATCGCGGGTGCGGAACACGTGGGCGGGGTGCAGACCCTCTACCAGCGCGGCCGAGACCTGCTCCTCGAAGACTCCCGGATAAGCCTCCACGGAAATCCGCTGGGCCCCTCGAGAGATCTCGCCTGCGATGCGAGAGACAATCTCTTGCCATCCCTGCCACACGGAGTCGGGTCGAACCGGTACGCGTACGGTAGGAAATTTGTCGTAGTTG
Source organism: uncultured Acidobacteriota bacterium (assembly GCA_963725565.1). Lineage (GTDB taxonomy): Bacteria > Acidobacteriota > Terriglobia > Terriglobales > Acidobacteriaceae > Sulfotelmatobacter. The sequence continues at coordinate 105,128 of CAVRZL010000010.1, forward strand.
GATTGCCGCTGCTTCATTTGGCGAAATTCAGTGATGTCCGTCCATCGCTGCGACAATCTTTACGTGCCGCCGGCTTTGCGTGGACGCGGTGACTCCGTCTTCCTGATATTCGATGATAGCCCGCAGCAGGAAGTCGCCGGTCGTGGAGGGAAACTTGAAGTCGTCGTAAATGGTGTTCTGGCCGAGCGGGGCGATCTTGAATGTCTTTGAATGGGTCGCGATTCGCGTGCCAGAGGAATCTTCGAGCAAAAGAATCAGCGTGCCTTCAATCTCACGGTCTTCGTCATTCACAAGCATTGTCTGCAGCGACCGAACGCTCGACGCGCTTACGGAGGGCTGCCAAAAACTGAGGTAAACACCGACCGGGGCAAATGCGTTGCTCATGTAATCGCGAAAGGCCGAGTGGAGGTCGAGTTTTTGCACATCGCGAAAGTGGTCGGACGTGTAGCCCGCTGGATCACTTGCGGTCAGATACACAAAGTGCAGCACGCCGGCGTACTGGCGGTACGCCCTCCAGTACTCGGTAAGGCCGGCCAACAAGTAGGCGTTCAACGCGAGCCGTTGATCCGGGGTCGAATTGTTGCCGAGCAGGGCGGGGTAGAGATTCTTCGTGAGTTCGGTGGGACTTCCGTCACGATTCAGCCAGAGCCATCCGTACTCATTGAGAATGAGGGCATGGGCGCTCGCCGCTCCAGGCGCCTTCGAACTCGAACTTTCCAGCGTGGTCATATCAAAACGCGGACCGCCATCCGCCATGACCTGATGCTCGTAGGGGTGATCTTCGACGGGATCATCCGGGCCTTGCGGCGGGTTGTAGCTGTTCTCCCACGGACGGTTCGAAAGATCTAGACCGCGAACGGCAGGGATAATCTTCTCGCCGAATGCTGGATCCCAGGTTTCATTGTTCGCGTCCCAGATCGCGACGCTAGGATGATTCCAGTTATCCCGCATCCATTCCGCGTATTCGCGAATCATCTCGTCGGTATCAAAGTGCACCTGATTCTCAGGGCCGTGCCAGTCATATCCGGTCCAGACAAAATATTCGTTCTGAATCAGCAGGCCGGCCTCGTCTGCGATCTCGAGCCAGCGATCGGGCACCGGACCGATACAGAAGCGAAAGCTATTCCAGTGCATCTGATGGGGAATCTCGACGAGCAGTTTGCGGACCCAGGCTTCATCCCACGGTAGAGTGCCAGAGAGGGGATCTTCGAAAAACCTGTGCAACGTGATGTTCGATCCGCGCATGAAGTAAACGCGGCCGTTAAGGTAGGCACGCTTGGTAGCGGTATCGAAGCGGAACTCGCGCATTCCGAAACGTGTCGCGGCAGTGTCACCACCCGTGCTGGTCTCCACCACATAGAGGCTGGGCGATTCGGGAGACCACAATTTCGCTACCGGTATCGTGATGGTTTGCAGAACCACTTTGCTCTCGCCGGGCGCGAGTTGGACGCTTGCCGGAGGAGAAGTGGCGATGACGGAGCTCTCTTTCCAGGCGTGTATTTGCTGCGCGAGGTTACACGAGATGGGGGTGCTTCCAAAATTACGAAGTGAGGTCTGGACTAGGATGGAACTGTCCGCAATTTTAGGCGCTACCTGAACGCTCTGAATCACCGGATTTTCGCTGAGTGCAAGGGACACGTCGTCGTAGATGCCAGGTGTCCAGCGGATTTTTTCGAAGTCGGTTCCGCCTGAGACATTCGGCGGCAGGACACCCGGGTGAGCCCCAACTCGGATGATCAATTCATTCTCGCCTCGCCGGATGGCGCGGCTCACGTCAAAGATGGCGGCGGTGAAACAGGGCAGGTGGTCGCCGATCTTGATTCCGTTGAGCCAGACGGATGCCCCGAACTGCGCTTTATTGATGCGCAGAATCGCTACGCTTCTCGTGTTAGGGACTTCGAATGTACGCCGGTACCAAAACCAGTTGCGCTCTTGCCGCGATACGCCTGCGTTGTTGACGAGGGCGCTCTTGGGAAGCTTGCCCTGGCCGACGCGATTCTGAATCAGCATCCGGCTATCGAACAGATCCACTTGCGGAAATGCAGGTTCGGCGGAATGGGCGAGGCCCGGCACGGGAGCAGTGTGCTTCCATGAAACAGGGATCGCATCCGGATCCTTTGAATCCTCGATCTGCCACGTGCCATTGAGTGAGAGCGTCGTTCGCTCGGTAGCGCGCAACGAGAGAAAAGGGGCTGCCACGGTGATGAGAACGACGAGTGATTGGATGAGAAGGCGTTTCAGCATGGCAAACAATCCTGCTACTCGAGCTATGAGCTATGAGTCTACGTCTCCCGGGCTTCTCGAAGCTCATCGCTCATCGCTCGCAGCTCATTGCTCATGATCTCCGATGCACCCAGAACTTCTCGATCTCTTCCAGCGTCTTACCCTTCGTCTCCGGTACGCCCCTCCAGACAAAAAGAAAGGCCGCGATCGAGATCATGGCGTATAACAAAAAAACTCCGGGCGCGGTAAACGCTTTTACCAGGGAAAGAAAGGTGAGAGTAACCAGCAGCGTGCCGCACCAGAGGAAGACGGTGGCGAGCGCCATAGCCCGGCCCCGCACCCGTGTGGGGCAGATCTCAGCCATCAGGACCCACGTTCCGGTGCCCACGCCGACTGCGAAGCATGCAACGTAAGTGAGCACGAAGATGAGAACGATAATCCCAGAGGCTTGGAAATGAATCGCGGCTGAAACCGCGACCAGGGAAAGAGCCATTCCCCCGAACGCTGACATCAAGAGCGATTTTCGTCCAGCGCGGTCGATGAGCAACATTCCTGCAATGGTGGCGGCGAAGTTGATCACTCCAATAATGACATTTGCCCAGAGTGCGGTGCTGGCGGTCTGATGCGGTACATGCTCCAGGAAGACAATCGACCCGTAGTAGATGATGGTGTTGATGCCGGTGAATTGGCTGAAAAGGGCGATCACGATCGCCACAATAAGAGCCTTGCGAAATGTGGGATCGAGCAGATATCCACTCTCTTCCGAGATGGCGGCCCGAATCTCGTCCAACTCTCTCGCGGCCGTTTGGGATCCAACCATTTGTGCCAGAAAGTGTTCGGCTTCCTGCTCTCGTCCCTTCTGCACCAGCCACCGCGGACTCTCGGGGATGAAAAGCAGGGTCAGGAAGAAAGCAATGGAAGGCACGGCGGCGGCGGCGAACATCCATCTCCAGTTTGACGGACCTGCACCAGTCAGCAAATAGTTCACGCTGTAGGAAAGCAGAATTCCCGTGACGATCGCCAATTGATTCAGGGAAACCAGCAGGCCGCGCTTCTTTGCGGGCGAGATTTCCGCGATATATAGCGGCGATAACGTTGATGCAATTCCGATCGCGATGCCGCCGAGGAGCCGTGCAATCGAAAATTCGATCAAGTCCCGAGGCAACGCCGCGCCGAACGAAGACAGGGTGAACAATGCGGCCGCTCCCAGCAGGACCTTCTTTCTCCCGAATCGATCGCTGGTAAAAGCGGCCACGCTAGCACCGACGACACATCCCAGCAACAGGCTGCTGGCGGCGATCTCGGTTTGCGCGTCGGTCAATGCAAACTGCTGCTTGATGAAAACGATCGCGCCATTGATCACGGCAGTGTCGAATCCGAAGAGCAAGCCACCGATGGCGGCGACCAAGGCGGGAAGGTAAACGTAGCGCGCTGACCCTGCCTGCACCGGAGCGTTTGCGGTTGAATTCATGAGGCGATGCTGCGACCCGAGATCTTCATTTCAAATCTTCAACAAATCTTGCTGCAGAAAGACTAAGCCTGCGGCTCCAGCGACTCCGCCATAGCCGACCATCTTTTGGAAAACAATTGGAACTTCGCGCCCCAGTAGGAGCCTGGTGCGGCGCGCGATCTTGTCCTGGATGGGACCGATCAACTGGGGTCCGGCCGCGACGATGTTGCCTCCGAGGACGAAAATCTCAGGATCGAAAATGTGCAAAAAGCTGACCATGCCGGCTGCCAAGTACTCCAGAGCGCGGTCAACAACATAGCGGGCACACTCATCACCTTCGGCCGCCGCTCCGAAGATCGCCTCAGGATGCGGCACTTCGCCGGTGGTGCTCATGGACAATTTCGCTGGCGCCGCCCGGTGCATGTGCGCCCAGTAATCAGACTCAATAGAGCGTGATGAAAAGAGCGTCTCCAGACAACCGTAGTTGCCGCAGATGCAGAGCCCGCCATGGGGATCAATTGTCGTATGACCAAGATGTCCTGCAGCACCGCTCGATCCTTGCAGGATTGTTCCACCAATCATCACTGCGCCGCCAACCCCGGTGCCCAGGGTCAGCATCACGACATCGCGCCGTCCTTGGGCTGCGCCCCAAAGGACTTCACCGATGAGTGCGACCCGCGCATCGTTCTCGGCACATACGGGTAGTTCCCCGGCGCAAATTACATCGCTCAAGAGCTGACCTTCGAGAAAACAGAGGTCACCGGGACAAGTCTTCACCTGTGTCGACTTGGGGTCGATGATTCCCTTGCAGCCCACGCCAATCCCGAGCAGTGGAGCGTTGGCGCGCCGCACCACCGAGTTCACGAAATCGCGTAAGGCAGAAGTCGATCGCGGCGAGGGTTCATGAAGACTTTCGAGCAGGCTTCCTTGCAGGTCGACAATGGCGGCCTTGATCCCGGTTCCACCAATGTCTACGCCAATCGCCAGAGACTGGCTTCGATCGGCGCGAGTGGAATGTCGGTTCACAATCGTTTGTGCATTATACGCACTTTGTGCAATTCTACTGGACGACATGACCATAGCCGCATTCCGCCGCACGAGCAAGCCGACGTGTTTGCTAATACTCCTCACGGTGTTGGGAGCTGAGGACCACTGTGAGTGACCTGGAGCTCAGCAAAACAGGCAGCAAGCCAGCAGGCCTAGCCTTCTTCGATAAGGCTCTGACCTTGCTGAACGATTTGAAAAACACACAATCAGAGGTGATTCAGAAGGCTGCCGAGCTGTGTGCGGACCGGATCGCGAAAGGTGGGCTTGTCTTTCTTTTCGGCAACGGGCACTCCCGCATGATGGTTGAAGAGATGACGCCTCGTCAGGGTGGTTTTCCAGGCTTCGTCGCCCTGGTCGAAATGGCGCTCTCCAACCATGCGGCGATCATCGGAGCGAACGGATTGCGCTCGTCTCTGTATTTGGAAAATTACGAGGGCTACGCCGAGCACATTCTGAATAGCTTCCGCTTCGGACCAAACGACGCTTTCATCATCATTTCGACCAGCGGGATTCGGCCTGTGATTGTCGAAATGGCGATGGGCGCTCGATCCCGAAAACTGCCGGTGATCGCGATCGTGTCCAAAGCACACTCGGACGAAGCGAAGGCGGCGCACTCGTCGGGAAAGAAGTTGGTGGACTGCGCCGATCTTGTGATCGACAATCGTTGCCCGCCGGGTGATTGCGTCCTCGAGTTAGACGGTTTGGATTGGCGAACAGGGCCGGTTTCGACGATCACGGGCGCCATGATTATTAACATGATCCGCTGCGGAACCGCCGAAGCGCTTCTGGCTAAAGGGATCAAGCCGGCGATTCTGCCCAGCCACCAGTTCGTTCAAAACACCAGCGCGGCGCAGCAACTCGACGCTTTTTACGAAGCGTACCGGCAAAGTCTCAAACATCTGTTCGAATAGGACACTGTGAAGGAAGTCCTTCTAGTCACCGGCTCATCGGGGATCGCGGCGGCGACAGCGCGTTTGTGGGGAGCTGACAACCCGGTGTTTATTGTGGGGATCGATGCCGATGAATGCAGAAGTCTGGCGGCAGATCTAAAAGAATCAGGCTTTGCGATTGCGGACGTTCGCGACGAACTTGCCGTGAAGAATGCCGTTGCCGCCTGCCTCGATCGATTCACGAGGATCGACGCTCTGTTCAATGTCGCAGGTATCAGTGCGCGTGCTGCAGGCGATGGCCCGCTGCACGAGTGCACGTCCACGGCGTGGAACCAGGTCATGGACGTGAATGCAAAGGGTACATTCCTGATGTCCCGTGAGGTTCTGGACGTGTGGACAAAGAACAAGCAAACGGGCGTGATCCTCAATTGCGGAAGTGTGCTGGCGCAGAGCCCACAGCGCGGTTACTTTTCGACGGTAGGATATGCGGCCAGCAAGGGAGCGATTGAAGCAATGAGCAAGTCGGCGGCAGCTTACTACGCTCCTGCTGGCGTTCGCATCAATGTGATTGCTCCGGGTCTGGTTAGGACTCCGATGAGCGCGCGGGCTCAAGCGAATCCGCGCATCACTGAATATATGTCTCACAAGCAGCCGCTGACCAAGGGCATGCTCACTGCTGAGGACGTGGCGAAGACGGCGTGCTTCCTTTTGCACCGAGATTCAAGCCCGATCACCGGCCAGGTTGTCGCCGTGGACGGCGGTTGGACGGTAAGCGAATGAAATCAGCGAAAAAGTCCGTGGCTGTTTCCAAAGCGAGGGGATCCGGTTCTACCCCCCAGCGTCAAAGGCAGCATCGACCTTTACAAACGACGGTGATTGGAAGTTATCCGTTTCCGGGATGGCTCGAGTTTGCGTCGAACCATCTGGATCAATTTGGAGAGGCCGACATTGAGGAACTTCGAAGCGATGCCGTGATCGCCGCCGTGCACGATCAGGTGGCCGCAGGGCTCGATGTCATTACCGACGGCGAGCAGACTCGTTATGACTTCAATCTTTCGTTCTACGGAAGGCTGGAAGGGTTGGACCCGACGCCTGCGTCGCCGCGCCGGTTCGGGCCGCCGGCTCACGATCAGCGCGGGAAATATCACGTAACCGGCCCGTTGCGCTCGCAACATGGGCTCGGCGCCGTGGCCGAGTTCAAGCTACTGCAGCAAATTGCGCCGCCCGGCCCGGTTCTGAAGGCCAGTGTGCCTGGACCGTACACATTGAGCGGGCGGATTCAGCCTGGTGGAATTTATAAAGATCGCTGGGACGTCAGCGAGGCCTTGATTCCAATTGTGCGGGATGAACTCATCCGGCTTGTAGAATGCGGCTGCCGGGAAATCACCCTGGATGAGCCGTCGATGAGTTGCTACGCTCATCGCGAAGATCCACGGCGCTTCGTGAAGATTTTTAAGGACACCGTCGCACCGGTCCTTGGACGCTGCCGTCTTTCCACGCATCTTTGTTTTGGAAATTACAAAGGGCGGGCGGTTGGTCCGCGGCAGTATGCACCGCTGTTTCCGGCATTCCTGGAATTGCCGGTGGACGAGATGCATCTGGAGATGGCCAGCCGCGAATTCTCCGAGATCGAAAGGATTCGCGAGATCGTGGATCGAGGGATTGATGTCGCCGTGGGTGTCATCGACGTGAAGAGTTATTACATCGAGTCTCCCGTCGATGTAGCGGAACGCGTACGGCTCTGCGTGAAATATGCTCCGGCGGAAAAGCTTTCGTTTGCTCCCGACTGCGGCCTCAGTCAGACTGCCCGCTGGGCCGCCAGGCAAAAATTGGCCAACATGGTGAGCGGTGTGGCGATCGTGCGGAAAGAACTTGGGCTCGCGTGATCCAGCCGCTGCAATCCCATGAAGGGCTGTTGGCCGACATTCGTGCCTCCGACCAGCGCGACGGTGGTTTCCGGCTGTGGTGGCTGGGGCAAAGCGGCTTCCTGTTGCAGTGGCAGGGCATTCACGTACTGCTGGATCCTTATTTGTCCGACTCGCTCACTAAGAAATACAGCCAGACCGATAAGCCGCACGTGCGCATGACGGAGTTGGCGATCGATCCAGCGCGGCTTGCATTCATCGATATCGTTACTTCCACGCATAACCACACCGATCATCTCGATGCGGAAACACTTTGTCCGATACTTGCCGCCAATCCACGAGTGAAGCTTGTGATCTCAGAAGCCAATCGAGGCTTTGTAGCCGATCGTTTGAAGATCGCCGCTGATATTCCGATCGGCCTTGATGATGGAGCGTCGGTCGAAACCTGCGGAATCAAAATTTCAGGCATCGCTTCGGCGCATGAAGAGTTGGATCGTGATGAACGCGGCCGAGCGAAGTACCTGGGATACGTTCTGCAATTCGGAGGCTGGACGCTGTACCACAGTGGCGACACCGTGCGCTACGAAGGGGTGTCAGAAAAGCTCCGGCCCTTCCGAGTGGATGTCGCCCTGCTCCCCATCAATGGGCGATCGCCGGAGCGGCGAGTGCCGGGTAATTTATTCGGCCGGGAAGCCGCTCAACTGGCGAAGGATATGGAGGTAAAGCTGGTGATCCCGTGTCATTTCGATATGTTCGAATTCAACACTGCTTCGCCGGAGGAGTTCGTGCACGAATGCAAGCGCTTGGGGCAGCCGTTCAAAGTGCTACGCTGCGGCGAAAAGTGGAGCAGTCGCTCCGCCGCGTGAAAGATTCAACGAAATTCTATCTAGTCTGCAACTGCGGGCGGGGCGCGATGTCCGCATTGGTCATGCCGGTGGCCCACTGGATCGCGCCAATGAGCATTTGCTGGAATTCGGGTTTGTCCCAGTTCTCCTCGACATGCCCCAGCGTCGTGTAGTAGACGCGTCCCTTGCCATACATCTTCGCCCAGGTCACGGCGAAGTCGCGATCCGCACGGTGGACCTTCGTGTTGCCGAGGTCGAGTTTGCTCGGATCCAGACGCATCAGGACACGTACTCGGTCGCGGGAATAATTGCGGATCTGGTAAATCTCGTCGCGCAGCACAAAAGACTCCGGCCATTGCTTCATGCCAGGGAACTGCCGATCCTCAACAATGATGGGTGCATCGAAGGTGCCCCAGGGATGCTCGTCGAAATAGCCTCCGATCATTTCCCCGTATTCCGGCCAGTTGACGAAAGTGATGGAGGCGCTGTGAATGCCGATGAAGCCTTTGCCATCGTCATGGACGAAGGAAAGTAAGTCGGCCTTCTGCTGGGCATCCATCGCAAGATCGCCTCCGGTATAGAAAATCACTGCATCAAAATTGTTGAGATTCTTGGCGTTGAATTCCAACTTGGCCTTGGTCAGGATCTCGCTGTCAGTGCGAAGCGTCGTATCCCAGAGACCAGTCTCTTTCCCGAGCCGTTCGATGGTCGCCATGGCGTGCGAGATGGATTCGTGGCGGTATCCATGCTCCTCTCCGATTACCAGGATATGTTTCTTGGATGGCACGGCCGTTTGAGCGGCGCAAATTCCGGTGACGACGACAATTGCGATCAGAGTGCGAATGAAAATCATATTCATGTTCACTCAATCCTAAGCTGATGGTTATGGTTATGCTCGATGCTTACCCTCCGTCTAGTGTAATGCGTCGGGAACAGTGATCTCGATCGGCGTGATCCGTGGGCCAGGAGGTCAGAACCTTTCACCACGGAGGACACAGAGGAACACAGGGGAAATCGGCGGTTCATAAACATCAATCGGTTTGACGCACCACTACACTATTGAGGAACATCCTTCCAACTTCGGCTGCGATTGCTCTCCAGCACGGCATTCAGGATGGTCATCTGGCGCAACCCATCGACGAACTGCGGATATTCGGCCGCGTCCGCATTGGCGATCGACGAATAAAAACGCCGGAAGACTTGCTTGAAGGTGTCGTCATAGCCCTCGCTATGCCCGCCCGGAAGATCGGCATAACTACGCGCAGCCGGCTGGAGCAGCGATGGGTCTTTCACACAAATACCGTTGGCCGTATCGCGATGGCCCACCCAGAGTTCGTCGGGACGCTCTTGATCCCAAGCAACGGAAGAGCGCGTGCCATAAATTTCAAGGCTGAGTCGATTCTTGCGCCCGGCGGAAACCTGGCTGGCGGTCATAGAGCCGCGGGTACGCTTGCCCATGCGGAAGAGAACAGCGCCGAAGTCTTCGGTCGAGATTGGCGTTTCGATATAGTCCTCCGGTCCCATCAATTTATTGGCGAACGTTTCCACGGAGTGTTTGGGCTGCTTGCGCGTGGGATGGAAGGTCTGCAGATCGGCGCAGAGCGAAGTCACCCGCAATCCCGTGACGTGTTCGGTCATATCGAAGAAGTGGGATCCAATATCGGCCATGCAGCGGGACGCGCCGCCGGCTTTCTCTTCAACGCGCCAGTTCCAGTCGGTGTCGTAGAGCAGCCAGTCCTGCGAGTATGTGCCCTGTACCACTAGAATCTCACCAAGTTCTCCAGCCTCGCGGAGGCGGCGCATCTGCTGCACCATGGGGTAATAGCGCAGATTGTGGCAGACGCAGTTGCGCAATTTCTTCTGGGCGGCGAGCGCGGTGAGTTCTTCGGCTTCGGCTACCGTTGTGGTCAGCGGCTTTTCGCAGAGCACATGCTTTCCGGCAAGCAAAGCCTCCTTGGTCATAGAAAAGTGCTGCGCGTTGGGAGTGCAGATGTGGACGGCATCGATCGCCGGGTCGCGTAGGACCTCGCGATAGTCGGTTGTTATGGTGGGGATAGAAAAGCCCGCGCCCAGTCGCCGCGCCGCGTCTTCGCGTCTGCCGGCGATCGCTACGGCTTCGACGGACTCTACGCGCCGTACACCTTCAAGATGCACGCGGCCCATAAAGCCGGTGCCGAAGATTGCGGTTCTGAGCGGTTTCATTTTTAAGTTCCTATGCACTTCGTATTAAGACCACCAGGCAGCGGCCGGCTGCTCGCGGATGACAATGTTGTTGAGGAAGTTCGCTGCCTTGGTCAGACCCTCTGACGGTGAAAGCAGACTATCTTCGTGCTCAATGGAGATCACGTTGTCGTAGCCAAACATCCGCAACGTTGAGATTAGTTCACTCCACCATTCCGCCCCGTGGCCGTAACCGCAGGTGCGGAAGATCCAGCTGCGGTCGCGCTCTTCAGTGTACGGCTTGGTGTCGAGGACGCCGGTGCGGTTCAGATTCAATGGATAAAGCTGCGTGTCCTTGGCATGGACGTGGAAGAGAGAGCTTCCGAGTAGGCGAACGGCGGCGATGGGATCGATCTGCTGCCAGAACAGATGACTCGGATCAAAGTTGCATCCGACGTTATCTCCGGCAATCGAACGCAGGCGCAGCATCGTCTCGGGGTTGTACACCACAAATCCGGGATGCATCTCGACGGCGATCTTCACTCCGTGGTCAGCGGCGAACTTGGCGTGCTCGATCCAGTACGGAGCGACCACCTCGTTCCACTGCCAGTCGAGAACCTGGCGGAAGTCCGGAGGCCAGGGGCAAGTAATCCAGTTGGGAGCCGTTGCATGCTGAGAATCGCCGGGACATCCTGAAAAATCAACCATCACCGGAACTCCGAGTTTCTCAGCGAGCAGGATGGTCTTGCGGCTTACGTCGCGATGTTGGCGGGCGATGGCTTTGTCCGGGTGAAGTGCGTTGCCATGGCAACTCAAGGCGCTAATGCGGAAGCCGTGGTCACCGAGAATGCGTTTGAAATCGGCGAGGGCGGAACCGTCTTCGAGCATTGAAAGCTTACAGTGGGCATCGCCCACATAATTTCCCGTGCCCAGTTCAACCGTATCGATATGCAGAGCCGCGAGCTTTTCGAGAACTGCGGGCAACGGCAACTGTGACAACAAAGCCGTAAAGACTCCAACACGCATGACGATTCGATCTCCTGATACCAGAGATGGAAGCAGTTGCCTATTCTACAGAGGGAACGGGCCTTGCAACCGTGCCCGAACTAGGTGGACTGTCGAGGGTGAAAGCACTACCTGCAGGCCACGCGGAGTGACGCCTCGCTGTGCTCGGCGGGACGGACGAAGGCGTCCGCCCCTACATTCCTCACCAAGAAGGCCATCGTTGCGGCAGTCCACCAGCTAGAAGGAATCGAGGAAATAGCGCTTGGAGGGGATGCCGAGGCCGTGGGCGGCGCCGAGGGGTTGTTTGAGCAGCCCAGGAATCTCCCTTTCGAGGGTCTGCCGTGCGCCGGCAGCGAAGGCGGTGAAGCGAAAGGGCTGCATGTAGCCGATCCCGCCCCGCATGGGAAACAGCATTTGCGCTTTCGCCTGCAGAAAGCTCGGGCCGAGGTGGAAGCCCATGGCGATGGTGCTGCGCTCGTCCAAATAGTTAGCCAGTTCCAGCAATCCTCCGGTCAGGGAAAGCTGGTGCAACTTGGCGGAGAGCTGCCGCCGGTTTTCCAGCAGGATCACCACAGACACCACACCGCGCAGATTTACACGCGGAGCGCGTATCGGAGGCTGGGATTGTGGCGGTCGAGCCATGTTTGTCATTCGCAACGATTAGTGAAGAGTTGCGACTCCGGCCGTCGTGCTTTCTGTCAGCACCCGCCCAGTTCGCCGCATCAATCCCCAGTCGTACTCGAAGGCGGTTCCGCAAGCCAAACAAATCTGATAATGGCGGCCGTTATGGTCGATGCGCGGCCACGAAAACCGGTGCGTGCATGTTCGCTGCAGGAACTTCTTGAAGAATTTCAATGCATCACCGCCTGATTCCGGCTCTTCCAGTGGTCGAGCCATCGGGAGAAGAACGGTTTATGTTGGCCTTCGAGCAAGCCCTGCAGGGTGGAGAGCAGGATGTTCGGTGGCTGCGATTTGGATAGAAAGGTGTCGACGGATTTCAGCTTGCTTTGCGGCAGCGGTTCGTAGGCCGATAACAGCATTATGGGCACGCGGGAATTGATGCTCTTCATCTTTGCGGCCACGACGTCCCCCCGCATGCCGGGCATCTGGTAGTCGAGGACGACAGCGTCAATGGCGCGGGAGCGAAACAGCTTCAGCCCATCATCCCAGCCCGTCGCTTCCAGGACCTTGTAACCACTTTGTTCCAGAAACAGCTTGCGCCCAATGAGCCCGTTCCAGTGGTCGTCAATGCAGAGAATTGTTTTTGCTTTGGGGCGCGCCATGTACTCCTCACATCCGGACAGTCTGGTGGTGGTTCAGCGCCGTTGCTTCCCGAGAAGCTTCGATTGCTGGACTACGAAGTGGTGGGCAAAGTGATTCTGGAACGGAATTGTGTTACTCACAAATTACGAACGGGCACTTGCGTGACAGTTACCGGGATGATTGCGGCCTGGCGAGTCTCGGGGGCGAAGCTGCGATGCGGGAGTGAATCGACCCCTGAAGGGCTTGTGCAAAACTAACTGATTCGCCTGTCCTGTTACCTCAATTTGTGAACGGTTTTTGAAGAATAGCCCAGAGGAAATCCGAAAAGTGAGCTCCAGTCCTTTGTTTTCAGTGATTTCATGGAGGGGGCACTTTCGTGCCATACATGGCACGAGGGAGCCATTTACCGTCAGGGGTAGCAGAGTTAGAGTTGTCCTCGAGCAGCACTTGGGGGAGGGCTGATCAACAGACGTCCCAAGACTCAAATCGAGTCTGGGGCGTTTTGTTTTGTGCGTGTAAATTGCCAGCCCCTGCGTCTTTGCGTAACTTGGCGCTGCCTTAGCGGGCTTTGCGGTCAAAAGCTCTAAAGCTCTTAACCGCGAAGATCGCAAAGAAATAGCCGCAAAGTCCGCGAAGAAAATACTCCTAAGGGCCACGACTTCGGCCCGGCCGTAATGCTCGTCAAAGATACGACTCAGCCGCTGCGGGCCTCCCTTTAAGGTCCTTCCGTGCGGCCAACCAGCACGTCTACGGGTCCCAATAGCCATCCAGCAAACGCGCCGGCCTACCACCCTTCGTTTTGATAGTGGTAGATTTATCTCGCCTCTCGTCTGCCATTCCAATCCTGTCGTCTAAGGAGTAGGCATGCCCGTCCACTTTGCGCGTCGAGAATTCCTTGCAGGAATGGCCGCCATGACTGTTACCACTGCAGCATCCCGATTCGCCTTTGCAGATGCACCCTTCCGTATCTCCGTGATCAACGATGAGATCTCGCAGGATTTCGGTCACTCGTGTGAAGTAGCTGCGCGCGACTTTGGCTTGGGCTGGATGGAACTGCGCAGCATGTGGAAGAAGAACATCGTCAGCCTGGATCAGAAAGAAATCGCCGAAGCTCAACGCCTGCTGGAGAAATATCAGCTCAAGGTCACCGATATCGCCAGCCCATTGTTCAAGGTCGACTGGCCGGGGGCTCCGAAGTCGAAGCTCAGCGAACCGGGCAGTTTTGGCGCCAACTTCTCGCTGAGCCAACAGGACGAAGTCCTGGAGCGCGCGATGGAGCTGGCCAAGATTTTTCACACCGACCGCGTGCGCTGCTTCGATTTCTGGCGCCTGGAGGATCAGGGTCCATACCGCACGGCGATCAACGACAAGCTGCGTGAAGCGGCGGAAAAGGCTGCGAAGAAGGGAATCATCCTCGTTCTCGAAAATGAATCGGCGTGCAATACGGCTACTGCCGTCGAGGCAGCCAAGGTCCTCGCCGCGGTGCAGTCTCCTTCGTTCATGCTCAACTGGGATCCCGGCAACGCGGCGGCCAGCGGGGAGATCCCTTATCCCGACGGCTACAAACTTCTTCCCAAAGAGCGCATCGGTCACTGCCATTGCAAGGATGTCGTGAAGAAAGGCAAGAAGTACGATTGGGCGCCGATGGGCGGCGGAATCATTGACTGGGCCGGGCAGTTCCGTGCACTCAAGGCGGATGGATATCATTTCGCCGTCAGCCTGGAAACGCACTGGAGCGGCGGCGGTTCGCCCGAAGAATCCTCGCGCAAGAGTTGGGCGGGAATGAAGAAACTTCTACAGCAGGTGGATGCGCTGTAGTCACATAGGGCCGGACGCACCTGTCCGGACGCAGGAGAAGAGAAGCTATGACAGATCAGACCAGACGAACTTTTCTCAAACAGGCAGCTCTCGGAACAGCCGCAGTTCTTGCCTATCCCACTTCCACCGTGCTCGGCGCCAGCGACAGGGTGCGTATTGGCATGATCGGCGTCGGCGATCGCGGGAATGATCTGCTGGGACAAGTGCTTAAAGTGCCCAATGTCGATCTGGTTGCTATGGCCGATGTCTACAGCCGCCGCCGAGATCAGGCGAAAAGCAGAGTTCCCGGCATCCAGACGTTTGACGACCACCGCCGCTTGCTCGACATGAAAGACATTGACGGCGTCATTGTGGCCAGCCCGCTGCACATCCACGCGAGGCATTTTGTCGACACACTAGCTGCGGGAAAAGATCTATACGCCGAAAAGACCATGACGTGGTCCATCCCCGAGGCCGACAAGTGCCTGGCTGCCGCAAAGAGTTCGGGCAAAGTTGTCCAAATCGGGCTGCAATATGAAAGTTCCGGCGCTCTCACCGACGCGAGGCAGTGGATCAAAGACGGCTGGGTCGGCAAAGTCACCCATGTTGAGTCCTGGATGAGCCGCAATACGCCGCACGGCAAAGGCCAATGGGTTCGTCCCGTTCCTTCCGACTGCACGGCGCAGAACGTGGACTGGAAAGCGTTTCTCAACGGCCGCCCTGACCGGCCTTTCGATCCCTACAAGTTAATCAACTGGCGGTTGTTCTGGGAATTTTCAGGGGGTAATTGCGCTGAGAACATGGTCCATCAAATCGCCTGGGTCATGACCGCTCTGGACCTGCCCGAGCCGTCCGCCGCCTACATGTCGGGCGGCGTTTTTTCTGAGAAGGATGGGCGTGAAGTGCCTGACACCATCGCCGTAACCCTCGATTTCCCCAAAGATATCGTCGTGACCTGGCAATCGACATTCAGCAACCGGCACTACGAACTGGGAGACCGCATTCTCGGCAGCGACGGGACCCTGGAACATCACTTCGAAGAGCCCTTACAGTACTGGCCGGAAAAAACCAATCGCCCAGACGGAGAATCGACCAAGGGCAAAAGCCCGGAGCAGGATCACATGAAGAACTGGGTCGAGTGCATCCGCAGTCGCGGGATTCCGAATGCCCCGGCGGAGATCGGCTACCGTTCGGCGATGGCCGTTCACATGGCCAACTTGTCGTACAAAAACAAAAAGCGGATGACGTTGGAGGAAGCCCGATCGATTACACCCGAATATTAACCATTGCCGATCCGCGGTCTTACTGGGAGGAATCATGCAGACCCCACTGCAATTCCGCTTTCTATTGCCCGTACTTTTGCTGCTCTTATCCGCCGCCGCTGCCCAAGACAACGCCACCCTGACCGGTACGATTCGCGACAACACTGGGGCTGTCATTCCTGATGCGGTCGTAGCGGTTAGGAATTCCGCCACGGGTACCGTGCGGGAGCTGAGAACGAACACCGCCGGCGAATATGTGGGGGCCGCCCTGTCGCCGGGACAATACAACGTGACGGTGACCGCCAAGGGTTTCCGCACGTACAAAGCACAGGGAGTCATCCTCCGCGTCGCACAGAACGCCCGCATCGATGTGACCATGCAAGTGGGAAACGCCCACGAAGAAGTAACCGTGCATGGCGAAGGACTGGCGCAGGTCAATACCGAGTCCTCGGAGTTGGGCGGCACCATTACCGGCAAGGAACTGACCCAGTTGCAACTGAACGGGCGCAACTTCACGCAACTGATCACTCTCGTGCCCGGGGTCAGCAATCAGACCGGCCAGGACGAAGGCGTCGTCGGAGTGGAAGGCAGCATCAGCTACAGCGTCAATGGCGGCCGCACAGAGTACAACAATTGGGAAGTTGACGGCGGCGATATGTTGGATAACGGGAGCAACTTCTCGCTCAACGTCTATCCGAGTGTAGAAGCGATCGATGAGGTGCAGGTTCTGACCTCGAATTACGGTGCGCAATATGGGAAGAATGGCTCCGGGACGGTTGAAGTCGAAACCAAGTCTGGCACTAACAAATTCCACGGCTCTCTATGGGAGTTCGCCCGCAACGAGGCTTTCAATGCGCACAATTATTTTGATGTGCCCGGGACACCGAAGGCCGGATATAAGAAACACGATTTCGGCTACAGCGTCGGCGGTCCGATCTGGAAAAACCGTACATTCTTCTTTTGGTTGCAGAACTGGCGGCGCGAGAACGTCCCGCAGAACTTCTACAGCTTCGTGCCGTCGCTGGCCAATCGCAGTGGAAATTTTGACGATCTTTGCAGCGTGCCTGATCCCTCGGACTGCCCCTATGATCCCAGCACCGGGAATCCATTCCCGAACAACCAACTGCCGTCGATCGATCCCAATGCGGTGCTCCTGCTGAAGATGATCCCAGCACCCAACCTGGGATCGGGGGCAAATTCGATTTTCGCAGCGGCCGTGGCCCAGCCCACTCACTGGCGGGAGGAATTGTTTCGCCTGGACCATGATTTCAACTCGAAAGTTCGCTTTACCTTCCGCTCGATTCACGATTCGTGGGACACGACGAAAGCTACGGTCACCTGGGGAGGGGAAAGTTTCCCCACGATCCGAACCCATTTCATCGGGCCCGGCGTTCAGCTGGTAGCCCGGCTGACGGCGACAGTATCTCCGACGTTGCTGAATGAATTTGTTGCCAGCTATACCACGGACCACATTAAGCAGATCAACACGAACCCTGAAGTTTGGACTCGTAGTTCAGATTTCACCATGCCGGGGCTGTTCCCGGATTTCGGCGGGAAGCTACCCGGATTTTGCCTTTCCACGAATGGAGCGTATGGCGGCGGATTCTGCGAAGGTCCGACCGCTTTTCCGTGGCAGAACTCGAATCCAACTTTCTCCTACCGCGACAATGTCACTAAGAGTTTGGGCAAGCACAAGCTGGTGTTCGGGGGCTATTTCGTGAACGCTGAAAAGAACGAGTTGGCGTACACGGATCTCGGTGGCGATCTGTCGTTCGACACCGGATATCCCGTGTCCTCCGGCAACGCGTTCGCCGATCTACTGATGGGCAATATCGCCAACTTTACCCAGCCCAGTTCGCAGCCGAAGTATCACATCAATTTCAAAATTTTCGAGCCGTACTTTCAGGACGACTACCACATGTCCAAGAACCTCACTCTGAACCTTGGCTTACGCGTGAGCCTTTACGGCACGTTCTGGGAGAGGAACCATCTGATCTCGAATTGGGATCCCGCGGCTTATGATCCCACCACGGCGCCCAAGTTGGATGTGTATGGCGGCCACACGGGGCAGGTGGGCGCGATTATTCCCGGATCGGGGGATCCGTTCGACGGCATGGTCCAGTGCGGTGTTAGCGGAGTTCCGCGAGGCTGCCTCAAAGGCCACCTGTTCAACCCAGCGCCGCGGCTGGGATTCTCTTGGGACCCCACCGGCAACGGCAAGATGGCGGTCCGCGGCGGGTATGGGATCTTCTTCGAGCACACGAATGGCATGGAAGCCAATGCTGAGGATCTGGAGGGCACGCCACCCATCGTGCAAACGCCGACTCAATACAACATCAGTGGCTACGATAGCGTGGGAGGACAAGGGCTACTTTTTCCCATGTCCACAACCTCGATCCCCAATCAAGCGGTTTGGCCGTATGTGCAGCAGTGGCATCTGGATGTGCAGCGCGACCTGATCCACAACACGGTGGCCACGTTAGCCTATGTGGGCGCGAAGGGCACGCATCTCACGTTGCAGCACGAACTGAACCAACTGGCGCCGGTTGCGTCGTCAGCCAATCCATTTCTGCCGGGACAGCCAATCACCGATGACATCTGCAATAGCCAAACAGGCGCACAACTGTTACCTCGCTTTGTGGTGAATGGCAAGGTGGTCAAAGGACAACCAGCAATCAACCTGGCGGTGGCTTGCGGCAATGACCCGGATTTCTTCCGCACTAACTACTATGGGCTTGGATCCATCCAGCGCGTGGAATCGGTGGCGAACTCCAATTACAACGCACTGCAGTTCTCTTTGCGCAAGACGAGCGGAGCGCTGACGTTGGACGTTGCCTACACTTACAGCCATTCCCTGGATAATTCTTCCGACAACTTCGACAGCAACTTTGTGAATTCCTTGAACCTCCATCAGAACTACGCTAGTTCCAACTACGATCAACGACACATCTTGACCGTGGCGTGGACCTATAACGTGCCGTTCCGTGGGAAGGGGCTGTCGCGGGTTGTTCTCGGGGGATGGCAATATGCAGGGATCTTGACGGCGCAAGCCGGAACGCCTTTTTCCGTGGTCAACGGCGTGTACGGAGACAGCGCTGGCGTCGCCGACGGGACGACCGGAATCGGTTCGTACGCCGATTTAGTCGGCGATCCCCATGCTTCTCCGGACTGCCCGTCATTAGCGGAAGGAACAAAAGGGCTGCCTCTGTTCAACTGTGCGGCCTATGACCAGACGCAAGGCCTAACCTTCGGCAACTCGGGACGGAATAGTCTGAACAATCCCCGCCGCACGAATCTTGATATGTCGATTTACAAAGTCTTCAAACCGACAGAGAAAGTGGACGTGCAATTCCGGGCAGAGGCATTCAACATTTTCAACCATACGCAGTGGAACGGAGTGAATCCTTATGTGAGCACGACCAACTTCCTCTACTCCACAGGTGCTCATATGCCGCGTGTGTTACAGTTTGCGGTTCGTATTACGTTCTAGACTTCACTGATCACTTCAAACAGCATGATCGGAATCCTATGATTGGCGCGGTCGATATTGGTGGGACGAAAATCGCCGTGGGCATGGTGGATGACAGCGGCAAGGTACTTTCCCGCATGGAAGCTCCGACCGATCCTCACAGATATTCCGACGCGATTGAACTGGTCGCTCACATGCTGCGCAAAACGGCGCAGCGTGCCGGATCCGAAATTACCGGAATCGGTATCGGATCGACAGGCCCCGTCGACCCCAGCAGCGGCGAATTCGGCGATGTAGACTTTCTTCCGGGATGGAGAGGGAAGAACCCCGTTAAGGACCTAAGCCAGGTCTTCAGCGTGCAGGTCGCCTTGGAAAACGACGGTGATGCTGCCGCCTTGGCGGAGGCCGGATGGGGCGCCGGCCGCAATCGTACCCGCCTCATCTATGTCACCGTGGGCACGGGAATTGGCGGCGGCATTGTGCTCGACGGCAAGTTGTATCGCGGGGTCGACGGCGCGCATCCAGAGGTGGGGCATCACGTGATCGACCCGGCAGGTCCGAAATGTTCTTGCGGGTTTCGGGGATGCTGGGAATCGCTGGCGGCTGGTCCTGCTATGGTTGCCTGGCTCGAACACAATGCCCCGGTGGATTACCCGCATCGCGAGGGAATCACCGCCAAGCGCATTTGTGAATTGGCGCAGGAGGACGATGCCATTGCGCTGCAGGCGGTTGAGACCGAAGGGTATTATCTCGGCCTAGGCTTGGCTAACCTGATTAACATGTTCACGCCCGACACCATCGTTCTGAGCGGCAGCGTGATGAAGAGTGCCGGCCTGTTTCTCGACCGTATCCGCGCAGTGATAGGCCGGGGCTGCCGCTTTGTGCCCGCCGAGAAGACCCAGTTGACGCTGGCATCTCTCGGAGAAGATACCAACCTCATCGGTGCGGCCCGCGTCTGGCACTATCGCTTTGCCTAAGAGCTCAGGCGGTGGCTCACCCACCGAATTGCCGTTAGGTTGATACTCCATCCGCTACCCTCAAAACAAGCGTTTCGCCCCGGACGGTGAACCGGAGCGAAACGCGCGTTGCGCGCATGAAGTGATTTTGCTATCGACCTCCAACGCTAGCTGCTTTCGCCAAAGGTGCACTCCCGGGCTGTGCGGCTGCGGCAAAGTATAAGCAGTACGAGCGGTGGATTCCATACATCACCGGCAGGGCGGCCAAGGATGTAACCCATCCCAAGTGGTGACTCACTGATTGGACCATTGAGGTCACGCCCGCGCCGACAACGTAGTACGGGAATGTCATCTGGGCAATACTGGCCCAGATGCGGCGCACAGCGCCACCTTCGGTCAGAGCGAGAATGAGCGACACCGGAAGCGTTTGCCCGAGGAAGAAGGTGATCGCGGTTCCCACCAACAATATCTGGACCGATCCCCAGCTCGCCCTGGTCAGGATGCTGCGGTGAAACAGCAAGCTGGCCCCGCCACTGGTCAGCGTCATCATGCTGACGTTGAAAAGCATCTGCACCCGGTTCAATTCTTTACCGCCCTGAGGCAGGGTTTGCATCGCGGTCGACGCACCGGCAACCAGGATCGCTTCCGCTACGTTGAGCGTAACGACCGAGAGCATCAGGAACGGCAGGTTCACGGACATGTTGCCATCAACACCCGGAATCTTCACCTTCATCCGGGAGGTTGCTAACGCCACCACCAGCAGGAGCAGTCCCAGGTACGGGTGCCACTCGCTGCCGTGCCAGGCCGCATGGCTGACCATGGCAATGGCGGACAGAACCATGAAACCGATCAGAGCTTTTGTTGGCCGTGTGTATTGCATTTGAATCCTCCTTTCTTCCAATCACACAAGGCCGAAATTATTGTTCGCCAAACAACGGGACCGAGGCTGCTTGAATCGTCAAAGGCAGAGTGGCCCCCCACACCACGCTGTTGGCAGAGGTAGAGCCGGAGCCGGAGCCCCAAACCACGCTGGCCCCGCTCGTGTTGCTGGTGCCCCACACTACTGACGTTCCCCATACGACGGAGTTCGCCGAATTGACATTGGTGCCCCAGACCACGGAGGTGCCCCACACTACGGACGTTCCCCACACTACAGATGTGGCGGGCACGCTGGAATTGCCGTACACCAGGGTTACACTTCCGTTCGCTGAGTTGTATACGGCAGTCGGAGAAAGAGCGCTGCCGACGGTGGAGGATGCGCGATCGGTACTCTGCACGGCGGCCGCTAAATTGAGATATCCAGCGCCCACAGTGAACAGATCATAGTAGGACGTGTAGGTTTGCCCCGTCAGCGGATCGGTAGCGACCGTGTATGCAGGGAAGCTTTTCGAGGCTGTCTTCATGAGCCGCGCCTTGATCTGGTCGGGCGTCAACGTTGGATCCTTTTCGATCAAGATGGCTGCTGCTCCAGCGACAACGGGAGCCGCCATACTGGTGCCGCTCAAGGTGAAGTAGTCGTAGTTCAGGCTGTTGCCTTTTACCTTGTTGCCGGGAAAAGCCAGATAGAGGGTGCTGTTCTGATCGACGACCGATTTCACCAGGTTGCCGGGAGCCAGGATGTCGGGCTTCACCACGTGATCGTACGTGGTTGGCCCTTTTGAGCTGTAACTGGCAATCTGGTCATCAACGGGGCTATACGTGTTCATTGACTTCATGGCGCCGACGGTGATCACGTAAGGATCGTTCCCAGGGGCGGTGACTGTACCGTAACCATTGCTGCCGTTGACGCTGACGCGGCCGTAGTTGCCGGCTGCGACGACGACCACGATGCCAGCCTTCCACGCCTGCTCAACCGCCTGGCACAGAGGATCGTTGACATAGCTGCCATAGACGGGGCGGCCCAGGGAGAGATTGATGATGCGAATGTTATAGGTGGACTTGAGCGCAATGGCCTTCTGGATGGCGGCGATAACATTGCTGTCGCTGCCCAGTCCGTTACCGTCGAGCACTCGCAAGTCGATGAGGTTCACTCCGTAGGCGATGCCAGTCCAAGCCCTGTTGGAATCGGTGCCGTCCCCGGCAATGAGTCCAGCCACATGCGTTCCGTGACCGTAGGTGTCATAGGTCACCTGTCCCTTGCCGTTGGTTTGCGACGCTCCAGTGAAATCCTGGCGATAGAAGACGCGCGACTGAGTGGTGGTATTCATCAGGTCGTCGCGCTTCCCGTTGATGCCGCTGTCAATGACGGCCACACCGATGCCGGTGCCCCAGTCTCCCAGGCCCAGGCTGCGGACTGTGCTCATGCCGATGGCTGCGTCGGTGTAATCGTCCATGGCCGCTACCGGCCGATCGGGAGAGACGAATTCGACATCCTCATCGTTCATCAGATCGCGCACTGCGTCCGCCGACATGGTGTAGGCGTGCGCGCGGACCAGGGACAGGTCAGCGTGCAATTTCGCCCCCCGAGCATGTGCTCGGGCCAATTGATCGGATCCGGGTTTCTGCCTGTACTGCACGATGACACGCATCTCGCGGCCAGAGTTTTCTCCGAGCGTCCTTTCCAGATCCGGAGCGAACTTGCCACCCCGCTGTCCATACGCGAGGCTGGCCACGAGCATGAAGATCGCCACCACGATGAATTTCCGGCTGCCCCAGGCAGCGCTGAAATTCTGCTTGGCGATTCGCTCTTTGAGATTTCTAAGATCTTCCATTTATGCCGTCCTTTATCAAGTTTCGGCGTGCGTGTAGAACCTCTCGATATCGCACGGGAGTGGCCGTCTGAGCATTTCGTAAGTACGTGACAACAGAGTGGTGTTGAGAAGCCTAACTTATGCAGCCAACTTGGCGCAGTCGGTAATGGGCGGAGTGACACAATGTCCCAAACCTGCAAGCAATCTGTTACTCTTTTCTGTTTGTCGTTGCGAGATTAGTGATTTGAATCACAGAAGCCGCAGCTGGCGTCGTGAAAGGATTTCTCGCCGGAGCACAGACCACTAGCAACGCCGGAGCAGCGAATGCCGCTAGCCAGCACGGAAAGGACGACCGCGTGATCGTCGGAGTTCCGAAAGAAAGTTACCCCGGAGAGCGTCGGGTTGCTCTCGTGCCCATCGCCATTCCCAACCTCACCAAAGCGGGCCTGGACGTCATCGTCGAATCTGGAGCTGGACAAGAGGCTGGTTATCCGGACGCCGCGTACGTCGAAAAGGGCGCTAAGATCGTTGCCGACCGCGCGGCCGTGTTCAGCACTGCGGACATTATTGTGCAGGTGCTCTGTTACGGGTCCAACGACGTCACGGGCAAAGCGGATCTTCCATTATTCCGCCGAGGTCAGGCACTGATCGGATTTCTCCGGCCATTCGGTTCCGCAGAGGTGGTGCAGCAGATTGCGCAGGCTGGAGTCACGTCACTCTCCGTCGAGTTGATGCCGCGCACGACACGCGCCCAGAGTATGGACGCGCTTTCCTCGATGGCGACGTGCTGCGGCTACAAAGCGGTGCTGCTCGCCGCAGAAACTTCACCGCGCATCTTCCCCATGATGACTACGGCCGCGGGCACGATCACTCCAGCCCGTGTCTTCGTGATCGGCGCCGGCGTGGCCGGACTGCAGGCGATCTCCACGGCTCGCCGTCTCGGTGCGGTGGCCTCTGCTTACGACATGCGTCCGGCCGCCAAAGAGCAGGTGCAGAGTCTGGGCGGACGGTTCATTGAACTCCCGATCGAAGCGCAGAATGCCCAGGATGCCCGAGGCTATGGCACGGCACAGGACGAAACTTTCTACGCCCGCCAGCGCGAATTGCTGACGCGCGTTGTTGCAGAGAGCGACATCGTCATCACGGCTGCGGTTATTCCCGGCAAGAAGTCGCCGGTATTGATCACCGCCGACATGGTCAAGGGGATGGCTCCGGGCTCCGTGATCGTCGATTTGGCGGCAGAGCGCGGCGGCAACTGCGAACTCACCCGCATGGGAGAGACGATCAAGATTCAGGGAGTGTCGATCATCGGTGCGATCAACCTGGCTAGCAGCGTTCCGTACCACGCCAGCCAGATGTATGCGCGCAACCTCACTACGTATCTGACTTACATGGTGAAGGATGGCAAGCTGCAACTGAATACTCAGGACGAGATCATCCGCGAGACCCTGATCACGAATGGCGGCGAGATTGTGAATACCCGCGTACGGGAATTTTTCAAGCTGCCGGCCTTGGCGCCGGCGGGATCGTAATTCGGACGACAGCACGGCGTAAGCCGCGCTATAAAGCTCTTTTTGAATTGTCATCCTGAGCAGAGCGAGAGTTCGCGACTGCGAACTCTTGCAGTCGAAGGATCCCTGCCCTTGCATCGTCCGCTGGTGAAGGCAGGGGTCCTTCGACTTCGTGACTGCTCCGCTTTGCTGCGCAATCACTCCGCTCAGGATGACAGAGAAACTGAAACTGGGGGTGGCATGGGTTCCAACCTGATCGATGCTTTATTCGTATTCATGCTGGCGGCTTTCATTGGCTTCGAAGTGATCCGCCATGTATCGCCGTTACTGCACACGCCGCTGATGTCGCTAACCAACGCTCTTGACGCTATCGCCGTTGTCGGAGCGATCGTGCTTGTGGGTGAAAAGAAGAGCACGTTCGCGACCGTGCTGGGCGTGATTGCCATCGTTGCCGCCACCAGCAACGTCGTCGGCGGATTCTTCATCACCGACCGCATGTTGCGCATGTTCAAAACCAGCCGTCCTGCTAAACCGCAAGGGACGAAATAATGAACCCCGAGTTCGTCGGAAGCCAGTACGCCATCGAAGTCATCTATCTCATCGCCAGCGCATTGTTCATTCTCTCGCTGAAGTGGATGAGTTCTCCGGCAACGGCCCGCCACGGGATTTTGGCTGGCGAAATTGGCATGGTGCTGGCCATTGGCGGCACGCTGCTGCGCCACGGCATCGTTGACTGGAAGTGGATCATCATCGCGCTGGTGCTGGGTTCGGGCATCGGCATCCCGCTCGGCATGGTGCAGATGACCGCCGTCCCACAGCGGACCGCGCTGAGTCACGCGTTTGGCGCCTTGTGCGTCACGCTTGTGGGCACGGCTGAATTCTATCTGCGCACACCCGAGATCCCGAAATTCATGATGTCGGTCCTGTCGATGGAAGTGATTCTCGGAGGGCTCACCTTTACCGGAAGTTTGATCGCCGCGGGCAAGCTTCAGGAGGTTCTGCCGCAGCGACCGATTACCTATAAAGGACAGAACGTCGTCAATCTCGCCTTCCTGGGTCTTGCCATCGGTCTTGCCATCTATCTTGTGATCCATCCCGAGGCCAAGCAATTTTTCCCCGTCATCGTTGGCATCGCACTTGTCGTCGGCGTGTTCCTCGTGATTCCGATCGGCGGTGCGGACATGCCCACGGTCATTTCGTTGTTGAACTCCTATGCCGGGCTCTCTGCCGCGGCCATGGGCTTCGTGCTCAACTCCAAACTGCTCATCATCGCTGGCGCACTCGACGGTTCTTCCGGCTTGATCCTTTCCGTGATTATGTGCAAGGCGATGAACCGTTCGTTCACCAACGTCTTGTTCGGCGCATTTGGCCAAGTGCAGGCCTCTGCGGCAGCAGGGCAGGAAGCCAGGCCCGTGCGCAGCGCGACGCCGGAAGAAGCGGCTGCAATTCTTTCAGCAGCCAACAAAGTTGTCATTGTGCCCGGCTACGGAATGGCGGTCGCACAGGCGCAACATAAAGTCCGCGAACTTTACGATCAACTCACGAAGAAAGGCGTCGATGTACGCTTCGCAATTCACCCGGTTGCCGGACGCATGCCGGGCCACATGAACGTGCTGCTGGCCGAAGCGGATATCCCTTACGATCGGCTCATCGAAATGGACGAGATCAACGGCGACTTTCCCCAGACCGACGTGGCCCTCATCATCGGCGCCAACGACGTGACCAATCCCGCAGCGCGTACCGACCAGTCCAGTCCGATCTTCGGCATGCCCATCCTAGACGTGGATAAAGCACACACGGTGATGGTGATCAAGCGCAGTATGAATCCAGGTTTCGCCGGCATCGATAACCCGCTGTACTACCTCGATCAGACACTGATGTTGTTTGGCGATGCCAAGCAATTTGTGGGTGGGATCGTGCGCGAGTTAGGCGGGGGACACTAGTTTCAGTCGTCGCGGAAATTCGTGGCGACAATGCAAGCCAAAGAGCGCACTTATATGAAAAGTATCGTTTCACTTGCCGTCATCCTCGTATTGTCCCTTTTTGTCTCAGCGCAGTCCCAACCCCAACTCAACCTCATGCCCATGCCGGCCAGCGTGCAACAGGGCAGTGGGCAGTTGCTGATTACGCCGTCATTCTCCGTCGCGGTCACCGGGACCCACGACGGTTCGCTCGACCGAGGCGTGCAGCGCTTTAACGAGCAGTTGTCGCGGCAGACGGGGATTCGGTTTCGACAAAAGTCCGGCGGCACGCCAACGGTATCAGTTCAAGCGGACCACCCGCGCGAAGCGGTGCAGAAGCTGGGCGAAGATGAATCGTACGAGTTGACTGTGAACGATTCCGGAGCAAAGATCACCGCTCCGACGCCGCTGGGTGCGCTTTATGGCCTGCAGACCTTGCTGCAGCTTGTACAAATTGGACCCAAGGGGTTTGCTGTTCCTGCTGTCACGATCAAGGACCAGCCTCGTTTTCCCTGGCGCGGCACCCTGATCGACGTCAGCCGCCACTTTATCCCCATCGATGCGATGAAGCGCAACCTCGACGGCATGGCTGCAGTGAAGATGAACGTTCTGCACTGGCATCTCTCCGACGACCAGGGCTTTCGCGTTGAGAGCAAGAAATTTCCTAAGCTGGCGGGAGAAGGCTCCGAGGGCATGTATTACACGCAGGATCAGATCCGCGATTTGATCGCCTATGCGCATGACCGCGGTATTCGCATTGTCCCGGAGTTTGACACTCCCGGGCATAGCCGTTCCTGGTTTGTCGGCTATCCCGAGTTGGCGAGCGGTCCGGGTCCTTTCAGTGTCGAGAGTGAGACGGGCCCGTCATCGGTTACAGACCCGACGCGCGAAGAAACGTACAAGTTCATGGACAAGTTCATCGAGGAGATGGCGGGGCTTTTTCCCGATGCCTACTTCCACATCGGCGGCGACGAGGTTGATGGTAAATACTGGGACGGCAATCCCAAGATTCAAGCTTTCAAACAAGCGCACGGGATGAAGTCGAACCAGGATCTTCAGGCCTACTACAACCAACGCCTGGAAAAAATAGTAGCCAAGCATCACAAGATCATGGTCGGCTGGGACGAGATCCTGCATCCTGAATTGCCGAAAGACATTGTTGTGCAGTCCTGGCGGGGGCAGAAGTCACTGGCTGCAGCCGCGCAACAGGGCTATCGCGGACTGCTTTCTTACGGCTATTATGTCGACCTGATGTGGCCGGCCTCGCGCCACTATGCCATCGAACCGCTGAGTGGCGATGCCGCAGCCCTCACTCCTGAGCAGAAGAAGCTTATCTTGGGCGGCGAATCGTGCCAGTGGGCGGAGTGGGTCACTCCGGAAATTATTGACTCGCACATCTGGCCGCGAAACGCTGCTATTGCGGAACGTCTCTGGTCCCCGCAGGATGTCACGGATCCAGCCTCGATGTACACGCGGATGCATGCGGTCAGTCTTGAACTCGAGTTCCTGGGGCTGACGCATAACTCCGCTCGCGAACTCATGCTGCAACGCATGGCCGGAACCGCTGACATTTCTCCTCTCCGCGTTCTTGCCGATGTCGTCGAGCCGGTCAAAGACTACAACCGCTGGGATGATGCCAAAGGTCCCATCGATTTCCACGCGCCCTTGAATCAGTTGATCGACGCAGCCAATCCGGAGAGCGACAGCGCGCGAGAGTTCAGCAGTCTGGTAGAGAAGTTCGTGCAGAGTGGTTATAAGGACCAGGCTGCGGAAGCGCAGATTCGCAGTTCGCTCATGCTTTGGAGGAATAACGACGCCAAACTCCATGCCATGCTCGAGCAATCATCGCTGCTGCAGGAAGACATCCCGATCTCGCAGAATCTGGCGATGCTGGGGGCGGCGGGACTGCAGGCTCTGGATTATCTCGATAAGGGTCAAGCGGAGCCGGATTTGTGGAAGACGCAACAATTGGCTGTGATCGAGCAGGCTAAGAAGCCAGTCGCCGGACTGCTGCTCCAGGTAACCGCACCGGTGGAGCAACTGGTTCAGGCGGCAAGCAATTCTCCGGCTCATTGAACATTGAGCAAGGCTTCAACCACGAAGGGCACGAGGGATTCTTTAGTCACGTTTTTCTTCGTGCAACTTCGTGTCCTTCGTCGTTATCGCCCTGGAAGGTACCCTGCACGGAACCAGTTCGCGGCATGTTATTCTATTGATACCAGCTGCGCACCGTCTTGGCGGAAACCCCCGCAGTTCCTGAAGAAATTCAGAAGTCAGTAAGAGAGAAGCCCGAGCTATGCTTTCAGTCAGCAACATTTCCATGCGCTACGGCGCGAAGGTTCTATTTGATGAAGTTTCCACGGCATTTACGCCCGGGAAACGCTACGGCCTGACCGGCCCGAATGGAGCCGGCAAGTCCACGTTTATGAAGCTGCTCAGCGGCGAACTTGAGCCGCAGAAGGGCACTGTGGTTCGCCCCCGCAAGCTAGGCGTGTTGAGCCAGGACCAGTTCGCCTTTGATGCCCATTCTGTAATCGACACCGTCATCATGGGCAACAAACGCCTGTGGACTGCTCTGCAAGAGCGCGACACCATCTATGCCAAGCACGATATGACCGATGCAGACGGCATGAAACTGGGCGAACTCGAGGGAATTGTCGGAGAAGAAGACGGATACTCGGCCGAGAGCGACGCGGCAGTTCTGTTGCAGGGGCTCGACATTGCCGATGATCTGCACACGCGGAAGATGGGCGAACTGCAGGGCGGACAGAAAGTCCGGGTGTTGCTGGCGCAGGCCCTCTTCGGACATCCACAAGCCCTGCTACTTGACGAACCTACGAATCACCTGGATTTGGATTCGATCCACTGGCTGCAAGGGTTTCTGAATACCTACGACGGCGTGGTCATCGCGATCTCACACGACCGCCACTTCCTGAACAGCATTTGCACCCATATTGCCGACATTGATTACGAGACCATCATCAACTACACCGGCAGTTATGACGATATGGTGGTGGCCAAGACGCAAGTTCGGTCGCAGATCGAATCGCAGAACGCGCAACGCGAAAAGAAAATTGCGCAGTTGAATGAATTCATCGCGCGGTTTGCCGCAGGAACTCGATCCAGCCAGGTGCAGTCGCGGCGCAAGGAAGTCGAACGCCTGCAGGTGACGGAACTGGCAAAATCCAATATTCAGCGGCCCTTCATCAAGTTCGAACAGAAACGTCCCTCGGGCAAGCACATTCTCGAAGTCGAACACTTGGGTAAGGCTTACGGTGACAAGCGGGTTGTCAATAACTTCACCGCCAGCATTACGCGAGGCGAGAGGATCGCGCTCATGGGGCGCAACGGAGCAGGGAAGACTACTCTGCTGAATGCGCTACTGGCGAACTCTCCGACTACTCCGGAAGGCGAACTGCGCAAGACCAGCGGCTATGACGGAGCCTTTGTAGACTCCGGGAAAGTGATCTGGGGGCACGAAGCGTCCATCGGTTACTTTGCCCAGGATCATCGCAGCTTGATCGACACGGACACTACGGCGATCGAGTGGCTGCATCAGTGGAACCCCGCCGCGGTCACTGAAGAATTGCGCGGCATCCTCGGCCAGATGCTCTTTGCCCGGGAAGAAGCGACGAAGTCGACCAGCGTGCTGTCCGGCGGGGAAGCGGCCCGGCTGCTGTTTTGTAAGCTGATGCTGCAGAAGCCGAATGTTCTGGTGCTCGATGAACCAACGAATCACCTTGACCTCGAGTCGATCAACGCGCTTAACATCGCGCTGCAGCGCTACCATGGGACAGTTTTCCTGGTGACCCACGATCACGACCTGATCGATGAAGTGGCCACGCGCGTCTGGCACTTCGAGAGTGACCACAAGATCACTGACTTTAAAGGGACGTACGAGGAGTATCAGTCGGCGGCGGTGGCGGTCTAGGGGGTTTAATACTGCCTGCTTTTATAGACACGTCTCGCGCAATAGCGTTACCGCGTACGCAGGCGAGACCCTTCGACTTCGCTCAGGGCAGGCTCCGCGACTGGCGGCCGCAGGCCGGCGATACCAGTCGGTGCACCATTTTCGGAGCATGTAAATTAACCAGGTTCTCCACAGCTTTTCACAGGGTTCCTTGTTGCGTTGTTTCAGCAAGTTGAAAGATAATTAGCACGAGTGTTCTTGGAGAAGCAGGATTAGCGTAGTTATTCGTCCCGTGTACAGTCGAGCTGATTTACTGAGGATTCTGCACATCACTCCGCGCCAGTTGGCGAACTGGGAGCGGAGCGGTCTGACCACGCCTGTAGAAAACTATACCTTCGCCGATCTGCTGGAAATCAAGAAGATCCGCGATTTGTGCGCGATGAGCGTTCGTCCGAATGTGATCCGACAATCGTTGGACGCGATGCGCAAGCAGGCAGCCGGCGTTGAAAAGCCGCTGCTAGAGGCTGGGACCTGGTCTACGAGAAAACACCGAGTGGCCTTCCGGCATGATGGCAAACTTCTGGAGCCGATTGCGGGCCAGTTCCTGATGGATTTTTCAGAGCGGGAGAAAGTGGTCACCAGCACGCCCGTTCCCCGGTCCGAGCCGAGTCCACGTGAGCATGAGGTGGCTTCGTGGTTTGCCCGGGGCATTCAGTTGGAGGAAAATCCTGGCACGCAGGCCGAAGCCATTGCCGCTTATCACAAGGTGCTGGAACTGGATCCAATACACGCCGCCGCTCACATCAATCTGGGGACGCTCTACTACAATCGACAGGAATTCGCTCTTGCCGAAAAGCATTACCGGCAGGCGATTGAATCCGATCCTCGCTATGCGCTGGCCTATTTCGATCTGGGCAATGTGCTCGACGAAACCGGGCGCGTGCAGGAAGCGGTGCAGACCTACAAAGTCGCGATCCAGCTAGCTCCTACCTACGCCGATGCGCACTACAATCTTGCGCTAGCCTTCGAAAAATTGCGCGAGCCGCGTAAGGCCCTCAAGCACTGGCAGGCCTATGTGAGACTCGATACGTCCGGTCCGTGGTCGCTGCATGCCCGCAGTCAGATCAAACGCATCCTGCAGGCCGACGGGCTGAAACTGGTCCCCAAACGCGGGTAAAACCATAAACCACTAAGGACACGAAGGATCGCGAAGGAAAAACCACCCCTACTGTGGAAGTTTCCGGACTTTGTTCCTTAGCAAAACTTCGTGTCCTGCGTGGTTTACGAATTCACGCAGTCAAATCCTCCGCACCTGACCGGTGGTAACATTAACAGTTTGCCTAACTCCGCAATGAAGGTGCCTCAATGCCCGAAACCACGCTGCACGCCGCCGTTCCCGCCCCGCTGACCACCCTCACCGAAGACGAGATCCTTTTTCGCGACAACATCCGCCAGTTCGCCGATGAGAAGGTCCGCCCGCTCGTCAAGGAGATGGATGAAAAAGGAGTCTTCGAAAAAGACCTGATCCATGACTTCTTCCAGCTTGGCTTGATGGGCATCGAGATTCCTGAGCAGTACGGCGGCGGGGGGGGCAAGTTTTTCGAGGCGATCCTGGCGGTGGAGGAGTTATCGCGCGTGGATGCTTCCTCCGGTGTGATCGTCGATGTGCAGAACACGCTGGTCAACAACGCGCTGCTGCGGTGGGGCACGGAAGATCAGAAGAAGCGTTACCTGCCGCGCATGGCGACCGAGATCGTGGGCGCATACGCCCTCAGCGAAGCCAGTTCCGGATCGGATGCCTTTGCCCTGCAAACCCGCGCCACCCTCAAAGGATCGGAGTATGTCCTGAATGGCCGGAAGCTCTGGATCACGAATGGCAAAGAGGCGGGACTATTCGTGTTGTTCGCCACGCTGGATCCCAGTGCAGGGTACAAAGGCATCACCGCATTTCTGATCGAGAAAGACTTCCCCGGATTTACCGTCGGCAAGAAGGAAGACAAACTCGGCATCCGGGCATCGTCTACTTGCGAGTTGATCCTCGAGGACTGCCGCGTGCCCAAGGAGAACGTGCTGGGCGAGCCGGGCAAAGGCTACAAGATCGCAATCGAGACGCTTAACGAAGGCCGCATCGGTATTGGCGCGCAGATGATCGGGATAGCGCGCGGCG
Organism: uncultured Acidobacteriota bacterium; assembly: GCA_963725565.1. Taxonomy (GTDB): domain Bacteria; phylum Acidobacteriota; class Terriglobia; order Terriglobales; family Acidobacteriaceae; genus Sulfotelmatobacter. The sequence goes on from CAVRZL010000010.1 coordinate 137,599, forward strand.
CCTGGGAGTTCGCCTGCAAGTATGCTGTCGAGCGCAAGCAGTTCGGCAAAGCCATCTCCGAGTATCAAGGGATCCAGTTCCAGATCGCGCAGATGGCTACCGAGATCGAGGCTGCCCGCCTGATGGTTTATAACTGCGCTCGCATGAAAGATGCCGGGGTGAACTTCGTGAAAGAAGCCGCCATGACCAAGCTCTTTGCCTCGCAGGTGGCGGAGCGGGTGACGTCGCTGGCCATCGAAATCTACGGTGGCTACGGGTTCACCAGAGATTACCCTGTCGAGAAGTACTGGCGCGATGCCAAGATCGGCAAGATCTACGAGGGCACGTCGAACATGCAGCTGCAAACGATTGCCAAGCTGGTCTTGGGAAAGTAATCAGAGTCGAGTCGATTTCGCCGAAGCGGTTTACGGTCTGAAATGAAGTTCGACAGTCTCTCGCGACTCCGGGCCGGGGACGAACTTCCACTGTGTGATAGCGCTTTGAGCCGCCTGAACCAGAAGCGGGCTGCCCCCAAGCGGTTCGACCTTCTTGACGTTTCCATCCGCAGCTACAACGGCCACGACCTTCACCGTGCCCCCAAGGTTCATCCGCCTTGCAATTTCCGGATACCGGGGCTCGACTTTTCGAACTAGCTTGCGCGCACTGTCCGTCGACGCCTCCTGGGTCTGGGATAAGGCGAATGGCCCGCAGCACAATGCCAATGCGACGGAAGCAAAGAGAACGTATCGCGTCAGCATAACTAGGGTTCCTGAGAAGTGGGTTTATGGAGCGCTTCTACGATTGTGAATCTTAGAAAAAGCTTGAAATTTGGGAAAATGACCTTGGTAACCCAAGTCACTTGATCCCCATCGTCACTGCCGCTTCCGCCGTCGTCTCTCCATGCACTTGACCATCGGTTAAGGGACTAGTGACAGCCAACCTTCCTTGCCAAAATGTGCAGTGAGTTGCACTTCCGGCTGCTCGCCTCACGGCGTGACCGCAAGGCAAGTCTCCCATATCCAGACAGTTACGAAGAATCTGCCCATTGGTTCACGGGGTGCACTTCCAAGAGTGCCTGCGACCTGAGGCAGTTTGGCCGGGAGCGCTACTTGACGACGCTATTTGGAACGATTGAATCCGCGGAGTTACCGATGATCGAAGCCGCCGCCCGTAAAAAGCACGGCTGGCTGCCGCTTCTGACCGTTCTGTTCCTCATCTCCTACGGACTGATGACGATGCTGATCGTGGAGCAAGGGCAGACGATCGATTCACAGCGCGCCCTGATCCGCGAGCTCTTCCGTGATAGCACCGAGCTGTCTGCCGTCAAAATGAAGGCGCATGAGACCGCGCAAGCCGCCCAGGCCCAGACCTTGGCACCACCGAACCAGGCATTGCAGAACCCGTCGACCCAGGCACCAGTAAAGCAAGGCCCGTCTACCCAGGCGAATTCGCAAGCTCGTCCGCACAATCCCGCGGCGAAACCAAAGTCCTTCCGCATGCCCTCCAGGCCGGCTTCCGACCTGGCGGACAGCGCAAGGGCGTTGATCACGATCTAAAAAGCAGGCACTAGACCTGCAGTTTACTTAAGAAAGCAATTGAGATAGTAGCCCCCAGGTGAAGCAATGAAGGTTCTGACCCTAGCCTTGTTGTTCAGTCTGCCCATCGGCTCCCTGGGCCCGCAGAAGCCTCTCCGCCAGCCCACCAGCCAGCTAGCCAAGCACTCCAAGGGCGGACGGTGGTATTTCGCCGCCAGCGGCCACGCCGTTTATTGCTACGGGCCCGTGATGACCGTGCCGCGCGCCAATGGCGACCTGCAGAGGGTTGCGACCCTGTGCCGCGACGGCAGCCCGGTAGTGCCGCTCAAGGACTAGTTACTTCAATCCCGCCAGACCTACCTTCAAATATCCCAACCTGCAGCGATTGAAGCTCCTGCGTCCACCTGCGGGCTTGCTGCATCCAATGTTCTCGCGTACAAATTTCCTGGCTTTTCGCGTTCACCGGAGATCGCATGTCTATTCGACCCGTCAAGCGCCATATCAAGTCCAAACCCACCCTCGAAGGTGCTGGAGTACACCTGCGCCGAGCCTTTGGCTTCGGCAATACCGGCGAGTTTGACCCATTCCTGCTGCTCGATGACTTCCGCAACGATGTCCCAGAGGACTACCTGGCCGGATTCCCCTGGCACCCCCATCGCGGCATTGAAACCATCACGTATGTTCTCGCGGGAACGGTGGAGCATGGTGACAGCATGGGCAACCATGGCGCCATCGGCTCGGGTGACGTGCAGTGGATGACTGCCGGCAGTGGCATCATTCACCAGGAAATGCCCAAGGGCGATGCCACCGGAAGCATGCATGGCTTCCAGCTTTGGGCAAACCTTCCCTCAGCGCTGAAGATGACCGCGCCCCGTTATCAGGAAGTGAAGACCGGCGACATTCCGGAGCTCACTGACGACGACGGCACCCATGTGCGCATCGTTTGCGGAAATTTCTGGGGCAAGTCGGGGCCGGTCGATGGCATTGCCGCCGACCCGATCTACCTCGATGTCTCGGTCCCGCCCGGCAAGCGCAAGACGCTTCCCGTGGAGACGACGCGGCATGCGTTCGCCTACGTCTTCGCCGGAGACGGGAAATTCTGCAACGCCTCTGGTCCTTTGGCAGTGCCGACGGAGGGTGTGGGATGGGCAGACACTAAGCCTCCTGCCGACGCCGAGAACCGTTCGCTGGTCGTCTTCGATCGCGGCGACGAAGTGGCTGTGCAGGCCGGCGAAGACGGTATCCGATTTCTACTGGTATCGGGTAAGCCGCTGGAAGAGCCCGTGGCGTGGTATGGCCCGATCGTCATGAACACTCAGCAGGAACTGCAACAGGCTTTCCGCGAACTCGATCAGGGAACCTTTCTGAAGAAGTAGAGTATTGTTCGGAAAAGGAGCGCGAGGATTCCTTGGTGAAACTTCGTGTCCTTCGTGGTTATGATTTTGTGTCGATTCCATGCCTGAACTCCCCGAAGTGGAGACCATCGCCCGCGGCCTCGCCAAACGCGTCACTGGCGACGTGATCGACTCCGTCTGGCTGAGCCAGAAAAAAGAGTCGCTGAAATCTCCAGCAGCGGAAATTGCGGCGGTGTTGGAGCACAGCCGCATCCACGCCGTCCGCCGGATGGGCAAGCACATTGTGTTCGATCTGGAGAGAGACCTTGGCGACCGGATACTTCCTTCTGCAAGCTCGGGGCAAGCTCTGCCTGCTAAGGGCCGAAGACCGAAAAAGAAGCCAAAGAGACCCAAGGTTATCTCGACCGCTGATTCCTCTACGCTGTACGCATTGGCGGACAAGAGTGTCCGCCCCACACAAACCAACCCACCTTCTACCAATGCTCAGTGGATCGTGCATCTCGGCATGACCGGTAGTCTGCGCGTTTGCGAGCCGGAGACCGAGATTGCGAAACACACCCATGCCATCCTCAAACTAACCTCGGGCAGGGAACTACGCTTTGTGGACCCTCGACGCTTCGGCCGCTTGAGCATCGCTACTGCGGCCGAGTTCGACGCGACCGGCATCGAACCTCTGGAAATCGATCGGGATCGTTTCATCGCTCTTTTTCGCGGACGCAAGACTCCCATCAAGAGTGCGCTGCTGAATCAGAAGCTGCTGCGAGGCGTGGGGAATATTTACGCCGATGAATCTCTGTTTCGGGCGGGCATTCGTCCGCGTCGCCGCGCCGCCTCAATCACTCGGGATCAGTTGGCGAGGCTGCATGCTGCTGTGCAAGAAGTCCTCAAAGAGGCGATTGCCTTGGGCGGTTCTTCTATCTCTGACTACGTCGATGCCGATGGCGCCGAAGGATTTTTCCAACTCCAGCATCGCGTCTATGGGCGCGAAGGGGAGAAGTGCCTTATCTGCAAGACTCCCGTCAAGCGCATCGTGATTGGTGGCCGCAGCAGTCACTACTGCCCGAAGTGCCAGAAGTAATTGTTGATGGTTGATTTTTGATTGTTGAATGACGGCACGCCAGTGGTTATTGAACATTCAACAACGAGCATCACTCGACAATGAATTCTGTTACTCTCATCCGTTATGCCTGACTACTCAATTGGCGTTGATATGGGCGGAACCAACCTCCGCATTGCGGCCATCAGCACGGAAGGCCAGCTTTTGGAAAAGATCACCCTGGGCGTGAAAGTTGCACTCGGCCGAGATTACGTGATCGGCGAGATGTGTGATGCCATCCTGCGCTTGACGGAACAATATCGCAGCAGCGGCCGGTTCGTAGGCGCCGGCATCGGTGTACCCGGCATCATTGACCTGGAGACCGGCATGATGCGCAAGTCTGCCAACCTTCCCGGCTGGGCCGATTATCCCGTACGTGACGAGATCGAGCGTCGCGTCGGTGCCCGCATCTTTCTGGACAATGACGCGAACGTTGCCGGGCTGGGAGAGAAGTGGCTCGGTGCCGCCCGCGACGTCGACAATATGGCCATGCTTACGCTCGGTACCGGAATCGGCGGCGTCATCATTCTCAATGGGAAAGTCTTCTACGGCATGACCGGCATGGCGGGCGAGTTCGGTCACGTCACAGTTGAGCCCGACGGCTATCCTTGTGGATGCGGCAATCATGGATGTGCTGAGCGCTACGCTTCTGCGACCGGAGTCGTGCGCATGGCAAAGGAGGCGATCGAATCAGGACAAGCTCCCGCCCTTGCTAAGGCCGCCAGTTCCGACGCAGAGTTCACTGCCAAGGCAATTTACAACCTGGCGATCCAGGGAAACGCCGACGCCCAACACATCTTTCACCGCTTCGGAACGATCTTGGGAATGCTGCTGGCGGATCTCGTCAATGTTCTCAATCTCGAAATGTATGTCATCGGCGGCGGGGTGGTCAGCGCCTGGGATGCGTTTGCTCCCACCATGTTCGCGGAGTTGCGCGAGCGCTCGCTGATTTATGCCGCCACGGCTCCCGACGAGCCGCTCGGGAAGAAGGAAGGCGCGTCGGCCCAGATCCCCAACTACACACGTCGCAAGACGATCATCACCCAGGCGCTGCTTGGCAGCGATGCCGGGCTTTATGGCGCGGCGCGTATGACAATGCTTTAGATTCTTATTTCAGCACCGGCTTGTCGTCGATCCATTCCACCTGTTCCAGCGTCGTGGGCGCGACCGGTTCCTGGTAAGGCACGCGCAAGATCACCTTTCCGTTCCTGGTAATCACTTCGCCGCCGTTCGCCAAGATCACTTTCATTCCGACCTGAGCTGTGTCCTCGGCGAGCACATCAACTTCGTAGGAATTGGGCAATCCCGCCAGCGTATTACTCCAATAGGTGTTATGCACCGGATCACGATATTCCGCCGGGATGGCGTGTGCTCCCAGCATGGTCGCCAGAATGCCCGCGGCGTTCGAGGGATTACAGTCGGCATCTTGCCCGCCGCGCGTCGCATAGTTCATGGTCTTGTAAAAATCGCCGTTGCCGTAGAGCAGACCCATCACCACGTATCCGCCATTAATCTTGGCATCGATATTGAAGGGCTGTTTGTAGCCTTCGGGGCAATGGTCAGCCTCGCCCCACTTGGCCTGCACCAGATGCCACGTCTTCATCCAGTCATTTGGGTTCTCATCGTGCCAGCGGATGACATCGCGAATGAGTTCGGCATAGTGACTTTTCTCTGGGATGGCTTTCAGCCCGTTCTCGACGACTTCCCGAACATCATGTGCAAAGAATGCCTGGGTGTACATGGCGGAGATAAACATGCCGCCGTAGACACCGTCGCCATAATTCATGATATGGCCCATGCGATCCCCGTATCGATTGGAGACTTGCGGCATGCCTGGGGCGATCATTCCAAAGATGTCAGATTCGATCTGGAAGTCGATGTCGTCGGCATGCAGGTTGTACCGAGGATTACCGGATGCTGGAGGCAGGATGCCTTTGCGGATGTTCGCCAGGCCTGCTTCGTTGGCGTGCCATACCTGCTTGATCTTGGCATCCCACTCGTGCGCGACCGTTACGGGATCGACGTCGATTCCGTAACGTCGCAAACAGTACAAGAAGAGGAGATTGATGTAGATGTCGTCATTATCGGGAATGCCGACGCCCGGGTGCTCCTTTTCCGCATCGATCATGAAATTATGTACGATGTGGATCTTCTGACTGTCGGCCTCGGTGGTAATCGGGGTCCAATCCCCCGGCTTGTTCTCGGCACGCGCACGATAGTCCTTCATACGGGTCGGCGAGAGCGGCCAGTCCGTGATGTCGAAGCCAATGGGAGTGTTGCGATACTCGAACTCCCAGGGCTGCCCGAAGGTAACCCCGATCATTTTGCCCAGCCACGCGCCTTGCTACTTTGTCGAGATAGATTTCCCAAGGTAACTCTCGTGGCGGTTTGGACGATTCCGTTTTGGAAGCGGGAGTGGACAAGGCTGGTTTGGCTTCAGGCGCGGCTGCACCGGCGAAGGCCGTAAGAATAATCAGTAAGAAGGGAACGAATCGTGTCATGGCTCCTCCGACAACGATTGCTGGATGTGAAAAGCGCTGCGGTTCAGTGGTTGGTTCCGGAAAATTGCATCCGGGGTTTCTGCGCAACTAAGATTCGCTGTACCGCCTGCAGGAACGCCGCATTCTGCGCTCCGGTTCCGATACTCACGCGAATGCAGTTCGCCGCGCCCCATGCGCCCAGTGGCCGGACGCCGATCCCTTCGCTCCGCAGTCGCTCGGCGAAGCCGGATGCGTCCTCGCCCAAATCAAGATACAGAAAGTTGGCCCATGTGGGCACGACGCGGTAACCCAGTTCCGACAGCCCTACACCTAGATGCTGTGCCTGTTCGGCATTGTTCGCCACCGTGTCCGCGACATGCCTCTCGTCGTCGAGGGCGGCCTGTGCGGCGGCCTGCGCCACCGACGAAACCGAAAACGTATTCCGCATTCGCGCGCAATATGCCAGCAATTCGGCGGGGCCCATGCCGTAACCGATCCTGAGTCCTGCCAGTCCATGCGCTTTCGAAAACGTTCGCAGCACCACGACGCTAGCACTGTTCCGTAAATAATGCAGTGACCGCGAATACTGAACCTTGCGCCTCTCCGCAAAGTGCGCCGCGAAGTCATAATAAGCCTCATCAAGCACCACCACGACGTGCCCGGGAACCTCCGCGATGAAACGGTCGACCGTCTCGGCGTCCAGCAACGTGCCGGTCGGATTGTTGGGATTCGCCAGAAATACCAGGCGCGTGTGCTCGTTGATCAGATCCAGAATCGCAGTCGGATCAACCCGATCCTCCCGCATGGGCGCCTCGATCAGTTGTGCTCCGGTGGCGTGTACTGCCATTCCGTACACGATGAAGGAGCGCTCGCTGGTCACTGCGTTCAATCCGGGCGCGAGCAGTGTCTGGCATAATAACGCCAGCATCTGCGTCGACCCAGCGGTCACCAATAATTGTTCTACGGGGATATCGTGAAACGCTGCCAGCCGTCGTTGCAGCCTCGAGCAGCCATCGTCTGGATAGGAATTGCTCTCAGAAAGCGCGAACCGCATTGCATCTACCGCGAGCGCTGAAGGGCCTAATGGATTTTCGTTCGAGTCAAGTCGGATCAGCGAAGGCTCTGAATCGACCATGTCCTGATGGCCCGGCGAGGATTGTACCGGTCCACCCATATCGCGCACCGGCCTCGAAATCAGATCAAAGAATCGGCTCATTGCTTATGGGCACGTCATGAGGCGGATTTTTTCTGGCTGCCTTTACTCGCCGACTTCAAGCGTTCCACTTCCCGCAAGGTCAGCGATCGAAATTCTCCGGGGGGAATATCCAGCGTCAGCGGTCCATAGCGGACACGCTTGATTTTCTCCACGTGGTGACCGACCGCCTCGAACATACGCCGAATCTGGCGGTTTCGTCCTTCGATGAGCGTGACCTCGTACCAAGGATTCGCCGCCTCCTTCACCACGCGCACCGAGGCCGGTCCCGTCTTTACGCGCTTGCCGTCATCGGTGGCAATCGATACGCCAGCGCGCAGCTTAGCGAGTGCATCTTCCTTGGGCGTCCCCGCTACCTTCACCACGTACGTCTTGGGGACGTGCGAGGCCGCTTTCATGAGACGGTTCGCCAACTCTCCATCATTAGTTAGCAACAATAATCCTTCGCTGGCATAGTCGAGCCGACCAACCGGATAGACTCGCCCTTTCACGCCGCGAATCAGGTCCATAACCGTTGGACGCTTCTCGGGGTCGCTCATGGTGGTCACGTATCCCTTGGGCTTGTTGAGCAGGAGATAAACTTGCCGGCCCTCTCGGGGCTGCAGCAACTTCCCGTTGACGCGGATGTGGTCGGTCTCGGGGTCGGCTTTGCTGCCAAGTTCTGTGATCGTGGTACCGTTCACCTGCACGTGCCCGGCGGTAATAAACTCCTCCGCCTTCCGCCGGGAAGCGATTCCGGCGGCAGCAATAATTTTTTGTAGGCGTTCGGCAGGCATGAGGGATTACTCCTGGAGGGCAAGAAAGAAATTATCCGGCTTTCTCGGCTTCCGGTACATCATCAGTTGCAGACTCTGGCTGGGTTACTGGTTCGCTATTTTCGGCAGGAGCGGGCCCGGACTCCGGGGCCGCAATTTCTGCTGGAATCAGCTCGGATTGAAATGACTCTGCCACCAGCTTTTCGAATTCCTCCATGCTGGGCAATTCGTTGACGTCCTTCAGCCCAAACCGCATGAGGAATTCTTTTGTCGTCTTGTAAAGGATCGGACGCCCGATAACCTGTTTGCGTCCGGCGGTCGTAATCAGCTTGCGATCGAGCAATGTTCCGATTACACCTCCGGAATCGACGCCGCGGATGTCATTGATCTCCGGCACGGTGACGGGCTGTTTGTATGCGATCACGGCCAGGGTTTCGAGTGCCGGCAGCGACAGCCGGATCGGCGGCTTCAGGCTCTTGGCGAACGAGCGCACTACTTCATGCTGCTCCGGCTTGGTGGACATACGATATCCGCCCGCGACCTGACGAATTTCAATACCGTGATCGGGCGAGCCATACTGCCCTGCCAGTTCCTCCAGGCAAGAGCGCACGCGCGACTTGATGTCGCTGTCGTCGGATGTCCCCTCAGCGACGACCGAGTCTTTGACGAGCGCAGTCATCTGCTCGAGAGTAATCGGCGTCTCCGCCGCGTAGATGATGGCTTCGAGTTGAGCTTTTAATGACATAGCGGTCAGTGGCTAGTGGACAGTGGTCAGTGAATTGAGCGCGGTGTTGATCACTGGGCACTGATCACTGATCACTGGTTTTTTATCTCCAATCATCTCTAACTGCTGCCTGCTGGTTCATCACTTCTTCGAAGTGCGTGTGCTTGCGAACTGCGATCTCTCCGAACAATTTTTCCTGCTTCACCTGGATTGCTTGCAGACGCACCAGTTCCAGCAAGGCCAGAAACATACAGACCAGAGCCTGGCGTGATGGCACTCGCATCAAAAGCTGCTTCAGGCGGATGGGACGGTCTTCCAGCGATAGCCGCCGCCGCAGATAGTCGATCATCTGTCCGACCGTCACCGTTTCTTCGTCCACGTTGAGCACAGGCCGCGTGCGCACTCGCTCCAGCACCTGCTGAAACGTTTTCACCAGATCGATGACGTCGGCGGCAATCTCCGGCTCCGTTCCCTCCGCCTCCATAAACTCCTTCATCGAAGGATTGGATAACACGGCATCTTCAATCTGCTGCTTTTGTAACAGCATCTGTGCCGCCGATTTGAATTTCTCATGCTCCAGCAGCCGGTTGACCAATTCGCTGCGCGGATCCTCAGCTTCTTCGGCGGCCGCCATCGGATCCCGCGGCAGCAGCATCTTGGACTTGATGTGAATCAGCACCGCCGCCATGTAAATAAAATCAGCCGCTACATTCACGTCCAACTCGCGAATCTTCTCCACATACGCCAGATACTGCGCCGTAATCTTGGCGATGGGAATGTCGTAAATGTCGATGTCCTGTTTGCGAATCAGATCCAGCAGCAGATCGAGCGGACCCTCGTAAACATCGGTGACCGCGACGGCAAATGGAAAGTCACTCTCTTCTTTTTTCGCGGCATCCTTAGGCTTAGGAGGAGAGGAGGCCGCGACGACCGCCGGCGAGACTACGGCAGGAGCTGAGCCGGATACGATTTTTGTTTCTTCACTCATTTCAACTCTGAGCGCGCATTCGAATCCATATCGTCATCCTGAGCGAAGCGAAGGATCTTCTGCACTCTGCTCCGGCTATGCTACTTCGTTGCGCCCGCCTTCGGCGCTTCGTAGTCCAGCGACATCCCCATGCTGGCGCGCACATCGGCCATAGTCTCATCGGCCGTCTTACGCGCCCGTACCGTGCCCGCTTCAAGAATATCCCAGGCGAGCCGCGGATTCTCCTCAAATTTCTTGCGCCGCTCCTGCATCGGATTTAGCAGCTGCACCAGAGCATCCGCCGCCCAACTCTTGCACTCGATGCAGCCGATGCCCGCGGAACGGCAGCCCTCATTCACTTTGGCCATGGTTTCTTTGGAGCTGAAAATCTTATGCAGATCGCCTACCGGGCACACATCCGGGTTACCCGGATCCGACCGCCGAACGCGCGCCGGATCGGTGACCATGGTCTTCAATTTCTGCCGCAAGACTGGCTCGGGATCAGCCAGCATGATCGTGTTCCCGTATGACTTCGACATCTTGCGTCCATCGGTACCGGGAAGCTTGCGCGCGGGCGTGAGCATCGCTTGCGGTTCGGGAAACACTGCTTTAGAACTGCCATAAAATCCGTTGAACCGCCGCGCAATCTCGCGCGTCAGTTCCACGTGCGCCACCTGGTCCTCGCCCACGGGGACGCAGTCCGCCTTATAAACCAGGATGTCCGCCGCCTGCAGCAAGGGATAACCTAGAAATCCGTACGTTCCCAGATCTTTGTCTTTAATATTTTCCCGCTGCTCTTTGTAGGTCGGCACGCGCTCCAGCCATCCCAGCGGAGTGATCATCGACAGCAGCAAGTGCAACTCGGCATGCGCCGGGACGTGCGACTGAAGAAACAGAACGGATTTCTCGGGGTCAAGCCCGGCGGCCAGCCAGTCGAATGCGACCTCCAGAGAGTTCTCTTTCACGCGAGACGTATCCGCATAATCGGTGGTCAGCGCATGCCAGTCGACTACGCAGAAAAAGCATTGATACTGATCCTGCATGCCCACCCAGTTCTGCAACGCGCCCACGTAATTGCCTAAATGCAGTTTCCCGGTCGGACGCATGCCGCTCAGCACGCGTTTGCGAGTTGGTGACGAAGCGGTCATTTTCTATGAAGCCCTACGATCAGACACGGCCAGCGATACAGGACGGCCAGTAAGAATCCGATGTTGAAGTGTCATGCAGGGCTGAGTTCGATACTATCACGCGAAAAGCCCATTCCGCCCAGTGAATGGTGCACTTTGAATGCGAGATCAACCGCCCTGGCAACGCCGAAGGACACAGTCCGGCGAGAGGCCGTCCGAATGTTTTATAATTCGCGCCGCTCCCAAATCCATCGCGGATCCCGTGACCAATCTCGCCCGCAAGCTGCGCGTCATCGACTATTTCACCCTGGGATGGGGCACCATGGTCGGCGTCGGTTGGCTGGTCATCATGGACGACTGGCTGATGCGCGGCGGCGCTCTGGGCACTCTCCTCGGCTTCGTAATCGGTGGTTCGTTGCTGCTGCCCATCGGTTGGGTCTACGGCAAGCTGGTGATCGCCATGCCCGACGCTGCCGGTGAAATCGCATACACCTCCGCAGTTTTTCCTCGCGCGATCAGCTTCGCCACCGGCTGGATGATGACACTGGCCTACTTCATCGTGTGCCCGTGGGAAGCGGTCGCGGTCGGCCGCATCGCCGCCTACATCTTTCCTGCCCTCGATTCGCATGAAATCTACCGCATAGCGGGGCGTCCAGTGTATTTGCCCCACTTGATGGTCGGGTTGGCCTTGACTGGACTGCTCACCATGCTGAATTATCGAGGCGTTCGCTTGAGCGCAACATTTCAGAACTGGACCAGTTTCGGCACGCTTGCCCTGTTCATCATTTTCGTCGTGCTCGGCGTGAGCCACGGTTCGGTGGCCAATGTTCCTCCGCTCTTCACTCACGCTCCGCTGATCTCGATCTTGCTCGTCATCCAGATCGTTCCCTATTTCATGACCGGATTCGAGTCGGTAGGCAAGGCGGCGGAGGAGGCTAGCCCCAATTTCCGCTCCCGGGGCTTCTTTCGCGCGATCTGGATGGCAGTTGTCATCGGCATTCTGTTTTATGCCAGCATCGTCGCCGCAGTCGCCTTCGTGGCTCCCTGGCGCCTGCTAATCGGGGAGAGATTCATGACGGCGGTCGCTTTCCAGCAGGCGTTAGGTTCCCGCTGGATTGTCGACATCATCCTGGCCGCGGCTCTGCTTTCTTTATTCAAGTGCTTCAACGGAAACTTCGTCGCAGCCAGCCGACTCTTCTTCGCAATGGGCCGCCGCGGGATGATCCATGCGCGCGCCGGAACTGTTCATACGAAATTTCAAACTCCGTCGGTAGCGGTTCTGTCAGTCGGCCTCGCAACCGGAGCGTGCATGTTGCTGGGAGATGCGATTCTAGTCCCCATTACGGAAGTCGGCTCTGTGGCGTGTGCAGTCGGTTGGGCGGCAGCGTGCGCCGCGTGCCTCGCACTGGCGCGATCCCGCCCCGAACTGATCGCGCTCTCGAAATTCCAGTGGGCGGTAGCCGCCTTTGGACTTATCGTTGCTGTCGCGCTGGCGCTCATGAAAATTGTCCCGCTGGTTCCTGGGCATTTCACCATGTACGAATGGATCGCGCTAGGAGTTTGGCTTGTCATTGGAGCAGCGATGTCAAAAGTGAAAGGTTTTCAGTAGCGCCGCCGTGCCGGCGGTTGTCCCCGGGGGCGCCTCGCCCGCGGATCCGAACGGAGCAACACACAAGGGGAGGAACAATCCGAATGTCGAAAGCAATCCGATTCATCGTGCTCTTGAGCTTTGCCATGCTGGCGATAGCTATCCAATTGCCGGCCCAGACCGCGTCCAGCTTCGATGTCGTCATCACCAACGGCCACATCATCGATGGCACGGGTAGTCCTTGGTATTCCGGCGACGTCGGGATTCACGACGGTAAGATCGCCGCCATCGGGAATCTTTCGGCGGCCCCGCGCAAGCGAACGATTGACGCCGCGGGGAAGGTTGTCGCTCCCGGCTTCATCGATATGCTTGGGCAATCTGAGATTACGATTCTCGTCGACCCTCGCCTGCCTTCGAAAATCTATCAGGGAATCACTTCGGAAATTACCGGTGAAGGCAACTCCATCGCTCCGTTGAATGATGCCATCATCCAGGCCGACCGTACCGGCTACGATCATTACAAGATCAATCCCGATTGGCGCACCCTGGGGCAGTACTTTGCGCGGCTGGAGAAGCAGGGAATCGGCATCAATCTCGCCACCTACGTTGGCGCGACTCAGGTTCGCCGCATGGTGCTCGGCGATGACGACAAGCAGCCCACGCCGGAGCAACTCGAGCAGATGAAAGTACTGGTTCGCGATGCCATGAAAGACGGCGCAGTGGGCCTGTCCACTTCGCTGGAGTACGCTCCCGCGCCTTATGCCAAGACGGATGAACTGATTGCACTGGCTGCCGAAGCCGCCAAGTCTGGGGGTATATACGCCACCCACATGCGCAATGAAAGCGACTCCGTTCTGGAAGCGATCGACGAGACCCTGCGCATCGGCCGCGAAGCACACATTCCCGTGGAGATCTGGCACCTCAAAGTTGCGGGCAAAGCGAACTGGGGACACATGCCGGAAGTCATTGCAAAGATCAACGCAGCGCGCGCCGCAGGAGCTGATGTCTCCGCCGACACCTACGCTTACACTGCGTGGTACAACGACTTCTCCGCCTTTATTCCTCCTTGGGCGCACGACGGTGGCACAGCAAAGCTGGTGGAACGGCTCAAAGATCCAACTAGCCGCGCACGCATTCGCAAAGACATGCTGACACCCTCCAAAGATTGGGACAACGAGTGGCAGGAGATTCCCGGGCCCGAGGCGATCATGATCGGAGCCGTTGAGAATCCGAAATTTCTTGGACTGCAGGGCAAGCGCCTCTCCGAGATCGCAAAACTTTGGAATAAGGATCCCATGGAGGCTCTCTTCGATTTCATGGTCGAAGATCCGTCTGCCGGCGTAGCGGTCTTCGGCATGGCGCAACCCGATGTAACCTTAGCGTTGCAACAGCCCTGGGTTGCCATGGATAACGATTCCTCCGGCACTTCACCGGAGGGACTTCTGGGCCAGGAGCATCCGCATCCCCGCGCCTACGGCACGTTTCCCCGAGTCCTCAGCAAATATGTCCGTGACGAAAAAGTTCTGAAACTCGAAGATGCCATTCGAAAGTTCACCGCCCTACCCGCGCAACGGATGCGACTCACCGATCGTGGAGTTCTCAAGGCCGGGATGTGGGCCGATGTTGTGATTTTTGATCCTGCCACAGTGCGCGATCGTGCCACCTTCGATAACCCCAACCAGCTTTCCGAAGGAATGGATTATGTGCTGGTCAATGGAACTCCGGTGATCGATCAGGGCAAGATGACCGGTGCGCTGGCGGGGAAGGTATTGCGCGGTTCAGGCTACACGCCGTGAGGAGAGCGTCACTTCGTGGGCAGTGCTTTGAGCCCAGCTTGCTCGCTGGCGGTTAGCGGCGTGATCCGAGGTTCTGCCAGCGTGCCGCTGATGGAGTATCCCGAATTCGTGAAGGGATTGGATACTCGCGTCAGTTTCAGATCGATTTCCCGCTGCAATGAGGCCGTTCCGACCAGCTGGAACTTGCCCTCTGGAGAATCGATATTGGTATCGGTGATTTCAATTTTTCCCGCGTGGAGCCGGGCTTGCCCATTCATGCGGGTCACCCGCAATGGCTCCGTGCGGCTGTCAGAGATCGAGATGTGCGGGAAGACTCCATCCTGAATCTCCGCCTGTAGTGTGCCATCTGCGGACTGCCAAAAGTCCGCAGGGCAGGGCCCTCTAACCTGATAAGTCGCGTTCGCCGTTCCTGCAATCCATTCCTCGTTCATGGCATCAGCGAGTGCGGCGAGCGACAGCTCGGACAGATTGCCACTTCCAACGCATAGGGCAGGCTTTACGCTGAAATCCACCTTCCATTCGCCCCGATGTTCGCCACTTGCGAGAGTGGCATTCACTTGGGACAGCTGCAGCTTTCCACGCTCCAGGTTGACGTTCGCGGACACATGCGTTGCGTCCATGCGACGCACTTTCAAATGGTCTGCCGTCAAGCGGCCACTGGCGCGCAGACTTCCGAATATAGACGGATGGGTTTCCGCATTCGATTCCAGGACCCGGTACCACGGTCGCTTCTTCGGGCCGGAGTTTACCCATTCACTGATATCGGCGATCGTCACCTGATTCGCATTTAGTACAAAGCGTACGGGACAGGCATCTGGCGTTCCACAGCCGCGCGGCATCTCCAGCGATCCCATCCAGGTTGTTCCCCCTGCCTTTGCCGTCAACTTTCCGACGCGAATCGTGTCCGGCATGAACTGCATATCAGCAGAAACAATTGCAACCGGGCCACCAAAGGTGTGAGCGGCGACTTGGACGCCGCGCAATTTAGCGTCGCCTGTGATTAATGGTGCGGCAAAGCCACCGCCATCTCCGCGGATCGGTCCCGCCCAGGCACCCGCGATGCGCAGATTCATCTGAGCCGAACCATCCGCTGCTGGCAGCAGCGCAGGGAGACCGGCCATTCGTGCCACCCGTAGAGTTTTGGTGATCTCTGCCTCACCTGTAATCGTCAAGGTGTAGCCGCCGCGGCTGATCCATGCCGTCATCATCGGCGATCCCGCGTGGGGCGCACTCATGGCAACCGGTCCAATCTCGAGATAAGTGTCGCCCGGCACCTGAATCAGTCGCCCGTTCTTCCCGACTCGTCGTTTTCGGGCGGATTCGGTCGAAGAATCGTTATTGATCGCCAGTGGCACGGATACCGGCCCAATCTCTGCTTTGTTGCCCGCCGAAACCAAATGAAAATCAGTAATCTCTCCCCGGCCCTGAAATCGATTCGAAGAACCCGCTTCAGAATCTGCCTGCATCGACAGGCTTGCGTTAATCGTTCCGTCTGCCGCCAGATCATCTGGAAGATTCCTCTTCGCTCGCTGCGCCAACATCACTGCCGCTTTCACTGGAACTTTCTCGGCGGTCATCACCAGCGAGTAGCGATGGCGGCTGGGCAGGGCCATGTCGCCCGTGAGCGTGATCAAACCGTCTCCCACAGGAGCACTGCACATTACCTGGTGAAAATCCTGAGTTTCAGACCTGTATTCCCCATCGCAATATCCAGCTAGTCGCAGCGCCTTGCCGCTTGTAATGTCGTAGCGCCGGAAATCGTCGATGGCTGCAGTGGACGAAATCGCTAATTTAGCCGGAGTTCCTTTGAACGAAACGTCGAGTAGGATGGTTCCTCGCCAGCCCTGATCGTTGCCGCTGATGAATTTGGTGATCTGACCGAGCTGTGCGCGGCTCCACTCGATGGTGCCTTGCAGAGGAGTATCTCGGATCGTCGGCGCGCGCTGCCACGTGGCATTCACCTGCAACAGCCCCATGTCGTTCAAATTCTTATCAGTGCGAAATGGCTGAGCCTTTAAACGCACGCCCCATGAATTCTCCGAATCCTGCCACAACGAAAAATCTGCGTTCGTCAGAGCGTAAGGCTTCTTCTCGGGGCCGTTCTTAAAGTTGATCCGCGCCGAAGTACCCTCGATGTAAGGGAAGGCGGGCCGCGGCTCCGATTTCGTTTTCCCCGTGGGAGCCAATGGAAGCCGCGCCGTACGTTCCAGCAAAGCTTCCAGGTTCCAGTGCCCGGCTTCGCCATGCACCAGATTCAAGCTGGGCTCGGTGAGGTCAAGCCGTGCGACCTCCAGACGTCCGTGCACTAATGACGTGAGCCGGAGAACCGCCGTCACTTCACTGGCACGCAGAATGGGTTCCGCACTGAAGGAGGGATCGTCATACACCACCAGGTTCTGCAGATCGAATCCCGGGCGAGGCAGCAGCCGGATGTGAACCGCGCCAATATCCACAGGACGTCCAACACTGGCGCTGATGGAGAAAATGATGCGCGATTTCAGCCGCGACGCCCCGGGCCGAACCAGAAACAACGCCAGCAAAATCAATGCTACCGCTGCCCAACGTCGCTTGGAGGAGAACAACTTCACTTGGCCCTCACGAAAGATTCGAGGGACTTCATCGCACGAACTGGAGCGTCCGCTTCCAGCGCGTCTTGTCGAAAAAATGCAGAACCACCTGACCCAGAAAAAATTGCGCACGTTCGCCAAACGACGTCTTCAGGTACTGGTTATCCGGAGTGTCGAACGACCAGTAGATGAACATAGGCCGTCCGATTACGTTTTCCTGTGGAATAAAGCCCCAGTAGCGGCTATCCAGACTCACCCCCCGGTGGTCACCCATGGCGAAGTAATGATTGGGCGGTACCACGATGTCGTCTCCCTGTATGTAAGAAGGCAAATCGATCATCCAGTTCGACCACACATTGGGATCATCGGTAGGAGGCACTGCCGGGAAATTGTTGCGATATGGATCCATCGTGTCGCGGTCATGCAACACATAAGGCTCATCTAAGGCCTGCCCGTTGCGGTAGACGACTCCATTGTGCAAATGGATGCGGTCTCCGGGTACGCCAATGATCCTCTTCACAACATAAAGCCCCGGGGTCTCCGGCGACAGGAACACCACTATGTCGCGGAAGTGTACCTGGCGATAGGGAAGCAGCGGGCCAACCCAGTTGCTTTGGGGAGCAAACTGAATCCGGTTCACGAAAACATGGTCGCCGATCAGCAGCGTGTTCTCCATCGAACTGGAGGGAATCTCAAAGGCCTGCACGACAAAAGTGATGATGAACAGACCCGTCACCAGCACCGCTGCCAGCGAAGAGAGAAACTCCACCGTGGTTTCTTTCGGTTTCTCTTCCGCTTCGTTCGTCTTGTCTACGATGTCTTCTTTCTTTGCCAATGTTCGTTCTACCTTGCTCCTGCAGCCCTCAAACCATTTCAGTGTACCAGTCGCAGGGTCCGGTTCCATCGCGTGATCTGAAAGATGTGCGTGACCGCATAGGCCAAATGTTGAAGCCTTCCCATCACCGTGGCTGTTGAATTCCGGTCCCAATCCCGGACCGACCAGTAAATCACCAATGGTCTGCCAATGATGTTCTCTCGCGGCACGAATCCCCAGTAACGGCTGTCCTGGCTGTCATCGCGGTTGTCTCCCATGACAAAATAATATCCTTGCGGGACGATGAGTTGGCCGTCTTCCACCAGTTTCTTCATCTCCAGCCACCACTTGCCCTCCAGGCCGTAGACCGGAATGTCCACGCGCGGGAAATTATCCCGAAACATCGTCTGGCTGTCTTCACTGGACTGGCGCTCGCCAAAACCATTGACCGGAGGCTCAAGGAAGCGCACATAGGGCTCATCCAGCGGTTTGCCGTTGATAAGAACTTTCTTGTTGACCATCCGCAGCCGGTCTCCCGGTAAAGCAATCACGCGCTTCACGAAATGCTGTTGTGGGTCGACTGGGTAGTGAAATACGACGATATCGCCGCGCGCGATTCGCTGGTACGGCATCAGATGATCGCCCAGTCCGCGTCCACCGTAACAGAGCTTATTCACGAGCAGGTAATCGCCAACCAGCAGAGTATTCTCCATCGATTCTGACGGAATCTGAAACGCCTGCACGATGAACGTAATCACAAAGATCGCGATCACCACAGTACCCATCAGCGATTGCAGAGAGCCGATGAGATCGGTGCCAAAATCCGCCACGATGCGCCGCTGAGAGGATATCGTCGGGCCACGAGGGTCCGCCGGTGGCAGCGTCGGAATGGCCTCTGCTGGCGACTCCTGAGGGCTCAGCGCAACGACGGGTTCACCGGGAGAAACGGTGGGCTGGTCAAAAGAATCCATGTACTCTACTTATCCGCCGTCTGCGGGGCCCGCGCCGCCGCTTTCCCTTCTGCTGCTTTGGACCGCGAGGCCAGAAACGTCAACAACTGCCGCGCTGCATCCTGTTCCGCCGTTTTCTTGGTCGAGCCCTTAGCCCGCCCCACGAACTCTGAATCTTTGTCCCGGCTATTCAGCCGTGCCTCTACGGTAAACGTCTTGCTGTGCTCCGGTCCAACTTCTTCGACCAGCACGTATGCCGGCTGCGGCAGTCCCAGGCTCTGCACAGCTTCTTGTAGTGCAGACTTAAAGTCTGTAATCGGGAGCGTCCCGCCTCCGCGCTCCATCCGCTCCATTTCCGGAGAGATCACGTTGCGCAGTACGAAATCCCGCGCCGATTCGAGGCCACCGTCCAGGTAGATCGCGGCTAAAATCGCTTCTAACGCGTCGACCAGGAGAGCCGTCTTGCCCCGTCCGCCACTCTTCTCTTCGCCCCGTCCCAACCGCAAATAGTGACCGAGCTCCAACTGCTGCGCCACTTGTATGAGATGCCGCTCGCTAACCAGGTGCGCCCGCAGCTTGGAAAGCTCACCCTCGCGAAAATGCGGAAAGCGCTGGAATAATTCCTCGCTGGTTACCAGCGCCAGCACCGCATCTCCCAGGAACTCCAGTTGCTCGTTGTCGCTGACCTTGTACTTGCTGTCTCCCGCCTGCTGCGCTTCCTGTTCCCGCGCTTGCGAACTGTGCGTGACAGCTTGTTCTATGACGGCGCGCCGCCGGAAATGGTAGCCCAGGCCCTCTTCCAGCGCCGTGATTTCCCGTTCCTTCATATGGAGAGTTGGGGTCTTTACGAACAGCTGCCCGCAACCAATGTGGGGGCGGCCGTCTCGCCCGTCCGCCGAGCGTCAGTTCGACAGCTTTTCGGCCGCAAGCGAGTCATTTGTCTGCAGGCATGCTAGTTCTTCTGTGGCGCGCTCTGTCCTGGTGCCGAACCGCTGCTCAACTTCGTCAGGCGGTCCTGCTCCGCTCGTGCTGCCTTTCCTGCGGGCGAATCGACGCGGTCCTTAGTGAGGTCCACCGCTTGATTCGCATACTTCAAGGCTTCCGGAATCTTGTTCTGCATGTCGAGCGCGACCGCCAGCCGCAGGACGGCGACGGAATCCACCTGCTCCGGGAACGCCTCAATCGACTTGCGCAAGTTGGTTTCCGCCTCCGGATAATTCTTGGCGTTTGAAGCCAGCGTGCCCAGCACCGCATAGGCCTCCGACCTCAAGTATCCTTTGAATAAGGCTAGCTTCTCCGGCGGATATCCCGTTGTTGGTACGTCGGTATCAATCGTCGCCAGAGCGCGTTCCGCATCTTTCTTGGCTTCCGCTAGTTTCTGATCTTTATCCAAGTCCGTGTCGCGGGTCCGTTCCGCCAATACCTGGGCGACACCCACCAGCGCCTCGGGATCGTCCGCATCGAAAGTCAGTGCTTTCTGTGCCATTTCCAGCATCTTGTCGGCGTTATTGCCCTGCTGGTATTTCTGCATCGCGGCTTTATAGAGAACCACGCGCAGCTCGCTGTCGGGGAATTTCACCGCGAAATCGTCGGCCGCCTTTTCCGAGGCGGTAGCATCCGGCAATGCGATCGCTGCCTTGTACGCTTCAAACTCCGGCTGGGTTTTGGCTTGCGGCGGTCGCTTGCCCTGCGGGGCGGCGGCGGTTTGGCCTGCAGGCGCCGCCGGTGCGGCCTGTTTGTCCTGCGCCCAACTGCAAATGCACATTCCCAGCACTGCGATCCCAATCGCTGCTCGCTTCATGCGCTCTCCTCGACTCTAAACAGCCTGAATTTCAACGACTTTCCGCAACCGTGCATTCTATCGCAGTAAGGCCACTCTATTTCACCCATAGAAAGCAGCGACCTGATTGCGGTACTACTGCGGTTTTGCGGGAGGCTCGTACGCCTGCTGCAACCCACGCTCGGCCGCGGCTTTTACCTCCGGCAAGTCTCCGCCCGCCGTTAAGGCCGCGCGATATTCAATCATCGCTGCGTTGCGGTCTTCCTTCATGTCCAGAATTCTTCCCAGATAGACATGCGACCACGCCACCACTTTAGGATCCTTAGTCGCCTGAATGGCCTTCTGGAAATTCTCGGCGGCCCCGTCCCGATTCTTATTTGCCACGGCGACCTGCGCCAGAATAAACAGCGCCCGCCCCTCATCGCCAATTTTCTTATCGAGAGCCTGCTGCGCCAATTCCTGCGCGCCCTTGGGATCGCCCGCGGCCAGCCGCTTTTCCGCCGTCACCAGCATCCGCCGGTCTTCCAGGCGCGACAGTTGCACTAGTTCCGGAGCCGACGAGTGGGCGAACTGCACCTCGCTCGCCGCCTTCTCCTGCTGCTTCAGATCGATGCCTTCGAGAATATCGATGTAGGCGTTTTTCAGTCCCGCCGGATCTTTTTCGAACGTCAGCAGGGCGGTGTAGAAATATTTGGTCAGAATATAGCCTTGCTTGACCGCTTCATCCACCGCCTGCAGGCGCATCGGTTCTGCGGTTTGTTTGGTCCCGAGGGTTCGAATCTCAATGGCCCGCACCAGGCATTCCGTAACCAGCAGGGACATATCGGTCTTGAAGCTTTCGTCCAGCGGCGCACGCTTCACCGATTGCAACAGTGGATCCAGCCGCTTGATCGAACTAAAATGTTTCTCCGCCAATGGATCGAGCAGATAGTGCAGGTAGGTGTGCCGGATTTGCGGCATCTTCAGCGGATCGGGCGCCGCAGGATCTGGCGAAGGAAATACCACGACGTAGTAGTCCGACCCGTAATTGCGGGCGTTGGTCTCACTCGGGTCGCCCATGAAATCCAGATAAATGGTGAAGGACCGCCCTAGATATCCGCCAGACTGTAAGCGTAAATAGATATCGGTGTCGAAGACCATCTTGGCCAGCGGCACGTGATAGCGGTTGACCAGCGCCGCGTAATTGGCGCGATGCCGCTCCCAGATTCCATGCAGATCAGCCTTATCGTAGAACTTCTCCAGCAGCGCACCGAAGCCCGCGATAGGCATTGCATCCGGCGGCATCTCGTCCTCTTTGCCGCGCGGCAAAAAATGCGGAGGCCCCTGCAGGTACAACGCCAGCGAAACAAACTGCGATAGGTCGTGCTGCGGATCTTTCCCCCGGTGCGCCACGTACCACTGGCAGATCGTTGTTAATGCAGCCTGCGCCTCGTCCGAGCTCCGCAAATTCCTTTGCACCTCGGCACGGACGTTCAGCCGCTGCGCATCCGACCCGTTCAGATTTACGTCGTAGCCGCAAGCGTTCATCGCCGTCAGCACCGCGAACAGGGTTTCGTTGGTGTCCAGCGAGATGGGAGTGCTATTGTCCGCTGCGCACAGCGGCGCTAGCAGCCCCAGCAAGGCCGCCAGGATGGAAGCTCGAAGCCCACAAACCAGGAAACGACTCAGGATCCCTCCCGCAGGATGGCCACCCGACCGGCCACTATTCAAGATAGGCGGAGAACTCTCTAAGTTTAAGGTGTTGCGAGCAGAGGGTCAAACCCGGTCGACCGCTCTTGAGCCGCCCCGGATTGATCCGGTTTGTGATTCCCGCCACAGAAATGGCGGCGCCACAAATGTAAACTTCGCTCGTTCTGCACTCAAAAAGGCAGACTCCCGGGAGGTTGTTCATGGTGACATTGTCTGGCAGTCCGTTACGGGCCTGCCTAGTAATCTGTGTCCTGCTCGTTCCACTGGGTTGTATAGGACAAAGTATCTCCGGCGTGGTCTACGACGCGGACGGATCTGTCGTGCCGAATGCTCGCGTCATGCTCATGCAGGACTATGTGAAACAAAGCGAGAGCAGGAGCGGCGACTCAGGAGAGTTTGTTTTTGCCGGTCTTCAGCCGGGCGTCTATCAGTTGCAGGTGAAGCAAGAGCGCTTCTCCCTATTCCAGCAGACAGTGAGGTTGGGCAGCGAATCGGAGCGAGTTTATGCTGTCCTCCCGCTCGCGCGAGAAAGCGAATCGGTCCAGGTGCATGCTACGCCCTCTTCAGGTGTTCGCAAGTCAGAGAAGTCCATGAGTAAAACTGCCCGCCCCGGTGGAAAGGTTGAACCTGCGCAGGGTCTGCAACCATTCAGGCCCGCATATCCAACCAGTGCCGCGGCCCGGGGGGTGGAGGGTTCTGTTGTCTTGTATGCCACCATCCGGACCGATGGAACAGTGAGTGATCCAATCGTGCTTGAATCTCCCGATTCCGACCTGGAAAAGGAAGGCCTGCAAGCGGCATCGAAGCTGCGTTATCAGCCGATGAAGCTGAACGGACATCCTGTGCCGTGCCAGGTGACGATCGTTATCGATTTCAAACTGGAATAGCCGGAACTCCTGAGTTGAGGCTCACGGCTCCTTTGCACCGCTATCGTCACCCTAACGTTGACAACAGGCGATTCTCATGAACTTTCGGGCAAAGCTAACGGCCTGCTAAATCAGCGGTTTGCCACTACACTCCGTAGTCACCTACCGCGGGTGACCACCGTAAATTGCTACCACGATTGCCCTGACCTAATGTCATTCAGATCCCCATGCGCCAACATCCCTCACCCGCACGCCCGATGACGACCTCACCTGTTGTTCGCACTGGAATTGCCAAGCGCCGGAGCAGTCGCATGTCGCTGAATGCGGCAGTCGGTCTCTCGGGACATGACCGTCACAAGGCCACCTTCACGGTCAGCGCGAAGGCAACCAACCTGAACAAGCACGGAGCTGCCGTCCAATTGCATCGTGAATTGCCGGTTGGGTCAACAGTCACCGTGCGCAACAAGCTTGGAGTTCAAGTCTCTGCCCGGGTCGTCGTCCAGATCAGCGCGTTCGAAGGCCTTCGCACCTACGGCATCGAATTTCTGGAAAACGATGACAGGGCGAAACAGTTCTGGGGAATCTCCTTCCCGAGCGCCTAATCAGATCATAAATACACGCCATCCATACTTCCCGGAGGAACCCGGAATTCTGTTTCCGGTGGCGCACTTTGGCGCTTGTCTCGCTTGGCTCTCGGTATTTAACTTTCAGGTTAAGGTGTTGGGGAAGCTGCAAGAAAAATTCAGGTCGGAAACAAAGTGAAGACCAACTCGAACCAAAAGTTCAAATCAAGACACGCTCAACTGCAACAACTTCAGGATGAGATCGACCGCCTGGCCCTGCTCGTCAACGAAGCCAAAAAGCAAAGTGACAGAATTCAAGACGCTGCCGACGCCTTGGGCGACACATTTTTTGCAGACATGGATGGGGGAGTCGCGTCCCCGACCAACGGCGACCGCCGAAGCCGTCCCCGAAAGAGTGAGAATTAGTTGTTCGCTTCCCCCAATTGAATGCTCTGCAACTTGTTTGTTCGCAATGATGTATCTGATCAGCGGTGATCATCGTCACCGCTGATTTTTCATTTTCACCCAAGCCCATGGTGAAATTTGGTTAGCACCGGGCGGATCAACGGGTAGCGGCTCGGTTTGAACCCTGAACATCACAGGGCGTCATCCCGAAGAGCCCGCGTTTTTACCAGCGGGCCGAGGGATCTCCCTTGGCACACAGTGTCGTAGCGGAGATCTTCGCTCCGCCTGAAGAACGGCTACGCTCAGAGCTTGCCCTGAGCTTGTCGAAGGGATGACGCCATCAACAAGGGAAGGTGCCATGCAGAGATTCAAAATGAGGCACTACCCATCAGGGCCTCCTTTTGTTCTTCCAGTGTTCATGGACTAGAATTCCCTCGTCCCGGTGTCTCCAGGCTGTTCGCGCAGTTCTCGGGCTCAATTCATGCCGAATTCAAAGAAGAAAAAAGCGCGTAATGGGGAAAAGCGCAGTCGTACGGCCCGCTCTTCCGGTAAGCCGCGTTCGTCCAATGTCGGAACCGATGGCATTTTTCCGATCGTAGCCATCGGAGCGTCCGCCGGTGGTCTGGAAGCGTTCAGCAATCTACTTCGCGCGTTCCCCCTGAGCCCGGTATCGCACTGGTATTTATTCCCCATCTGGATCCGACCCACGAGAGCGCGATGGTGGAACTGCTCTCGCGCACGACCCACCTACCCGTAGTGCAAGTCTCCGACGGTTTGCGTGTTGCTTGCGACACAGTCTACGTTTTGCCTCCCAATTGTGAGATGACCATCGCCGACAGCGTCTTGCACCTGTCGCAGCGGGATTCCGGCCATGGCCCTCACATGCCCATCGATACTTTCTTCCGCTCCCTCGCCGACGATCAGACATGGAATGCGGTCGGTGTGATTCTCTCCGGGACGGCGAATGATGGCACCCTGGGTCTCTCTGCGATTAAGAGCAGCGGCGGAGTCACCTTCGTCCAGGACTATGAATCCGCCAAGTACGACGGCATGCCGCGAAGCGCGGTCGAGGCTGGAGTGGCCGATCACGTGCTGCCCCCAGCCCGGATTGCTCGGGAATTACTCCAGATTCAAGGTCGCCCGCCTGCTCCTGAGGTGCAGGAGGATGCTTTTGACGATCAAGATCGCCTGCTGAAAGAGATTTTTCGCCTGCTTAAAGGCTTTAGCAAAGTGGACTTCGTTGACTACAAGATGCCGACGATCCGAAGGCGGATCCTGCGTCGCATGAACATCAACCGCCTGGCTAAGCTCGGAGATTATGTGAAGCTTCTGCAGCGCGATGCGAAGGAAGTCGAAGCTCTTTACCGCGATGTCCTTATCAATGTCACCAGCTTTTTTCGCAACCCGGAGGTGTTCGATAGCCTGCGCGAAGCCGTGTACCCAAAAATCATCGCGGACCGTGCTTCCTCCGATCCGTTGCGCGTCTGGGTCCCGGGATGCTCGACCGGGGAAGAGACGTATTCGCACGCCATTGCTCTCATAGAAATGCTGTCCGAAATGCGAGTCGAGGTCCCGATCCAAATCTTCGGCACCGATCTTAGCGAAAGCGCGATTCAACGAGCGCGAGCCGGGATCTATAAAGACAGCGCAACCCGCGAAGTCTCAGAGGTAAGGCTGCGGCGTTTCTTCAACAAAGTGGCGGGTGGCTATCAGATTTCTAAAGCGGTCCGCGATCTATGCGTTTTTGCCCGGCAGAATGTGTTGAGCGATCCGCCCTTTTCCCGCATGGATCTGATCAGTTGCCGCAACGTCCTGATCTATCTAAGTCCGGTGCTCCAGAAGAAGGTCATTCCGATTTTCCATTACGCTTTGAGGCCCGCGGGCTTCCTTCTCGTCGGCAACACGGAAGGGTTACTAGGTTCGGGCGCGGAGATCTTTGATCTGGTGGACCGCAAGAGCAAGGTTTATCAGAAAAAGCCGGTTCCATCTCCTGTGACCTTTGGTCTGAGCGTTGATGCACACCGCGCTGCCGCGCAAGAGCAGCAGAAACCAACAAGGGGACAAAAGTCCGAAGAGCAACCAAAGACGCCAGTCGACGTGCAGCGCGAGGCCGACCGCCTCCTGCTCAGCAAGTACGTTCCTTCCGCCGTGGTGGTCAACGACAATCTCGAAATTCTGCAGAGCCGCGGGCGGACCAACCGTTTCCTCGAATTGCCCACCGGCAAAGCCAGCCTCAATCTCCTCAAAATGGCCCGCCCCGGATTGCTCTACGAACTGCGCACGTTGATCGATGAGGCTCGCAAGAGTGGAATTCCAGTCTCGAAGGACGGCGTGGTGATCGACGAGGGCGATGCCTCGTTGACCGTAAAGGTCGAAGTCATGCAGTTTCGCACCCCGGCACGCGATGATCGCCACTTTCTGGTGCTATTTGAGGAGACATCTCTCTCAACTCCCAACTTGGCCACTCGGCCCATTCCGCGACGCTCCGAAAAAGACGTAACCCGCACCAGGGATGTCCAGATCGCCCAGTTGAAGCAGGAAGTGGCCAGTACCAAGGAATACCTGCAATCGATTATTGAGGGGCAGGAAGCCACCAACGAAGAACTGCAGTCCGCCAACGAAGAGATTCAATCCGGCAATGAGGAACTGCAGAGCACCAACGAAGAGCTGCAAACGTCCAAAGAGGAGCTTGAGTCCGCCAACGAAGAGCTCAACACGGTCAACGAAGAGATCCAACGCCGTAATCAGCAACTCGCGCAACTAAGCAACGATCTGATCAATCTGCTCAACAGCACGACGATTCCGATGATCATGCTGGGCGAGGACCTGCGTATCAGGCGGTATACTCCCGAAGCCGAGCGTGTATTTGGTTTCTCCGGGCAGGATGTAGGCAAGCAACTTTCGCATCTGCGTCTGAAGTTTGAGCTGGCCCAACTTGAATCCTGGATGCTCGACGTCATGCGCGACGTCTCTATGCGGCAGGAACAAATTCAGGCGAGGGACGGAAAATCCTACACCTTGCGAATCACGCCCTACCGCACGCTGGAAAATAAGATCGACGGCGTAGTCCTCACGTTGCTCGACATCGCGGATCTGCTTAGCCCATCGACTGCGAAAGCCAACGAACGCATGCAATCGGAAGGATAGGCTGCGACGTAAGGGCCGCCGGTCGGGCGATGGCATACTTTGGCGCTTGCCCGACACCGAAAACATCGTTAGCTTCTCGTCAGGTGTCTCCTCCTGATGGTTCCGCAAGGTCGTGGCGTGATATTGCGCGCCAACTCGCCAGTGAGCAAGATCGCACCAAAATACGTGTTTCTATGGAAGAACTCAGCGCAGCTTTCGATCAACAGTTTGCCTCCTGCCCTGTCTGTAATAAGTCCTGCGACCGCAACTCTCCCCGCACCGATGTCGATGGCAGACCGATGCATGAAGAGTGCTACAAGAAGCAGGCTTAGGTTGGCGATAATGCGCGTGTCGTAGAGACGTAGCTTGCTACGTCTCTCTCACCACGGAGACCCGAGCCGGACTACAGATTGCTCTCGGCATCTCTCGAGACGCCGCAGGCAGAGACGTTGCAAGCAACGTCTCTACGACCGTGACGCTGCCTGCCACAACAAAAACCGCCTATGTCCCTACTTTCCGGAAGGACGGCTCGCCCACTCACTGGGGAAGTGACCTAGCCCTAGCTGATTTTCCGGCCAGGCACGTCGAATGTCAGGAAATGAAGAGCGTCGGTTTTCTGGGGTTCCACATCCGGGGGCCGAGTGGGTTTTTCCCGCCATTGCCCGTCCTGCAATCCGTCCTGAACGCCGTGGATGCTGTCTGTCAACAAATGAAGTGATGCTCGCAACTCGCTGCGCAAGTCGGCCATTTGCTCCCGCAATTTGCGCATTTCCGCCACTCCGTTCTTGATTTCCTTGGTTGCATCCGTGGAGATAGGCGAGGGTGTCATAAGGCGAAACGCTTCGCGGATTGGACTCGCACTTACCCAAGCATCAAGCTCGACTTTGGTTGCCACCACCGAGCCGCTGGTCTTGCCCGCCGGCCGTCGCACCGGTAGAGACAACTCGCGTTCATACCGCTGTACGGTGCGAACGCCCCTTCCCAGATAATGCGCAATGTCCTTCCACCCACTTAGAAACTGAGGCGGGTCCGCTCTCTTTCCAACGGATTTCATAATGACCTTCCAGCGTTTGGAGGAAACTTCTTGGGCCCAGGCAAGCTTGCTGGCTTGATATTAGCACCCGTGGCGCACTTTGGCGCTTGCCGGTTGTAAGGCAGTAGCCTAGGGTCGAAGAAAGTCCCATTTATGTATCCCCTGAATCGCATTTCTCGCCACCCCACGCGTGGGCAGCCCACCTGTCCCATCTGTAACGAACCTGTGTCCCTTGAAAACAGCAAGACAGATGAGGACGGAAACGCGACTCACGAAGAATGCTACGTCCAGAAAATCTGTTCCAAGCACACTACCGGTGGGAAGAAACCCGCCAGCGCCGCCCCAAAGATTATTCGCTGAATTCACACACGCCGTCCGAAGACTTCACCACCGACCATTCCATTTGTTGTGATGCTTCTCGGGATGCATCATCATGTCACTGAGGTGAATCATGAAGGAGCGTAAGACTGCGCTGGTGACCGGAGCCAGTCGCGGCATCGGAAAAGAGATCGCATTGGAGCTAGCGCGCAACGGATATCGCGTTGCCGTGAACCATTACGATGATCCTCCACCCATGGTCGAATCCACGATGGCTGAGATTTGCGCATTGCAACCCGATTCATTTCCCATCCAAGCCGACATCCGCTCCAGCAGTCAGGTCGCGGCGATGTTCCAGAAAGCGATCGCCGCTTTCGGACGCCTCGACCTTCTGGTGAATAATGCCGGAGTGCAAACTTGGAAGCCTCTTCTGGAAGTGACCGAGGAGGAGTGGACCTGGTTGTCGATACCAACTTGAAAGGCTGCTTCCTCTGCACCCAACAAGCTGCGCTTTACATGAAGGATCATGGCGGCGCAATCGTGAACCTTGGTTCCGGCTGCAATAAACTCGCCTTCCCTTCGCTGGTCGCCTACACCGCCAGCAAAGGTGGAATTGAGATGTTCACCAAAGCAGCTGCAGTCGAATTAGGCCAGTACGGAATCCGAGTAAATTGTATTGCGCCCGGCTCGATCGAATCCGAGCGCACCCGCCAGGAATATCCCGATTATGCCGGCACCTGGTCGAAACTCACTCCCTTAGGCCGCGTCGGTACTGCCGCTGACATCGCCCCTGCTGTGTTGTTTCTGGCCAGCAAAGGCGCTTCCTTCATCAGCGGACAAACCATCTGGCTCGACGGCGGACTCTTTGCTCGGGCGCCTTGGCCGTACAACAAGTGAAGACAAATGCTGAATGGCTGGGTCCGTACCGAGGCAATAATCAAACGCAACCCAGAAACACAGAGGGTGCCCCACATCTCGCTGTATTTGCGAGATGTGGGATTTCACGCGCCTCGAGTCTCAGTCTCCCAACGCCCGCTGCGCGTTCACTCGTCCATTTCCGCTAAACGGATCGGCTCCCGGCTTGTACAGATCGTCCGCCGAATGTTGCAGGATGGTCTTGATCGCTGTCGGGCCGATGTGTCCGTATTTGCCCACCACCAGAGCAGCCACGCCCGATACATGAGGGGTTGCCATCGACGTGCCGGCCGCAAAATAAAAATCACCGACTGAGTCGCTCAGCACCAGGTCGAGATACCACGTATCCAGCGGGCAATCCACTCCGCCTCCGGGCGCAGCCAAATTGACGACGGACTGCCCATAATCGCTATATGAAGCAAACCGGTCGAAATCGGTCTGGCAATAGGGTCCCGTCGCGGAAATGGCCATGCCGTTGCCGGATTGTGCAGGAATGCTCATGATGCTGCTATTGAGGTTCACCCCAGCGTTCCCCGCTGCACTCACCACCAGCACTCCATCCGCAGTCGCGTGGTTCACAGCCCGGTTTAGGGCCGCCAGCAAAGTCCCAAGTCCCTGATTGTTTTTCCCAGCGTGAGCCACATCGAACACGGCGCCCAAGCTCATGTTTGCCACGTCTGCATGGATGGTTGCGGCATATTGCAAACCTTGAATCATCCAACTAAAAGAACCCGTTCCCGATTCGCGCAAGACTTTTATCGGAACCAGTTCAGCCCCAGGAGCGACTCCTTGCACGCCCCAACCATTAATCGCCGCGCCGATGATTCCACCCACATGCGTGCCATGGTTGAAGCAGGGCGCCGCACATTGCGGTTGCACTACCTCGCCGGGAACGTATGAAATTGCCAACGCTTGGTTGATATTTGGCTGCAAATCTGGATTCGTTAAGTCCATACCCGAATCCAACACGGCGACACGCGCCCCCGCACCCAGATCGCCGTGAGCCGCCGTCACGTCGGCATGGATTACGCTGAGATTCCATTGAAAACTCATGCCCGGCTCGGAGTTGATTCCTTGGGGCATCGCTTCTATGAAGCGTACCGCCCGTTCTGCGGGTAGCCACTGTATCTCAGGATCTTCCGCAACGGCCTGAACGCCTGCAAGGGTCGCGGCCCATGTGGCAAAATTCGGATCAGAAGATGCCGCCACGACGACGCCGATCTTTTCCAGATTCGCGACCATTGCTGGCCCCAGCGATTTTGCAAAGTTGGTGCTTCCTTTGCCTTGGCCCCTGGCCAAAATGAGGTAAGTCTTGCTTGTGCTCTGAGCGCTTAAATTGAGAGAGAGGATTACCACAACGAGGAAGCAATACCACCACACCTTAACCATCTTCATAGGGTTCCTTGGGAGTCTGGATGTAGCCGATTTAACGCCCGGGGTGCGGCTTTCGCAGCCGAAGGGGAGGCCCCCGCGCGGGTCAGCGCTCCCACAGATAGACGAGCGCCCGCCCATCTGTCAGTGATTCCAAACACCAAAGTGTCAAATTCGACGATTTCTGGAATCGCGAATCGCGTCTTGGGGACGAGTCGAAGTGCTTCGTCCCTCCCGCTGGTAACTCTCTAACTGGCACCTAAGGACTAGCATTGTAGTAACGTCGCTTACTTTCTCCCCTAAGCCCATAATTCGATTATGGATTTAAGTGATCTTTTCCTCGGATTCCTGCAGCCGGTCGTGTTCGGATCCGCCGCTGTCTTCTTGTTGCTCGGCGTCGTCCGCGTTCGAACCCCTCGCCGTTCGCCAATACTCGCGCCTCGCAGGCCGCTCCGCTAGTCTTTCCCCGTTTGCGTACTCCGCACCGTGCGTGAGATATTACTCTGCTCCTTGCCCTGACCGTTGTTTGAAGGGGCCAGTGTGCCCGAGTAAACCTTACAAATGCGCCTCATTCCCCGCGATACTAAATTCTTTGATCTGTTTGCCGAACTCTCAGGAAATCTTACCGATGGAGCCAAACTGCTCCGCGCTATCCTCGCCGACCCGCAAGACCTTGCCCTGCGTGTCAATCAGGTGCAGGCGATCGAGCATCGCGGCGATAAAGCCACGCATGCCATCATTACCAAGCTGAATCAAACGTTCATTACCCCTTTTGATCGCGAGGATATCCACCGCCTCGCGTCCTCTCTCGACGACGTCCTTGACTTTGTGAACTCCGCTGCCCTGATCCTGGTGATGTACAAAATTCATACGCCTCCGCTGGTATCGGCCGAACTCGCCGGAATCATCGTCTTGCAATGTGAGGAGCTTGCCAAAGGGGTTTCCTTGCTCGAGAAAAATGGGCAGGTCATGAAGCATTGCGAGGAGGTCAACCGCCTCGAAGACGTGGCGGACCACGTCAGCCGCAAGGCCATCGCCGACCTCTTCGAGTACGAAAAAGATCCAATTCAGCTGATCAAGTTGAAGGAACTGTACGAAGTCCTCGAATACGCCACCGACAAGGCCGAAGATGCCGCAAATGTTATCGAAGCCATCGTCGTCAAGAGCACCTGATCAAGGTTTCAAGGTTGCAAAGTTTCGAGGTTCCAAACACACCAGAACACCGAAACTCCGCAATGAGATGGAACGCGCGCAAATTTCAAAACTTTGAAACTTTGAAACTTGACACCTTGAAACTTTGAAACCTTGAAACCTTGAAACCTTGAAACCTTGAAACATGAATAAAGACCTCCTGCTGGTCCTGATCACGATCCTGGTCGCGCTGATCTTCGACTTCCTCAATGGTTTTCACGACTCGGCCAACAGCATTGCTACCGTCGTCTCCACCCGTGTGCTGTCACCCAAACTGGCTGTGCTCTGGGCCGCCTCGTTCAATTTTCTCGCCGCATTTTTCCTGGGCACCGCAGTAGCCAAGACTATCGGCAAAGGCATGATCCGCCTCGATCACGTCGATCAATACGTGGTGATGACCGGATTGTTTGGAGCCATCGTCTGGGATCTCCTCACCTGGTGGTGGGGGCTGCCTACCTCGTCTTCACACGCCTTGATCGGAGGATACGCCGGCGCCGCCATGATGCATGCCGCGATTCATACCGGTCCCGCGACTATGTTCTCAGTAATCATCCCCGAGGGCTGGTACAAAACGCTTATCTTCATCGTGGTCGCCCCGATCATGGGCATGTTTCTGGGTCTGGTTTTCTTTATCGCCGCCCACTGGATATTGCAAAACAAGCCTCCCCAGACGGTGGACAAATGGTTTCGGAAACTGCAGTTGCTCTCGGCCGCAGCCTATAGCCTCGGGCACGGCGGGAACGACGCGCAGAAAACCATGGGTATCGTCGCCGGCGCTCTCTACACCGCCGGATTCATGTCCAAGTCGGACATGCTCGGCAGTTGGGGACGTTATCACTGGCCCATTATCCTCGCAGCTCACGCCGCCATCGCGGCGGGCACGTACTTTGGCGGATGGCGCATCGTCCACACCATGGGCCAAAAAATCACCAAGCTCAAGCCTCTTGGCGGATTCTGCGCCGAGAGTGCCGGAGCCATTACTCTTTTCGGCACCGCACTGGCCGGCATACCAGTCAGCACCACGCACACCATCACGGGTGCGATTGTTGGCGTGGGCTCGGTCAACCGCCTCTCCGCTGTCCGCTGGGGCGTGGCTGGACGTATCGTCTGGGCCTGGATCCTCACGATTCCTGCCTCAGCCCTGGTAGCCGCCGCAACCTTTCTTCTGATCCATGTAATCCATCCCAGCTAGCGTGGATTGAATGCCCCGCCAGCCTTTGATCGTGCTGTTCTAATCAACGCCATCCATCCGCGAAGTCGAAGCCGTGTATTGGAAGCTAGCCGTTTTTAGCTAGCGTGACGATGTGAAATCTCTGCACATCCTGCCGAACAATTGAAAAACCGATTTCCCGCAGTAGTTCGCTCGCGGTTTCGGCAGAAATACATGATGGTGCAGTGCGCGGAATTTGTAATTTTCCAGGGACCTCTGTCGAAATTGTTCGGAAGTACAACCTCCCGTATGACCCGGATTCAATCTGTAGCTCGGTTCCTTCCAGGACGAAGGTTCGAGAATAGTGCTCGTCATCGGCCGGACGTTGGCGGACTGATGCGGGCATTCCTGATGTGCCAGGACAGCACTGTATTGCTTTGATGCGCCGACCATGCATGGTTTGGCAAATAGATTGCCTTGCGCAGCAAAATTCCGGGTTATTTCCGTTCTCGGCAACTCCATCTGATTAAAGCGCAACTTATCAGCGGACGTATGTCTCGTATTGCCCCTTATCAGTGATTGGGGCGCTATAAAGGAGCAAATTCAATGACAAACAAATGGAGTCGCTTGCTGCTGTGTGCAGCTCTTGCAGTCTTAACAGCGTCATGGGCAGTGGCGCAGGATGACACGAGCAATAGCTCAAAAGGCCAAGTGCGCAACATAACCGGCTGTCTCACGAAGCATGGCGGAGGCGACGAATATCTGCTTGACTGGGACTGACGGTAGCACTTGGGAGATCCATGAGAATAGCGCCGTTGACCTGGCCGCTCATGTGAATCAGACGGTTGAAGTCCGGGGCGCCGTTTCTAACGAAAAGATGCACAACATGAAGGAAGACGCAAAGGATATGGCCCATGACACCGGCGCGACCAAAGCCCGTGGTGAGCATGGACACTTGAAGGTCACCAACGTACACAAAGTTAGCGACAGTTGCCAGCAATAGTTTGATCACATTCAGAAAACCATAAGGGCGGAACGCAAACGTTCCGCCCTTTTAGAATCGTGCACCCTATGCAGTACTGACCCCTGACTCCTACCCTCTCACGCTGATCTTCGAAAACGACAAGACCGCGCGACTGGGCGTCGGACGTCCCATCGACAACGCGGGACGGAACGTGGTGAAGATCAGCATCCGCTTCACTTGGGGTAACACTTCCTTCGATTCAGTTGAGTCGGAGAGGATCCGGTAATCTTGTACCCGTCCGTTGGCATCGACATACGCTTCAATCACCAGCGAATCCGCGTCGATCGAATCCAGCGTCATGCCAAACGCGCTCGGCTGCAATTGGGGCGCGGTGTTGACCATGACCAGCGGTACATCGTTATCCGCGCGCAGTGACGCCGGCACCACGAAATACACCATCGCGATCCCGAAGATAATCACTGCGCTCAAGAATCCGGCTGTTGCTGGAACCATGAACGCCTCCAGCGCGTTCTCCCAGCGCAGTCTTAGTCCTTCGAAACGGCCCCGCTTCGCTACTGCAGCTTCGCGCGAAATCGCCAGCCGTAACCTCAGCCCCAAATCCGCCGGAGCCTTCGGACGACCCAGGCCTAGCAACATCTGCTGGGCTTTCCGCAGCGCGTGATATTCCGCATCGCAAGCCGCGCATTCCGACAAATGATCCTGCAACTCGATCATCTCCGTGCCCGTTACTGCCCCATCCAGATAAGGCGAGAACAGCTGCTTCGCCTGGGGGCACTGCAGTCCCGTAATGTCTCCCTGTGCCCTTCATGGCATCACCTCGACCCTTCTACCCCCTCCAGCAACCTGTGATCGCGAACCCCGATCTTCGGGCGCGCTCAGGCCTAACTCATTTCCAGCTTCGCGTACGTACGGCGCCAGCCTTTTGCCGCAATGCGTCTCTGCCGCGCGTGAGCCGCGATTTCACCGTTCCTAGAGAAATCTGCAGCACTTCGGCAATCTCCTCGTAGGACATCTCTTCCAGGTCGCGCAAAATCAGGGTTGAGCGGTACGGCTCTGGAACTTTTCTCAACTCCTCTTCCACCCGGTGCTGGACTTCGCGGTGCGCCACATTATCAAACGGAGAGTCCGCATGATCGGTCAGCGCCATCTGCATCGCATGTTCCCCGACGCCCGGTGTTTCTGACTCCGCCGGCTCGATGGAAGTTTCTTTGGCTTTGTGCCGGAACCACCATCTCCGCCGGTTCGCCGCTTCGTGCAGCGCGATGCGGTAGATCCACGTCTTCAGGCTCGACTCGCCGTGAAAATGCTTCATCCCGCGAAACACCTTCAGGAAGACTTCCTGCGTCGTGTCGGCAGCGTCCGAGGGATCATTCACCACCCGGTACACCAAGCCATACACCGGCTGCTGGAACTCCCCAATCAGCCACGCGTACGCCGCTTCTGAGCCGGCCTTTAACTCCGCGACAATCGCCGCTTCTTCCTGCGACCGCGCTCCGATTGCACTCGCCAGATCTCCCAAGGTGGTTGCTCCCGCCATAGCGGCGTCCCCTGATTATAGGATTTTCCACCCGCGCGCGCCCTGATATTTCTGTTTTCGACCGGTCCGTCCATGATGCCAGCGGAGTCCAGACCTTCACCTAACATAGACTCCGCTCCCAGCCGGATAGTTCCCACCGTAAGTGATTTATTTTCAGTCGCATCAGGACCATCAAATTCGCCAGTCGTGACAAACCGCGTCAAGACCGGAGTCACGTGCGTGAAAGTGACGGCACTTGAGTTACCAATGGTTTCTTCAAGATCCCAATAAAAACTTAAGAACAAGGCTTCGCGCTATTGAACGGAATTGGCGTATCTTATCTAACCGGCGTGCGCCCCGTACGCCGAGTCGCTAGCGGGTACCTCCAACTTCAATCGCAGCAGGATGTCGGCCAGGGTGGCCAACAAAGTATTGCATCCCGTATCCAGCCCTAATTCTGATTTTTCCAAAAATGCGCAGGCTCCATCTTGCCGCAGCCTGGGCGCATTCTTTTGCGACAGGCCCGTCAGCACCACTACTGCGATTCCCCTTGTTGCAGGATCTTTCTTTAAAGCTTTTAAAACATCGGGCCCTGTCATCCTCGGCAGGAGCATGTCCAGCAGAATGAGATTCGGTGCTTCCTTACGTGCCGCTTCCAGCGCGCTGGGCCCGTCCGCCGCAGTAATGACCTCGTAGCCTGCTCGTGCCAGGCCCCTTTCAATCGCCATCCGCAAGAACTTGCTGTCATCGACCAACAGAATCTTCGTCATCTCCCAGTCTCTTCCACCCGCACGGGTGTGCGGGCATGCCTTTCGGCTTGAGCTAATTTCACTTTCTTGCTATCGGCAGAACTGGAGACCGGACTTAAGGCCGGGAACTGCAATCGACTTCGGTTGGGTGAGGCAGTCTGCTTCGATTCTCTCTTAGTCCGCAGCGCTTCGGACCAGGGCCTTTACCGCGGTCCGGCAGGCGTTGCGCAACTCATCCTCGTGTCCTTCCGGAATCGACTTGGTCAGCAACAACATCGTCGTTCCGTGCAGCATGGACCACAACGCAAGCGCCAGCTGCGTGTGAGCTTCGGGGCGACCTCCCAGTTGCTTCGCCGCTACCTGTTCCGCAAAAGCGAAGTTGGGGCGCGATTCCCGGATCGGCCGAGGATTGCCACGCCCCTTCGGAGGATTCAACAATCGGACATGCGAATAGAACAATTGGTACTCATTCGGCAGTTTCAGCGCATATTCGACATACGCCTCAGCCATCCCCTCGAGGGTCTCGCCCTGTTCAAAGTACTGCCGAAGGCGGGCGGCAATCCGCAGCAGCAGACCCCGGATCAGGTCTTGCCGGCCTTTAAACCTCCGGTATACCGCAGGCGTATTCGTACCCGCCGCTTTGGCAACAGCCCGCATGGTCAAAGCTCTCTCGCCGCCGCGCCTCCATAACACATCCGCCGCATGCAGGATGCGGTCCTCTAGATCCGGATCAGGGTGCCGGGGCATATTCATCTCCTCTATTCGCTGAAATTTTGGGCGCAGGTTCTGTTGACGATGTAGACATAACATTGTCCTACATGTCCTTACAAGTCCCTCCCCTCTACTTGAGGTCATTTCAAAACCGGCGGCTGCCAAGCTAGGCAGCCACATTCGCCGCAATCGCCGCCTAAAGTGGGAAATGAGAAAAGCTCGGAATCGCAGTCCAAAAAAGAATGGCGTGCCTGTTTTCAAGCACGCCCCTGACTCTTGATTTGACGGAAGATTAATCGCGATCGTGATCGCGGTCGTCCCAGTTGTGTTCCTGCCGCCAGCGATGTTCGTGTTCATCCCACCATTGGTGATGTTCACGCCAGCAACGCTCGCGGGCTTCATGCAACTCCCTCCGCTCATGATCCGCCTGCCGGCTATTGCGGCCGTGATGCTCAATGGCCTCATGCAAATCGTGCTCGGCATGCGCGATTCGCCGCTGGCAGTGCTCCTGGGTCTCCGCGTGCGCCCTGGGCACCGCGAAGAGCAGCATGGCTACCGCCAACCCCGCCAATCCCAGCAGACATTTTCTTATTCCTACCTGTTTCGTTTGCTTGCTGTTCACGCCCATTTCCTCCATTCGGCTTTGAGTTTGCTATTAATATCCAATCTCCGCCGCACCGCCACGAAACTACCGGATGCCGATCGGTTGGGCGATACCGTAAATTCCCTAGTGCACGCGAGCAAGGCAGTCGTTTGACTTTCATACCCAAGGGGCCTTCGACTAGAATCAGTCCAGCGAAGTCTATTTATGGTTGACGATGCGATCACGATCTCCCCTGGCCCGAAGTTCAAGACGGCGATGCTGCTGGCCATTCTGGCAGACGCGCTGCAACTGGCTGTCATTCCTTTGTTCGTAGAAGGAGCACTCTCTCCAGCGGATGACATCCTGGATCTCGGTGTCGCAGCTGCGCTGACGCATCTGCTGGGCTGGCACTGGGAATTCCTGCCCACGTTCTTCGCCAAACTTGTTCCCGGCGTTGACCTCGTGCCTTTCTGGACGATCGCCGTCGTCAACGTCTATCGCAAAGCCAAGCAAGTGGCCGCCGCCTCTAGCGCCGAAAAGCCAAGGCAAGAACTTCCTCCAGGGCAGTTCACTAAGAGCTGAAAAATCAGACCTTAGACCTAGACCTTAGACCTCAGACCCAAGACCTAGCCGTCGCCTACACAATCCGTGCTGATACCATGATGAGCCGTACTCTTCCATAACCACATGACCCTGACTCGAACGATTGCACTTTGTACAGTCGCTCTTCTTCTATTCGAAACCATCATCGTCGCACAGCAGAAACCTTTCCCGGTGACGTCCGTGGTGGAGGCTCCCACCGTCGCAGGCCGACCCGTGCAGCTAGATGTTCAGGGAAAATTGCTGCCGTGGCCCATACCTGACAGCACGGGCTACTCCTACTCGTCGCACTTTCTGACGCAGTGGACCATCCTGTGGGACCAGTACAATCGGCAGCGTCTTCCATACTTCTACTGCTGTTTCGACTTTGACCGCACTACGTTCGAACTCGTCCCCGATCAACATTGGGTCAACTCCACTGGCTACCTGCGAGCCATGATGCAGGGTTTCATCGAGCGCCTCTATCCCTACACGGGCGATCCCCGCACGCTTACCTTTCTTGAGGATTTCGTCGATTACGAATTGGAAAACGGACTAACCCCAGAAGGCTACGCCTGGTCGCAAGTGCCCTATGCATCGGCCAATCCGGGGGCGAAGCGGTACACAGGATGGAGCGGGCTGGGCGCCGAGGACTACATTGAACCGCCCATCGTCGGCGAAGACGGCTACGGCTATCTACGGTTGTACGAGATGACCGGCAATACAAAATATCTGCGGGCGGCGATTCGCTGCGCTGACGCCCTTGTTAAGAACTACAAGACAGGAGATGCGGAGAAATCTCCGTGGCCGGTACGGGCCTACGCGCGCGATGGGAACGCCGAAAAGAGGCCAATGGGGCCGTACTCCGCCAACGTGATCGAGCCCATCATGCTGTTCGACGAACTCATCCGTCTCGGGCAAGGAGATGTCCCCGGTTACACTCGAGTGCGGGCTGGCGCTTGGGATTGGTTTCAGAAATATCCGCTGGCCACCAACACATGGGTCGGATATTTCGAGGACACTGTCGCCAGCATGGGGAACATGAATCAGGTTATCCCGTTAGAATTCGCGCGCTACGTTCTGCTTCATCCGGAAAAGGATCCGCAGTGGCGCGAACATGCGCAACAACTCATCCATTGGGTGAAGACGACTCCGAAATGGGAGAAGTACCTCGTTCACGACGCGTTGGTCACGACCGAACAGGGCAACGGAATTAATTTCTGTTGCAATGAGCCCAACCAATGCTGTGATAGTCATACTTCGCGCCTGGCCGCGGTCGAGGCGCTGTATTACGCAAAGACAGGAGATGTCGCTTATCGCGAGGCCGCGTACCGTTCCTATAATTGGGTTACTTATTTTCAGGGGCTTCCCGGGGGCGCGCACGCACCCTTCACTGGGCAATGGTGGTTTACCGATGAATTCTCCGATGGTCCGCGGAGGCTGATGGATGCCTTCTGGGCCGTGCCGGAATGGGCTCCGGCCGACGAATCGCATTTGCTCGGATCCAGTTCCGTGGTGACAAAGATCAGCTACGGCAAAGGGTCGGTCACGTATTCAACCTTCGATCCGCAGTCGTCCGATGTACTCCGCCTGGACTTTGTGCCGGAGTTCGTCGCTGCCAATGGGAAGCCTCTTGAGCGGCGCAAAGACCTCGACCAACCTGGCTTTACCTTCGATGATGCGACGCACGTGTTGCGCATCCGGCATAACGATGCGCGTGACATCGATATCCAGGGCAAGGATGGGAATGCGGCTCCGCAGTACGTGACGTTCGACGATCCTCATGTCGCCGCGGGAACCTTCTTGAAAGGCGAGTATCCCGCTGGGGTGATCGACTGGGGCGCAGACCAGTGGAAGATCAGTGTCCCGGAAGGCGGGTTTGGAACGTTCAATGTGAAGCTTGCCGATCCCAAAGCCACGACGGCGGAGTTCCGCTTCTACTGGCCGCGCATTTTTGTGGGACTGGATGTCTATAACGGCGGCACATCGGAGGCGACAGTCGCGATCCACTCTCCTGAGATCCGCGAGATCTCTTTCACCGTCAAGCCCGGACAAACCCAGCGCCTGCGCACGGGATGGCGGGACGGCAGTACGAGCGTGATCTTCGAACTGAAGAACGGTGAGGGCTTGCGCTTCGACAATCTAGCCTACGTACACGAGTGATGCCACCTGACCCGGTGCATCACTCCTCTGCTAGGCATTTCGCGCCGCTCTGTCATCCTGAGCGGAGGAAATGGTTCGCGTTCCGCGAACCATTTCCGAAGTCGAAGGATCGCTACTCCACGAGTTGAGTCCGGTCTTGCAGTTCGAGATTTGCTCTCATTGACGGTGGGGGATCTCGGCCCCCGGGAATCTTGCATCCCCGAAAGTCTCTCAGCCCGAAAAATCAAAGGCCCCACCCTGTCGCAAAACCCGCGACAAGGATGGGGCACCCGGTTCTAACTGAGTACTACGTACTGAGTACTACGTGCCTTCGCTCCAGCCCGCCAAATACTCTTCCTGCTCCGGAGTCAGCCGATCGATCTTGATGCCCATCGACTCGAGCTTCAACTTGGCCACACGCTTGTCGAGTTCGTCGGGAACCTTGTAGACATTCTTCTCCAGCTTCTTGTTGAACTTCACCATGTACTCGACGGAGAGGGCCTGGTCGGCAAAGCTCATGTCCATCACGGACGCGGGATGCCCCTCCGCCGCCGCCAGATTGATGAGGCGTCCGTCGCCCAGCAGGTTGATCTTGCGTCCGTCTTTGAGCGAGAACTCTTCGACGAAGTTGCGGGTGGTGCGCTTTCCCGACGACATGTTCTCCAGCGCCGGAATGTCGATCTCGACGTTGAAGTGGCCGGAGTTCGCAGATAATCGCTCCGTCCTTCATCAGCGCGAAGTGCTCTTTCGTCAGCACGCTCTTGTTTCCGGTGACGGTACAGAAAACGTCCCCGAGCTTGGCAGCTTCGGTCATCGACATCACGCGGAAGCCATCCATGACGGCCTCGAGCGCTTTGGTAGGATCGACTTCGGTGATGATGACTTCAGCGCCCATGCCCCGAGCGCGCATCGCCAGCCCGCGTCCGCACCATCCGTAGCCGGCGACGACGAACTTCGAACCAGCAAGCAGGAAATTGGTCGCGCGGATGATGCCGTCGATCGTTGATTGTCCGGTGCCGTAGCGGTTGTCGAACAGGTGCTTGGTGTCAGCATCGTTGACGGCAACAATGGGGAACTTCAGCACGCCTTCCTTGGCCATTGCGCGCAGGCGGATGACGCCGGTGGTCGTTTCCTCGGTTCCGCCGATCACGCCTTCAAGCGCGTCGGTGCGCTTGGTGTGCAGAATCGTGACGAGATCGGCGCCGTCGTCCATCGTAATGTGCGGCTTGTGGTCGATGGCGGCCAGGATGTGGTTGTAATACGTGTCGTTGTCCTCGCCCTTGATGGCAAACACCGGAATGTTGTGATCGCGGACAAGCGATGCGGCAACATCATCCTGGGTCGAAAGAGGATTCGAGGCGCAGAGGACCACTTCGGCTCCGCCGTCGCGCAGGCAGATCGCAAGATTCGCGGTCTCGGCCGTGACGTGCAGGCAGGCCGACACTCGGATTCCGGTGAGCGGCTGGTTCTTGATGAATTCCTTACGGATGATCTGCAGCACCTTCATGGACTGGTTCGCCCACTCGATGCGTTTCTTGCCCAGATCGGCCAGTTCGACGTTCTTAATATCGCAATTCACTGCTGCTGTTGACATGGTTCCCCTTCAATGGCGCGTAATTTCGCAGAAAACCTTGACGGTAAATTACCAGTGGATGATATGAGCCCACCGCTATTTTCGCAGATTACATGAGTTTCGGGAACTGGTCAGATACCCAATTTCTTCCCGGGCCAGCGCCTTCTGGACGAGGGCTGAAATAGCACTTCAGTTCCTGAAAATACTTCACCACGGAAGTCACCGAGGTACACAGGGGCACATTCTTCTCCTCTGTGATCCCCTGTGTTCTCTGTGGTGCAAGGTCTAGCCGCTATTTGCGAGCCGCCGCTGGCTCACGCAGCCCGGCATCGCTCGCCAGTTTGGCGGCCTTTTCGGTCGCTTCCCAAGTGAAGTCGGGATCGTTACGACCGAAGTGACCGTAGGCTGCCGTCTTCTTGTAAATCGGCCGCCGCAGGTTTAACGATTCGATGATCCCGCGCGGCGTCAGCTTGAAATGCGCGCGAATGATATCCGGAATAATCGTTGGATCGACCTTTTCCGTGCCGAAGGTTTCGACCAGCACGCTGACCGGATCAGCCACGCCAATGGCGTAAGCCAGTTGTACTTCGCAGCGATCCGCGAGTCCACCCGCGACGACGTTTTTCGCAATGTGGCGTGCCATGTAAGCCGCCGAGCGATCGACCTTGGTCGGATCTTTTCCGCTGAAGGCGCCTCCGCCATGCCGTCCCATGCCGCCGTAGGTGTCAACGATGATCTTGCGGCCCGTGAGTCCGGTGTCGCCCATGGGCCCACCGATCACAAAGCGTCCGGTGGGATTGATGTGGTACTTGGTGTCTTCATCGAGGAGATGCGCCGGAATGACAGCCTGAATCACATGTTTCAGAATGCCGGAGCGCAGTTCGTCATTGGACACGGTCTCGGCGTGCTGGGTGGAGATGACGACCGCATCCACGCGCAGAACTTTCCCTTTGGCATCATATTCCACCGTAACTTGGGATTTGCCGTCAGGCCGAAGGAAGGGAAGTGTTCCGTTCTTGCGTACCTGCGAGAGGCGCTGCGTGAGCTTATGCGCGAGTGAGATTGGCGTCGGCATCAGGTCCGAATTTTCGTTCACGGCGTAGCCAAACATCATTCCCTGATCGCCCGCGCCTCCAGTGTCT
This sequence comes from uncultured Acidobacteriota bacterium, assembly GCA_963725565.1. Taxonomy (GTDB): domain Bacteria; phylum Acidobacteriota; class Terriglobia; order Terriglobales; family Acidobacteriaceae; genus Sulfotelmatobacter. The sequence continues at coordinate 180,932 of CAVRZL010000010.1, forward strand.
ACTCCCATGGCGATGTCGCCGGATTGTTTGTTGATGCTGGAGATTACGGCGCAAGTGTTGCAGTCGAAGCCGTGAAGGGCGTTGTCATATCCGATCGCCTGGACCGTGCCGCGCACCACCTGCTGGAAATCGACGTAGGCCTTGGTAGTGATTTCGCCCGCGATCATGACCAAGCCTGTGGCGGTCAGGGTTTCGCAAGCGACGCGGCTGGCGGGATCGTCGGTGAGGCAGGCGTCGAGGATGGCGTCAGAGATCTGGTCGGCGATCTTGTCGGGATGGCCTTCGGTCACGGACTCGGAGGTGAAAAGGTAACGGTTCTTGGATGGCAAGTTGTTTGTCTCCTTAAATTACACGCCGGCAACTTCCGGAACGCATTTCTGGCGTCATGCGCTTGGTGCTCGACGAAGCTCGGGACTTTGAATCGGCTGGAACCCGCGGAAAAGCACGCGGCCGCGATGGTCAAACTACGATACGGAAGTCCATTGAAAGGCTACCAGAGGGGGTTTCAGCACGCAATGGGTTTGGCTCTAAACGACTGATGATGAATTAAATAGGCAAATATTGAGGGTGGATGGGAAGAATGGAGTGGTCGGTGGCGCCGTTCATTTGGGGCGCATGGCTTTCTGGACTGCGCGCTCTGACTCGGGCTGAAAGTCAAGATCCGCAGATCTGGCAGACACGGCGAGACCACTGCGAGACGAGGGACACCCTCGAGACGTTTGGAGAGCGAAAGCTATTGCGCGGACTTCAGGCCGGCACTGTCGAATACAAACGTCTTGACTTCGGCTTCGCCGCCTTGAACTGGAATTTCGGTGCCGTTGAAGAGGAAGGTGACACCAGCGGCGTTGCCGGTCCTAACCGTGATTTCACGAGTTGCGTGAACGGAAGTATTGGCCGGGGCAATGAGGGTTTCCTCGGTGCCCTGCTGGCCATCAGCGATCACTGATATCCAGGAATTCTCGGTGGCGCGGATCACAAGCGTTAGCGAGCCCGACGGTTTTTCCGAAGGCTTCGGCAAGGGCTTTCCAAAGTTTCGGATGGTGACGTCGCCCTTTACCTCTGTGGTAGGGGCATTTGTGGCGGGTGCAACGACAGGCTGGCTTGTGGGAGCGTGCGGAACTGGTGCCGTCGCTGTCTGAGTTGCCGTGGATGGGGCGGAGCCTGGCTTATCTACCTTTTGTGGAGTCTGCTGCGGAACCACTGTGGCAGCTTGGTTTGGATTTGTACTTTGGGGCTGCGGTACCGTTACGGGTCGCGTGGTATCGACCTGAGCAGTCGCAGGCCGCGGCTGAGAAGTCGCCGACTCTGTGGACTGACGCCGGCGGCTCCAGAGAAAGATCCCAAGGATCAAGACGAGTGCGAGGGCCGCAATCACCCTCCATGAAAGTTGGGTTACAGGTTTTGGAGTGAAATCTTTTCTCGGTGGCCGAATATCATCGGACCGAGGCAACTGCAGGTCAGGGAGTTCTTCTACATCGACCGGAGTGGGTGCCTTGGAGAGTGTCGTCTTGGGCTCGGCGATTTGTACCTTGGGAGCTTTGGCGACGGGGGCAGGGACCGAAACCGGCACCGGAGGCTGGGGCTCCCAGACTTCATGGGCATCGATCTGCGCCTGGCGCAACGAGGCGAGATAGTCGGTGACGGCCTCCTCGGCGTCAAGACCCAGATGCTTCGCGTAAGCGCGGATGAATCCCTTGTTGAAGACGCCGCCGGGAAGTTGGTCGAAGTGTTCCTGCTCGATGGCCTTCAGCATGCGCGCACTGATTTTTGTGACGTTGGAAACGTCATCGAGCGAGAGTTCTTTTTTCTCGCGTGCAATGCGGAATTTGTCTCCGAACTCGCCCATGATTCCGGCCAGGAATGTTGGAAACATCATAGGACAAGCCGATCAAGCTGGCTACAGCCAAGAGTGAAAGGCGGGGGTAACCACGAACCTGAAGGTTGGGGAAAAGCATTTGTGCGCCAATCGCATTCAAAGGCAGCACAGATTATGCGTGGCTAATTCCGGTCTTTATGATGTTTTGTAACTTTGGGCACAACGAACTCCTGAAACACACTACTGAGCATGCGCTCGCCCGTGGAGAGAGCGAAGTTTTCAAAGATGAGTCCTGTGCCGCGATTCGATGGGGGATAGTAGAGATTCGAGAGCGCAGCTGACCCCAAATCTCCGCCCATGCTTGAGACGTTAGGTTGCAACCGTCCGTTATCCCCCCGGCACGCAAACGGGCTCGAGAGGGCGTGGAAAGTGCGAGACTTACTGGTCCCCGTTCCCTGGTAGTAGTAACGCGGATCCTGATGTAGCAGCGAAGGCAGGATTGCCCCACCAATCATAATGTCGGAGAATCCGTCGGCGCCGGCAGCGCCGAAGCGCTCGCTGTAGCCCCGGATGCCGCCGGCGTAATCGGGAGTGCCGCCTGCCTGGTTCATGGCCGCAAGTACACCCACACCGAGAACCGTGAACGCGTCGGTGGAGGTTTTCAGAGCGAGTTGAAACTTCAGCTTGGTAGTGAGCGGCACCGGGCTGGGATCATAGACAACGTAGAAATTTGGGATGATGCCAAAGACGCGTTGCGTCTCCTCGATCTTGACTTGCTCGGTGGCAATTTCCTCCGGCGTATACGTCACGTTGACCGAGGTCGTTACCTGTGCAATCTGGAGCTTGCTCCCGTTCAAAATGAAGTACTGGCCCGGATTGAGCACAAAATCAGGCGAACCCCAGTCGGCAAAGTTCGGCGCCGAGATGGTGACACGATAGGTTCCGGGATCGACTTGCTTGAATTCAAAGAATCCATTGTCGTCAGACAGGACTTTGCGCGGATCTTTGAGGCTGGAGCTTTGCAAGACAACAGTCGCACCCGAGAGCGTGTCGCCGTTCACATCGGTTACCGTGCCGATGATATGTCCTGCCTGCAGCGTGGGCGCGCTCGTCTCCTGTGCCGCCAAGGGCATGGCTATCGCGGCGACTGTAAGGACAAGCAGGCAAATTTGTTGGCGCGTCACTGCTATGGTCTCCAATGCACCGGCGTGGGGGTTATAAGGTCAGATTCTACCGTGGCGATTCCAGTTGTCCGCAACACCCGAAAGTTCAGTATGCCCACGGGAATTTGGGGTTTTCTAGTAGATGAGGAGACGTGCGGGTCGGTTTCAGTTATTTCAGTTCCTGCCCAAACGTTCCATGTACCGCCTTGCGCTCGCACCTTCTTCACGAGATCGTTATTACTGAGGCTGAGTTGGTTTGCGGAGGGTGATGGAGAATTGGGCCTTGCATGTTTTGGCAGGATCGTCGAAGGCATTTCCGGTGCGGTCCGATTCAGAGGCTTCAAAGAACAGTCCCTTTTTGAGGCGTTCAGGAAGTCCGTTGAAACGTGCTTTGCCGTCGACGTTGGTGCCGACTTCGAGATCGAGCTTGCGGGCACTGGCGAAGCCGTATGCGATGCGGACTTTGATCTTGGCGGCATACACCGGTTTCCCGTCTTCGCCGGTAATGGTGAAGTCGGCCGAGCAGGAGCCGAGTTCAGCGTCGACAGCAGGGACTGAGTGGGGATCGGGGGTGGTTTGGGGTGTGGCGCGCAGTGGAAGAACGAGCAGAAATGCGTAGGTCAGGGCGAGTTGACTCAGTCGGGCCATGGTTGAAGATTATAAGAGCTTCGCCATCGACAGCACAGGGCAAGAGAGAACGCAGGGGCAGAGAAGTTGCTGTTATGGTTGGCGTTAGGGGTACGCGTTACTAACGTTCATTGCTGCTTTACGAAAGTGCCGCATATAATTTTTGAACGCCACCCGTCCAACGGAGAATAAACGGAATTCCATGCCTGAGGCCGGCACTCAATTGACCCGCCAGAGTCAGGAACTGATGATTTTTCACGACGTGGCCAAAGCGCTCACGTCGTCGCTGGACCTCGACTCAATTCTGCAGACCATCATGGAAAAGATGGCGGAATATTTCCGTCCGGATACCTGGTCGCTGCTGATGGTAGACGAGGCCCATGATGACCTTTATTTTGCCATTGCAGTCGGAGACAAGGCTGAAGCGCTTAAGAATGTCCGGCTGAAACTGGGTGAGGGGATCGCCGGCTGGGTCGCAAAGCATGGAGATGCGCGAGTAGTGCCGGACGTGAGAACCGATCCGTTCTTCGCTAGCCGTGTGGATGATGCCACGAAATGGGAGACGCGGTCGGTGATCTGTGTACCGCTGCGGTCGAAGTTGCGGGTTCTGGGTGTGATCCAGTTGGTGAACGTAGACATGGAGCGGTTCAAGGAACCTGAGCTGTTCTTCCTGCAGTCGTTGTGTGACTATGCGGCGATCGCGATTGAAAACGCTCGCTGGGTGGAGAAAATTCAGGAGCTGACAATCACGGATGACTGCACGGGGTTGTACAACGCGCGTCATCTGTACAAGACGCTGGAGACCGAAGTCTACCGGTCCTCGCGATTCGGATACGAGTTCAGCGTGCTGTTCATCGATCTCGACCACTTCAAGACGGTGAACGATACGCACGGGCACTTGATCGGCAGCAAGCTACTGGCGGAGATCGGGTATCTCATCAAGGCGCAGCTGCGGCTCATCGATTTTGCGTTTCGTTACGGCGGGGATGAATTCGTCGTCCTGCTGCCGCAGACCAGCAAAGACCAGGCGCTCGTGGTGGCCAGGCGCTTACGCGATGCCATGCGCGCGAGTTGCTTCTGTAAGGAAGAAGGATTGAATTTGAATGTGCGGGCATCGATCGGGGTGGCGACCTATCCGCATGATGCGCGGACTGCACATGATGTGATCCGGCAGGCCGATGGAATGATGTACATGGTGAAGAATTCCACGCGGGATAATATTGGAATTGCGCAGAGAGGGATGCTGCAGGAGTAGTCTCTCAGACCTCAGACCTCAGACCTCAGACCTCAGACCTCAGACCTCAGACCTCAGACCTCAGACCTCAGACCTCAGACCTCAGACCTCAGACCTCAGACCTCAGACCTCAGACCTCAGACCTCAGACCTCTTTCTCCTACTGGCTCTTTGGTTTTGTTTGCGGCTGTGCGGATTTCGTGTTGGGTTTCCAGGAATCGGCATTGGCGGGAGCTTTGGGGTTGACGCCGAAGTCCCAGACATAGAGGTTCATACCTTCCTTTCCCATCATTTCTACGAGTGCATATTCACCGGGGCCCAATGCCTCGGTGGGGGTGATCTTTAGCCATCCGCCTGTGAGACGGTTGAGGGTCGTCTTGACGAGATGCTGCTCCTGGGTGATTTTGCCGGTGATTTGACGCTTCACGTCTCCGACGATGCGCTTGTTGCCTTTCACGTCGGCGCGCACGATGCGGTATTGATCCGATGGAACTGTAGGCTCTGCCGTTTTGGGAGATTGCTGAGGCGGCTCAGCTTGGGGCGGCTGGTCGGGGTTGCGGTCGACATTGATGTAGAGGGACGGGACCTCGACGTGCGCCTGGATCTTGGCGTGAGCTCCGTCGAGTTCGATCGTCTGCTTCAGTCCGGCAACCGGATTGATGGCGCCGCGGAAAATGTTGCCTTTGGTCTCGCGGTTGATGTCACTGGCATTCTGCTGGATTTCTGAGAGCTGCGGTTCTCCCTGAAAGTTGTCGAGCAGGAAAACTCCCTGATCCTCGGGAATGCGGAGGCCAGGAGCGACTTGCGGCAGTTGGGCTTCCTCCAGTTCGCGATCGTGTTCAAGTTCCTTATCCAACTGGACTGCCTCCGGGATGGAGGCCCCGGCAGTGCGATCCTTCTCATATTTATCCGTGGCCTGCCAGTCGACGAGGGCAGTCGGGAGTTCTTCCCACTCTTCGCGCTCGGCGCTGTAGTAGCGGACGCGATCGCCCTTCACTTCATATTTCGTGACGGATTGGTAGGAGCCGTCTTTGAGGATGAGGTGGTGGGAAGTGTCCTGGGCGGGCGAAGACAACGGAGAACATAGGAACAGCAAAACGAGCTGGATTTGGCGTGGGCGGAACATATTTTTCAATTCTGGGCTCTTTCATTATCATCCCATCGATCGGGAGAGTCGAATCCTGTCTCGGAAGTCCGAGTCTCCATGTCCGGCACGGACCTGTTGTATGTCGGGGGGCTTGCTCCCGGCGCGGATGCCGGACCCGACCGCTACTGATAAATCAAGTGACCCTGCCGGTATTCAGAACCCTGCGGGATTCACCCGATAAAACGTTGGGGTCCTGTTGTAGTATGCTGGTGCCGCAAATCGAACGATCGAAATGAGCACTCTTCTTCGCTTTCCCGGTATTTGCTTTTTCACTTGCGCGATGGCGATTGGGCAGTCTGGGCCGGCGCCGGTGACGTCCCCTGCGAATGGGCAGGGGGGACAACCTGTTTCCTACACGTCCATGTCGCAGCTGAATGGCATGCTCGGTGATTTGGAGACGACCTCCAAGAAGACCCAGGCCGACCTGGTGAAGCTGCGTATCGAGCACTGGAAGACCGATGGATCTTCGAAACGGCAGTTGTTAGGAAACGTGGATTCAATCCAACGCAATCTGCAGGGCGCGCTGCCGGAGATTATTGCGCAGTTGCGATCCGTGCCGGAGGATCTTCCGGCTTCGTTCAAGCTCTACCGCAATCTCGACGCCTTGTATGACGTGTTGGGGAACGTGGCGGAAGGAGCGCAGGTGTTTGGATCTAAAGACGATATGCAATCGCTCTCGAATGACCTTAGCGGATTTGAGGGGACGCGAAAGCAGCTCGCCGAGCGAATTGAGAATTTGTCTTCCGCAAAGGAATCCGAGTTGGTTAGGCTGCGCGCGGACTTGAAGAAGGCGCAGGCGGCGATTCCAGCGGAGCCCCCGAAAAAGATCGTAGTAGACGATAACGAGCCACCGAAGAAACCGGCGGTGAAGAAAAAAGCAGCTGCGAAGAAACCGACAGATGCCACGAAACCGGCGGCAGGACAGACAACCCCACCTCAGGCCGGAGCGAAGCCGCAATAGGCGGCGGGCGAGAACCTCAGACCTCGGACCTCCGAACCGTCCGCAGTGGCTTTCTTCCGCACTTGGAACTCAAAGTCCTCCCTTCAACTTCTCTCAGAGCAGGCTCCCTCGTGCAAAACACGACAAGGATAGGACACCCCTTCTACAACGGACTCTCCACAAGCGGAGGAGCGGAAGCCGAGAGCCGAATCTGATAACCTTCCCAACGCATCTACATTGAACTTCGCTGCCACGTTTGAGGTCTGACGTCTGAGGTCCGAGGTCCGCGTTTTCATGCATTTTAATCTGCACATCGTCGCAATCGCGTTTGGGCTGGCGATCTTGTGGATCGTGCTGCTGGATGCGTTTGAGACTGTCGTGTTGCCGCGGCGGGTGCTGCGGAATTTCAAACTGACTGCGTATTTCTACCGGCGGACCTGGATTCCGTGGCGGCGGATCGCCACCCACATCAAAACGGCTTCCCGACAGCAAAATTTCCTGGGATATTTCGGGCCACTCTCGTTGATCTTGCTGCTGGGATTCTGGGCTTCGGGACTGATTTTTGCATTTGCGCTGATTCAGTATGGGTTTGGTGGACACGAGCAACTCAGTGGAGAACATCTGACCTTCGGCAAGATTGTGTATCACAGCGGAGAAACTTTCTTCACGCTGGGCTACGGCGACATCGTGCCCATTTCCGCCGCGGCGCGCGCATTGTCGGTGTTTGAGGCTGGCATGGGATTTGCATTTCTAGGGGTGGTCATCGGGTACATTCCGGTGGTCTATTCATCCTTCTCGCGACGCGAGATTCAGATTTCGATGCTTGACGCGCGGGCGGGATCGCCTCCGTCGGCCGTGGAGTTGCTGGTGCGACTTGCGGGGCGGTCAGAAGATCCGGGGATGGATCAGAGGGTGCTGGACGAAGTCTTGCGGGATTGGGAGCGCTGGGCGGCCGAGTTGCTGGAGTCGCAGATTTCCTACCCCGTGCTGACGTTCTTTCGATCGCAGCATAGCAACCAGTCTTGGCTGGGAGCGTTGACCACCATGCTGGATGTGACATCGCTGGTGCTGACAGGAATTAAAGGAGTGCATCCCGGGCAGGCGAAGTTGACGTTTGCCATGGCGCGTCATGCAGCGGTGGACCTGGCGCAGGTAGTGAATGCCAAACATGATCCGGAGGCCGAGGACCGGCTTTCCGATTCCGAGGTTGAAGCCTTGCGGGAAGCGCTGGCGGTTGCAGGATTGACGCTCAGGAGCGACGACTATGGCCGCGAGAAGCTGGCGAAGTTGCGATCGATGTATGAGCCATACGTACATGCCACCGGCCGCAATCTGATGCTGACCTTGCCGGCATGGAGGCACGCTGAAAAGACGCGCGACAACTGGCAGGCGGGACCGTGGGATCGTGTGATCCAGGCGCGAGGGCTGGCGGGAGTGGGAAGTCGGGGGACCGCAGGGCAGACGCGGACGGTGGCGGGGGACGATCACTTCTGAACAGGTCTTGGGTCTTAGCTCTTAGGTCGTAGGAGTAAGGTTCATGCCGACAACAGACCGACTCCCAAGAAACCTCAGACCTCAGACCTCAGAACTCAGACCAAAGACCAAAGACCAACGGCCCCTGCGTGCTACCATCCTTCGTTCCCGAAATCTGACTCCATGAAACATACGGGCGAGAATGTCGTGCGGATTGAGGCGGAAGCGCTGCGGGCGCTGGCGGATCGGATTGGCGGTCCGATGGCGGCAGCGTTTCAGCGCGCGGTCGACCTGATGTTTTGCTGTGCCGGACGCGTCGTCGTCACCGGGATGGGGAAAAGCGGGTTGATTGGACGCAAGATAGCCGCGACGCTTAGTTCGACAGGGACGCCGGCGTTGTATCTGCATCCGGTAGAGGCGTTGCATGGCGATTTGGGAATGGTGGTGAGGGGGGATGTAGTCCTGGCTTTATCCGCGAGTGGGGAGACCGAGGAGATACTTGCTTTGCTGGCGACCATCAAGCGGCTGCAGGTGCCGCTGATTGCGATGACGGGGGATGGAATCTGGGAAGCGGCTGTTGCCCATGTTAAGAGTCAAGATCCCCAGGCTGTCGCGCAAAAATCGCGGGATAAGGGTGGGGCGCCCGCATCTGTTTCGACGTTAGCGGCGGCCGCCGACGTGGCGTTGGATTGCTCGATCGCTCAGGAGGCTTGTTCCCTCGGTTTAGCTCCGACGGCCTCTACTACCACCATGTTGGCTTTGGGAGATGCTCTGGCTGTGACGTTGAGTGAGCGGCGGGGATTTAAGGAAGAGGATTTTGCCAATTTGCATCCTGGCGGAAAGTTGGGGAAGAGGCTGGCGCGGGTGGACTCATTGATGCATACCGGGGATGCCCTGCCCCGCGTTGCGCCTGCGACGAAGATGCCGGATGTAATTTACGAAATGTCGCGCAAGAAGCTGGGGGTGACGGCGGTTGTGGACGGGGAGCGGCTGTTGGGTGTCGTCAGCGATGGGGACTTGCGGCGGCTACTGGAGAAGCGCGGGAAGGACGTAATGGATTTGACCGCAGGCGAGGCGATGACGAGAGATCCGAAGACGATCGGGGCAAGTGAGTTCGCCGCGTCTGCCCTTGCGCTGATGGAAGAAAAGAAAATTACGTCGCTGATGGTGGTCGATGGAACTGGGAAACTGAAGGGTATCGTGCACCTGCACGATTTGTGGACGACCGAACTGGTTTGAATTAGGTAATGTGTAATTTGGTAATTGTGTGATTGAACCGCAGCAATGATCCGGGTTCAATTGAACAATTACTCAATTCCAAATTTCTCAATCGAGAGTTTCTATGTATCACTATGATCCCAAAACCGCGCTGGAAGAATTGACCGAAGACGCCATCTTGCCCAATCCCGTCCACGTGCGGGACATGATCCTGCGCAAGCATCCGTCCACCGACAAGGCACTGGAACTGAACCGTCTGTTTGTCGAGTATCAGAAGTTTTTCGGGGAAGCGCAGAAGCTGGGGAAAGAGATATTGAAGCAGTTGGCTGGCTAAGCCGCCGAACGCAAGAGGGAAAGTGGGCGAATGACGGGAGCCCCTGTCCTTGTCGCCGTAGATGACGGAGACGCAGAACGGGAAGTCGCGATTCGGTTGTCAAAGGAGATCGCGATACGGATCCTCAGCATTCTGAGTGCCCACGCGGCTGAAGACGGGGCTCGAGTCATTTAAGCGTCACATGCCAAGAATCGATGAAGACAGAGGATACTCTCGCTGTCTTCGCTTCCCCGGACAGCAGAGGAGACGGTCCCCCACACAAATCCGCCTCGCTCATCGTTTACAATCTGAGATTCTTCATCTCATCGAGAACTCAACTATGCATCGTTGGTCAGAGTCGTTTATTCCTACATTGCGCGAGGCGCCGGCGGATGCCGAAGTGGCTTCGCATAAATTCCTGGTGCGGGCCGGGTACATTCGGCAACTCGCGGCAGGAATCTATTCTTACCTGTTTCTGGGAAACCGGTCGTTTAACAAGATCATGGCCATCGTGCGCCAGGAGATGGACCGGATCGGCCAGGAATTTTACTTGCCGGCGCTGCATCCGCGCGACGTTTGGGAGGCTTCCGGGCGGTGGGCTTTGATGGGGGAGAACCTTTTCCGTCTGAAAGACCGCAAGGGCGCCGACATGGCGCTGGGCATGACCGAAGAAGAGGTCATGACCTCGATCGCGCTGAAAGAGATGCGCAGCTACAAGCAACTGCCCCAGATTTGGTATCAGATTGCACCCAAGTTTCGCGATGAACCGCGGCCGCGTTCGGGGCTGCTCCGGGTGCGCCAGTTCATGATGAAAGATGCGTACTCCTTCGACATCGACGCGGCCGGTCTGGATGTTTCCTACAAGAAGCACTACGAGACCTACTGCCGCATTTTTGACCGGTGCGGATTGAAGTACATGGTCGTTGAAGCGGACTCAGGAGCGATGGGCGGGAAGGAATCGCACGAGTTTATGGTCCGGACGCCTGCCGGCGAAGATCAGGTCGTAAGCTGTGACGGCTGCAATTATGCAGCGAATATGGAGAAGGCAACGTCAAAGCTGGAGCCCTGGGGAGATCTGGCGCCGGAAGGCGACGGCAAGCCGCTCGACGTGCACACGCCCGGACAGAAGACGATCGAAGAGGTCGCCCGGTTCCTGGGAGTGTCGCCGAAAAACAAGATCAAGACGCTGGCTTACATGGCGGATGAAGTGGATGAGAAAGGGAAGAAGAAACCGCGCGCTATCGTGGTGTTGATGCGCGGGGACCATCAACTCAACGAAGCGAAGTTCAACGCCACGACTGCCGTGGCCACACGTCCGATGGAGGAAGCGGAGATTGAGGCGTTGTTCAAATCTCCGGCGGGATATCTGGGGCCTCTGGGGATTGATTGGGCAACTGATCTGAGGAATCACGGCGGAAAGGCCGTGCTCCTGGTCGACAAGGCCCTGGAGGGGCGCTCGAACCTGATCGCCGGAGCCAACAAGAAGGACTACCACGTGAAGAACCTGACGCCGGGAAAGGATTTCCATCCGACCGCCTACGCCGATCTGCGTGCAGTGACGGCCGGAGAAGCCTGTCCAAACTGCGACAAGCCTCTCCGGATCGATACGGCCGTGGAGGTCGGCCACATTTTCAAGCTGGGATACCGCTACTCGGAATCCATGGGGCTTCGGGTTCTGGACAAAAACGGCAAAGAAGTGATGCCGATCATGGGGTGCTATGGCATCGGGATCGAGCGCATCCTGACGGCGGCGGTAGAGCAGGGCAACGACGAGAACGGTTTTTGGTTACCTTCTGCCATCGCGCCCTTTGACGTGGTCGTGGCGCCGGTTAACGTGAAGGACGAAGCCGTGAAGGCCGCGGCGGAGGATATCGCTAAGCGACTGGAAGCGGCTGGGTTGGATGTGATTCTGGACGACCGGGACGAGCGGCCAGGGGTGAAGTTCAAAGATGCCGACTTGGTCGGAATTCCGTATCGCGTGACGGTTGGAAAGAAAGTTACCGAAGGTACTGTCGAAGTCGTTTTCCGTTCGACTCGCGAAGTACGCGATGTTAGGATCAGCGCGATTGTGGAGCATTTTCAGGAATTGCTCGGCCGGGCCGCATGAGGTGTTTTCAGGTCCCCGCCGCGCGGATTGTGGGACATGGGAACTTTCAAAGCACTGATCGGGGTTTTGGCAATGGTCGCAGTCGCCTACGGATTGTGGCAGGTTATTCCGCCAGAAATGAGCAACTATTCCTTTCAAGATGATCTGCGGCAGATCGCCATGGTGGGCGGCTCGAACCCGCACGAGACCGACCAGGAACTCGTGGATGCCGTCATGAAGAAGGCGCAGGAGCATCAGATCACGCTGGCTGCGGAGCAGGTCACGATCCAGCGCATCGGAACGCCGGGCGCTCCGGCGGTTTACGTAGCGGCCGATTACAGCGTGCCGGTGGCGTTGCCCGGATATTCCTTCACCCTGCATTTCACTCCTTCGAGCGGCAATCGCGGCTTCTAGAATCAGACGAAATTTCAGAGACAGAGGTCCCTCGGGTGCGAGGGACTTTTTTTGCTCAGTGCTCAGTGCTCAGTACCCAGTACTCAGTACTGAGAAGACAGAATTCCTGCTGTCGGTCTTTTGGACTGGATAGAAACGACCACGGCGGTACCCGGGAAGTACGAACCTCGTTCGTCTTGTGGATGGGCCGGGTGCAGTGACATCCGTAACGTTGCCAGACGGTTACCGTCGCCCTAAGATCGCGAATGAGCAGGAACGCCCGAGGTCCCGCAAACAAATAGACGAAATGCCGATTGCGTTTCACCGTGCACGGTGATGGGAGATTGGAATGACACCAGCAAAATTTTTCCTTGCCGCAAGCTTAATCCTGGCGCTGAGCCTGGGGTTGGCAGGATGTGGAACTCCGGGATGTGCCACCGCGACCCCAGGGAATGCGGGCGGGACGTCGGGTGGCACGGGCGGCGGTTCGACCCCGCCACAGGGAACTTGCACGCTGCCTCCGGGCGGCGGTAGTAGTAATGGCATGCAAACCGCTTATGTGTATTTCGGCGGCCTGCAGATGGCAGAGGAAGGCTTGAACTTCAATAACTCTGGGGACTTCTTGCCAGTGTCGAGCTTCGTGTCGCCAACGTTCGGCGGCGAGACCGCCGGGGCGGGTCCCATGGCGATCGTAAATAAGAAATATTTGTACATGGCATTTGCAGATGGGAACGTATTTGGCTTTTCGATCGACGCAGATACTTCAGCTCTCACCGCACTGCCCAACAGCCCGTATCTGTCGGCTGCGGGGGGCTCCACGATCGTAGCTGACCCTGCGGGGCGGTTCCTGTTTGTTGGAGGCGCGGCGGGCGTATCGGCGTTCACCGTGAGCTCCAACGATGGGTCGCTTACGGTGGCCGGAACGGGGCCATTTGCTACGGGTGGAGGAACTCCGCTGCAACTTGCGACCGATGGCTTGGGTAAGTATTTGTACGCGATCGACGGAGTTCGAATCGCGGCTTTCTCTTACGACCAGACGTCGGGCGCGCTGAGTGCGGTATTCGGCAGCCCATTCACGGCGCTCGGATCGAACTCCGTCCAGATCGCCGCGGATAAAACGGGTTTGCTTCTCTTCGGAATCACGCAAGAGACGGGGGACAATGGCGGGGCGACCGACAATAATATCTACGTCTTCCTGATCGGGGCGTCAGGAGCGCCCGCAGCCTTGGCGCCGGTGCCTACCGCAGATTCGCCCGCGTTCATAGCAGCGAGTCCGACTGGATCATTCGTTTACACTTTCAACCAGACCTTTGACGCAACTGCAAATGGGCTAGTCACCGATCCGATGCGAGGGTTTGCGGTGAACGCCTCGGGGGGAATGACGGAAGTGTCGAGCGTCGCTACCGCCGATCTAACAGCCGCGATGGGTCTCTTCGATCAGAGCGGCAAATACTTGTTCTCGGTTGCGAGCATACCCAATACGACCATCGGGGGAGAGTTCGCATACGCTGTGGATCCTTCCAGCGGGGCGGTGACAAGTACGCTCCATCACGCTGGCGTGCCCACCCTGAATTATGTGGTGACGGACGAACCGTAGTCTGGGGATGGTTAACGGCCTAGAGACCCGCATGTACCGCGGGTCTCTTTGTATTTAGACCTGTGGCGGTACAATGGAGAGACTGATCCCGCTACCTCGTCCCTCCGGAGGCAACTCCGGAGCGCAAAACATTCACGCCGGTGCGAAGGGAAGTCGCATCAAACCTTCTCGCGGGCGCCATCGTCTGAAGACAATCCGGGCGTAGAGTCGAACTGTGGCCATCAAAATCAGAATTCCTAAAATCAGCGGCGAACCAGGAGTCCGCGGTCTGCCGCGCGATCCAGTCCTGCGGGCAGCGGTGGTGTTATTTCTCATCCTGGCCGTATCGTTCACGGTGGCCTTCTCTTACTTCTATATCAAGTACGACCGGATCATCGAAAAGCGGTTCCGGACGCCGGTGTTCGCCAATTCGGCAAAGATTTACGCGCTGCCGCGGACCGTGCGTGACGGCGAGAAGATTGAGCCCAAAGAGATCGCTGCGGAGTTGCGGCGGGCCGGGTATTCGGATAAAGACGGCGAGTCGAAGCTCGGGACATTCCATCTGGAGAAGAGTGGAATCGAGATCACACCTGGAGAGGAGTCGTATCACAGTCCGGAGCCGGCGCGCATCAGCGTGGTGGACGGCGAGATCGACAAGATTACAAGCCGTGGCAGCGAACTGTCGGCGTATGAACTGGAGCCACAGCTGGTTACGGCCCTGTTCGATGCCGAGCAGCGATCGAAGCGGCAACTGGTGAAGTACAACGATATTCCTCCGGTGATGGTCCAGGCGGTGCTGGCCATCGAGGACCGGCGCTTCTTCGAGCACAGTGGAGTGAACTTCGTGCGCACGCTGGAGGCGGTTTGGGAAGATGTGCTACGCCAGAGACGGGCGCAGGGTGGTTCAACCCTAACCCAGCAACTGGCCCGAGGTTTCTTTCTTACTCCCGAAAAGTCCATCAAACGCAAGCTCACCGAGATGCTGATCGCGGAGGAGTTGGAGCAGAAGTTCAGCAAACAGCAGATTTTTGAGTTTTATGCCAACTGGGTGGACCTGGGACAGCGCGGCTCGTTTGCTATCAGCGGGTTCGCGGAAGCATCGAAGGCGTATTTCAATAAAGATCTGAAGGACATCACGCTGCCGGAGGCGGCGCTGCTGGCGGGATTGATCCAGCGGCCGAGCTTTCTTTCTCCCTACCGTCATCCGGAGCGTGCAATGGACCGGCGCAATCTCGTGCTGGAGACGATGGTCGACACCCACGCGATCACGCGGGAGCAGGCCGATAAGGCCAAAGCCGCGCCGCTGAAGTTGGCTCCGCCGAACGTGGAGGCCAGCGACGCTCCCTACTATGTCGACATGGTGCGAGATGCGCTGATCAGCAAATTTAACGAGCATGAGCTTAACGACGAGTCGTACCGGATCTATACCACCCTGGATCCGGAACTGCAGAAGGCTGCAGCGCAATCGGTCGAAATGGGGATCAAGCTGGTTGATGAGCAAGTCAAGAAGCTGCGTACGAAGCGGGTTAAGAAGGGTAAGAAGTACGAGACGGAAGTGGCTAATGGTCCGCAGGCCCAGGTGGCATTGGTGGCAATGGACCCTCATACCGGCGCCGTTCTGGCGCTGGTGGGCGGACGAGATTACGGCTGGAGCCAGCTGAATCATGCGGTGGCGAAGCGGCCCACGGGTTCGATCTTCAAACCCTTTGTGTATGCGGCGGCAGTCAATACGGCTCTGGACGGATCACCGCAGGTGATCACCCCGGCGTCAACGGTACCTGACGCGCCCACAAGCTTTGCATACGGAGATCAGATTTACGAGCCGCGCAATTACAAAGAGGAATATCACGGAGATGTGACGCTGCGGTACGCGCTGGCGATGTCGCTGAATAACGCGACGGTGAAGGTCGCTGAGGAAGTTGGGTACGACAAGGTGGCGGACCTGGCGAAGTCGGCGGGCATTACATCGGTGAAGGCCACTCCGGCAATGGCCCTGGGATCGTATGACGCATCGCCGCTGGATATGGCGGGGGCATACACGACGTTCGCGAATGGTGGAATGCGGCTGTCACCGATTCTGCTGCGCTCGGTGCGCAATGGCAAGGGCGACGTGATTTCGAATTACACCACGGACCAACGGCAGGTTATGGATCCGCGTGTCGCTTACGTGATGACCAACATGATGGAGAGCGTTATCAACAATGGGCTGGGCTTTTCGGCAGTACGAGGGAGAGGATTCGCGCCTCCGGCGGCCGGGAAGACCGGAAGCTCGCACGACGGATGGTTTGCCGGATATACCTCAAATCTATTGTGTATTGTTTGGGTGGGATACGACGATTACAGCGACCTGCGGATAACGGGGGCGCAGACTGCCGCGCCGATCTGGACCGAGTTCATGAAAAAGGCGGTCACCCTGCCGCAATATTCAAACATGAAGGCTTTTGAGCAACCATCCGGGGTAGTGGACGTACAACTCGATAAGCTCACGAACCGGCTGGCGACCGCGTCGTGCCCAGATGACTATGTTTCTGCTTTTGTTGCCGGGACCGAACCCCGGGACACATGTGATGAGCAGGCTGGGATGAAGGGATTCTTCTCCAAGCTATTTGGGGGAGGGGACAAGCCGATCACTCCGCCAACCCAGGCGGTGAATGCGCAAGACCAGAATAATCAGCAAGATCCGAAGAAAAAGAAGGGCTTTTTTGGAAAGATTGCCGGAATCTTTAAGGATGACAAGAGCACGGCTCCTGCCTCTAAACCTCCAGACAACAGCCAGGCTGCTCCGCATTAGTCCGGGCCTCGGACTTCGGACGTGGGGCGTCAGGGTTCCATGATCGGAATTCTGGGTTGATCAGGCCGATAAAAGCTTCGCCGCCCGGCTGAAAATGTGCCAGAATAGGCCCAACGACTGGGGGTGCCTTATGGCTCTCTTCCCGAAGATGTTCGTGGTTCCTGCCGCTGCTCTGTCCTTCCTTTTGCTTCTATCCACTGCGTCAGCGCAGGTTGTGCATTCTGAACAAGTGCAAGTGAACCCTCCTCTGATCCGGATGACTGATCCTCCGGCGGCGGAGGCCACGGTGGCCGATCTGGTCGCGCGGGCCGATGAACTGCACGCACAAAAGATGTTTCTGGATGCCCTCGATTATTACCGCGCGGCGCTGGCGAAAGAGCCCCACTCGGCGGTCTTGCAGAACAAGATCGGAATCACCGAGCTGATGATGCAACGCTACCGGGATGCTAAAAAATCGTTCGATCGATCCATCAAGGCTGACCGGAAATATGCGAGTGCTTACAATAATCTGGGCGTCGTGTTGTACGAAGAACAGAAGTTTGGGGCCGCGGTAAAGCAATACCGGCGGGCGATCGCGATGGACGGCACATCGGCCTCGTTCTATAGCAATCTGGGTGCGGCGCTGTTTTCCAAGAAGGAATTTGAGCCTGCGGTAGCCGCCTATCAGAAAGCCGTGGAATTGGATCCGGATGTTTTTATGCGCAGCTCACGCGTCGGCGTGCAGGCGCAGTTGCCCAGCCCAGGGGATCGGGCGCACTACGACTATACCGTCGCGAAACTGTATGCCAAGATGGGCTTCTCGGACCGGTCGCTGGAGTATCTGAGGAAGGCCATGGAAGAGGGTTACAAGGACTTCAAGAACGTGTACAAAGACGTGGAGTTTGCGGAGTTGCGCAAGGATAAACGCTTTACGGAACTAATCGCGTCGAGGCCCCCAACCCTACCGGAATAAAGTCTCGGTTGCTCAATGGCCGGGTCGCGGCCCGGGCTGCCCGCTCGTCAGGTTCGTAGCTTGCTCACGAAGCCGGGCGATGGCTGCTGTTATGTTTATTCCCGCTTCCTCTCACTGAATCTCTTCTAACTCGTCTAACCCAGCGAGGACTCAATCGACATGCCCTACAAGCTCGTGTTGCGGAGTTGTTTCGTTTTGTTCATTTCCTGTGTAGCGCTGGCTGAGGATCTCGCGATGTTTCGCGGGAATCCTGAACATAGCGGAGTCTACGAGTCCGTCGGAGTGAAAGCTCTCACCGGGCTGAAGTGGAAGTTTCACACTGCGGGGATGCTGATCGGTTCTCCCGTTGCGGCGAACGGAAATATCTATGTGGGCAGCACGGACGGGAACTTCTACGCGGTGAATGCGGAATCGGGTCAGCAGAAATGGAAGTTCGAAGCTAAGAGCCGGATTCCGTCGACCGCGGCAATATCAGGTGGAGTGGTCTATTTCGGCACGTACTCCGGGCGGTTCTACGCGGTCGATGCTGGGGATGGGAAGCTGAAATGGAAATTCCAGACGGAAGGTGAGCGGCGATTTGCGGGCAAACATTTGCACGGAGTGCAGCCGGAAGTTGAGACCATGCCCGATCCCTTCGACTGTTATCTTTCCTCCCCCGTGGTATGGAATGGCGCCGTCTATTTCGGCAGCGGAGATGGGAACGTCTACTCGCTCGATGCGGCATCGGGCAAGCTGAACTGGAAATTCAAGACCGGCGATGTCGTGCACGCCTCTCCGGCGATTTCCGACGGGATGCTGTTCATCGGCAGCTGGGACAGTTATTTCTACGCGCTGGATGCCTCGACTGGAAAGGAGAAATGGCGATTCAAGACGGGAGATGATCCCGACATTCATAACCAGGTTGGCATTCAATCATCGGCGGCGGTAGCGGACGGGATCGTTTATTTCGGCTGCCGCGATTCGCATCTTTATGCGCTCGACGCGAAGACTGGCGAAAAGAAATGGGCGTTCGGCGCCAATGGCTCCTGGATCGTGGCTTCTCCGGCCGTAAGAGACGGAAAAGTATACTTTGCGACCTCAGACTCAAGCCTGGTATATGCGCTCGACGCGAAGTCGGGAGCCGTGGTGCATTCGCTTGATCTCAACCACTGGTATCTGTTTTCTTCCCCGGCTCTCGCGGGTGGCGTTTTGTATGAAGGCTCGACTCAGGGACGTCTGGTCGCGCTCGACGAGGCAACCTTCAAGCCAATTTGGAGTTTCGAGACCGACGGGATGAAACAAATGGGGCCGAAATACACGAAGGCCGACGGCACGCCGGATGGCCAAGCCCTCTTCGTATCAGACTTCTATGACGATATGGTCGCTGGCGTGGGGCGGGTGATGAGCATGGGAGCGATCATTTCGTCTCCGGCCATCGCCGGAACCGTGGTCTATGTGGGCAGCGCGGATGGGAACTTGTACGCGCTGCGATAAGGGCAAAATCTTTAACACCGTAAAAGTAAAGGGAAGAATCGGAGGTTACCAAACTAATGGAGGTTTTTACAAAGATTTACAAAAATAGACGGAGCAAAAAGGCATTCGGGTGTTTAATTTTGTTACATACTCCTGAAAACAACAGGGTGAGTAAGGAGAAACGGTAGCCCATCGGATGCTGACCCGAGCACGCCCCAAGCAAGCATCCGGTGGGTTTTTTGTTGAGCTTCTAGCTCCTGGCTTCTAGCTAAACCAGAACCTTCATCCCCTTAAGATCAGGGGTTCACTGCACGGTTGGGCCGCGTTCGCTGATATAGGCTTCCACGATTCTCTTCCATTTTCCTTGCGCCTTGAGAATGAACTCCACCGCGTCGCGAAGCGCGCCTTCGCCGCCGGCGTGAGGCGTCACGTAATGAGATTCTTGTTTCACTTCGGCACGAGCGTTTTTCACGGCGATCGCCAGGCCTCCTACGCGCATGGCAGGGAGATCGATGACGTCGTCGCCGACGAAGGCAGCCTCGTCCAGCTTGATTCCCGCCTCTTTGACGATTTCCTTGAAGGCGGTTCCCTTGTCCTGGATGCCTTGACGAACATATTCCAGCTTGAGGTCGCGGGCGCGGAGAGCCACGGTTTCGGAGACGCGCTTGGTGATGAGTCCCGTCTTGATGCCGGCGAGGCGTGCGAGGGAAATCGAAGTGCCGTCGTGAGCGTGGAATCCTTTTGCTTCAATCAAGGATTGGCTATGGAATCCGAATCCACCCTCGCCGCCGTGTTTGGCGGATTGTTCGAGCACGCTTTGTGGCGTTCCAGCAGGGGCGGGGAAGATAAAGAGCTTGCCGTCGGTAAGTACGCCGTCGACGTCGAAAAGGATAAGTTTGATCTTTCGAGCGCGGGCCTGTGCGGAAAGTTTGGGCATCGCGGCGATTCTAGCACTTGCCGCGTACGGCGAGACTGCGGTCTCGGCCGGCGAGACGCCCGCCCACACAGCGGCACAACATTCCTTTTATTTTTTCTCGCACGCGGCTTCGAGGTCGTCGGCTGCTTTGTTGATGCCGGCAGATATCCGTTCGATCACCTCTGCGACCATGGGAATCTGCGAGTCCGCTTCTTTCCACTTTTTCTCGTCCATATATTCGCGGACCGCGGCGACTGGCTTCGCTCCGTATCCCGTGTACGCGCCGGGAGCGTAGATCTGGTTCTTGAACCAGGGACGCTCCGGCAGGCCCTTTTCGTTCAAGAACAGCCGCGAGATTCCGAGCAGATCGGCATTCACGGTCCCGAGGGACTCGGGCGAAACCGTAGCGGCATTGGCTTTAAATTTCGCAAGCGCCTTCGTATAGTGTTCCGCGCTTTTTTTCAGAAGTTCGAGCGAGTTCTTCATGGGAGCGAAATTCATATAGGGCGGCACTAGTTCTACTGGAGGTGGAACGTAGGTCTTATGCGGATCGGAGGTGGTGTTGAAGACGCCTTCCTGCAGTTCGAGATTTCGCTCGGTAAATTCCTCTTGTTTGTCCTTTAGAAGTTTCTCCAGATCCGATTCGTATTTGGAGATGGCTTCCGCTTGCGGAGCGTAATCGTAAGGAAGCAGATCCGAATCTGCCACTCGCATGACGGCGGAGCCTGCGGTTTGTGCCAGGGCACGTCCGTAGGAAAAATCCGTGTCGGCGAAATGGGTGTACCAGTAGAAATCGTCATAAATAGAGTGGTATTGATCGCCATCGTCTTCGCCGCCGAAGCCGATGTCGAGCGAGGGAATGCCGGCGTAATCCTGAAACGCCGTGTAGTCGGATCCATCTCCCAGGGCGTGAATGCGGAGATCGCTGAGTTTACGGACCTCACCGCGCTCTTCCTTATCCTTGGCGCGTTCAATCGCTCGCAGATGTGCTCTCTGCCAGACGGAGATGTTCTTTTCGGGATCCTTGATATCGCGAGCGACGGCGCTAATGACGGCCTGAAGGTCTTGGGTTCCGCCAGCGCCGAAGAAACCGCGTTCATTACCATCGGTGTTGAGATAGAGGACGGCGTGCTTCTGCAGGTCTGCAACATGCGTTTCGACCCATTCAACCGAGCCAAGCAGCCCCGGTTCTTCGCCGTCCCAGGCGCAGTAGATGATCGTGCGCTTCGGCGTCCAGCCTTGCTTGTGCAGTTCGCCGAGCATGCGAGCTTCTTCCAGTTCCGGGTAGACATTCCGGAGAGCGGATCGTCGGCGCCGTTGACCCAGGCATCGTGATGGTTTCCGCGAATCACCCACTGCTCGGGATCAGAGCCCGGAATGGTGGCGATTACGTCGTAGACCGGCTTGGTGTCCCAATTGGACGTGACTTTGAGGTGAACGCGGGCCGGGCCGGGGCCGACGTGGTAGGTCATCGGCAAGCCGCCGCGCCAGCCTTCGGGTGCGATCTGGCCTTGCAGCGCCGAAAGGAAGGGCTGCGCGTCGGAGTAGGAAATCGGCAGCACAGGAATCTTGGTGATGGTCTTAGCGTCTTTGATCGCAAGTCGTTTTGCTCCCGGAATGGCGCCGACGCCTGGGGTCAAGGGGTCGCCGGGATAATCGGTATCCATGACGCTGCCGCGCTGTACACCTTGGCTTGGGCGCCAGCCACCATTGGGATAGTCGTCGCCGTGAAAATAGCCGTCTTCGCGGGGATCGGTGTAGATGATGCAGCCCAATGGCTCCATGTTCGGCCGCGACCTTGGGCTTTACTCCGCGCCAGCCCGAGCCGTAGCGAGCGATCACGATTGCACCTTTGACGGAAACTCCCAGCCGGTCGAGCTGTTCGTAATCTTCGCGGTTGCCGAAGTTCACGTAGACCAGAGGTCGCAGTGACGTCTCCGTCCGCCGAGTAAGCGTTGTAAGTGGGAAGCTGTTCGGAGGTCTGATTCGAAGTGGGATCGATGGAGAGAACTGGTTCCTGCAACTTAGCCTTATATGGCTTGGGGGAGAGCAGTTCGAGCAGGCGCTCTTTCGGAGTCGGAAACAGGACGTCAAACGTTTCGATGTGCGCGTCGAAGCCCCATTCCTTGAAGCGGGACAGCATCCACTCGGCGTTGTCTTTATCGTAAGGCGAGCCGACGTGGTGCGGCCGAGCGCTGAGGCGCCGCATGTTCTCGCGGATGTTTTCGGCTAGGATGCCGTCCTGAAATTTCTTCTCCCATTCGCGTTCAGGACCGCTGCTTTGCGCGGTGTATCCGAGAAGCGCGGTGGCGCTGGCTTCAGGGCTGGACTGGGCTGCGCTGGCAAGACTGAAGGTGAAAAGAAGCAGGCACGCGGCGATTTTGCGTATCGAAAGCAATGGAGTTCCCCCAAAGTGAAAAGAAGCGAGATTCTAACACCAGAGCAGGGGACGGGTCAGACCATGCGGCGCGTTTGCCTGGGCCTCCTCTTAAGGCGAATGCTTGGCGAAAGTTAAGTTTCGTTCTAGAATAGCCGGATGCAGTCCCTTCCTGCCTCATTGACTTGGGCCCATCCTCTCGTGGCGGAGTGGTTCGTATCACGGTTTGGCACGCCAACCGAGCCCCAGGAGCAGGGCTGGCCGCACATCCTCGCGGGCAGAACTACGCTGATTTCTGCGCCCACCGGTTCGGGAAAACTCTGGCCGCATTTCTGGCATGCATTGACCGGTTGGTGCGCAAAGCGCTGGCTGGTGAACTGTCGGACCGAACCGAAGTGCTTTACATCTCGCCGCTCAAGGCGCTGGGCAACGACATTCAGAAAAATTTGGAGATTCCGCTAGGAGAGATTCTCGCTCTCGCGGGCGAGCGCGGACTTCTCATGCCGGAGATTCGCACTGCGGTACGCACCGGTGACACACTGCAGCCCGAGAGGCGCGCGATGCTGAAGCGGCCTCCGCACATTCTGGTGACTACGCCGGAGTCGCTTTACATCCTGCTGACTGCAGACAAGAGCCGGGCGATTTTGCGCGACGTAGAAACCGTGATCGTCGACGAGATTCATGCGGTCGCTGATGACAAGCGTGGGGCGCATCTGGCGCTGTCCCTGGAGAGGCTGGATGCCCTGACCTACAAGCGTCCGGTGCGCATCGGGTTGTCCGCAACGCAGAAGCCGATCGAGGAAGTAGCGCACTTCCTGAACGGGAACCGGGCGTTCGGATCCCGTCATCGTCAATGTTGGGCATAAGCGGAAATTGGATCTGGCGATCGAGGTTCCGCCGATGCCACTGGGCCCGGTGGCGTCGAATGAGATGTGGGATTCGATATACGACCGGCTGGTCGAATTGGTGAAGCAGCACCGGTCGACGCTGGTGTTCGTGAATACGCGCAGGATGGCCGAGCGCCTGTGTCATGAGCTGGGCACGCGCATGGGCGAGGAGAATGTCGCAGCCCATCACGGTTGCCTGTCGCGCAAGCTCCGGCTGGCGGCTGAGAAAAAGCTCAAAGAAGGTCAAGTTCGAGTGCTGGTCGCCACGGCCTCGCTGGAACTTGGAATTGATGTGGGGTTTGTTGATCTGGCGGTGCAGATTAATTCTCCGCGGGCGATTGCGGTGGCGCTGCAACGGGTGGGACGCTCGGGGCACTGGCGGGGGGCAGTACCCAAGGGTCGCTTCTTCGCCACCACTCGGGACGATTTGATGGAGTGTGCGGCTCTGGCGCGGGCCATCAAGCTGGGAGATCTCGATCGGCTGATGATTCCAGAGGCTCCGTTGGATGTGCTGGCGCAGCAGATTGTGGCGGCTTGTGCCAGTGAAGGTGTCGAGAGTTCGCGGGCAAAAGTGCCGACACTCGAGTCTGGCGTGCCACAGGATTCGCCCGCGTCATCGGAGTCCGGATGGGATGAGGACGAGTTGTTTGCATTGGCGCGGCGAGCGTATCCCTACAAGGATCTCAAACGGGAGACTTTTGAGTCGATACTTGAAATGTTGTCAGAGGGGATTGCGGCGAAGCGCGGCCGGTATGGTGCATACATCCATCGCGACAAGGTCAACAAAAAGTTGCGGGCGCGGCGCGGGGCCCGGCTGGCCGCGATCACCAGCGGTGGCGCTATCCCAGATAATTCGCTGTATACCGTTGTGGCCGAGCCAGACCAGGTTGTGGTGGGTACGGTCGATGAAGATTTTGCGGTGGAGAGCAATCGCGGCGACATCATGCTGCTGGGCAATACGTCGTGGATGAT
Source organism: uncultured Acidobacteriota bacterium (assembly GCA_963725565.1). Lineage (GTDB taxonomy): Bacteria > Acidobacteriota > Terriglobia > Terriglobales > Acidobacteriaceae > Sulfotelmatobacter. The sequence goes on from CAVRZL010000010.1 coordinate 205,264, forward strand.
CCATCGCATCGAGACGAATTCCGGGCGCATGCTGGTGCAGGATGCGCATGGGGCTCCACCCAGCGTGCCCTTCTGGCGCGGGGAAGCTCCGGCACGGACGCAGGAATTGTCCGCGCACGTGGGTGAATTGCGGCAAAAGATCAGCGAGATGCTGCCGCACACTTCTCCCGTAGGATTTTCGCCAACGCAACCCGAAGTCGCCGACTGTGTTTCGTGGCTGAAGGAAGAATGCGGGCTCGATGATTCGGGGGCCGAACAGGCAATCGAATATATCCTGCAAGGTCGGGCCGTGTTAGGTGCGGTGCCCACGCAGACGACCGTGATTGCCGAGAGATTTTTTGATGAGGGCGGCGGGATGCAGTTGGTGATCCATGCCCCGTTCGGCGGGCGCATCAACAAGGCCTGGGGTCTGTCGCTGCGCAAGCGCTTTTGTCGCGGGTTTAATTTTGAGTTGCAGGCGGCGGCCACCGACAACGGGCTGAACATCGCGCTGGCCGAGCAGCATAGCTTTCCGTTGGGAGATGTATTTCATTTCCTGCAAGCCGATTCGGTACAGCCGATTTTGGAGCAGGCAGCGCTGGATTCTCCGATCTTCGCGACGCGCTGGCGCTGGGATGCGAACCGCGCTCTGGCGTTGCTGCGTTTTCAGAATGGCAAGAAAGTTCCGCCCCAAATTCAGCGCATCCGTTCGGACGATTTGCTGGCGTCGGTGTTTCCCGATGCGGCCGCTTGCTTCGAGAACATCGAAGGAGAGCGGAAGATTCCCGACCATCCCTTAGTGGGCGAAGTGATGAAGGACGTGCTCACCGAAGCGATGGATGTTGAGGGATTGAAGACTCTGCTGCGCGGGATGGCCTCAGGCGACGATTCGAGTCATTGCTGTTGATACGCCGGTGCCGTCGCAGTTCTCGCATGAGATTTTGAATGCGAATCCGTACGCATATCTGGATGATGCGCCCCTGGAGGAGCGGCGGGCGCGCGCGGTGGAGATGCGGCGAGTGCTTCCGGAGTCGGTGCTTGAAGAAGTCGGAGGACTGGATCCGGCGGCGATCGCGCAGGTTCGCGAAGAGGCTTGGCCCGATGTGCGGGACGCGGATGAATTGCATGACGTGCTGCACACGCTGGTAGCGTTGCCGGTGCAGTTGGATTCCTGTGGGGACAGCCGCCCTCGGCTGTCCGGTTCAGCGAAGCTGAACTGTCTTCGCGAGCTTCGCTCGAATGGGCAGCCGAGGGCGGCCATCCCCAGATGGGCCCTGCCGCATGGGGCGTGTACTTCGAGAGGCTCGTGGAACAGGGACGGGCTGGAATCGCCGTCGAGGCCGAGGCCGAGACGGCCTCAGGACAGCCGGCGGGACGCCGGCGCTACTGGGTTGCGGCTGAGAAAGCCCGCAGTTTTCAATCTTTGTTTCCTTCCGCTCAGTTTGAGTCGACTTTGGCTGATGTCGAATCGGGAAATATTTCTCGGGATGAAGCCCTTCTCACAACGGTGACCGGATGGATGTCGCATCTTGGGCCTACCACGGCTTCGCAGCTTGGGGATGTCTTGGGACTGCCTACTTCTGATATCGAAAAAGCTTTGTTGCGTATGGAGGCTAGCGGGACTGTTCTGCGCGGCAGCTTTACCGGCAGTGCGGGCAACCGCACAGAACCTGAGCTGGGTTTGCAAAGGGGAGTATCGGCTCCGCCCGATCCAACTGCTCGCACGGAGGCAAAGGAAACCGAGTGGTGCGAGCGGAGGTTGTTGGCGCGGATCCACCGGTTGACCGTTGGGATGCTACGAAAGCAGATCGAGCCCGTGACGGCGGCGGCGTTTATGCGCTGGCTCGCGCGCTGGCAGCATGTGGCTCCTGGGTCGCAGGTTGCGGGGGAGCGCGGGACGCTTGAAGTTTTGCAGCAATTGCAGGGATTTGAGATTCCTGCGAATGCCTGGGAGCGGCAGGTGCTGGCACGGCGCATCGCCGATTACGATCCGAAGTGGCTGGACCAGCTTTGCCTGACCGGAGCCGTGGGGTGGGGACGATTATCGCCGCATCCGGCGACGTTGGATATCACGAGCAGTTCCGACGGATCCGGACCTCAGCGGCAGCGGCGGGTGATTCCGACCAGCGTGGCTCCGATTACGTTTTTTGTGCGAGAAGAGGCGGATTGGATGATCCCGCGCCATATGGCGGGAGAAGAGGCAGAGGCGCGTGGACTAAGTCACGGGGCGAAGCTGGTGCTGGATTTTCTGCGCCAGCGCGGGGCATCGTTCTTCGCCGACATCGTGCGCGGCACAGGAAAATTGAAGGCGGAGATTGAGACGGCCTTGTGGGAACTGGTGGCGGCGGGACTGGTCACGGCGGATGGGTTCGATAATCTGCGGTCTCTGATTGATCCGAAGAGACGTGCAGGGCAAGGAGCGGGGAGGTCGACACGCCCGCGGCATAACTCCGGGCGTTGGGCCTTGTTGCATGCGGATGCTGCGGCGGAGAGGCCGCGAGCTGTGGAGGCCGCTTGCTGGATGCTCCTGCGTCGGTATGGGATTGTGATTCGTGACTTGCTCGCACGAGAGGCGAATCTGCCACCCTGGCGCGAGCTGCTGATGGGGTTCCGCCGGCTGGAGGACCGCGGTGAGATTCGCGGCGGACGCTTTGTGGATGGATTCCTGGGTGAGCAGTTTGCATTGCCGGTGGCAGTGGAGTCGGTGCGGGCCATGCGGAGTTTACCGTTGAGCGGAGAGACGATGACGCTGTCGGCCGCGGATCCGCTGAACTTGGTCGGGATTCTCGTACCCGGGGAACGCATTCCCGCCATCTCGGGTCGGACTGTCAGCTATCGGGATGGGATCGCGATAGTGGCTGCGGAAACTGCCGTTCTGGGTGAATCTGCGGTGGGCTAGGTTTGCGCGGAATCTATGGCTCGTTTGGCGGTTCAGGTTGGGCGCACGAGGAAAAAGGTCAGAAGCTCGATGAGGGGGTCCCCCGAGCTCCTGACCGGCGACATCGGCGAGATAATGCTGAAAGCGCTTCCCCCATCGCTTTTGCCGACCAGACGCTACATAAGTGTTTGCATTCAGAATTCCAAACCCAGCGACGCCGGATGCCACCTTCCTCAAACCGTTGCATCCCCCACATCCACAAATAGTTAACAACCAGCGACTGCTGCATTCCCCGGCGCGCATGAAACAGAACAACCAGAGATACCCTATCTGATCGGATAGGCCAGCTATCCGTTCGGATATCGGAAATCCTTGGGGCCAGACATGCATTTCGGCCCGCTCTGTGATAAGAAGGTCAACACAGTGCGGGAGCTCTGATTGCGGCCCAGACTATTGGTGATTGCGGGACCCTCGAAAGATTCGATCGTAGCTTTGCCAGACGGGGAATCCACGGTAGGACGTGACCCGGCGAACGGGGTGGCGATCTTTGATCCGTCCGTTTCCCGAAAACATTGCCTGCTGCGGCGGGAAGAAGACGGGCGTTTTCAGATCAAAGATCTGAACAGCCGCAACGGTACACAGGTCAACGGAATTCCAGTGAAGGAGCAATGGCTCCGTCACGGGGATGAGATCGCCACCGGCGATTCCGTGTTCCTGTTTCTGGTCGAAGAAGAGGAGCGGGCCGCCCCGAACGGCCGTGTCGAGTTCGACGACAGCCAGCCTGCAGCGGAGACCAAGGTCGTCTATCCCAAGGATGTTGTCTACCTGCAGCCGGACCGGTTGCTGCGGGAACTGCCCGCGACAGCCTATGTGGCGCGGAATCTGAGTGCTCTACTGAAGATCAGCGGGGTCGTGCATGCGATCCGCGACCTTGAGGAATTGCAGTCCCGACTGCTCGATCTGATTTTTGAGGTCGTACCTGCGGGCCGCGGAGCGATTCTTTTGGCCGAAGGATCCGGGCAGGAATTCAGTTCCCTCTATGCCAGGACGAGACAGGCAGGTCAGCCGCAATTGGTGCGGGTGAGCCGTACCATTGCCAGAAAGGTGATGAAAGAGAATGTTGCGATTCTGGGAGTCGATGTAGGAGCCAGCGGTGCGCTGCGCGATGTGGAAAGCGTGGCGGCCTCAGAAGTTCGCTCCCTGTTGTGCGTGCCACTCAGTGTATTTCAACGAACCATCGGGTGCATCTATCTCGACAGCACGAACGCGACTAACCGATTTCTCGAAGATCATTTGCAGCTCATCGCGGCGGTTGCAGGGATCTCTGCCGTAGCATTGGACAACGCCCGGCGGCTGCAATGGTTGGAACAGGAGAACCAGCGCCTCACCATGGAAGTCCGGCAGGAGCAAAATCTGGTGGGAGAAGGGGCGCGGATGAAGGAGATCTTCCAGTTCCTGGCGCGGGTGGGTCCTGCGGATTCCACCGTGCTAATCGAGGGCGAGAGCGGAACCGGGAAGGAATTGGCGGCACGGGCACTGCATCGCAACAGCCACCGAAGCACCAAGCCGTTTGTGGCCATCAACTGCGCCGCGATACCCGAAACCCTGCTGGAGAGTGATTTGTTCGGTCACGAGAAAGGTTCTTTCACGGGAGCCATGACGCAGAAGAAGGGCCGACTGGAGGTTGCCGACGGGGGGGTAGTTTTCCTGGACGAAATCGGAGAACTGGCGCCCTCGCTCCAGGTCAAGCTGCTGCGGGTCTTGCAGGAGCGGGAGTTCGAGCGCGTCGGGGGAACGCATTCCATCAAGATTGATGTGCGCGTGATCGCTGCGACAAATCGAGATTTGGAAGAAGCCGTCCGCCAGGGAGCATTCCGCCAGGATCTGTACTATCGACTAGCAGTCATGAGATTGACAATGCCTCCCCTGCGCGAACGGCGGGAAGATATCGCGATGCTCACGCGGCATTTCTTGCAGAAGAATGCCAAAAGATGCAAGGTGAAACCTAAGCCGGTGTCCCGCGAAGCCATGGCGGCGTTGTGCCATTACGAGTGGCCGGGCAACGTCCGCGAATTGGAGAATGCGGTGGAGCGTGCTTTGGTGATGGGATCTTCGGATATGGTGCTGCTGGAGGACCTGCCGGAGTCGTTACTGGAGCAAACGCCCCCCGAGGAGATGCATGAGGGTCACTACCATGCCAGCCTCAAGGAATTGAAGAAGCAGTTGATCCTGAGCGCTGTCGAGCAGTCGCGCGGAAATTATGTCGACGCGGCCGGCATTTTGGGAGTTCATCCGAATTATCTGCATCGGTTGATTCGGAATATGGGACTCAAGGATGAGCTGAACGACTTGCTGCGCGGCCGAGGAAAGGTGTCTGGCGGAGCGGCGTAGATTATTGCCGTTCCCGCTCACGGCAAGGTCAACTGCAGCAGGCGGGCCGGATCGAGATACGTGCCTTGCCAGCGAACGGCGACATGTAGATGAGGTCCGGTGGCGCGTCCGGTGCCTCCGCTAAGCCCAATCTCCTGGCCTCCTTTAACCGTTTCTCCTTCCTTCACCTTGAACTCCGATAGATGAAAGTAGAGAGTCAGCAGGCCTTGTCCGTGGTCGATCACGACGCAATTTCCTTCAAAGTATAGAAAGCGTGCCAGGAGTACCCTTCCTTCGTTCATGGCGGCGACCGGGGTTCCCGTATGGACGCGGTAATCGAGGCCGAAGTGCGGGCGCTGCGCTACGCCGTTGAAGATACGTTGAGAGCCAAAAACATCGGAGGTGGCGGCATCGGCGGGGGCCGTGAACTTGCCTTTCCACTCACGATCGGGCGTGACACGACTGAGGTAGTCCTGCTTGACCTTCACTCCCTCTGCGATCTGCGCCTGCTGATCGGGGCTGGGCTCGGTGAACTTCTTTTCGACCGCCAGCTCCACTCTGACCTTAGGATACTGAGCGCGACCGATGGTGAACGTGTGCTTCATCTGAACGGATGACTTTGACGCCGCTGGTTCACCAGTCAGATCCAATGTGTAGTTACCCGGTTGCGTTTCGAAACCGACGCCTGCCAACGCGAACCAGGTCTTTGTGGACGTGTTGTAGCTGAAGGTGAGCTGGTGGCCGAGCCACGTGCCCGTTAGGGAATCGAGCTTCGTCGGTGCGTGGACCTGGAAAAGAACTGGAGCGCCATTCAGCAGCTTTGGCGGACGGGCCTCGATCGCCCAGGGAGCCGCAAAACAGGGAAGGGCACTGAGAAACAGCAGAATAGACGTCAGTGTAACGAGGATGGCCTGAAGCCGCCGCGGTTTGCTCTGGTGGGATACCTCGGCTTCGGTCTGTCGAAAGTCCCACTTCTCGCAAAGGAGGCGAGAAATGGGGCACCCCATTTTCATACCCTTGCGATCGCCCAATGGGCCATCGGTATTCGGGGCAGGCAGCAGAAGCGGCTGTGTCCACGTGAATAGTCGCAGGTTCAGAGACTTCACCTTATCAGCGTAGCATTTTCATGCAGCGTGCCGTCTATAATGCCGGGGCATGCGCATCCGAGTTCTTACCGGTATTGGGCTTGCGCTTATTTGCGGCTTGGGATGGGCCCAGGCCACAAGCAAGCCGTTGCATGCGGATCGAGTGGTCGTTCTAAAGAGAGAGCGCACGCTCCAGTTGCTGAGCCAGGGGAAGGTGATCAAGACATATACAGTTGCATTGGGCGGAGATCCGGTGGGACCGAAGGCTCGGCAGGGAGATCACAAAACTCCCGAAGGAGTCTATGTTCTGGACTCGCGCAACGTGCACAGCCAGTTTTATAAATCGATCCACATTTCGTATCCCAGTGCGCGGGATCGGGCGGCGGCCCGCGCCCGAGGCGTATCCCCCGGCGGCGATGTGTTTGTGCACGGATTGCCGAAAGGATACGGATGGGTAGGCGCTTCACATCGCTTGAAAGATTGGACAGACGGCTGCATTGCGGTCACGAACGAGGAGATCGACGAGATCTGGGCAGCAGTGGCGGACGGCACGCCGATTGAAATCCGTCCGTAGTATCGAGTGAGACTTGGGATTAGGAATCCATCGCAATTGACTGAGCAGAAAAAAAAGGCCAGCAACACCGCCGCTATTGAACCCCGCGCACCCCAACTCGTGCGTGGGCTCAACGTATGGCATGCCACTTCGATTGTGGCGGGAACGATTATCGGCAGCGGCATCTTTCTGGTTCCGGCCGAAATGATGCAGGCCGTAGGCTCTGCCGGACTCGTCTACCTGGCATGGGTTGTCGGAGGATTGCTCTCATTCTTTGGGGCGCTGACCTATGCCGAACTGGGCTCGGTTCGGCCCTTCGCCGGTGGAGAGTATGTCTATGTACGCGACGCTTACGGTCCGCTCCCCGGCTTCCTGTATGGCTGGACGTGGTTTCTAATCGCCAAGCCGGCTTCCATCGCCAGTGTAACGGCGGGCCTGGTTCGGGTGCTGGGAACCTTTTCTGCTTTCAGTTTTCTGCCGCAGACACTTTTCGCCTGGCATGTCACGTCGAGCCGGGTATTGGTTGTCAATTACGGGCATATGGTGGCAATCGCGGCGACGGTATTCATCACCGCCCTGAACTACGTGGGAGTCCGCAAGGCAGGAAATTTTCAGTTTGCATTCACCGTGTTGAAAGTTGTGATGATCATAGGAATTGCTGTTATCGCATTCGGGGCGGCCTCTGGCTCATGGAGCAATTTTGCAACGAGCTTTGCAGGGGCGAAGGGAGGGATCGCGGGATTCATGGCGGCGCTGGTCGCAGCCCTGTGGGCTTATGACGGCTGGAATGACCTGAACATGGTGAGCGAAGAGATTCAGCGCCCGGAGAAGACGATTCCGATTGCATTGATTGCCGGCGTGGGCCTGGTTGCGGTGCTGTATATGGGGATGAACGCTGGCATCCAGCGGGCACTGCCGGCGACTGCGATTGCGCAGGCGGCGGTCCCGGCAGCGGTAGCCAGTGAGGCAGCGCTCGGCAGGTTAGGAATCTCGTTGGTTTCCATCGGCATGATTATTTCCATGCTGGCTACATTGAATGGCACGGTGATGAGCGGGGGACGTGTACCGTTCGCCGTAGCGAGAGACGGTTACTTGTTCAAGGCTCTGGGAGAGGTTCATCCCAGATTTCACACGCCGGCGGTGGCATTGGTAGTTCAAGGCTTGGTGGCGATTTTATTGGTGCTGTTGGGCGGAGCGTTCCGCGAACTTTTTTCGCTCGCGATTTTTGCCGAGTGGCTCTTCTACATGGTGGCCGCCAGTACCATCTTTGTCTTCCGTTGGCGGGAGCCCCATGTGAACCGGCCCTATCGAACTCTAGGCTACCCTCTGGTTCCTGCGATTTTTATCGGAACGGCGGCGGTGCTTCTCTACTTCACGTTTACCAGTAATTTGCGGGATTCGATTGCGGGAGTCGCAGTGATATTGCTCGGCATACCGGTTTACCTGTGGTTTGCGCGCCAGCGCCGACGCAATCTGGCTTCTGTCTGAGCCGCGCAAAGTACGTAGAGGATCTGATCGCAATTTAAAGAGCGCGACTGAAGTATTTCTCTGCGTCCTTCGCGGCTGTTCTTTGCGCTCTTCGCGGTTAAAATCTTTTGATCGCAAAGGCGCGAAGTATAAACGCAGGGGTCGCGAAGGCGCACCCCAATACTCGCTAATTCTGCAAAGCTAAATGGTGAATTCGCGGGATATCTATTGAGTACGCCTGGTTTGCTCAATCGAGCAGGCCCAGGGATTGATGGCTCGCAGGTATTCCTGGAAACGCTGCGTTTCTTCCGGCTTCAACCCCATGAATTCGATGCCCATGCCGACTTGCGGATCGCAGCTGCGCACGAAGGTGCGGGTCGTGATCCGCTGCACTCCGAAGGACCACTCCGCGGTGAGGCTCGTGCCTATGGCAAACGGCGAGAGAGTTTCGACATAACATCCGCTGGGGCTGATATCGGTGGCCGTAACCCGCAGCGGAACCGGTAGATGATCGTGATGCAGTGTGATCCCAAGAGAAATCTTGTGGCGATCCCAGCGCCTCCTCTTTTGCGAAGAGGTCGAGCTTCTACCCGCGGTTCGCGGAAGCAATGAACTCCAAGGGCAGTCCTGCTCGCTGAGCAACTGAACTCCGACCTTTATCTTCTGGGCCGTAAGTGTGTTCCTCGACCAAACCACTTTGCAGCGGGCTTTTTTTTCACCGCTCTGCACGCCGATGGTGTCGCCGATCTTAAGATCTCTATCAATGTCGGAGAGCAAAGCCCCGCCGGTGCTGATGTTTCGAGCGCGAGCATGCTGCGAGAAAGGATGACCATCAGCACCCATGCCCCACACACGAAGATCTATATCGACGGGAATACGAGTTGGCGGCGGAGTCAGGGCTACGGTCGAGAGATTTCCGGTCATAGTAGACACCTTACCTGTTAATGGTATCGGGAAGTGGGTAAGTTGGATGATTACGGAAGTGTCCCGACCAAGAGAATGGGCTTTTTCCCAGGCTTTTAGGTGGTTTCTAAGGCACTCTTCGGTTTTCTCGGGCGCGTCATTGCAGGAGTTCGTTAACCCGGATCGGCTGTCTCCAGTGATCAGCCCACCCTCTTTTGGCAGATCGGCAGAGACGGGGCACTGTGCGATGGGTGCGGGAAACTGGCGTACGTTTAACGGCGGGAATTTGGTGGACCTGGTCGGGATCGAACCGACGACCTCTTCCATGCCATGGAAGCGCGCTCCCAGCTGCGCCACAGGCCCATTGTTGGGGGACACTACGGGCTGTCCTTGCGAACAACCTCTATCATTCTCGCTGACCTTGCCGGGATAGTCAACGCGGAGATCCTGCCGGCGCGGAAAGGAGGCAGTCACTACGAACGGCACGAAGGAAAAATATGGATGCGCCATTTCTTTCGTTTCTTTCCACAGGGGACTTCTGCCATAATTGATCGTGCACCCCACCTGCACAATTTTTCAAAAACAATTTAAAGCGAGGAAGAGATGCCAGCGAAGTACATCTTTGTAACGGGCGGAGTTGTGTCTTCACTCGGCAAGGGACTGGCCGCGGCTTCGATCGGCTGCCTGCTGGAGAGCCGCGGGATCAAGGTCAACATCATGAAGTTCGATCCCTACCTGAATGTGGATCCGGGGACCATGTCCCCATTCCAGCATGGCGAAGTCTTCGTGACCGATGATGGCGCGGAGACGGATCTCGATCTTGGGCACTACGAACGCTTCACCCACGCCAAACTCTCTCGCGACAACAACTGGACCACGGGGCGGATCTACGAGCAGATCATTGCCAAGGAACGTCGCGGAGATTACCTGGGGAAGACTGTGCAGGTGATTCCCCATGTCACGAACGAGATTAAGGCGGCGATGAAGAAGGTCGCGCAGGATGTGGACGTCGCGATTGTCGAGATTGGCGGGACCGTGGGCGATATCGAGTCGCTGCCCTTCATGGAAGCCATCCGGCAGATGCGGCAGGAATTAGGGCGCGAACACACATTATTTGTGCACGTCACACTAGTTCCCTTTATTGCGGCGGCGCAGGAGTTGAAGACCAAGCCCACCCAGCACTCGGTCAAAGAGCTTTTGAGCATTGGAATTCAGCCTGACATTCTGCTGTGCCGCACCGATCGTTTTCTGGCGAAGGAGATGAAATCGAAGATTGCGCTGTTCTGCAATGTGCCGGAAGAAGCCGTCATTACCGCGAAGGATGTGGCTTCGGTGTATGAAGTGCCGCTCGTGTTCGCTAACGAAAATGTGGATACCCTCGTGCTGAAATGCCTGCACATGGAAGCCAAGGATCGCGATCTGTCGAAGTGGGAGGACGTTGTCCATCGCGTGTACAACCCGAAGGACACGGTCACCATCGGGATTGTCGGAAAGTACGTGGAGTACGAGGATTCCTACAAGTCGCTCAAAGAGGCCTTGGTGCATGGAGCTTTGGCGCACAATCTGAAACTCCAACTGAACTGGATTGAAGCAGAGGGACTGGAGACGGGTGCTGGCGACAAGAGTTACGAGGCGCAACTGGAAGGATACGACGGGATCCTGGTTCCGGGCGGCTTTGGAAAACGCGGAATTGAAGGCATGCTGCGCGCGATCCAGTATGCCCGGGAAAAGAAGGTCCCGTACTTCGGAATCTGCCTGGGAATGCAAACGGCTTGCATCGAGTTTGCGCGCAACGTGGTCGGTTTAGCGGAGGCGAATTCGAGCGAGTTTGATCCGGCTACGCCACACCGCGTGATTTACAAACTGCGTGAGCTTCGTGGAGTGGAAGAACTGGGCGGAACCATGCGGCTGGGAGCCTGGCCTTGCAAGATTGAGCCGGACACGCTGGCGTACCGGATTTACGAGAAATCGGAGATCAGCGAACGGCACCGGCATCGTTATGAGTTCAACCGTGAGTATGAAGAACCGATGACGGCGGCCGGCTTGAAGATTTCCGGATCGACTCCCGACGGGACGTATGTAGAGATGGTCGAATTGCCCGATCACCCGCATTTTATTGGCTGCCAGTTCCATCCCGAGTTCAAGTCGAAGCCGCTTGAGCCACATCCGCTGTTCCGGACGTTTGTGGGCGCGTCGTACGAATACGGGCTAAAGCGTCGCGCCGAGAAAGAGACGGCGGAAGTGGAAATGTTCCACCGGCCGGAAAAGGTCGGGAAAAGATAGAATCCACCACCGAGACACGGAGAAATACCAGAATTTCTCTGTGACTCTGTGCCTCCGTGGTGAAACAGCCTTGGCATGATCACTTCTTTTCAAGTCGGCGACATTCACATTGGTTCGGGCGATCTATTTCTCATCGCTGGTCCGTGCGTCATTGAGAGCGAAGAGCACGCCATGCGCATGGCGGAAATCATCAAGGGCGTGGCGCGGTCGCTCAACTTCCCGTACATCTTCAAGGCAAGTTACGACAAAGCCAACCGCACGTCCATTCGCAGTTATCGCGGGCCGGGGCTGAAGGAAGGGCTCCGGATTCTGAGCAAGATCAAAAATGAGCTTCAACTCCCGGTGCTGACGGATGTGCATGAGGCGGCCGATGTAGGCAAGGTAGCGGAAGTCGCGGACGTACTGCAGATCCCGGCATTCCTGAGCCGGCAGACTGATCTCGTGGTAGCTGCGGCGTTGAGCGGACGCGCGGTGAATATCAAGAAGGGACAGTTCGTTGCGCCCTGGGATATGCGCCATGCGGTGGAGAAGTGCCGCGACGCAGGAAATTCGCAGGTCTTCCTGACGGAACGCGGTGCAAGTTTCGGATACAACAACCTCGTGGTCGATATGCGGTCGCTGGCGATCATGCGGAAGTTCACGCCGGTGGTGTTCGATGCGACGCATTCGGTGCAGTTGCCTTCATCGCAGGCGGACGACCAAGGTCCGGCTGTGAGCGGTGGGCAGCCGGAGTTCATTCCAGTGTTAGCGCGTGCGGCGGTGGCAGCAGGAGTGGACGGAGTGTTCATGGAAGTGCACGATAATCCGAAAGAGGCGAAGTCGGATGGCGCGAACGCACTGGAGTCGACCAAGTTGCGAGGATTGCTGAAGGAACTATTAGCAGTGAAGAAGGCGCTGGAGCTGGCCCACACTGGCCCGTGAAATCTGAGAGAACCATCGATCTAGGTCATTGATCTCGGCTCAGTCCGACCACAACGCGAAGCGGTGGTTCCGCGATCATTGAATTGTGAACGGTAATTTGGCGGATAGGCCTCCGCCGCAAGGACCATTCAGGTTGCTCCCTCCAGGGATGCCCGTCACCCAAACCTCGAGAACGCCCGGCGTCAATATATAGGTGCTATCGATACTTGCAGTCATTGTCGTCTCGTTAACGGTCGTACTTGCGAGTTCAGTTCCTCCGAAGAAGAAAACCGTTTCCGAGTGAAAGTGCCTGCCGTTCAAAGTCATAGTAAAAGCTGGCCCCCCGGCAAGCGCGGTCGTGGGAGAAATCGAGGTAAGAACGGGGACGTCGGCGCACCCGTCGTAGCCGCACGATGCAAAAGGGATGATAGCCAACAAACCCAGTAGTGTGAGGCAGATGGCAAACTTCACACGATGGGGCATAAAGCACCCCCCCGTAGCCTTCTCAGGCTCCTGGATTGCGCCGAAATCAAAACCTGCCGCTTAACCTAAGCTACTCCAGCACAAAGATTCTCTTCTTCGCGCACATCTCCTTTAACACCTTGGGCCAGACCGTAACGCTGATTTCTCCTAGGTGCGCCTTGCGCAGTAACAGCATCAGTGTGCGGGACTGGCCGATGCCGCCGCCGATCGAGAGCGGCAATTCGTTATTCACGATTCCCTGGTGATAGGGATACTTCAGGTTGTCCAGAAGCTTCGACACTTCGAGTTGCTGGCGCAGCGTTTCGGCATTGACGCGGACACCCATCGAACTGAGTTCGTGACGACGCTGCGTCACATGATTCCAGACCAGGATGTCGCCGTTGAGTCCGTGGGTGTCGCGGAGAGTTTGCCCGCTGGTATCGGTGATCCAGTCGTCATAATCGGCGGCGCGCATCTCGTGGGGATAGCCGTCCTTCAAAGGCCAGCCAATGCCAATGATGAACAGAGCCGGATATTTTTGCAGAATCACCGTCTCTCGCCGTTTACGGGGTAGGTCAGGATACATAGCGAGTAACTCTTCCGCGTGCAGGAATGTTAGTTCTTCCGGCAGGCTAGGATAGCGAGGATTACGCAGTTCAGGGAACATCTCCTGCGCAAAGTGCTCGGCGCCGACCAGGACTTTCCATATCTTGCGCACAATCGATTTCAGGAATTCCAGGTTGCGCTGCTCGCTGGTGATGACGCGCTCCCAGTCCCACTGATCGACGTAAGCGGAGTGGTCATGGTCGAGAAAGTAGTCCTTTCGAACCGCGCGCATGTCGGTGCAGATGCCTTCACCGGGGCGGCATTCGAACTGTTTGAGCGCTACGCGCTTCCACTTCGTCGCGGCCTGCACGACCTGGGCGTCGATGGGATTCTTGCCGCGATCGTTGGAGATATGGAATTGGATGGGAGTGCGGGAACCATCGCGGTCGAGCATGTCATTGACGCCAGTCAGCGCGTCCACGATCAATGGGACCTGCACCATCATCAAGCCAAGTTCTTTGCAGAGATTATCTTCGATGTAACGCCGCAGGTGGAAAATTGCTTTCTGCGTTTCCTTGCGAGTCAGAAGGGGGTTGTAATCCTGAGGAAGGATTTGTTCCAGGTCGGCATAGTTGCCGATGCCGGGGCCGGCCAGGTCGGCTTTTTTGCTGGCCTGGTTTTCCGCGCTGGATGGGTGGGTTGCAACATCATTTTCGACGTCCACACTCGCGTGCGAGCTATGGCTATCATCGGGGATAAAGAGGCTCATAAGTAGGAATGCTCCTTCTGACCGTGAGCGACGGGGGAACGCCGCTGAGATGATTGGCGGTCATGTCTATTGAACGGCGACGAGCAGGCAAGCTCCGTGATAAGGATCACAAATGAGTGTGTCGGAAGTGACATGGTTGGCCATGTGGGTCCCGGCACGAGTCCTCCGGTTGGTGTGTTAGATTGGAAATTCTTCGTATGAAACATGTCGCCAACTGGGCTTTGAACACCGCCGCGACGCGCGAAGCGAGCTATGCCGACGTGCGAGTGATCGCGCAGCGTAGCCGTGCCCTGACGACGAAGAACGGCAAAGTGGGCAGCGCCTCGGACGCGGAATCAGTGGGCATGAACGTGCGCGTGATTGCCGACGGCGCCTGGGGGTTTGCGGCCTCGTCGGAGTTGGGGCGTGGCGCGGTGGAGGCAACGGCGGCGCAGGCGATTGCCATTGCACGGGCGTCCGCGCAAGTAAAACGCGAAAACGTTCGCCTGGCGCCGGAAAAGCCGGCTGTCGCGGAGTGGAGCACGCCTTACCAGATCGATCCCTTCAGCGTGTCGGTTGAACAGAATATAGGGCTGCTCCTGAAGATCGATGCCGAGTTACGAGCCGTTGCCGGCATCACCCTGGCCGAGGCGAATTTGAATTTCAACCGCGAGGAGCAGTGGTTGGTTTCGTCGGCGGGTGCGGACATTCATCAGACCAAGCTCTCCACGGGCGCCGGGTATGCCGCCTACGCATTTGCTGGGAATGAGATTCAAAAGCGTTCCTATCCCAACTCCTTTGGCGGGCAGTGGCAGAACAAAGGATATGAACTGATCGGAGAGTTGGATCTGGTGGAGAACGCACGGCGAATTGCGGAGGAGGCCGTCGCGCTGCATCAAGCCGATCAGTGTCCGGAAGGAACGTTCGACATTATTCTCGACAGCTCACAGCTTGGACTACAGATTCACGAATCGGTGGGACATCCGATTGAATTGGATCGCGTATTGGGTATGGAGGCGAATTTTGCGGGGACATCGTTTCTGACGCTCGATAAGTTACGCCATCTCCGCTACGGCAGCGATTTGGTAAATGTCGTTGCGGATGCGCGGCAAGAGCACGGGCCGGGGCTGGGAACGTTTGGCTTCGATGATGAGGGCGTGGCGGCGCAGTGTACGCCGATTATCACGAACGGTTTGTTTACGGGTTATCTGAGTTCGCGGGAGACGGCACATACGATTGGCGAGAACCGGTCGGGCGGAACTCTGCGGGCAGAAGGCTGGAACCGGTTGCCCATGATTCGCATGACCAACATCAGCTTGCTGCCGGGTGAAAGGCCACTGAGCCTGGAACAACTGGTGGCGTCCACCGATCATGCAATCCTGATGCAGACGAACCGGTCGTGGTCGATTGACGACAAGCGCTACAACTTCCAATTCGGTTGCGAGATCGGATGGGAGATCAAGAACGGCAAACGCGTGCGGATGGTCAGGAACCCGTCGTACTCGGGAATTACGACAGAGTTCTGGAACTCTTTGGATGCGATCTGCTCGCGCGATGAGTGGACGCTATGGGGAACTCCGAATTGCGGCAAGGGACAGCCGCAGCAGGTCATGGGCACAGGGCACGGAGCGGCACCGTCGAGATTTCGCGGTATCAAAGTGGGAAGTGCATTTAAGGGCGGGTGAGTTGCGTCACATGGATTTGGCGGCTGATAGTTTAGCATTCAGCACTCAGCATTCAGCCAGGGCAAAGGAGTTGCTGTTATGAAAAACTTTAGGGACTTAAAGGTATGGGAGAAGGCCCACGCTTTGACTCTTGACTCATATCGAGGGACGAACGGGTTCCCTAGGCAGGAATTATTCGGGATTACCAGTCAAATTCGTCGAACTGCGGCATCGATCGCCGCGAACATTGCGGAAGGCTGTGGAAAGCGGGGTAATGGAGAATTTCAACGGTATCTCAACATAGCAGCCGGTTCGGCGAGCGAGTTGGAATACCATTTTCATTGGCTCGTGACCTCGGTCTCCTCGACGCGGCAGCCTGCGGAAGGTTGGATGAATCCGTAGTTGAAGTAAAGCGCATGTTGTGTTCCCTGGTGCGCAAGGTAGAAGCGGAACGACTGGCGGGCTAACTGCTGAGTGCTGACTGCTGAATGCTGAATGCTCATTCTCGAACAAGCCGGCGACATTTTTGACCGCATCCGAAAACTTTCGTCTGCCGATGAGGTCGAGGTTCTTTTCTCTGGCGGTCGGTTTGCTCTGACGCGCTTTGCCAACAACGCCATTCACCAGAATGTGGCTGAGGAGAATCAAGTCGTGTCAGTGCGCGCTGCCTTCGGCGGGCGGACGGCGCGCGCGTTTACGAACAAGTTTGACGATGAAAGCTTGCGACGAGTCGTACAGGCGTCGGAGAGTCTAGCGAAGGTACAGCATCCCGATCCTGACCTTCTGCCGATGCCCAATGCTGAAGAATCCTCCGGCAAGTCGGGCGACGACGCCCGCTCCACACAAACACCTTCTCGGTACTTCGAGCAGACTGCGGCGATTACTCCTGAGATCCGGGCAGAGGGCGTGCGTAAGATCGTCGGCGTAGCAGACCGGCATTCGCTGACGACTGCCGGAGTCTTTTCCAGCGGGGAATCCTTCGAAGGCATCTTTAATTCGCACGGCTTGAATCGCTGGCACCGGCAGACTTCGGCCGAGGTTTCGATCACCATGATCGGAGCGGACTCTTCCGGATGGCAGAAAGCGAATTCGCCGGACGTGACGATGGTAGACCCCTTGAGGTTGGCGGAGGTTTCCGCGAGCAAGGCGGTGGAGTCGGCGCATCCCCGGGAAGTTCCTGCCGGAAAGTACACAGTAATCCTGGAGCCGGCGGCAGTGCTCGACATCGTAGGGTTCATGTTCTGGGATTATTCGGGCATGGCGATCCTTGACCAACGCTCGTTTCTAACCGGACGAATTGGCGCGAAACTATTTGGCGACAACATCACGATCTGGGATGATGTGGCGCATCCTCTACAGGCAGGATCACCGTTCGATGGTGAAGGCATCTCGCGGCGGCGCATTGGGTTGGTGGAGAACGGCGTTGTGAAGCAAGTGGTGTACGCCCGAGCCACTGCGGAACGGATGAAGCGTTCCGAGTACAAAAACAATGTGGGTCCGATCTCCGCAACCGGCCACGGCTTCTCCTTGCCCAACGAGATGGGAGAGATGCCGCTGAACATTGTGTTCTCGCCAGTGAATGATCCGCAAACGGTTGGGCAAATGATTGCGTCAACCGAGCGAGGCGTACTGGTGACGCGGCTCTGGTACATCCGTGAAGTAGAGCCCTTTGAGAAAATGTTGACCGGGATGACACGTGACGGAACGTTCTTAATTGAGAACGGCCGCGTGCAAAGCGGACTCCGCAACTTCCGATTCAATGAGAGCCTGATCGACATGCTATCGAATGTGGAGTCGATGAGCCTGCCAGTGCGCTCGTGCGGAGAAGAGTCCTTCGACATGGTGGTCCCTGCCATGAAGGTGCGCGAGTTTAATTTCACGGAAGTGACGAAGTTTTAAGCGGCGCTCAGCAACTCGGCATACAGCACTCAGCATTCAGACTTCGGTTTGAACGGAGTTTTCGCTAGCTGCTTTCTCCTGAAAACACCCGAAATTGCCCTGCATTGACCGGAAAACTAAGGCGGCATTGTGGCTCCTTCAGGTTTGTGTCGCGCCTTGCGTATCACTCCTAATCTATTCATAGAAAAGCAGTTATCCCCATTTGTTCCATGACTTCGGTAACTTTGTTCGCCTGATTCCGAGGTGTACGCTGCCTTTTGAGTAAGTAGAAATCCGGAACCGCCGATGAGAGCGTTCTGGAAGGGCAGGATGAGAGTGGCAGCGGGAACGAAAACAGCGATGGCCGAGGCGCAGATGGATACGGGACAGTACGAAGACATGCAGAGCGCGCCGCGATTTCCCCTGCATCTGGCGGCATCGGTGAAGACGCAAGGCACTGCCTACAATGCAGAGACGGAAAACATCTCGGCTAACGGGGTGCTCTTTGCGATGGACAATGATGTGCCAGTAGGTTCGATGGTGGACTTCACCATCATGCTGCCTGCCGAGGTGCTGGGCGGGCGGCAAAATATGCAGATCGATTGCCGCGGCCGGGTGGTGCGCAGCTTTGAAGATCGCGGCCGCCGGGGCGTAGGCGTAGTGATTGATGAATATCATTTCGAACGGGCATAGTCGCAAGGAATTGAATGGCTACCATTCCGGTTAGCGTGGACGAAAATTTCGGAGTAGGAGACGACGGCGGTAAAGGTCACTTCGTGCGTGTAATCCTCGCCGACACCCAGGCAATCTTCCGCGCCGGCTTGCGGAAGGTTTTCGCGCTGGAAGACGACATCCGGGTGGTGGGACAAGCTGAGACGCTAGCTCAAACGCAATCCGCAGTAAGTAAGTTCTCGGCCGACATCCTGATCTTCGAAGCAGCCCTCGCGCCGAACCCGGTGGAGGCGGTCGTCGAACTGCAGCGGCAGCAACCGCAACTGCGCTTCGTCGTCGTGACGCCCGGACTCAATAATGAAGAGTTGACGCTGGATCTGTTCCGCAGGGGTGCACACGGCATCGTTTCGCGCGAAGTGGAGCCTGAACTATTGGTGGATTGTCTACGCAAAGTGGCGGCGGGCCAATGCTGGCTCGACAGCCAGGGAGTTCACTGGGTGCTTGGAAGCCTACCGCAATCAGAGCACGCGACCCGCGGGCTCGCGGCCGAAAGTGCAACTGACGCCCAAAGAAACGCTGATCGTCTCGTGCGTGACCCAGGGCATGAAGAATAAAGAGATTGCGTTGCGCGTAGGCACGACCGAGCAGGTGGTGAAGAACTATCTGCGTAAGGTCTATGACAAGCTCGGAGTGGCAGACCGCCTGGAACTGGCGCTGTACTGCCTGAATCACCACGTAGTCGACAATACGAAAGTTCCTCCACTGCCAACCGCGGCAACAAACGGAAGCGGGGTCACTGCAGCGGCTGCCGCGGCGGGCGCCTCAAATTCGGGAAGTTCGACAACAACGCCTGCAGTGCCGGCAGTAAATCTTCCGGAAAAACTCTCGTAAGCTGGCCCTAGCTCCGGCACATTAACCTTCCATTCAAGTTGCGATTTCTCCGACTTCACCCATAGAATCAAAGAGCACCGAGAAGCCGCAGTCAAACGTCGTGCGGGCTGCGGAAGTTCTTCAGAAGTCGTTCTTCCCAAACGATTAACGCCGGAGAGATGGCCGAGTGGCTGAAGGCGCACGCTTGGAAAGCGTGTTTAGGGGAAACTCTAACGTGGGTTCGAATCCCACTCTCTCCGCCATATTTTCAACCACTTGGCTGAGCTGTGATCCGCAGCGCGATCCGTTAAGCGCGTGGCAGAGCCAAACCCACGATCTTGCTGTGTGCCTCTGACTCTTGGTTCGTCACCACATCGCCATAGATATTCATCGTCGTGCGGATGTCCGCGTGTCGCATGAGCTTCTGCTGCACGGCTACTGGCGTTCCCACAGCGTCAAGCCACGATCGGTAGCTGTGGCGCATCGTGTGAGTAGCCAGCTTGCCGACTTTCGCTACTTCTGCTGCTTCCTGGAATACTCCCCAGACTCGCGGATAGGACCACGGAAGACGGCCTAGCCGTGTCGGGGAAGCGAAAACCCAGTCTTCGGGTGCGGAAAACTGCGTTGTCTGCTTCCATGTCTTGAGCACTTCCAGCAGACTGCCATCTATGCTCAAGTGCTTTCTGGAACCTGCAGTCTTTACGTCATCCACTCGTTGCCGAACAATCGCACGTTCTACGCTGATCTTGCTGGCAAGCCAGTCAATGTCTGCCCACTTGAGTGCCAGGCATTCGCTGATCCTGAGTCCCAAACACAGACACAGCAGAGCCATCGTGCGGAATGGTTCGGGGAGTTCAGAAACGAACTTCTGGAACTCCTCGAACGTAAGACTACGCGGAGCATTCGTCCTTTTGGTTGCACCGCGCACAGTGACCAGAGTCATCGGATTGCGCTCTGCCGGCACATCACCGCGCCACATAGCGAACTCCCAAAGTTGATGCAGAACGCCCCGAATGTGAACTCTGCTCTTGGGAGACAGCGTGAGAGAATGCAGCCACAATTCAACCGGACGCGGTTGTACGTCAGTGATCGAACCCTCTCCCCAGTGAGGAAGTATGTGGTTGGTCAACCACTGATCATAGCTGTAGCGTGTGCTGAACCGTTGCGGCATTCGTTCTGCCCGATAGATCTCAACCAGGCTGCTGACCGTGAACCCGATCGCGTGCTTAGGTTTCTTCGGCATCAGCGCGTTTGCTACCTTCCACGCTGCTGCTTTGTTCGCCAATTCCTGCTTCGTGCCGAGCGTTTGTGATCGTCGCTTGCCGCCCACCCATTGCAGGAATCTCCATGTACCTCGTCCCTTGTCGAATAGGACACTTCCAGAATTGTGCCGTACTCTCCTCATTTGATCCTCCCATCACTCGAGAGCACGACGGGCACGCTCAGCATAGCATCCAAGTCTGAGGTTTTGAATCTCCAGACGTGGCGTTGTGTGCCAGAGAGTATGTAGGCGCGAACCTTTCCTTGCCGGACCCACTGCAACAAGGTGCGACGTTCGATTTTTAGGTATAGCGCCGCTTCGTCGCTCGTCAGCCACTCAGTTGCTAATGCGTAAGCACCTCCCGTCGCCGCCGCGCGGCGAAAACAGCCCATTGCCTCGTCGCGATGGCCGAGAGTGTAGACCAGGGCACCAACGCGGAACCACGCCTCCGTCAGTGATGGGAGCAGTCGCGTGGCGCGGTCGTAGGCAACGATTGCCCCGCGGATGTCCCCCAGTTTCTCGAAAGCAATTCCCAGTCGAAAGTGTGCATCGCCATAACGCGGGTCGCTGGCGACGGCCCACTGCAATGCCGCGATGGCATCCGCTACGTTACCGACCTCGAGGCAGGCGAGGCCGAGATCGTGCTGAATGGTGGGATTGAGTGGCTCGAGCAGTGCGGCATCACGCAACGGTGCAATGGCATCGGCGGGCCGCCCGGCCCTGAGCAACTTCGTTGCTAACGCAAGCAAGGGCGCTACTTGCTGCGGCGCGGGTGGCTTTGGGTTTGGTGAATGCGACATAACGCGATCCTGTGCAAGAGTTTTGACTTCCATCGAGCCTCGCCTACGCCACAAGGAGTTCAGTCAGTCGATGCGTCAGAATTAATGTTGCGTCATAACTGCCGCCAATGCCGACGATCGTTGTGAATGAAGCAAGAGGGAGTCCATTTTCTCCGCCGTCGGAGCAGATGTGTGCTGGCCCAGACCAAGGAAATTTATGCCTGGAGAATCAGCCAGTCAACGTCAAGGCACAGAATTCATCATGTATTAATATTCATGGTAAGCATGAACGGAAGATAGTGCACATGCCATCGATTACCAGCGGTAACGATTGATTCTATTGAATGAATTTTCCAAACTTTAACATGCCTGCAAGATTCCATTAACACCGAGCGATTACTTTCCGGAATTGCTGTGCGATTGAATCGTGCTGCGTTCCCCTGCTACCGCTTATGACCACCTTTATGAAACCAGGTGAACAGTCTGACCGCCTTTCTTGTGCAAGCGTCTTTCCGAACGCTTTTCTTTGCAGGCCGCGGGACGGCAATCATCTTCATGAAGTTATTCAACTTCTTTGCCTGGTGAGTCTCATTCTGTGTCTCGTGTGCTCGTCGCTGGCGCAGGTGGATCGTGCGGGTTTAAATGGTACAGTGACCGATTCTTCCGGCCGAGTTTTGCCGCAGACGCGTATTGTTGCCGTGCACGATGCTACGGGATTACGCCGGGAAACCACCTCTTCCTCCAGCGGAACGTACGACATTGCCGAGCTACCGCTCGGCGTCTACACCATCACCTTTAGCCATCAGGGTTTCAGATCTCTCACCTTCTTGAATGTCGTTCAAGTTGTCGGGCAAACACGCATCGTTGACGCCACCCTGCCCGTATCGGGCGGCGAGCAGCGAGTCGATGTGTCGGCCAGTTCCGAGCAATTCAACCGAACCTCCGACGTCCTGGGCACTCCCATCGACAGGATACAAGCCGACGAACTACCGTTAAATGGCCGCAACTGGGCTACGCTTACGGCGCTGGTGCCGGGCGCGGTTGACACTGGGGGCAGCAACCAGCGCTCGATTCGATTTGCGGGCCGCGGTCGTGACGACAACAACTTCACCCTCGACGGCATTGACGCCACCAACATCATTAACCAAGGTCAGCAAGCCTATGTTCGGCTGGCTGTTCCGCTTGACACTATCCAGGAGTTGCGCATCGACTCGGCTATGGCGACCGCAGAAGGAGGAGCCACTGGAGGGGGGCAGTTAGCTGTAACGTCAACATCAGGTACGAATGCATTTCACGGCAATGCTTTCGAATTTCTTCGCAACGACGCGTTGGATGCCCTGCAACCTGTTCCCGTTGGAACCGCGCAACAGCCTCTTCGTTTGAACCAGTTCGGAGGATCGTTCGGCGGGCCCATCGTGCATGACAAGACTTTCTTCTTCCTCGCATATGAAGGATACCGGCAGCATTGGGGTTTTCCATTGACCGGCAGCGTTCCCAGCGACTCCTTCCGGGCACAGGTCGCGGCGCAGTCCCCGGCACTCATTCCAATTCTTAATGCGTATCCGGATACAGGGTTGATTCCTACCAGCAATCCTGATATCGACACGTTTACCAGCGAGGGTAGACAGGTCGTCAACGAAGATTCCGGCATGTTTCGACTCGACCATCGTTTTTCGGAAAAGACAACTGCGTTCGCCCGGGCCAGCATCGATTTTGCCGTCAATACTCAGCCACTTGCCAGTTCCGGAAACTACCTTCTGGATCAGCAGCAGCTCACTTCCCATCCCGTCAACGTCGGGATCGAACTCCTGCATGTTTTTTCTTCGGCGCTGGTGAACGAGGCTAAGTTCGGTTTCAATCGCAGCACCGCCTTCACCACTAACATGAATCAGACGGGACAGCAGTATGCGATCTCCGTGACTGGATTCACTACCCTTAACAACGACAAGATCAGCATCGGCGCAGGTAACTCCTTTTCAGGGATCGAAAACCTGACATGGATTAAAGGGCGCCATGTTGTGAAAGCTGGGGTAGAGATCCGGCGCGTGCAGATGAACCAGGGAGGCACAGCAAGCGGGAACGTAAAGTACACCGGCTCAGGCGCCTTGAGCGCGTTCGAGGCCAACCAAGTGACTACGGCCACTCTCACTGGCGCTCTGCCTGTTAACGGCCTGCGCAAGACGCAATATTTTGGCTATATACAGGATGAATTCAAATGGCGGCCGAACTTTACCCTGAACCTCGGCCTCCGCTACAGCTTTTTCAATATTTTCCATGAAGTTCAAGGCCGTTCCAATCCCTTCGATTTCGCTACCTGCGGAGCGCAGGGCTTTTGCGGAATGGGAGCCAGCTTCGGTCAGCCGAATTACGGCGACATCGATCCACGCCTGGCCTTTGCCTGGGCGCCCACAAACAACAACCGCACCGTACTTCGCGCCGGCTTTGGCCTCTACCACGAAGATGGACAGTTGGACGACCAGAACCTTCCCAATTCCAACGAGGTCTATGCATACTCTCTGTCGAATAGCACTATCCCTAATCTGACCTATCCGATTGATCCGTTTCTAGCCGACGCTACAGGTATTATTTCGCCACGGGACGACGACCGCCGGCGGAAGGATACGTACGTCACGCAGTGGGGTGTGTCGGTGCAGCAAGCGCTGCCGGCCGATTTTGTGAGCACAATTTCTTATATCGGATCAAAAGGCAACAATCTGCTCACTCTTTCTGAAGTGAACTTGCAAGATCCGCTTTCTAAGCTCCGTCCGTACCCTGCTTTCGGAGAGGTAAGCTGGCGGGGCAACAAGAACAATAGCGAATATGAGGGACTCTCAATCGCCATGAAGCGCTCCTTCTCGCGTGGAGTGTTGCTCCAGGCCAACTACATGTGGTCGCACGAGATTGACAACGGCTCCAATGGCAGCGGTGATGGCGACTCGCTGGTGGCGCAAAATGTTGACTGCCAGCTCTGTGAACGCGCCTCCGGTATCTGGGATGTGCGCCACGTCTTCAACGCTAACGTCGTTTATCAACTTCCTTTCGGGCTGGGCAAGCCCTATTTGAACCAACCGGGTGCAGTGAGAAGCATCCTTGGTTCCTGGGAACTGACGTCCACTGTCGTGGCGCGTACGGGATTCCCCGTAAACGTTACGATCGATCGATCAGCTGCCGCGGTGCCGGACGGCAACAATACGAATCAGCGTCCTGATCTCGTACCTGGGGTTTCACTCACTCCGCCGGGGGGCTCGTCTATCGCCGAATGGATCAATCCGGCGGCATTCGCTGTACCGGCGGCAGGCACATTCGGCGATGCTCCGCGGGATGTGGCGCGCGGGCCGGGGGCCTGGCAGATTGACATGGGAATTGGGAAGCGCATTCCATTCGCTGAGCGTGCAAGTGTCGCCTTTCGCGCCGAATTCTTCAACATTTTTAACCATCCGCAATACGGTCTGCCACTGGCGGACTTTTCTGTTGCCCCGGGACCGAACGGGTTTGGCAATATTATTGGGACTGTAAGCACGACGACTCCGGTTAGCCCGGTGGGGACCGGTACCCCGCGCGAGATTCAGTTTTCGCTCAGGCTCGCTTTCTAGCGGCCCCAGCATTCGCACTTCTCAACGGGCGCTGGAAGTGACTTTCGCCAGTCATTGAGGCCGCAATGCAGGGCAGGGAATCATGCCAGCTTTCCAGAGCACAGAAAGGAATTCCCACAAGAACCGGCTGAGCAAGCCTCATTCTTAGGGCTCAGGGGAGCAAACCGAATACCCCAACCCCCGTGGTGGTGCCCACGTAAACTTTGCCATGGGCGATCATCGGCGTAATGAACTTGGTGCCCTTGCCGAAGTGATCTCTCCCATTCGCGGCCTGATTACTGTTGTAGATCTCGATGAGGGTCTTCGCATTGTAGGCATGAAGGACAGCGGGGCTGGTATTTTCGACGGCCCAGACGATGCCATTGCCGCCCGCGTTGGCTGAGACACTTGGCGTGGTTCCGGGATAGTCAAACCTGTTGGTCGATCTGGCCACTGGGCTCGCCAACAGCTTGGCATTTTGGAACTGAAAAGCCAGCAAAGGCGACGCGACTGGTCCGTAGTAGACCATTCCGTTGTAGATCGCAGGCATCGACCAGATCCCACCGGGGAGCGCTCCTTTAAGTTCTTGGTAGATTTTGTTGCTGGTGGCGCTGAACTTCCCCATGTTCGCGCGGTTCACTACGTATAAGTTCGAATCTTTCCCTGCTCCAATGGCAAGCGACCAGACTTTGCCGGTGGAGTCGCTTTGATTGACTAGCGCTGTCCCGCCCGAGCCCAGATCCGTATCGTTGATATTCTCCTGCACTTCATTTTCCATCTCAAAATAGTCCGCTACGGCAAGGGTGCTTTTTGTAGAGAGCCGCAGAAATGCATTTCCATAGTCGCCTTCACCAGGAAAGCCCGACGAGTTCAGGCTGGAATCAAAAATCCCGTTGCCGTCGAGCAGGAAGATACTGACGCCGTCGGATGCCATTCCGGCCCCAGAATTCCAGATGGCGCCTCGATTCCCATTGGGGGTTACGTTTAGCACGCTAGTCTGCGCCAACGTATTCATGTTGTAGCCCATGATCCATCCCGTATAGGGACGGATATCGCAGTGGGAAGCCCATGCAAGATATATTGTCTGCCCAACCAACAGGAGCCCGGCGCGCTCCTTGTATTGACCAGGATCGAAGATGACGAATCCCCCAGAGCTGTTATCCCCGGTGCCCGAATACTTCGCCTTGATTTCAATGGGGCCGCTGTTGAGTTCAGCGCCTGTTGTCGCATCGAGAGCATGCAAGCGCTGATGGTAGGCGCCGGAGCTATCCTTCGACATGGCGACGACATAGATCACCGGATTTCCGACGGCGGGCCGGGCAATCACCGGAGTTGCCGTGATCCCGATTTCCGGCGCGACCTGATCGCATCCCCGAGCATCGGACGTGGTCTCACCCGCCTTGAGAGTTGAGCGGCGCCATATCTTCG
Source organism: uncultured Acidobacteriota bacterium (assembly GCA_963725565.1). GTDB lineage: Bacteria > Acidobacteriota > Terriglobia > Terriglobales > Acidobacteriaceae > Sulfotelmatobacter. The sequence goes on from CAVRZL010000010.1 coordinate 231,562, forward strand.
CGCCGGTACCTGCGTCATAGGCATAGACGCTGCCGTGCTCAGTTGCAACGATCAGCAGATTGCGAGAAATGCCAGCTATCTTGACCGCTGATAAATACAGAGGTTCCGCATCGACCTTGCCATCGGCTGGCAGCGTGAACAGTTTTCCGAAACTCGCTGAGTTTACGTTCGCCTGCGTGAGGATCCTCTCCGCGTTGTTGAGGCCAGTGCGTGCATTGTTGTTGTGATAGGTGAGCACATCCTGAGAATGTGACGGCACAGCCAAAAGGCAACAAAATACCACCACCAGCTGGACGCACAGTTTTCGTGGGTACCGTCTAACCGCTGAATCGGACAGGGGCATTCGCTGGACCTCCGCAAGTTCGGCGAAACAAGTAGCCAAAAATTGATACAGTGTACCGCCCCCGCCCCGTCGTGCGGAGGGTTTTTATTGATGCAGAAGTAAGCACACCCTGAAACCCTTGAGCAGCCGGGACTTGCGTGGCTTACGGATTCCTAGTCCGTAAGTTCCAATCCCTTTGTGCTGGCCAAATTCGGAATTGATTAATCTCTCCTTCCCAGAAGCATCGCTCGCGCCAAGGTCATCCACTCTGCGATTGAACCGGTAGCCGGGTCTTGTCGATGTCTATGGGTATGGAAGCCTCTCCGCGATTGTGTGATTCGATGAACGAATCCGTCACCGAATCGAAGGCTGAACTGCAAGCGCTCTTGGATGCCGTCGTGGACGGTGTGTGCGGTCTGGACGCTTCTGGTGGGGCTACGTTTTGCAACGAGGCTCTGCTGCGAATGACCGGCTACGGGACCGACGAGATCGTCGGGCATAACGTTCATGAACTTCTGCATCACAGCCGGCGCGACGGAAAGCATTGTTCGGCGGAGCAATGTAAGCTGCGACCGCGAACTGGAGTGCATCACCCGGCGCCCTTCCAGGAATATCTGTGGCGGAAGAATGGAACAAGCTTTCCAGCGGAGTGCTCGCTCCGCCCTTTGGCGAGCCCGCAAAACGGGACCTGCCATGTGCTTACAGTCCGCGACATTACGGACAGTGAGCAAACGAAAGAAGTGCTTGTGCTGAGAGCGAAAATGTTTCGCAGAATTCTGGCCAACGCACCGGATGTCGCCTGGACCTCAGACCATCAGGGCCGCTCGATCTATATCAGTCCGAAGGTCGAGGCCGTGCTCGGCTACTCAAAAGAGGAGATCTACAAAGGAGGGGACCACCTACGAATGGGCTGTATTCATCCCGCCGACTTTGGGCGCGTGCATCAGGCGTATGAGGCGCTTTTTGAGCGGCAAATTCCCTTTCACGAGGAATACCGCATTCGCCGGAAGGATGGAGTCTGGATCTGGGTGCAAGACCGCGCCAGCCATACCCACGAAGAGAACGGAGTGCTCTACGCCGACGGGTTCCTGTGCGAAATCAGTCAGCGAAAGGAAGCGGAGGCCGAACTGCACTTTCAAACCGCATTCCTGGAGGCACAAGCCAACTCCACCATCGACGGCATCCTGGTGGTTGATCCCAGGGGGAGAAGCCTGCTGCAGAACCGGCGCTTTGGCGAATTGTTCAAGATTCCTGCGGACCTACTGGCTGCCAAGGAAGACCGCAGCATGCTCAAGTATGTAGTCACCTTGATCAAAGCTCCGGAAGTGTTTCTGGCAAGAGTGAACGAGTTGTATAAGCATCCCCATGAGACCGCCCGTGACGAAATTGAGCTGAAGAACGGCACATTTCTGGACCGCTATACCTCTCCCGTGGTCGACAAGGAAGGAGTCTATTACGGCCGCATCTGGATCTTTCGCGACATTACCGAGCGCAAGCGCAATCAGGAAGAATTGCAGCAGTTGTCATTGGCCGTGGAACAAAGCCCGGTCTCGGTAGTGATCACGGATCCGGAGGGCAACATCAGCTATGTGAACCGCAAATTCACCGATTGCACCGGCTACAGCCGCGAGGAAGTTGCGGGCAAGAATCCGCGGTTTCTGAACTCCGGCGTTTCCGCGCCCGAGCTTTTCCGGGAAATGTGGTCGACGATCAAGCAGGGCCGAGTGTGGCGTGGGGAATTGTGTAACAAGAAGAAAAGCGGCGAAATCTACTGGGAAGCGGCGACGATTACCCCGATCACCAACCCCAAAGGCATCATCACGCACTTTCTAGCTGTGAAAGAGGACATTACCGCTCGCCGGCGGGCAGAGCGGGAACTGCGTCTGACACAATTCTCGGTTGACCACGCCTCCGACGCGATCCAGTGGCTGGATCCGGGCGGCCGGATCGTTTATGTGAATCGGGCATCCTGTGCAACTCTTGATCGTACCCGGGACGAACTTCTCGCCTTGTCGATTCCTGATATCAGTTTGGCTTTCCCGAAAGAAGTCTGGGAGGCGGTTTGGGCGCAACTCAAGGCCGGAGGCTCGCTGACTTTCGAAAGTCAGTTCCGAACTTCGCATAACGAGATTCTGCCAGTAGAGATCAGTGCGAACTATCTGAAGTTCGACGGACAGGAATACGGTTGCACCTTCGCGCGCGATATTACCGAGCGGCGAGCACTGGAAAGTCAGTTACGCCAGGCCCAAAAGCTGGAAGGCATCGGCCATCTCGCGGCCGGCATCGCCCATGAGATCAATACGCCGACCCAGTTTGTCACCGACAATCTGACCTTCCTGCGGGATTCGTGGAGTGCCACTTACGAATTGCTGGAACAATACCGCCGCGCGCTGCGGACCGGCGGCGAAATCATGTCCGAAGGAACGGCTGCCACTCTGAAAGAGGCGGAACAAAAGTGCGATCTGGAATTTATCGCTGCCGAAGATGCAATTAGCGACTACGGCGTTACGGTAAAAGTCCCCGAACTTGAACCGGTTCCACCTACGGTCGTAACTGCAACCTTTCCAGTGATCGCACCGGCTGGAACCAGCGCATTCACTTGTTTATCGTTGATCACGGAATAGCTTGTTGCCGCGACGCCGCCGAAGCTAACTTTGGTGGCCGCGGTGAAGCTGTTGCCATTGATCGTCACCGAAGTCCCAACTGGGCCGCTGGTCGGAGTGAAGCTCGTGATTGCAGGAACCACGGAGTATGAAAGCGAACTTGTGGCCACGCCTCCCGGCGTAGTAACGACAATCTTGCCCGTCTTGGCACCGGCAGGAACCGTCGCCGTGATTTGCTTGTCAGACCCTACTGTGAAAGTAGCGGTTTTGCCTCCAATCGTTACATTGGAAGCCTGGGTGAGGCTCGCGCCGGTGATGGTCACTTTGGACCCCACGATGCCGCTGGTCGGGGTGAAGCCTGAGACTGAAGGCACCACCAGGAACGCATGGTTGCTTAGCATGGAACTGGTGAAGGTGGTTACCTTCACGGTCCCGGTCAACGCTCCGGCCGGGACCGTCGCCGTCATATAAGTATCCGAGACATTGGTGAAGCTGGCAGACACGCCGTTGAAGGAGACGCCGGTCGTACCGGTGAAGCCCTGTCCGAGCAATTCGACTGTTGTGCCCACTTTTCCGGACCAATTTACGATCTTGACGAACGGTGCCAGTCCCGTGCTGACGCTGTACAGGTAGCTGCCTCCCAGCGAGTTGCCACTTGTGCTGCCATAGAACTTTCCATTGGTGTGTTGGATGAGGGGAGTCGATGTGCCGAATCCGTCGGTACATCCCGTCACCGAGCAAAGACTATAGAGAATGGTGACCTGTCCCGCCGGTGTGACTTTGTAGATCATCCCGTCGTTAGCTTTCCCGCCGCTTGCGGTGGTCCCGTAGAAATTGCCGTCGCTGCCCAGGATCAGTCCCGAGCGAGGATGGGTTCCGTCGTTGGGAGCGCCCGCGAAGCTGTGAATCAGCGAGAATGTTCCCGTCGAGGTGATTTTGAAAATCGCTCCCACGTTGCTGGCTCCGCCCAGGTAAGTGACTCCGTAATAAGCTCCATCGTTGCCCTGAACCATGGCCCCGATAGGATTGGCTCCATCCGTGGGGTAGCCGACAAAGTTGTGAAGGACTTTGATGCCGCCGCTGACACCGCTTTTATAGACCACCCCTAAGCCCTTGCTGCCTCCAGAAAATGTGCTCCCGTAGAAGCTTCCATCGGTACCTTGCGTGGGCAGGTTCGGGTCATTTCCGTTGGTGTAGGTGAAATCCACCAAGACCTTCTCCTTATAGGGAAGTGTCGTACCCGGAGTCAGCTTTATAAATGCTCCATAGTCCCCGGCGTAGATCGTGTTGCTGACGGCGTAGAAATTGCCATCGATTCCCTGCAAGGTGGGATACCACGGAGCGCCCGCATCGGTACCGTTGTCGAAGTTCCAAACGGTGAGCAGCGTGCCCGTCGGCGTGAGCTGAAACACGGTACCGGCATTGGCTTTGCCGCCGTTGGTGGTTGTGCCGTAGAAATTCCCGTCCTTCCCTAGAGATAGGCCTCCCCATGGACCGGTGCCGTCCGCACAAGCAGTCAGGGAGCAGAAGCTGTAGATTCGAGTAAAAGTGCCGGATGGGGTCACCTTGAACGCACTGCCGGCGGCATTACTGTTGTCATCGCCGATCGTGCCGTAGAGATTGCCATCGCGGCCCTGCGTCATGATCCCGGCCAGCCCGATTCCGGTGTCGTTGCGGGTGTCCTCCGGCCAGGTGTAAAGCTTGGTATAGGTTTGAGCGCTGGCGGAAAGGGCAGTGAGTATCAGAGCCACAGTTACGACTGCGATCCTCGACACGTGCTTGGATTGGAAGATGCTGATCCGGTTCATTTTAGGGTCTCCTTCATAGATCTTTCGTGAACTACCGCCGGGCGTTCCCGGCCTCCCCACAGAATGTTTTTGCTATACTCGGCCTGCGTTCTTGCAGCAGTAGCACCTTCAGGCGATGGCGCTCTGACGTGTTGTTGGCCAATAGTGTGCACACTCCCCCAATGTTGTGTCCTGACGGAGTTCTAAAGAACTCTAAAGAAAGTTAAGTCCATGCCACGCAACGATTCGAACGGTAGCGTTCGCGATGTTTCCACGCGCTCGTGGAAGTTTGCGAACTGCGAACTGGATGAACTGCGCCGCGAACTGCGTGTGAATGGCGTACCGGTCGATTTGGAGGCCAAGCCGCTCGAGGTGCTGGTGCAGTTGCTGCAGCACGCCGGGGAGGTGGTGACCAAGGAAGAATTGCTGGAATCCGTATGGCCGGGCACTACCGTGGTCGATGGGTCGCTGGCGACCGCAGTCTCCAAGTTGCGCAAGGCTATGGGCGATGAGGAACAACTTACGATCCTCACCGTCCCGCGAACCGGATACAGGCTTGCCGTCCCGGTGCAGAGCAAGGCGGTTGCCGGAGGAGTGTGGTCGGACACCGAGATGAAGGCTGGCGACAGCGTACCGGGACGTGATCAGTGGCGTCTGACCCGGCCCCTCGGTTTCGCCGGCTCGAGCGAAGTATGGGTGGGCGAAAACCCCAAAACTCACGAAGTTAGAGTTTTCAAGTTCGCCGGCGACGGAGTCCAACTCAAAGGGCTCAAAAGGGAAGTGACGCTGGCCCGGTTCCTGCGCGAATCACTGGGTGAGCGCCCGGATTTTGTCCGCGTGCTCGAGTGGAACTTCGATGCCCCACCGTTCTTCCTGGAAAGCGAATTCGGAGGCTCCAACCTGGCGGAGTGGGCGGAAAGCCAGGGTGGACTGGCGGCGGTTCCTTGGGAGCAGCGGTTGCGGCTTCTGGTCGAGATTGCGAAAGCGGTGGCAGCAGCACACGCCGTCGGTGTATTGCACAAGGATTTGAAACCCGCCAATGTGCTAGTCGCGCCATCGAAAAACGCGGAAGTTGCCGGCCCGGCAGATGCGAATGGCCCAGGTTTGCCTTGGCAGATCAAAGTTGCCGATTTCGGCAGCGGGGCCCTCGCCGATCCGGCTAGGCTGGGCGCGCTGGGCATTACGAATCTGGGGTTCACGCAAACCGCCACTCCTGATTCCCTACTCACGGGCACCCTTGCCTATCTCGCCCCGGAAGTTCTGGCGGGACAATCTCCGACGATCTCCTCCGATGTCTATGCGCTGGGAGTGATCCTGTATCAACTTTTGGTGGGAGATTTTCGAAAACCGCTTTCCCCGGGCTGGGAAGCCGACATTGAAGATGCACTTCTCCGGGAAGATATCGCCGAAGCAGCCTGCGGGGATCCGGCGCGGCGGCTGAAGAGCGCCGATGAACTAGTGAAGCGACTCGAAGACTTAGAGACCCGACGGACGGAGCGGAACAGAATCGACCTTGCCGAACAACGCGCCCAGATTGCGGAGAAAAAACTGTCCGAGGCCCGGGCAAGGCTTCCGTGGATCATGGTTGCGGTATGTACGCTGGCTATTGGACTAGGCGCGAGTCTGGTTCTCTATCGGAGAGCGGTCTCTGAGCGCGATAAAGCGGATCGGCAAACGGAAATCGCGAGCGCAGTGAACCGGTTTCTGGCGAACGACTTGCTGGGTCGCAGTAATCCGTTCGCCAGCGGCAAGGCGGACGAGAGCTTGCTCGATGCCGTTAAGCGAGCGTCCTCAGGAATTGACCGTCAATTCGCCGCTGAGCCAAAGGTTGCGGCCCAGCTTCATCAGACTATCGGTCGCGCTCTGGATCTGCGTACCGACTATCCCGACGCGCGTCAGGAATACGATCGCGCGGAAGTGCTCTTCACGCAGGCCGACGGGACTCTGTCACAGGACGCGATCATCGTTCAGCTGCAGCGCGCGGCTTTGGAGGCGCGCAGCTATCAGGCGGGGACGTTGGAAACCGCCAAATCGATTCTAGCTACGCAAGAAACAAGCATTTCGAAGCTGGCGCATCCTCGCAGCGATCTTCTGGTGTGGCTATCCAATGCGCGCGGGATGGTTGCGTTAATCGATAACAACGCGCCGGCCGCAAAGGAAAATTTTCAAGCTGCTTCCGACCGCTCTGCTGGCGTCGCGGAGATCGACGAAAACTCGCGGCTGGCTTTCAAGCAGAGATTGGCCTTCTCCAACATCCGGCTGGGAAACGGCGTCGAGGCGGAGCGGTTGTTCCGCGAACTGATTGCGGCGTATACGCGCAGCAGCGGCCCGGATAGTGCCGACGTCCTGAGGGTGCGACTCAATTTGGCCCAAGCCTTCATGATCCAGAACAAAAATTCCGAAGCAGTGGATGAAACCACTCAGATCTATCCCAGTTTTGTTGCCAAGTTAGGGAAGGATCACGAACTGTCAATGCAGGTGCTGGCAACGCGGGCACAATGTGAGGGCACGCTTGGCCGTTGGGACGACGCGATTCGCGACGGCTTGGAACTGCATCAAATGGCGGTGCAGAAGCAGGGGCCGGCCTCCTTCTTCGCGGTTGCATCGCTCTCGGATGTTTCGACGGCGCAATGCCGGGCGGGCCGCTATGCCGAAGGGGAGAGCAACGCGCGCACTGCCTATGAGACCGCGAAAAGGGCCTTCGGAGACCATTCGGGACTTACCGGGGCGACTGCCGATACATTGGCAGATTGCCTCATACTGCGAAACCGACTCGACGAAGCTTCGCACCTCCTCGATAGCGTTGATGGCAAGGTGGTCGCGCAGTTAGTGGGAGTGCCTGACTGGTCTGCGAACCTCGATCTGAGCCGGGCGGAAATCGCCTTTCGCCGGGGCGACTACGCGGTGGCCCGCAAGAGCATTCAGCCGGCGATTCCGGTGTTCTCGCGCGCCGACGCGGAACCATATCAGAAGCACAAGTTAGAAAAGCTGCTCAGCGGTTTGGAGAATCAGACGCGCGCGTCACGATAACCCTTGCTCAAACTGTCAGATCGCGAAGGTACGGGACGCTGGCTTTCATCATCTCCAGCTTCATTTCGACGAAGTAGTTCTTGATGCCGCCAGTTTTCGCTGCGGTGAAAATCTTCTTCCAATCCAGAGTGTCTTGCCCAACGGGCACGATCTTCTTAGTTGTCGCAGACCAGCCCTGGACGTGCATCGAAATGAACCGGCCGGGATACTTCGTGAAGTACTCCGCTGCATCATATCCCTGGCTGATCGTCGAAACCTGGAACTGAAACTTGACCAGCCTCGGATCGAGTAGTTGAAAGAGCAGGTCGTAGGTGCGCTTGCCATCGACGGTGGAAAGTTCAAAGTCTTCGTTGTGCAGGCCCTGCTGGATACCCGCCTTCGCCGCTTTTTCCCCCATCTTGTTGTATTCGTCGGCGGCACGCTTCACATCGTCCATAGTTGGTTTCTTCGGGCCGCCAAGGCTGGCCACGAGCATCTGGGTCAGGCCGAGATCCTTTGCCCACGCGATCCTGTTGTCCTGATTGGCACGAAGCTCATCCATGCCGAAATGGGAGCTTACGCAGGTGAGACCCGCATCGCCGATGATCCGCTTGAGTTCGCTTCCTTTGTATTTGGCGAGACCGCCGAAATCATTGTCGGCGTAGCCGACCGGTGAGCACATTTCAATCGTTTTGAAGCCTGCTGCGGCCAGCTGTTTCAGTGTGCCCGGAAAATCTTTCGCGATCATGTCGCGGACCGGCCACGTCTGACAGCCGATGGGCAAGCCCAGCGGATTCGCGTGAAGGTTCAAGACTCCAGCAGATAGCAAGCCAACTGCTGCGGCCTGCGTCGTTGCGACTTTGCAAAACTCTCTCCTCGAAATCGTAAGCATAATTTCTCCTGCTTTCAATCAGAGCCGTTAGCAAACCTGTGTATCGGTTAAAGTTCCCACCCGCTGCGCCGTTCCGGGCGTATGTAGTTTTGCGCGAAATCGGAGTTGTTCGCTTTCATGGCAGGGCGATCCCAGGTGAATTTCTCTCCCGAGCGCACTGCCACATTTCCGAGAAGAAGCGTCTCGGTGACCATCCCTTCAAATTCGAAATTTCCGCCCGGCTTTACCTTGCCTCCTTTGCAGGCATCCAGCCATTCGCGTTCGTTGCCCGGAGAACGAGGCAGCGTCTTCGCCGGCTGTTTGTAGGCATCCATGCGCGACTGAGGAATCAACGCAGGGTGCGCTCCATTAAATCCGCAAAGGATCTTGCCCCGATCCCCGATGAACAGAAGACCCTCATCTTCCTCCTGGCCTTGCGCTTTGAAGGGTCGGTCTTTTTCCAATTCGTCCGGACGAGGTGGCTTGAGGCCACCGTCATACCATGTGAATTTCACCGGTGGCATGTCGCCGCGAGCTGCGAAATCGAAGTGGATGATCGACGCCATCGGATACGTTTCGTCATATCGATCCGTAGAACTGGCCTCCACACTGACAGGCGCCTCAAGTTTCAACACGCGGAAGATCGTATCGTAACTGTAGGATCCCATGTCGCCCAGAGCGCCGCACCCGAAGTCGCCCCATCCCCGCCAGACAAAAGGGAGATAAGCGTGATGGAAGGGACGTTGCGGCGCCGGGCCCAGCCAGAGGTCCCAATCCAGTCCTGCTGGAACTGGTTCGGACTCCTTCGGACGCTCGACTCCCTGTGGCCAGAAAGGACGGCTCGACCAGTTCACGACTTCCCGCACCGGACCGATCGCGCCATCCCAAATCCATTCGCACAACTGGCGAGTGGCTTCCGATGCCTGGTTCGCCACGGCGATCTGGGTTGCCACACCTGTCTCGCGTGCGATCTCGGCAATGCGGCGCGCTTCGTAGATGGTGTGCGTCAGCGGCTTCTGGCAGAAGACATGTTTGTGTTTCTTCATCGCCGCAGCCGAGACCGACGCATGCAGGTTGTCAGTGGTGCACACGACGACCGCATCAAGATCCTTTTCTTTTTCCAACAGTTCGCGGAAGTCGGTGTACGCGGTACAGCCGTGATATTGCCCGGTCTTCTGCTTCGTACCGTAATAGGCATTTACGATTTTCTGGGCCGGTTCGCGTCCCGCAACTCCGCTGGTCACCTGCAGCGTGTGGCTCAACTGGATGGGTTCGTCCGGACTGAGCCAGTCCCAACCGGAGTCCACTCCGAGCAGCGATCGCACCGACTTGCAGAATTCATGTGTATCCCATTGGGGATAGTTCGCTCCGGACTGGTTTACATCGCAGACCGCGACGCCCTGGACGTCGGACTCACGCAAGAAATGAAACATGACGCGCAGGCCTTGCGCACCCACACCGATGAACGCAACGTTCACTTTATCGCTGGGTGGAACAAATCCCGGACCGCCTAACACATGACGGGGAACAATGGAAAAGCCAATCGCGGCGGCGGATTGTGCAATGAACCCTCGCCTTGAGATCGAAGAACTTGAAGGTGGGAGCGAATGAGAGCGGCTCTTCATAGCTTGCTCCTGCGGACCAGATGTAAGCGAGCCCATGATTCTACGGCGGATCGACCCGGATTGAGCAATCTAATATCACGAGGTACACCCATCCGTGATGGGGATTTGTTTGGAATCTGCATTCGGTCCTGCAGAAGGAGAATCCGGGAAAAATTAACGGAAGATGAATAGGCGAATTGAGATGCCCTTTCGGCATACGGTAAATCATGTATACGACGACAATTCAAATTGCTATTCAGGGTTTGAGGGCAACTTTATTCGCGGCCTGGAGTTCTAAGATTGTCATATTTGTAACCGCTGCAAGTATCTATCCGCGAGTTCGGTCAAGAGTCTTTTAGAGTGGTCCAGGACACGAAGCACCTTGGACCGGTCCACCCGGCGCCGAAGATTAGCCGGGCGACGAATGAATTTGGATTGAACGTGTCTGCCGCATCGTCTGGGGAGTTTCGTAATGACTGCGAATCGGATTGCCGAAGTGTTTCTTTTGGCAGAGAACCGTCTTCTGCGGGAGGCCTTGGTTCGCCTGCTGGCGAAAAAGAATGATATCCGGGTGGTGGGAGCAGATCCCTACTCGCCGGAAGTACATGACCAGGTCAACGCGTTGCAACCCAACATAATCGTGCTCGATTCGAGCGGATTGACGTCTGCCCGAGCCAGCCTGATCCCGAACCTGCAGGATTCCATTCCCGGCGTCAGGATCGTCATGGTCGATATGGATGCGGACGAGAGTACCTTTCTTAAAGCAGTGCGCGAGGGAGTTGTGGGATATGTGCTGAAAGACGCTTCTGCCGTTGAAGTCGCGGCGACCCTTCGTGCGGTCGCTGGCGGAGAGGCGGTTTGCCCTCCCCCCCTATCGATCGCCCTTTTTAGATCGGTTTCGCAACAGGGAAACACGCTTTCGACTACTTCCCTGGGCGCCGAACTGGGACTCAGTCGCCGGGAGCAACAACTTGTGGAACTGCTCCGCGAACGTTTGACCAACAAAGAAATCGCAGCCCAGTTGAACTTGTCCGAACAGACGGTCAAGAACCACGTCCACAACATCTTAAAGAAAGTCGGAGCCACCGATCGCTTAACCGTAGTTCAAAGGTGTGAAGTCGAACGGATCCGCTCCGGTGTGGGAATTCCCGACTAGCACCGACGGCGTTATTAGCGAGGAATGTAGGGGCGGACGCCTTCGTCCGTCCCGCCGAGCGCAGCGAGGCGTAACACCGCGCAATCTGCCGGTAACGCTTCCACCGCGACAGTCCACTAGTTCGACATTTCACCTGCGGGCCCCGATCGATTGCTCTCCCCCTTTGTTCAAAACCTGCCGTCTCCCCTTGTGTAGTGACCGTGATGTCGAGCCAGAAGTCGCATTTCCCCAAGCAGTTCCGATCATGGCGTGATCCAAATCACGGGCCGGGGCGGTGACAATCACGGTGCGATTTGGGGACCCTCAATAGGCTTAATGAGGACTATCCGGCGCGTCTCTTACGTCGCACGGACTGCCGTTCCAATTGGACGACATCTGAAGGCTCTCAATGCCTCGAAAACTCGGCCCAAAACTGATCCTCTCGCTCACGATCCTGATCGTGGCAATCAGCGGGATTAGCGGCTATCTCAACTTTCGCACCCAGAAAAGGCAATTGGTAGACACCATGATTCTGGGCGCCGATCAGTTGGCGCGCGGCATCACGGGCGCTACCTGGCACGCCATGCTCGACGACGATCGCAAGGCTGCGTACGAGATCATGCGGGTCATCGCCGACAAGCAGGGAGTCGATCGCATCCGGATGTACAACCGTGAGGGTCGGCTGGTGTTCTCGACGGACAGCCGGGAGCCGCCCACGGTTCACGTCCCAGACTAACGAGGTCTGCGCCAGTTGCCACAGCAACAATGCGATCCGCAATCGCCCGACCGAAGATGCGCGGGTTCGTTATGCCACATCACCGGATGGCATCAAGACCATCAACATGGTCGCGCCTATCTATAACGAGCCTTCCTGCAGCAACGCCAGTTGCCACGCCCACCGCGCGTCCACCAAGGTTCTGGGAGTCGTCGACGTAGCGCTGCGGCTCGACCCAGTTCAGAAACAAACTCGGGCGATTACGCTACAGACCATCCTGTGGACGCTGTTTGAAGTGGGGATCGGTGCCGCCTTCGTCATTTTATTTACGCGGCGTTTCGTCGCCACTCCCATTCGCGATCTGATCGCCGGCACCAAGGCGGTCAGCGAGATGGAATTGGACCGGCCAATCGGCATCGGGTCTTCGCGCCGCAGCCAGGAACTCGACGAATTGGTGGATTCGTTCAACCGTATGCGCGAGCGCCTGAAGACTTGCGGTAGCCGAACTCAACGACATGCAACAAACGCTCGAAGACAAGGTCGAGGAGCGCACCCTGCAGTTGAAAGCAGCGCAACGCAAACTCATTCAGTCCGATCGACTGGCGACGCTCGGCCAACTGGCCGCCAGCGTTGCGCACGAGATCAACAATCCCGTATCCGGCGTCCTTAACTTGTCGATGCTGCTGGAGCGCCTGATGGCGAGCGGTCAGTTTCCACCGGGAAGCGAAGCTGAGTTCCGCAAGTATCTGGGCCTGATTTCCTCCGAAACGGCGCGCGTTGGACGTATCGTTTCCGATCTGCTCGCATTCTCACGACGATCAAAGCCGCAGCGCGCACCTGCGGACCTGAACAAACTGGTTCGCACCACCATGGGCCTGGCCGATCACAAGCTGAAGTTGATCAGTGCTGAGGTCGTGCTCGATTTGCAGGAAAGCCTTCCTCTGGTGGAGTGCGATTCGTCGCAGATGCAGCAAGTCATTCTGAATCTGGTGATGAACGGAGCGCAGGCCATGCAGCCCCGCGGCGGAGGCAAGCTTACGATTCGCACTCGCCTGATTCCGCAGGAAGAGAGCGTCGAGCTCTGTGTCCAGGACACGGGAGAAGGTATTGCTCCCGAAAACATGGCCAAGATTTTCGATCCATTTTTCACGACCAAGCCCGAAGGCAAGGGAGTTGGCCTGGGCCTTGCGGTTCTGTACGGCATTGTGAAGGCCCACGAAGGTGAGGTCGAAGTCACCAGCCAGCGCAACCAGGGCACAACATTTACCGTCACTATGCCGCTGAAGTCACAAGCGAACGCCACGGAAGTGAGAGAAGTGCAGGTACACGGTGTGTGAACGACCTTTGCCTGGTTCCGATTGGGAGTGTGCCCCCCAAAGCATTGGACTGGATCGAGAGCACTACAGCCGAATGGTTTCCGTTGCCGATCCGGCGCTTGCCCGCTTTGCGGGTCCCGGAGCACGCCTTCGATCCCAAGCGCGGCCAGTACCAGTCGGTCGAGTTTATGAAGATGCTGGCTCAGTCCGCGCCGCGGGATGCTTCCCGGGTTCTCGGAGTGACGGATGTGGACCTTGCGATTCCGATGCTCAGTTTCTTGTTCGGGCAGGCGCAATTCGAGGGACCCATTGCCGTGGTCTCGCTCTGTCGGCTTCATCAGGAGTTCTATGGACTTCCAGCGCAAGAGAATCTGTTGCGAGAGCGAACGGTGAAGGAAGTGCTTCACGAACTGGGACATACTTTCGGCCTGGTGCACTGCTCTGAGCCCACGTGTGCCATGAGTTTGGCTACGCACATCGCGCTGGTGGACTCGAAGGCGGAACAATATTGTGCGCGCTGCGGGATGCATTTGGTGCAGAGGTTTTCGCGAGAGGGAGGCGTATGAAGAAGAACTGGCCCATTCTGGTCGTAGACGATGAAGATGTCATGTGCGAGTCGATGGCCGCTTGGCTGCGGGAAGATGGCTACCGTGTCGATACTGCTTCCAACGGCCAGAAGGCGCTGGAGTCGGCCCGCACCGCGGACTATGCCATCTGCTTTGTCGACCTGAAGATGCCCGGCGGGATGGATGGCATCGAAACCATGATGGAGATTCACCGGGTTCGGCCCGACGCCTCCATCATCATTATCACTGCGTACGCGACGGTCGATACCGCGATCCAGGCTATGAAGGAGGGCGCGCAGGAATATATCGTGAAGCCCTGCAATCCGCAGGAAATCTCGCATGCTGGTCTCGCGCATCCTGAAGCTGAAGAAACTGCAGAGCGAGAACGCGATTTTGCGCAAGAAACTGACCCGGCAGTACCGGCACCACGACATCATCACCAAGAATCCGCGCATGGGCGAGATTCTCTCCCTTACGCAAGAAGTTGCCAGCTTGCGCAGTACCGTGCTGATTCGCGGGGAAAGTGGGACCGGCAAAGAATTGGTCGCTCGGGCGGTGCACTTCTCCGGCAACCGCGCGGAGAAGCCGTTCATCGCCGTGAGTTGCGCAGCGCTTACCGAGACTCTGCTAGAAAGCGAGTTGTTCGGCTACGAGAAGGGAGCCTTCACCGGGGCCAGCGGCGCAGGCGAAAGGGAAGTTCGAAGCTGGCGAATGGCGGAACGATCTTCCTCGACGAAATTGGCGACATTTCTCCCAAGCTGCAGGCCGACTTGTTGCGAGTGCTGCAGGAGCGGCGCTTCTACCGCGTAGGCGGAACGCAGGAAGTGGAGGTTGATGTTCGCGTTATCGCTGCTACGAATAAGAATCTGGCAGAAGAAGTCCAGCAGGGGCGTTTCCGAGAAGATCTTTACTACCGCCTGAACGTGATTGAGATTCGCCTGCCACCACTGCGCGAACGGCGCGAAGACATTCCGCTGTTGGCCGAGCACTTCGTGCAGCGCATCTCTTCGGAGTTAGGAAGGGACGTGAGCGGTATCTCGACCGAGGCACTGAAACTGCTCATCGCCTACGACTGGCCGGGTAACGTACGGGAACTCGAAAACGTGATCGAGCGCGCGATCGTGACCTGCCATAACGGCTCGCTTGAAGAACAGGATTTTTCCTGGATGCAACCGGCCGGCGGCCAGTCGCAGAATTGGGAAGTGCCGGATGTCCCTCTCGGAGAATTGGAGCGCCGGGCTATCGTCGCGGCCCTCGAACGCAAGCACGGCAATGTGAAAGAAGCTTCGACGGCGCTGGGTATCGACCGCTCCACCCTCTACGACAAGCTCAAGCGCTACGAAATTTCACACTAAGATGTCGAGTGGCGTCTCTGTTGTTGAAAGAGTTCAGCTTCACAGGTGGGGAGAGCTAGAGTACGTCAGACGAGTCGAAATTTGAGTCACTAACTTTCCCTGTGGTCCCCTGTGTTCCTCTGTGCCCCCTGTGGTTAAGCCTTTGACTTCCTGGCCACGCCTTAGACCGCCAGGAATGTGTCACTGAGAACCTTGTCCCAGTCCGCGTCTGGCACCTCATTCATCAAATCGGGCAGGAGCACTCCGCCATCCGCCAATGCGGGAGGTGTGTTGGGTGCTCGCAATTGAATCTGCAATCGCTCCAGCTCTCGAGACAGCCAGCCGTGCACCTCTGGGCCATGCAGCAAATGACGCAAGGTTGCGGGCTCGTGAAGATCGAGCCTCGGGCGGATCTTCAAATACCAACCTTGCTTCGGCCCTCCGACGCCGACGATCGTTCCCTCGATCGGCGCGCGTACTTGAATGTCATTTCCATTCTTCCTCATGCGCCAGGCAGTCTGGTTGAGTTCGAGTTCTTGACCCGCTTCCGGCATTTTGACCGAGTCTGGGATGCCGACTAACCGGTCAGCGAGTTCATCGAGGCCGACAGTGACATTTCCGTCTTCCGCCTTCTGCAGCCAGGTGTGTCCGCGATGATAGTAACGATCGTCCGAATAGTCGAGTCCTAGGGAGTGAACATTTCCTGTGGCTGGCAGCACTGCGAACTGCGCGTACTTAGCGCAGTGGCGGCAGTCGAAGGCGTTGTCGCAGGTCCGGGAAATCACTCTTCCCGCCAGTTCGTGGCGGCAGCGCCGGTCGGTTTCCGGCAAATCGGCGAAGTCGGAGTGCCAGCAGAAATCAATGGCATGCTGGTACGGAAGTCCTGGGTGGTGCGCCAGATCGCCGAAATGACGGTGGTAGCGATGGTCATGACAACGACGAAGAATAATGACAGAAAAAGAATGTGGCCGAAGGTCCAGTGAAAGCCATCAATTCCCGGAAACATGAGTGTCCTCTCCTTTTGCAGATGCAAACATCGGCAAATACCGGTACGACAGCGAGTAGACGATCACTCCATAAGCGATCACTCCTGCGAAACTCGCGACCTCCTGCCAACTCGGCGTGTATTGCAGGAACTCATCGAATGGCAGAGTGGGCAAGGCCAGCGTTTGAACCGTCAGGACGAAGCGATTGAGCAGAATTCCGCCGCAAGCCATCGCCGCTGCGGTCAACAGCCAACCTCGCCGCGAAGCGGTCTTGCGAAAAGTCAGCAGGAATGCCGGGAGCAGTCCGAAGAGCACAATTTCAACGAACAGGATCGGCGTGCCGAACGGCTTGTACTGGTAGTACTGCCAGGGAGCGAAGCCGGCTGCTGGCGACGTGTAGTTCAGCCAGATCAGAGTATCGATGGATTTGGCGGCAATATAGATGGCCAACAGAAGGCCCGAGATGAATGCCAGTCGCCGGTATACATCGTCGGGCACCAGCCTGCGTCCAGTTACCTTCTCCACCGTCGCCGTGATCAGCATCAGAAAGCTGGGACCAGAAGCGATCGCTGATAGGATGAACAGGAAAAATGTAGATGGCCAGATGAGAAATCCGGTGCGGAACGCGAATGGCCGCCCGCGCAGCACTCCGTAGAGTCCACCCAGCGATCCTTGGTGGAAGAACGAGAGCAGTGTGCCCACCGCTGCCAGCACCGGGACCAGTTTGTGCAACTGGTGTTCAAAGACCAGGAATGATGGCAGCTTGCGCAGTTGCCGGTGGTGTAGCAGGATCGGAATGTACTCCAGGCTCAAGACCAGCAAATAGCACGAGATGCAGAATGTCACCTCGGTGAGCATCGAGTGAGTGTTGGGATGCCAGAAGGTGAACCACGCCCGCAGTGGCTGTCCCACATCGATCATCAGAATTGCGACAGCGCCGCTGTAGCAGATGAAGCCGACAACCACAGCTGTGTTGAGAATGGGCTTCAACTCGGCTCGCTTCAGGATGTAGACAAGAAATCCAGTGAAGAACGCTCCTGCGCCCAAGGCGATAATGCCGAGATCAAGAAATATCCACAGACCGAACGCGAAGCGGTTGTCCATGTTCGTCTGGTTTAAGCCGTAGTACAGGCACAGTCCGGCTGCATAGACTCCTACTGCGAGCAGAACGGCCCATGGAGCCAGCCACAAGAGAAACCGCGGAAGGGAAGTTCGCTCCTGGCCGCGCGCGATCCAGCTAGTATCGGTCAGGACGCTGCTAGCCATGATGGACCTCCGATCCTTGCGCGGAACCCGATTCTGCCAACCCTCTCACCCACGCCTCCTTGGATTTGTAATAGAGCTTAGGCTCGGTGCCCAGACGCGCCAGCAAACGGAAGGCTTCCGGAGAACGGGATTCTTTCGTGACCGGATCATTGTCATCCGCGAAGTTGCCGAAATGAATCGCTCCGGTCGGGCACGCCTCAACGCAGGCTGGAACGTAGTCCGCCAGATCAATCTCACGCTTTCCGGCGGCAGCAGCTTTCTCTTTCGCCGCATGCAACCTGGCGTGGCAGAGGTTGCACTTCTCGACCACTCCGCGCATGCGCACCGCGACTCCCGGGTTCAAACTCTTCTCCATACCCGCCGGCCATGCCGGATCCCACCAGTTGTAGTAGCGCGCATGATAGGGACATGCTGTCATGCAATAGCGGCATCCCAGGCAGCGCTGCGGCATCTGCATCACAATGCCTGTAGCCTTGTCCACCTCGACAGCCTGTTGCGGACATACTTTCACGCAAGGCGTGTCGTGCTCGCAGTGCATGCACATGATGGGAATGAAGGTCTCGCGGCGGGCAATTCCTTCCATGCCGTTCGAGACCTTGCGCACCAGGACCGGCGTCAATCCGGTTCGAGCGGTAGCTTGTGGGAGCGCAGGAACGTTGTTCTCGGCGGCGCACGCCATCATGCATGAACCGCAACCCGTGCAGCGGTCCAGATCGATTACCATGCCGTAGCGGGCGCTCATGCGTTCCTCCTGATGGGGGCATCCCGCAGGCTCGATTCAACATAGAGCTTGGAAGCCAGAGGGGGCAGTACCGGAGCCGGCCAATCCGTCGCCCACGTCTCTTCACTTACTGCAGCGATGTCGGTCGGCCATTCTTTTAACTCACAGCGCAATCCTCCCGGCGGCGATGGCTCTCCAACCCAAACGGCGCCCCTCGCCAGTTGCTCTTCGAATTTCTGCACTGAGGCAAAGCTCGCGAGAGTTGCGGATTCCTGCCCATGCACCGTTCCCGAACGTTTGTGAAAGAGAGCTTCGCAGCGCGCATGAATGATTTTGTCGACCGGAGTCAACGTAGGATCGAGAGCGGTCAGGAACTGCGCTGCGCTTTGAACTTCTGCCGAGGCTTTCGCCAGAATCGGGGCAACCGCATAAGTTTCCACTGAATGCGTCGGGGCGGAAGGAACATCGGAAAGTTCTTCCAGAAAGCCCGGCGCCGGCAGTAACCAGGCAGCTTTCGACGATCCGCCATCCCAGGCGGCAAAGCGGAAAACCTCAGCATCGGTTTGCGGAGCGAAATCCCACGGCACGCTTGCGTCGATCAGAACCGCTCGGGCCTTCGAAATAGTTGCATCCGCAGATTCGTGACGTTGATTCTCTTTCGATCGGCGAACGATGCCCCCGCGCGTTCCGACCGCACCCAAAATTACGTTCAGAGCTGCGATTGCGGGACTATGATCGCGAGCGATCGCCAGTGCCGGCTTGCGAGCGGCGAGCGTGCGAGCCAATTCCTCAATCTGCTCCACTCTCAGCCCAGTCTCAGCGGCGGCTTGCGCTACTGTTATCGACGGGATTGGCCCGTGCGCCGGAACCAGTTTTTGTTCAAGCAGCACACGAGCCAATCCCGCAGCCAGAGCGGACTCTGAACCTTCCCGGATCGGTATCCATTGCCACGCTCGTGCGGCGGTACGAGACAGCACGGGCTCAACTTGAATCAGCCGCAATTGCGGATCTGCCATCCCGGCTGCACGCTCTGCCCAAAGTCGAGTGAGGCGGCCAGGCGTCCCCCATCCGTCGAGCAGTGGAGCGCCGAAGCTCACGATGGTCTGCGTATTTTCGATGTCATACCCCAGGGCCGCAGCCGGCACGCCAGTCCACGTCTCATACGGCGCGAGAGCCCGAGATTCCGCGCCCTGGAATGTTCGATAGGTCCCTTGCTTCTTGGCGAAGGCCTCGAGTACGGACGAGGCGGCTCGTCCAGGATGGCCATCAATGATGATGATCGGGCCCTCACTTCGCGCTTTGGCGAAGGCTGCTTGGGCTTCACTCCATGAGGAGGCGCGTCCGTTATGACACACCGCTCGCAGCCGCTGGGGATGCCAGTTGAGTTGGTGCGCTCCGAAGGCGAGGGGACACAGCGCTCCGCGGCTGACCGGGTGCGTATTCAATCCCGCAACGCCGATCGCCGAACCCGCGGCCATGCGCACCCGCAAGCCGCATCCGTTCGGACACAAAGTACAGAAGGATTGTTTAATCTCGATTGGCCCACGCGCGGGTTGTGGGATCCAGGGCCAGTTCTGACTCCAGATTGAAACATCGTCGAGGACTTTCCAGGGAACCGGAGTAACGATGAGTCCAGCAGCAGCTCCCGCGCTCCACCACAGCAGATCTCGTCGTGAGACCTTCATGCTTCTCCCTTCATTCGTGGCAACCTAGGCATCCGACTTCAACATTGCGACGTTGATGGCAACCTTCGCAGTCGCTCATCTTCATGCCTTCATGCGACGCACGCCGCAGCCTCGACATCGAATGTCCCCAAATATCGCG
This sequence comes from uncultured Acidobacteriota bacterium, assembly GCA_963725565.1. GTDB lineage: Bacteria > Acidobacteriota > Terriglobia > Terriglobales > Acidobacteriaceae > Sulfotelmatobacter. The sequence goes on from CAVRZL010000010.1 coordinate 251,621, forward strand.
GCTGTAGCCGCTGATACGGTTCACTTCATAAAGGCGGACTTGGTCTGTTTCGCCATACGTTGCGTGACACTCCGTGCAGGTGAGCCCGCCACGCTTGACGTGAATAGCATGCGAAAAGAAGACGTTGGCGGGCTGTCGTGCGTATACCAGCCACGGCGTCTCGTGCCCAGGCTTGATGTAATTGTCGACCAGAATCGCTTCCGCCTTGCTTTCCCCGACCTTGTCGGAGTGGCATCCCGCACATTTCTCCATTGGCGGCAATCCGGCAAACGTCCCGTCCTCGCGAACGGTGTGGCACTCGCTGCAGTCCGCGATTCCGGATTTTTCCGCGTGGGTCTTATGCATAAAATCGAGCGGCTGATGCTTCTGCGAGTACAAGACTCGTGGAAACGCAACCCATCCCAGCAGAAGCGCCACCGCCACTCCCAGTCCGAAGGCGAACGTGCTCCTCGCCATCTTCATCCCTCTACCGTCCAATCCGTTTTGGAGAAGAAGTGCTGCAGCAAACACACAAGATGTTGCCGCGACAAAAACTGAGCCACTCCCCGCACTGGAGCGCCACCATCACATCCCGGAGCCTGCGTTTCGTGAATCTCGTTTGTCAGCCGCTCCCGTTCGTGCGACTGCCACGCCGATGCCCGTGGACCAGAGATGAGGCCGGCCCGCGTACGTCCCGGAACCTCCCAGCCTTCAAACAACCATCCCGCTCCATAAGGATCTGCCGTCAATCGGCCGGGATCGCTGCGCAAATGGCTGTTCACCTTCTGAATCATGATGGGATTCGGGAAGCTCATCGGCCATTCGACGCCGTGAATCGTCAGCGCCAGGGCTGGACAATGCGTGCCCCGCGACGAGACGAAGGTGATCCCATCCACATTCCCGGCGACATCCGCCGCAAATCCGTCAATACCGATGTGGCAGAGCCCGGACTCTTCCACGTCCAGCCAGAAATGATTGGACGCATAAAGCAGTCCGGCCGGAGCGGCCGTGGCGTGCGGCTGCGCCAGATGAAGGTAGGAATCGCAGTAGCGATACGTATTGCTGGTGCAACTTGACAGTTCGGAATCGCTGAACGGCACCAGTTTTGGAATCGGCGAAACGCCGCAGTATTGCACGCGCATCTCTTCCAGGTGCGGGCAATGATCTTGCGAGGTCTCAGTTTTGGCCGCCAGTTCACACCCCACGTAGCGTGATGTGGAACAGCGACCTCCATCGGTGGCCCCGGGCCCATCGAGAATCAGCTTGCGCACTGGAGCCGCGTGACAATATCGCGCTCGACCTTCTCGAAGAAATGGGCAGGACATGGCTTACTCCTTCGACTTCTTGTTCGGGTCTTCAGACTTGGAAGGCTCGATCCGCTCGCCGCCGTCCGCCATCGTCAGTCCGAGTTCCGGAACCGTCAGGCTGTGTGATCCGTGCAAGAGCGCTTGCAGGTCGGCGTCGATGTGACGCAGGCTCATCTGCACTGGTGCTTTGACCTTGCGAACCAACAAGTCCCATCCCACCGCGAAGAAGACCACCAGCAATGCCACCAGCGTGACCAGTCCTAATGCGTAGTTCGTGATGTTGAGCCACATAGTCCAATTTTCTCCGGCCATAAGAGGCAACCTCCTCTGCCGATGAAGCGTCGGCAATTCTGCAATTGCACGTGACAGGCCATCATGTGGATTCAACAGCTTGCAGAGAAATATGATCGGCAGACGTTGGAATTCCCTACAGCGAGTGTCGGTGTTTCCAACACCAACGTCGAAGCCAATGCAGAACGCCACCTCTTCCAGGATTTCCACGAACTTTTCCGCCGCTGGGTGCCGCTTCCGATCGTGCGATGGCGCGGTGTGTGACTGTCCTCTCGCACAACGGTGATCGAAATCACAAGGGTCTCGCCACGCCATAGATACAAAGGATTTAGCTGCACCCGCGACTCGAATGTGCGCGCGTTTATCCGCGTATTTCGTGGGTTCTAGCAGATTCCTAGTAGTGATTGCGCATCGATGGGTTACTAGAATGGCCGCGCCCATGAATCCAAAGTGGAACGGACAGTTCTCCTGTTTCGATCTCGTCGCCAAAACCGACGCGCGTTCCCGCAGCGTAGTACAAGTTCGGGATATCGAGATCGGCGGCAATGACTTTGTAGTCATGGCGGGACCGTGTGCGGTCGAGTCCGAAACTCAATTACTCGAAACCGCTGAGGCTGTGGTCAAAGCCGGCGCGCGCGTTTTGCGCGGTGGCGCTTACAAGCCGCGCTCCTCTCCTTACGCTTTCCAGGGACTCGGAGTTGAAGGACTCAAGCTGCTCCGCAAGGCGCGGGAGGCAACCGGGCTGGCCATCGTCACCGAAGTGATGAGCGAAGAAGACGTCGACGTGATCGCCGAATATGCCGACATCATGCAAGTGGGCACGCGCAGCATGGAGAATTTTGCGCTGCTGGAAGCGCTGGGCGGATGCGGTCGTCCGGTTCTGCTGAAGCGCGGCATGACGGCGACCATTGAAGAGTTGATGCGGTCTGCACAAGTGATCGCGATGGCGGGCAACGATCAAATCATCTTGTGTGAACGCGGCATTCGTACCTTCGAGACCGCAACCCGCAACACGCTCGATATTGCTGCCGTGCCCGTACTGAAAGCAGTGTCACATCTTCCTGTGATCGTTGATCCCAGTCATGCTGCCGGAGTTCGCAGCCTCGTACCCGTCCTCGCGCGCGCGGCGGCAGTCGTGGGTGCCGATGGCTTGATCGTGGAAGTGCATCCGTGTCCCGAACAAGCCTTGAGCGATGGCATTCAGTCGCTGAACTTCGCCGAATTTCGTCGCATGATGCGCGATCTGCAGCCTTACCTGGACCTTCAGCAGGAATCCCGCCAGCTCCGGCCTCAACTCCTCGCCATGGGAGGAGCTGATTAGTGCTCAAGCGGTCCATCGTAGCCTGCCTGTTGTTGCTACTTTCGTCGAGCAGATCCACCACTGCGGCAGCACACGGCAAAGATCTTCCGTCCTTTCTCTTTACCGCTGCGAAATCTATGAACTCATGGCATGGCTACATGGAGCAGAGCGCTTCCCATCTGGCTCCGCTGTTTTTCTGAGTGATGGAAGAGGCCAGCGTGCGCTCGTCCCCGATTTTGCGCAGTCTGCCGATCCTGCGGTCTCGTTCGATGGCCAGAGAGTGTTATTCGCTGGAAAAGCTCATCCCGCCGATCACTGGCAGATTTGGGAGATTCCGCTGGAAGGTGGCGCCGCCCGAAAGATCACATTGGGCAACGAGGATTGTGTTCGTCCTTTCTATCTGCCGGGTGATCGAATCGTCTATGCACGGAGCATCGACGGAAGGTTTGTTATCGAGGTAATGGACCTTTCTGGTGGAAAGCCCACGGCTCTCACGCACAGTCCTGCGAACACCTTCCCGACCGACGTTCTCCGCGACGGCCGCATTCTGTTCGAGGCCGGATACCCGCTCGGAACAGACACGCAACCGGAGATTTATACGGTTTATTCCGACGGAAGCGGCGTCGAGTCCTATCGCTGCGATCACGGAGTAGGCCGCCACTCCGCCAAGCAAACTCGTTCCGGCGATCTCATCTTTTCTTCGTCTCAAACTCTCGCACGATTCACTTCGGCACGGGCCAGGCAAGTTCCGGTTGCTGCCCCGTCCGGAGAATATTCCGGAGACTTCGCCGAAATCGCACCCGGCGACTGGCTGCTATCGTGGCGGCCGAATGCGACGGCGTCCTTTCAGTTAATGAATTGGAAGCAAGGCGCCGAGACGCTGCAGCCGGTTCTGGTCGAGCCGCGATGAATGTCATCCAGCCCGTTCTGCTGGCGGAGCGCGTCGTGCCCAACCGTCATCCCTCCGGCTTGCACGATTGGTCCAACGCGAACCTGCTCTGCCTGAATGCCTACACTTCGAAATATCAGTTTGCTCCCGAATTCAATTCACTCCGTGCGGTTGTACACGCGTGATGGAGCGGGTACGAGGCTGCTCGGAACCGCTCCAGTCGAGCGCGATGGATCTTTCTTCGTTCAAGTTCCCGGCGACCAGCCGCTGCAAATCGAATTGCTCGACGCCGCCGGCAAAACGCTGAAGCGCGAGGCCGGATTTTTCTGGATGCGGCGCGGCGAGCAGCGAGGTTGCGTCGGATGCCATGCCGGCCCGGAAGTCTCTCCGGAGAATGCGGTTCCGATGATCCTGTTGAAATCCACCACCCCAGCCGACATGACCGGGATCGCCGCACAGAGCGCTTCGGGAGGACACTAAGTTGAAATCGCGAATCCTACTGCTGATTGTCCTCTCCTCGGCCGCGCTGGCGCAGGCGCCGCAATCGGCTACCACGAGCAGCATCCGTTTCGAGGATGCGACCGCGAAGTCGGGAATTCAGTTCACGCACAGCTTCGGCTCGCAGAAGCTGGGATCGCTGCTCGAAAGCACCGGCGCCGGCTGCGTCTGGTTCGACTACAACAACGACGGGTTCCCCGATCTTTACGTGGCCAGCGGCAAGCCGCTCGAAGACGGAATCCATCCCTATCCGCTGAAGCAGCCACCAGCCACTCCGCCGCACAATCATCTCTACAAGAACAACGGCGACGGAACCTTCACCGACGTCACCGATCAGGCCGGAGTCGCAGCAAACATCTATGGGATGGCCGCGATCGCCGCCGACTTCGATAACGACGGCTTCGTCGATCTCTTCGTCACCGGCTACGGCAAAGCGATTCTCTACCACAACAACGGCGACGGCACCTTCACCGACGTGACCGCCAAGGCCGGCATTCAAGTCGACGGCTGGTCGATCAGTTCGGCCTGGCTCGACTACGACCGCGACGGTTGCGTCGATCTGTTTGTTGGCCGCTACGTGAAGTTCGATCCCAAGTATCGCAACTTCTACGCCGCCGACAACTATCCCGGGCCGCTCGACTATGCCGGCGACACCAATCGTCTCTATCACAACAACTGCAACGGGACGTTCACCGACGTGACCGACAAGTCCGGAATCGGCGCCTACAAAGGCCGCACCATGGGCGTGACGGCCGCTGACTATCGACGGCGACGGCTATCCCGACATCTACGTCGCCAACGACAAGACCGAGAATTTCCTCTTCCACAACAAGCGCGACGGCACCTTCGAAGAGGTCGCCGGCGATCTCGGCGTCGCTTACGGCCAGAACGGCGAGAGCACCTCGGCGATGGGCCCGGTGTTCGCCGACGTTGACGGCGACGGCCACATCGATCTCTGGGTCACCGATTCGAAATACAACCGCCTGATGCGCAACACCGGGCAAAACGGATTTGAAGATATCGGTCCGAGTTCCGGAATCTCGCAGGCGACGGCGCAGTACACCAGTTGGGGGAGCGGCATCTACGACTTCGACAACGACGGCTGGCTCGACATCCTCGTCTTTCACGGCGGATTGATTCACCTGGTTCCGCAGGAGCAGTCGCTGTTTCGCGGACTGGGCAATGGCAAGTTCGCCGACGTGTCGCGCGAAGCCGGTCCCGTGCTCGATGTGAAGACCGTTTCGCGCGGCGCGTGCTTCGCCGACTACGACAACGACGGCAAGGTCGATGCCTTCGTCGTGAATCTGGGCGCGCCCGCAACGCTGCTGCACAACGTCACCCAGAACAACAATCACTGGCTGACGGTGAAGTTGAAAGGGAAGAAGAGCAATCGCGACGGCATCGGCGCGCACCTCGAATTGCTGGCGGGCGGCCGCAAGCAGATCGCCGAGCGCTTCGCCGGATCTGGATATCTCTTCGCAGGACGACGGCCGCATTCACTTCGGCCTGGGCGCCGCGACGAAAGCCGACAAACTCACGATCCACTGGCCGAGCGGACAGGAGCAGGTGTCTGGAGAATCTTGCCGTCGATCGCGTGCTCACGGTGGAGGAGCCGTAGATGCGGCAGGCGCACATCATCCTGGGAGCTCTCATGCGCGTGCTGGTCAGAGTAGCTGGTGTGCTCGCCGTGGCCTCTGCTCGCGATTGCCGCGAAGCCCGGCTCCGCAACAGATCGCGCAGCTCTTGCCAAGGAACGCTATCTCTCGCCCATCGAGATGGCGTTTTCGCCGGATGGCCGCCCGCTCTACGTGGTCTGCCAGGACAGCGACGAAGTGCGGGTCGTCGATCCCGACTCCGCGGCAAGGTAGTCGAAGCAGCATTCCCGTCGGTCATCGTCCCGCGCGGCATCGCTCTTTCGCCCGATGGCTCGACGTCTCTATGTCACCAACTCCTGGTCCGACACGGTCTCAGTGATCGACACGACGACGCTCGCGAAGTGGTGCAGACCTTGCCACCGGATTTGAACCAGCGGGCATGGTCACCGACAAGGCCGGCGACGACTCTTTACGTCGCCAACCGTCTCAGCAGCGACATCTCCGTGATCGACCTCAGCGACCGGACAGGAAACCAAGCGTCTGCTGGCCGGACGCGGCGCCAGCTATCTTGCACTTTCTCCGGATGGCAAATGCGATCTACTGCACGCACATCTATCCGAATGCCGGGCGCATTCCGCACCCAGCCGAATTCAGAGATCACGGTCATCGACACCGACGCGCCAAACCGTGGTCGACCGCAAGCCGCTCCACAACGTGGCCGGAGTGTTTCACGTGGCGATCTCGGCCGATGGCAAGCTCGGTGTCGCCGCGCAACTCCGGCCCAAGAATCTGATTCCTCTGGCGCACGTCGAACACGGATGGGTCTTCGGCGATTCGCTCACGTTGTTTGGACGACGATGTTGGCGGCGACCGTCCAGATTCCTATCGACGAACTCGATCGCTATTACGCCCTGCCCTGGGGCGTCGCCATCACGCCCGACAAGTCGAAGATCTTTGTGACCACCGCCGGATCGGAGAGCGTCACCGTGATTGACGTTCCCCGCTTGCTCAAGACCGTCCGCACTCGCACGCCAAGCCCTTCGTCAACGATCTCTCCGCGTCGGCAGAACTATGTAATCGCCAGAATTCCCGTCGGCCACAATCCGCGCGGCGTTGCTGCTCTCGCCGGATGGCAAGCGTCTCTACGTCGCCAATCGCCTCGACGACAACATTTCGCGTGATCGATACCGACGACCGAGAAAGTGTCATCCACCATTGACCTCGGCGGACCCAAGAACGTCGACGCCCTCCGCCGCGGCGAACGCCTCTTCTATCACCGCCGAGTTCGCGTTCCAAGGCCAGTTCGGCTGCTCCAATTGCCATCTCGATGCGACCATCGACGGCCTGCAGTGGGATCTCGAGCCGGACGGCTTCGGCAAAGACATCGTCGACAACCGCTCGCTCGAAAATCTTGCGGGCACCGAGCCCTTCAAATGGAACGGCGGCAATCCCGACATGCCCACCGAGTGCGGTCCGCGCACGGAGAAGTTCTTCTTCCGCTCGCAGAGTTTCAACGATCAGCAACTCACCGATCTCGTCACCTTCGTCTACTCGCTTCCGTATCGTCCCAATCGCTATCGCCTCCCGAATGGAGAACTGACTCCGGCGCAGGAGCGCGGCAAGGCGATTTTCGAGCGAACGACATCCAAGAATGGCAAGCCGATTCCCGAAGCAAATCAATGCGCCTACTGCCACAGCGGCCCGAAGTACACCAACCAGAAGCAGATCGACGTCGGCACCGGCAAGCCAACCGATCGCTCTCCGGTGGTCGATGTGCCGCAGCTGTCGAACGTCGCGTACTCCGCGCCGTACCTGCACGACGGTTCGGCGCGGTCGCTGGAAGAAATCTGGACCGTGTTCAATCCGAAAGACACGCACGGCGTGACCAACGATCTGACCAAAGACGAATTGAACGATCTCATCGAGTACCTGAAAACGTTATGAAGACGAACACTGTGGTTCGCGACGCTGGCGCTTGTTCCGTGATCGCGATCCCTGGCGGCCGGCCGCAGGACATGCCGCTGTTCCGCTGGGAGAACTTCACCACCGCCAACGGCCTGCCCGACAATCACGTCTTCTGCGTGCTCGTCGATGGCAACCGCATCTGGGCTGGAACCGACAACGGCCTGGGCCTCTACGAGAACGGCGCGTGGAAGATCTTCCGCCTCCCGGACCAGAACAGGCCTCGCGCATCAGGCCGTGCTCTCGCTCGCGCTCGACAAACGCACCGGCGACGTGTGGGCCGGCACCATGGGCGGACTGAGCCGCATCTCCGCCGGCCGCATCGACACTTTCACGCAGCTGAATTCCGGCTTGAGCAACGACATCGTCTACGGAGTCGGCGTGCAGGGCGATTTCGTCTGGACCGCCACCGCTGCCGGCGCCAGCCGCCTGAACACTCGCACCGGCCAGTGGTCTCTGTTCAACGAGCGCAACACGCCGATGTACGAGATCTGGACTTACGCCGTCAGTCCCGCGCGAGGACAAGGTCTACTACGCGGTCTGGGGCGGCGGCGTGCTCGAGTACGACGTCAAAGACCGAACGCTGGAAGGACTACAACGATCCCGACGGCGAAACCGAAATGGTGCTGATGAAGGACCAGGGACTGATTCACGAGATCACGACTTCGGTCAGCTATGTCGACAAGATTCTCTGGGTCGCGACCTACTTCGGCGCCAGCCGCTACGACGGCCGCTACTGGCACAACTTCCTGCACGAAAGACAGCGGCCTGCCCAGCAATTTCCTCAACCAGATCAAGGCGTCGACGCCAATCGCGCCTGGTTCTCCACCGACAAGGGACTGGCCTACTACGACGGCACGAATTGGGCGGTTTATCGCCCGGCGCTCGACACGCATAAGCCAGAGATGCTGGTGCGCGACGCGTCGGGAGCAGTAAAGCAAGATCCCGGTGCAGACCGCTCCCGCCCACAACTACATTCTCGGCGTCGATTTTCAGGGAGACGATCTCTGGGTCGCGACGGCCAAAGGTTTGAGTCACGGCATTCGGCAGAAGAGTTCGATCAGCAGTAGCCAAGGTTCTGAGCAGAAAACAGGCAACAAAGCGAAGAAGTAAGAATCTCAGGAGGCACTCTTATGAATGTTCAAGAACTACTCGCAGAAGTCGCTACGGCCCCGGTCGTGAAGCGGGCCATCACCAATCACACAGCGCTGAACGAAGCCTACGACTACGGCAGCGCCTTCTCCCGCGGCATGCGCATCGATCTGAATGGACTGACCATTCTGCTGATCTCGGGCACGGCCAGCATCGACGAGCCAGGGCGACACCGTGCACGTCGGCGATTTGCGCGCGCAACTCCGCCGCACTTTCGACAACATCACCGACTTGCTCGCCTCCGAAGGCGCGACCTGGCACGACATCGTTCGCACCACCTGCTACCTGCGCGACATCGAGCGCGACTACGAGGCGTTCAACGAGGAGCGGACGACTTTCTACAAGGAGCAAGGACTCGATCCGCTGCCGGCGTCCACCGGCATTCAGGCGATTCTCTGCCGTCCCGATCTGCTGATTGAGATCGAAGCGATCGCCATGTTCCGCGCGAATCCGTCGCCGAGTAACGAAGGAGTAGCGCCATGCGCCTCGCACTGTCGGCTGTGATCGCTGCTGTGCTCGCTTGTCGACGGCGTGGGCCCAGACCGTCGACTCCGTGCGCGTGCGGCAAGAATCCTCCCGGTCCGCCGCGCGCCTCGTTCGCTGAAGCCCTACACCGGCGCGCCCGAGGATCTGCGTCCGTTCTCCAAGTTCACGACTCCTTATTACGAGTACTATCAGGACCTCGATCGAGTACAACGGCGCGGCTCGCGACATTCCCGATCCCGATCTCAAAGATCCTGACCGAGATTCGCATCGGTTTTCTGGCGCCGCTCTACGACCATCCCGATCAGGTGCTCGGCAATCGCATGCTGAATGGCGCACAGATGGCAATCGACGAGGCCAATGCCGCCGGCGGCTACGGCGGCAAGCCATTTCGCCTCGTCACTCACAACGACTACGACAACTGGCAGAACAGCAGCGCTGGCAGCGGCAGGCGTTTCCAAAGATTCCGCCATCTGGGGCGCGGCCTCGAACGATGCCGTCCGCATGATCTATGACGACAAAGTCTGGGCCATGTTCGGCTCCATCAGCTCCGAATCCACTCACATCGCGCTTCGCCTCACGCTGAAGGCCGAAACTCCGCTGGTGAACAGCGCTTCCACCGATCCCACGATTCCCGAAACCATCATTCCCTGGTACTTCACCGATCTTCAGGACGATCGCGTGCAGGGCTACACGCTGGCGCGCCACATCTACACCGAACTCGGCTTCAAGCGAGTTGCGCTTCTGCGCGTCAACGATCGCTACGGCCGCTTCGGAGTCATCAAATTCCGCGATGCTTCGCGACGCCTCGGCCATCCAGTCGTGATCGAGCAGAAGTTCATGCGCGGCGACACCGATTTTCGCCGCCAACTTCAGGTCATCGAGGATTCGCGCGTCGATGCGATCGTGCTGTGGACTGATATTGGCCCGAGCCGCGATGATCCTGCAGCAGATGCAGGAACTCGGAATGAAGCAGCGCGTCTTCGGCAGCCATCGCACCATCGGCGACGAACTCGATCAAACTCGCTGGCGCCGCTGCGGAAGGCTTCGAGGCCGTATATCCCTACGATCCCACATCGCACCGACCCGCGCTGGCTCGACTTCAACGCCCGCTACGAAGCCCGCTATCACGAGAAGCCCGATCACTTTGCAGCGCTTGCCTACGACCCGATGCAGATTCTGCTCGATGCCATCTGCCGTGCCGGACTGAACAAAGGGCGCATTCGCGATGCGCTCACCGGACTGACCAGCTACAAAGGCGTCACCGGCGATATGGTGTTCGATCCCAATTGCAAGAACATCGCGCCGCTGTTCCTCGCTCACGTGCACAACGGCCAGATCGAGTACCGCCGCATCACGATGGAAAAGCCATACGCCCGCGTGGGGGAGAATGGAGTCCAATACGTGGGACCGCCAACTCCAAACCAGAATGTCGAAACGCTAACGATCGGCGTGTTCGGTCCGCACGCGGACGAAGCAGTGCGTTCGCCGGAGACTCTCGAACTTCTGCGAACTCTGAATCATGGCGCTGCTCGGATCTCGCTGATCGCCATTCCATCCGAGTCATCCTGGGGCAAGGCCTCCACAGACCTGGTGAAGGCCGTTTACCAGGACCACGTTCTGGCTCTCATCGCGCTCGACCGAGCCTCCAGCCATCTGGCCGAGCAGATCGCGGTCAAATCGTTCGTCCCGGTCGTCGCCATTTCCTCCGATCGCGCACTCACGTCGACCAATATTCCCTGGATCTTCCGTCTGCCCGAAGGCACCTCGCTTCGCACAGCCGTTGATTGCCTTTCAGCGGCCATCGCCCAGGCGGGCCCGAATCGCGCCGGTATCCGCGAGTTCCTGGCCTCCGGTAAAGCCCTAGCCGGCACGCGCTTTGACGCGACCGGCGAAGCCATTCGATGAGGCTTGGGTACTAAAGTCACCTTGCTTTGACTTTCGGCACCCCCCTCCAAAACGCCCGTCTGGCGCGGAACCCCGAGTCTCTGAGCCATAAAAAGATGGCATACTTCCGGATCGAAATCGGATAAAATGCTCGCACCCTCCCTTGTAGAGTTCCATGGATACCCCAGGTTCGCCAAAAAAATTAGCCGGCCGGTACGAAGTCCGAGAGGTCCTTGGGCAGGGTGGGATGGGCCTCGTCTATCGCGCCTACGATACCGTCGTGCGCCGCGAAGTCGCCGTAAAGACCATTCTCGATATTCCCGATCCCGCGTCCCTCCAACTGTTCTACAAAGAATGCGATGTGCTCGCCTCCATGAGCCATCCCAATATCGTCGAGATCTTCGACATCGGCGAATTCGAGGACGACGGCAAGAAGAAGCCTTACTTCGTCATGCCGCTTCTGCCGGGGACGACGCTCGATCACTTCGTTCGCAAAGCCAGCCACCGCTTGACCGTCGAACGTACGGTCGAGATCATCTCCCAGACTTGCCGCGGACTGCAGGCCGCCCACGAGCGTGGCCTGGTCCACCGCGATCTCAAGCCCAGCAACATCTTCGTGATGGAAGATGACTCGGTCAAGATCATCGACTTCGGCGTGGCCCACATGGCCGACACCCACACCACGCGCGCACAAAAGGGAACTCTGCTCTACATGTCTCCCGAGCAGATCCAGATGAAGCCCCTTACCCCGGCGTCCGACATTTTTTCCTTGAGCGTGGTCTGTTATGAGGCGTTGACCGGGAGGCACCCATTTCAGCGCGCCCGCGCTGATGAAGTGGTCGAGGCCATCCTGAATCAGATTCCGCCGCCCGCCTCGGAGGTGAATTCCGCGGTATCGCAGACCATCAGCCGGGTCGTGCACAAAGGCATGGCCAAGCAGGCCTGGCATCGTTTCGCCAGCGCCCGCGAGTTCGGAGACACTCTGGGCAAGGCGTTGCGCAATGAAAACATCGAATTCTTCGATCCCGAGCGCACGCGTCCACGCCTGCAGCGTGCGACCAAAGCTCTGACTGATGGCGACCTCCAGTTCGCCGGAGAAATCCTCGGCGAGATCGAAGCCGAAGGCCACATGGACGCCGAGATCGGGGCTCTTCGCCGCCAGCTCGACGGTGCGGTCCGCCGGAAGACTCTCGCCCAATTGCTGGATGCGGCCCGCGCCCGCTTTGAAGAAGAGGAAGATCCGCTCGCGCTGCAGAAATTACAAGAGGCCCTGCAGATCGAGCCCGACAACGCCACGGCACTCGCGCTCAAGAGCAAGATCGAAAATCGCCGCAGCGAGCGCCAGATCGAGAACTGGTATCGTCTGGCGCGCCAGCATATCGAAAATCACGCGTATCCTCATGCCCGCGAAGCCCTGCAAAATGTCCTGCAGTTACGGCCGAAAGAGACGCGTGCATTGCAATTGCTGGCCGAGGTCGACCGGCAGGAGCAGGAGTACAAAAAGCTCCGCCAGGAGAAAGAGCAGATCCATCGCGCCGCCGTGGATGCCTGGCAAAAAGGCGACGTCAGCAGCGCTCTGGCCAAGTTGGGTGTAGTGCTTGAACTCGATCGCAAAGCTCCGGACTCCCTGAATCGTGAGAGCGGCGCGCGCTATCAGAGTTTCTACAACGAAGTGCGCTCCGAGCACGATGCCATGAACACCGCCTACGCCGAGGCGCGCAAGCATCTGGCGGACCACAATTTCACCAAGGCGGCATCGAGTTGCCAGGCCTATTTGGCAAAATATCCGACCAATGCGATTTTCCAGGCGCTGCGTTACGACATCGAAGAACAGCAGCGGCAAGAACTCTCGGCGCTCATTGCGCAGGTCGATCGCCAAGTCGAGGCCGAGCCTGATCTTGAAAAACGCGTTGGTATTCTGCGCGAAGCTCTCGACCAGCATCCCGGCGAAACCCACTTCGAGCGCGCCTTGCGCCTGGTGCAGGACAAGCGCGATCTGGTGAATTCCATCGTCGCCCGCGCCCACCTTCACGAGGAGCAGGGAGCTTTTAGTGATGCACTCAACGATTGGGAAATTCTCCGCACCATTTACACCCAGTATCCAGGTCTGAAATTTGAAGTGGAACGCCTGCAGAAGCGCCGCGACCAGCAAGCGCGCATCGAATCCAAATCCCGCCTGATCGAGCAGATTGACTCGTGCCTGCACTCCAGCGACTACGGGCACGCCTTCGAGTTGCTCAAGGAAGCCGCGGCCGAATTCCCCAACGACGAGGAATTACAGGAACTCGAAAAGCATGCCCAGCAGGGAGTCGAGCGCAAGGCCGAAGCTCAGAAGTTGATGGCTGAAGGACAGGACCTGTGTGCCCAGCAGAAGACTGCCGAAGGACTTCCGTTGCTGCGCCAAGCTTATGAATTGGACGAGAACGATACGCTGTCCCGTGCAGTGCTCGCGAATGCGCTCGTAGACCAGGCTCAAGCCTTGGTCGAAAGTGACTGGCGCGAATCGGAGAAACTGGCCAAGGAAGCCTTCGATTTGAACCCTTCCCATCCGATGGCGAAGACACTGCGCACCTTGATCCTCGATCAGAAGCGCGAAACCTTCGTGGGCGACTGCGTCTCGCAAGCGCGAAAGCTGCAAACGTCGGGAGACCTCTCTGCCGCTCTCTCCCGCGTGGAAGAAGGACTCTCTTCCTATCCGCGGGAGATGCGGCTGATTTCAGATCCGCGACGCGGTACAACGTGATCTCCATGTCCAACGCCGGCAGACGCGCCGCAAGGACCTTGAAGAGTTGCGGCGTCTGGAAAGCGAAGCTGATTCTGCGACCGATGCGGAGGCGAAGCAGACTCTCGGTGCGAAGGCGCGCGCTCTGGCCGATAAATACCTGGAAGATGAAGAGGTGTTGTCCAGCGCAAATGGCCTTCTGCAAAAGCTCAACTTGCCCGGGGTCACTGGAACCGGCAACGGGAAGGAGGCCACTTCAGCCGCGACACTTTCGTTTGCTGCCGCCCCTACCATCGATGAAGCCCCAGCGCAGAGAACACCAATCCTTCCCGCGCAGAGCGCTGTTTCCGCAGCGCCTGAAAACCCGCACTCAGCGTCGATTCCCGCTAAGCCAGCACCCTCGCCAGTCAAGGTGCCTGTCTCACCACAGAAAAAAGTTCAGAGGGCATCTACGCAGCCCGTCCGCATCCCGAACACGAAGGTGCTGATTGGCGCGGGTGCGGCCGTGGCGCTGATTCTGTTGGTCACATTTACACTGCTGCGGCGGAGTCACGAGCCGCCCACTCCGCCTCCCGCCGAGCCGGTTGCGGCAGTTCAGCCCGCGCCCACGCCGGTTGCTTCGGCCGTGCCCTCCTTACCGACCATGAAATTGTCCTCCGACACCAGCGCCGGAAGAGTGACCTACGATGACCAGCCATCCGCTGACCTCCAGGACTCCCAGTGGACACTGGACAAGATTTCTCCCGGCGATCATACATTCAAGTTCGAAAGTTCCGCTGGCAGTTTGGAAGTTGGTCTCACGGCCGCAGCTGGAACCCTACCGACAATAAAGACGCCTGTGACCGCGAAGGGCGTGCTGGGCGTTATTGTTAGCGGCCTCGTCGATCATCTACATGTCTATTCCAGTGACACGACCGCCAGGCTAAGTCTGGACGGTCAACCTCCCGCGCAGTTTCAACCCGAAGGTATCGATCTTCCCTCGGTTGCTGCCGGTGCGCACGAGCTCACGGTCAGCCGCGGCGGCGAAGAATACAAGCTGTCCGTCGATCTCACTGCGGCGCCCGCTTTGGACGCTTTCATCGAGTCCGGACAGAATGTTGGCACGTTGGTCGTTGTCACGGGGCAAGACAAGTCCAAAGTGTTCCTGAATGGAAAGGCTCTCGACCAACAGACGCAAGGCGGCCAGTTGCGCATCGCCAATCTCGAGCCCAGGGAATATGTAGTCCGCGTCGCAAAGTCCGGCTATCAAGATGTCGCCGAGCAAAAGATTCGTATCCGCAAAGGCCAGCAGGGGAGGCTCGTTTTTGCTTTGCTGCCAGTTCCGCATCTGGCCTCGCTCAGTATTCAGGGTGGTCCGCCGGGCGCCGCCGTGTTCGTCGATCAAACCAATGCCGGAACGGTTCAGCCGGACGGAACCTTGAATGTGGCAACCATTCCTCCCGGCGACCACGTGATCGAACTGCGCAAAGATCGCTTCAAGCCGAAGCAATTCAAGAAACATTTTGTCGTAGGAACGCCCGTTACTCTCACCGCGGCCGACACAGTTCTCGAAGCTGCTCCCGGCGAATTAAAGATTACCTACACACCTGCCGATGCTCAGGTCACTGTGACAAAAGCTGGCGAGTCGCCCACCAAGGTGAACAGCGGTGGCGCACTCATCCTTTCTGCCGGCGCCTACACTCTCTCTGCCCGTATGGCAGACGGTTTCACCCGCACTTCCACACTGGATGTTACAGGCGGCCAGTCGCGCAGTCTGGATCTCTCTCTGGCGCCCACCGGCATGTCGATGTGGGACGACCCGAATGGCTGGAAGCCAGACAACGGAGCCTTTGTTCGCAAGGGCGGTGATTACATTCTCTATGGAGCCTCACCAACTTCCGGCACCTTCATCTTCTCCGCCATGTTGACGAAGGGGCATCGTCTGCAATGGGTGCTCAACTACACCGATCCGAACAACTACGACTTGTTCCAGATCGACGAGAACAATTTCTACCGCACCGACGTGCGCAATGGCCAGAAGGTCAGCGATGCCAAGGTCCCGCATAAGGGCGATAAGAAAAGCTTCCGCACCTTGCAGATTCACGTCTCGCCCACCGAGGTCGTTCACTCTATCAAGCAAGGCAACGTCTGGTTCGTGCTGGATCGCTGGAGCCAGCCGGGAACCAATCTCTCTGCCGGTAAATTTGGTTTCTACCTGCCTGGCGGCGATCAGGTCTCTATCGCGAATTTCAGTCACTATGCCGATCTCAATCTGCACTAATTGAATTCTTCCGTCTGCCCTTTGTTTGCAAGCGGAAGAGCCCGTACAATCGTGTGTCCAGACATCCGCAACTCTGACGTTTAGCAGACTCCAAGATGAATAAGCAGCATCCGAGAGTGCGAGTGATTGATTCCCACACCGGGGGCGAACCGACCCGAGTCGTGGTGGCTGGCGGCCCTAACCTCGGCACAGGTCCGCTGGCCGACAGGCTGCAGCGCTTTCGCCGCGAACATGATTCTTTTCGATCGGCCGTAGTCAACGAACCTCGCGGCTCCGACGTGATGGTCGGAGCACTATTGTGCGAGCCATCCGACCCCTCCTGCGCCGCCGGAGTAGTTTTCTTCAATAATGTCGGATATCTCGGCATGTGTGGCCACGGCACAATCGGGTTGATGGCGACGCTCTCCTATCTGCAGAAGATCGAGCCCGGCGAGCACCGCATCGAGACTCCTGTCGGAACGGTGAGCGCCGTCCTACACTCGAACGGTGAAGTCACGGTGAACAATGTTGCGAGTTACCGCCTGGCCGCGAACGTGGAAGTCGACGTCCCACGCTACGGCAAGATACGCGGCGACGTGGCTTGGGGAGGAAACTGGTTCTTCCTGGTGCGCGGTGACGTCCGCGACCGCGGTCTGCAGCTATCGCTCGAACACGTTGAAGTGCTCACCGGGTTCACCTGGGCGATCCGGCAAGCACTTTGCCAGCAGGGAATCACTGGAGCGGAAAATCAGGAAATCGACCACATCGAACTATATGGGCAATCGGATCTGCCCTCGGTCGACAGCAAGAATTTCGTGCTGTGTCCCGGGAAGGCCTACGATCGTTCTCCCTGCGGCACCGGGACCAGCGCTAAGCTCGCCTGCCTCTATGCCGACGGAAAGATTCGCGAAGGCCAGGTTTGGAAGCAAGAGAGCATCGTCGGCAGCGTATTCGAAGGCACGGTCACAGTGCGGGATGGAAAAGTTTATCCCAGCATTCGAGGCTCTGCTTTCGTGAACGCCGATGCTGAGCTTGTGCTGAATTCGCAGGACCCATTTTGCATGGGCATTCGGTCATGACGATGCGGACCAAGACAATCGACGAAACCGATCTCGCCCTGGACTTCGAAAAGGCATTCGGAGTCCCGCCCCAGATCTTCCGCGCCCCCGGCCGTGTCAATCTGATCGGCGAGCATACCGATTACAACGACGGCTTCGTAATGCCCGCGGCCGTTGGATTCTCAACTTATGTAGCGATTGCTCCCCGGCTGGATCGCAAGCTGGTGATCCACTCCAAAGAATTTCCCGGCAATTTCGAATTCGATCTCGACCATCTGCCCGAAAAGCGCGTCGGCTCGTGGTGCGACTACGTGGTGGGCGTCGCCTCCGTCCTTCGCCAGCAAGGCCATGAACTTGCTGGCGCGAACGTGCTCATACACGGAAAAGTCCCGATCGGTGCAGGTCTCAGCTCGTCTGCGGCGCTGGAAGTTTCTTCGGCCCTCGCGTTTTTAAGTCTCACCGGGAATCAGCTGCCGTTGCCTGAACTCGCCAAACTGTGCCGTCAGGCGGAAAACAACTTTGTCGGCGCGAAGGTCGGCATCATGGATCAGTTCGTCTCCTGCATGGCAAAAGCCGGTCACGCCTTCTTACTCGATTGCCGCTCGCTTGAATTTAAATTCGTCCCCATACCCGCCGGCCTTCAACTCGTAGTCTGCAACACCATGGTGAAGCACGATCTCGCCACCGGTGCTTACAACACTCGCCGTGAAGAATGCGAAGCGGGCGTGCGAGCTTTCGCGCAATGGGACTCCTCCGTTCGCGCTCTGCGGGACGTGCCGGTAGAACTGCTGGATAAACATGCGAACGATCTTCCAACAACCATCTGGAAGCGTTGCTCCCACGTGGTCCGCGAGAACGCGCGAACGCTCGATGCCGCCGAAGCGCTGACCCGGGGCGACTCGTCGCGAGTGGGAGAACTCATGCGAGATTCGCACAACAGTCTGCGGGATCTTTACGAGGTGAGTTGCCGCGAACTCGATCTCATGGTCGAAGCCGCCGAAGGATTGCCGGGCTTCTGTGGCGGACGGATGACCGGCGGCGGCTTTGGCGGATGCACGGTAAATCTCGTACGTGAAGAAAATGCAGAGGAGTTCGCCAAACAAATTGCTGAACGCTATCGCGAGGCCACCGGAATCCGTCCTCAGGTCTACCTTTGCTCCGCCGAAGACGGCGCCCAGGCCCTCAGCTAAAGTCCTTGGTGAATGCCCGAGGAATCCGCGGCGCTCTCTACTGATTCTCTCCGACGTTCGGCGCCCACTGTTGTAGCTTCACCAGCCAGTTCGCCGGCTCGGGAAGAATCGCGAACTTTGGTAGATCGCCGCGCACCATCGCCACTTCATCGCAGCAATGAAATCTCGGGCAGGCATGACAATCCTTGTAGATCTTGTCCGGAATATCCTCACGCTGCACGACGGAAAATCCTTGCCCCGCAAAGAAATCCGGCTTGCGCGTAAACAGGCAGATGCAATCCACCTGATGACGCTTCGCCTCAGCCATCAAGGCCTTTACTAAACGCCCGCCGCCACCTTTCCCCTGCGCCCAGGGGGCAACCGTGATCGAGCGAATTTCCGCCAGGTGCGTTCCGTACAGATGCAGCGCGCCGCACCCGATGATCTGTCCCTTGTCTTCGAGGACTACGAAGTCGCGAACGTTCTCGCAGATCTCCGGCAGAGTGCGCGGCAGCAGCGTGCCGTCACCGGAGTACGCTCCGATCAGTTCGTGAATTTGCTGTGCGTCGGGAAGAATTGCCTTACGCGTTCGCATGAACCTCCTCGCGAAGAGCCTCGATTCGTTTCCTGGCCGTACCAATCGCCTGCCGCACCCGGTTCGGCGCGGTGCCGCCCGGCACATCGTGAACCGCCAGCACTGCGGCGAGCGTCAGCGATTGGCGGAAGTCTTCTCCAAACGCCGGGCTCAACAATCGCAAATCTTCCAACGGTAACTCTTGCAGTTCCAGATTCCGTTCGATACAAAGCTGCACCGCTTTGCCAACCTTTTCATGCGCAATCCGCGAAGGTACCCCGCGCTGCACCAGGTAGGTGGCCGCGGCCCACGCATTCATAAAGCCCGATTCCGCCGCCTGCTGCATGCGCTCATGGTTGAACTCCACAGACTTCATCCATCCAGTCACCAGCGGTACCATCTGCAGAAGCGTGTCGGCTGCATCAAACAGGGGTTCCTGCGTCTCCTGCAGATCCTTGTTGTAGGCCAGCGGTAGTCCCTTTAGCGAAATCAATAGCGCGGTCGCATGACCCAGCACGCGCCCGCTCTTTCCTCGGACCAACTCCAGCAGATCTGGATTCTTCTTCTGCGGCATTGCACTACTCCCGGTAGAGTAGGCCTCGGGCAGTGCCACGAATCCGTATTCCTGAGTCGAGAACAGGATCATCTCTTCTGCCCAGCGGCTTAGATGAGTCGCAAGCAGCGCCAGCACATTCACGAACTCAATCACAAAATCGCGATCGCTGGTCGCATCAATGCTGTTTGCGGTGGCCCCGTCAAAACCGAGACTGCCTGCCATGAGCGCCCGATCCAGAGGCAGGGTGGCTCCCGCCACCGCGCCCGATCCCAGCGGGCACACATTCAATCGTGCGCGGCAGTCCGCTAACCGGTCTGCATCGCGCAGAAACATCTCCACATAGGCCAACAGCCAGTGCCCGACTAGAACGGGTTCAGCCCTCTGCAGATGCGTGTAAGCCGGCATGGCTGCATCTTTCGCCTGTTCCGCCCGCTCAACCACCGACCTGCACAGTTCCGCGAGTTCGTTCCGCAGTTGATCGATCGCCGCCCTCACGTATAGCCGCAGATCTGTTGCGATCTGTTCGTTACGGCTGCGCCCGCTGTGGAGCTTGTAACCCGTTTCGCCGATCAGAACGACAAGTTGCTTCTCCACGAAATGGTGCACGTCCTCTGCCTCGGGATCTTCGAGGACTGCCGGTGATGCGGCGGCCTTCTCTCCAATCTGCTCCAGCCCTTGCAGGATGCTGATCAATTCGTCCGCCGACAGAATTCCGGCATTCTTCAGCGCTCGCGCATGCGCTCCGCTGGCCGCGAGTTCGTACCGCAGCAGTCGCCGATCGAAATCGAACGACCGCTGCCAGCGCTCGAACTCCGCATCCAGCGGTTGCCGGAATCTTCCCGACCACATCTTCATCGCGCGACCTCTACTCGGGAGCGAGCGCGCGATCGGGATGGCAGACCCAGAATGCGGATGAATCCGGCTGCATCCTTCTGATCGTAGCTGTCATCCATGGTGAACGACGACAGGTCCGTCCGGTACAGCGAGTGCTCCGATTCGCGGCTCGCCACCCCAACGTTTCCTTTATATAAAGACAACGTGATGCTCCCCGTCATCTCCGTCTGCGTCTTGTCAACGAATGCGTCGAGCGCCTCTCGCAGCGGCGTGAACCACAGTCCGAAGTAGACCAGTTCCGCATACTTCAGCCCGATGTGCTGCTTGAAATGAGCGACATCGCGCTCCAGACACAGCGCCTCCAGTTCGCGATGGGCTGCAATCAGCAGGGTCCCCCCCGGAGTCTCGTAACATCCGCGGGATTTAATCCCGACAAATCGATTTTCGACAAGATCAATGCGCCCAATCGCATTGCGCGCGCCGATTTCATTCAGCAATTCGACCAGCGAAATGGGATCCATCTCCAGCCCGTTCACCGATACCGGAACGCCCTGCACAAAGCCGATACTGACTTGCTCTTCTTTGTCGGGAGCCTCCTGCGGAGAGCGCGTAATCTGCCAAGTCGTTGCCAGCGGCGCATTTCCCGCATCTTCCAGTTCACCGCCCTCATGACTGATATGCCACAGATTGCGATCGCGACTATGGATCTTCTCCCGGCTGGCGGATACCGAAATTCCGTGCTGCTCCGCATAGTCAAGGCAGTCCTCGCGCGACTTCAGAGTCCACTCGCGCCACGGAGCAATGATCTTCAGGTCCGGGGCGAGCGCCTGATACGTGAGCTCAAAACGCACCTGGTCGTTACCCTTCCCGGTGCAACCATGAGCGACCGCCGTGGCTCCCTCGCGCAGCGCGACTTCTACTTGGTGCTTCGCGATCACTGGCCGAGCCAGCGACGTTCCCAGTAGATACTTGTGTTCATAAACCGCCCCGGCTTTCAGAGCAGGGAAGACGTATCCCGTCAGGAATTCTTCGCGCAGATCCTCGACGATGACCTTGCTCGCGCCGGTTTTGTAGGCCTTTTCGACCACGGCTTCAATGTCATCTCCCTGACCCACATCGCCAACCATGGCGATCACGTCATAGGAATAGTTTTCTTTCAGCCAAGGAATGATGATGGATGTATCGAGTCCACCGGAATATGCAAGAACGACTTTTTCAGGCATGAGCGCTCCTTGCGGGCAGGCGAACCGCGCCGCCCAGCAACAAATAAAGAATGGACTTCTGAACATGCAGACGGTTTTCCGCCTGCTCGAAGATCACAGAATTCTCCGAGTCCATCACTTCGTCGGTAACCTCTTCTCCCCGATGAGCCGGCAGGCAATGCATGAAGGCTGCGTGCGGCGCCGCCGCCGCCATCAGTTTCTTATTCACCTGGTAGGGACGAAATATTTCAGCCCTCTGCGTCGACTCGTGTTCTTGCCCCATGCTGGCCCATGCGTCGGTGTATACCGCATCGACGCCTGCGACCGCCGCATGAGGGTCCGTGAGGAATTCGAGTTGCGCTCCCGTCTGCTTCGCCAGCTTTTTCGCGTCCGCGACGATCTGCGGATTGCACGCATAACCCTTGGGCGTCGCAATCTTGATCGAAGATCCGAGACACGCACAGGTCAGGAGCAACGAATGCGCCACGTTGTTTCCGTCCCCAACATAGGCCAGCGAGATCTTCTTGAGATCGCCGAATCGCTCCAGCAACGTGAAATAGTCGGCCAAGGCCTGGCAGGGATGCTCCAAATCGCTCAGCGCGTTGATCACCGGGACCGAAGCGTAACGGGCCATACCGGCAATCGTCTCGTGCGAGAACGTGCGCAGCACAATCACGTCGATCCAGCGTTCGAGATTCTGCGCAATGTCGCTGAGCTTTTCTCTTGCGTCCAGTTTGCTCTTGGATTGATCGACGAAGATCGCGGTTCCACCCAGACTTACCATTCCCGACTCGAACGTGATTCGAGTTCGGAGCGAAGGTTTCTCAAAGAACATCACCATCTGCTTTCCGGCGAGTGCCCGCTGAAAAACAGACGGCCGCGACTTCATCAGTTCCGTGAGATGCAATACTGCCTGTACGCCTTGCTCTCCCAGGTCGCGCGTAGAAACCACGTCTGGACACCAGAAGATGCCGGGAGTTCGATCCGGTACCGCCAGGCTCCGGTTTGACAATTGAGTGTTCAACGTTCAGTCCTCTTTCTTAAATGATCCTTCGCGATCGCCCGCACGCAATGTTTATGCGCACGTAACTTCGGTTCCACAACTCAGCTTGGTGAGGTAGAACTGCGGCAGCGCCTCAGCTTCGGCAGCCGGCAGGATTCGCACTCGTCCCACGCCTTGTTTCAAGGCTTGCGTGCACGCCGCCAATTTGGGCAACATGCCGCCGCTGATGATTGATCCCGCGGCCATTTCCTGCGCCTGTTTGGTGTTGAGCCAGGGAATCACGGCGCCTGCCGCATCCTTCACTCCGGGTACATCTGTCAGAAAGATGAGCGCGTTGGCATGGCAGGCAGCAGCGCACGCGGCGGCCATTTCGTCGGCGTTGACGTTGTAATACTCTCCGTCCGCTCCCAACGCGAGCGAAGCCAGCACCGGAATGCCGCCCTGTTGCCATAAAGCTTCGATCCAGCAGGGCTCCGCAAAGCAAATCTCGCCTACAAATCCCAGATCGTTCCCGCGAACCTGCTTGCGCCGTGCCCGGAACGACATCCCATCGCCGCCACAGAATCCAACCGCAGGCATGCCCGCAGCTTGAATGGCTGCGACCAGTTTCTTGTTTACCATGCCGCCCAGCACCATGAGCGCCACGTCACGCGTCTCCGCGTCGGTGACTCGCAGGCCTCCCACGAACTCGCTCTGCTTGCCGAGTTGCTTGAGCACGCGTGTCAAAGCGCTGCCGCCGCCGTGAACAACGGCCACGCGATGTCCGTCCTGCGCCAGTTCCGCAATGGCCCTCGCGCACTTGCGCAAGGTCGCAACGTCTTCCAGTGCGGCTCCTCCGATTTTGATAACGATGGTCACTGCAGTCCTTCTTCCTCGCCCCACCCGTACATCAGATTCATGTTCTGTACCGCTTGCCCGGCGGCGCCCTTCAGCAGGTTGTCGATGCATGAAATCAGCACCAGCCTCCGCCCATCCTCTGCCAGGCAAAATCCCAGGTCGCAATAATTTGTATTCAAAGAAAACTGCACCTGCGGGAGCTTCGGCGTCTGGAACACCCGCACCCAGCGCTTGCCCGTATAAAAATTGCGGAAGCACGACTCCACTTCCAGCGGAGTCATCGTGCGGCTGAGTTGCACATACACCGTCGACAGGATTCCCCTCGGAATCGGCAGCAGGTGCGGCGTGAACGTTAGTTCGTGAGGCGCCAGGGACAGTTGCTCGATCATCTCGCCCAAATGGCGATGACTGAAGACGGAGTATGCCGACAAATTGTCGGCCACCGAAACGAAGTGCGTCTTGGCCGTTGGTTCCTTCCCGGCGCCCGATACTCCGGATTTTGAATCCGAGATGATCCCGTGGCTGCGATCGACAACTCCAGCTTTCAAGAGCGGAGCGACCGCCAAAATAACAGATGTCGCATAGCACCCAGGATTGGCGACCAGCTCCGCACCAGCGATGCGCTCTGCATTCAATTCCGGCAAACCGTAAACGGCTTGATCCGTTAAACGAGCTGCAGTCGCTGCATCCGAATCCTCAAAGCCGTAGATCGCCCGATGCTCTTCTTCTTTCAAGCGCCACGCGCCGCTCAAATCGACCACCCGCAGTCCGTGTGCAATTGCCTCCGGCACCAGCGAGCGCGAAACCTCATGTGGCGTCGCCAAAAATAGCAACCGCACTCCTTGTTGCTTCAGGGCGGCCCACGAAAGCGAATGCAGCGGGTATCCGCCATTTCCAGAGAGAGCAGGGAATATATCTGCCAGATCGGTCGCGCTGCCGTTATCCGATGAGCGCTTCAGCAGGACGGGCTTTTCCAGTCGCGGATGGC
Organism: uncultured Acidobacteriota bacterium; assembly: GCA_963725565.1. Taxonomy (GTDB): domain Bacteria; phylum Acidobacteriota; class Terriglobia; order Terriglobales; family Acidobacteriaceae; genus Sulfotelmatobacter. The sequence goes on from CAVRZL010000010.1 coordinate 276,146, forward strand.
GCAGAAGAATCCGCGTCAATTCCAGCCCGGAATATCCTGTCGCTCCCAGCACAGCCGCTTTGAGTTTCCCCACCATTACCCCAGCATTTCCTCGATCCGCCCCGCCAGTTTCCGCGCCTCATCTTTATCCGGACACACAATCAAAATGGTGTCGTCCCCGGCGATGGTCCCCACTACTTCCGTCCAGTCGGTCTCATCGAGCGCTGCCGCCACCGGCTGGGCGCTCCCTACGATGGTCTTGATGACCAGCAAATTCTGGGCTAAGCGAATATCCAATACAAACTCGCGCACCAGCCGCGAGACCGGTGGCAAGGCCACTCCCGCCCCGTTTTCACCCTGCGGCAGGGAGTAACCGTGCGAAGTCTTGCTGAGATTCAGATCGCGAATGTCGCGCGACAGCGTGGCCTGCCCCACTTTGAATCCCCGCCTCCGCAGATGGCGCTGCAAGTCCTCCTGGCTGGCGATTGACCCATGCTTCAGCACGTCGAGGACTGCCCGTTGGCGCAAGGTTTTATTCATAATGAATAAATATTCACAAAAGTGAATAAATATCTTCCTATCTTACGGACCCTCGCCCAAATGTCAAGGCAGACAGCACATAATCTTCGTGTCCTTTTGGAGTCAACGTGGGTGGGGTGCCCCAGGTCTCGCCGAATTTGCGAGACCTGGGAGTGTCGCGTTCCCCAGATCCGCATCCTTTTTGATTCTCAAGCGGGAACCGCGTTGCCTTGGTAGACTACTCCGCGGTCCTAGAGCGCCGTTTCACGGAGAGGGAATGAACCCGAAGCCGACTTTGATGGCCGAACTCATCGCCGAGTTCCTCGGTACCTTTGTCCTGATCCTCTTCGGCACCGGTGTTGTGGCCATGGTGGTCCTGTTTCCCTCACGCAATCCCGGCGAAACCATTCACGGCGGCTTCACCAACATCACTCTCGGATGGGGACTCGGAGTTACGATGGGAATCTACATCGCCGGCAAGATCTCTGGGGCTCACCTCAATCCGGCCGTGACCCTTGCCCTGGCCGTCTTTCGCGGCTTCTCCTGGCGCAAGGTCGTACCTTATTCTCTGGCTCAAACGGCTGGTGCCTTCGCAGCCGCTGCCGTGGTGTTCTGGAACTATCATCCCGCCTTCCTTCAAGTGGATCCCAATCTGGAGAACACCGCCGGAGTCTTCACGACCTTCCCCGCATTTCCGGGCCTTCCGCAGGCCGGCTTCCTCGATCAATTCATCGGTACCGGCCTGCTCATTCTGATGATCTTTGCCATCGTGGACGAGTACAACACTCCGCCCGGAGCGAATCTGGCTCCCTTGCTAATCGGCCTGGTGGTCGTTGCCATCGGAATTAGCTTCGGCGGCATGCATGGTTACGCCATCAATCCCGCTCGCGACTTCGGGCCCCGCATGTTCGCCGTGGTCGCAGGCTTTCGCAATAACGGCATCACCGACGGTACCCGAGTGTGGTGGATCCCCGTCGTCGCCCCGCTGTTCGGAGGCTTGGCCGGCGCGGCTCTGTATGACTTTGGAATTCGCCGCTATCTCCGCCCGTAGAGACATTGCTTGCAACGTCTCTGTTGCGGACCTGCTACCCTCTGGAAGGAGAAAACGTGTCCTACGTTCTAGCCCTCGACCAAGGGACGACCAGTTCGCGAGCACTCTTGTTTGATGGGGATGCTTCCGTGTGCGCGGTCGCGCAGCGGGAATTCGATCAGAAATTCCCCCAATCCGGATGGGTCGAGCACGATCCAGAGCAGATCGCCTCCTCCCAGATTTCGGTCGCGCTCGAAGCCCTGGCTCAGGCGGGTGCTCGCACCAGCGACATCGCGGCAATCGGCATCGCCAATCAACGCGAAACGGCCATCGTCTGGAATCGCGAGACCGGTCAGCCGATCTACAACGCGATCGTCTGGCAGGACCGTCGCACCGCAGACTTCTGCAATCGACTCCGCAGTGAAGGACGAGAGCCACTGATCCAGCAGCGCACCGGCCTGCTGATCGACTCCTACTTTTCCGCCAGCAAGATCTCCTGGATTTTGCACAACGTCACCGGTGCGCGCAGCCTCGCCGATGCCGGCAAACTCGCATTTGGCACCGTCGATACGTGGTTACTTTGGAAGCTGACGCAGGGGAAAGTTCATGCGACGGATGTCAGCAATGCGTCGCGCACCATGCTCTTCAATATTCGCACTGCCGAGTGGGACCGCGAACTGCTCGACCTGTTTCGCATCCCGGCCTCCATGATGCCCGCCGTTCGCTCCTCCAGTGAGAGCTATGGGGAAGTGCGAGGCGTGAAGGGCCTGGAGGGCATTCCCATCGCGGGCATCGCCGGAGATCAGCAGGCCGCGCTGTTCGGTCAGCGCTGCTTACAGCCGGGCATGACCAAAAATACCTACGGCACCGGATGCTTCATGCTGCAGAACACCGGCACACGCGCAGTGCCGTCCTCGAATCGTCTCGTGACGACCGTCGCATGGAAACTCGGAAATACCGTGGAATACGCGCTCGAGGGCAGTGTCTTCGTGGGCGGGGCCGTTGTGCAGTGGCTGCGAGATGGTCTTGGGCTGATTCGTAAATCGGAAGACGTCGAGGCCCTTGCCAAGTCTGTGCCCGACAATGGCGGCGTGTATTTCGTTCCCGCCTTCGTGGGACTGGGAGCGCCGCACTGGGATTCCTACGCGCGCGGTTCGATCTTCGGTCTCACTCGCGGATCCAGTTCCGGCCACGTCGCGCGCGCCGCTGTTGAGAGCATCGCCTACCAGGTTGCGGACCTGCTCGACGCCATGCGGCGTGATTCCGGCGGCACGGTACAAGAACTGCGCGTCGATGGCGGCGCTGCCGCCAACGATAACCTCATGCAATTTCAGGCTGATATCCTCGGGGTGCCCGTGGTCCGTCCCGCAGTAACGGAGACAACAGCTTTGGGTGCGGCGTATCTGGCGGGCTTGGCCGTCGGCTTCTGGTCCGCCGGTCTTGATGTTAAAGCCGCAATAGATCGCCGCTTTGAACCCCAGATGCCGTCGTCTCAAACCCAAGTCCTGCGCGCCCGCTGGAACGAAGCCGTAGCCAGATCCAAAGGTTGGCTGCCCTCGTCACGAGTAGGGTAGCGACGCGAAGCCCGCCGGACCGACAGCACGACCGGTTACGGTTCAAACCAGAACACCGCCCCCTTGGTAATTGCCGGGAGCACAAAGCTGACGGAATCCCCCTGCCGCGTTCCCTGAACCGCTTGCACCTGCCCCATAAACGGAAGGAAAAATCCCTTCTCAGCCTTTGCCATCACCGCGACTTCCACGCCAGTCTGCGGTGTCTGAACGGGGTTAACCCCGCCCCGCAGCCCGGCGAAATTTGCGAAGAACACGTTCACGTGTCCGTCCGCCGTGCGCGCAATTGAAGTCGCGATTTCGCGCGATGCCTTCACCCTCACCCAATTACCACCCTGAAGGCTGTCCAGAAATGCCTTCTGCGACTCCGGCGATGCCTGCGAGAAGTCCTTCTCCAGAGCCGCGCTGTAGGCCTTGCCCGGACATTCCGCGAATCGCACCACATTTGGCGAGTTCCCCAGTTCAGTCACGTCCGTGCCCGTGATCACGACTCGTTTGTCGTCGACGGCAAAACTCTTCAGCCAGTTTTGCTCGCGGCTATCCAGCACCCGCACATCCGGCAGCACGAGTGTCTTGCCGTTGAACTCCGCCAGCGTTCGCGGAGTGACAATCTGAAATTCAAGGTGCTTCTGCATCAGCAGAATCAAAATCCCCCGGTACGAGTTGACGAATTCTTCCGCCGAGAAGTCTCGCGTGCCCGGAGAAAAGTAAACCCCAATCGGATCGATCGGCTTGCGTGGCAAATAAAACGTCTTCTCGTGCTCGTGGATCCACCCAAAAATCTTTGTTCGAGTCGGCAGATCATTCGACCCCGCCATCGAATGCCCCGGAGCATCCCAGAAGTTCGCTCCCGCCATCACTTGCGACATGGCCAGGTTCATCATGGCCTCGCGCGCATCTACCTTCTTGTCGCCGTCCCACGAATAGTTGAGAATCCACGTCGCCTTCCCCTGCGCAAACGCCCGGAAGGAATGCATGCCGACCTGGTATCGAAACCAGTCCACTGGCTTGCGTCCTGACGCCATGTGATCTCCGCTTCCGAACTCATATTCGTGCGCAATGGCGTCCACCACGGCGTAAAGGCTGTACACATCCGCGCCCACCCGCACGGCCTCTTCTTCGATCCCCGGATAAATTTCTGGAATTGTCTTGATCTGTGGGTTCACCGACTTCGCCGTCTGATCAATCTCGTGCAAAAAGTCCGTGAAGGTTTGAATTCGAAACTCCACCCACTTGCGAAATCCCGGATCCGAAAAATCTCCTATCTTCACATCATGCTTCGCATCCAACCCGGTCTGCTGTTTGAACGCGGCCACGGTGTAGTCGTCAAAGCTGGCCCAGGTGTTTTCCCATCCGTCGAAATGCGTCATCCAGTAAGGGATGTCAATGTAAATGCCGTCAATGCCGGTCGCGGCAATCTGCCGCACCCGCTCCATGTAGGTCTTCCGCCACTCGCCGGCGTACGGACTGACCCAGACGTCCTCATCTCCCTTGCGGATCCAGAACGCGCTGCCGCCTCCAAAGATCGCGGGCTCACCCGTAATCTTCCGCTGCAGCCAATCGGGGTGATCCTTCGCCAAAGTATGCGCGGCCGTATCTCCGTGCGCCGTGATGCACTCGGTCCCAGCAATGTAGACAAACGCCGGATTGCCCACCTTGTGAGCTTCCACAGCCACGTCGTGAATTGCCTTGAGTTTTTGTTCCGGATTCAGGAAGCTCTCGTAGCGCCCCGGGATGTCATTGTCAACCTCAATCCCAAACACTCCGCTCGCCTGCGCCTGCCGCACAATCTGCACCGCATCGCCGCCCTTCAACCCGTAAGCGCCGATGCGCACGAAGTTGGTCCAATTCTGCTGCGGCTGTTCCGGCTTAGGGGCCGCACTGAGCACCAAAGCGCACACGAATAATGAGACGGATGCGAATAACGTTGTTCGTTTCATGATCTCCTTGATGCAAAGAAAAGGCTTGAACGAATCTTTTATCTTCGCGAACTTGGCGGCAGTTCTTTGCGATCTTTGCGGTTAAAAGGTTTGATGCAAAGCCCGACCAGAATACGCAAGAACCGCAAAGGCAAGGCCGTTGTCGCTCCGCGATCCCGAAGTATGTAGGGGCGGACGCCTTCGTCCGCCCCGCCAAGCGCAGCGGGGCGTGCCAGCCCTCTAGAACTGGAAGCGCGCTCCAAACTGCATCTTGCGGTAGTTGTTGGTCGTGGATGTGACCTGTCCCAACGCTCCATCCCCCGATCCGACATCCGGGAAGGCAAAGCGCTGGTGATTAAAGGCATTGAACATTTCCGCCCGCACCTGCAGTAGTTTGCCTTCGCGGATCGTGAACTCCTTGGAAAGCGAAGTATCCAGATTGCGGATGCCGTCGCCTCGTAGGTTCGAAAAGTGCCGGGGTGCATTGCCCGGAATATTGTCGCCCGGTTCACCAAAACAAGCCTGATTCAAGACAGACCCACCCGTCATGGCCGCGTCACGGTAACTCAGGCCAGTCGAAAGTTGGGAGCAGATCACGTTCGGCCGTTGATTGCCGTCGACCAGCAATCCGGAACTATTGAAGAGAGCCAACGGCTGTCCGGATTGCAGCGTGATTACGCTATTCAGCGCCCAGCCGCCAACAACAGCGTCGAGCACGCGGTTCATGTCTCCTCCGATCCAGCGCTTCCTTCCAAAGGGCAGATCGATAATGATGGCTGCGGTCAGCCGCTGAGGGGTGTCGTTGGAGCCGATCCCGTGCTCGGCTTTGAGATCGTCGAGCAGTTGCGGGTTGTCGTACTGCAGGTTACCCAGCCAGGCGTTCCGTCCAGCCGAGGAGTCATCCGTAGCCTTGGAGAAGGTGTAGTTGCCTTCGAAGCTGATGTAGTGGCTGGTCCGTTTCTGGAAGCGAATCTGTAACGAGTGATACCAGGAGTTGGCGTTCAGCGTCGGCAGTCCCTCGAATCCGCCATCAAACTGCGGATAGGGTTCCAGCAGCAATTGTTGCGGAATCACGTCATCGACGTAGCGGGAATCCGCCACGTCAGCCGCGTTGAAAATCGGACTGCTCGGGCACCAGGAGCCCGTCAGCGCCGCCGCCGAAGTGAAGAAACATTGGAAAGGATTCGGCACGTTGTTGTTGAGATAGTCCGATACCGCGGTACTGGCTGGATCGTGGGTCGGATTCAGTGTCGCCACCAGCGCGTTGCGGACTGGTGAGGGCAGGAAGTTGCGGTTGCGAGTGGAGATGTTGCCCGCTCCGGCCCATGGTAAGTGCGTGCTGCGGTTCGCGGAGTAGTCCACGCCGATGACAATTTGTCCCGGCAACATATGCTGAATGCCGAGGTTCCACTGGTAGATCTCGGCATTGCGAACCGTGCCGGTGTCCAGGTCACTCGAGTTCCCGAAGCCCCACTGTGCCAATTTGCCGTATGTGGTTCCCTGCGGAGGCGCCAGGCCGGCAGGGAATGGGCTGGTGCAGTTGGGCTGGATTGGCGAAGGTCCCAGGCACGCGTACTGCGTATCGTAATTGTCCTTGGTGAAATACATCTGAGCTGTTTTTGCGAATGCCGGGCCGGCATACTGGTAGTTTGTTGCCACGTTCATGCCGTAGAACACTCCCGCCCCGCCTCGCAGCACGGTGTTGGAAGCCAGTTGATAGGCGAATCCAAAACGTGGAGCAAAATTGTTTCGATCTACCGGCGAGTTGCGATGGCCTGAAGTGGGAAATACCGTGGTGCCTCGAATCGCGCCGATCTGCCCGAATTGCGGAAACGTGCCCGACGCGTCCCGCTCGAAAGGAATGCTGATTCCCGTGTCTCCGCTGAAGTCGCTGAAGGTGAGCCGGTTGTAGCGCTCGTTGTAAGGCGTACTCCATTCGTAACGCAGCCCAAGGTTCACCGTCAGCTTCGCGGTGACCTTCCAGTCATCCTGCACGTAAAAAGCAGTCTCTTTCGACTTGTCAGACACGGCGGGAACAATGTGCAGCGAGGCGTCGTGGGCGTACCCAGTCAGAATCGTGGCGAACGGGTTGCCCTGCCGATGATCATCGTCTCCCAAGCCGTTATTGGGTTGTTGGGTGGTGACATCGCGGGAGAAGTTGAAGATGCCGGTTGGGTTATCAGGTTGCCAGAAGTTATTAAGGAAGACGCGCTGCTCGCCCCCGATCTTAATTGAGTGTGCTCCCTTCACCCATTGCAGGCCAGAAGAATAACTGAAGAGCGTGTGCGCAAAGTGCGTATCCACGCAGCATTGGGTGTATAGCGACAGGAATGGGTCATCGACCCCGATGGTTGGAATGCGCGTAAGTCCGTTGGCGGCGAGCGCCGGAGAAAGCCCAACATCGCTGAGGGTGGGGTACTTGTTCGCTTGCACCGGGGCACTCACGCGGTCCACGCTGGCCCGACTGGTCCAGAGGGCCGTCGGTGTGATGGCCCAGTTGTACTCCGCACCCCCATTCTGGACGTTGGTCGTGCCAATTAACCCATCACCTTGGTCGCTCCCGATAACCGTGGGAACCGTGAATATGTCGTGATGACGGCTATACCGTCCGCTGATCCTGTGGTTAGCCGCAATCTGATGGTCCAACTTTGCATCGAACTGCCAGGCCGGGTCGCTACTGACAATCACTTGGCGCCAGTTTGGATCCGGATAGGCCGCACCGGATATGTTTTCGTGCGGATACAGATTCAGAATCGCCTGCCCGATGGGATCGATTCTGTCTGGAGGGATAACGTTATCCGTCCCGTTATAAGAAAATAAGCTATGCGAACAGGGAATGGCAGATCCCTGATTGCCAGCACACGGATCATAAATTCCAGCCTGTGCAGTATCAGGGTTTGTGGGATCAACCAGGTTGGCAGGGCTTTGCGAGAAGTCGCCGCTGCGTTCCAGATCGGTCGGGACCCTCCCTTCCAGGTTGACCGGATCCTGCTCGCGAATTTTTTCGAAGTCGACAAAGAAGAAGGTCTTATTCTTCACCAGCGGACCGCCCAGCGCGAAACCATATTGATCCCGCACGTGGTCGGGTTTATCGCCGGAGTTGAAGTAGTCGCGCGCATCAAAGTTGGACCTCTGCCCGTACCACCAGCCGCTGCCATGAAATGCATTCGAACCCTGCCGGAGCACCATGTTGACGATCGTGCCCCCATTGTTCCCAAACTCAGCGGAGAAGCTGTTGTTCTGTACCTTGAACTCCTGCACGATTTCGACCGAGGGCTGGTAATAAACGTTGGAGTTGCCCCCCTCGCCCTGTTCCGGCGCGCTGATGGGACTGCCATCGAGGGTAATCTGGGCGGTGGCGTTACGCTGGCCGTTGGAGACGAAGTTGGTACCAGCCGGATAGCCAAGATCGGAACCCGAGGTCTCCGTCACCCCGCCCGCGAGAAAGACCAACTGAAATGGGTTGCGGCCGTACAGCGGAATGTCTCGCACATACTCGTTCGTAACGTCGGTACCAAGAGAGGCGCTCTCCGTATCCAGCAGGGGCGCAGCCTCTGTAACCTCCACGGTTGTCAACACGCCTAGTGGGTGCAAGACAAAATCGATCGTGGTCTGCTGGTCCACCTGCAGAACGACGTTCTTCTGCTCGGCTGCCCTAAACCCGGCCGCATCCGTCTTGATCGTGTACACTGCCGGCCGCAGCCCCGTAAGAATGTAGAGCCCGTGATCGTCGGTGTGCGCGGTGGTCGAGATGCCGGTGCCATCGTTGGTGATGGTGACCGTGGCCTGCGCCACCAACGCACCGCTCTGGTCCTTCACCACCCCGCGGACCTGGGCGGTGTAACTGGCTTGTCCGTACGCAATGGCGGTGACGAATAGAAATGCTGCAAAAACGAATAGAGATATTACAGGCAAATAGCGGCGGACGCGCATAGCAGCCTCCCACAAACTTTCATATCATTACGAGTTAACACTATTGCTTTCGAATACGACCAAAGTCAAGTCAAATCGCGCAGCGAATGAACCGGTAAACAAGCTCACGTAGCGACAGCCGCTCCGGCTGTCCCGGCAGGGCCTAAGCCCGCCGGCATGGCGAGATGCTTTGGGTTTCTGGCATGATATTGCCCAGCAGTGCTCCCCCATGAAAGCCGCCATCCTCGCCTCCCCGCAACCTGTTACGAAACGTCCGCTACAAATTGTTGAGGTCGCCAATCCGCGCCTCAGGTCTGGACACGTGCTGCTGCGCGTGCGCGCGTGCGGCGTCTGCCGCACCGATCTCCACATAGTTGAAGGAGAGTTACCCGCGAAACAGCTGCGCATCATTCCCGGTCATCAGATCGTCGGCGAGGTTGTCGATGGAGCCAGCGATGAGATCCCTCTGGGCTCGCGTGTGGGCGTCTCGTGGCTCGGCGGCACGGACGGCACGTGCCAGTATTGCCAGCGTGGCCAGGAGAATCTCTGCGACTCGCCTACGTTCACCGGCTACACGGTCGCAGGTGGCTATGGGGAATACGCCTTCGCGCGCGCTGACTTTGTGTATCCGCTTCCGAAATCGCTCGACGATCTGCACGCGGCGCCCTTGCTGTGCGCAGGCATCATTGGTTTTCGCAGCTTGCGCGTGGCTGGGGTTGAGCCGGGCGAGCGCGTGGGACTGTTTGGTTTTGGCGCCTCAGCGCACCTGGCGATCGCGGTGCTGCAAGCGTGGAAGTGTGACGTGTACGTTTCCACGCGAGGAAAGTCGCATCGCGACCTGGCGACATCGCTGGGTGCGACGTGGGTGGGCAACGAGAATGAGAAGCCGCCTGTAGAACTGGATCGCGCTGTGACCTTCGCGCCCAGTGGAGACGTCGTGGTCGCTGCGCTCTCCAGCTTGCGCAAGGGTGGTGTGGTTGCGATCAATGCGATTCACCTGGATCGCATTCCTCAATTCGACTACGACAGCCTGTTGTGGGGCGAGCGCCAGTTGCGCAGCGTTGCCAATATGACGCGAGCTGACGCGCGCGATTTCCTGGCTCTGGCCGCGCAGATTGGCTTGCGGCCTAAGGTCACGGTGTTCTCGCTCGATCAGGCGAACGAGGCGCTGATCGCGGTGAAGAATGATGCGGTGGATGGGGCGGCGATCATCGTACCGTAGCTATCTGCTTAAATCTCAAGAAAAAACTCCCCGGACGAATGCGCCCGGGCTACGTGGGCTGGATTTGTGTAAAGTGTTCCTATAGGAACATTCTTAGTACAAAAATGTATGTACAATATCGCGAAAGCGGTGTCCCTAGAATGACTTACGCGTGGAGTTCCAGCTCCTGCATTTAACGCGCGAAGGCGAATATGGAGATGAAGAGAGTGCAGAAGACGATGGCCTGGGCGAGTTCGCTCCAGCCTAAGCGGCGTACTTGTAGGGGTTCAGGCTTCTGGATGAAGTAGTACCAGCCTCGCAGCAGCAGCGGGATAAATGCGATGAGCGCGATCCAGGGCATGAGTCTAAGGAGGCAGGTCAAGGTCAGCACTGCAGCCATGATGAGTTGCCCAGCCACGAAAGCCCATCCGCGAGCGAGTTTTTCTCGCGTTCCTGTCACGCGCGCGGTGTGGATTCTGATCTGCACATAGTGAATCTGATTGCCGGCAAAGATCAGGTTGGCGAGCCAGAGCAGCCATGCGATGGCGTTGAACTTTCCGGTGATCACGTAGTAGGCAGCGGGGGCGGAAGAGGTCAGGCCGATGGTGCCTACAATTTCGGAGAGCATGCGAAGCCTCGACTGCATTTTCCGGGACCGCGGGGCTTCGCCCTCGCGGGACAGCCGAGGCGGCTGTCTCCACATGAGCTTCAATAGCGCCTGGCCGACGAAAGCTACCCCGGCAGCAACTCCGATCAGCCAAAGCAAAGGGTTGCGGCCGGCCCAGAGCAAGGCGGCCAGTGCTGACACTGCGATGGTTCCTATGATCGCGACGAATGACAGAACCGCGCGGCGTTCGTCCCTGGTTTCAGCTCGGATGGCAGAGATTCCCAGGAGGCTTTCGAGCGGAGTTCTAAGCCAGAACAATGACAGCGCAGCCGTCAACAGCAGGAGGACGGGGAAGAAGTTGCTGCTTTGACGCAGCGCAACGCCTGCGCCCGTGACCATGGGGACCAGCAACAGTCCCCAGGCTCCGTGCTCGCGGGGGAGAATCAGGGCGCGGCGGCGTTCGCGGCGAGCTTTGTCGATCGCAGGAGATTCCGGAGAGTCGCTAGACTTCCCACCAGAAGCGCTTGAAGGATCAGTCCAAACCTGGACAGCCGAAGGCGGCTGTCCCCACATGGGCCGTGGAGACTGTCCCCCCAATTGCCGCGACTGCGGATTGGATCCTTCTGCCATCTAGCGCCATCCGGCCATATGGATGTGTTGCATGCCTTTGACCGCGCGCATGTACTGGGCACGCTCGAAGGCGCCCGGATCTGGGCAACGTAGTTGGCTCATGCTGCCCTGCATCTGGGCGACGGACTCGTACTCGTGCTCTTCCATCCAGTCACGAAGTTCGCGCTCCACGTGGCGCAGGTGGTTGATGCCGTGGCGCATCAGGGAGGAACACATCATGGTGACGTTGGCGCCGACCATGAGCAGTTTCACTACATCCTCGGCGCTGTGCACTCCGCCAGTGGCTGCGAGCCCCGCCTTCACACGCCCATAGAGGATGCCGATCCAGGTAAGCGGCAGACGCAAGGCTTGCGGAGTGCTCAACAGAACGTTGGGACGAATCTCTAACTCCTCCAGATCGATATCTGGCTGGTAAAAGCGGTTGAACAGGACAAGGGCATCGGCGCCTGCGTCGTCCAGTCGGCTGGCCATGTTCGCGAGATTACTGAAGAAGGGGCTCAACTTCACCGCAACTGGAATCGTGACTGTAGCTTTCACCGCACGGACGATATCGAGGTACGTTTTCTCAACGTCGGCCGCGCTCAGTTTGGGATCTGTGGGGATGTGGTAGACGTTGCATTCGATGGCGTCAGCGCCGGCGCGCTCGATCTCACCGGCAAACTTGGTCCAGCCACCCAGGGTCGATCCGTTGAGACTGGCAATGACAGGGATTTTGACCGACGACTTGGCCTTCTGGATGTGTTTCAGATATCCCTCGGGCCCGGTGTTGAACTCGTTGGCTGCGGGGAAATAGGTGAGAGATTCGGCGAAGCTCTCAGTGCCGGCGTTGAGGTGGTAGTCGAGATCCATCTCTTCCTGGCGCAGTTGCTCCTCGAATAACGAGTAGAGTACGACAGCGGAGGCGCCAGCATCTTCGAGGCGGCGAATGCCTTCCACATCGCGGGACAGCGGCGACGCGGAGACGACTAGCGGCGTTGTCAGCTTCAAGCCGAGGTAAGTAGTTCTGAGGTCGATCATCGAGTTCTCCTTCTTGCTTGTCCTGTGTGCGGAAGTCAAAGTCCCCACCCATCGACTTCGCTCAGGGCAGGCCCTCTCGCAACGAGCGCGAGAAGGGTGGGGCACCCTTTTATTTTGGTGCTCCCGTCTCTTTGGCTGCACCCTCGGGTTCGGTCTTGCGGCTGGCCATGTATTCGTACATGTGGAAGCGGCTCTCCACATCTTTCTGGGCCAACTTCCAGAGGCGATCTGCTTCTTCCGGCTTGCTCTTGGTCAGCATCTTGAAGCGGGTCTGCTGCAGCAAGTACTCCTGCACCTTGCGCGAGGGAGCCCGCGAGTCAAGAGCCAGCGGATTCTCCCCGGCCGCGGCGCGATCCGGATTGTAGCGGTAGAGCAGCCACTGTCCGGACTCGACTGCGACTTTCTGATCGGTCATCGCTGTAGTCATGTCGATGCCGTGGGCGATGCAGTGCGAGTAGGCGATGATGATGCTCGGCCCGTCGTAGGCTTCGGCTTCCAGAAATGCCTTCAACGTGTGCTCGTCTTTTGCGCCCATGGCAACGCTGGCCACGTAGACGTTGCCGTAGGTCATGGCCATCAGGCCGAGATCCTTTTTCGGGCCAGGCTTGCCGCCGGCAGCGAACTTAGCGACCGCGCCGCGAGGAGTTGACTTCGAGGCTTGACCGCCGGTGTTGGAGTAGACCTCGGTGTCGAGGACCAGGATGTTGACGTTGCGTCCGCTGGCCAGAACGTGGTCGAGGCCGCCGTAACCGATGTCATAGGCCCAGCCGTCGCCGCCGATGATCCAGACGCTCTTTTTCACCAGCATATCGACAACGGAAAGCAGTTGCCGGGCGTCGGGCGAATCGAGCTTGCCCAGTTTCTCTTTCAGGATGTCGATGCGTTGCCGCTGCTCGTAGATGTCGGCTTCGTCTTTCTGTTTAGCGTTGAGGATGCCTGCGGCAAGATCGTCGCCGACTTTGCCGGCCACACGCTGTACTAACTCGCGGGCGAACTCGGTCTGCTTGTCGATGGAGACGCGGAAGCCCATGCCAAACTCGGCATTATCTTCGAACAGAGAGTTCGACCAGGCAGGGCCGCGGCCATCGGCGTTCTTGGACCATGGAGTCGTGGGCAGATTGCCGCCGTAGATGGAAGAGCAGCCGGTAGCGTTGGCTACGATGGCGCGATCTCCGAAGAGTTGCGAGACCAGCTTGATATACGGGGTTTCGCCGCAGCCGGAGCAGGCGCCGGAGAACTCAAACAGAGGTTCCTGCACTTGCTGCTGGCGGATGGTGCCGGTTTTGATCTTGCGGCGATCAAGTTCGGGAAGATTGAGGAAGAAGTTCCAGTTCTCGGTTTCAGGGGCGCGCAGCGGAGGCTGCGGCACCATGTTGATGGCCTTGAGCCGCGTTTCCTGCTTGTTCTTGACCGGGCAAACATCCACGCAGACGCCGCATCCGGTGCAATCTTCAGGCGCGACCTGGATGGTGTACTTCATGCCGTGCCACTCTTTGTCGCGCACCTCGCAGGACTTGAAGGTGGCAGGCGCGCCTTCCAGTTCCTTGCTGTCGTAGACCTTGATGCGAATCACGGCATGCGGGCACACCATGGCGCATTTGCCACACTGGATGCAGATCTTCGTATCCCAGGCGGGAATTTCGAGAGCCAGATTGCGCTTCTCCCATTTTGCCGTTCCCGTCGGGAAGGTGCCGTCGCAGGAGAAGGCACTGACGGGGAGTTCATCGCCGCGTCCGGCGTAGATCGTGCCCAGAACATCGTGCTCAAACTTCGGAGCTCCGGGGAAGGCCGCGGGGATTTCGGTCTTGCTGGTTGCGGTGGCCGGAATCTTCACTTCGTGAAGGTGAGCCAGGGTCTCATCCACCGCCTTCATATTCTTGGCGACGACATCTTCACCCTTGCGGCCGTAGGTGTGGCGGATGGAGTCTCGAATGGCTTCAATGGCTTCGTCGCGGGGAAGAACCTTGGAGATGGCGAAGAAGCAGACCTGCATGATGGTGTTCATGCGCGATCCCATGCCGGTATCGCGAGCTACCTGATTGGCGTCGATGACATAGAACTTCGCCTGCTTGGCGATCAACTGCGATTGCACTTCGCGAGGGAGTTGATCCCAGACCTCATCTGCTCCAAAGGGGCTGGAGAGCAGAAACACGCCACCGGAAACCAGGGCGCTGAGCATGTCGTACCGCTCCAGGAAAATCCACTGGTGGCAAGCGATGAAGTTTGCCTTCGAAACCAGATAGCTGGAGTGGATTGGCTGCGGCCCAAAGCGGAGATGGGAAACCGTCATGGCGCCGGATTTCTTCGAGTCGTAGACGAAGTAGCCTTGCGCGTAGTTGTCAGTGTTTTCGCCGATGATCTTGATGGAATTCTTGTTGGCGCCTACCGTGCCGTCGGCGCCGAGTCCGTAAAACAGGGCGCGGACAACGCTGTCGGGTTCGGTCGAGAATGCAGCGTCATAGTCGAGACTGGTATGCGTGACGTCGTCGTTGATACCGATGGTGAAGTGATCTTTGGGCTCGTCCTTCTTCAGGTTGTCGTAAACCGCTTTCACCATGGCCGGGGTGAATTCCTTGGACGAGAGACCGTAGCGGCCGCCGACGACCTTGGGAGCGCTGCTCAGCGCGCCGTAGCCGAGTTTCAGGCCTTCGTGCAGTGCGCCTACAACATCAAGGTAGAGTGGTTCGCCGATCGCGCCGGACTCCTTGGTGCGATCGAGAACGGAAATCTGGCGGACGGTGGGAGGAAGGGCTTCGAGGAAAGACTTCACGCAGAACGGGCGATACAAGCGCACTTTCAGCAAGCCGACCTTTTCGCCGTGTGCATTGAGATGTTCGACGGTCTCGTGCGCGACTTCCGCGCCCGAGCCCATTACGACGATGACACGCTCCGCATCGGGTGCGCCGACGTAGTCGAAAAGCTTGTAGCTGCGTCCGACGACCTCGGCGAACTTGTTCATCACGGCCTGCACTTTGGCCGGTGCGTCGTCATAGTAGCGATTTGCCGACTCGCGGATCTGGAAGAAGACATCGGGATTCTGCGCGGTGCCACGTAATACTGGATGATCGGGAGACAGGGCCCGCTGGCGGTGCTCGATGACGCGGTCCATGTTGATGAGCGACCGGATATCGTCTTCGTTCAGCATTTCGATCTTGTTCACCTCGTGCGAGGTGCGGAAGCCGTCAAAGAAATGCAGGAACGGAATGCGCGTTTCGAGCGAAGCCGCGTGCGCGATCAGGGCCAGGTCCATGGCTTCTTGCACTGAGTTGGAGCAGAGCATGGCCCAGCCAGTGGTGCGGCAGAACATCACGTCGGAGTGATCGCCGAAAATGGAAAGGGCATGGGTCGCGATGGTGCGCGCCGTGACATGAAAAGCGGTCGGGGTCAGTTCACCGGCAATCTTGTTCATGTTCGGGATCATCAGCAGCAATCCCTGCGACGCCGTGAAGGTGGTGGAGAGCGATCCGGTCTGCAGGGCGCCGTGGACGGCTCCGGCAGCTCCGCCCTCACTTTGCATTTCGACAACATGAGGAACGCTGCCCCAGGCATTGGGCAGCCCCTCGGACGACCACTGGTCCGCCCACTCGCCCATCGGGGAAGAAGGGGTGATGGGATAGATGGCGATGACTTCGCTCACGCGATAAGCAACGTGGGCGACCGCCTCGTTGGCGTCCATGGTCTTGACTTTGCGCTTCATGTAATCCCCCGTTCGGAAATCTCGACGGTGACCACCGGGGTGGTCCTGCGATATAGCAAGGATGCCGGAAGGGGGGTGTGGATGTCGGGACGTGGATTCACAGACCGGTGTGATTTAAATCACACATTTCCGCGAAGTAGCTTGTTTGCAGGGCTTTCAGAGACGGTCAATTTTGGGTCCGAACGGGCGGGATGTTTTCTGCGGCGCGGATAGAGAAAATCGCCTGTCGCGCTTTTGAATACCGATTATTCGATGGTTGTGGGTCATGGCTGGCTGGCCACGTCTGCGTGCTTTAACGGACCTGTCAGCCTTCGAAAATGACCCCAACCGAACCGGGAGGCATTTCCAGCTTGCCGGGCCAAGCCCTTTCATTCGGCTGCTCGGGAGTAACCCAATTCAGATTTGACGACGTTGCGTTGTCTAGAGAGACCTCGCAAATGGCGCTGTCCGTATCGCTCATATTAGCCAAGGCAACGGCCCGGCGTCCGTCCCCGCGCCGGTAGACTGTGTATGTGCTCAGGGGTGTTCCGTTTGCTATTACCTTGGCCCCTTGAGTGTCTTGGAACTCGGCGTCCCAGATCCATTCCCGGTACCTGCGTCGGAGAGCGTCTACAGTTTGACCATAGCGGATCGAAGCCGGCATCTCGTCGAGTTCGCCATGGAAGTCGCGCGGCTCGTAACTCATCACGAAGCGATACAGGAGGCATGCGTTGATCATCTGCCTGTCGTTCCATCCGGTGACAGCGACCGACATCGGTGCGAACGGATCAATATACCGGCCCATCGGCACAAACCCATGCTCGATGCGGAAGTAGGACATGTTGTAGGTCTGCAGTTCCAGGTCGTATGGCGATTCGCCGGCGAACAAAAACTGCTCCTGATCAACGATTTTCCGAAATCCTTCGATTAGGGGTACATCGCCTGAGTAGACGGATCCCGGAACGTCGTGGCCGTGAGTTTTTGAAAAACAGTAAGGGCACAGGTGCCCCTGACATTCGTCGTAAAGGATGCCGCTAGCGCCTAATGCAACGCTCTTACGGAACTCTTCAAGCGCACGTTTCCTCCACGCCGGGCTAGCTTGGCACATGCCCGCGCCATGTCGCGTATTGATTCCGGCGATTTGCGTGGGCGTGTCGTAATCGAAGCCATGGAATTGGTATGGGTCTCCGTACGGATCCTCCATCACAAACTGCCGGAACTCGCTGCGATAGGCGGGAGCAGTTACATCCGCCCATGCGTACTTGTTGAAGAGAACGATCTCAACACCCATCTTTTTGCTGGCGGCAATGGCTTCTTTGAACTCCTGCGGCGAACCCAGCCGCGGATCAGTGTCATGCAAAGGAAAGTTGCGGTCCTGACCTCCAATCTGCCAACCGGTCAACTGAATAGCCTTGACGCCCCATCGCTTGCACGCCTCCGCGTACTTGATTAAGTCCTTGTATGGAAACGACAGCCTGTCTTCGGATGAGTTGATTTGGATCTGTTGCCAGGAGTGGACATCCTGTACCCACTGAGGAGTTTTTGGAGCTTTGAACCAAGTGCGGCGCCATGCTTTGTAGATGTCGGCCCCATCATGCCAGTCGCCTCTGAATGGTTCAAGCACGAACGCCTCAGAACTCTGGCTGGCACCTGGCTGCACGAAGCACAGGTGATTAGGATCAATGCCGATCGCCGCATCGGCAACCCTGCCAGAGGAATCGACGGAGCTGGAGTTGAAAGAATCTGCATAGGCAGGAGACAAGGAGTAACAGACCTGGACCACATGCTTCTGGCCTTCATCGTGATACCCGAGATAGATTCCGTGCTGGTCACTTAGGATGAGACAGAACTGCGTGTCTGTGCCGAGGTCGCACAACTGGGCTGGCGTGTCATAGCCGTAGTAGCCAACTTGGTTCCCAAACGTGGGCCAGAGACTCGCGGAACTCATCCCGCTATAGCTCCAAGACGCCTGGGTCAAGTGCTTCTCTACACCGGGCGGCTTGAGTATTTTCAGGCGGGGATAAGTAAAGCTTTCAATGACTGCTGCGCTACCATTGCGAATCTCGTAACTGAAATGGACGGCTGCGCCTTGAAGGCGAATCGTCTCTTTCACCTCGATATCGAGTTTTCCCATCCGCTGGCTGGCAAACTCGGACCAGGTGATGATCGCGTGTTTATCATCAGATTCGATCTCTGGTCTACCCACATGACGTTCAGTGAGATAGTGAAAGCGATGGTCCGGGGCGGGCACGTGCAGCCGCATCCCGGCGCCGTCCAGCTTCCAAACCTGATCGTTTGACTTCAGCGTTACGACGCAGCCAGTTTCTCGACTGAGGGTGACGAGTAAGTGTTCATTTCCCAGCAGGAGGAGATCTGGAGAGGTTGCGGCGCCTAGGGATGCGGCGCGATTGACGATTAGCCCCGATACGCCGGTGGTCAAAGCAGTGCCCAGGAATTTTCGGCGTGATAGAGCCACGAAGGTATCTCCCGTTCAGCGCCCGTTTGTTGAGAGGCACCGATTCGCACCAATTGTACCCTTGGCCCCTATGGAGTCGAGAGACGGAGATCGGGGGACAGCTGCCGCGAACAGCGGTTATCACTCACAACTTGTCAAAGAGAGATATGGGGAGTTTCGCCAATTGAGGAATGGCCTATGTGCGTAGAGCGATTCGCCCCTGCTCGGTCAGCATTAGGTTGTTCTCTTCTGTGCGTATCAACCCGAGAGTCACCAGTGCATTGACTTGCGCATCGAATTCGCTCTGATCCGAGGCTTCAGGGTTGCCACGACGGTGCCCACGGTTTCGGCACCAGCTTCTTCAAGGATCATCACGATGTCGCGCTGTAACGGTGAGAGTCTGAGTCGGAGCGGCATCCGGTCATTCTATCGAGGCAGATGAGCGTAATCGGGATTTTTCTACCAGCCAGCCACTTCCTGATCTGGCTCGCAAGGCGGGTGGCCCACCTTTTGTTTTGTAAATTTACTCGGACTGAGGGTGTCCCATCCTTGCGTTCTTCGCAAGGGTGGGTACCACGGACGCATAAACCTTAGTTGAAATGGAACGCTGGAACCAACTTCTCCCCTTCGAGCAAGATTGAAGAATGGTCAAGGGACAAACCCAAACCTCATACTCTCAGCAGCATCGTACCCGCCCTTGCAAAAATCGCAAGGACGGGGCACCCATTTTGTGAGTTCTGTCAGCGCATCAAAAGCCGGGGCCACCCGCCGGTCGTATTGTCCCATCACGATTAGCAGGCCTCCGACGATCAGAATCCAACAGAGCATAGGCAGATGCTTTCTTCTAACATGCTTCTGCTGATTCTCAGCCCGCTAATCGACGTGACTTTTTCAACACCCACGAGATTTTTCGCCAATCGGCAACCGCCTACCTTTCGGTCCGTAACTGTCCAACTGAGGCGGGATCGCTTCCGATGGGAAGTCCGCAATAAAAGCACTTTTTCCGCAGGAAGGCCACAGCATCGTACACGCCGATAAAGCGACGCCCGCACCTTGGGCACTTCCACGACCAGAAGCGAACCATCGCTACAAACCAAGCGACGAAACAGGCGACAAAAGGGATTACCCAAAGAAGAATGGCGATATTGGTGTGATGTACCACTAGAGGGAGCGCCCAGCGAAGAAGGACTAACTTTACCCCTGCACCGACAAGCACTGTTGCAATGAACAGTGCGAGCACGGTCCTTTTTCTTGAGCGGTATTCCAGCCACGTGTCAATCGTCGAACTCATAGAGGTTTCCATCGCTCGGCGGATGGCCCACCTTTTGTTTTGTAAATTTACTGGGACTGAGGGTGCCCCATCCTTGCGTTCTTCGCAAGGGTGGGTACCACGGACGCATAAACCTTAGTTGAAATAGAACGCTGGAACCAACTTCTCCCCTTCGAGCAAGATTGAAGAATGGTCAAGGGACAAACCCAAACCTTATACTCTCAGCAGCATCGTACCCGCCCTTGCAAAAATCGCAAGGACGGGGCACCCATTTTGTGAGTTCTGTCAGCGCATCAAAAGCCGGGGCCACCCGCCGAAGGGAGACACCAAATGAACTACTCAGGTTCCAATTCTAGGACGGTTGCTTGGACGATTGTTGAAAACATCGTTACACTCAGAATCCCTGCTCCGGCCATTTTGAGCGTTATGGGGATGTTACGTCTGTCTTGATTCCAGACCCGTACAGTACGGATGGCTACTTCTCACGCCAAAGGAAGCGGCCTGATGTGTCGATGTACGCCATCTTGGCATCCGGCAGCATGACTCGTGCAACACCTCCGCTGAACGCATCAGCCTGAGAGAATTGTGCTTTAACGACGATCTTGCCGTTTTTGTCGATGTAGCCGAGTTTGTGGTCAGTGCTCACAGCCGCTAGCGACTCCGAAAAACATCCTCCCTCGTCAAATTGGGCTGCAATCACTATTCGTCCCTGAGTGTCAATGAACCCGTACTTCCGAGGTGCGACTTCGACTGCTGCTAGTCCCTCGCTAAACCCGTATCCCCATCCGAATTGTGGCTGAACAACTAAATGCCCAGCTTTGTCGATGAAGCCCCATTTCGACCCGATCTTCACAGCGGCTAACGATTCAGCGAATCCGTTGGCCTCGTCAAACGTGGGTTGAATGACGAACGTTCCTTCTTCATTCACGTATCCCCACTTCCCATTCTCCTCAAGAGGAACCAGACCTTCCGAGAAACCTTCGGGTATGTTCTGGCGTACGGACAAAAAGAAACTGGCGTTCGGGTCGAAGTACGTCCAAAGATCTTCGCCCTGACGCACCACAGCGAAGTACTTCTCTCCAACTGGGGTAACATTCTCAATCTCTGGCGTTCTGAGATATTGGCCGGATGTATTGATGAACGCCCATCCGCTTTCAGTCTCCACACCTGCAACACCATCATGGAACTTTGTCGCCAAGTAGAATGTGGGCTGGATTGCCCATGAACCGTCACGGTTGATGAATCCCCACCTACCGCCCTTTTCGACTGGTTCAAGGTCACCGTCGAACGTGTTGTTGATTTCGATAGCTTCATCAAACTGTGGGGGGATGCGGATGCGCCCGGACTTGTCGATGAAACCCCATTTTCCGTGGTCTCGCACCGGAAGTAGATCGTCCTTGTGTCCTTGTGCGATGGTAGCTGTCGCCACCGATACCAGGATCAGCGCGATGACCAAGATTCGTTGTTTCACACGGAACAGTTTACGCTGAGTCTTCCAACTGTCGAAACCAGGATTTAACACTCAAATTTCGACTTCTTTCGATTCGGTTCACATCTGTTTGCTCAACCGCGTTCACCACGGGGGACAGGGCCAACTCAGGAGAAATCGACGACTTATAAACGTCGATCTGACCCGTGTTAATGCTGAGGCTGTTGTCTTGAGACTGGGCTCGATCCCCGGTCGTTACGGCCCAACGCCGCCGGTATGGCAGTCCGCGCAGCTTACCTGGGTGAGATCTCCAAGGTCTACGGGATGTTTGAACGTGGGCAGAGGGGTGACGACCGCGCTCGCAGCGCCTTCGGTTTCAGACATCAGAGTGTGGCACTGGTTGCAATCTCGACTGATGGTTCGGCCGTCGGAGCTGACATGCTGTCCGTCGTGACAGCGGAAACATCCGTTGTAGTAGTAGTGCCCGAGATTGTTGGGATGAGTTTGCCAGTTTAACTTCATCTCAGGAAAAGTGGTGCGCTGGAAGATCTGCTGGGCTTCGACAACGGCGTTGCGGATCTCCAGTTGCTTGGTCTTGGCGACGTCGGGATACTTGCTCTCGTAGAAATCGTCGATGCCTTTGGCGATGCCCTGCAACGCGGCGGGAGTCGTAGCATATGCCGCAGTCAGCACGGTGACGGCTTCCTGCTTGATGAATGGCAAGGAGGCGTCGAGCCTGCGTGCCAGCAGGGATTGATCGACCGACTGGTCCGGTGGAACGTAGATGTGAGTCGGGCGGTTGTGGCAGTCTACGCAATCCATGCGGTGGCGCGGAGTCTTGGCGACTTGATCTTTGCTGAGCGTGGAATCTTTTGCAAAGTACTCGGTCACGCGGCCTTGCTGGTCTTCCACGTGAATGTAGGGAATGATCTGATGCTTTTCATCGGCGGCAACGTATTCGATCTTGTTGCCGATGTTCATGTGCCAGTGGATGCCTTCGGGCGCGCCGGTGGCAGGATCGCCTCCGCCGGTTTTGATCAGCATGCGGACCTGGCGCATGGTGTTCTTCTCATCGTTAGCGTAGTGAGTGAACACCTTCAGCTGTCCGCCGTAGAACTTCTTCGGCCAGTGGCACTGCTCGCAGGTATCTTGTGCCGGGCGCAAGTTGTGCACGGGCGTGGGAATCGGGCGGGGGAAAGTATTAAACGCCGCGGCAAACACCTGGCGGCTACCCGAGAGCTTGGACTTTACGAACCAGGTTGCACCCTGGCCCACGTGGCAATCCACGCAGGCGACCCGGGCATGAGGCGAGAGTTGATACGCGGTGTACTCGGGACTCATGACGGTGTGGCAGAGCTGTCCGCAGAAGGCGACTGACTCCGTGAATTCGTAGGCTTTGTAACTTCCTGCCGAACTGACCACTACAAAGACAATCAGAAACGACATGAACGAGATGACGGCGCTGCGCTGCGCGCGATCGTTCAAATCAATTCTGGGATAGAACTCGGTGGAGACGACTTTCTTGCGACGCTCGATCAGAACTCCTGCGAGGATCAGGAGCAAGCCGAGCACGAAGAATGCCGGAGATACCATGTACGCAAGAATGCCAATGTAAGGGCTGGGCTTGGCCGCGATGAAATCGATCAGGGCGAAAAGAAAAATATTGGCGACGCTGACGATGGCCAGCGCAATGCCGGCCAGGCTTATCGGATTGCGCAGCAACATCCGTAGACGGTGACGTGGTTCTGGTTCAGTGGAGGAGTTTTGCTCAGTCTCCATGCTTGGCCTCGGTGGTTTCAGATTCCTCTATGGCATCGAGGTCCGCGCTGTCTTGGCGCGGAGATTCAGGACCCTCGATCAACGGGTTTTCATCCAGTCCGTGCTCTTCGCGGTAATGATGCAGCGTCATCTTGCCGTCCCACCAGGCCCAATTCATCGGATACACGTCGGGATCAAAGAACACCTGATAGAAGTGCCAGACCAGAATCGCGAGCGTGGCCAGGATCGCTTCGTAGAAATGGATCGCGGTTGCGACATCCAGCCACCAGCGCGGCAAGTGATTTCCGACGAGAACTTTGGCCCAGAGCATGATGCCGGTTCCGGCCATCACGAACATTCCCCAGACCAGGGCCCAGTACTCTGCCTTTTCTGCGTAATTGAAGCGCGCAAATTCGGGCTTGCGGGAAGTGAGACCGAGATAATAGCAGAGATTCTGGGAGGCACCGCGGACATCATCCAAAACCGGGAAAAGATCGAGGACCAAGCGCCGTCCGGGACGGGTAAAGAGGATGTCGAAGATGTGATACAGGCTGACCGCAACCAGGACCACCGCGGCGATGCGATGCAGCAGGCCGCGCGTGTGTTCTCCCATGGCCAGCATCGCGGCAAACCAGGAGCCGGGATATTTCAAGGCGAAGCCCGTGAGCACGAGCACGAAGAAAGAGGTAAGCAACGTCGCATGCTGCAGGCGAAAGCGCAGCGGCATCCGGGTGACAAAATTCTGTTGCAGCTTGCGCCGTGCGATCACTTTGGAGCGCCAGATGATGAAGTTATGCAGCAACATGCCGCCGATGACGGCGAAAATCATGCCGAGATAGAAGCGGCGAACCCAGCGGACGGCTTTGCTGCCCACATCGGCGGAGAGGGGCGCATCGACGTGGACTTTTGCCGAAGTGAATTTTTCGGTGACGCCCGGATGGCATTGACCGCAAGTGCGAGCGAGATTGGCGTGGTTGATCGTGGAACGGGGATCGCTCGAAGGAAAGATGCTGTGCGTGCCATGACAACTGGCGCAGTTCGCGACGACCTGCGATCCTCCCCGTGCTGCCAGCCCATGGTAGCTGGCCAGGTACGTGCTTTCACGCCGGCCTTCGACGCCGAACTCCTGCGAGAGCCGTACGCCCTCATGGCAGCGGGCGCAGGTGACTTGCGCTACGTTCTGTGCGGAGACTGGAGAATTCGGATCCGTGTGTGACTTGATCGAGTGGATGCCGTGGCAGTCGGTGCAGACCGGAGCCTGCCAGTTGCCTTTGGCGAGTGCGGTACCGTGAATGCTCTGTTGAAATTCTTTTGAGATCTGGTCGTGACACTTCCCGCAGGTCAACGGCACATTGAATTTGAAAATCGAAGATTTTGAGTCTTTGGCGTCGAGAATTTCGTGAGTGCCATGGCAGTCGGTGCAAACGGCCGCTTTTTCGGAGCCGGCTGCAACGGCATGTCCGTGGACACTTTGTTCGTAAGACGCCACCATCTGTGCGCTTTGTCCGCCATCGGCCATGACGAACTTCTGGCCGTGACATGCCCCGCAAGTCGCAGGGATATTGGTATGGTGCACGCGCGATTTGGGATCGGCGGCCGGCAGAAGTTCGTGCGGACTGCCGTGGCAATCGACACAAGTGGCGGCATTGCCATTACCAGCCTGCACGGCTTTGCCGTGGAAGCTGCGATCGTACGCGGCCTGTTCGTCGGCGTGACAGGTGGCGCAAGTAATCTTCTTTGGGGTTGATTCGTGGGCTGCGCTTTTTACGTCGCGTGTGGCAGTCCACACAGGTGAACATGCTGCCGTGGATGGAATCTTTGAAGGCCTGTGGATCGACGTGCAAGCTGACGGGCTTGCCATTGACTTCATGGGAAAGTGTGGCGTCACTGTGGCAGGCAAGGCAATCGTCTACCGTCGGTTTAGGGGGTTCTTTTTTGGACGGCTGCAAAGAGAGACCCGGCAGTTAAAAGAAGGGTGAGGGCAACTCCAGGCGCAAAAAGATTCCGTATTGTTCGCGTGGACATGCTCTCACCCGCCAATTCTTCAGAATTGAACTATCTCCGTACGGCCAAAGGAAAGCCGCTTGGTTGAATCTACTTCGCCAGACTGCGAATGTAAGTGACCAGGTCTTTAATTTCCGTATCTTTCAGCTTGCCGTCGTAGGCGGGCATTTTGCCTTTGCCCTTGGTGATGATTTCGGTCAACTGGGCATCGGTTTCCTTTTTGACGTCGGCGGAAGCAAAGTCGCGGGTTCCCATCTTGCCGCCTTTGCCATCCGGGCCGTGACACATGGCGCACTTTGCTTTGAAAGTAGCAGCGGCGTCTTGAGCCACAGCAGATGAGCTGCAAACCGCAATCAGTCCACCAGCCAGTAGAGCGATACATCCCATACGAAACGAAAGATGCTTCATCTGACACTTCCTCCTGAGGAAGAGTTTTCCCCCGGCACCATATCACAGAGCAGGGGTCTCCGGTCGGCTGACTGGCGCAACCCATGGACAGAGGACAGCATGGATCGTGCTTTCGTCCCGCACCCTGAGAACTCACTCGCAGCGGTAGGTTCGCATGGTCGCGAACACCGACCTAGGGCAGAAGTCACGCGGCCCTGTGACAAGGATCACAGAGGTAATTTCCGCAGATTGTGATGTTTATCACCAAGCAGCGTGCGATGCCGCATTGCCGGCAGCGGGCTGCAACCCTAGCATCGCGACATGTTCGCGATTTCGGATTTAGCGGAAGGTGATTCTCCGGTTTCACGCGACGGTGGGACATGGATGGGTTTGAAGACAATGGCGCCTCCTGTTTCCAAAGGGCATGGATTCCGGCCACGTCCGTTGCAGGTGACGTGGGAAATGACGCGCGAGTGTGAGTGGAAGGGCGCGTCGGCGCGAGCGACGCCCCGCATGCGCCGCGAGCGGCCCCAGATGTCCACTGCCGAGGCGTTTCATTTGATTGAGCAAGTGGCAGCGATGCATGTGCCGCTGCTGGCTCTGACCGGCGGAGATCCGCTGCTGCGGCCTGATCTATTCCCCATCATCGAGTTTGCGTCCGGGCGCTCGGTGCGGACTTCGCTCACGTTGCTGCCCACCCCGAAGTTGGATGCGGAAGCCATCTCATCCTTAAAAGCGTCAGGATTGATGCGGGTTTCATTCTGGCTGCACGGGTCGGCGCCGGCATTGCACGACGCCTACTGCGGCATGCGCGGATTGCATCGGAGGACGCTCGACATCATCGCAGCCTGTCACGAGGCGCAGCTTCCAGTTCAAGTCAATACCATCGTGGCGCGGCGAAACCTGCATGATATCGATCCCATGTTCGAGTTGTTAACGAGACTGGATGTGAGTTTGTGGAACGTCTTCTTCTTCATCCCACCGACGCCGGAGAGAGCCGGGGAGATGCTGAATGCGGAGGAGAGCGAACAGGTCTTCGCCAGGCTCTATGCCGCGTCGAGGCGGGTTCATTTCCCGATCAAGACCACCGAAGGGCAACAGTACGAACGCTATGTTCTGCAGCAGCGGGCGCGGGAAGCCCGAGTTCGTTTCGACGAATCCGATGGCGTCCGATCTGCGCCCAAAGGGGTGAATGACAGCAAAGGATACGTATTTATCGATCACAAGGGCGATGCCTATCCGAGCCGATTTCTGCCACTCTCTGGCGGCAACGTCACGAGTCAGTCTCTATCCGATGTGTATGGCGATTCTCCCCTATTCCAGTCATTGCGCGACAGTTCCAGGCTCAAAGGGAAGTGTGGCCGTTGCCCGGTTCGTGGCGTTTGCGGCGGCTCGCGGGCGCGCGCCTATGCCATGACCGGTGACCTGTTTGCCGCGGATCCCTGCTGCGCGTATGAGCCGTAATCTGAGGTGCGCACCGTTCGGCTGTCCGCAATGAGTGATTGGGATCACTTGGCACTGTGATTGCGAGCTCTCCTCAGGCATCAGCGGAATAACCGCCGCATCGGACCTGAATCGCGCCGCCAATTCGCAAGGAAATGAAATGAAGTCACGGGCCGTATTGTGATTGCGATCACTAGTATTTGTGATTTTCATCACGCGATCCGTCTCGGGAATCTCTCAAAATTGGCGTAATTCGATGTTTGGCGAAGGCAAAACCTCCACGGCAGTGTGATCGGAATCACCATTTCCGGTGACGGCATGCACAGTGTTTTCAGCGTTGCTCTGGCATCCTGACGTTCAATCGAGGTGACCTATGGCTCAAGATGGTCGTGACATTCTAGACGTTCTTCGATTTGAACTGAATTTTTTGCTGGACGGCGGCTATGGGCGCTCCCCCCAAGCGCCGTGGCGTGCACCCGCGATTTTCGAGGACTCTCCGATTTGTCCGAACTTCTGCGATGCGGCGCGGCCGCATTCGTGTGACAGCTGCCTGTTGGCACAGTTTGTCCCCGAAGAGCGACTCAGTGAGAGTTCCCCGTGCCGCTTTATTTCGCTGACCAAAGAAGGTCAGACTGTGGACGATCTTTACCGGACGGGCAATCAAGTCGAAATGGAACAGGCGCTGGCTGCCTGGCTACGCGCTCAGATCGAGCGAATCGAGCGGGAACGCGGCATCGCTGCGAAAGAAGGAGTCGCCTAAGCGATTCCCGAGAAGCGATCGGCTGAGAAGCGGTTCACCTTACGCAAGTGATTTGGCAGGGATACTCCCAAGGAGATGTGAAGGATTATGAGCGAAGAGCACGCATATCGAGTCGCAGCATGGTGGACATCGGGTCGTACGGGATTGGCCAAGTCGGATTCCGCACCGAATGCAATTCACTTTACGGCTCCCGCGGAATTCGGCGGTCTGGAAGGGCGCTGGACGCCGGAGGAACTTCTGCTCGCGGCCGTAGCCGGTTGCTATACCACGACGGTCCGCGCGATCGCGGGCGGCGCGGATTTTGACTTCACGGATCTGCAGGTGGAAGCCAGCGGCACCGTGCGCAAAGCCGAGTCCGGCTACAGCTTTACGCAGATTGTGGTTCGTCCGAATCTGAAGATTGCGTCGGCAGAGGAGCGGGAGCGTGCGCTCGACTTGCTGAAGCGGGCGGAGAAGCTTTGCCTGGTTTCGCGCGCGTTGGGCACGACCCTGAAGTTCGAGCCGCAGCTGGAAATTACGAAGCCAGCCTCGATCGCCTAAGCGGAGATGTGCAATTGCGAGAGTTCCAACGTCGCCGAAACGGACGAAGGATCGTCCATGGCTCGCAAGTTGAATCCGGTTTTCTTGAAGATGGCTTGAGTCGCGAGGTTATCGCGCAAGATCTCACCGGAGAGCCGCTGAAACTTTTCTTCGCGGGCAACGCGAGCCACGCTGGCTAATAGTTCGGTTCCCAGTCCACGGCCCTGCCAGCGATCCGATACGAGGACTGCCGCCTCGGCATCATTGCGGTTGATGGCGCTGAACCGGCCCACTCCCAAGACTTCGTGCTGGCCGGTCTCTGGATTCTTGCGGTCTGCGACCAGGGCAAATCCGCGGTCGTAGCTGGCGAAGCAGATGCGTACGAGCCGTTCGTGCTCGACCCTCGTGCTCAAACTCAACGAGCAAAAATAGCGTAAGTAGACGCTGCGTTCGGAAAGCGTGGTGTGAAACTGCACCATGAGAGGCTCGTCTTCCGATCGAATGGGGCGAATGGTGACTTCGGTTCCATCTTTCAGGCGCCATTCGCGAATGTATTGCGAAGGATAGGGCCGGATGGCGGGACGAGGTAACTGCTCGGAAAGTATGCTGGAATCATGTACGACGATGCGGGCATCGAGTGCGAGCAGATGGTCAGGAGTCGCAAGCAATGGATTGATGTCGACTTCCTTGATCCATGGCTGCTCCATCACCAGTTGGCTAAAGCGAACGAGAAGTTCCTCGAGGGCAGGTAGATTGACGGGCCGTCGTCCGCGCACGCCCTTGAGTGCGCTAAAGATTCGTGTCTGTTCCATCATGCGCTGAGCCAACGTGGTGTTGAGCGGAGGCAGAGAGAGTGCGCGATCTCCGTAGACTTCGACCATTACGCCGCCCGATCCAAATAGAATTACGGGTCCGAACTGCGGATCGACGGAGCTGCCGAGAATGAGTTCGTACCCATCCCGTTGCACCATGGGTTGCACGGTGACGCCGGCGAAGTGCTGGGCTCCTGCCTTTGCTGTGACCGATTCCCGGATTCCACGGAACGCATCACGGACCTGATTCGCGTTTTGCAGTCGGAGGCGGACGCCGTCCACGTCGGTCTTGTGGGCGATGGTGTTGGATAAGAGCTTCAATACGACCGGGAAGCCGATTTCCGAAGCGCACGCGACTGCGGCTTCTTCATTTTCCGCCACGCGGGTGTCGACGACAGGAATTCCGTAGCACGCCAGAAGCTGTTTGGCCTCGAACTCATTCAGCATGGTTCGTCCAGCGTGACGAATGTGCTGGATAAGGCGATCTGCTTCGCGACGCCCATCCCCGGCGAGGCCCGCACCTTCGACGAGAGACGGAGTCTCATAGAGACCACGGAGATTGTAGGTATAGCGCCACATGTAGGTGAAAGCGCGCGCCGCCGTATCGGGATAGGAAAAAGTTGGAATGCCAGCGCTATTGAGAATGGCGGTTCCCTCCGCGACGCCATCGCCTCCCATCCAACTAGCGAGCAGCGGCTTGGTGGAACTGTGCGCGTATTGCGCTATCTGATGGGCCACTTGGGTGGGATCGGCGAGACCTTGTGGAGCGATGACGGCCAGCAGTCCATCGCTGCCGGGATCCTGGGAGATGATGCCAACCGCTTTAGCGAACCGTTCGGCATCGGCGTCGGCCAGGACATCGACGGGGTTGCTGCGGCTCCAGTGCGAGGAGAGAAATCCATCCAGAGCTTGAATCGAATCCGAGGAGAGGACCGTGAGTTGGCCTCCGCTGGCCATCAGGGCATCCGTGGCCAGAACGCCTGGGCCTCCGGCATTAGTGACGATGCTGAGGTGTGGACCGCGCGGGCGCGGTTGCTTGCTCAAGACTTCGGCCATGTAGAAAAGGTCTGCGATGTTCTGCACCCGAAGAACGCCACAGCGGCGGAAGGCAGCCTCCAAAACGTCGTCGCTGCCGGTCAATGCTCCGGTGTGAGACGCGGCTGCGCGAGAAGCAGCGTCGGACCTGCCCGCCTTGATCACAATGATGGGCTTGCTCAGCGCGATCTCGCGCGCCGCGGAGAGAAACGAGCGCGCGTCTCCAACGGACTCCATGTACAGCAGAATGCTTTTCGTATGGGGATCGTCGCCGAAGTAATAGATGAGATCGCCCCAGCCCACGTCGAGCATGGACCCGGTAGAAACAATGGCGCTGAATCCCACATGTTCCTTGCGACTCCAATCGAGGATTGCGGTCTGCAACGCACCGCTCTGGCTCAGAAAGGCAACGCTGCCTTTGTTGGGCATGGATTTGGCGAAGGTAGCGTTGAGCCCGATCGTCGGATTCATAAATCCCATGCAGTTCGGACCAATCAGGCGTAGCGAGCCGCGCCGCAGATGTTCTTGGATTTCGGCCTCGAGTTCGGCACCTTCCGGACCCTGTTCCCGGAAGCCCGCCGAAATCACAACCGCTGATTTGACACCCGCGTCGACACACTCGCCGATGATCTGTGGAACGGTCGGCGCGGGAGTGACCACGAGCGCCAGATCCACTTGCTCCCCAATCTCTCCTATATGTTTGTAGGTCTTGATTCCGAGCACGTCATCATGCGTGGGATTGATGGCATAAAGCTTTAGTGGAGTTTTGCTTTCCAGCAGATTGGAGAGGACGCTGTGTCCGACGGCGCCGTGGCGATCGGTGGCGCCAATCACCGCGACAGAGCGGGGCAGAAAGAGGGAGTCCAGGCTCGCTGGTGGGAAGGGAGTGATCAAGGGCGTGTTTGGTGGCGCCTGGGCTGAAGGATTCGAAAACGGACTCACTCAAATTTCTCCCGCAGGGGCTCCGCCATTTTTTTCAAGCCGGCAAATGGCGCGTAAGCGACGTTATCACAATACACATCACCCATCATGGCAGAGTTTCCGCCGGGCGTCTGTGATCGCAATATGAGCACAATCACTAGGGCTCGTGATGGTGATCACAATTGAAAATCCGATGCTACAATTTATACGAAAGAGAGGTGCAGCTTCATGCGCGCCCCTTACGGCCTAAATATTCTTGATAACTGCCTCACCTGTCCGGTAAGAGAAGAACATCTTTTCTGTAATCTTTCAGTGCATGCCGGACAACGCCTCAACGACATCAAATCCACAGCCGTCTATCCCAAGGGAGCCATGCTCTTCATTGAAGGGCAGCAACCGCGCGGAGTGTTTGTACTCTGCGCCGGGAAGGCGAAACTCTCAACCTCATCGCGCGAAGGCAAGACGATCATCACGAAACTCTCCGAGGCGGGTGATGTGCTGGGCCTGAACTCAGTCATCTCGAATCGTCCCTATGAAGTGACGGCAGAGATGATGGAACCTGGCCAGGCGAACTTCATCCCCCGCGAATCTCTGCTGCAGTTCCTGAAAGACCACGGGGAAGTAGCGTTGCGCGTCGCCGAACAACTGAGCCGCAATTATTACACCGCGTACGAGGAGATTCGGACCTTGGGTCTGGCCACCTCGCCCTCGGAAAAATTTGCCAAGCTCCTGCTGTCATGGTCGACGAAGGGCGCGCAGAATGACGGTTCGAGCCAAGTCAAGCTCACGCTCACCCATGAGGAGATCGCGGAGATCATCGGGACGACGCGCGAAACCGTCAGCCGCCTGTTTTCCGAATTCAAGAAGAAGCAGTTGTTGCAGCTGAAGGGCTCGACTCTGCTGATCCGGAACCGGCCTGCCCTGGAAAAGATAGTCCAGTCTTAATTCGCTGGGGACAGCCGAACCGGCTGTCCCGCGAATGTCCGTCGCTGCGATTCTCTCATTGGCGGCGATCTTCTTCTTTTCTTTTTCTTTCCCTTATCTTTCTCCCGTGACGGTCAGAACTGGGCAAGGCGCATCATGGATCACTTCGTGGATCGCAGTCCAGGGAAGGTGAGCGGCCCATCGCGGCGATGCCGCACGATTCGCTCCCATCACAATGAGGTCAGCCTTCGACCGGCTTGCGGCGGTCAAAATCCCTTCCGCTAAGAGTTCCGTTCCGACAATGTATTCCGGCTCGTTTTGCAGATGCGCGTGGCAAGTAATCCAGTCCCGCAGTCGCTGCAGCGAGCGTTTCCGGGATGCGCCTTCCCATAGTTGCAATTCGTCTGCGATCGCTGTTGCCGGAGCATATGCCGATAAACTTGTGGAAGTGGCCGGCATAGGCGGAATCATATGCAGCAGAACTAACCTCGCGTTGTGTGCTTGGGCTAATGCCGACACCAGAGGCAACGCTTTGGTCGAACCTGCACCAAAGTCCGTCGCGAAGAGAATCGTGCGCAATCCAGTTTGCTCGCCGCCGTCCAGGGATGCCTTAGGCCCAATTGTCATTACCGGGCATGGGGCAGTACGCAACAGTTCTTCCGCTACCGAGCCGAGTGCCAGTTTGGATAAGCCGCCACGCCCGCGAGTGCCGATAACCAGTAACTCCGCTCGACTTTCTGCGATCGTGAAGAGGACTGCCTCTGGTACGGATCGGTGCTCTACGGAGATCGACTGAATCTTCTTGTCTGCTCTCAGACTGGCGATCAGCGCTTCGAGTTGCTGGTGGGAATCTCTCCGCTTCAAATCGATCTCGGGGGGAGTCTCCAGCATGTCGTACCGCCAATCAGGATGGAATACATGAACTGCAGACAAACATGCATCTGTATTTGCCACCAGCGCGAGCGCGGCAGTCAAAGCACGGTGTGAAGGTTCAGAAAAATCTGTGGCGATCAGAATGGAATGGAATACCGAGGTATTTTGGGAAACCGGTTCGAGTTTTGATTCTGCGACGGTCATAAATGCCTCCTACGCCGCACGGTTGTTCCACCGTCTTTTGTTCCTTCAATGCAGGATGTCTTCCGGCATATGGGTACGACTTGTGCGCGCTCTCCATCCCAGACGACCTGCATTTCCTGGCAGCACCGGTCGCAGAGCCAGAATCGCTCATAGAGAGAAGGGAAGAAGCCTTGGGTAATCCATTGCACTTCGGGAGTGGGATTCAGGTGAAAGATTTTCCCTTGGCGTAGATAACGAAACTGCTCCGAACATTCGGGATTTGCGCACTTGGATAGAATGGCGCACCTCCCACGACCTATGTTGCGATGTTATGCCTGCCGCTCTACTGATGAGGTGACTGCAGCTACGCCATCCAGTGAGTTTCATCACTACCGCTTACCTTGTGTTCTCAGCAGATTGCCGTTCGCAGGCCATTTTTCCCGCGGGTTTACAATCGCTCGGGAGATGATCTGGAAATGAATTCTCTAATGAGATTTGTCGCAATGTGCGTGATTGCTGCTTTGATGACGGCGGCGTCAGGAGCGCAGGCCAACCCGCAACCGGACGGAAAGATTCCAGCGGATTCTGCCAGCCATGCAGTACCGGCTGACCATCCAGCGTTTACTGACGCCGAGATGGCGGATCGTGTGCGCCAGGAATTTCGTCACGCATGGGACGGGTACAAGCAATACGCGTGGGGACACGATGCTCTCCAGCCCCTGAGCAAGGGTGCTCACGATTGGTATGCGGCGTCATTTCTAATGTCGCAGGTCGATGCCCTCGACACCATGATTCTTATGGGTATGAATGACGAGGCTGCATCGACGCGAGAGTACATCGTCGGGAACCTGAAGTTCGATCGCGACATTTACGTCAAGAACTTCGAGATCACGATCCGGCTGCTGGGCGGACTGCTGAGCAGCTATCAACTGACTGGCGACAAGCGGTTGCTCGCATTGGCTGACGATCTCGGTACACGGCTCCTGCCGGCGTTTGATTCTCCGACTGGAATGCCATACGTCTACGTCAACCTGAAAACCAAGGCTGTGCGCGGCGAGATTACAAACCCGGCCGAGGTAGGCACGCTGCTGATCGAGTTTGGCACCTTAAGCAAGTTGACCGGCAAAGCGGTTTACTACGACAAAGCGAAGCGTGCGCTGGTCGAACTGTATAACCGGCGATCGTCCATTGGACTGGTGGGGTCGAGTATCAATGTGAAAACCGGCATGTGGACCGATCCAACCAGCCATATCAGCGGCGGGATTGATTCTTATTACGAATACCTGCTGAAGGCATGGCTGCTTTTCGGCGACAAAGATTGCGAGCGGATGTGGAAGACGAGCATGGAAGCGGTGAACAAGTATCTTCCAGAGCAGGTTGCGACCGGGTTCTGGTACGGCCAGGCGAACATGAACACCGGAGTTCGGACAGGAACCACTTTCGGATCACTGGACGCATTCCTTCCCGGAACGCTGGCTCTATCGGGCGATCTCGATCGTGCCCGGAAGCTGGAAGATTCGGCATACAAGATGTGGACAACGTACGGCATCGAGCCGGAAGAGATGGACTACACCACGATGAAACTGGTGGCGAACGGATATGAACTGCGTCCGGAGATCATCGAGTCCGCGTATTATCTGCAATACTTCACGCACGATCCACGCTATCGGGCAATGGGGGCGACGTTTTTTGAAAGCCTCGTGAAGTATTGCCGCACCGACGTTGCTTATGCCGCCCTCAGCGACGTCGAGAAAAAAAACAAGAAAGACGAAATGGAAAGTTTCTTCTTCGCGGAAACCCTTAAGTATCTGTATCTGCTCTACGCCCCGCAGGAAACGATCGATCTCAAGAAGGTCGTCTTTAATACGGAGGCGCATCCCATCCGCAGGACTTGGTAACGATAAGATCATTCATGATGGAAATTCAATGTTCGGCTCTTCTCTTTGACATGGATGGAGTACTTATCAACTCGACTCCCGCAGTTGAGCGGGTTTGGTATCGCTGGGCGGTTGAGCGCGGATTCAACCCCGACGTGGTGGTTGCGAAGGCGCACGGCCGTCCCAGCCTGACGACCATACGGGAGCTTTTGCCGGACGCCGATCACGAGGCGGAGAACCGCGAGGTGGAACGGCGGGAGATTGCAGATCTCGAAGGCATAGTTCCTTTGCCGGGGTCTCTCGATTTGCTGGGTAGTCTCCCCGCCGAGCGCTGGACGATTGTCACGTCCTGCACCCGTCCCCTGGCGGAAGTACGTATTCATGCAGCGGGGCTTCCGCTCCCTTCGAAAATGATTACCTCCAACGACATTACCCATGGCAAACCGGACCCTGAGCCTTATTTGAAGGGGGCATCGGTTCTAGGATTTTCTGCCGAGGAGTGCGTTGTAGTGGAGGACGTCCCCGCAGGCATCCGTGCGGGCAAGGCGGCAGGCGCGCGAGTGATCGCATTTACGACAACGGTTCAAGAGAAAAGCTTGCGCGACGCTGGTGCGGATTGGGTATTACGGAGTTGTGCCGACATCCAACTGATTAACCGAGGCGAACGCCTCGTCCTGAGTCTCAACCTGAGCCAATGACGGGACATGGGAGAAATCTCCTCCGTCGGAGGAGCATAATTAAGGAAGCGTGGGGAGTATTAACCTGTCGCAAATCTTCTCATTCGTGAGTCTTCTTGGAAGAGCGGTGGCTTATTACCAACTATTTGGCGGCAAATCGCATCTTCTGGGGAGCCCACATGGGAACGCAAGGAGAAACCCAATATGAGATCCAAGCTGCTGATTGCCGTAGTTGGTTTGCTGACGCTTATGACGTTGAGTGCAGTTATCCCGGCCGTCGAGGGGCAAAACTCCGCCAAGTCGCAGGACCGCATCACCCGAGAGGTTCGCCATGAACTTCTCATGCTGCCGTATTTCGGTGTGTTCGACTACATCGCCTTCAAGGTGGATGGTGGAACAGTTGTTTTGCTTGGAGCGGTGGTGAGGCCCACTCTCAAGTCGGATGCTGAGAACGTAGTCAAACGCATCGAAGGTGTCGATCGCGTCGACAATCAGATCGAGGTCCTACCTCCCTCCTCGATGGATGACCGCATCCGTCTAGAGCTGTTCCGCTCGATCTATCAGTATCCGGGGCTGCAAAAGTATGAATTGGGTGTGCAGAAACCGATCAGAATCATTGTGAAGAACGGGCGCGTGACACTGGAAGGGGTGGTCGACAGCGAAGCCGACAAGAACCTGGCTGGCGTCCGGGCAAAGTCGGTCTCGGGGACGTTCGAGGTGCAGAATAATTTGCAAGTTTCGCCGTCTTAACACGAGTATTCTTGCGACTGTGAAGGGACGCGGCGCCGCGTCCCCTTTTTATGATTTGAAGTCCCAACGCAGGATCGGGGTGCTCTGGTCGCGCGCGTTTCGTCTCTGCGGATTTCTTCTCCCGCGTATAATGCTCCCGAATCTGAAATCTACTCCCGCAGGCCTTTTTGGAGGAACGTCATCATGAGTCTTAGTGCCATGAACCGCCGTACCTTTCTGGAAACTGTAACGACCGTCGCTGCAGGCACACTTTTGAGCGCCCGGATGGG
Organism: uncultured Acidobacteriota bacterium; assembly: GCA_963725565.1. Classification (GTDB taxonomy): domain Bacteria; phylum Acidobacteriota; class Terriglobia; order Terriglobales; family Acidobacteriaceae; genus Sulfotelmatobacter. The sequence goes on from CAVRZL010000010.1 coordinate 312,553, forward strand.
TTGGGCCGCTGCCGGACACAAAATCAAGAAAGTCGGAGTGCAACTCTATACCGTCCGCGACTTGATGAAGGACGACTTTGAAGGCACCATCGCGAAGGTCGCGCAGATCGGCTACAAGGAAGTGGAATTTGCGGGATATTTTGGCCGGACCGGCCAGCAGGTGCGCGCAGTCCTCGAGAAGAACGGACTGACGGCCCCTGCGACTCACGTGCAATACGACGAACTCGACGATAAGTTTCCCTCTGTGATCGAGACCTCGAAAGCCATCGGTCTGCAGTACATCGTTTGTCCGTGGATTCCTGAAGATCTGCGCAAGTCGCCCGACATCTGGAAGAAGGCGGCCGAGAAATTCAATCACTGCGGAGAGCAAAGCAAGAAAGCGGGCCTGCAATTCGCCTATCACAACCACTGGTTCGAATTTCTTCCCGTTGACGGTAAGCTTCCTTACGATGAACTTCTCAAAGAATGCGATGCCAAGCTGGTAAAGATGGAAATGGACTTGTGCTGGATTACCGCAGCGGGTGCTGATCCGCTGAAGTACTTCAATGAGTATCCGGGGCGGTTCCCATTGGTGCACGTGAAAGACATTAAGAGCCTTCCCAAAGTCACCACCGGGGGCGGCCAGAACTTTGGCGATACTGCGGATCTGACCTCGGTCGGCAATGGGATCATCGATTGGAAGAAAATTTTTGCGCAATCCGACAAAGCGGGCATCAAGCACTACATCGTCGAGCACGATAAGCCTGAAAATCCGATGGAGAGCATTAAAGCCAGCTATGAGTACCTTTCGAAATTGACTTTTTAGTTGAGGTGGTTCACTGGGGATACGGTGCCGCCGCTTCGGCGGCGGCACTTTTGCAGAAACGACTGGGGTTCATGCAGGTCAGGCGCACACCTAAAACCTATGACGTTTGCATCATTGGCTCCGGTGCCTCGGGAGGCACGGCGGCCAAAGTGCTAACAGAAGGCGGCCTGAGCGTTGCTCTGCTCGAGGCGGGGCCTCCGCTGGTTCCCGCGCGAGACTACAAAGAGCACGTGTGGCCTTACGATCTGCCCCACCGTGGTGCGGGAGTCGGAGGGCGAGCGCGCGAGGGACTCGAGAATGAGTTCATGGCGCCGAATGGCGCCTGGGACATCGAAGGCGAGCCTTATGTCTCCGCGCCGGGATCGAAGTTCCGCTGGTTTCGTTCCCGCATCGTTGGCGGACGCACGAACCACTGGGGACGTATTGCTCTACGCATGTCGTCGGTGGACTTTAAGGTCCGCTCCCATGACGGCATGGGAGATGACTGGCCCATCAGCTACGAAGACGTAGCTCCCTATTACGATAAAGTTGAGTCTTACATCGGAGTATTCGGGACCAAGGAAAATATTCCGAGCGCTCCCGATGGCATCTTCCTGCCTCCGCCCAAGCCGCGCTGCACTGAGACCATCATCAAGAAGGCCTGCGACAGGCTGAGCATTCTGTGTGTGCCTTCGCGGCTGGCGATTCTCACGCGTCCTCTCAACGGCCGGCCTGCCTGTCATTACTGCGCCCAGTGTGGTCGCGGATGTATCACTGCCTCGAATTTCAGTTCGAGCCAGGTGATGATTCCCCCGGCTGAGAAGACTGGCCGCCTCACGCTGATTACAGGCGCCATGGCGCGAGAGTTGGTCGTTGGCAAAGATGGCAAGGTCGCGGCGGTTTCATACATCGATAAGGCGACGCACGAGGAGAGGCGAATCCACGCGCGGGCTTTCATCGTGGCTGCCAGCGCCTGCGAGTCGGCGCGGCTTTTGCTGAACTCCAGGTCCACACTGTTTCCAGACGGCTTGGCGAACTCGTCGGGAGTGGTTGGGTGTAATTTGATGGACTCGGTGGGGAGCGATGCGGGTGGTTATTTTCCTCAACTGGAGAAAATGCCGGCGCACAACCACGATGGTGTAGGCGGGATGCACATGTACCTGCCGTGGTGGAAGTTCGATCGTAAGAATGAATTTCTGCGCGGCTATCACACCGAGTTCGGCGGCGGCCGCGGCATGCCCGGAGTGGGCGACTATGACGACCTGTGTGACGAATTTGAAGGCTATGGGACCTCACTCAAGCGGGAGTGCAAGAAAAAATATGGTACGTATATTGGATTCGCCGGCCGGGGCGAAATGATTCCCAACGAAAACTGCTATTGCGAGATTGATCCTGCGATGGTCGATCAGTGGGGAATCCCGGTGCTCCGCTTTCATTGGAAGTGGGGCGAGAATGAAATCAAGATGGCGAAGGATATGCAGGAGACCTACCGGGAAATCGTGGAGGTGGCGGGAGGCGTTTTTATGACTCCCACGCTTCACGACGAAAGTCACCCGTACGGGATTGAAGATGGCGGGCGAATTATCCATGAAGTAGGCACCGTGCGCATGGGGGAACGTCCCGCGACCTCCGCCTTGAACGGATACTGCCAGGCGCACGACGTGAAGAATCTGTTTGTCACCGATGGCGCGTCTTTTGTGACGAATGCCGACAAGAATCCGACACTGACGATCATGGCGCTGACTTGGCGGGCGTCGGAACATCTGCTGGAGCAGGCGAAGAAAGGGAATCTGTAGGCGGACTTCACATGGCCATTTCGCGGCGCGATATTCTCAAATCGCTGACAGTGACGGCTGTGGCTGGTTCCGTGCTGCGCGTGATTCCGCTGGAGGCAGCGGAATATGCGCATCGCATGATTAAGGCGGAGAAGGCTGCCGCGGGAAACAGTGTCTACACCCCGAAGTTCTTCTCTGCGCACGCCTATAAGACGCTGCAAAGTCTCTGTCAGACGATTATTCCGTCCGACGAAGAAGCGAAGGGTGCGGTTGAGGCGGGCGCCCCCGAGTTTATCGACCTGCTAACGAGCGAGAGCCAGGAATATCAAGTGACATTGGGCGGAGGGCTGATGTGGCTCGATAACACCTGCACGGACCGCTATGAGAAAGCCTATCTTGATTGCACGGCGGATCAGCAAAAGGAAATACTCGATCTCATCGCGTACCGCAAGAATGCGAAGAAAGATCCGAGCCTCGGACAAGGCATTGCGTTCTTCAGCTTCCTGCGAAAACTGACGGCGGATGGTTTTTTCACCAGCGAGATCGGCATTGCATATCTGGGCTATATCGGCAATACGTATGTGACCGAGTTCCCGGGATGCCCGCCGGTGCCGGGAGAGTAGTGGCTGTTCATTGCGGGAATCCCATCTTCTTCAGTAGCGCAGCATAGCGCGGGTCGGAGTGCAGGCTGGCCATCGCGGGGTCGCTCTTGACCCATATGATGCCATCGGACTTCTCGGCGTAGGCTTTCTCCAGCCATACGAAAGCCTGGTCCTTATCCCCCAGGTCAGCATAGTCGAATGCAATGATGGTTGGATCCATGTAGCGCCGCTTGGCGAGATCCAGGTGGAGGTCGAGGATTCGATTGCCTGCCGCCTGGTATCCCGACGTGGCGTAGACCCGCGCTGCCTCCTCCGCGATCCTCAGATCTTCGGGATCGTTCTTTAGTGTCGCGGCCTTCTTCCAGTTTTCCAGCCACAGATCGTACTGGTGGAGCTCGTAGTACCCCAAACTGATGTTGTAAAGCGCTGAGGAATAGTTGGGATCCATCTCGAGCGTCTTTTTTTCCTGCTCAACGGACAATTCACCTTGTCCGGCGTATCGATACATTACGCCAAGCGTATCACTGTATTTGAGATTCAGAGGCTCGAGGTCGACCGCCCGTTTGGCTTGGGTGATCGCGTCGGTGGTGCGCCCGAGCGAGGCGAGCAGGAACGAATACCAGTTGTGTGTGTTGGCGTCATTCGGATTCAGCTCAATGGCGCGCCGGAATTCCCGCTCCGATGCCTCCCACTCGAACTGTGCGTTGTGGATTCCTGCCAAAACGGCGTGTGGTTCCGCCAGCATGTCATCGAAAGCCAGGGCCTTTTCCGCCGCGGCCTTCGCCTTCGGCAGGTTCTCAGCATTCGACACCGGGGAGTAGTCGGGCTCAACGTAGTAATTCGCAGCCAGTCCAGCCCATGCCTGAGCGTAGCCTGGGTCTTTCTGAAGCGCTTGGTTGAAATAGTTGCGAGCCGTTACCAGAGACTCCGGCGTGCGCTTCTCAAAGTAGTAATCACCCTTGAGATAGAGCTGATAGGCCTCTGCATCACGAGTGCCGCCCTTCGCCATGGGCTTGGCGTCTTCGGCGGATAACCGCTCCCGCAGCCGTGCCGCAATCGCTCCGCTGATATCCTGCTGGACGCCGATCAAATCCGCCATCTTGCGATCGTACTGCTCACCCCACAAGTTGCGATTGTTGCGCGCGTCAATCAGTTCGGCGCTGATCAGCAACTGGTCCCCGCGTTGTAACACGCGCCCAGTAATCACCGCATCAACTTTCAAATCTTTTGCCACAGCCTCCGGATCCGCGTCACGACCCTTGTAACGAAACACGGATGAGCGCGACATGACTGACAGCTTCGGCAACCTCGAAAGATCATTGATCAGACTCTCGGTAATCCCATCGCTGAGATATTCCGTGTCCGGACTGCTATTTTGATTGGCGAAGGGCAACACCGCGATGGACGAAACCTCGTGGGGCGTGGCAACGGACTTCCAACCGAACCATCCCGCAATGGCCAGAGCCACCGCTAATCCAGCGATCGCGGGCCGCTTCCATGGAAATTGCTTCAGGGCTGCCGTGGGTCCTGATGCCGCGACGTCAACCCGTGCCGAACTGGAATCCCGCCGCATCCGTTTAAGATCACTCAGCAAGTCGGCGGCGTTCTGGTAGCGCAGGCTCGGATCTTTTTCCAGCGATTTGCTGACGATCCGCTCCAGTTCAGACGGCAGTTCTGGATTCAGCCGCACTGCGGCAGTCGGCGCCTTGTGAAGAATGGCATCGAACATCATCGCCGACGTATTCCCGCTGAAGGCCATACGGCCGGTAGCCATTTCGTACAGCACCGCTCCAAAGGAGAAGAGGTCGCTACGCCGGTCCAGTTCCTCGCCGCGGGCCTGTTCCGGGGACATGTAGGCGATCGTACCCACCGTTGTTCCGGGACTGGTCAGGTTGGCATCGAGCGTGGCGCCATCGGGAGCTGACGCCGGGACCTCTGGAGTTCCGCTGAGCTTGGCAAGTCCGAAATCCAGGATCTTGGCCTGCCCGCGTTTGGTGACAAAGAGATTCGCCGGCTTGATGTCGCGGTGCACAATGCCTTCACTATGCGCGGCGTCCAGGGCATCAGCGATCTGTACTGCCAGTTCCAGAAATTGCTCGATCGGGATGACGCCGCTCATGAGGCGATGTTTCAGAGTCTCGCCAGATAACATCTCCATCACGATGAAGGACTGACCATTGGCTTCGGCAATTTCGTGGATGGTGCAAATATTGGGATGATTCAGCGCCGACGCAGCACGGGCTTCGCGCCGAAAGCGCTCCAGAGCCTGAGGATCTTTGGCCAGGGCCTCGGGAAGGAATTTGAGCGCGACGTGACGGCCAAGATTCAGATCTTTGGCTTCGTAGACAACGCCCATACCTCCGCCGCCGAGTTTCTGAATAATGCGGTAGTGAGAAATGGTCTGGTCGATCATCGACAAGGGCGCCCCACAGTGGTTGCCGTATGGTAGGGTGCCTGACTGCGGATGTCAAAATCTGCTGCCCATCAACGGCTACTTTCCGAACGGTTCCTCCAACGACGGACTCTGCGGTGTGAAGAGTTCCGCGCCGTTCTCCGTAACGTGCATATCGTCTTCCAGCCGGATGCCAAACTCGCCTCGAATGTAGATTCCGGGTTCATCGCTCGTCGTCACATTAGCCTGCAGTTTGGTCTTGTTGCCGCGGACCAGATACGGCCACTCGTGGCCATCCATCCCCAAGCCGTGGCCCACGCGGTGAGTGAAATATTTGTAGTCAGGGCCGTAGCCAGCGTCGGTGACTATCTTGCGAGCTGCGGCATCGACCGAGCCACACTCAGCGCCGGGCTTTGCAGTCGCCAGAGCCGCCGATTGGGCGCGGTGCACGATGTCAAAGACACTCTTCATCTTGTCGGTCGCTTTTCCGAGCACGAACGTGCGGGTGATGTCGGACTGGTAGCCTTCCACGGTGCAGCCATCGTCGATCATGATGATTGAACCTTCGCGGATGACCTGTGGCGTCGTGGACCCGTGGGGCGAGGAGGAGTATTCGCCCACCATTACGCTGGTTTCCCCGGCGAAGCCCGTGCGGGCATAAGCTTTGTCGATCAAATTCTCGACTTCGTTCTGCGTCATGCCGTCGTGCAACGCTCGATATACAGCTTCGTACACCGAAAGCGTTACTTGAGAAGCCAGCCGCATCAATGCAACTTCATGCGCGCTTTTCACCATGCGGCATCCGGCAGTTACAGGAGTCGCGCTGACCATGTTCGCTTGTGATGCTGCCTTCGTAATGCCGTCGGTAAAGACGAAGCGTACCGTTTCTTCAATGCCGATCTTGCCGGTGGCGATGCTTCGTTCTTTGAATCCCTGGGCGATGCGGTCATAAGGGTTCTCGTCTTCCTGCCATATGCGAACGTCTGGTTTTTCGCCGTTCGGTGCATTCTTGATTTGCTCGCGGGCGCGGCCTTCCTCGAAGGCCGGGCAGACGTAGAATGCGGGGCCTTTCGCCGGCAGGACGAATGCGAATGCGCGCTCTCCTCCCCACCAGTGCATGCCGGTGAAGTAGCGTAGCGAGGTGCCTTCCATGAGGAGGATGGCATCGAGAGAATTCTCCGCCATCAATTTGCGCGCGTGTTCCTGGCGTTGCTCGCGCTCCTCGCGCGTGATCGGCGTGGCTTCGCTCTTGCGCGATTGCAACGCGGCGATTGACGCGGGAAGGGAAGCGCCATCCTTGGTTTCTTGTGCCATCGCCAAATGCGAGGCCGAGGCAACTGCAATTCCTGCCGTTACTCCGCCCGATTTCAGAAACCTGCGCCGTGAGATCATCAGCCCTCCAGGAGACCAGGAAAGTAGTCCGGCCATTATAGGGGGATTTTAGATTTTCGATTTCAGATGGCAGATTGAAATCGAATGCAAAGCCATAAACCGCAGTGGGATTGAGCTTTGGGAAGGGCACGACTTCTAGTCGTGCCACTGCGGCTGCTTCCGGCGTCCGGCTTCAGCCGCTGAGGTATGCTCTTCTGTTCACCGTATGGAATCTGGTTTCCAATGCGCCGCTTGCGGAGAGTGGAACACAACTTCGGTCGACGAATCTGCCGGCAGCCGCCAGAGTTATGTCGAAGACTGCCAGGTCTGCTGCAAGCCGAATGTTTTGCGCGTCGAATACGACCGATCGTCACAGGAATTCTTCATCACCGCTGAATTGGAATAGAGTTGGGACCCGAAACTGGAGAAGCACTCGTAGTGCGGGAAGTAGCGCGCTATAGTTGCCTGTCTTTTAGCTCAGCAAGGGATCCATATGCAGAGAGGGGAATCCGATGGCGACAGGTTACACCGCTGGCAGGATGGTGGCTCACAACATGGTGACCACTCAATTTGAACTGGACGGCTTCCGCGTGACGCGTACGCTTGGTGTGGTTCGTGGCATCGTGGTGCGGTCACGGTCGATCTTTGGAACTATTGGGGCAGGGCTGCAAACCCTGGTCGGCGGGAATATCACTCTACTTACGAACTTGTGTGAAAAGACCCGGCAAGAGGCCTTCGACCTGATGTTGCAGCATGCGGCTGAAATTGGCGGAAACGCCGTAGTGGGCGCGCGTTATGACGCTACCGAGGTCATGCAGGGCGTCACGGAAGTGCTGGCGTATGGAACTGCAGTTTTTGTGGAAGCAGCGAAATAGGAATTCGAGGGGTAATGGATCGGGAAGCAGCGCCGGCAGCCTAGTCGCCGCTAGCGTGATTCTGTGAGGGGACCAATACCAGCCGAGGCCGCTTCGGCTCAGCCGGAGTTGAATGTCGGAAAGCCGAAAGGATCGAGAAGACAGCCACATACGCGGATAGAATGCCGAAGGTCACCGAGGCGATTACTGTGAAGCAGAGAATAAAAGGCATCATAAACGAACTCACGACCGACCACCTTTATCGACGCTTAATCTGATGCAGAGCTCCGAAAACCGTATACTTCTTATCGCCTTTCCGCAGTGCAATAACCCTTCAATCTACCTGCGTTGACGCTCCGCGCTGTTGACGACTAAGATACGGAGTAGAGCTGTGCATTCCTACTTTCGAACAATTCTGCTGCCCTGTCGACATTACGGAAGGGACACCACCCTCGGCGAATAATGGCGATTACCAAGATCTCCGTCCGGGGCGCCCGGCAACACAATCTCAAGAACATAAGTGTCGAGATTCCACGTAACACCCTGACCGTGGTTACCGGGCTGAGCGGGTCGGGCAAGTCATCCCTGGCATTTGACACCATTTACGCCGAGGGGCAGAGGCGGTACGTCGAGACTCTGTCAGCTTACGCGCGGCAGTTTCTGGACCAGATGGAACGCCCGGATGTCGATGGAATTGATGGACTTAGCCCGTCCATCTCGATTGAGCAGAAGACTACCAGCCGCAGTCCCCGCTCCACCGTGGGGACGATCACCGAAATTTACGATTATCTTCGCCTCTTATTCGCTTCCATCGGAGTTCCGCATTGCCCCAAGTGCGGGCGGGCGATCAGCCGGCAGTCCGCTGACCAGATCGTGCAACGCGTGATGGCGCTGACGCCGGAGGATCGGGTCATGGTCATGGCGCCCATCGTCCGCGGGCGCAAGGGCGAGTTTAAGAAAGAGATGGAGACGCTCGTCAAGCATGGCTACACGCGGGCTCGCATCGACGGCGAGTTGGTTAGCCTGGATGATGACGTCGCCATCAACCTGGACAAGCGCAAGAATCACACTATCGAAGTCGTGATTGACCGCCTGCTGGTGAAGCCGGGCATCGAGCATCGCCTGGAGATGTCCGTTGGCTTGGCGATGAAACTGGCGGGCGGCCTGGTGCAGGTCGCGGTCGTGGGCGGAGAAGAGCAACTCTATTCCGAAAAGTTGGCCTGCCCCGATTGCGGGATCAACGTTCCGCAGCTCGAGCCGCGATCATTTTCGTTTAACAGCATGTACGGAGCGTGCCCGGAGTGCCACGGGCTGGGCAGCAAGTACGATTTCGATCCGGCCAAGGTGATCACGGATTGGTCGAAGCCCCTGCTTGACGGCGGATTGGGTCCGGGGTCGGCGTCGCAAAACCTGATTCACCAGCTGCAGATCGTGGCCGCCGCTACCGGGATTGATCTGAGCATTCCGTTTGAGAAGTTTCCCGAGAAGACGCAGGACTTTCTGTTGAACGGGGAATCCGGACGTGGCGGACGAACAGGATTTCATGGCATCTTCGGCTATCTCAAGCAGAATCTAGAAGAGTCGACCTCCGAAGGCTATCGCGACTGGCTGATGGATCACATGTCGGCGACTGAGTGCCCTGCATGCCACGGCAAGCGGCTGCGGCCGGAAAGCCTGGCGGTCAAAGTAAATGCGATGTCGATCGCCGACTTCACGGCGATGCCCGTGGTGCGCTCCCTACAAGTGGCGCAAGGCATAAAACTGGCGGGACGCGAGGCGGCAATCGCAGGACGCGTCATGCACGAAATCGTCGAACGGCTGCAATTCTTAAACGCGGTGGGCTTGGGATACATCTCGCTTGATCGTTCGGCAGCGAGCCTGTCCGGCGGAGAGGGCCAGCGCATTCGACTGGCGACGCAGATCGGATCGAAGCTGCGCGGTGTGTTGTACGTGCTGGATGAGCCCTCGATTGGATTGCATCATCGCGACAACGGACGATTGTTGAACGCTCTGGAGAATCTGCGCGATTTGGGCAACACGGTTCTGGTAGTCGAGCATGATGAGGAGACGATCCGACGGGCGGACTATGTCGTGGACCTTGGGCCGGGCGCCGGGCGACACGGCGGGAGCCTGGTCGCGCATGGTACTCCAGAAGAAATCATGCGCGAACCGAATTCGCTGACCGGAGCCTATATCTCTGGTCGGACGTCGATCGCGATGCGGCCGGAGCGGCGGCATGCGAATGGCGCGGCGCTAACGATTCTCGGCGCGAAGGAAAATAATCTTAAAAATCTGGATGTCACCTTTCCGCTGGGTGTAATGACCGTTGTGACAGGAGTCTCCGGGTCAGGCAAATCAACATTAGTAAATGACATCCTGTATCGAGCGTTGGCGCGGCAACTTTATCGCTCGCGTGAAAAGGCCGGAGACCACAAAGCGATCTCGGGCGCGGAAAACATCGATAAAGTGATTCGCATCGATCAGTCGCCGATCGGGCGCACGCCTCGCTCGAATCCGGCAACGTACACCGGTGTGTTCACCGCCATTCGCGATCTTTATGCCATGCTCCCGGAGTCGCGCGAACGAGGCTACAAGGCGGGGCGTTTTTCGTTCAACGTTTCCGGGGGACGTTGCGAGGCGTGCCAGGGCGAAGGGCAGCGGCGGATCGAGATGAATTTCCTGCCGGATGTGTACGTCCTTTGTGAAGTTTGCGGAGGACGCCGCTACAACTCGGAAACCCTGGCGGTGAAATACAACGGCTACTCCATTGCCGACCTGCTAGAGATGCCCGTTGCCGATGCGCTGCCGATTCTCGAAAACATTCCGCAGGTGAAGCAGAAGTTGCAGACGCTGGTCGACGTCGGGCTGGGATACATTCATTTAGGACAATCGGCGGTTACACTTTCCGGCGGCGAGGCGCAGCGCATTAAACTGGCGCGAGAGTTGAGCAAGCGGCAGACAGGCAAGACGCTCTATCTGCTCGATGAACCGACTACCGGCCTGCACTTCGATGATGTGAAGAAACTGCTCGACGTGCTGCACCGGTTGACCGACTTGGGGAACTCGATCATCATCATTGAGCACAATCTCGATGTGATCCGCAACGCCGATTGGATCATCGATCTTGGTCCGGAAGGTGGCGAGGAGGGCGGGCGCATGGTCGCGCAAGGCACTCCGGAGCAGGTGGCGAAGGTGAAGAAGTCGTATACCGGGCAGGCGCTGGCCGCATATTTCGGGAAAGCCGCCCCGAGTTCTCAATCTGTTCTCAGTTGAAGGAATCTTACCGCTTGTCTTCTTCCAACAATCCGCAGTTGGACCCGCAGCTTCCACCCAACGCCGACCCTGGCGTTCCCAGCACGCCCAATCTCTACGATTCGGTGCAGATCAAAAGCCCGGAGTTTCCACCTCCTTCAGCGGTTCGGACACCGATCGAGAATCCGGTATGGAACGGGTGGGACGTTCTTCTCGTTACGGGATTGACTCTGGCCACGATGCTCATCTCGCAATTCGCGCTTCTGTTTGGGACGCATTATTTTCTCTATCCGCGGATTTCCTTAGTCGATCTGGCGCAATGGCCGATTTTATTGCTGCTGTCGCAGTTCCTGATCGACGGTGCGCTCGTGATTTATCTGTTGGCGCTGGTAGAAGGGAAATACCACGCGGGATTTGGCGCCGCGATCCGCTGGAATTGGCCAAAGGCGGAATGGAAACTGCTGTTCCTAGGAGCCGGGATGCTGCTTGCGCTCAACTTGCTGGAAAGCTTCCTGCCCATGCCCAAAGACACTCCATTTGAAAAGCTATTCGCGCGACCTAGAGATGCCTATTTATTGTCAATCATCGCCGTCAGCCTGGGCCCGCTGGTCGAAGAATTGTTTTTTCGAGGATTTTTTTATCCGGTGCTCGCCAGGCGATGGGGCGCAGCGTGGGCAATCTTCCTTACCGCAGCACCGTTCGCGGCGTTGCACTTGCAGCAGTATGGCTACGCCTGGGGAGCTTTACTTGTCGTGTTCATCGTGGGAGTCGTGTGTGGCATTGTTCGCGCCGCGACGCGATCAGTCGGAGCCAGCTTTCTGGTTCACGTGGGGTACAACGGAACACAGATGCTGCTCGCGGTATTTTTGACGCGCGGGTTTACTCACATGCCAAAGAGTCTCCTGCAGTTCGTGGGCTAGACAGGTTCGTTCTCCAGAAAATCCTATTCTTGGCAGAAAATCCGGGCTGTTTTTCGAGTATAGTAAGCCCATCCTCTTGTCCCAGTGGGGGGACGCCCGTCTTAAGATTTGCGAAGTGCCATGCAGTCGAATCCGAAAATGCTAGCTGAGACGTTGCTCACGACCTCCATCCTCGAGGCCATTCCTGATGCTGTCGCTGTCGTAAACCAGCAGGGCGTAATCATCCAAGTCAATTCTCAGCTCGAAACGCTATTCGGCTATACCCGCGACGAGCTCATCGGGCAAAGGATCGAAATCCTGGTACCGGAGCGGCAGCGCCCGCATCACGATCAACATCGCGAGGAATATCATCAGCAACCTAAAATACGCCGGATGGGGTCGGGTCTGGATCTCTACGGCCGGCGCCGCGACGGGTCGGAATTCCCGGTCGAAATCAGCCTGAGCCCGGTTGCCGCCGCCGACGGGCTCATTGTGTTGAGCGCAATTCGCGACATCACAGATCGCAAGCGCATTGAAGAGGAACTGCGCCGGGCCCATAAGGAACTGGACGAGCGAAAAAGCCGGGAGTTGCGCGACTCCCAAAATCGGCTGGCATTGATTGTGGATTCCACCCAAGATGCGATTATCGGCAAGAACTTAGACGGCACCATTACACACTGGAATAGAGGCGCGGAGGATATCTACGGATACACGGCGCAGGAGATGATCGGCCGTTCCATCACCATGCTTGCTCCCCCGGATCGGACCGACGAAATTCCCAACATCCTGCAGAAGATCCGCAGCGGAGAACGTGTCGAATATTTCGAATCGGTCCGGCTCACGAAGGACAAACGCAAGTTGCACGTCTCCATCTCGGTTTCACCAATTTACGATTCGGACGGGAAGGTAGTGGGCGCGTCGACGATTGCCCGAAATATTACGACGCAGAAGAAGACAGAAGATCAGCTGCGGCAATCGCAGAAGATGGAAGCCGTGGGCAGACTCGCGGGTGGGGTGGCACACGACTTTAACAATCTTTTAGGGATCATCACGGCGTGCACGGAACTGCTGCGCGGCCGGGTGGATGCGGACAACCTGGAGTATCTCGACAACATCCAGGAAGCGGCCAAGCGAGGTGCCTCCTTGACCCGGCAACTGCTGGCCTTCAGCCGCAGGCAACCGGCACAAAGCCAGGTCCTGGATCTGAACGACCGGCTCAAGGAAGTGACTAAGCTGCTGAAGCCCCTGATGGGAGACGCGGTCGAAATTGTGTTCCTGCCGCGCCAGACCAGCGCCATTGTTGAGGCGGATCCAGGGCAACTCGACCAGATCGCAGTGAACCTTGCGGTGAATGCGCGTGATGCCATGCCGCGCGGTGGAAAACTGATTCTTGAAACATCGGTCTTTGATTTTGATGAATCGTTCGCGCAAGAGCACCCGTCCATGCACGCCGGACGCTATGTGATGCTGGCCATCAGTGACAACGGAATCGGCATGGATGAAGTCACGCGGAACCGCATCTTCGAACCCTTCTTCACAACCAAAGAGATGGGGAAGGGCACTGGTCTCGGATTGGCAACCGTGTATGGCATTGTGAAACAGAGCGGCGGACACATCTGGGTTTACAGCGAGGTCGGACACGGAACCACCTTCAAAATTTATCTTCCCAGTGCCGAGCAGAAGCTGGAATCGGCACCGGAAAATCGTGAAGATGTCCTTCCCGTCCGTCGCGATGGAGTCTCGATCCTGCTTGCGGAAGATGATTCCGTGATGCGCCGGCTTACGCGGAAGATGCTGGAGGAGCATGGCTACAAAGTGATCGAGGCGGAAGATGGGAAATCGGCTCTGGAGTCGATCGCCGCCAGCGAAGTGCCCGTTGCTCTCACGCTGACCGATGTGGTCATGAAAGGGATGAACGGCCCCGACCTGGTGCTGCGGCTGATCGACTCTTATCCGCAGATGAAAATCGTGTATATGTCCGGCTATACCGGGGAACTGGTCATACATCAGGGATTGGACAACAGCATTCGACTGCTGGAGAAGCCTTTCACGCGAGCGGCATTGCTCAAGACGCTGGAGGCCGCGTTGAGCTCCTGAACTATCTCGGATAGTTGCGTGTTCCCTCGTCTTCGATTTGGCGTCAATTTTCTCGTTGCGTCCCACGCTTACTTCCCATACTCTGAGGGCCTTATGAAAGGTAATCCGAAAGTACTCGCCGAACTGAACAAAGCATTGCGCGAAGAGTTAACCGCCATTAACCAATATTTCCTGCATGCCGAGATGTGTGAAAACTGGGGATATCGCAAGCTCTCCGAATTCATCAAGAAGCAATCCATCGGCGAGATGAAGCACGCCGAGGTGCTAATGGAGCGGATACTGTTTCTCGATGGCACTCCGTCGATGATGCCGTTGGAATTGAAGGTGGGCGGATCGGTCAAGGCGATGATCGAGAGTGATCTCGCGCTGGAAGTCGGCGCCGTCAAGCAGTACAACGAATCGGTAGCGATTGCCACCAAAGAGGGCGACAACGGGTCGCGCGATTTGCTGGTGCAGTTGCTGAAAGATGAAGAGGAACATGTGGACTTCCTCGAAGCTCAGATGCACCAGATCAAGGAATTAGGGTACGAGCGCTATCTCAGCATGCAGATGGGCGAGAACGAAGAAGAGTGAAAAGACGAGTAATATGTGGCGCGGGCACTCTTGCCCGCGCCACTCTAACCACAGGTACTGAAGTATGTTGCGTTAAGGTACTCAGCTTTGCTCATTCCGTGCTCGTGGTTAGATTTCGCGGGCAGGAGTGCCCGCGCCACAACTGCTCAAGACTTACCTGCTCATGATTGCAGGATCAACCCATAACCATTCGTAGTCTTCCGGCTTCAGCGCCAATCCCTGTCTTACCGGATTCTCGCGAATGTACTCCACCGTTTCCCGAAGGCTTTCATCTCCCCGTAGCACGTGGTCGAAAGACTCATCTTGCCAGACTGATCCAACTCTTCCCCAGAGCTGGTTGATCGAGTGGGCTGAACTTCCCTTTATACGTCGCAGGATTTCCGGCAGCGCGAACGTCCAGCCCTCAGCGTCTCGGAGTGCTGTGAAGAGAAGATGGACGTGATCGGGCATAATGACGGCGGCGTGAAGGCGGAACGTTTTGCCGTGATCGTGGACGCAGTGTCTCAAGGCCAAGGTGCGGGCTTGGGGCGTGAGTTGGATGGATTGGAGCGTGCGAAATGTTACAAAAAGAGGCCGGTCGTCGCGTTGATAGTGAGGGAGACGGCGGCGATATTCGTATCGGCGGAATCTGGCGGTTGGCACTGGAAGGACTCGTGCCAATCGTAAGGCTTCTGGCTCGTGGTTCTGACGATTGGATTGAGAAATCTGCCGAGATCAGTTTCGAAATGGGACTGTGCTTGTGGTTAGATTTCGCGGGCAAGAGTGCCCGCGCCACACCTTCACAGGCCACACCTGCTCAACTTACTTCACGGTCACCGTCAGCAATTGCGCTCCTGACACCACATAGTCGAGCGCGGGCGTCGCGGTTTCATCGACGTTCGATTCTCCGCTGACGATCATCTCCTGGTTGCCCCGCATGCCGTCCATTACATTCATGACTGAGATGGGCAGTGTGGGCATGACTTTGTCGGCGACTCGGGCTTCCGGATCGGCCTCAAGAAGCGAGACGTAAAGCCGGTTGTTGGAGTGTTCTTTGTTCAGTAGAGCGATAGTCGACGCGAGATCAAGCTTGCGTCCGAATGCGGGATTGGTGCGGTTCGCGCGATCGAGCGTGTCGCCATCGCTGACCAGGATGCGCAACGTTCCTTTGCTGGCAGATGTCGGAATCTTCACTGGAATCTGGCGCACGACGCGCTCGCCGCGATACGGAGCCAGTACGGTTTCCACCATGATCTGATCGCCCGGCCGGGCCTCGGTCACATCGGTGCGCGCGCTTTCCAGTCGCGCCCAGCGGCGCTCGCGAACCAGGTCAAAGTCGAGTTTCACGCCTTTAACTGCGGGCGCATTGTAAGGATTGTCGTAGATGCGTCCAAAACGCTCGCCCAGCGAGAGTGCGGCGGCCATCGCGGCCGGCTGCCCGTTTTCCGCCGGGACAAACATGTTGCGCAGGCCGACTTCGGGAAAGCCTTTCACATCGATGGTCCCGTTGAGTCGATATGTAATTTCCTCGCCGAATTCATTGACGCCATGCAGCGCGTTGAAAACGGTGGCCATCATCGCGACCGGACTGAGCCGCGGATTGTTCAACACCTCGTAGTGAAATTCTTTGGCAGTGCTGCCGCTGTGAATCGTCAGCGTGACCGGAATCATGTCAGGCTGCCGGCCGAAGACACCAAGAATGCCGGTATGACGATCCTGGACAAAAACGCCCGCCCGTTCGGTTGTATTCACGATCTTGAAGGCGTTCAGGGGGGACGGCAAGGTGGCGAGGACCTGTGCCTTGTTCATCGGCAGGTCGACGGAACCAAATTGCAACAAGGGATGCCCGCAGGCCAGAAGCCGCTGCGGATCGATATAAGTGACGGTGCAGGTCGCGGCTATATCCATGTCGCCGCGAACCAAAATCGCGCTCACCGCTGAACCGGCTTCCAGTGGTTCAGGCTGCTTCTCCTCGCTCACGGAGCCTGCGCCCATGACCGGCACGATCCCTGCGGAAGCGAATTGCGGCGCGAATTGACGTACGGCATCCTCCGAAAATCCGTTGAAGACCAGAGGAGTGTCGATCGGCTTGAGATATTGAGCGAAAGTCTGCGTTGATCCGGCGAGTGCGACTCCATCTCCGGGCGCCGCCGTCTTCCCGGCGGCATTGCTGATGGCAGGCTTGATCGCGGCAGTTTCTTCCGCAGGTGACTTGTCGAGGGCGTTGATCTCGAGCATGTCGGCAATGGGTGTAACTCCGGCAATCGGTTCCTTCGAGAATTCGCCGATGCGGAACGCCAAAGCTCCTGCCAGTTTGCCGTCCAGGTACACCGGGCTGCCGCTCATGCCAGCGACTACGCCGGTGTATTCCACCTTGGTTCCGTGTAACCGGATCAGAATAATATTGCCTTTTGGCCCATTTACATTGCGCAGAACGCCCAGGACTTCTACGTCCATCGGTTCCGGCTTAACGCCCTGAAATACCGTGTACGCGACGCCGCGCATGCCAGCATGGATCTGATCCACGGGAATGGTCGGCTGCGAAGTTTGGGCGTTAACGACTGGAATGGATAGGGATAGACCCAGGAAGAGAAGCGCGAGAACAACTTTTCTCATTTAAAGCCCCGACAGGACCCGCCAACAGGCCCTTTAAGCTTAGATCCAGACCAACTGTGACGGCGTTGCCAACGGAGGAGTTTTGGGAACTGGCAAAACATCCCAATTGCGAATCTGTGCGTCTATACTAGCATAGAGAAAATTGGGGTTCACCATGTTTAATCGAAAGACGGGCAAGACTTTAGGCAGCAATAGCCGTGAATTCTGGTTGACTTTGGCATCTCTTATCACCCTCGTCCTCCTTTGCGGGCCGGCCCTCACCGCGCAGGATCAGCCGAGCCAGAATCCGCCTACCTCGCAGTCGCCGGCGCAGGCTCCAGATAACGGCAAGCCTAAGCAAGAGGTCCCGGCGGCTGCCGGAGGTCCCACTGACAACGTCGGGCCGTATGCGATTCCGAAGAAGAAGGCAGAAGATGCTCCGCCTCCGCCGCCAGTCACCCCCAAAAAAGTCGACGATCTTCCCGACTATTCCTTGAAAGTGAACGTTCCGCTGGTCAATGTCGATGTGCTGGTTACCACCAAGGACGGGCAGTTCATTCCCGGACTGAAGAAGGAAAACTTCCGGGTGATGGAAGATGGAGTGCCACAGCAGGTGAGCCATTTTAATGTCTCGCAGGCGCCGATCACGGCCGTGCTCCTCGTGGAGTTTGCCTCAACCAGCTACACCTTCATGGTGCAGGCGCTGCAGGCCTCTTACGCATTTGCCAATACGCTGAGGAAAGATGACTGGGTCGCGGTCGCCTATTACGACATGCAACCTCACATCCTGGTGGATTTCACGCAAGACAAAAAAGCAATTTATGGGGCGCTGAATCAGTTACGCATTCCCGGTTTTTCCGAGACGAATCTGTTCGACGCTCTGTATGACACGCTCGATCGACTCGATCGCGTGGAAGGCAAGAAATACGTAATCCTGGTTACAACGGGCGTGGATACGTTCAGTAAACTCACGCTCGATAAGATCATGAAAAAGATCAAGGACACCAAGGATGTGACGATATTTCCCATCAGCGTGGGCTTCATCCTGCGGGAATATTGCGACACGCATCCCGGTTCCTACTACTGTCGCAATGCGCACGGCATGGGTATTCCCGTCGGGCATATGGACTACCTGCAAGGCGACAACGAGATGCGCACGTTCGCGGCAATGACCGGGGGGCGCGCTTATTTCCCGCGCTTCGAGGGGGAATTGCCGGAGTTGTTTGGCGATATTTCCAATGACATCCGCAACCAGTACACCATCTCGTATGCGCCAACCAATACCAAACTAGACGGAACCTACCGCAAGTTGAAAGTCCAGGTGATGGCTCCGGACGGCGGCCCGCTGAAGGTGAAAGATCAGAAAGGCAAAGACGTCAAGATCGAGGTCGTGGCCCGAGAGGGGTACACGGCTAAACATACTGTGGACTGAGTTGCCGCGTTGGAGCTGCAAAGATCAGCGAGCGTGGAAGAAGTGATCCAGCAGGAAGAATAGGGCTGCTCCCACAAAAACCAGCAGAGCCATCTTCATCGCGGGTTCCTTGTTCACCTCTGGAACCAGGTCAGAAGCTGCCACATAAATCGTAACTCCGGCCGAGAGCGGCAGTCCGGCTCCCACGTGATGACGGAAGATGGCCATCGTTAACACGCCGGCCAACGTTGATCCTCCCAGCACCATCGATGCGCCCCATGCGATGCCGCGGCTGCGCCCACTGGCCAGCATGACGGAGCTCACCGTGAAGCCCTCGGGGATCTTGTGCAGGAAGATCGCAAAAAAGATCAGCCAGCCTAGCCAGTTGGAGACCAGAAATCCCGAGGCGATGGCGATGCCGTCAAAGAATGTGTGGATGATCAGTCCTAGCAGCACCGAGTATCCCCGATGCATGTGAACGAATTCATCCTTATGGGTCTCTTCGCCAAAGTGGAAGTGCGGCGTAACCGTGTGTTCAAAAAAATGGATGATCAGATAGCCCAACAGAACGAGGAGAGCAGCCGGCCTACCTCGTAATTCGAGGCTTTCTGGAACCATCTCGACCAGAGCGGTGGCCAGCATGAATCCTGCGCCCAGAGCGATGAAGTAGCGGAGATAGCGCCGCTCCCAGTGCCGCTGCACAATGATGG
This sequence comes from uncultured Acidobacteriota bacterium, assembly GCA_963725565.1. GTDB lineage: Bacteria > Acidobacteriota > Terriglobia > Terriglobales > Acidobacteriaceae > Sulfotelmatobacter. The sequence continues at coordinate 331,847 of CAVRZL010000010.1, forward strand.
CCCCGCCGAAGATATTGGCGGCGGCGGCGGTAAGGCCCAGAAGCGTGCTGGTGAGGATCGGGTTCATGGAATGAGAGTGCCGAGTACCTAGTACCCAGTACCGAGTCAAATCCCTTAGGTCCTTTTGATGTCTTCTTTCTCTCTTATCGAGTTGATCAACCCGCTAAGAATGCGGCTCAATTCATCAACCCGCTTCAGGAGTATTGCCGACTGCGACCCGTCCAGATAATTTCTCCGGCTGGCAATGAGTAGCTGCGTTTCGAGTTCGGCCAATGAGCCGCGAGAATGTCGCAAAAAGTGAAGGAACTCGCGATTGCTGTAGTGTGCCTGCCCTTCCGCAATATTGCTAGGAACTGAAACTGCAGCCCGGCGGATCTGATCGGTCAGACTGTACACTTCCCGCTTGGGAAAGGCGTCGGTGACGTCATAAACGGAATTGACCAATTCCATAGCCTTCTGCCACGCGATCAGGTCCTTGTAATGCAGCGCCATAGGAAACCAGCCTACACCGAAAGCTTGGTACTCAGTACCCGCAACTCGGTACTCACCCACTATGTCGGATGTGCATCACATCGCCATCCTGCACGATGTAATCCTTGCCTTCCAGGCGTAGCGTGCCTTTGGCGCGGGCGTTGGCTTCAGAGCCCGCCTCGAGCAGTTGATCCCATCGGATAGTCTCGGCGCGGATGAAGTGTTTTTCCAGGTCGGAGTGGATGGCTCCGGCCGCCTCCTGCGCGCGACTGTGAGCTGGAATCTGCCAGGCGCGGCACTCGTCCTCTCCGGCAGTAAAGAATGAGATCAGGCCCATGAGTTGGTAGGTGGTGCGAATCAGGCGGACCAGGCCGCTCTCGGTAAGGCCGTAACTGGAAAGGAATTCGGCAGCATCGGCATCGCTCATTTCAGAAAGTTCGGCCTCCACCTTGCCGCAAATCGCGGTGGCTGCGGCATTCGGTCGTGCGGCAATTTCCGTAAGCTTGTACTTGCCGACGGCCTCGTCGAGTTGTTTACCCAACTCTGTTGACTCTCCGATGTTGAGCACATAGAAAATCGGCTTCTCGCTCAGGAACATGAAGCCTCGCAGCCGCTTCTTGTCCTCGGGCGTCATTTGCATCTCGCGCAGCGGTTTCTCGGTTCCGAGATGCGCATTGGCGCGCTTGAGGAGTTCGAACTCCTTTTCGAGTTCCGGCGTCTTCATCTTCTTCAAGTCTTTTTCGAGCCGCTCCAGTCGCTTCTCGATCTGACCGAGATCGCTGACCATGAGATCGAACTCCACATTCTTAATATCGCGCAGGGGATCGATCTCGCCAACGTGAGCAATGGCCGGGTCTTCGAAAACGCGAACCACGTGGGCCAGTGCGTCCACTTGCCGCAAGTGGCCGATGTACGCGCTCTCCTTCAATGCGTCCTGGCCGATCGCGCCTACGTCTACGTATTCCACGGAAGTGTGAGTGAGTTTCTTCGGATTGTAGAGAGCGGCCAGCCGGTCGAGACGATCATCCGGAACTTTGGCCACGCCTACGTGCGCCTCTCGCGGATTGGAGCTTTGCGCGGAAAGGTGCGCTTTGGTCAGGATTTGAAACAACGATGTTTTGCCTACCTGCGGCAGGCCAATAATGCCAGTTTTCATAATGGACTCTAAGTAATCAGCTCTTGGCTCTTCCCGCAGCTGAATAAGGAAGGGTTGACGGTCGCTTGAGCGCACATCGAACAACACTTAAGAATAAATGATCGAACGGGAATTGCTCAAACGACGCGGAAGAGCACTTACTGTTTCTCAGCCGGCAAACTCAGCCGCAAGCCGATGCGGTATAGGATCGGCGGCCCAATATTAAACAGAGATCCATTTGCCGTCGGCGTATTTGCCACGTAGTAACGCTTGTCCAGGATGTTTTCCGCCGCCGCAAAGACTTCGACGTTGTGGGTGAGCTTGCGGCCAATCTGAAAATCCATGGTGTAGAAGCGGCCCAGCGGATACAGGTTCTGGTCGTCATCGAATTGGTTTCCGACGAACCGTCCTTGAACGCTGAGCATGATTCGCGAGGGGTTCCAGTAGCGGGCTTCCCATGTAAATACGTTGCGCGGCACCTGCGCGACATCGTTTCCCAGAAGCGAGACCTCTCCGGCCGGCACCGTGTAGTTGACCACCGTTGCCGCCGTGTACTCGTAACCGGCGGAGATCTGGATATTGCGATCGAGGTGTACCACCCCGTCCAGTTCCAAGCCACGAGAGCGAATACGTCCCACATTTTGTTTCTGCCGCATCACCGGGCTGGAGGTCGGATTGGTCGTGACATTTTCCACGGGATCGACGATGTCGCTCCAGAAGAATGTACCCCGCAGGTCAAGCTTGCGATCAAGAGCCGACACGTTTACTCCCGCTTCAGCCCCGGTGAGGCGTTCGGCATTCAGGAAAGGATTGTTCTGGGTCAATACGTTCGCCACGCGAAATGTTCGGTACAACTCGTTCAACGTCGGCGCGCGAAAAGCCCGGTACATCGAGCCAGTCACCGAAATGTTACGGGTCAGGGATCGAAGCACCGAGGCACGAGGGCTGAAAGCGAGGTCGCTGCGTGATGGATAGGCAACACTCGGAGCAGGGCAAACGCCAAGAACCGGAGTGCAGATCGAACTCGCATTGAAGTTATTCCAGTTGTCCACACGCCCGGCAAGAACGACGGTCCAGTGGTTGAATCGTATGAGATCCTCGCCGAACACGCCGACGATTCTCTGCCGTCCTCCAGAAGCGTTGTTCCGTGTGTGCGTACCGGCGGAGAAGAACTGCTCATCGCTCGCGCCCATTACCTCCATCAAATCTCCGCCGGCGATCAGGGTCTGGTGCTTTCCCAGGAAGTGTGTCCACTGTGCGGCGCCACCACCCACCTGTTCAGGAACGTATTGGAGATCGGTAAGGGCCTCGCTATTTCGGTCGGCAGCCACAGAGGAGAAGCGCTGGTCGTAGCCCTGAACCTGCCCGTATGCCCGAAAAGTGAGCGAATCTTTGTCGCCGAATTGCTGGTCAAATCCCAGAGCGCCTTCGCCCATGCGCGTGTCATTGGTTTGAATAAAGGTGCCGTTGTGGCGGAATTCGGTGTAATAGCTGCCCCGGGCGAAGACTCGCCCTTTTGCCCCAACTCGGCGACCGACGTTTAGATCGACCGATGCATCCTTTGAATTGGCGGCGGTATCCACGGTGCCGCGCTGCCAGGTCGGCACGAGCACAAAGCCGTCGGTGCGAAACATCTCCGAGGCGAGCGAAAAGTCCCACTGGCCGGCGCGAGTCCCCGTCCAAAAAGATAGGTCTGGGGTGCGCTCGTCGCCGTAAGAAGTTTCGAGCGCAAACGTTGGATGCTCCGCCGGTTGCCTGGTAATGAACTGCACGACGCCGCCCAAGGCGTCACTTCCGTAGAGATTCGAGACTCCTCCGCGAAACACTTCCACGTTCGCAATCGATTCGCGCGGCACGCGATCCCAATAGACCCATCCCCCGAAGGCGTCCACTAACGGCAGGCCGTCTTCGAGTACCAAGGCGCGGCTGGCGGCGGTTCCACCCAAGCCACGCAGAGAAACTCCTTGGTTCGACGCGTTGGCCGTCCGGCTATCCGAGCGGCGGAAGAGCGAGAATCCGGGAATCTGGCGAAGCACATCATCCGTGCGCAGGGCGGGAGTCGAAGCCACGTCGGTGGTGGAGAGGACAACTGTGCTTCCCGGAGTTTCCCCCAGCCTCAGTTCGGTGCGGGCAGCAGAGACCGTGATCTCTTCGCGCGAAGAGGCAAGCTGCAGCACCACGTCGAGGTTGATGCTGGCAGCGCTTCCCGCGCTCCATGACCGCTGGACCGGGCTGAAACCTTCGTGGGAGACATCGACGGTCCCAGAGGTGGCGGGCACAGCGGGGAACTCGAAGCGGCCGGTGGCGTCAGACGCAGCTGAGGATCGATATGCGCCCGCGTGCAGAATTATGGAGGCGCCCACGACGACACTTCCGCCCGGATCTCGCACGGTGCCGTCGACCACCGTGCTCTGCGCCCGCAGCATGGGAGCTGCGCCGACTGCCATCGCCCAAACAAGGAGAATGATGTGCTTACGATTCAGCATGTTCCACAGAACCTACATAACTTACCAGAGGTTCGTTCCGGAGGCGAAAGTGCAGCAGTCCAAGCTTCCCCCGACTTAATTGCCGTATGTGATTGTAATCACACTTGAACGTGATGTGCAGAATAGAGCCTTCATCCCAGCCAAAATAAGCTCCAGTCAGATGCAGTTCTACCGGGCTGTCCGCTAGCTACGGGGAATTTGGTCAAGTTCGCGTTTGGAGGTCGAGCATGTTCGCGAATCCCGCAGCCAGTTGGTATCACACGAACCGATATAGCGCAGATGCAGTCTGCGAACATTGTGACGGCCTGGTGCGCCACGAGAAGTGGTGCATCACGTGCGACCCGCAGGTCCAGTACGCGTATGCCGTGGTTGCAGATCCCGAGAAACTTAACCTTCGCGACCAGCTAATCCTGCATGCGTTGGGAGTGTCGTGGGGGAAGGACTGCTGCCAAAGTTGCCACGTCAGTCCAGCGACGCCTTAGCTCCCCGCAGTCTGCGCAGCTCGGGCTCCGGGAAGATCGATGTTCACTAGTGGGTTTGCGTCCAGACTGATTTCCCGCCGGAAAGTTCCAGATTCATCGTTATCTTCAATCCACCTCATCCAAGGAGGCGAGAGACCGCAGAACAGTCTGAGGGAATCGCGACATCGGCGTTGATGACAAAACCGACCCAGTGAATTAAGCTTTTGTCTTAAGCACTTCGATCCTTAGCCGGGATGGCGGAACTGGCAGACGCAGCGGACTCAAAATCCGCCGACCTTCGGGTCTTGGGGGTTCGACTCCCCCTCCCGGCACCAACCCCAAAAAACTCCACAGTACAAGCGCCTTGCTGATGCTTGCTCCCCGCATGAGATGGCTCTGCAGCAGACGCAGCGGACTTTCCTTCAACGTATAACGCCGGCGCAGTGCGATTGACCGGGTGATGTTTAGGTGAGAAACTTCGAGCGTACCTTTTATGACGTGCCTGGGTACTTCCTCATTGATCCCGCGGTTTCAAACTCTAAGAGCCACAACGCTGCTTCTCGTTATTTCTTGCAGTTTCGCATACTGCCAACTGGGCGCATCTCGCACCGACGGGTTCAACGATCCCCTAAAGGGAACGATGACCGACACTCCCGGTTACTCGAACCGCCAGGGCACCAGTATTCACGTTACGGTTTTTTCCGCTCCGTCCAAAAAGCTTGACCGCCAGTCGATGGTGAAACTTACCAGCCAGGAACTACAGACTGGCAACTGGCAGACGACGAATGAGTTATCAGAGGTTGCCTTCGGTGAAATTACCGCCGGGCACTATGACGTCGAGGTGAGTGCGGTCGGATACTTGTCGTCTCACAAAGAAGTGCAAGTCATCAGCTCGTGGGTTCCGATACGGCTGGAGATCATTCTTCAGAAAGATCCGGCTGCGGTGAATCTCGGGATTGACGATGGCGCTCTGCCTCCCAAAGCACGCAAGGAAGCCAAGCGTGGGATTTCGGCACTGAACTCAGGGAAATGGAACGAGGCTGATAAACGGCTGGAGGCGGCCTATAAACTTGCGCCGACAAATCCAGACGTGAATTTCCTGCTTGGGTACCTGTCTTACCAGAAAAAAGATTATGGGCGGGCAAGTAGCTTTCTTGAGACCGCGACCCATCTCAATCCCAACAATGTGCAAGCTCTGACTTTGCTTGGCCGCGTGGGCATACAGCAGGAAGACTATGGCAGGGCCGTATCCAGCCTCGAGAAAGCAATTGTCGCCGACTCGGATTACTGGATCGCACATGATCTGCTGGCGACGTCCTATTTGAACCAGCGGAAGTACGAACAAGCCCGAGACCAGGCGCATCTGGCCATCGAGCAAGGCAAAGGCGATGCGGCCGCCTCGCAATTGGTCTTAGGGCAGGCGCTAGTGAACCTGGGTCAAAAACAAAAAGGCATCGAAACCCTCAGGGGCTTCGTGAATGCGTCTCCGAAGAACCCAAGTGTTCCCCAGGTGAAGGCCCTCATCGCGAACCTGGAAGCTCAGGGTACCGCCCCGAGCGAAAAAACGGAGGAAGCTTCGCTCGTTGTGCCGAAAATCGCCGGGGTGGACCCGATGATTGCCGCCGCCGAGCCAACCTTCTCGGTACGGCCCTGGCAACCGGCTGGCATCGACACTAATAAGCCTTCGGTTGCGTCCGGCATGTCCTGCCCCGTCGAGAATGTTTTACAGATGACCGGCACGCGCGTTCAGGAACTGGTGGCTGATGTGTCGCGCATAGCAGCGATCGAACATCTGCTGCACGAGCAACTCGACGAAGTCGGCCAGGTTATAGTGAAGGACACCCGCACGTTTAACTACGTGGCATCGATTTCCGAGCCGACTCCGGGGTTTGTCGCGGTCGAGGAGTATCGCGCCGAACATCTGGGGCTCTCTGACTTTCCTGAGCAGATTGCGAGCGGCGGCTTTACGGCACTGGCGCTCGTATTTCATCCTTCCATGCGCGATAACTTCGCAATGGTCTGTGAGGGCCTTGGCGAGTGGAGGGGACAGGCCACCTGGTTGGTTCACTTCCAACAGCGGGATGACCGGCCCGCCCGAATGCACGACTACAAAGTCGGAAATGAAGTCCACGCCCTGAAGTTGAAGGGCCGGGCTTGGATTACGGCCGACAAGTTCCAGATCGTGCGCATTGAATCAGAGCTTGTAAATCCGATACCGCAGATCCGCCTGGCCGGCGAGCATCAGGTGGTGGAGTATGGCCCCGTGCTCTTCGCTAAGCGGAATCTGCAACTGTGGCTCCCTCAGAGCGCCGAGATCTATCTGGATTTCCGCAGGCACCGCTACTACCGCAAGCATAGCTTTGATCATTACATGCTGTTCGCGGTCGATGCGGACGAGAAGCGCAAAGAACCAAAGGCACCACCCGCCTATACGAACCCGATTCCCAACTGATCTCGGGTTCTTGAGTCGTCTGTATCCTCTGTGACCCCTGTCGTGAAAGATTTGGAAGTCGTCACCACAGGAGTCACCGAGGAACACAGGGGAACTGCTGGTCGGCTCAACTCCGTGTTCACCGCCGATAGTCCCAGCCTTCGCTTCGGTCATATAATCGAAAACGGATGAGCCCTACCCTTCGATGTATTTCCGCATTGCTGGCCCTGCTGCTGATTCCGGTGGTGTGTTTTTCCCAATCCACAGAGGACAAGCAGCAGACCTTTGCAGCCCACATTCAGAAGGCGCGAGGATACCTGGACCAGAAACGCCCCGACCTGGCGATTCCGGAGTTGCAGGCGGCGGCTGCGATTGATCCCGAAAACGTCGAGACAAGAGCAAACCTGGGCGTCCTGCTGTACTTTCAAGGGAAGACCGCCGACGCCATTCCGCACCTTCACGCCGCCGTTGAACGACAGCCAGGCATGGGGAAGATTCAAGGATTGTTGGGTCTGGCTGAGCTACACACACTTGATTTTGTACAAGGGCGCAAGGATCTGGAAATAGCCTTTCCGCTGATCAATGAACCGAAGTTCAAAACCGAAGTTGGACTGGAACTGGTTGGAGTCGATACGCAAAGCGGGGATCTTGAGCAGGCGGGCGTGATCCTGGCGCAATTGCGGAAAGACGCGCCGGATAACCCGGAAGTCCTGTACGCGACTTATCGTACCTACTCTGACCTGGCGGGAGAATCGATGCTGGCCTTATCACTGGCGGCTCCCGACTCCGCCCAGATGCATCAACTGATGGCGCATGAGGAACACCGGCAAGGCAATACGAACGGCGCGGTCGCCCAATTGCGCCAGGCCATTGCCATCGACAAGCATCTTCCCGGAGCTCATTTCGAACTGGCAGAGTTGTTGTACTCCTCCGACGACGCAGCCGTTAAGAAAGAGGCAGAACAGGAATACCGGGCTGCGCTGATGCAGAATCCTCAGGATGAGAAATCGGTCCTCAGGCTGGCGGACATTGACGCACAAAAAGGAAACTCGCAGAAGGCGTATCAGGAATACACCAAAGCAGTCGAACTGCAGCCGGCGGATGCCGACGCCAAGCTGGGACTGGCCAAGGCTCTGATCGAAATGAATCAGACCGACAAGGCGCTGGTGCTGCTGGAAAAAACTGTGGAACTCGAGCCCACGAATGCCACCGCTCACTACCGCCTCGGAACTTTGTATCGAAAACTGGGGCGGGTTGAGGAATCCAAGAGAGAGATTGAGCTCTACAAGAAATACAAAGATATGAAGGAGAAGTTGCGCGCTCTATATAAGGAGTTGCAGATACAGCCTCAAGAAATCACCGCGGATGAGCCGGAGCAGAAATAGTATCGGAGCGCGAACCATTCCTGGAAGTTCGACGACACAGCAGGCAAAGGTGCTGAAGCTGTTCTGCGTTTTTGTCGTGTTGTGCCTGAGCGCAGCGAGCAGGGCGCAAATGGGGACGGCCACTCCACTGTCGCCGCAGGAACGCGCCAAGGCGGAGGCAGAGAGAAAGGCCACTGGCGTCCTGTCCAACTATCCAAAGTTAGTGGATGTCACCCCTTCGACCGGCATTCATTTCGAACACATGTCGAGTCCGGAGGCGAAATTCATCGCCGAATCAATGAGCGGCGGAGTCGCGCTGATCGATTACGACGGCGATGGTTGGCCGGATATCTATTTCACGAATGCGCAGAGTGTCGACATGGCGCTCCACAACGTCAAAGCCCGGAGCGCCCTGTACCGCAACAACCACGACGGAACATTTACCGATGTGTCTGATAAGGCGGGCGCGGCCTATCCATGTTGGGCGATGGGGGCATCCGTCGGCGACTACAACAATGACGGATGGCCAGACCTTCTGGTGACCTGCCTGAACGGCGTCGTGCTCTATCGCAACAATGGCGACGGCACTTTCACAGACGTGACCAAGGCCAGCGGATTGGGCAGCGATTCCGGATGGGCCACAGGTGCATCCTTTGGAGACTATGACGGCGACGGCTGGGCCGATCTATTCGTCTCCCACTACGTGGACTTTCACCTTGATGATCTGCCGGTATTCGGTTCCAGCAAATCTTGCAAATACCTGGGGCTCGATGTGCAGTGCGGCCCCCGGGGTTTGAAAGGACTCGGCGATAATCTCTACCACAACAACGGCGACGGAACGTTCACCGATGTAACGAAGAAATCTGGAGTGGACGATCCCGAACGTCGGTACGGGCTGACTTCAATCTGGACCGATTTTGACAACGACGGCAAGCTCGACCTTTTCGTCACCAACGACGGCCAGGCGAACTACCTCTACAAGGGCGACGGCAAAGGCAAATTCGAAGACGTCGCTCTTACTTCGGGGGTCGCGGCGAACGAGGACGGACTCGAACAGGCCAACATGGGAGTGGCATTGGGGGATTACTTGCACACGGGGCGCATGGCTCTGTTGCTGTCGCATTTTGACATCGAGTACGCCGCCCTCTATCGCAACGACGGGGCCATGAATTTCTCCGACACCTCGGTCGCCTCGGGAATTGCCCGAGGCACTCAGGGATACGTCGGCTGGGGCGACGCTTTTGTGGATTTCGACAATGATGGCTGGCAGGATTTCTTCCTCGTCAACGGGCACGTCTATCCGCAAATCGACAGCGCTCACCGCCCCACAAAATATCTGGAACCTAAGTTTCTGTTCCTGAACCAGCACGACGGCACGTTTCAAAATGTCAGTAAGCAGGTTGGCGCCGCACTACAGGTCGAGCAGGTAAGTCGCGGCGTGGCGGTGGGTGACCTCTTCAACGATGGCAAGATGGATGTCGTCGTGGAAAATCTGGTGGGACAGCCGATGGTCTTGCGTCCCGAAGGAGGTCCGCAGAATCATTGGATCAGTTTTCAACTGGAGGGCGTGAAGTGCAATCGCCTCGCCCTGAATGCACGCATCCGAGCGGTCGCCGGAGATCTGGTGCAGCTTGGGGAAGTGCTGAGCGGAGGAAGCTATTTGTCGCAACATGACCTGCGCCTGCACTTCGGCTTGGGCGCTCGTCCGCGTCTCGATAAGGCTGAGGTTCTTTGGCCCGATGGCAAGACGGAAACCTTGACCAACCTGGCGGCCGACCGTCTTTACTTTGTGCGTGAAGGGCAGGGAGTCGTCTCCAGCAAACCGGCTGAGAAACCGGTCAAAATTTCCCATTGAGCTCGGCGGAACATAGTGACTAGATACGCTCCTTTGCGATCTTCGCCTCTCCTTAGCGGACTTTGCGGTCAAAAGCTTTGAACCGCGAAGGTCGCGAAGAACCGCCGCAAAGTCCGCAAAGAAAGCCAGCTTGCAAACGGTGGAGCTCAGCAATTGGATAGCCGGCAAACTTGCGAAATCGGTGCTATGAAAATCGCTAGCCAACGATCCCTCGTCCGGCACCAGGTTTTCGGCTGCGTGCGCTTGCTTGGATTGCTGGCCATTGCCGCGGTGGCTCTTTCGGCGCAGAGCGCGAGTCGACCTAGCGATTCGGCGATGATGCAGCAAGTGCGTCAAGCCCTCAGCCTTGCCGAACATGGCGACCGCCAGGGGGCGATGACGCTGGCGGCTCAATTATTGGAGAAAAATCCAAAATTTGTGCCCGCGATGAAGTTGAAAGGAATGTTGCTGGAGGAAGCAGGGCAACCGTCTGAAGCGGGTGCAACCTACGAACAGGCTCTGAAATTCGCGCCCAACGATCCCGATCTGCTGCTGAAAACAGGTGTTTATAAACTGGCCTCAGGCGATCGCGAACAGGCGATCCAGCTGCTGCAACACTGCACCACAATTCTTCCGGGCGACGGAGACGCGCAGTTTTATCTTGCCCAGGCCTACCACCTGAACGGCCAGGACAAGCTGGCTCTGTCCGCCATCCGCAAGAGTCTGAAGGCGCAGCCCGACAATCCCTCAGTTTGGCAAAAATACGGCGAACTACTTTGCGCCACTGGGAGCTGCGACGCCGGGCTGCAGTGGTTGCTCAAGGCGCAGCATGCGGATGCGACGTTGCCTCGAATCGACTATGACATTGCCGCCACCGATTTCAAATTGATGGATCTCACGGGTGCGGCCCAATATGCCGGACACGCAGTGGAGGCTCAGCCCAAGGACGTCAATGCACTCCAACTCCTAGCCACCGTGGACGTGAAACTTGCCCGTTGGCAAGAAGCCAAGTCCGCTTTTGAAAGGCTCCTCGCCTTCAAGACCAACGATGTCGATACCTTGCTGGGACTGGGCCAGTGCCAGCTCGAACTCAAGGACTATCAGAGTGCAGTCGAAACTCTGCACGCAGTGTTGCGGCTGGATCCCACCCGGCTGGTTGCCCATTTCTATCTTTCGCGCGCGTTTGCGTCACTGGGCAAAGCGGCGGATGCGCAGCACGAGGCCGCTCTCCACCAGTTGATGATGGAACAAGCAACCTTCGTTCGTTCCGTGGAGAGCGATCAACGCGAGAGCCCGATCAAGGCGAAGTGTCAGGAATTACTCGCAGCGCATCACGAAGCGGAAGCAGTGCGGTTGTATGAAGATCACTTCAAGGGAACTTCGGCTACACCCGCGGATGCATACGTATTTATCGGGAAGCTCTATCTTTTTATGGGAAAAACTGAGGATGGCCTCCGCTGCCTTCATCAAGCCCTGAAAATTCAGCCGACGGTTCGAGGAGCGCACACCTACGAAGGAATCCTGGCACTCAAACTGGGCGATCTGACCCGCGCCGAAAATGAGTTCCAGGCCGAGCTTGCGAATGACCCGAGTTACCAGATGGCGATTGCTGAATTAGGAGAGGTCCGCTATCACCAGGGGCGCTGGTCCGATGCTGCCGAGCAGCTGGCGAGGTCCCGAACGATGACCCCTGAGTTGCTTTACATGCTTTGCGATTCGTACTTCCGCTTGGGCAGAGTAGACGACGCCAACCTCACCGCAGAGGCCACTGCCGCCTATGCCAGAAATAAACCGGAAGTCATGCAAGGGCTGCTCGATCTCCTGAGGCACAACGGCCAAACAGATCTCGCTACACGACTCTCGCCCGGTCCGAAGCAATGAAGATTTGCCTTACGGCGCGCTCTCGGTTACCGTCAGAATCTGATCTGATTTAACATTTTTCATAACCTGCTTGATGCCGCTTGGCCATGTGAGTTCCAGCGTGTCCACGCTCGTAGCCGAGCCCAGGCCAAAGTGCACCCGCTTATCGCTCGAAGAGTTGTAGCCCATCGCCGTATTCGCCGCATTGAACTGTGCGCCCAAAGAAGTCGTGATCTTCACTTTCGTCCCCAGGCCGTCGCGGTTGGATTTCACTCCGACCAGCTTCAGGATGATCCAGTGATTCTGATTGCCGGAACGGTTCATCCATATTTCCGGCGGAGCGTTGAGCACCGTCACGACCGCGTCGATTTTTCCGTCGTTGTTCAGGTCGCCAAACGCGGCGCCACGGTGCGGAGCCGGAATCTGAAACGACGCTCCCGCCTTCGAACTAACATCCTCGAACTTGAGATTGCCGGCGTTGCGAAAAACGCGATTCGGCAGCGGGAACGGTCCGATGCGCCAGTTCCATGGAGTTATCCAGAATGTCGGCGTTGGCCGTGAACAGATCTTTCATGCCGTCGTTGTCGAAATCGAACACCCCAACTCCCCACGCAGTTGAGCGGCTGGTCAAAGCCGTGAGTCCGGCGATGCTGGTGACATCCTGAAATTGACCGTCCCCAAGATTTCTATAAAGAGGGAAGCCCTCTCCGAACATCGCGGTTTCAAAAATATCCGGCCTGCCATCATTGTCGATGTCCTTGAAATCCGCTCCCATGCCGGCGATCGCGTTTCCGAACGAGTTGTATGCAACTCCGGCGAGCAACGCGACGTTGGCGAAAGGTTCCATCGCCTTTGTTGTGGAGAAGGTAATTCTCAAAAGTGTCGTTCGAGACAAAGATGTCGGTGAATCCATCGTTGTCGTAGTCGCCAAACGCCAGACCCATGCCCTTGCCGACGTATTGCGAAATGTGGGACTGCTCCGAAACGTCGGTAAACGTCCCGTCGCCATTGTTGCGATAGAGAATGTTGGGCGTGCCGATGAAAATCGATGGGCGAACAGTACGCCGGACGTCCTCCCTGCGCGCACAGTTTGGCCGTGCGAATGTTGTAGTTCAGATAGTTGACGACGAACAGATCCAGCAGTCCATCGTTGTTGTAGTCGAACCATCCCGCCGCGACGGACCACGCCTTGCCGTACTTCGGGATCATGCCAGCGACCCCGGCCTTCGCGGTCACGTCGGTAAATGTTCCGTCCCCGTTGTTGTGAAGCAGTTGATTGCGGTTGACGCCGGTGACGTAGAGATCGACAAAGCCATCGTTGTCGTAATCGCCGGCGGCAACTCCCATCGAATAGCCCACGCCTTGAAGGCCGGCCTTCTCCGTGACGTCGGTGAAAGTACCATCACCATTGTTGCGGAACAGGCGGTTCCAATAACTAGGATCAGTCTTATCCAAAGACGGGATCGCGGCGCCATTGGTGAAAAAGATGTCGAGCAAGCCGTCGTTGTTGTAGTCGAAGAGGGCGACTCCCCCCACCATGGTTTCAAACGTATAACGCTGTGGGCTGATGCTGTTCTTGAGTGCAAACTTGATCTTCGATGTTCGAATTGTGTTTTCGAATTGGATCGCAGGGTCGGCAGGCTTCGCCGCTTCCGCAGACCGTTTGCCCGATGCTGTGGCAGGAGTCGCCTGGGCAGATAAATCCGCAGCACTCCCTAACAGAGCCAGCACGAGGAATCCAACGAGAACGGAGCGCTTGGGCAAATGAGACAGGGGTGTCATCCAGGGAGATTCTATCGACACTCACCCATTACTCACCGAACATGTGGAGCGGGCACTCATGCCCGCTTTGCCTGCGGCGGCAAGAGCCAGCGGGGAAGAGTGCGCGCTCCACATAATCTAGCAAGCATCTAACGGTGAGTTGTACGCTGGCAGAATAATGTAAGCCTTAGCGCTTTCGGTCGTCCACCGCAATCCAGAGGGTCATGCCGGATTGCGCGGCGCACAGGTGGACTCCCGCTTAACCAATTCAGGCTCGACGGAAACTTGCTGGGCCCCGCGCCCTGCTCCATTCGAGATGCGCGCCAGCAGTTGCTCGGCCGCAATTTCTCCCATCCGGCGCAGCGGTTGACGCACAGTCGTGAGCCGCGGAGTCAGAAAGGCCGCTCCCTGGATGTCATCGAATCCGACTACGGACACATCTTCGGGAACGCGCAGGTTGGCGTCGCGAAACGCGCGCATGGCTCCAATGGCCGAGATATCGTTGAAGGCCACCAGCGCTGTGAAAGGCCTGCCTGCGGCCAGCAGTTTCTGTGCGTTCTCATATCCCTCATCGGGCAGCGATGGCCCAGGATTCGATGCGCCGCTTTGCAATTGCAAGGTCAGTTCCGGACGAATCTTGATCCCCAGCGTCGACGCTGCCCGGCATACGCCTTTCCAGCGGTACGTAGTGTCCGCGCTGCCCGGATGTCCCTTGAAGAACGCAATTTCGGTGTGGCCGAGATTTACAATGTGCTCCATTGCGAGGAATGCACCCTTCTCGTTGTCCACGCCGACATTAATTACTCCTTTCACTCTTCGGTGGCCTGATATCGAAACCGCTGGGACCGGCGGCGCGCTCGAAATCGGAGTGTTTACCAGGATGAGGCCTTCGACTGCCCGGTCAATCAACATGAGCGGGTACTCTTCGATCAGGTCGGCCCGGCCGCGATGGCTGGCCACAAAGTAGAAGTAGCCCTCCTTCAAGAGCTGATCTTCGATCCCGCTCATGATCGCGGCGGCATAGCCTTCGCTCAGTTCGGGGAGGAGAACTCCCACGGTGAAGCCGCGCTTCAGGCTGAGTGAGCGAGCAAAGAAGTTGGCGCGGTAGTTCAGCTTCCGCGCCGCTTTCAGGATGCGGTCTTTGGTGCGTTGCGGGATCGCTTTCGCAGCCGCGGAATCATTGATGACCACTGACACGGTGGCGGGAGAAAGCTTGAGATAGTCGCATAACAACCGCAGGGTTGTTGGCCGTTCGCGCGACTGCCCGTTCTTGCTTTGCGAGCCCTGCCGATTCCGGCTCTGCATGGGCTGAAGCATAACACCAATTTCCCGTTACTGAAGCGGTTTTGTAGATATTTCTGTCAAGTTCGACCGCGGCGCCTTGCCCGGCGAAGGACTGTATTTCGAATCACAGTCTGGTGTTCATCAACTATGGCACGCTTATTTCGCTGATTTTGATCGCTTTCCTCCCCGATTGGACCTTTCGTGCTACTGAAACGGTTCGGTAACCGTACAAAAGCGGTTTTGTAGCGGTTTTTTCTTGACAACGGGCATGTAGTGGCTTTGTACTACGCAGTTGACTGGGCGGGGAGGGCGAATTGTGGGTCCACTGCCCCAACGGTTCTCAAATGTACTGCAGGCAAGTTCCTGGGTTCCGGACTTGATCAGAGCAGTAAGTTCGAGCAGAAGCAGTAAAGTTCGAGCAAAAAAGGGTCTTTCCCCAGATTGAAGCAGATCGATCAGTTCAAGCGGCGAGTATTCAGGAGATTTCCTATGAAGAAGATGTTGCTGTGGATTCTGCCTCTCCTTGTAGTTCTTGGAAGCATCCCATCCTTCGGACAAAGCACAAACTCAGGTGATATTCGTGGAAGCGTCACCGATAGTTCGGGCGCGCTGATTCCCGGAGTGCAAGTGACGGTGGCCAATGTCGCCACGGGTGTGTCGAAGACTTTTGTAACGAACGACTCAGGACTCTATGACACGAACTCGATCGTAGCTGGCTCCTACACCGTCACTTTTTTCAAGGAGGGCTTTGAAAAGCTTGTTCGCGGCCCGGTTACGGTGCAGGTCGGCTTCATGACCGTCAATGGCGAACTGAAGGTGGGCGCGTCGTCACAGGAAGTGACTGTCACGGCCGACGTTCCGTTGCTGCAGACCGAATCCGGTGACCAGACAACGACGATTCAGGCGAAGTCCATGGATCAACTTCCCCAGATTGCCGGTGGTTCTGGCGTGAGCTGGGAAAATTTCATGATCATGCTGCCCGGGACGACAGGTTGCACGGGGTCGAACTGTTCCCAGGGTGCATCGAATCCCGGACAGGTCGTCTCCTCGAACGGCAACCTGCCGTACAGCAATATCCTGGCCGACGGTGCCTCGACTACGTTGTCGCATAGCCAGAACGCTAACCCTGCGATCTTCGAAACCGTTGACCAATTGCAGGTCTCACTGTCTTCGTTCTCTGCGCAGTATGGCGTCGGCGGCATGATCATCAATCAGATCAGTAAGGGCGGCACCAACCGCTTTCACGGATCCGCGTACGATTACATCCAGAATAACGGCTTCAATGCGAGCCCCTACTACTTTGGCACCGGAACTCCTCCGCCGGTACCGTTTAGTCGCTACCACAATTTCGGTTTCGCCGTCGGCGGTCCAGTCATAAAGAAAAAGATGTTCTTCTTTTTCGACTACGATCAGGTCGTTCAGCATGGCGCCGCTGGCAGCAGCACACAGACTGTTCCCACTGAGGGTGTCATGGGCGGAGACTTCACCGGCCAGCACCTCATCTACGATCCGACCACCCAAGTGATGGCGACCGACTCACTGGGTAATCCTTACCCGATCCGTCAATCCTTCTTATCGGAATATGGAACGAATGCCATTCCTGCCGCCATGATTGACAAGGTTTCGGGGGCGTTCCAGAATTTTTATCCGACATCGGCGAACCACATTCCGAACGGGACGCTTCTTGCCGGAACGCTTAACTCCGCTGGATTGCTTCAGAACAATTGGTATTCCAGCGTTCCACAGTCCACTCCGTACCGGAAATTCTTTGGCCGCCTGGATTACGATGTCTCGCACAACAATCGGATCACCATGTCCGATACCCAGAGTGACACGCCGGTCATTTATCCCAGTTCCGTTACAGCTTGCCCGGTGAACTGCCAGTCGGGCGATGTCGACAATAACAACGCGCAGATTACCGATGTATGGAATATCAGCCCGACAATCGTCAACGAAGCCCGCTTTGGATACACTTGGCAGGGCAACTACTTCGCCGACCTCACGCTCGGGAAGGGCTATGCCTCCCAACTCGGCTGGCAGTTCGCCGAGGCCGACACGATCCCCGCGATCCAGTTCGTCCATACTTATCCGTACGCATGGATTCAGCCTTCCAGCAACTCGGTGTACAAAGAGCACGTCTTTGATCCGTCGGATGTCGTAACCATGATCAAGGGCAAACACATTCTTCACTTCGGCGGCGAGTTGCTGATCTATCGCGACAACTCGACGGCGTGGGGCAATACCAACGCCGGCACGATGCAGTTCTCCGGTTCCTACACTGCGCAGTGGACGCTCGACGGCAGCGGCGTGGCCCAGTTACAAAACTCGACCACTGGCTTGGAGTACGCCGACTTTCTACTCGGACTCGCCACGAACTGGAGTGCCGGGGTCACGCCCGAATATGGCGCGCGTCTGAAGAGTCCACAGATGTTCGTTCAGGACGACATCAAGCTGCGCCCGAATCTCACCATTAATCTCGGCTTACGCTACCAGATCAATCACGGCTGGAACGAGATCCATGGCAATGAAGACAGCTTTGATCCCAACATCATCAACCCTGTGACCAACACGCCCGGTGCGTTTTGGTACGGCAGCACGCACGCCAATGGAAGAACGGCCCTGCAGGCAAATGTATTCAACGTGGTTCTTCCGCGCGTAGGTTTTGCCTGGTCGCCCAAATCGAACACGACCTTGCGTGGCGGCTTCGGTGTGTATTCGTATAACTGGAGCTTGGACAACTACGGCAGCGGTATGGGAGCGCCATTTGGAGCTTCGGGTGGCCTCAGCGATACGACCAATGGCGTTACGCCGGTTGTGAAACTTGACGGGACGGGAACGATCTACGGAACGGCGACTCCTCTTCCGTTCACTCAAGCTTCCACGGATCCGGCTCGCTTCAACAATTCGGATGTCGGCTTCAACCTGTACCACACACCTGTTCCCAAGATTTATCAATGGAATCTCGCGGTACAGCGCCAACTGGGGTCGAACTTCATGGGTGAAGTTGCCTATGTAGCTAGCCACGGATTCAACCTGCCGTTCCCCGGTGAAATGAATGCCGTTCCCATCGATAAGCTTTCGTCGAATGACTCGCAGTTCCGCCCGTACCAGCAGTATGGGAACATTTCCGGGAAACTGTACAACACGGTTTCTAACTACCACTCTCTCCAACTCTCCATGACCAAGCGGATGACCTCTGGGGTCAGCCTGAACGTGAACTACGTCTGGTCGCACTTCCTCGATGATTCGGATTCTTCAGGGTGGGGCAGCCGTCAGGGTCCGCAACCGTACCAGATCGCGAATAACCCGGCCGCTAACTACGCTACCTCGAACTTCGACGTTCGCCACGCGTTCAAGGGTAATGTGGTTTACCAGTTGCCTTTCGGTAGAGGCAAGAGATTCCTGAACCAGAACGCGCTACTGGATGAGGTAGTCGGCGGCTGGCAGCTTTCGAGCACCTTTGCCTTCCTGTCCGGACAGCCATTCAGCGTCTATGCCGACGGGAATACCTATCAATTCGCCGGATCTCAGTTCCCGAACAGGGTACAGGGAGTTAGCTGGAAGCCTTCCCATCAGGGTATCGCCGAGTGGGTGAACCCGGCAGCTTTCTCTCTGCCAGCGAACGGAACTTTTGGTGACGTAAGAAGGAACAGCTTCTACGGACCTGGGTTCCAGTCGATTAACCTATCTGCGGCTAAGACGTTCCCTCTGCCCTGGGAGGGAGTCAACATTCAGATTCGTGCTGATGCCCAAGACGTATTCAACCACACCAGCTTTGGGAATCCTGGAGATGTTCACTTGCTGAATCCAGACCCAGTGACCGGTGTTTTCGCAGGCCCAGTCACCTCGCAGATCACATCTAGCGCGGTTAGCGGCCGCATTCTGCAGTTGTGCGCGAAGGTTACCTTCTAACTCGACTGTTCGCAAGCCTACAAAGGGACGGCGATTCATCGCCGTCTCTTTTTTCTTTGGATCTAGATTTGTAAGACTGATCGCCGCGTGGGACAAACTGGTTTCCGCGGTCTAAATGGGCAGGTTACCTGAACGACGCTACGGCCTGCTCTTCATCCTCGAACACCTCAAACAGGCTGAGCAGCCCGGTCATGCGCAAGGTCTGAACGGCGAACTTGGAGGGTTTCAGCAGCCGCAGTGATCCGGCATGCTGCTTGGCGGCGGTCAGGCAGCGCACCAGCAGGCCGATGCCGCTGGAATCGATCATCGCCACCTCTCCCAGGTCCACCACATAGTAGATCGCGCCCGCGCTGAGCAGGTCATCGAAGGTTTGCTTCATCCGGTCTACGGCCTCGCCCAGATTCAGACGGCCACGCAGCTTGATGATTTTCACATTCCCCTGATTGCGGACATCGATATCCATCCGGCCAGCTCCCTTGCTCTCCCGCTCATGTCGCGGTTTGCCACTCGTGCCTTCAGCTTCAACAGGTTGACACTCCCCGATTGGTCTGCTAAAGTGCCGTTCCAACTTAGAGGAAGCCTTAGGAATTTGCAAATCGCAAATGGCTTCCTCCGCCTCAGAGCTATTAAAGGCGGTCTCTCTTTCAGGCCACTTCAAAATGCCACTCCAGAGTTCGGGGTTGACACTGAATTTAGCTGAGCTATCCGCTCGACTGCTCGAGGAGCTCGAGCTTTCCCCCCGCGCTCGCATCATCGTCCATGCCATCGCCGATGCTCTGCCCGGCAGTGCCGTGAATCTCTATGCTGCTCCGGCTCTCGCCGACGCAGAAGGATGGGCCGTGCTGGCCACCCTGGGCGATGCAGCCGTACCTCAGGCCACGATCCCCAGCGAATCCGGAACTCTGGGCGTTCTCGCCCACGAATGCAAACCCCTGATCTTCGAAGGGCAGACTCTCATCCGCGAAGAGTATGCCCACGTCAACGTTCGACGCACCTTGCATTCTTTGTCCTATCTCCCCCTGATTCAGGCAGATTCGCTGATCGGGGCGATTGAGATCCTCAACTTTGACGCCAAGCTGGACGAGCGGCAACTCAGTACCCTTGTCCCCCTGGCGGAAGTCGCCGCCGGAGCCTTATTCGGCGGGCAGACATATCAGGATGAGCACAACAACACCCTCGCCTCGATTACGCGGTTGACCCAGCTCTACGACATCGAGAAAGTCTTCAGCTCCACCTTGGAGATGGATGAACTGCTCCCTATCATCGGCTCCAAAGTGCGCGAGATGCTCGAATGCGAGGCCGTCAACGTCTGGCTGCTGGAACCGGACGAGAGCATCCGCCTGATGCATCAGGCAGGCACCGACGTTACCGTGCAGGAGAGAGCCCTGCAGAAGCCGGGAGAGGGCGTGGCTGGGGACGTCTCCGACGACGGAGAGCCGGTCCTGATCCAGGAACCGCGGGATGAACGGCTGGTCCGGCGCAACCAGGGCCTCGAAGAGGGAATGGTGGTTTCGCTGATCGCCGCTGCCATTATCGACCATGAGGCGCTGGTGGGAGTGGTCGAGGCGGTGAACAAGCTGGATGGGACAGCCTTCGATGACGACGAATTGTTCACGCTTAGCCGGCTGACGGAATCTGCGGCGATTGCGCTGCACAATGCCAGCCTGCTCGCGGCGGAGCGCAAAGTCGAAGTCCTGGAAACGCTGGTCACGGTCAGCCACGAAATCACTTCGACACTCAATCTCGAGCGCGTTCTCGAAACCGTGGTGAACGCTCCGCAAGCCGTGATCCCCTATGAACGCGCCGGGATCGCGCTCGAGCAGCATGGCAAATACAAGCTGAGCGCCGTCACGGGCGTGACCCAAATCGATCCGGAATCTCCCGAGTTGGCTCCGCTGAATGACATCCTGCGCTGGGCCCTGCTCTCCGAAGGCCCAGTGCAGGTGCGCCAGATCGACGACAAGATCGATGATCCACGGGAGGAAACCCGCGCCAAGTTCCAGAAATATTTCCAGGAAACAGGAATGCGGGCGTTCTACTCGGTTCCCCTCAGCGACGATACCGGGCGAGTGGGTGTGCTGAGCATGGAGGCCGCGGATCCAAATTTCCTCTCTCCGGCGCACATGGAGATCCTCCAGGTTCTTGCCGGCCAGGCTACTGTGGCCTTGCGCAATGCGCAAATGTATAAGGAAGTCCCCTTCCTCTCCGTCCTTGAGCCCGTAATGCAAAGGAAGCGCCGGTTCATGGCCATGGAAAAGAGCCGGCGCACCATGGTGTATGTTCTGGCTGCCGTCGCCGTAGTGTTTCTCGCTATCTTCCCTTTGCCCATGAGAATTGAAGGCGATGCCGTGGTGGCACCCTTCCGCCGTGCGCAAATTCAGCCCGAAGTCGAGGGTGTGCTAACCAAAGTCCTGGTGCGAGAGGGACAACGTGTCGCTCACGGTCAGGTGTTGGCCACGATCGAGGATTGGCGCTACCGCTCCGCCCTGGCCGAAGGCCAGGCCAAGTATCAGACGTCTTTGCTGCACATGAATCGCGCCCTGGCCTCGAACGATGACAGCGAAGCCGGGATCCAGCGCGTGCAGGCGGACTACTGGAAGTCCGAAGTCACGCGAGCGCAGGAATTGCTCGACCGGACGCAGTTGCGATCTCCCATTGATGGGGTGGTGGCGACACCCAATGTGGAGAATTTTGTGGGCAAGCGTCTGCAATACGGCGACAGTTTCGCCGAAGTCGTGGATGACTCCCAATCGGTGGTCGATGTGGCGATCGAAGATACCGACGTGGGCCTGTTGAAGCCACAACTGCCCGCATCCATCAAGTTGAACAGCTTTCCCACGAAGACCTTCAAGGGAACCGTCTCCGTCGTGAGCCCGAAGGGGGAACTGCAAGGGGAATCGCGCGTGTTCTATGCGCGAGTCACGCTGCCCAATCCGGACGGTTCGATCCGCACGGGAATGGGCGGTCAGGGCAAGGTGCGAGTCGGTTGGTATCCATCGGGCTACGTCTTGTTTCGTCGACCCATCATTTGGATCTATTCACGCCTGTGGAACTGGTTGGGGTTCTGAGGGCTGGGGGAGTTCATCATGCATAAGAAAGTTGCACTCGTGCTGCTGGTTGCCGGGCTTGCCTGCGGGTTGGGCTGTAACAAGGATTCAGCTCAGGCCGCCGCGCCTATGCCGGCTGCCGCATCCAGCGCTGCGCCCATCGCCAGCCAGCCAATTGCTGCCGAAGATCCGATCTCGGTGTCCGGCCCCTTAATCGTCGAGCACCAGATCGACGTTACTGCCCAGCGTGATGGTGTTCTGACCAGGATCCAGGCGGAGCCCGGTATACGGGTCAAGGCTGGAGAAATATTGGCGGTGCTGGATGACCGCCAGATCGCTGCCGATCTCGAAGCCGCCCGCGCCAAAACGCGGAGCATCGCCGCCGATCTGAAAAATTGGGAAGCGGACTCCAAGGTCATGGAGTCGGACTACCAGCGATCGCTGAAGCTCTTTGACGCCCACGTCATTTCTCCTGAACAACTCCAACACGCCCAGTACAAAGCCGAGTCCGACAAGTGGGACATTGTTCGCGAGCAGGAAATGCTTACCAATGCTCAGCAAAATGAGCGCTCGCTGGAACTGGAACTGGAGAAGACCCGTATCCGTGCTCCCTTTGAGGGATTGGTAGCGCGCCGCTACATTCGCGAAGGGCAGCAGGTCAACCGCGGCGACCGTCTCTTCTGGGTAACGGCGGAAGCGCCTTTGCGCCTGCGCTTCACCTTGCCCGAGCGTTTTCTGGGCCACTTGAAGAAAGGCCAGGCTTTGCCGCTGAGTTCGCCCGACATTCCTGACGCAACCTATACGGCCAGGATCATCGAACTCAGCCCAGTCGTGGATCCGTCCAGCGGAACCATCGAAATACTGGCGCAGTTAGTTGGGCCTTCGGGCCAACTGAAGCCCGGCATGACGGCGCGCATCACGCTCGAAAATCCGCGATGAATCTCACTCAAGCCCTGAAAGTCGCGCTGCCGGAGATTCCCGCCCGAACGGTCTCCCAGCGTTATCCCCGGCTGCACCCTGAAATTGTTTTTCGCGAACATATTCTCGACGGCAAGCCCATGGTGCGGGTCGTAGTGCCGGGAGAGCAGGGACTTTACACCTTCACTCGCGACGATTGGCACGTGATCCAGCTGTTTGACGGCGTGCGCTCCTACGAGGAAATCTCAGATGTGAATTGCGAGCAGCACAATATTCTTTACACACCCGAACAAGTTCGCGATCTGGCGAGCGATCTGGAGTCCGTAAACTTCTGGTACAAGACACAGCAGGAAAAAAACATTGCGTGGCTGCAGAAGTCCGCTGCCGAGCGGCGCAAAACGGCGAAACAGGGAAAGACCAAATGGGGTGACCTGTCGGTCATCCTTTTTCCAGCGATGAATCCGGATCCCTTCCTCACCTGGCTGCACAAGCGTCTCTGGTTTATCTATACATGGTGGTTCACGCTGTTGACCCTCGGCGCCTTCGCTGTCATGACGGGAATCTTCGTAACCCACTGGGGCCAGATCGCGCACGACACTCTTCTGTTCTACAACTTCAAAGCCAAGACGCTGGCCGATATCGCTCAATTCTGGCTTCTCGCTACCGTGGTGATGTGCATTCACGAGATCGGCCACGGCTTGACCACCAAGCATTACGGCGCCCGCGTGATGGCCATGGGATTCGCCTTGATTTATTTGACCCCTGCCTTTTACACCGATACCTCAGAGGGTGAAGTGAAAGGCGACCGTTATCAGCGGCTGATGATTACCGTCTCCGGCGTCTGGGTGGAGATGATGATCTGTACTGCGGCCACCATCGTCTGGTGGGGTACGGCCAGCGGCACGACTGTCCACGACTTTGCGTACCTGGTCATTCTCATCACCGGCATAGCGGTCATCCTCATCAACTGGAACCCGCTGATGAAGCTGGACGGGTACTACATCTTGACTGAGCTTCTGGGAGCGGTAGATCTGAAGGAAGTTTCCACGATGTTCGTCTCCGCCTGGGTCAAGAAGAATATTTGGCGGCTCCCGGTCGAGGTGCCCTATGTTCCCAGGAAAAGACGAGTGGGATATGCGATTTACGCGCTGCTCTCTGGCCTCTACAGCTACACGGTTCTTTACGTTTTCGCGAGATTCATTGGCAACATCTTTCGAAACTTCAGCTCGGATTGGTCGTTCATTCCCGAACTAGTCACCGCTGGGCTCATCTTCCGGGGCCGGCTTCGAACTCTCTCCAACTTTATGAAATTCGTTTACCTGGACAAAAAAGATCGAATTCATGCCTGGTTCACCACCCGGCGAACGCTGGTTCTCAGCGGCTGCGCGGTGTTGATCCTTCTTCTGCCTGTCTTTCATGAATCCGCGCAGGGGCGGTTCGTACTTGAAGCCAAAGAGCGGGCGGTCGTGCGGGCTCTGGTCGGCGGGACAGTCACCGAGGTTCATGTCGTAGAGGGGCAAAATGTCGCCGCCGGTTTTCCGCTGCTGCAGATGCGGAACCTTCCGTTGCAATCTCAGCTGGCGCGAGCCACGGCCGAGTACCAACTGGGATCATCGCGGGCTGCGAATGCGATGCTGCACTATGCAGACTTTGGAATGGCCGCGCAAGACCGGGACCGGCTTGCGGAACAGACCAAAAACCTGACTGGCGAAGCCGCGGGCCTCGGACTCCGCAGTCCTATTTCTGGAGTGGTGGTCACACCCCGGGTCGCTGACCAGATGGGGTCTTACGTCGTGCCCGGAAATGAACTGGTTGAGATCGCCGATGTGAGCGCCTTGCGCGCCCGCATCTACGTATCCGAGCATGACATGTACAAGCTGCGCCTCGGCGCCAACGGACGGCTCATGGTCGATGGAGGACTGGCCGTGTGGAGCGCACAGGTCACAGCGATCGCTCCGCTGTCGGCCGGAATCTCTCCCGGGCTCATCGATCTAAGCAAGTATGCGGGAATGAGCGCGCCCAACTTCTACGTGGTCGACCTGATCGTCGCTAATCCCGTAAATGAGCTGAAGCCGGGCATGGTCGGAACAGCTCGAGTCTACGGAGTGCGGCGCAGCCTGGCAGGCTTGATGGGGCGGGAAATCGCGAACTTCTTCGGGCGCAAGTTCTGGTAACAGATCGCACCCAAATAACGGAAGGGGCTGCTCCTCCCCCGAGAAGCAGCCCCTTTTTATTGCTCTCGCAATCTCTTGTCGAATCCCTAGGTGCGGGCGGCAGTACGGGCAGCTGTTCTGGCTGCGGTGCGGGCGGCTGTGCGCGCCGCGGTGCGAGCAGCCGTGCGGGCTGCGGTACGGGCGGCCGTGCGAACGGCAGTGCGGGCTGCTGTGCGAACGGCAGTGCGGGTGCCGGTCTCAACTGCCGGGGTCGCCGGCGTGCTGGCTACGATGGCTTTCTTGGTGGTGTTCAGGCTGCTCAAGAGTGACTTTTTCTGAATTGACATATGCGCTCCTCGTAAGCCAGTTTTTTGTTTTCGGCTTCGACGTATAGGTAGTTAGCAAGGACGTTGCCAAACGGTTTGCATGACGAGCAACAAATGTTGTTGTTTTAAATCAACAAGATGCGGTTGTTGAGTCGTTGTATGGCCGCCACAAGGGGATGGTCAAAACGGCGAATGGTTAAAAATTAACCAACCACAGGTTAATTTTTAACCCTAATCGACGGAGCCGGGGGCTTCAATCTTGAGCTTGCGGCACAGATACTTCATGCGTTGCGAATCGATGCGTAGCAAAGAAGCGGCCGCTGACTTCTTGCCCCCGGTACGGCGCAAGGCGGCATTCAGGTAGGCGATCTCAATCCGCTCCATCTCGGCGTCAAAATCCACACCTTCCTCAGGGATCAGGATGGCTTCCTGGCTGACCGCGCTGGAGTAAAGAAGCTGCTGCGGCAAATGCTGCGGTTTGATTACGGCTCCGTCACTCATGAGCACCAGCCGCTGCACCACGTTCTCTAATTCCCGCACATTCCCCGGCCAGGAATACTGTTCCAGTATTTCCACGACCTCGGGTTGCAATTGCTTGGGAGGCTTCTGGTTCGCGGTGCAATAGAGTCGCAGAAAGTGCTCCGCCAGCAGGGGAATGTCCCCTTCCCGCTCGCACAACGGCGGGACGGCGATCGGCACCACATTGATCCGGTAGTAGAGGTCCTCGCGGAACCTGCCCTTCTTGACCATGTCTTCCAGGTCGTCGTTCGTGGCAGTAATCAACCGGAAATCAATTTTCTTGGCGGCGCGTCCTCCCAACCGCTGCACCGAACGCTCCTGGAGGACTCGCAGCAGTTTGCTCTGCAAACCCTGGGCAAGGGTTGTGATCTCGTCCAGAAACAGAGTGCCGGTATGCGCAGTTTCGATCATGCCCGGTCTTGCCGTATCGGCCCCCGTGAACGCCCCTCGTTCATAACCGAAGAGCTCCGACTCGATCAGGCTTTCGGGCAGCGCGGAACAGTTCAGGCAGACGTACGGCTTGTCGCGGCGGGATCCGGTCTCCACAATCGCGCGGGCCACCAGTTCTTTCCCGACCCCGCTTTCGCCGCGAATGACCACATTCGCATTACTCTCAGCGACCGCCTCGATGGCCTGGTAAACCTTGCGCATGGCTTCGCTGCCGCCGATTAGTCCGCAGAAGGCCGCCTTGTTTTCGACCTGATCAAGCAGCCATTGTCCCTCGAACTGCAGCGCCCTCTTCTCCAATGTCTGGAGGAGCACGGTTTGCAGTTGAGCGCAATCCACCGGCTTGAGAAAGAAATGATCCGTGCCGGCCTGGCTCGCCATCAGGGGCAATTCACTGGCGGCGGAGTTCGTGATGGCCACCATGATCAAGTCGTCGCGCAGCCGGCGCATCTCCTGGAGCACTTCGATGCCGTCAGAGGCCCCATCCCCAATGCTCTCAAGATCGAGCACAATACCGTGAAGGTCCGGATCATCAATGAGGGTCTTGATCTGCGCCTCGGTGCTCGCCAGAGTAGCGCGGAAACTCGGAGAGAGCTCGCGGCGCATCTCACGGAACATCGATTCTTCTAAAGTGATAACGGCGATCGAATAGCGTTCGGTCTGAGACTGGCGGCGTTCGCTGGAGGCTTCGGGACCCATGCAGTTTGAATCAGCGCAGGATTATACGGTATTTGCCCTCGCCCGGGCGCTGGCTTGACCTGCCGTGGCCTTGAGCCCGTCCATCTTGGGTTCCAGGGATATACCGGCTGGATTCGGCAGCTGAATTCGCCCTTACGCCCACCTACCGGAGGTATATACTCAAGATATTTTTTGCGGGTTCGTTCAAGTTTTTCTATCTGGCCCCAGCCAGGCGATTTCATGGAGCAGCAGAATCCACCAACCGATCCTGTCGATCGGGAGAAGGCGACGACCCCTCAGGGCGTGAGCACTCCCGTGAAGCGGGAAGAGTCTGCCTCGGGTCCGCCGTTCGATCCGGACGCTACTCTGGTGGATGTCCCGGCCCCTTCCTTTACTCGCCGCGCCATGCCGACAGATCCCGACGCGACCATGATTGATTCCGTTCTACCCCCTCGTTCGACCGGGGCGGGTGCGTCGCGCATTATTGCCGCTTCTCCGGTTCTGCAAATCGGCGATGTGCTTGGTGGGCGCTACGAGATCCTCCAGTTGCTCGGGGAGGGCGGAATGGGAGCGGTTTACAAGGCCATGGATCGCGAGCTAAATCGTCCCGTGGCCCTGAAGCTCATTCGGCCGCAGTTGGCCTCCAATCCTTCGATTCTTGCCCGCTTCAAGCAAGAGCTCCTGTTGGCCCACCAGGTCACGCACAAGAATGTTATTCGCATCTACGATCTGGGCGACGCGGATGGCGTGAAGTTCATCACCATGGAGTTTGTCGAAGGCGTGGATCTCCGGGCGCTGATTCAGGAGAAAAAAAAATTTCCTCCTCAAGAAGCGGTTGAGATTACACAACAGATCGGCCATGCCCTGGCCGCGACTCACGCCGTCGGAGTCATTCACCGCGATCTCAAGCCGCAGAACATCATGCGCGATGCGACCGGCCGCATCCTGCTGATGGACTTTGGCCTGGCGCGGACCGTGGCCGGCGATGGCATGACTCAAACCGGAGCGCTCGTCGGCACCATGGAATATATGTCGCCGGAGCAGGCGCTGGCCAAGGATTTGGATCAGCGCTCCGACCTGTTCACCTTAGGGTTGATTCTTTACGAACTTCTGACCGGACAAACGCCGTACACCGCCGAGAGTGTGGTCGCCAGTCTCATCAAGCGTACTCACGAGCGAGCCATACCAGTCTCTGATCATGACGGCACGATCCCTCGCCCCCTAAGTAACATCGTCAGTAAGTGCCTGGAGCGCGACCCGGCGCTTCGCTACCAGACTGCCGAAGAACTGCTCAATGACCTGTCGGCGTGGCAGGGAAAAGGGGGCAGCGCCTCGCGGGTTTCGGCTTCCTCCGTCCGCTTGCGGATGAATCGGCTGCTGGAAATACCGTGGTCACGGATGCTGCCCTACGCTCTCTTAGTGGTGGTGACGGTGTCCGCCACTGCTTGGTATGTCAGCAAGAGGCGTACCAGTACCGTCCTCACGCATGCCCCGGTTTCCGTGCTGGTAGCTGATTTTCAGAACAACACTTCCGACAGTCTGTTCGATGACACCCTGGAACCGATGTTGAACCTCGCTTTGGAAGGCGCCAGCTTTATCAATGCCTACAACCGAGGTGCGGCCCGCCAGTTGGCGGGTAAGCTTCCGAATCCAACCAGCAAACTGGATGAACAGGCGGCCCGTCTCGTCGCCGTGAGTCAAGGTGTAAACGCCATCGTTACTGGATCTCTAAGTCTGCGAGGCGACGGCTACCGGTTGTCGGTTGAGGCGATCGACGCCGTCACCGGCAAGTCGTTGGCTACTGGCGATATCAGCGCTGCCAACAAAGATGATCTGCTGCTTGATATTCCTAAGCTAGCCGCCCCGATCCGTAAGGCACTCGGTGACAGCACGCCCGAGTCGGTGCAGCTCGCGGCCACGCAAGGCAGTTTCGCCGCCAGCAACATCGAGGCGGTTCATCAATACAGCATCGGGATGGAACAGCAGTCCGCCGGCAAGACCGAGGACGCGCTGAAGTCGTTCACTAAAGCATCGGAGCTTGATCCGAACTTCGCGCGTGCCTACGCCGGAATGTCTGCCACCGCCGGAAATCTTGGGCAGATGCAGGATGCCGAAAAGTACGCGAAACTGGCTATGGCTCACGTCGACCGCATGACGGAGCGCGAGCGCTACCGCGTCCGGGGTCTGTATTACATCCGGGCCGAGAATTGGCAAAAGTGCGTGGAGGAATACAGCGACCTCACGAAGCAATACCCCGCGGACGATGTTGGACTCAACAATCTCTCCGCCTGTTACGCCCGCCTGCAGAACATGCAGAAAGCGATGGAGGTGGCACAACGTCAGCTGCAGTTGGCACCGAAGGATGCGATGGCACGCATGAATTTTTCGTTGTACGCTTGCTATGCCACGGACTTCCAGACTTGCGAGCGCGAGGCGCGCGCGGTGCTTCAGATTAGTCCATCCTACGAGGGGGCATTTCTCGCCCTGGCCTATGCTCAACTCGGCCAAAACCAGGTGCCGCAGGCCACCGAGACTTATCAGAAACTGGAGAAGGTCAGCGCTACGGGCGCAACCTTTGCCGCCTCCGGACTGGGGAACATAGCCTTGTATCAGGGTAAGGTGAAGCAGGCGATCGATATCTTAGAAAAAGGCGCAACGGCGGACCTGGCCGCGAAGAGTCCCGACGCAGCCGCGGATAAATACCTGATGATTGCCGATGGCAATCTCTTACGGGGATCGAAGCCGGCGGCTATTGCTGCCGCTGAGAAGGCGCTGGCCAATGTGCAATCGCTGAAAGTTCAGTTCTTGGCCGCTCGGATTTTCGTTGAGGCGGGGGAAGGCGCGAAAGCGCGGAAATTAGCTGCCACTCTGGGCTCAGGCCTCAAAGCAGAACCGCAGGCCTATGGCAAATTGATCCTGGGCGAAGCTGCGTTGAAGGAACACGACGCGAAGCAGGCGATTCAAATGTTTACCGAAGCCAGGGACTTGCTCGATACCTGGATTGGCCGCTTTGATCTAGGACGTGCCTACCTCGAGGCCGGGGAATTTGCCGAGGCCGACTCTGAGTTCGATGCTTGCATCAAACGACGTGGGGAAGTTGTGGAACTCTTCCAGGACAACATGCCCACCTACAGCCTTCTTCCCGTTGTCTACTACGACGAGGGACGCGTCCGTGAAGGCCTGAAGAGTGCTGGGTTCGCCGATTCTTATCGTACTTATTTGAGCATCAGGGGCGAAAGCACTGAGGATCCCCTGCTTCCTGATATCCGCCGCCGCCTCAAGCAGTAAGCCAAAGAAAAAGGCGGGGCATAGTGCCACGCCTTGAACCTCCAACCTCAATTCGATCGCACTGCTGCCGAACTGTCAGCCCCGGAAGAATCCGTCCGGGAAGACACATCACACCTGCGGCGGACGAATGCGTCCGCCGCTACGTGATTATTCCTCAGAACTTCACCGTGACCACGAGCGGGGTTGAAGGCCCGCTGGTGACTGACTGCTTGTTCGCATCGGTCACGAAGTACGTGTAGGTCGTGTTGTTCTTGATGTTGTTGGAATCAAGGAACAACGTTGCCGGCGGGGTACCGCTGATAGTTCCTATTTTGCTGAACGAAGCAGCCTTCTGAAACACCTGTTGGCTGGTGGAAAAAGACCCCACGGCACGCCAGACAAAATAGGTCCGAATCTGTCCAAACGTTGGCGGCGTCCAGGACAGTGGGACGCTCTTGCCGTTCTCGAGAAATGATCCAGATGAAACCACGCATGCCGGGACTTTGTTTTGCGCGATGGAGCAGGTCAAGTTCGATGGTGAACTGACAGTTGATGTGGCCGTGTCTTCATCCTGATCGATGCCGCCGCCCCGGATGCCGACGCCACCTCCCCGAATGCCCACACCACCGCCCCGGATACCAACGCCGCCACCATCGTTATCGGTGCCGCCGCCCCGGATACCGACGCCGCCACCCCTGATGCCGACGCCGCCGCCCGAGGATCCGAACGCATTCGGCCTCGCGCCCATTTGTTGGAAGTCAACAGACGCCCAATCATTGAATCCGGAGAACTGCGAACCACCGATAGCACCGTTGTGGTCCAGATCTTCTCCCGGAGCCAGGACGGCATCTCCTGCGACGAAATCATTGTTCCAGTCCAGCGGCGCGGAGAACGTCCCTCCCGGCGCAAGTGTGCCATCCACGCGCACCGATGGCGCCTCGCCTTGTAAGAGTGGCGTGCCATCACAGTGCGCCATTGCGTAACGGCCGCCGCTTGCGTTTTGCAGCATTACATCGAGAGCGTTCGGAGTCGAATACCATCGCGTGAGATGCGAGGCTGGGCCGCTGCCGTCGAGATCCGAGCCAATCCCCGTCGATTCGCTGAGAAATGGATATGCTTCGTTCAGCGCAGGCATCGTCTGTCCTGAGTAGTCGAATCCGCCATTGTCGACGAACCCCCGAACCTGGAAGAGGTAGTTCATTACGCTCACGAAGTTGGGCTTGCAGTTCAATTCGTAGCTTGGCAGGCTGACATTAACCGGATCGTTGTAATACGTGCCGCCATGGGTCAGCGATAAGGAATGTCCGAGTTCGTGCATCAACGTGCCGGTCTGCACGAGGAGAGTTCCCACCTGATTGTTGCAGTAAACCTGGTTTCCGGCTAGCCCCACCGATGGATCTGCAATACAGCCAACGGGATCATCGGCTCCCCACAAGCCCAGGGTGACGGCAGAGTCACCTCCGCCGCCGAAATCTGAGTGTCCAGACGTGCTGGTCGGGCCCAGGTAGGTGACAGCCAGTTGTGGCTCATTGCTGAGGGTATAGGTGCCACTTGCAACATTCGCCGTGGCCACGGTGAATGTGGTCGTCGTGATGTTATTGGTCGTGGTGGATTTCGCCTTGCTGAAAGAATAGGTTCCGTTCAGCGCGGTTTGCCCAAGGGCGCCAGTGATCGTGACCCGTCCGTTGTTAGCGTCGCTGCACCCAGCAGCCCCGGGACAATCTCCGGGCTTTACGACCCCCTGCGGAGACTGGATTGTCACCACGGCGGCGTTGCCCGCATTCGCGACCGACACCAGTTGCGGAACGGTAGGATCCGCCAGCTTGTTGCCGAACGTGCTCCAGTAAGATCTGGACGCACCCAGGGCGTGGCCCATGAACACATAGTGGTAACTGAGTGCCCGTCCCGGCTGGAAATTACCCAGCGTAGGCTGACTCTTGACGTTTACCAAGTCGCCCTTCCAGCCAACCGCAGCCTGGCCGGGGAAAGCACAAAGAGCGGCACCATCGGAGCACAATACCAATCCTTCCGAAATCGAGTTGCCACCCGTTCCAGCCTGCGGCGGCAACGCTCCCGCCGGAAGCGGACTCGGAGTCGCCACCGGATAAGAGATAACGTATGGATCCCCCTGGTAGATGCCTGCCCCGAGATCGAAGTGTACGTTGACGTTTTGTGCTGAAAAAGCTGCACCCACCGCATCCAGAGCATCCTTCTTCGGCAGATGGGAATGCAACAACGGACCAGCCTTGCCATCGAGATTGCTGAGATAGTCGACCTCGACAAACAGATCCTTAACGTTCGCATTGGCCCCGGGCAAGGCGACCCACTGTCCGCTGCTTGGATCATTCTGTCCGTTCGGGGGATCGTTCTCCCTGATGACATCAGCATAGCCACCGTTGTTCTCCCAAACATCCAGCAGGCCGTCACCGTCCGTGTCCTGTACGGTGGTGCTCATAATGATGGTTCCCCAGGAAACGCATCCGCTGTTAGTGCCAGTCGGCATTACCGAAGTCGTTTCCAGGGTATCGGTAGTTTTCACGTATCCAGGAAACTGACTCAGAACCCAGGTCGGATTATCCCAACTGCCATAAATGCCGGGGAATGGAGGCGCTGAACCATACAAGGACGGTAGAGGCTGTGAGCTGTTGTTCAAGAATACTCGCTCACCCTTGTTTGATTGGCCATTAGCCACGATGTGAGTGAGCTTGGCGATGGGGTTCGTAGCGGGTTGATAGAAGCCCGTTATCGACTCGCTGATATTGAGCGACGCATTCCCCGGAGCATAGGCTCCGTCATAAAGGACAATGGCGTTCAAGGGAACCTGCGGCGAAAGCACCCGGTAAATCAGCACAAGGGTCGCGCCCAGTGCCTGAGGCACTGTGTTGCCATTGCTTCCGCTGTCCGCCAAGCGGACGGGAATGCTGCCGGTGACTAAGTACGCCCCAAACGTTGGAGACCCCGGATTCAGATCCACGGGCAGATAAGGACGAACATCGGCGCGGTAGGTGCGCATGGTCTTCGATCCCTGGGCGGAGCCCGAGCAACCTCCCGCGCTCCAGGATGTGGGCGCGTTGGGATTCCCGAGCACAGACCCGGTGATGGAATACCCGTTAAAGTACCCCTGCTTTCCGGCAAACGAACTCTGATTGCCCTCGACGGTTGCCCAATAGAGGTAAGCGCCAACAATGTCGGCCCCTACTGGCACCGTCGCGGGCACGCCGATCTGGACAGGTTGCTTCGTATCTGGAAGGTTGATGACACCCGGGGCATAGCCGCTGAAATCCGGGGCTCCCTCGACCCACCCAGATACCACGTAATCCCCGGTCACAAAATAGTTCTTGAATAGACTCAGCGGGTTTACTCCAGCTTGGGCCAAGCCCATTTGCCCGAAGGCAATAATCACGAGGAGCCCCAGTGAGATCTTGGCAGGCACCCGTCGACAGGCCACTAAAATTGTGCGGACCCTCTGAATCTTAACCGTCATAGTCAGCCTCATCTTGCAGCGAATTTCGAAACAATTCGTCTAGGTTTGGGAAATCTCTGTGATTGTGAAATCGTAGAAGCACCTACCCACACTCGGCACGTACCCCGACACCTCTTCGCTATGCCTGTCGTGCAACCCACGAATTGCACAGGCAACTCCGAGGCGGCAGTCGCTCCTGTCTTCTGGGCATCTCCGCGCACACATCCCCGCAGAAACTCACCGCGGTTCGGAAAGATAGGGATCGGCCAGAATCGGAGCCGGCTGCGTACTTCCAAGGGCCGGCGAACTGCCCGTAATTTTCCGCTGTGTGCTCCCAAGTGTCAAGGGGAAACCGCTTCCAACAGGGCAAGCTGGAGAACGCGGCTGTTCTTGGGGCGGCGATCAGGAATGCCGATTGGGTTGAAACGGACGTCAGCCCGAACGGCCACAGTCAAGAATCTTGAACTACAATCCGTTTCTCGCGCTTATGCCGATTCTTGCAGTTCTACCGGCAACGCTCCTCCAATGCGGGGTGAACCCTCCTCAAGGCCTGCCGACGAAATCCGAAGAGGAATCGTGACGGCGACCGCCAAACCTCCCTCGGCAGGGGATGACATTTCCACGCTCTGATTCTCTCCGTAGAGAGTCCGCAATCGCTCCCTCGTCACCCTGAGTCCGAGTCCGAAGCCGCGGTCATTGCGTGCGGCGGTGAGCCCCGGCCCGTTATCTCTGACCTCCAGTTTCAGGTTGTCATTTTCCACACACGAGGAAATATGGATTTCTCCCCCCGACGGCATGTGCGAGATGCCATGTTTCACGGCATTGTCGACCAGCGGTTGCAGCAACAACAGCGGCACTTGTGCATCAAGGGTTTCGGGCACTATCTCAAAGACAACCCGCAGCCTCTCTTCAAACCGCACCTGTTCGATCTCCAGATAGCAATGAACAAATTCCATCTCCCGGCTTAACGTGGTGATTTGTGTTCCCCCGGACTCCAGATTCATTCGCAGCAGATCTGCCAGGCGGGTAATCATGCGGTCAGCCGCCGGCACGTCGGTGAGCATCAGCGCGGAAATGGAATGCATCGTGTTGAAGAGGAAGTGTGGTTGCAATTGACTTTTGAGTGATTGCAAATGTGCCTTGGCCAGTTGACCTTCGAGTTGGCTCGCACGGTTTTCGCGTTCCTGATACTTCCGGTAGTACGAAACGGCGTGGGCGACCAGCACAATCGGAACAAACGTGCCGGTGATATCGTCGACGAGATTATTGAGAAACAGCTTCCGCAGGCCCGCCCACTGAATCGCCAAGGCGTGGGTCTGGGGATCTCGGAGTGCAGAATGCCAGTCACGCTCTTTGGGGTAATAAATTGCGTACGGAGTCAGCCCGCGTAATCCGATATGTGCCAGACAAAACATAACCGCGACACCCAAATAGAGCGGTATGCGATGCTTCCAGTTGTCCTTCCTGATGGGGTATCGCGTCGCCAGAGCGAAAACCAGCGGCGTCAGCGGAACGTAGGTCAGAATCTGGCTTAGCTCGAGTCCCAACATCGTTGTGTAGCGCATCGGCATGTCGGTCGAACGATAAAGCTGCCAGAAGGTCAAGGAGCCAGCCAGCGCGACAAAGCCCCATACCCCAAAGCTGATCGCCCAAATTACCCATCCCCGTGTCGCCGGTGGCAGCAATCTCGCCGCTTGACCGTTCCGGTCGATTCCGGACCTCCGCCGAGCACGCTGCACTAATTCTCCCCCACAGCGCGGGCACGTTTTCTGCTTGTCGATGCTGCAACTCGCGCAAAATGTACATTCGTACGAACACACGTACGCCTCAGAATCCGGCGGCAGTGCCGTCCCGCATCCTTCGCAGTTGGTTTTCATCTCACGGGTTCTCGCCATACTTCGAGTGAATCCTCTATTCAATCACGCCCTTCCTGCACGGAATTCAGATTCCATCCCGTTTAGACGGGCACCCGTCCCGGAAGTCACGTGATTCGTACCGATTCCATCGCCGGAAGGGCGCCGCGGTACCGCAAAGCTTGTAGGATTCGTCGGGACGGGGTGGCCAGTGCCGTCCTTAGAGATCACGATGGCTGGGTTTCCTCGTCTTCCTGAACCATCGAAACTCTTTGCCATCGCGGCTTTGAGGCAACTTCCACCTTATGTATTTGCCCTTCCGCGGCCATGGTATTCAATTCTCTGCCGATGGCCCAGGCGGCGACATCGGCATTGGCGAAGAAGAATGAGCCCCGCCGTAGGATGCGGTTGTAGATTTCGTCAAGCGAGACCGGTTCTGTCGTTTCCAGGAGTGCAATTCGGCACGCCCGCCCTAAATCCTGATTCTGAAACGGAGTCTCCTGTGTTTGAAAAGTGAGGTTAGGTTCACCTTTAGAGTGAAGTTCCACGGATTGAGTTGTTCGCTCCAGACGGGAGGTTCGAGTGTTTTGTCCCATCCGGGCGGAAATGCCACGGGCCTTCATTTGTCGCAAGGCGCCAACGGCAATCCGCAGATTTCGAATCCGCTTCGTGACGGCCCTCTGGCGAGCACGGAGTTCACGCAGTTCAAGACCGGCGGCCTTTGCCACCTCTAACAGGGACACTTGAGATTCGGGTCGCAAGACGTCGCTGGAAGCCATAACAATTGTTGGATTATGGAGACTACTGTTGAGACATTCCAGATCACCGGGACGGGAGCATCGAGGGCGGGGACAAATGCACGGTAGATATAAGATTTCGGATCATCATCCTGAAACGATTCACTACCTTCTGCGTCTATTAGGGATTGGGACCTTCTCACGGGGTGCGTGATGATGCTGCCAGATTCTGTTGATTTGGAACCGGCGGATTCTGCGATGGGGAAGATGGTGCGCCTTGTCATCGCTGACGATGAGCGGCTTGCCCGGCAGAAAGTGCGGCTCCTGCTGGAATCCGAGCCCAACGTAACGGTCGTCGCCGAATGTCAGGATGGTCGACAGACAGTTTCGGCGATCAATTGTTTCCACCCAGACCTCCTGTTGCTCGACATTCAAATGCCCGATCTCGACGGGTTCCAGGTTCTGCGTGAGATTCCTGCGCCCGAGATGCCCGTGGTCATCTTCACCTCCGCTTACGATCAGTACGCCATTCGCGCCTTTGAAGCCCATGCCCTCGATTACCTGTTGAAGCCCTTTGACCAGGTGCGTTTGCATCAGGCGATTGAGCGCGCGCGCCTCGAATTGCTCAAGGCGGAAAATCGGGAAATTGCCCACAAGATCCGCGAACTGCTCTCTCACATCAAATCCGGCGCGGTTCCGGTGGCCCCCGACTCCCAAGACCGGCTAGTGATCCGCGCCAAGGGCCGAGTGATCTTTCTCGACTTGGAGGACATCGACTGGGTGGAAGCCGCGGCCAATTACGTCCGACTCAACGTGGGGAAAGAATCCTACCTTCTTCGCGAAACCATCTCCAAGACTGCGGAGCGCTTGAACCCGGACGAGTTCATTCGCATTCACCGCTCGACCATTGTGAATCTGCGCAAGATCAAAGAGTTGATTCCAGTCAACAGTGGCGAATATATCGTGGTGCTCAAGAACGGCAAGGAATTGTCCTGCAGTCGTGGATATCGCGCTCTGCTGCAACGCGTGATCGAGAAAAATTCCTGATCTTGGCCTCGGATTGCTATCCGTGCATGGGGCTGGCGAGTGGCAGGGATGCTTCGACTCCGCGCTGAGATTCGCTCCGCTCTCCTCATCGCTCCGCTCAGCATGACAAACCTTAGAGCGATGGGTCCGCAATATTCTCTCCCTCCTAAAGTCCTGTCATGCTGAGCGTAGCGAGAGGCGAGCGAACGCGAACCTCTCGCGCAGTCGAAGCATCCCTTCCTGGCCCAATTCTCGCCGTCGTCAGTTCTGATTGTGGGATTGGGTCCGCTATAATACCGGGCCAGAACCATTCGCAGAGAAGCCGTAAGCCAGCCATTTAACGCAATCGAGGAGACTGCAATGCAGAACCGTATTACTGGCACAACCATGCCGGTTCTTGAGTTTGCCCTTGAGCCCAATGAATCGATCATCTCCGAAGCCGGAGAACTTTCGTGGATGGGAAGTTCCATTCAGATGACCACGCACACCCAGTTCGCCGGTGGCGGAGGACTCTTTGGCGTGATCAAGCGGGTCGCCGGGGGCGGCTCGATCTTCATGACCGAATACCGCGCCATCGGCGCCGCTGGAGAACTGGCCTTCGCGACCAAACTGCCCGGCCATATCGTGCCTGTCGAAGTGTCACCCGGCCACGAATACATGATTCATCGCCAGGGCTTTCTTTGCGCTACGCCGCAGATTCAGGTCGGCGTCGCCTTCCAGCAATCTCTGGGCGCAGGCATCTTCGGTGGCGATGGCTTTTTGCTGCAGAGGGTAAGCGGGCAGGGAACTGCCTGGCTCGAACTCTCCGGCGAACTCGTCGTGCGCGATCTTCAGCCGGGTGAAACTTTACGCGTCCATCCCGGGCATGTCGGTGCGTTTCAAGCGAGCGTGTCATTTCAGATCACGACGGTTCCCGGTATCAAGAACATGATCTTCGGCGGCGACGGAATTTTTCTCGCCGCTCTCACCGGTCCGGGCAGAATCTGGCTGCAGACCCTTCCCATCGCCAAACTGGCCCATGCCATTGAAAAGTACATCCCTCGTGAGGCCACGAAACGCACAGTCGAAGGCGGAGTTGTGGGAGGAATCGTCGGATCGATTCTCGACAACATGAAATAAGAGGGAGGCTTGGCAGGAGCCGATTTCTGTGCGCACATCGCGGCTGTTTTTCTTGATCTTTGCGGTGAACAGTTCTTGATCTCTGCCCGCTATGAATGCGCACTGATCGCAAAGGCGCGGTATGCAACCAGAATATTCTGAATACTCAACAGAGAAAAAGCGGGCCGCAATTCGGCCCGCGCCCTCATTTCGCCGCCATCACATTCCGGAAAACACTAGAGCTTCCGTGCGGTGATTGAAGTCAATCTCGTCCACCTGTTGGGTCTTGTCAGGCAAAGTCTTGATCGAGATTGCGTCAGCTGGAGCCTTTGCCGGCAGTTCCTTTAGCGTCCCTTGAGTTGTGGCTACGGTCTTACCATGCTGCAGAATGGAGACGGTCAAAGCTGTGTTGGAGCCGCTCCACTCAGCTTTGTACTCGCCTGGTCGTAGCACGGTAGAACCGATGCGCGCGCTCTCATCGAGCGTGAACTTTCCGGAATTCGCATCTTTGGCAAATGCGGCTGCGCCTAAGAGCAACGCAACAGCCAGGAATGACGACACGTATTTCAACGATTGCATGTTTTTCCCTTTCTTGATTCGAATGAAGATGGCGCGGCCAGTCCAAAAACAGACGCCAATAACCGCCGTTCGCCTTCTAGTTGTCCGAGTTAACTGACTCGTCTCTTACTGTCATGGATGCTCGCGGGGAAACGTCGGTTGCAGAATCCGGCGATTGCGCGTGTAAATGTTTGTAGTCCCGCCGACAGATTTCACCCGAGAGCATAAGGGGCGGACATTAGTGCGATTGAGTTATCCTGAATCCATGCCGTCGATCTCACCGACGTTGGAAGGCTTTCGCGCCGCATTCCGGCGCCCTTTGTTCACGCTGGCAGAAATTACGTGGCGCTGGGTGTTCGGCGGCACCGCCACAGTATTATTTTTCTTCGGCCTGTTCGAATACCTCAACACTCTCCCGGTAAGCAACGGCGAACTGCTGTTCCTGCGCACCCGTCATCCCTATCTCGTGGTACAGGCGCTGGCGCATATTCTGCGGGGGAGCATGAGTCGCGCCGTGATTTCCGCCATGCTGGCGGCGGTGATGCTGGCGTTCATCTGGATCATCGCCGCTTCGATGGGAAGGGTCGCCACGGTTCGCTCGGTGGTGGAATATTTCCGCGAGAGATTTGCCGTCGCTGACGTTTCGTCGGGCGTTGTAGAGGAGGCGATCGTTGCTGGCAGCGTGAGCGATGATGGAGTCACCGCAAAGAGCCCGCTCCAGGCGGTAATCGAACTTAACTCTCTGCGCGTTGCCGTGGCTCTGAGCGCACTGATCGGATTTGCCGGGGCCACAATTTTGGCTGGCTTCGCCTCTCCTGCGGCCCATCCCCGCCCAGGCCTGGTGTTTGTGCTGCTGGTTCCGATGTTGGGGTTGCTGGGCTACGTCTGGTGGGCATTGAACTGGCTGCTCTCCCTGGCCGCGGTGTTTGCGGTTCGCGACCGAAGCGACGCGCTGAC
The DNA here is from genome assembly GCA_963725565.1 of uncultured Acidobacteriota bacterium. GTDB lineage: Bacteria > Acidobacteriota > Terriglobia > Terriglobales > Acidobacteriaceae > Sulfotelmatobacter. Next base: position 371,893 of record CAVRZL010000010.1, read on the forward strand.
CTCGATCTCATCAGCAGTTTCATTGCTCCGCGAGCGCTTTGGAGCAGTGACGGCCGTAAGCAGTTGGACCGGACTGGCACACCTCGTCGTGTTCATCGGCGCAACCACCGTGGTCGGAATACCGTTCAGCACTCTTGGTCTGCTGCCGTGGCGACTGATCGCCCTGGCGGTGATTTTAGTGACTCTCGTTTATCTCGCCATTGCCGACTGGCTCTATATGGCGCGGCTGGCAGGATATGTTTGCATCGCGGAAGTGCCCGAGGCGTTACTCCACCCGTTGCCTCCGCCAACGCCGCCGGTAGTGCCGCCAGTTTCGACTGGCCCCCCGCTGCAAACTGCGATTGATCGCGATGAACTGATTCTAAGTGATGTCCCGGTCTGATCGTTCTTTCTTATCGTAGAGACGTAGCTCGCTACGTCTTACTAACCAGCCTTCGAAATGCCGCCAGCAAAGAGGTTGCGAGCAACGTCTTTACGGAGGCTTTACACTTTCTGCTCGAATCTGAGAAACTCATCCGTGGCGACCCCATCCCCTCAAAAGCAAACTTCAGCGACCCAGAGTATCGTCATCCTCGACTTTGGTGCGCAGTATACCCAACTCATCGCGCGCCGCATCCGCGAACAGAATGTGTTCTCGGTTGTGTTGCCCTGCACGGCCAAGCTCGACGAAATTAAAGGTTATGCGCCGGCCGGCATTGTGCTCTCGGGCGCGCCGTGGTCCGTCTACGACAAAGATGCGCCGCCCGCGGATGCTCGCGTATTCGAGTTGGGAGTGCCCGTGCTCGGCATCTGCTACGGACTGCAGTTCATGGTGCACACGCTGGGCGGGAAAGTGCGCCCGGCGCAGAAGCGGGAATACGGGCACGCCGAGGTAGACGTAATTTCGTCTTCAGTCTTATTCCAGGGCATGGCCAGGAAACTGGCGGTGTGGATGTCGCATGGAGACGAGGCCCTGGAACTCCCTCCCGGCTTCGAGTTGATGGCCAAGACGCACTACGCCGTGGCCGGCATTCAGAACGTTGCCAAGAGATGGTACGCCGTGCAGTTTCACCCTGAGGTGCATCACACGCCCCAAGGCACGCAGATTCTGAAGAATTTTATTTTTGAGATTTGCGGCGCCAAGCCCACCTGGACGGCACAGCGTTTCATCGATTCGACCATTGAACAAATCAAGGAGCAAGTTGGAACCGGGCGCGCCATCTGCGCGCTTTCGGGAGGAGTTGACTCCTCCGTTGCGGCGGTGCTGGTCGACCGCGCCATGCGCGATGCGAAAGGGAAGTCCCGGCTCACTTGCGTCTTCGTCAACAACGGCGTGTTGCGCAAGAACGAGTTCGAAAAAGTGCAGAACACGCTGCGCGACAAACTCGGCCTGCGCCTCGACGCGGTAGACGCCACCAATCGTTTTCTCGGCAAGCTTGCCGGCGTGAGCGATCCGGAGAAGAAGCGCAAGATTATCGGCAACGAGTTCATCAAGGTTTTCGAAAAGGAAGCGCGCCGTATCGAAAAAACCGAGGGCAAGGTCAAGTGGCTGGTGCAGGGCACGCTCTATCCGGACGTGATCGAATCGCGCTCGGTGCGCGGGCCTTCGCAGGTGATCAAGTCGCATCACAACGTGGGCGGCCTGCCCGACAAGATGAAATTGAAATTGATCGAGCCGCTAAAAGACTTGTTTAAAGATGAGGTCCGAAGGATCGGCCGCGATCTCCGAATGCCCGAGGAGATCCTGCAGCGGCAACCCTTCCCTGGTCCTGGCCTGGCGGTACGCGTGCTGGGAGAAGTCACCCCCGAACGCCTTGCACTGCTGCGCGAGTGCGACGACATTGTCGTCACCGAGATCAAGCAAGCCGGTCTCTACACCAAGGTCTGGCAGTCATTTGCCGTCCTGCTGCCCGTGATGTCGGTCGGAGTGATGGGTGATATGCGCACCTATGCCTACACCTGCGCCATCCGCGCCGTCAGTTCCGAGGATGGCATGACCGCCGATTGGGTGCCTCTGCCCCATGACGTCCTCAAGATCATCTCGACACGCATCGTGAATGAGGTGAAGGGCGTGAACCGCGTGGTGTACGACATCACCTCCAAGCCGCCGGGAACGATTGAGTGGGAATAGAAGGTTAGCCCGCTAGACCTCCCCGTGTACCCCTAATCCCATAGGCGCCGCCCGGTTCGGCCGAAGTCGTGCATAATATCGGAAGAACTTTTCTGCGAACTGGCTGGGGAAAGCCGGACGCGACCGCATTCGCCTTCAGGGGAACCAGTGCCGGGAACATTTTGTGTCATGCGTCGTTCGTATTCGACCTGGGCCGCGCTGCTGCTGGGCGCATGGCCGCTCATGGCGCAGGCTCCCGCCGAACCGCCCATCGTGCGTTTCAGAAACTCGGTACGCCTGGTCGAAGTGGATGTAGTCGCTAAAGATCGGCATGGCAAGCCCATCTCCGATCTGGAGGCAAAGGATTTCAGTCTGTTTGATAATGGCCGGCCGCAGAAGATCACTCATTTGTCTGTGGAGCGCGGCCCCGCGGAAGTCGCGGCCGAAGCGACCGCGGCCGAAACGAAGAGCGCGCCGAATCCGACAACCTTTTCCAATCTCCATCCAGGAAATACAACTCCGACCGTCATTCTCTTCGATGTGCTGAACACGGCAGCAGAAGACCAGCCGCCCATGAGAAGAGAGTTGTTGCAATCGCTGCATCACATCAAAGACGGAACTCCCGTTGCCCTGCTCATTCTGGGGGACGATTTGACCGTTGTGAGTGACTTCACCAGCAGCACGATCTCTCTCGGCAATGCTGCGGGAAGCCAGTTTGACGTCCGTGCAGAAGGTTTCGGGCCCGGGATTACGGCGCGCACGACCGGCAACGTTACTCGCGATCGCATCATCCTGAAGGCGGCGACGCAAGCGTTTCGTGCCGACGAACATGAGCGAGTGGTGCGCACTCTGGCCGCTCTCAACATTATCTGTAACCAGCTGGCCCGCATGTGCGGCCGCAAGAGCCTGCTTTGGATTACAGGCGGCCTGAACGTCTCGAGCGACACCCAAGTAGTCGATGATGTGATGGAGCGGCTGAACGACGCGAACGTGGCCGTCTATACGGTGGATGCCCGAGGCGTACTCATGGATCCGAATATCAGCGCCGAGAACGATACCAACGATATGACCGCGCCTATGAAAGAAGAGCGGGAAGAAGTTCGAAACGACGTTCTCGCCGTCGTAGCCAACAGCACGGGCGGCGTCTTCTACCACAATAACAACCGCCTCGACACTGCCATCAACCAGGCGATGGATGACCGCAGCCTCGTCTACGTTCTCGAGTACTATCCCCAACATGGCGACTGGCAAGGGAACGTCCACAAGCTCGAAGTAAAAACCTCCCGTCCGGGTGTGCATTTGCGCTATCGTGCAAGCTATCGGGCCACTCCTCCCGCTCAACCGAGCGCGCAAGACCAGCAGCAGATGCTGGCTGCGGTTGCTTCCTCTCCCCTGGACTACGCCGGAATTCGCTTCAACGTTGAAGTCAAGCCTGGCCCTCCCGCCGATCCGCATTTCATCTTGCACATTCCGGCCGAGGAGGTGCAGTGGTCCGCACAAGACGGAAAAATGTCAGCGGATCTGCAGGTCTGGATTGTGCAGAAACAAGCTTCGGGTGTGGACGTCTCCACCAGCAGTTGGAAGAGCAATTTGCGTCTGGCAATCGATGCCTATGAAGCGGCAACTCGTCAGGGAGTGATTTTGAGCGCAGACCTGAAGACGCAGCCTCCGACGGCCAAGTTTCGGGTGCTCGTTCGCGATGCGAACTCTGGGAAGGTTGGGTCGGTCGATGTGCCCGTTGATTCGACCCCGCCGACCCATTGAGCCGACGAGCGAAGACCGCATGGGGATTCACTCATCTCGATGCACTGATTCCATCGAAAACGCCGGCAGACATACCGCAATATATTCGGCGCCCTCCGGTTCGGGAGTGGAGTAGCGCACCCACTCGCCGGCATGCGCGATGACGGCCTGCCCGGAGTGAACCTCGAGCGAGCCTTGTTTGTGCTCCACCCGCAGCGTTCCCTTCAGCACGATGGTGAATTCATCGAACTCGGGCGTCTGTCCCGGCTCGACCCATCCTCCCGGACTGCGCATGTGCGCCACGCTCGTGGTGGATGTCTTCGAGTTGATGCGACCGACATATTCATCAATCAATTTCGGCTTATTGCCGGCAGCTTGAATGCGTGTGGGCTGAGGAATCAGGGTTGGCATGGGTTTTGGAGCATCTAGAGTACAACAGATTTTAAAAATGTCATCCTGAGCGAAGTGGCTGTTCCGCAAACGCGGAACAGCCACGCAGTCGAAGGATCCCGGCACGTGAAGCTAACGTGTCAAGGCTTAAGCCGAAAAAACGCTGGGTGCCCCATTTCTCGCCGAAGTCGCGAGAAATGGGAAGTCTCACCCGACAATGCATTCTAAGGGCATGGGTATGCTGTCCCCGGAGTGGGCGGAGTTCCGGGAATGATCGTCGGCGGCCCGGGCACTCCATTCGCTCCCGGTGCGCCCGGAATAACGGTGGGCGGTGTTCCTGGCGTACCGGGTGTATAGCAAGTGCCATGGTTGACCAGCATATCGGGCGGTGGCGGCGGCACAGGACGCGGCATGATGGGCTGCTCCGCAACCGGATGCTCGGACGAACGGCGGACCGCGTCCGCCACTTCATTCTGCTGCAGCGTGACCGGCTGTCGCAGGGTCATTTCGATCGGAGCTCCAACGTCGATGAAGAAGTGATGCGAGCCGAACAACAATGTAATCGAAGCGACCCCGCCGATCAGTCCTCCGATCCCGGCGCCGATTACCGCGTTGCGTCCGGAATTGCCGGGGACCGTCAGGCTTGAAGAGAGACATCCCGGAGGTGGCCCCGTGCAGCCCGGCGGAAGAGTGTTGGTGATGGTAGAGGAAGAACCTCCGACGGAGTGGCCAATTAAGGCTCCCACGCCTGCCCCCGCGAGAGGAAGCACGACCGCTCCGGCCGTTCGCCCATTGCCGGGATCTTTCAACGCATAGCCTTCACTCGTCTCCAGCGTAATGGGCCCCGAGATCGGGGCAACGTAGCCGTCGGGAAAAGTAATCGACATGGATTGCAGGCGAAGTTCTCCGCGCCCGCCGCTACGTCCTAACTTGTCGACCGTCCCCTGCACGAATGTTCCCGGGGGAATCACCATTTCATTTCCGGAATTGACGGGCGACGTGACTTGCGCATAGACATCGTCGCCGTGATGGATGTAACGGCTCTGGATCGGATGCGTAAGTACAAGCGCCAGCCGGGTTCCGGCGGGAATCGTCACGGTGGAGTTGCTGTTGGCAGCCTGGGCCCGGTTGGGTTGGGCAGTGGCTCCGTCGCCAGTCTGCGGCTGATCTTGTGCCAGGCAACTGAAGTTCGCGAGCAGAACGGAAACGAGCACGACTCCATACTTTGTGAATTTGTAGGTTGGGCAGGGGGCTGAGGAAAAGCTGGTATCAAGGGAGTGAAGGCACGTCATGGTACCTCCTCTCGAAAGCCTTGAGTGGCGCTTTCGATTTGGGGCGGATCTACTTCATAGAACCCGCCATCCGCTGATTAGACTCGGGCAGTTCTGGAACCGGTATCGGTTTGGCTGGTAAATGTTTGCAAAGAGTCGGTAGCGATTTGTAAACTCAGCGGCTCAATGAGCTATGAGCTACGAGTTATGAGTTCTCTGTTGGTCGATGTTTCCAGGCTCCAGTCGAGTCTAACTGGCTCTGCTCATGGCTCATAGCTCAATGCTCTATGGAGAATACGGTCGAATTTTGAATCTTCTACGATTCGGTCGATTCGGAGACCCAGCGCGAGATTGCTGTGACCACTTTGCGCGGAGCGAATCGGGTAGACTGCGCAACCATCCAATTGTGCGCACCCGAAATTGCCAGCGTGCGCCCTGCCATAACCGCGCGATAACCGTCGAGCGCGACTTTCTCTGCGCTCATTGCGCCCAGTTGTTTGAATAGCCGCGACTTGTCGTTTCCAGCACGCTTCGCGAACCCGGTATGGGTCGCTCCCGGACAAAAGCATGTTACGGTGACTCCGGAGTCGCGTAATTCGTTGGCAACCGCCTCAGAGAAAGAGATCACGTACGCTTTCGTCGCGTAGTACACCGCCATGAGTGGGCCGGGTTGAAATCCGGCAGTAGAGGCGACGTTCATGATGCGACCGCTGCGCCGCGCCAGCATTGGCGGCAGGAAGAATTTTGTAAGTTGCGTGAGCGCCGTGATGTTCAGGCTGATCTGCCCGAGGATTTGCTCCTCGGTCATCGTGGCAAATTTGCCCAGCGCTCCAAAGCCGGCGTTGTTGATGAGGATCTCGACTTCAATCCCCTCACGTTGTAACTGATCGAACAGGAATTTCGGTGCGGGTGGCTCGGCCAGATCGAGCGCCATCGTTTTGACGGTCACTCCCTGGGCTTCCAGTTCTTTGGCAACCAGCGAGAGTTTGTCGGCACTCCGCGCCACAAGGATCAAACTGTGACGATCGCGCGCGAAGAGCTTGGCCAGTTCATACCCAATCCCCCCTGACGCGCCGGTGATAAGAACGTTCGACATGCCGCTATTCTAGCGGAGCGGAAACCTTCAGGCCCATTAGTGAGAGGGATGTGGGGGCGGACGCCTTCGTCCGCCCCGCCGAGCGCAGCGAGGCGTGACCTGGTCTCGTGATGGGGTGTTAGTTTCGCCGTTCGCCTGAATTACCGCCTTCCATTTTCTGGGGAATATGTCGTGTGCGGTATGAATCCCGACAGCCTCCATGCGCTAGACTACTCGTCTCCAATGCAACCGAGTTGATCCGTTTCAGTTTCTCCCCGTACTCCTACGGAGGTTTGCCATGTCATTTCGATCGGTCTTTATCGCAGTTGTGATTGCTTTTGCTCTGATCCTGGGTGCTTTTCTCGTTAACCGGGCAAGGCCGACTGTCGAGACCGAGCAGGCCGCCGCTAATCTTGTGCGTGCGTCGGGTAAATGCGCCGAGTGTCATGAGCGTTTGCAGTACTCGGTGGTGCACGAGTACGAGATGAGCAAGCACGCGCAGAAAGGCATCAACTGCCTGGAGTGCCATCAGGCAGCGGCGGGTCAAGCTAGCAAAGATCATCACGGATTTGTGATCGCGAGCGTTCGTTTGACCGCAGCTAATTGCCGCAGCTGCCATGAACAGATTTACCAGCAGTTCGCTCGCAGCCGGCACGCCGCGCCTGCGTGGGCCGCGATTTATGGCGAGAAGGGCTTAACTCCGGAGCAGGTCAGCTTCTCCGAAACTTACCAGCCCGGCGGCACCAAGCGTCCTCCGCATCCGTTTGTGCTGTCCGAAGGCTCTCCGGCGATGGCGAGCGGCTGCGAACAGTGCCACAGCATCGGCAAACCAAATCCCGATGGAACTCTCGGCACGTGCACGGCCTGCCATACGCGTCACACCAGTTCGGTCGCGATCGCTCGCCGTCCCAGTACTTGCGGCCAATGTCATATGGGTCCGGACCATTCGCAGATCGAGATCTACGAGGAGTCCAAGCACGGCGTGATGTTCACCGCGCAGGAAAAACTCCTCAACCTGAATGCCGACCCCAAGAATCTGACCACGCGCGATATGTTCGTGCCCACCTGCGCAACCTGTCACATGAGCGGCCTCAATGGATTGGGCATCACACATGATCCTTCCGAAAGACTCTCGTATTATCTGGCCAACGCAATCACTGAGAAGCGGCCGAATTACGCTGCAGCGCAGGCCAAGATGAAGCAAGTCTGCGCGCAATGTCACACGCCGACGATCGTTGATCCTGTCTATCAGAAGGCGGAGCAGGTTGTGCAGGCGACGAACGATAAGGTGTCGGCCGCGAAAGCCTTGGTCGATGGCCTGCGCAAAGACGGATCCCTGACCGGTCCTCCATTTTCGCAGCCGATCGATTTCGTATATTTCGACTTCTGGCATTACGACGGCCGCACGGCAAAGCACGGCGCATTCATGGGCGGGGCGGATTTTGTGCAGTGGCACGGGAACTACCCCATGTTGCGCAAGTCCGTCGAGCTGAAAGCGATGGCCGATGAACTTCGGAGAAATCATGGCAAGAAATAGAGCCTGGTGGATCGAGCCGTGGTTTCTGGTTGAAGCGTTTTGCCTGGTGAATCTGGGCTTCTTGACGCTCGACATTTATATCGCACATTCGTTCAACGAATTTCGGAAATGGCAGGAGTACATTCCTCTCTATTTCTCCGGCCTAGCCCCCATCGTGCTCGCTGTCGGGATTGTTCTTCGGTCGCGATGGAAAGCGGTCTGGACTGATCTCGGATATCTGGTGGGATGGGGTGCAGTGCTGATCGGGCTAACCGGAGTCGTGTTGCATCTCGATAGCTTGTTCTTCTATGAGCGGACAATTAAGAGTCTTACGTATTCCGCTCCCTTTATCGCGCCGCTGTCTTACACCGGTCTGGGATTTCTGCTGGTGATGAATCGGATGATCGACAGTCAATCGAGGGAGTGGGCGGAATGGACACTGTTTTTCGCGCTGGGCGGATTTGTCGGTAATTTCGGCCTGACCCTGAGCGACCACGCGGAGAATGGATTTTTCTATCGTACGGAGTGGGTCGGCGTCTGGGCCAGTGCAGTCGCGGTCGGTTTCTTAGTAACGCCACTGCTGCTGCGAGTGTCGCGCGGATTCCTCTCGCTGTGCGCCGGGATTCTTCTGGCGGAAGCGGGAGTCGGCGTGTGGGGATTCTTATTGCACGCTACGGCGAATCTGCATGGGCCCTCGACCCAGGCGTTAAAGAATTTCACCTTCGGAGCGGCGCCCTTTGCGCCTCTACTATTTCCGAATCTGGTGATGCTCGGCCTGATCGCACTGTGGCGGCTGCGAGCGTTCGCGGTTGAAAGCTAATAAGCCTGCCGGAGATCTCTGGGGTGCCCCATCCTTGTCGCGTTTTCCGCGACAGGGTGGGGCTTTTGAATTTCGGATCTGAACAACTGCCCTTCTAAAGACGTGCCCGAGCGAATCTGAAAAAAGGCGCGGCCCTTTCGAGCCGCGCCTTTACACCTTCGCGGGCGAGAGCGCCCGCGCCACACTGGTTTTGGGTTACGCGTGGACTAGTTCTACTCCGTAGATCGAATGCCAACTAGTTGCTGCCTTCAGCTTGTCGTTAACGTTGTTGATGTTCTTCACGCCTTCGGTTTCGAGCCATTTGCGGAAGGCAGGTGCGCCCTGCTTGGCGTACACCGGGATGCCTTCCTTCCATGTAGCGCGGCCGCAGAGGACGCCGTTAAACTTCACGCCCGATTCTCCTGCCAGTTCCAGCGTCTCGCTGAACTCCGCATTGCTGACGCCGGCCGACAGATAAATGAACGGTTTGGTCGCGGCAGCGGCGGCCTTGTGGAACAGGTCGATCGCTTCTTTCTTCGTGTAGGCCTTCTGTCCGGCGAAGCATTTCGCACCTTCGACGAACTTCATGTTCACCGGCACTTCCACCTTCAGCACGTCGACGCCATAGCGGTCTTTGCTGAACTCACGCATGCTCTCGGTAACGATGTGCGGTTTCTTCTTGGCGTATTCCAGGCCCTTCTCGTCGGCGCCTTCTTCATAGCCGACGAACTCAAGGAAGTACGGGATGTCGTTGGCGCGGCACTCGTCGCCGATGCGCTCCACCCAGGCGTGTTTGATCTCGTTAACGTGCTTGGGATCGTCCGGCGTGTAGTACAGCAGAATCTTGACGCAGTCGGCGCCAGCTTCCTTCAAACGGCGCGCGGACCATACGTCGAGCAGGTCGGGCAGGCGGCCTGGTCCGGTTTTGTCGTAACCAGTCTTCTCATAGGCCAGCAGCAGTCCGGCATTCTTGGCGCGGCGCTTCGAGGCGGGCAGTCCCCACTCCGGATCGAGCAGGATGGCGGTGGCATGCGGAGTCAGAACTTCCGACACCAGTGTCTTGAATTCTTCCATCATGGCGTCGGTGACTTCGCCGCCTTTTTCCTTGGCCAGCGACTTCTGCAGTGAGCCGCGCTGATCCATGGCAGCGGCCGCGATGACGCCGCGTTCGTTGGATACTTTTTTGAGGCCGGCGAGTTTCCCGGGGGTAAGCTTCATGAGATTCCTCCTGATATTCGAATGGGATGAATGCGGTGGAACCAATAATTGTAAACCAATGGGTGGGGAAAAGCGGTGTTTGGTCTTGGGCGTTTGGGCTAGGATTCCGGGTTCAGGAACTCATCGTAACGAGCGGGCGTTACTTCAGTGCGCTGTGCACTGTGATGGTTACAGGGGCTGAATGAACATCGACATCGGGTGGAGTGCAGCCGAGGGCTTCGACAATGCTCTTCTTGCGAGCTTCTAATTCTGGAGGATGGTAAGTGGATCGCAGCACCCAGTCTCCCGGTACGGTTAGAACTGTAACCTTTCCTGCCTTCTTGGGTTTGTGCGGTTCCGACATCCCCAGTTTGATCCAGCGGTTGGTGACGTTCGAGCGGAGTTGCTCGTCGTCGGGATATCTTCCGTCGTACACCTCGATGAACCGCTCGCCTTCATCGATAGTTGGTGGGGTAGCATCCGTGGTCAGGTATCCTGCCACGGCATCGTGCGCTTCTACGGTAACCGGTGGAAAACAGAGGGTCCCGTCAATCAAACTAGTCAGCTTGTATTTCACAAATAGAGTCTCGCCGACAAAATAAGTCTGCTTCACCGGAAGGACTTCCAGTTTAAGTTGGGGTGGCCTCGGTGTGACAATGGGCGGAGGTGCTTGCCCTAGCACGAGGGACGACATGCTAAGGACGAATTTCGAAAACATCCATAATCTGCAGCGCGACATCACGATCTCCGGCAACTGCAAAAATCAATTTTAGACTACTCCCAAAAGTTGGCCAAGGCTCGCTGCAGCGCCCCTGTGATGGTCATCACTGCGCGCCATCGAGCGAAGAACTAGGCTCGTGCCGTAAGTCGCCTGCCATGACCGACAGGTTCGGGAGGTGACCCCGATGCTATTTGTGTTGATGTCTATGTGTGCCGCGATCGCGGTCCTGCTGGTTGGACTGGGGGCCTTCGGTGTATTGCGAGACCTCTGGGAACATCCCGATCACAGAATCGCTGACCAGGACGCGCGTATTCCAAGATTCAAGTAGATAACCAGGAATACCAAAGTCAGCGCCGGCGCCTTCTGGGGGATCTTCTTGCGTCCTGCTATGCAGGTATTGTGAAGTGCTATAGTGGCATGACCGCTATCGATCTTGCTTCCGAATCTCGAGCCTAACGCTTCGAATCAAATGCTGAATTGAGGCCCCAGGAAGAGCGATGCGGCTCAATCGCGTCGACTCCATCACGAGGAATATCCATGCCAATCGCCACCATTAATCCTGCTACAGGTGTAGTAGTCAAGACCTTTCCGGCACTGTCCGAAGCTGAAATCGAAAAGAAATTGCAGTTGGCGGTGAAGGTATTCCAGTCCGAGCGCAAGACGCCGTTCTCCGAACGCTCGAAGCGCATGCTGAAGGCCGCCGAGATTCTGGAGCGCGACAAAGATAAGTTCGCCCACCTGATGACGCTCGAGATGGGCAAGACCTATAAGTCTGCCGTCGCCGAGGCGGTCAAGTGCACCACTGCTTGCCGCTATTACGCCGAGAATATCGAAAAATTCATGGCCGACGAAGTGGTCGAAACCGGAGCAAAAAAGAGCTTCGTTCGCTACCTGCCGATCGGCCCGATCCTCGCAGTGATGCCGTGGAACTTTCCTTTCTGGCAGGTGATCCGATTCGCGGCGCCCGCGCTGATGGCGGGAAATGTCGGCCTGCTCAAACATGCTTCGAACGTGCCGCAGTGCGCGCTGGCCATCGAGAGCATTTTTCTGGAGGCGGGCTTTCCTGAAGGATGCTTTCAGGCTCTGCTGATCGGTTCGGCGCAAGTCGACGCACTGCTCAACGATCCCCGCATCGTCGCCGCTACTTTAACCGGCAGTGAACAAGCCGGCATTCAAGTGGGCATGGGAGCGGCCAAGCGCATCAAGAAAGTTGTGCTCGAGTTGGGCGGAAGCGATCCTTTTATTGTGATGCCGAGCGCCGATCTCGACGCGGCCGTTGCGAACGCGGTGCAAGCTCGCGTGCAGAACAATGGACAATCCTGCATCGCCGCCAAGCGCTTCATCGTCGCCGAACCGATTGCCGAAGAGTTCGAGCGCAAGTTCGTGGCCAAAATGAAGAGCCTGAAGATCGGCGATCCGTTCGATGAGACGACCGAACTCGGTCCATTGTCGACGCCTGACGCCGTGAAGGATCTTGATGCCGACGTGCAGAAGAGCGTAAAAGCTGGAGCGAAACTGTTGACCGGCGGACATCCCATCGCGGGCACCGGTAATTTCTACGAGCCCACCGTGCTCACCAACATCCCCAAGAATTCGCCTGCGTATGCCGAAGAATTCTTCGGCCCGGTGGCGTCGATCTTCCGCGTGAAAGATCAGGACGAAGCCATCCGCATCGCCAACGACGTGCGCTTCGGCCTGGGTTCGAGCGTGTGGACCAATGACGCGAAAGAGCAAGAGCGTTTTATCAACGAGCTCGAGTCGGGAATGGTCTTCGTCAACAAGATGGTCGCATCCGATCCGCGCATTCCGTTCGGAGGAGTGAAGGCTTCAGGCCACGGCCGCGAGCTTGGCCTGGTAGGAATCCGTGAGTTCCTGAACGCAAAGACCGTGTGGGTGGCATAGCGTAGCGCCGGCCTCTGGCCGGCTGTCGCGAGGGCGTCTCGCCCTCGCCGGTGGTAGTGTAGGGGCGGACGCCTTCGTCCGCCCCGCAGAGCGCAGCGAGGCGTAACCCCGCTGTCCTTGCCGGTGACGCTTTCACCGCGACAGTCCACTACCCGGCCGGAGTGTTCACCGGCGGGGGGGTAGCGGCCGCCTCTTCCACCACCAATTCCCGCCACGGGCAGACATCCGGCTCCATGCGATGCACGGCCGCTTGGATTTTCCGGCTCTCGTCGCCATAGCGCACCCATACGATGCGGTACCGTGCCTTGTTGCCGGCGTACAGAATCCCAATCACATCGCCGGACCGGAGTTCCGCGTCAAGCCCTGACAGGAGCGCTCCGCTCAAGCTGATCTCCCGGGCGCGGGCCTCCTGCAGAAACCGGTCCCCCTTGGTGTCGACGCCCCAAACCGTCACCACCAGGTCTGTCGTGGTACGCGCCTCTCGGCGCCGTTCAAAGGTACGCAGAATTCCCATACGTTGCGACCATAACGTCGCGTGATCTGGAGGTAAAGATTACTTGGCAGCTATCTTGGGTTAAGCGCGGCAAGTGCATTCCCGTTTTGGAACCATCCTAAAAAAGGTTCTGTCGGACTGGCGGAGGCACGCTACGTGGCGCTCCGGGACCGCCCGCTCCTTTCTCGCGCCGACTCGACAGCAATTCGTGTTCAACGGTGGGGACCCTTGTGCACCTGCTTCGTCTAACAGCGAGGCTGTGTTTCGAGGAGGATTTCCATGAAAAAGACAATCTTGGCGTTGCTGCTTGTTTCGCTGAGCCTGAGCGTACCCGTAAACGTCGTATCGGCGCAGAGTTCCGATTCCGCCGCCGCCGACCACACGCCTCCCAGTTATGACATGAAGGCCCAATCGCTCCTCGATCTCGAGCGCGTGCAACAGAAATTTGTGGATCTCGCCAACGCGGTACCCGCCGATAAGCTGACCTGGCGCCCCTCTCCCGACGCGCGCTCGTTTGCCGAAGTTCTCATGCACGTCGCCGGAGAACGTTACGGGATCCTGGGCCTGATGGGAGCGGAAGCTCCAGCAGGGTTCGATCGCAAGACCTTTGAAAAATCCACGACCGATCGCGCCCAGATCGTCGCTGAATTAAACAAATCGTGGGCGTTCGCCCAGAAGACAATCAATGGGATGACCAATGCCGATTTCGCGAAGCTGCTGCCGAAGCTGGGCCCGCAGGCCAACGCCGGAGATGTCGTCTACATTTTGGTCGGAGACGCGCACGAGCATCTTGGGCAGGCCGTGGCGTATGCCCGCGTGAATAGCATAGTTCCACCCTGGACCGTGGAGGCGAAGAAAGCTGCAGAGAAGAAGGCCGCGGAGAAGAAAACAGAACAGAAGTAAGGAGATCGCCCCATCGCAGGCTGAACAACTTGGATATTAGAGCGAGCCGTCGCCAAGGTTGGATCCTACCGGTCCAGCTTCAGTTGCCCGGGCCGCTCGGCTTCGCCTTCGCTTGGACAGCCGAAGCGGCTGTCCCTACGTGAGTCGATTCACTGCCTTAGGGGCAGCGCGTTTAACACGGCTTGCTGCTTGGTGATCAACTGCTGCACTCCCTGGCGCGCGAAAGCCGTCATCTTCGCCAGTTGCGCGTCGTCGAAGACTTGATGCTCGGCTGTCGCCTGCAGTTCTACCATCTTGTTGCCCGCGGTCATGACGAAGTTCATGTCCACGTCGGCGCGCGAGTCTTCTTCATAGCAGAGATCGAGCAGCACTTCTCCATCGACGATGCCCACGCTGATGGCGGCGATAAAATCCTTGAGCGGAACTGACGTCAAGGTTCCGGCTTCGACCAGCTTCTCCAACGCCAGCCCGAGCGCCACAAATGCCCCCGTAATCGATGCCGTCCGCGTGCCCCCGTCGGCCTGAATGACATCGCAGTCAATCCAGATCGTGCGCTCGCCAAGGCGTGTTAAATCGGTGACAGCCCGCAGCGAACGCCCAATCAAGCGCTGGATCTCGTGCGTGCGTCCACTTTGCCGGCCTTTCGATACTTCGCGTGGCGTGCGGGTCAGGGTCGAACGCGGCAGCATGCTGTATTCGCTGGAAATCCATCCTTTGCCGGTGTTGCGCATGAACTGGGGCACCGCCTCTTCGATTGAAGCGGTACAGATCACGCGCGTGTTCCCAACCTCAATCAGCACCGATCCTTCTGCCGTGGTGATGAATTCCGGCGTGATTTTGACCGGACGAAGTTGATCGGGAGTGCGATTATCCGAGCGATAGAACATGAAGGGCGATTGTAACCGATTAGAAGAAAGGGATTCGCTGATATCACAAAGACGACACTAGTGCGAGGAATGTAGGGGCGGACGCCTTCGTCCGCCCCCCGAGCGCAGCGAGGCGTAACCCCGCGTGATCTGTTGGTAACGCTTTTCACCGCGACAGTCCACTAGAAGATTGGAGAACGATCAAGACACCTTCAAAGGCACGCTAAGAATGTCCGAACGCCCGCTGGTTTTATCCTGCACCACGAAGCGAACATCATAGTCGCCGGGGTCTAGTTCAATTGCGTTGTTCAACACAAAACCCTTCACGCGGATGACGTCAAGCGTGCCTGACTGAAGTTGAGTCTTGGCGCCGAATTCAAGCGCACGCTTGTCATTTCCGTTTGAAATCGCGTGCACCGTGATTTCGAGATTCAATTCACTCGAACCCTGCGCGGGCACGCCGGCGGTCGGGCTAAACGCGACTACGAACGCCACTTTTCTCTTGGTTCCTTCCGCCTCCTGCGGCTTCCAACTCACGGTAAATGGAATGCCATTGGGGCCTGGGTCCGGTTCCATGGGAAGCCGCGGAGTCGCCACAGCCGTTTCGGAAGTTACAATGCTGGCATCGCGGAAGAAGCCTTGAGGCGCGAGGACGTGGGCTCCGTCGCGCTTGACCGTAATCCGCAATTCACACCAGTCGGACGTACATTCTCGGGCGGCGTCGGTTGAGAGAACCACGTCGTAAGCGGCCGCGTTACGCTCTGCCAAATCCCTAAATTGCCCAAATATGTCTCCGACCGGATGCACCTCGATTCCACCAGTCGCGTGGGCGAGACTTTCCATGGTATGGAGCACCTGCGGATCCATCCGGATGGCAGCGGTGGATCGGGTGAGGGCTGGGTAAAGAGCCAACTCCGAACGTTGCGCCGCGCCGATCGATTCTTTCCACACCGCTTGTAGTTGCCTCACCTCGTCCGGGGTCAACAAATTCGGATAGATTAGCTTGTCTGCCGATGTCGACTGCACCGTGGGGCTGGCCACTCGGCCCTGTTTTTCTTCCACCTCGAACGGGTATGTGCTGCTGATCCAGATCAACGACTTGCGCCCCGGAATGGACGAAGTGTACTGCGCCACCCTCTTGAACCCGCCAAGGATCGCCGCTGGATACGCGCGCATGTTCTGGGCCGCGGCAAAATTCCCATTCCCCTTGTAAAAGTCTACGAAGCGCCGGGCCTCGGCCATCACCTCGGGGGCGGCGCCGGGCGCCGGGGAACGATGATGCATCTCGGCGTCGGCCTGTTCTAATGCCGCTCCCAATGTTGCGGACCCAGCAACATATTCGTGCACCGGGGTGAGAATCCCGTCTCTACTAAGAACCAGGAAGGAGACCGACGTATTTCTTTTGGCGCAGTCCGCCAGATATTTCGCGATGTCTCGGCGAAGATCATTTTCCTCCCGCCAATAAGTATGTACGGTATCGAGCACCACCACGACCAGGCCACGTCCATCCTTTGCGTCTGATGTGCTGGGAGCAATTGCAGCCGGGGCCTGCACCTGAGCAGCTTGCGGCTTTCCGGCGATTTCGATTACGAAGTCATCGGACCGCAGGTCGCGGATCGGAGCGCCACGCGAATCCGATACCGCTACCGCAAACCGTAGCTTGCCAGTGGCGCTGGTCGCAGTTGCAGACTGGCACATGGCCGGTACCGCCCAAGACAGGATGACCGCAGGAAACAGCACGAGGAGGAAAGAAAAGTGGCGTTTCATAGGTACTTCTCCAGCAATGGGCCGACGATACTCTCGGCCTGAAAGGTGTGCAATGATTCCGATCACCGCGCCAGAAACTGAGGACAGATCCCTACTGTGGTTGGAGTTGCGCGACGATCTGGTTCGTCGCCGCGACATCGTAGAACGAAGTCAGGTCCGCATGGCCGGCCAGCGTAGCGCGCTCCGCGCCGTCGATCAGAATCTTTACTTTCAGAAGACCCGGTGTGTTGGCGGAGATGGTGTGGATCAGCGACATCACAGTCAGTTCCTCCACCAGCACGCCTGAGCGGTGCGTATCGGCGAAGGCGGAGTTCATATCGATCACCGCGACTCCGGGATCGACCAGGAAAACGCTGCGGACTTCGGAACCCGGCCCCAGCATATGGGGAGAGTTTTTCTCGAGATAGAGCGAAAGCAGCGCCCGGACCAATTCTTCGGCCCTCTGCTGCCGACCGGAGGGCATGGGGATCTGGGCCGACTCCGCCCGCAACGTCCCGTCTTCGTCGTGCGCCACAAATAGAGCGACACGCTCAGTCGGCCCCGCGACCGGCGGGACCAGGGGCCTGGTATCCACGGTGGCAACTGGAGTCGATGCAGCGGTTTTGCGCATGTGCCACGCATAAAAGGTGAGTCCAAGCGCCGCGACCATAAGGATTGCCATTGCGATTTGGAGATGGCGTGGGATCATTGCGCAGCCCCCAGTTGATCCCGAGCCGCCGCAATGGCGGTCGCTACCGCGCCGGTAACGAGTTGTTGATAGTCGGGCGCGGTCAACTGGTTTACATCCGAACTTTGGGGTGCTAACTCCACGGCAATCGCCGGTCCTGAGATGTTATTCAGTGGGCGCAGCGGCGCAGCCAGTGCCTTCACTGGAATCTGACGCTTCTGTAGTTCGCTGGCCACTGCCGTGGCCGTGCTCTGACTCAAAGAGAGAGATGCGTGCTGGGCGGTCGTCCAGGAGCGGAAGGGACCGCGATCGTCGCCGCCATAGGGAAGCAGGGCTGAGTACACGCGCACGCCCCGGCCGCTGGATGCTGCGTGCAATGCGATATAGATGGCTGCCCGGTCTGCATTAACAAAGACGGCGCGCTGGTCTACTGAGAGATTCGCGTCTGAATCTCGCAAAACCAGAGTCGTGATGCCGCGGCTTTCCAGTTCCTGGCGGAGACTACGGGCCAGCGCAACGGTGACGTCTTTTTCCAGCAATGTGGTGCTGAGAGTTTCCCCATGGTCATCCCCTCCGTGGCTGGCATCGATGACAGCAAAATAGCGGCGCGCGACCGGAGTCGGAGATGCTGTCGGATTTGGAGCCGGGGCAGTGGACTGCGCAGGTTGTGCCGCTCCCGCAGTTGGCGCTGGCGGTGTGTTCGTTGCGGCCACCGTAGCAGTCGGAGCGATCGTAATAGTTCGTCCATCGTTGCCGAAAGTAGCCATGACGGGAATTGTTGTGTTCACGCTGAGCACCGCCGTCCCGTTGCTTTCGCTGAAATTTGCCGAAGGAATTCCTTTGTTCCCGAAGGTCAGCGTCGGCGATGCAGGAGAAACTACCGGTTCGCGAGAAAACGTCATGCGTAGCGCGCCCGGTTCCGTGGCCACGGACGGATTCACCGGCGCACTGAAGTGCAGCACCAGCCGGGGGGGAGTATCGCCGGAGAGCGATGCCGTAAAATGCGTGGCCACACTTCCTACAAACAGGCGATCGGATTCCGCGTGCAGCGTAACTGGCCCGCCCAAAAAACGAGGAAGGAGAGAACCGAGAGACGAAACCGGCACCAGTCCGCGATTGCTCTCCAGTAGGAACTTGCCCCCGAGGTCGCAATCCCTTCCCAATACCTGGGCGCGATTCTTACCAGCTTGAAAGTCGCCCTGCACATTGTTGTAGCGTAATCGCCAACGCGCGCCGTCGGATCGGGCGCTTACCCTGCCCAGCGGTTCGAGCAATTCGAGGAGCCCTACGTAATCACGACCGTCGCGCTGCACCAGAGGCAACGAGTAGTTGGCCGCAAGGGAGTAAACCGAAAGATGCTTTTCGGGAGCGGCGCCGGAGAGAAAGAGGCTGCAGAGTAGGATCAGGACAGATATTTGGAGCGCGCGGCAGTGAGGGCGAGACGCCCTCACGACAGCCGGCGGGACGCCAGCGCCACCTTTTCTGGAGCTGCGTATGGAGCTTTGCTGCACGGGATCTTTTCCAGCGACCTTAATCCAACGCATAGGCAGTGAGCCCGCTCAGCAACTTGGGATAGAAATCGGTGGACTTCTGCGGCATGACCTCGCCTGCGAATGCAATGTCGCGCACCTTCTGCACCGGGCAGGGATTCATCAGGAATGCGATATCGGCCTCACCCTTGCGCACGTAGCCGATCGCTTCACCTCCATCGCGCACGTAGGACAAATTTTGCTGGTTGCGAATGGACTCTTCGCTAAGTTCGAGAACGCCCTCCAACAGGCACTTGTGCAATTGCACCACGTCGAGCGACTGCTGTTGCGCGGAAAGGCCGCCAAGGAATCTGGCCCCCGCTGCCTTAGGAGAGTGCAGAAGCAAAACACGATTGGCCGTGAAAGCCAGAAGTGCCGTTCCAGCCCGTCCGCGCTCGCGCAATAACGCACTTGCCCCCGCAGCATCGAGTCCCGCATCGACTTCCTCGACCTCGAAAAATTCAGTGCTGGATTTCTTGAACTCATCCACCGAGAACGAAGCCAGCGAATGCACCACCCGATGAGTGGGCAGCACCAGCAGCCCGGGGTCGTTCATATTGACAAACGTCATCATCACAAATTCATAAGGCGCATCCGCATCGGCCTTTCCCGCCTGGGACCGGCATTCGTTGCGAAAGTTCAGCGCGGTTTCATAGCGGTGATGCCCGTCAGCAATCACCAGCTTTTTGTCGCGCATGCCTGCCCGAACAGCCCCAAGCACGCGCGGATCAGAAATCTGCCACACGCGATGCGCCACTCCGTACTCGTCCGTGACATTGATCGTGGGCGTTCCGGACGTGGCGAGCAGGGAATCAATCTCTCCGGAATCTTCATAGAGCAGGAAAAGCTGTTCGTAGTGCGCGCGCGTCGCCCGGAGCAGATCGAGACGATCCGCCTTCGGCTTCGCCAGAGTCTGCTCATGGCGGTAGACGACTTTGGCCGAATAATCCTCCACCCGTCCCAGGGCAATGAATCCTCGCCGCTCGAAGCGACTGCCCGAAGGGGCGGTGAAGGCCTGCGAGTACGCATAAATCGAGGGCGCCTCATCCGGCTGCAGAATCCCCTCTTCGCGCCACCGACGGCCATACGCTGCGGCGCGTGTGTATACGTTTTTCGCAGTATTGTCGTCGTCCTCTCGCCGGCCCAGGATAATTCTGACGAGGTTATAAGGACTGGCAGCGTAGTAACCTTCCTGCATCGCTGGGGTGATCTTGTCGTAGGGTTGAGTGACCACCTGTGACGCAGTCACTCGCTGCAGGTTGTAGCGAAGGGCGCGAAATGAACGTATGTCAGCCATAGGAAACCTTTGATTGTAACAAGTTAGAAGGTGGCGTCGTGGCGTGTACCCGTGGGAGCTGTCATCCGAGACAGGCGGGCAGTCAGTGCCAATGCCGCCAAAGCCTTATCCAACGCTCGTTTTCACGACTTTGTCTCCGAATTTTGACAAAAACGATGCGCCGCTTCCCGCAAGCTGTGCTAACATCCGCGGCATAGAGGTATTTATGGCCCGCCTAGTGCTCCGGCGCCGGTCATCACGGTTGAAGGCCTCAGTTCGATGTAGCCCTTCGGTTCTCGTTCGGGACCCGAGCCTACTCTTGCGGCGAAAACAGCCTTGCCGCCTGAAGTCCCGATGTCTCTCTGCGTGGATGCTGCTGGTTCTGGCCGCACTTGTTTGCCTTAGAACTCCCGTTTTTGCCCAAACTACTGACGTTAACGACGTTCATGTACAGCCGCGCGAACTGGAGAAGCCGAAAGAGCCGGCAAAGGAGACGCTGATCACACCCAGTGCTCCGGAACTGAGTGCCCACGTTCGTCCTCTCAAGGTGGACGTCGATCTCGTGCTGGTGCCCGTTACTATTACGGATCCGATGAACCGCTTAGTCACTGGCCTCGAAAAAGACAATTTCCAGCTGTTTGAAGGCAACTCCGCCCAGGATATTCGCAGCTTCTCCAGTGAAGACGCGCCCGTTTCCCTGGGCGTCATCTTCGATTCCAGCGGCAGCATGACCAGCAAGATGGACCGCGCCAAGGAAGCCGTACTCGAGTTCTTCAAGACGGCGAATCCGCAGGACGAGTTTTTCATGATCACGTTTTCGGACGAACCCGAACAGGTCAGCGACTTCACCAGTTCGGTGGACGAGATTCAGAACAAGCTCGTGTTTGCCGTCCCCCGGCACCGTACCGCTTTGCTCGATGCCATTTACATGGGCGTGAGCAAGATGCGCCAGGCCAAGTTTCCCAAGAAAGCGTTGTTGATCATCTCCGATGGCGGTGACAATCACAGCCGTTACACGGAGAACGAGATCAAGTCTCTGGTAAAAGAGGCCGATGTGATGATCTATGCCATCGGCATCTACGATCGCTACGCCTCCGCGGTCGAAGAACGTCTTGGTCCACAACTACTCAGTGACATCACCGAACTGACCGGAGGCCGTGCGTTCACCATCGACAATCCCAACGATCTGGGCGATGTGGCAACGAAAATCGGCGTCGAATTGCGCAACCAGTACGTCCTGGGATACCGTCCAAGCAAGGTAGTTCGTGACGGCAAATGGCGTAAGATAAAAGTGAAGTTGTTGCCGCCGAAAGGATTGCCGCCTCTACGGGTGTATGCCAGGACGGGATATTACGCGCCTGCCGAATAAGGCCTTCAGGGCTGTTTTTGTCCTCCTGTGTGTGATCGGGTCGGGCATGCCAAGACCGCTCCCCGCCTGGTCGCAAGCGGTTCCGTCTCAGGATCAATCCAATCCTGCCGGCAATCCGCCCTCTCCGGCGAATCCGCCTGCCGCAGCTCAACACGATCAGGAAAACCAGCTGAACGATCAGGGCGTCTTCGTCTTCAAGAAAGATGTCGACGAAGTGTTGCTGCACGCCACGGTAGTCGACGACAAGCAGCATATCGTGACGACTCTTGATCGCAGCGCGTTCACGGTTTTCGAAGACGGCAAGCCGCAGAACATCATCTCGTTTCACCACGTCGACATTCCGGTCGCGATGGGTATTGTGATCGACAACTCCGGATCCATGCGGGAGAAGCGCGCCAAAGTGAATCAGGCGGCGCTCAACCTGGTGCGCTCGAGCAATCCCAAAGACGAAGTCTTCGTGGTGAATTTCAATGACGAACAGTATCTCGACCAGGATTTCACCAACAACTTGCTAAAGCTCAAAGAGGCACTGGAAAAAATTGATGCCCGCGGAGGCACCGCACTCTACGACGCTGTCGTGGCTTCGGCCGATCATCTGAAGCAGGCCGCTCGCCTCGAAAAAAAGGTGATATTCGTTGTCACCGACGGCGAAGACAACGCCAGCAGCGATACCCTGGAGCAGGCGGTGAAGCAACTGCAGCAGGAGAATGGCCCTTCCGTCTATGCCATCGGTATCCTCGGAGACGAGGACCATCCCAAGCGCGCCAAGAAAGCGTTGGATATTCTGGCGCAGCGCACCGGCGGAATCGCCTTCTTCCCTAAAACGCTGGATGAAGTCGACGCCATCAGCCGCACCATCGCCAACGACATTCGCAACCAGTACGCCATCGGTTACAAGCCCACCACTCCCAAGGGCGCTGGCGGCTTCCGCCAGGTTCGCGTCGAAGCCAAGGCCAAAGGCCACAACAAGCTGCTGGTCCGCACCAAGAGCGGATACTACGCGGGCGTCCAGCCAGCCGCTGGCACAAAATAAGAATGTTGGCAAGATGAGCCTTGGGGAGCAAGATGAAACATGTGGGGACAGCCGCCCTCGGCTGTCCGGCGAGCGCAGCTCGCCTGCGCTTCGCCTAGGTTGGCCGGCATCGATCCGCCTGATACAAATTGATTCGGGGGCGAGAGCGAGCGAAATGCCATGTTCGATACATGCTTTGAATATGACGACCATCTTCGCGCCAACGGGCACTGGGCCGGTGGCGAAGCGTTTCAAGGGCCGGAGACTGCCCTGACCCTGTATTGGAAAAACGGCAAGGTGGCAACCACCGACGGCCCTTATGCCGAGACCAAAGAACAACTCGGCGGCATTCTCGTCCTTGAGGCGCGGGACATGAATCATGCCATCCAACTCATGTCGCAACATCCGGCCGTGAAGTACGGCAACATTTTCGAGATTCGGCCAGCGGGGACATGAATGAAGTCATAAAGCAGAGCGAGCAGCGGCGGCGAAAGCATACCTCGCGATGACGCGGCCACGACGCTGCTGAAAGAATCCGATTGGGTCAGCCGTTGGAAAGGGGAGGATGGCCTAGGCTTTTGATCTCGCGGGCATCACTAATACAGTACGTTCCTTCCTCTTTCCAGTTCCAAAACTTCGGGTGCCCCGTCCTTGCGTTTTGTTCAAGGGCGGGTACGAGGCTGCCGATCGCGAACTCGTTTGAGTCCTTCGAGCCAAAACAATTCACTGTTGGCAGTCCGGTACCCGCCCTTCGCAACGGCGCGAAGGACGGGGCACCCATCATTGCGGTAGCTGCAGCAATGCAAAGGCGGGGCCGCCCGCCCGGGAGCTGTGTCTTACTTCCCCTGCTCCACCATCTCTGCCGCCGAATCGATTAGCGCCGACTCTGCTTCCAATACCTTCGCCACGCGCGCAATTTCCTGATCCGCCTCCGCGTAGTGCTTGAGTTCGATGCCTTCCCGCACTCCCGGCACCGTCTTCACGCCGTATCCGCTATAAACTCCGGGTGCATACAGCAGATGCTTGTACCAGGGCCGCCGCGGCAGCCCATCCTCGTTCGTGAGCGCGCGTTCGCTCTGCATCAATTTCGCATTCAGAGCCTCGGCCTGCTGCTCGTTGATGCTCCCTTGCTTCTGCGCCATAGCCTTGCGATACCGCTCGGCGCTCTTCGTAAGGGCATCCGCAGCGTTGTGCATTGGAGCAAAGTTCAGGTGAGGCGGGACGTCTTCCTTGGGAGGCGCGATCGTCGGCCGGCGCGGATCGAGCGTTGCCTTGAATACTCCGTCCTCCAGTTCCTGGTTGCGCTCGCGAATTTCGTCCTGCTTATCTTTGAGCAGCTTTTCCAAATCTTTCGTGTATTTCTGCACCGTGTCCGCGAAATCCGCAAAATCGAACGGCAGGATTTCCGCGTCGGCCAGTCGCATCACTGAAGTGCCGACAGTCTGCGAAAGAGCGCGGCCGTAGACAAAATCGGAATCGGAGAAATGCATGTACCAGTAAAAGTCGTCATAGATCGAGTGATAGATCCCCTGCGGATCCTCCCCGCCGTAACCGAGATCGAGCGTGGCGATGCCCAGATGATCAAGGAATCCCGTAAAGTCCGTACCTGAACCAAGGGCCGCGATGCGAAGATCCGCACGCTGGCGTAGTTCTTTCCGTTCCTCGTCGGTCTTGGCCTCGGCGATGCGCGACAACTGCACCCGCTGCCATGCAGTCAACTTAGTCTCGGGATCCTCAATGTCACGAGCAACCCCATTGATAAATTGCTCCAGGCTATGTGAGCCTCCCATGCCCAGAAGCCCGCGGTCGTTGCCATCTGTATTGATGTAAACCGCCGCGTGCTGCCGCAATTCCTCGGCGTGTGCCTCGACCCACTCGGTCGACCCCAGCAGCATCGGTTCTTCCCCGTCCCAGGCCGCGTAGATGATCGTGCGCCGCGGCTTCCAGCCTTGCTTTAAGAGCGTGCCCAGGGCACGCGCTTCTTCGAGCAGAGCCGCCTGTCCTGAGACCGGATCCTCCGCCCCGTTGACCCAGGCATCGTGATGATTTCCGCGAACGATCCATTCATCGGGCGCGACGCTGCCCGGAATTTTAGCGATCACGTCATAAACGGGTTTGCGGTCCCAGTTGAACTCCAGCTTGAGATGAACTTTCGCCGGACCGGGACCAACGTGGTAAGGAATCGGCAACCCGCCTCTCCAGTCCTCGGGCGCCATCGGCCCCTTCAGAGCCGCGAGCAGAGGCTGCGCGTCGCCATACGAAATAGGCAACACAGGAATCTTGGCAATGCTCTTCGCATCTTTCACTGCAAGTCGCTTGGCATCCGGCGTTGCTCCCACGCCCGGCGTCAGGGGATCGCCCGGACTTGCGGAGGCAAAGTCCATCACACTGCCGCGCTGCACACCGTCCGGATTGCGCATCGGTCCCTGCGGAAATACGTTATCGATACCGTAGCCGTCGTCCCGCGGTTCGGAGTAGATCAGGCACCCGATGGCTCCATGTTCGGCGGCAACTTTCGGCTTCACGCCGCGCCACGACTGGTAATACTTGGCAATCACGATCGCGCCCTTCACCGAAATTCCCAGCCGATCCAACTTCTCGTAATCCTCCGGCAGTCCGTAGTTCACAAAGACCAGCGGCGCGGTGACGTCGCCGTCGGGCGAATATGCGTTATAGGTCGGAAGCTGCTCCGATTTCTGGTTCGAAGTCGGATCCACTGCCAGCGCCGGTTCCTCTAATTTTGCCGTGAACTTCGTGGGTTCCACCATCTCCAGGACGCGCACCTTAGGCGTTGGAAAGAGCACGTCGAAGGTTTCAATGTGCGCATCCAGTCCCCACTCCTTGAAATGGGCAAGAATCCACTCGGCATTGTCTTTGTCATACGGCGAGCCGACATGATGCGGGCGCGCGCTGAGTCGCCGCATGTATTCCTTGAGGTTCGTGGGATCGGGAATCACCCGAAATTTCGTCTCCCAATCGCGCTCCGACTGGCTGGAACGAGGAGAGTAACCGGCCAGCACACTCTCATTGGCGGCAAAAGTCACATTGGGAAGAATCAGCGTAAGAACCAGCACAACGGCGGCGCAGCGTCGCATGCAATTCCTTTCAGGAGTGGAGTGGGCCGCAATTATATCCGGAAGCCGATCTCGTGACCGTAGTGATTTCCTTCGTGTACCTTAGTGTCCTTAGTGGTGAATGAATTTGCGGTTTTGTCCGAATTGACGATTCCGCACTCTCCTCGTAACCTGTAAAGTGGTGTCGAAAACGTCCGAAATGTCCCGCCTGCGCGTCGCCGACGACATTACTCAACTGGTCGGCGAAACTCCTATGTTGCAGCTGAAGCGCTTGGTCCCCGCCGGATCAGCCACCGTCTTCGCCAAGCTGGAATACCTCAATCCCGGCGGCAGTGTGAAAGACCGCGCGGCCATCGGAATCATCCGCCGCGCTGAGCGAGAAGGAAAGCTCGTCCCCGGAGGCACCATCGTCGAAGCCACCGCGGGCAATACCGGAATCGGGCTGGCCCTGATTGGCGTGAACCGTGGCTACAAAGTACACCTGTTCGTGCCCGAGAACTTTTCCCAGGAAAAAGTCATCATCATGCAGGCCCTGGGCGCGGAGGTGGAGCGAACTCCCGACGAAGAGGGTATGAAGGGCGCCATCGACCGCGCGAAAGCGCTCGTGGCCAGCAATCCCACCGCTTTCATGGCTGGACAATTCGAGAATCAAGCCAATCCCGAATATCACTACGAGACCACGGCTCACGAAATTTTCGAGCAGATGGAAGGACGAGTCGATGCCGTCGCGCTCGGATGCGGCACCTCGGGCACATTCTCCGGAGTGGCGCGTTATCTAAAAGAAAAACTGCCGCATGTCCTGGCCTATGCCGTCGAGACTCAGGGATCAGTCCTGGGCGGCGGACAGCCCGGTCCGCACAAAGTCGAAGGCATCGGCGCGAGTTTTATTCCCCAGACGTTCGATCGATCCGTCTGCGACGAAGTCATGATGGTCACCGACGACGAGGCCTTCGGCATGGTGAAGAAACTTGCCGCCGAGGAAGGTGTGTTGGCCGGATCCAGCGGGGGCGCAGCGGTTTTTGCCTCACTGCAGATCGCCAAAAAGCTGGGCGCAGGCAAGCGCGTAGTCACAATCATCCCCGACTCCGCCGAGCGCTACCTCTCCAAGAAGATTTTCGAGGGCGGAATCTAACCAGCTATTACCGTCTAACGTAGCGACAGCCGCTTCGGCTGTCCAAGCGAAGGCGAAGCTAAGCGCCGCAAGTACGATCCATCCTCGCCGCCTTGCCCATAAGCCCCGCTGTCACTCAGTCGCAACCGCCGATGAATTCCTGAGACAAAACCTCATAGACCATCCGTTCCAACGACCCGTCCCTAACCGCGCACGAACCTGACACGCGAGAAACTGAGCTAAACAGCGTCAGCGGATTAGTCTGATCCTTTGCGGGGTAGCCTCGATTTCGGCCGCCTGTTAAGATCACCAGTGCGCGTCTCCAAGGAAGCCCCAAACAATCGACGGATACGTGAACAGACAGCGGGAAACAGGCGACGATTCCTCAAGCAGTCCCTCGGCGTCGCCGGACTTGCCTTAACCAGCGGGCCTTTTCACATCTTCGGTTCTGACCACTCAGCGCCACTCCAAGGTAATCCAACCAGCGAGAAATTCAATCCGGTGCGTTACCGGGCGATGCCTGCCAGGGTCGCGGGACTAATGAAGAATGCCGTCTCGCTGAACGGTAGCTGGCGTATTGACCCCAAGCCCAGCGAAGATGTCAGGAATCGTCCTTTGAATGCCGCCATCTGGGGCAATTTTAAGGTGCCAGGTCAATGGGCGCAGCAGGGGTATGACCTCTCTCCGGACAAAGCTGTCGCATTGGCCTGTGAGTTCAATATCCCCCGGGATTGGGCCGAGTACAGGATCTTCCTGCGTTTCGACGCAGTCCACGGCGGCACGCACTATTGGCTGAATAACCAGCCACTGGGCTACAGCGAAAACCTTTTTACGCCAGTCGAATACGAAATTTCCGACGCGATCAGGTTGGGGCAAGTGAACCGGCTTGATCTCGAGATGAACGTCGACACGCTGCCGGAGAAGCTTTCCAATGCCAGTGGCTACGCCTCCTACAGCCTGGGCGGCATCGACCGCGCCGTCAGAATTTACGCCTTGCCGAAGCTTCATGTTTCGAGCCTGCGACTGAATGCGGGGCTGGACAAGGTCTATCGCGATGGCGAGTTGCGAATTATTCTCGACTTGGATAACCCGGAGCACGTCACAAGGAATGGTTTTACGCTAGCGGTAAAACTGTTCGATCCCCACGGCAACGCAGTTGCGCACTCGAATCCGAAAGTTCCGGTTAAGCCGCTCCCGCCGGGGTTGAGCACCGTGGACATTGAGTCACGCATAGCCAATCCGCTGAAATGGAATGCCGAGCAACCTAACCTTTATCAGCTCGTGCTGGTGTTGGAGAACGATGGCCAGCCGGTGGAAGAAATCGAGCGCTCGATTGGATTCCGCACGGTTGAAGCCAGAGAACGGCAGCTTTACGTGAACGGTGTGCGTGTCAAACTCGCCGGCGTATGCCGCCATGAAACTGATCCGCTCACTGGCCGCGCCGATACTATGCATCACGCCGAGGACGACGTTAAGTTATTCAAGAGCGCCAATCTGAATTTCGTTCGCACAACTCACTACCCGTGCACCCAGGAGTTCCTCGACGCAGCGGACCGGCACGGATTGTACGTGGAATCGGAAGCCCCGTTTGGCTGGCTTCAGCACTCGAAAGACCTCTCCGAACTCAATGCAATTCTGACGGCTACGTCCGCGATGATCGATTACAACCACGCGCATCCCAGCGTCATCCTCTGGTCGCTGGCCAATGAGTCGCATTGGAGCGACCTCTTCAAGGAGTCAAACAAGCTGTGCAAGCAGTTGGACGCAACGCGTCCCACCATCCTCGAGCACGTATTCAGCAACGAGAATCAGGTGACCTGCGACATCATGAGCCGTCATTATCAAGCCATGCCCTACGACGAACTCTTGAAGGAAGACACGCGCCCATTCCTGCATGGCGAATGTTTCTTCGAGACCTATCACGAGCGCACGGACGTGGCTATAAATCCGGGATTGCGCGAGCTGTGGGCCGCTGGCAGTGCCGATCCCAACTCGGCGTGGGGCAAGGCCTGCATCAAGGATTGGAACGACCACAAAGTTGCCCGGGACAGCTCCGACGTTCAGCCTGGCATTTATCCCGGCGCCTGGAGTTACATCTACTCCTCGCCCATCTGTATCGGGAGTGAAATCTGGGCAGGGATCGATGACATTGCTTTCCTGGGCGAGGGGAAAATCGTAAGCTGCGAACACAACAACGCTTACTGGGGCCTGCTGGATTGCTGGCGGCGGCCCAAGCCGGAGTTTGATCTGGCCAGATTCGTTTTCTCGCCGGTTTGGTTTCCCGTCCGGCTACTGGATTACGCGGCTGGTCAGGCTTCAGTGCGCGTTCCGGTCGAAAATCGATACTCGTTCACGAATTTAAACGCGTTTGACTTCGTTTGGCAGCTGCAAGGCACCGGGGGCAAGGCAAGCGTCACTGTTGCGCCTTTTTCAAAAGGCGGGCTTGAGATTCCAATTCCGCTCGGAACTCCTGAGGGCGCAACCCTGGTTTTGCGCGTAATGAAGGGCAACGTGGAACTTTCTAATGCCACGTTGTCGCTCGGCAAACGACCACCAGCAATCGTGCGCGAGCCCCATGCCGGCGCACCCGCTTGGAGCGATGAGGGCAGGCTGATCAATATTCGGGGCCGAGGATTTTCCCTGGTCCTTGACCGGGCGACCGGCGACTTCGATGTCGCGAACCCGAAGCACAAGGCGCCGATCACAGCGTTTCCTGTCTTGCACGTCACCCGACACGATTTCGGTGACCTAGCCGAGTATCAAGAGGACAAGAATAAGCTGCCTTATGCCGAACTCCCCAACGCTAGGACACGCGTGGTCGAGGATGTGACGGTGAGGGAGGTTGACGGTGGGCTTGAGATAACCGTGAAAGATCACTACGAGAATTTCGCCGGCGCCGTACGCTGGGTGATCGATAAAAACGGCACAGGAAAGATCAGCTTCGATTACCTTTTTAGCGGGGACAAGTTCGATTCGCGCGAAGTCGGCATCAAGGCCGGCCTTCCCGCCGAATGTGACGAAATCAAATGGCGGCGATGGTCCGAGTGGGGAATTTTCCCGGAAGATAGCATCAGCCGTACCGCAGGCCGAGCCAAGGCCAGGCGTGATAAGAAATGGCCGGAACAACCCGCGAACATGCGCCCGAACTGGCCCTGGTCGCAGGATCAGACCGAGCTCGGTACCGCCGATTTTCGCTCCGTCAAGTTCCACATCTACGAAGCGTCAGTTGTGGCACCGGATGGATCGGGTGTGCGGGTTGAAGCCAACGCTGACGCCCACGTCCGCGCTAGCATTGCGCAACATCGCACCCTGCTTCATGTCCTCTCCCAGTGTCCCCTGTCTCCGCAGGTGGTGGCACATGGCGCCAGCATGAAAGGCGACGTCAGTTTCTGCATATTGCCCGCGAACCAGAAGTCCAAATGAAAGAGGCGGGCCGCTGCCAGCCATCGCCCCACTGACGTAGCGACAGCCGCTCCGGCTGTCCAAGCAAAGGCGAAGCCAAGCGCCACATCGGAATGGTTGCGGGTTGTGGAAGCGGGTTTCTGTCTCTTTGGACTCCTAAAACAGGAACTTGAGTGTAATGGCCTTCTATGAGAAGGTCATAAAAGTCAAGGCCGACGTGGCGGCCTACCTTATTAATTGCTTTCCATCTGCATAACCCTCCGGTGGTGACGTGGGGAGCTGTCAAGGGCGCCCCCGAACAGGGGGCGTTCATCTTGACCCTTGACAGCTCCCCACGTCACTTACAATCGAGCTGGGAACGAAGCGCAACGCAGTTCAGTTGGGCTTCGTTCCTTAGTGGATTCGGTTTTCAGTTCGTGTTGGCACGCCTTCCGCAAATGCTTGCGAACTGTCTGCCTCGATCATTCCCGTTCGTTCCCAGAAAGTACATTGATCGGCGCTTCGTACCCTTGCGTTTCTCAAAGTCTTGCTTGCAACCACCACTCTTACCCGGCTTCTATCCGCACTCTCAAGGAGCCACATGGGGCCCGGTGCACGTTGGGGTTCGATCTCAAACCAGGCCCCATCACAACCGCGACGGGGCCTGGCTGGTTGGGTGCTGCCATCTGATTAGCGATCTCGATGGATCTGGCCATTACCCGCAGTCACCCGAACAAGGCGAGTGGATGTCGTTGCGGCAAACCCTTCCGATAACGAATCGGTCTCCGCGTCATCAATGAGTCTTCTGTTCACTGGGTTTCTGTCTTTTCGCGATTGCGTCGGTTAACTTTTATGGAACATGGTTGGACCCGGCCTATGCCGCCGTCGCTTGTGCTGTCCTGATTTCTGCCCCCGTGTGATGTAGCGGTTCATAGACATCCCCGGTCACCCACAGGTGATGCAGCAACACGGCCAGCTTTCGTGCCACCGCCACCACGGCTCGCTTCTTCGCATTCTTTCCTCCCCGCTCACACAATCGCAGTCCGTACCGCCGTAAGTCGGTGTCCGGTCCGAAGGCTCCCAACATGTATTGTGAACTCCCCACCAGCAACCGTCGTAACATCCGATCTCCGGTCTTACTGATTCCTAACTGGGGTTGACTATCTCCCGAGTCCTCCTGCTTCGGCACCAGCCCCAGATACGGCCCGACCTCGCGACTGCTGCTGAATCGTTGCGGATCCTCCAGGGTTAACACGTAGGCCAGAGAGGTGATCGGGCCCACCCCCTTCACTTGTCGCAGCAATGTCGTGTGTCCATACTTCTTCTGGCCCAGCTCTTCAATCTTCTGGTCATATCTCGCAATGCAATCATTCACCGTCTCGACCAACTGCACCAAGGGCAGCAGCGCTTCCCGTACCTCGACCGGAATCGCGTCCTTTACCTTTTCTGCAAAACTCGGACTCGAACACCCCGGCAGTCGTGTGCCCATACTTTTCACCAGTCCTCGCGTGGTGTTGATCAACTCCGTCCGTACCGACACCAAGGCGTCCCGGGCTCGCAACACCACCAGATCCTGGCGCACTTCCCGACTGCGGTGCCGAATCGGATGCAACGATTGCGGATCCACCCGCCCCAAGCGGGCCAACTTGTTGGCATCGATGCGATCACTCTTGCGCTTGCGACGCTTCGACCCTTCCATCAACCGCGGGTTGGCCACCAACACCTCGTGCCCCAACGCTGTGATCACGTCCTGCACCCAGGCCGAGTGAGTTCCTACTTCGACGACTACCCGCGCCGCCGTCATTGCCTGGAAGAACTCTCCGACATCTTCCTGCGTGGTCCGCAACTGTCCCTCAGCCAGCGTTTCTCCCTCCAGACCCAAAATGCAGTACTGACTCCAGCGGTCCCCTAGATCCACTCCCACTGTCAGGCGATCGCGATTGGGGCCAACGGTATTTCCCCTGCGATTTTCTTTTGTGCTCATCGCCACCGCCGGCGCATCCAATTTTCCCGTCAGCTTTTCCAAAACTTCCGCGAGTACTTCTTTTGCATCTCGCTGCACCGGACCTCGCGCTTTCGTCCGCTTCAAGCTTGGTTCACTCCGATGCGAAGACTTGCTATGCTTCTTCAAGGTCGATCTCCTTATTCTCTGATTGCACCTTTGAGTGCGTTGATCAACGGTAGCTTATGGCCATCCGTGATCGGGGATCGACCTTCTCATTCCATCTGATTTCGACAGTTAACCTCCGATGCTCGCCAGTCACCAACGTGCCCCAACCACAGCCCATGAGCGCAACGAACCGGCCCGGCCAAATTGCCTCGCCGAGAACTGCAGATTGTCCGGATAAAAGGAGCACTGCAGAGAGCTGAGGAATTGCGCGATGATGTGGGCCGCGGCGATTCGAAAGGGGTTCTCTGAACTTGGCTGCGCGCGTAGAACAGAGCGCAACGAGCCTGCCAAAACACCCCGCTGCGCCTTGGGGCGGTCAGCTCCAGGCCGCCGCTTGCGACCTTTCCCTAATTCTCAGTGAGCGTCACAGTTGTCGTCTGTTGGAGCGTTCCCGATGTTGCCGTCACGGTCACCGTGTAACTCTGCGGTGAACCGCCACCCCCGCCACCACCAGCAGTGCCGCCGCCGCATCCGGAGAGCACACCAGCGCCGACGAGAAGCAGTATCACCAATGCACCCCCCAACTGGCGCCGTGGTCTCCAGACAAGGAGGCATGCCGCAATGGCCAAGCCGGTTACCGGCAAGCCTGGCCACGAGTTTAGCCGCACTACGCCCACCTGTGCGCTCACCGCGATCGCGAGTTGCGTCGTTGCGGCCGAGGCCGATGGCGTCAACGTCTTAGGACTGAACGAACAGGTTGCATTCGCTGGCAGCCCAGAACACGCGAAGGAAATCGGGGCATTCATGCCGCCCCACGGAGTGATAGTGAGGATCGTGCTTCCCCGGCCGCCCGGGTGGACTGTGACAACGGTTGGAGAGACCGCGATGGAGAAGTTAGGCGGGATGGTGTAGGTCGCGGTTGCTACTGCACTCATTGCGAGGGATGGGGCAATTGCAACTGCGTTGATCGTTGTAGTCGATGAAACTGTAATCGCACTAGTGTAGACGGGTGTGGGTGTTGAAAAACTCTCTGATTGGATCGATCTGAGTGCGGGCGTGTGTGGGTGTTGCGAGTTGTCTTTGCTTTTTCTTAAGCGGTAACAGTTAGCGGTTCTGTTGGTTGGCTGAGGAAACGCGACCGTCGGCTTGATATTCTGGGCCACCGCTGGCAGGAAGAACTGCTCTCGAGACGAACTTCTGCGCCGTGAAGCGCAAGCGTCGTAGCGGCCGATGCTGATTGCTGAGTTCCGCAAACAAGGCTTCCACTTTCTTTCTTTGCCGCTGAGCCTGGGCGAACGCGGGCGTGTTCACCAACTCCCGTGGCACGTCTGTCGGGCGGAGCTCGTGGATGTGAATGGCGCATGGATATGTTATAACCGTCCACTCGTGCATTCTGTTTTTTGCGGGCATGCTCCGCAGCGTTTGGCGCTGCCGATATAAGCATGGGCACGATTGCGAACGTTCAAGCCGACGTAGTTCGAGTTGCTCTCCGGCAGGACAACGATAGCTGTTGCTGCGGGCAGAAAGGTAAACCGCTCCGGGCAAGTAGCCGGGATTGTTCTTTCGCAAAGCAGTTGTCTCGGGTGCGCATGTAAGGCGTGGATACTCCGATCCGCTAACCATTGCAGAGCGGAACTGCCCCGTGTCCCGTAGGTCGTGTCGGCCACCACCTGATCGATCCGGCTCTGCGTCCTTGCCATTGGGTGAAGCGAGTGAGCATATCCTGCGCAGGACCACCGTTTCCTGACTCATGCGTGCTGCCGTGCGACTTGCACCCCGACGATCACGCAACTGGGGATTATCGATCAGCTAGTTGTCGTAGTACCCCAGTCGGGCCGGTGTCCCACCGTTGGTGGCGTAAGTCGCATCGGAGATCCGTGAGTCGGATACTTGATCCTGCTGATGCACCCGCTCTTCGGTGGGATTCTGCTGTTCCAGTTCGACCAAGAACTGGCGTACGGTTTGGTTCGACTTGCGCCACTTCCGCTAACTGCTGGCGCGGGATGCGGCTCTCGCTTCGCCGCATTCGCCTCTACGAAGCTGCCATCCACGGACAGGTACTTGCGCCTGCACCAGTCCCGCTTGGCCACGCAGCGGCTTCACGATCTGCTCGAACGAGTCCTCGAACAACTATCGATTCCTCGAGAGCATCGTCCATGCCGGTTTGAACTTCGAGAACGTGGAGTGATGCGGGATCTCCTGATCGAAGCCCAGGCCGGTGAACCAGCGCCACGCCAGATGCATGCGCAGTTCCTCCACCAGCTTCCGCTCGCTGGTGGATGCCATACAAATAGCCGATTCACGAGAATGCGCAGCAGAAGCTCGGCGATCAATGGAAGGACGGCCAGTCTCGCTGTAACTCGCTTTCAGCGTTCTCCCGCACAAAGGCAAAGCTGATGATGCTGTTTTCGGAACCAGCCGCAGCAGGTGGGTCTCAGGAATATGATCTTCCAGCCGGAAGTAGTCGAGAACAACGCTTCCGAGCGGTCGTGTTGTCCCATCATGATCAGCGAGTGCCCTCCGACAATCAGAATCAAACAGAGCATAGGCAGATGCTTTCTTCGTAACATGCTTCTGCTGATTCTCAGCCCGCTAATCGACGTGACTTTTTCAACACCCACGGGTG
Source organism: uncultured Acidobacteriota bacterium (assembly GCA_963725565.1). GTDB lineage: Bacteria > Acidobacteriota > Terriglobia > Terriglobales > Acidobacteriaceae > Sulfotelmatobacter. The sequence continues at coordinate 406,780 of CAVRZL010000010.1, forward strand.
AACTCGCACTGGGAGTGGATCCGTCGGTGGTGTAGTAGATGGTGGAGCCGGTCCGAAGGTCGCTGATTGTCACCACTTGGACAGCGCTGTAAGTTCCACCCTGAAGGTTGAAAGTTGGAGTATCAGTCCTAGCCGCAATTGTGAAAGTAGCGGCGGCGGGAGCGCTAGATGCATAGTGGTTGGCCGTCGCCATCGCCTTCAACGTTTCCGTTGACGAAATGGTGATCGGACTGCCATATACGAGGGAACTTGTGGTCGGCGTTGAGCCATCAGTGGTGTAGTAGATTGTCGCACTGGGTGTGGCGTCGGAGATTTGGACCGTTTGTCCTGCTGCGTAGATTCCAGTCCCTGGGCTGAACGCCGGCGTAATGGCCGGCAGAGTGCCGACAGTTGACTGAAATACCCACAGGTCGTTGAGAGCCCCAAAGTTGCCGCTGCTATCGAAGCCGCTCCCCCCAAAAAGCCAGAGATGGCCGCTCTGATCGGTCCAAAACGAGGCAGTATCACGGCCGCCGGGAATGTTTGAAGCATCAGGCGTGCCCAACGACCCATACGCGCCGGGCTGTCCGCAGTTGACTCCCAGTCCGGTGCAGGACGCCGGGATCGTGCTGCTTCCGCTCATCCAAGTCCACTGGACCGGACTCAAGAAGATGTTCAGCTCCCAAAAATCGTTCAGATATCCGGGGTGAGACTTAGCATCAACGCCCTCGCCCCCGAAAAGCCAGAGATTGCCATTGCTATCGATCCAACTCGTCGCAACCCATCGGCTGCTCGGAACGTCACCCGCTGAGGGGATTCCAAGGTCTCCGTAAACCCCCGGCTGGCCGAGCCTCTTGCTCCCGCTCATCCAGGTCCACTCCATCGAGGAAGGGTCGAATTCCCAAAGGTCATTGAGGTATCCGCTGCCGCCATTAGCAGCGAAGCCATACCCCCCAAAGAGCCAGAAATTGCCGCCTTTATCAATCCAGCTCGCGGCGCCCTCGCGTCCGCCGGGGACGTTCCCGGCTGCCGGCGTGCCTAGCGTGCCGTAGACTCCGGGCTGCCCAGTACAATCTATCGGTGCGGTGTTTGCCCCACTCATCCAGGTCCATTCGCGGCTTGAAGGGCTAAACTCCCAAAGGTCGTTGAGAATACCGCAGGCGCCCGTCGAATCGTAGCCATTGCCCCCAAAGAGCCAGAAATTACCATTGCTATCGGTGGAACTCGAAGCGTTATCCCTGCCGCCCGGGAGGTTTCCGGCAGCAGGTACCCCTAATGTTCCGTACACTCCAGGTATTGCTCTTGCGCTGTTATTTCCATCCGATGTATTCCCGCCCATCCATGTCCATTCGTTGGTGGTCGGGCTGTACATCCACAAATCGTTTAGTTCGCCGTCAGGTCCAGTGCCAGTTGCGCCGAAACCGTAGCCCCCAAACAGCCAGAGGTTGCCGCCGTTGTCCATCCAATTCGCTGCTATTGCCCGGCCTCCGGGTACATTTGCCACCGCAGGCGTTCCCAAGGTGCCGTACACTCCGGGCTGGCCGCAATCAAAAGAGACGCAGTTCTGTTCGGATTCACCCGGAGGGACGATCGTGTTGCTTCCGCTCATCCACGCCCACTCGCTCGTGGAAGGATTGAACTTCCACAGGTCATTGAGATAGCCGAAGTTTCCATTGGCATCGACGCCATGGCCTCCAAAAAGCCAGAAGAGCCCGCTGCTGTCTGTCCAGTTCGAAGCCCCCCACCGGATTCCAGGAATGTTGGCGGCAGCAGGCGTCCCTAATGTCCCGTACACACCGGGAGTGGTCGGCCCGACGCTACCGGACGTATTGCTCCCGCCCATCCAGGTCCATTCGTTCGTTTGCGCGCACGCCGTAGAACCCAGAGTGCCCGCGGCCAATGCCAAAAGAAGCACTGCGGCCACACAAGCAAAATGCGATCTGTCCATCTGCCTTGACGTTGCGCCGGTATAGGTCAGATGTGTTAAGTCAGAAGAAGCCGAAGAATGGTGCATAAGTCTGCGGGTAATCTTAGGGCTGGGGAGACGACACGTCAATCAAGACAACAAGTTGAGGGCGTTCCGCTGCGCTTAGTTGGTGAAACACTCCCCATTACACTCACCGACCCTTCGTGGTTGCAACAGCGATCGAAGCTCCCTAATATCGTTGCATGCTCGAAGACTCTGTGATCGCCCTCTTGTTATGGATCATCGGCCTGTACTACCTCTTCAATACCCGAAAGGTTCATAAGGCGGCGCTATCCATCCAGAGCAGATATCCTAGTGCATTCCCAACGCGCCTGCCTGAGCGTTCGTGGTATCCCGCGTTTCTACGTGTGGGAGCGATCATATGTTTGATCGGCGCTATGTTCCTGACACTAAGACTGATTGGCCAACTCTCTTTCAGGTAGCTGTTGAGATATCGCCATAGCGCTCATTGACCAGCGGTGGCCTGTTCTCGACAGGTATCGGCTATCGGGCTATCATTCGCAACAAATGCTTCTATCTCGGCTGACACTTGGCAGGGTTGCTCTCGCTTGGCTCGTATTCCTGTGGTGCGCTGGATTCGTCCTGCCCAACCTCGATTCTCACGCGCAAGCCCACCCTGCCGTGAAGGCAATTGTGGCCGCCGGTTTTGCAACGCTCCTTGTTGGAACTCCAATCGCTTTGGCAACCTACTTCAATCGAGCCTGGCGGAGAGTCGGCACAGTCCCTAACAGAACCACCTACGTCGTTTGGCTCAGTCTGGAGAGCATTGCTGGGATAAGCGTACTTGGGATTTTGGTTTACGCGACCCTTGCCTTTGCTGTTGCCCGTTTTCGATAGCTGGCGATAAATCCCCATTACACTCATCCTATGAGAGAGGATGTCAAGCGAAAACACTTCTCCACTCCTCTCCGAGACCTCGATCGTTGCTTGCATCCAGGCCCCTTCTCCTTCGTGGAGAGGATTTTGGGTTTAACGCCTGGAGCGCCACACAGTACGACAGATGTGGATCGTCGTTGCTGATCTCCCTTGAGTGGTTTCATGCAGCGGTCCCGACACCATTCGTGGCGAAGCTGCGCAAGCCAACCGTTGGCTTAAGTGCCAACCATCATCCTATCTGAGGCTCGAGGCCTATGGCTTTTTTGGGTTATCCGAGGGGGCATAGGATTGACCCGGAGACTGGGTGCTGATTCCACCCGAACGCCTAATGAGTGAATGGATACTCTCCCTCGAACCCGAGCATCGCCGGAACCGATGGGTCACAACCGAGGCGTGAAACCTGGGAGACCACCTGCGTTCTGTGCAACGCTCAAGCTGCTTGCGGCTTCAGTTGTTCCGCGTCGAAACGTTCCTCCTTCTTCCAAAGTGTCAAAGCAATGGCCGCAATCTTTCGGGCTAAGGTCAGACGCGCCATCTCGGGCTTCATTCCCTTGGCCAGCAAACTCAGATAGAAGTCGCGTAACGGACCCATCCCACAGCTGGCTCGGGTCGCGGCTCCCTTGAAGATCTCTTTCATCTCGTGGTTGTGATTCCGATTCAGACCACGAATCTGTTGCGGTTTCTTCGCATGTTGCAGTTGCCCGCGGACAAAGCGGTATTGCGCACTGTCACGGGTCTCTAGGCCCAGCCCGCTATAGGTCCAGAGTTGCCGTTTGCTGCGGAAGCGGTGCGGCGTCTGCATCAATGCGATTAAGCGGGCGGCTCGAATCGGACCGATGCAGGGAATCTGACGCAGCAGTTTTGAGGCTTTGTGTTTCCGGCTCTCCGCCAATAACTCCGGGCGCAGGGTTCGTCGCAACGCCTGCAATCCATCCAACTGTTGATACAGCAACTCGGCTCGCCGGCGTACTCCTGTATGCTCGATCTTCTGCAACCACTCTTCCCGATAACGCGGAGCATACACCTGGGTACCTGCACAAGGGATGCTCCAGCCGCGATACAGAGCTTTGATCCGATTCATCACCCGGTTCAGATCTTGGCTGAGGGTCCGATAACTGCGCCCTAACTCGCGCAGCGTCCGCAGTCCATGTTCTCCGTGGTAGACCGGGCGCAGCATTCCCGTGCGCAACAAGTCGGCCAGCTTGCGCGCATCTATCTTGTCGCTCTTGTTGCCTTCCTTTAATAAGGCATTGCGTCGCGGATCGCATACCAGCACTCGCGCCACCTGGGGTTGCAGCAGATCGTAGAGCCAAGATGCCCAGGTCCCTTCTTCCCATGTGACATGCAGTTCGCCCCGCAGACCGTGGATAAACTGCAGAATGCTGCTGGCTTTGGTTTCAACAATCGACTCCATGACCAGCTTGCCGCTGCTGTTGAGGACAGCGATCACCACCGCTTCCTTGTGCACGTCCATGCCGATATACTTGATGTCGCGACTCATGCAGTTGCCTCCTTGGGGGAAAGATCATTCGCGTCCAACGGAGTCTTTCCCTCAAGGTACAGTGCCATTCTTTAATAGCTTTTCCTAGCTTCCTTCTCCCCCTCTACAGTCCTCGACTAGGTATTTACGAGGCCGCTCTCTCATAATGCATTGACCTCTGTCCCCGCGTTGACTTCCTCTTCCTGCATAACAGAATGCGGTTGACCTCTGTCCCCGCGTTGACTTCCTCTTCCTGCATAACAGAATGCGGTGCTCACAAGCTTCCTCGCATACCTTCCGCAGGGCTAACTTCATTTGCCGCGCACAGACGATTTCCACAGCCCGCCCATGTTCAGATAACCTTGACTTCACTCCCGAACTTCAACGATTCTGTCCCTGCTAAAACTTAAAATCGAAAGCGGAACACTCCGAATCTAAGTCCTTAATTATGAATATTTTGCACCTAGATAATAATCTCTCTACTGATTTCAAAAGACTTAGAGGCGCGAGGCAGGGATAAGTTATTTAGAAACAATATTTTACCCGTAACTCATTGTGGCACTTGGATCTTTTTGCGGTTTAACGCTAAGTGGCATTAATATACTTGCGGAATCAGACCTCGGAGGTGCAGAATGACCTATGAGGCTGGCTCCCACAACGCGCCACCTTGGGAAAATTGCCGTTATGGGGTGGTGTCCCTACTGGAAATGCTCGACTTTTCCGCACGAGATTATCTGGAATTGACGCACACAATGAGCACTCTGAGTGCTGGATTCGGCCCATATCAAATGCCTCCAGATAAAGAGGTTGCCAAGATGCTATCCACCCTCATGAAGGAGTGCCAGCGTTTATCTCTAGTTTGCACGCTCGGCCACTTGCAGGAGATGGGTAGAGAACTCGGACAGAGCAAGGAGGGCAAAACGCCCCAAGGGGCGCTACGGGACAGAATGAGACACCATTTCGAAACCGTCTATTCAACGCTGAAGATCGAACTTGATAGCATCAAAATCAGGGCTGTTCCGAAAGATAAGAATCATTTCTGTGATCCCAAATGGCTGCTCGATACCCCCCTCTATGGAAAGTTCCCAGACTCCGTGGATGAATTTCAGCGCGGTGGGCGCTGCTATGCTTTTGGGGAAAATACTGCCTGCGTTTTCCATCTGATGCGCGTAACCGATTTTTTCCCCCGAAAGGTGGCCGAGTCTCTGGGAGCAGATTACGATGCTCGTAATTGGCACGGCATTGGTAAGAAGATAGAAGACAAGATGGCGGAGAAATACCACACAAAGACGGACGATTGGAAGAGTAAAGAGCCGTTCTACGCCGAGATTTTGACCGACATATCCGCTATTGGCCGAGGACATAGAAACCCCGCTCTGCATGAACTGGAAAAGAAATACGACGAGGGGGAGGCTTTATATATGCTTACTGTTATCGAGGGATTCGCCCGACATGTTTCATCCAAATTATGAAACCCAGCAAAGAATACGACAACTTTGATCGTACTATGCGCGATCTGATGAAGATTCCGCACGAAGAAATAAAAGCGGAATTGGAGGCGGAAAAAGCGGCGAAGGACGTTAGGAAATCACAAAAGACTGCGCCAAAGCGCAGCAAGGAAGACAACGATGGCAAATGAAAAACCTCCCGAAACATTAGATTGGGTACATGCCCGTTCCGAGTGTAGGTTGCCGCATGTGTTCAAGGAACTTGAACAAGGTGTTCGAGAGGACTTGGAAGCAGCGCAATCATTGGTGCCAAAGCAGTATGACGTTAAGTTTTCATTAGCTAAGACAACCGCGAGTCGATTCTCTGCGATCCGCGTTGACGATCCGATGATTAGCGTGTCTCGCACCGTAGACTTCGTGTGTACGAAGGAAGTAATACAGGTATACGACTACAAAGATCAACTCATGTGCTCCGCAACTCTCACTCTTAACAAAGAGGGGAAGTGTAGGCTGGTGGTTGACAAAGAAGAATTAACCCAATGGCAGTTCCGAAAAATGACCCTGGAGAAGCTATTCTTCGGGCCACACGAATGAATTCTTCTTTGGGCCTCGCTTGCGGTAAAAACGACTAGAACGGCGTTTCTCCGTCCTTACCAGTGACCTCGGCAAAGGTAAGGCGCTTGCCGACGAACGTTGGTAGAGCGGCTTCAAAGCGTTCCAGATCGGTCATTGGGAGTTTGTTCTCATGCTTGCGGTGGTTGTAGCGGAAGACTTGCTCATCGACGTAACGCTCTAAATGAAAAGGCTCAACAGCAACGTAGGTTCCGCGCAAGGTGCGCTTCAGCAGCGACCAGAAGTTCTCAATTCCATTGGTGTGAACCTGCCCGTTAACGTAAGTCTCCATGTGGTTCACAACGTCATGGACAAAGTTGTAGCTCACTTTGTCATAACCGACCGCTTCATCGGTATAGACCTTGGAGCCGTGTTTCACTTCTTTCAGCAAAGTGGCTTGCAGAGTTTCGCGCTTGACGTTAGGAACAACCTTGGCGCGAACCTGCCGCAGATCGCGGTCGAGCATTCCCATAACAACGGTCTTGCCGACAGCCCCGCCAGTGCCGTATCCCTTGTCAGAAACAAAGCGTGCGCGGCGATCTTTGTGCATGTTCTTGAGCCGACCGCCAACAAAAGTCTCATCGACTTCGACAGGACCAGAACCTCCCCCGATCTTAGTCTTGGTTCCAAACTTCTTGGCATTGAGCGACAGGCCCAAACGGATGCGGTGAAGCATGAACCATGCCGACTTCTGGGTAACGCCGATGGCCTTGGCAATTTCGTAGGACGAAACCCCGTTCTTGCAGTTCGACAGCATCCACACAGCAGTAAGCCACTTGTCCGCAGGGATGGGCGAGTCCTCCATAACAGTCCCAACCTTGGCCGAAAACTGCCGCTTGGGGTGGATGGATTTGCACTGCCATTTGCGCTGATTCTTGAGGTACACAACGTCATGCCGACCGCAGCGAGGGCAGTAAACCACGCCATCGGGCCAGCGCAAGCGCTTCATGTACTCCATAGCGTTGTCGGGATTCGAGAAGAAAAGGATTGCGTCTTGCAAGGTCTTAGGTTTCATGGTCTTACCGTCCATGTGAGTAATATATGACACGGAGTTTGATTTGTCAAGTATATTATTGCCCGCTAAGTTTCTGATTTCAATAAATCGCAGGGGGGAGGGGTACCCGCACTCCTCCAAGCAAATTCCCAAAACGAAACTCGAAATTTCATCCATGAAACCACCCAAAAACCTAGGCTTCGCCACCCGCGCCATCCACCTCGGACAGGAACCCGATCCTCTACCGGAGCTGTCACTGTCCCCATTTATCCCACTTCCACCTACGTGCAGCAGGGCATCGGCGAGCACAAAGGATACGAGTATTCCCGCGTCTCCAATCCCACCCGCGCGCGCCTTGAGCAGAATCTCGCAGCTCTCGA
>CAVRZL010000011.1:0-96330 GCA_963725565.1 uncultured Acidobacteriota bacterium
GAAGCCGTAGCCGTTTACGATGCTGACAAGAGTACCGGCGCCCTGCGTCCCGTTCGGGTTTGCAAGTCGCTGGAATTTGAGGCCGATGAATTCAAGGTCGTTGATATCGCCGATGACGAGAGAGGTCAGCACGGGCGACTGCCCTGGCGCGGCAGTTATGGTCACAAAAGCCGAGTTGACGACTTGAGTGTAAGGGAGGCTGAACGTGAGCGCAGGATAAGTTCCGCTATTTAGGAGGATTTCGTCACCCGGCTCGATCGGCCCGGCCAACGGCCCGGTTGAAAAGGTGTAGGCGGTGCGCGCCGCGTTGAGCTGGTAATAGGGGACGCTTGTGAGTAGCGGGTACTTGTAGCCGGCCTTGGCGTTGGAATTTGCCGGTAGAGAGCCGAGATCGTTCCAGGGATGTTGCTGGCTGCCCTGCGTCTTCGACGTCGGCCCCGAACCGTTGGCCGGCATGGGGATCGGTGAATTCATCGCCGCATACTGAGCGACAGTCTTGCCATTCACCGGGTCGAAGTACCAGACATGGTTGAAGCGGGTCGGCGGAGAAGCGCAGCCTGGGTACACGACAGGCGCCGATGTCGCTGCAATGACGAACGAAGATGGCCAGAGGGTGAAAACTCCGACCGCCAGCCCGATAGCCATCAGAATCAAGTCTTGGGCCCTCCCAAAAAAGTCTAAAATCAGCTTAATTATTGTCGTATTCTACGCCTGCGCGCTAGAAAACACGACGCCGTTGATTCTCCAATTATGTTGATTCTCGCGTTCAGCTTTAGTACGTGATTGGTTGCGTGTCTGTTCAATATTGACAATCGACGAATTGAAGTTATATTCTAGATTGCAACTCGGCGAAGGCATTCGGCAAGCGGAGATCCAAAGAACCCTTTTGCTGGATCAGAGATACAGTCGCCGGCTGAGGAGCGGACAAATTCCATGAGCTGCTAGCGCGCCGGTTGGGCTTGGGGAGAAAGTCAATCAAAGTTTGCTCCTCCACATATTTGGTCAGGTACGTCGGCAGGACGACGTGGTATATGAAAGATGGCAATTGGGATTGGCCGTGAATCGTTTGTGAAAGACCTCAATGGAACAGATTGATCGGATGGCCGCGGAAGCAGGTTTCGTGACTGGAAATCCGAAGAAGAGGAGAGCCAGAAAGAGCAATCCCGCGAGATCGCCGAGTAGGGCCGACGATCCGTCTCGGGCGGCTGTGACGCGGGAAACGCTCGACGCTGCCCGTTACATCATCGACATGACCGCCCAACTCGAGGCCGCGGCGATCACGGCCCATCTCGACCGGCTGGCTTATTTTCTCGGGATGGCGAAACTGGAAAGCGAAATATTTGTTCGCACCTACTTCGCCCTCGAAGCCGAGCGCGCGGAGGAGAAATCCGACGAGCCTGATAGCTTGGCCTAGTAGGGCCCGGAGACCGCTCGGAAATGACGCCGAGCGTTGTCACCACGACCCAATCGACGCCCTGCCTCTAATTCGCAATACTCGCCCCGCGCCGGGGATCATGTCGCCCGGCGCGACCTGTTGCGAACCCTGGCGAGTGCCAACCAACGCAATGCCAAACCGTACATCCTCGACGCTGTAATCGCGGAGCAAAGGCTTGGCGCCGTCTGGCCTGGGGCTCGCTCGGTCGGGGCGGGAGGCTCCGCTCTGGCCAGAAGCGTCGATTGTTTCGGCGCCGCAGGCGGCAGCCGTGTGGCCGGATTTACCGCTGGGACAACAAGCCTCTTCTCTCCCTTATCCAGCCTCGCCGCGCCATCAGGCGGAGGCGTCGCGGGAGGGCGACTTTTCTTTCGAGCTTCTCGAGCCTCGTCGCGAAATCGGCAAATTGGGAGGCGGACGCGGCCACAAGCAGGCCGCTCTTCTCCAGCTTGTCGAGCCTGGTCGTCACGTCGGCAAGCTGGGAGGTGGGCGCAGCCGGCGCGGCGGTCTTTTGCTCGAGCCGTTGCAGCCTCGCCGCAATATCGGCAAACTTCGAGGACGAAGCATCGTCGATGCGGTCGCTGAACTTGTCGAAACGCGCTCCGTAATCGTGCTCGATCTGGTCTAACCGCGCCGTTGCTTGTGCGAGCGCGGCGCCGAGGTCGAAGTACAGCTTGGCGCGCTCCTCCTCCCGTTCCTTTGCGCCGGTGATCGCTTCCAGAGGTGTCTTCAAGGGCACCAACGGCTGCGGCGAAGCCTGCGGTCGCCTGAGCCTTCATGCTGGCGAACGTCCAGTTTTGGAACGCCCGTAGATAACAAATGCGCCGCAAGCCGCTGATATCGCCAAGCCGATACCGACAGGCGGCGCCAGCCTCAAACCGAGCGCTTTCGCCTTTTCTGCCTCAGGGAGAGGCTGGCGGGATGCGGGAGCGGGAAGCGGGACAGCTTCGGTCGGCCATGTCGCGGGTTTCTCTTGCACCAGCGAATCGGACGCCGCAACCGGATCGCCATCCAGCGCCGGGGGCTCGGGGGCGGCGCTGCAGCAGCCGGCGCCGATCCCTTCGCTTCCGGGGACGCGACGCCGCTCGGGCCGAGTTCCCGAACAGCTTCTGGGCCGTGGCGGGATCACTGGGACCGAAGCCCGCGAGCCGCGGCCATCGCGAGGCTCGGCCCTCCAGGATGCAGGGCGCTCGCGGGGTCCGCACGCAGGAGCTTCCGTCCTCTCAACGGCTTGAGCCGGCTTCGAAAGTATCCATTCGCGTCCGTAAGGCCGACGCGAAGAATGGCCTCCAGCTGATCTTTGTCGCCGCAATTCGTCGCGAATATTCTTGAGGGGACCGCGGATATAGATGAGAACGAAAAAGATCAGGGCGGCGCAGAACAATCACGTCCAGTCGAAGTTGCCGAGACGAGCATACGTGTTGTAGAATTTCTGAATTGGCGGCGAGGACAAGTAAGCGTTAAAGGTTGACGTATCATCCACATGGCTGACCTTCTTGCGAAGCCGCTCGAGGACGCCCAAAGCGCCGAGCCGGCGAATACCGCCGGGTTCCCGCGGCTCACGGCGGCGATGTGCTGCACGCACACGAATCCGGGAAGATGGGCGTCGTCGGTCAGCCTCGCCGCATCGGGGCCGTTCAGTCCTCGACGGGATGACGGGTCACGATCATGACGTAACCGCGCGTTTCGGCGGCAGGTCGCCTGACGCCCGTGAGCCAGTTCGCCACCGCGTTGCGCCGGCGTTGTAGGCGGCGGCGGCCAGACCGAGGTTTCCGAAGCGCTGCCTTAGACTGGCCAGCAGCTCCGCGGCCTTGGGAATCGCGGCCACAGGGTCATCAGGGTTGGCCAGCCCGCGCTCGGCCGCCGTGCCCGGCATGAATTGGGCAATGCCCCGCGCGCCGACGGGGCTCAAGGCAGCCGGGGACGGAAGTTGCTTTCCTGCCAGATCAATCCGGACAGGAACGCGACCGGGAGGTGCTGGGCGAGCGCCGAGGAATCGATAATCGGGCAGGCGGAAGCGACCAGCGCCTCCCCATCCTCCGCTGCAGGCGTCGGAGAAACGCACAGCAAGGCCGGGACAAAAGCCGCGAGGGACGACCACTTCCTCACACGTTCGGACGCTCGTGCACGCATGCCGGTACTGGCGGCCGGACTGTAGGCCGGCCAGAAGTTACCGAAAGCGAAACGAGGTCGCGCGGGTCGCCGGAGCAAGGCCGGGCACGACGTAGTCATTCCCGGATTCGATTTCTGTGTCGTCGAAAACACGCTAGGCAAGTACGGGACGCGCGTGGAGACCCTGACGAAATTTCCAATTCACGCCCAGGAGTTGGTCGGGAACACCGGGTAGTTGCACGCTCGACTCGTGGCTTTGAAAGGGATCGCCTTCTAGCCGAGCCGTAAGAGCCAACCAAAACCAGCGGCTTTCAGTGTGGCGTCTCAGAAATTCGCAAATAATTCAGCCTGTCATCCTGAGCGAAGCGAAGAGGATCTGCGCAATCTGCTTGCGCAGGCTGCCGGGAGTGGGAGCTTCCACTTGGGCAGTCTGGCCCACCCTTTGCGGACGCCATGGGAACTGAGGCTGCCCTACCTTTCGCGGTTTTCGAAAGGTGGGTTGCGATGCTGCCGGGAGTGGGAGCTTTCACTCGGGGGCGGCCTTTATCCTGCCCTCCTATCCGCGCGTTCCCTTCGATGTTCATCGGTCACAGACAGGCTTGCTGTCAACCGCTAAGCTGCTTACGTGACTCGACGTCTGTATCGCTGTTACGGGTGCGGATACCTGCACTTCATTACCTTCAGTTGCTATCGGCGTAGGGCGCTGCTGGGCACGGCGGCGCGGAGCGACTTGTTCCTGTCGATTCTGGAGCAGGTGCGGCGGAGCTACCGCTTTGTGGTCGTGGGATATGTCGTCATGCCCGAGCATGTGCATCTGCTGCTCAGTGAGCCCGAGCGCGGCACCCCTTCGACGGTGATGCAGGTGGTGAAGCAGCGCTTTGCGCGGCGCGTATTGCGGGAGCAGCGGAGCAAGCAGCATCCAGCGCAGGGACATCTCTGGGCAGACGATCCCGTGCAGGAGCATGTATGGCAGCGGCGGTTTTATGACTTCCCGGTGTGGACAGAGAACAAGCGGTTGGAGAAGTTGCGGTATATGCATCGCAATCCTGTGAAGCGAAGGTTGGTGCTGGAACCGGAGCAGTGGCGCTGGAGCAGCTATCGTTCCTATGTTTACGGGGAACGGGGAGCGGTGCTGGTGAATGAGGCACTACGGGCAGAGATGAAGGTCAGAACTCCGCCGGCAAGCGACTTGACGGCTGCGGGTTGAAGACACCTTGTACCAGCAGCATCGCAGGCCCACCCTTCGAAAATCGCGAAGGGTGGGGCAGCCTCAGTTATGATAGCCCTTCACAAAACGTGGGCCAGCCTGCCATCGAGCGTGATCGCCGAGAAATCGGGTGCCAGACGACCTACCATCGCCGGCTGCTCATCTTCCTGTTGCAGCGTCCTTTCCAGAATGCTCGCGCGCCAGGTCAGAAACACCGTGAGCGAGACAAGCAGAACACAGCCCACGATCTCCCTCGGCGACAGCACCGGCCTGGCCGGTAGCTGAGATTCGTTGAAGTCTCGAGTCTCCATGCGACAGGAAGAACAAGAAAGCTCATCAGAACTCAAGAACGCAGGAGTTGGAAGAACTTTCCAAAAATTGAACCTGAAGTCTAAACCAAGATTGCACCAATCACTGACACCCAATTGTTTCCACCGTTTTCTTCGTTATCCACAGGGCGTTGTGACATCCGTCACCGCTTTTGTTTCGTCCTGAGGACTAGGCTGTCCCGTTTCCCGGTTTCCCTCCGAGCAGATGTCACAACCTTGAGGTCTCCCCAATGCCTGGGAGAAGTGTTTTGTGTCTGCTCGTGCTCTCATTGCTAATTCCGGCGTTCGTCGCCGGTCAGACGGATCGAGCTAGCCCGGTTCGCCCCTTTGTCCGCCCACTCGCCGTGCGGCCTGCGCTTCATTCGCCCATGGCAGTTCCATCGGACGATCCAGAGTTCGCCCCGATTGTTCGTGGTTTTCCCAAGAATCCTGCCCAGCCAATTGGACTTTCGCAGCTTGTGCGTGCCGCCGGGATGATCTTTTCGGGCACGGTCACTCACATCGAGCGACGGGCCGCTATCTCTGGACATTCCGTCGAAACGGTGGCAATCACATTCCACGTCGAGAACGCGATTCGCGGCGCCACCCAAGGCGAGACTCTGACGATATCGCAATGGATCGGCCTTTGGTCCAGCGGTCAACGCTATCGTCTGGGCCAGCGGGTTCTCTTGTTTTTATATCCCCGCAGCAAATTGGGGCTGACGAGTTCCGTGGCAGGAGAAATCGGCCGCTTTGATGTGGATGCGTGGGACCGGGTTCTGCTCTCGGCCCACCATCTTTCTGCCTTTCGAGTTGACCCCCTCCTCGGTGGGAGGTCGCACGTTCGTTTCCGCGACTTCGCCTTGGCGGTGCGGCAAGCCTGTGAGGAGGAATGAGCCTAAGAGGTGACCGTGAAAACTAACATGGCATCAACTGCGCGCTCGTTCCTCCTCAGGCTGGCGCTGGCAATGGGGATGGTTCTTATCTCCGCGCTCTTCGTCCGCGCCGGGGGCCCTAAATCTGTCGCGGGCACGGTTTACTTCGATCCCGCAACCACTGGACAGCCCCTGGTTTGGCCGCAAGGAAGCATCTCCTATTACACGGATCAGGGCGATCTCAGTCCCCTTCTGCCCAATGCTGCCGCAGGCAGTTTCGTGGCCAGCGCGTTCGGCGTCTGGACTTCTGTTTCCACTGCCGCGCTGAGCGTGAACAGCCCAGGCGTGCTCGCCGAGGACGTAAACGGCACGAATGTCACGGCAAATTCCGATGGCACCATCTCGATGCCACCTGACATCCAGCCAACCGCCACCGGTACACCGATTGCCGTGGTCTACGACTCCGATGGCACAGTCACCGACGCCCTGCTCGGCTCCGGCGCCGGCAACTCCAGCCAATGCTTTTCCAATGCCGTCATCGGAGGCACTGACAATTACGGCCCGCTCGCGACGTACCAGCACGCACTCATCGTGATCAACGGGCAGTGTGTGCAGCAGACCTCTCAACTCACCGACGTCGAATACCGTCTGGTGCGGATGATCGGCAGCGTACTCGGGCTGGGCTGGTCACAGGTCAACGTCAACGTGCTTACCGGATCTCCAAGCGCGACGTCGGACGACTATTTGGGATTCCCCGTGATGCACGCTCTCGACGCTTTGAATTGCACCCCCATCACGTTCTGCTACCCGAATCCCTATCAGCTTTCGATGGACGATGCGGCCGCCATCTCGCGCCTCTATCCCGTCACCGTGCAGAATCAGTCGAACTTTCCCGGCAAGCAAGTCTTTTCGGCATCCACTGCCCGCGTTCATGGATCGGTCTGGTTCACGGACACTCACGGGATCCGGACTCAACCTATGCAGGGAGTCAACGTCGTGGCGCGCTGGATCGATCCCAACACCGGATTGCCTTCGCGACGTTACGCTGCAAGTTCGGTTTCCGGCTTCCTGTTCAGCGGGAATGAAGGCAATCCCATCACCGGATTGGACGATGCTGTCGGTAATCCTCTGGCGGCATGGGGATCGGATGATCCGGCGATGGAAGGCTTTTTCGATCTGTCAGGCTTGCAATTGCCCAACGGTGGTACCGCCCGTTATCAGCTATCTGTAGAGGCTCTCGATCCGCGCTGGTCGCCTGTAGTTGGTTCGTACTCGCCCGGTCCGGTGACGCCGTCCGGCTCATTTCTGCCAATCACCGTGACCGTTTCATCGGGCAGCGATGTGCCACAGGACGTACTGATGAATAGCACGGCACAACCGATACCCTCAGCGGCCTCTACCTGGACCGTACCCGCCGTTCTGCCTTCTGGCGGGGACTGGGTCGCCTCGCTGAGCGGATATGGCGACGTGGAGTATTTCCTGCTTCCGGTACAGTCGAACCGGACGCTCTCCGTGGCGGTAACCGCGCTCGACGATTCCGGCCACGTGACCGAGGGCAAGGCGCAACCGGTGATCGGCATTTGGGCCGCCAGTGATCCTGAAGGCACCACGGCTCCGGCATTCACCCCGTCCCCCTTCAACTCCACTGTATTTGGAATGACCCGTCTGGATGCTCAGATCCTGGCGTCGAACCATTTCCTGATCGGCATCTCCGATGTGCGAGGCGACGGTCGACCCGACTACCGTTATCATGCACGCGTTCTTTACGGCGATTCCGTTTCACCGGCGCGCGTAGGCGTGAACGGCGGAGCAATCACGGTTCAGGGCAGCGGACTGGCACCAGGGCTCAGTACGACCGTTGCCGGCACCAAGGCGACACAACTGACGGTGAGCGCCGGAAGCCTCACCCTGGCTGCGCCACCGCACAGCGATGGCCCGCAGAACATCACTATCACCGATCCCGCAAGCGGCGCCTCCACCTCCATGACCGGAGCCCTGATGTATGGTGCTGCGCCCTCCGACAACATCGTCCTGCTGTACACCGGAAATCCCTCGATCCCCGTCGGCACTCAAGCCGCTAAACCTGTAACCGCGCGGGTGCTCATGGCGGATGGAGTCACTCCAGTCAGCGGAGCGACCATAGGATGGAGCGCCTCCAACAGCCTGCAACTTTCTGCCTGCGGCGGAACATCCTCGTGCTCAGTGATCAGCGATCAAAGCGGGATGTCCACTACTTGGCTCACGCCCGGAGCCGTTGGCATTGCAACGGTCACCGCCACGCTTGCCCCCGGCGTCTATACTCCCGTGAAGTCGGTGAACGCGACTCTGAACGCAACCCAGAGTGGGTCGGACATTGGAGTCTCGGCGCCGTACCTCTGGGTTTCGCAGGGTGCTACCGTCACTCTTCCGCTCACGGCCCGCACACTGAGCAACGGCGTTCCCCGCGGCAGCGTACAGGTAAACTTCACCATCGTGAGCGGCTCGGGCAGCCTGAGCGCGGCCAGTGCGCAGACCAACTCCAGCGGCTATGCCACGGTGAATCTGTCGATCACTCAGATGACAGGGTTGGTTCAGGTAAGCGCGTGCGTGGCCCCCAGCAACGCCCCATGCGGGGTCTTTTACGCGAGCGCAGTCCCGCTGGCGCAACAGTACCTGCAAGCGATCGCCGGAGCGGGACAAGTATCCACTAGCCAAAACCTGCAATCGGTGGTCGTGCGGGTGATTGACGCATCGTCTCCGCCAAACCCGATCATTGCCGCTCCAGTGGCATTTCAAACCACAGTCCTGCGCGGCGGTGGAACCTCGTCCTCTGGCGGAAACGGCGAAACTAATTCCGGCGATCCCGCCATGCCGGTGATCCTGCAAACCAGCCAGGTCAGTAAAACCACCGACTTCAATGGACTGGCGAGCATGGTGCCCTCGGGTGGTGGCTTCAACCCGCCCGTCGAAATCGACGTCCGAGTCATCGCCGGAAGTACTGCCTTCCTCGATTATCCATTGGAACTCTTTCCCGCCCTCGTCAACGGGAGCGATTCCGTGACAACCATTGCGCCCGCCATCCCTCCGGCTCCCGTTCGCATTGTCCATTCTCTGGGAACCGAGACTCGCTGAAATCAAGCTCCGTAACTCGACCTCGCAGATTCCGACTCCGCCCCTGCAATCCCAATCGTTGGCTTACCCGGCAAAACTCGTGCACAAATGATGACAAATCTTGCGCCTCAGACTCACGCAGACCGCTGAAAAAGCACGCCAGTCCTTGAAAGTGCTGCCCTGATTGGTGTAAAGCAATGCAGGGCTTCTGCTGCGGGACTTGGCTGCCATATTGCTAGCTGGTGCCGAGTCGATGGAATAACCGCCAACACTGTCACTGAATTTTTTCTCAGGAGAAGTAAAAACTATGAAGCACTTTGCAGCTTTCTTTCTGCTGATAGGGCTATTTGTTCTTGCCGCTTTTGCGCAGGACAACGATGCTCTTCCGAAAAATTTTCTGGCCGGCGCGCACGTGAAACATTTGAACGCCAACGCCGGAGGCCTTCACGGAAAAGGAAACATTCCCACTCCTCATGGTTTTCCTGTGGGTGTAGACACGATCGTTAACTTCACCGGCCATTTCCAGGCTCCGGGCGTGTTCTGGGATGGCACAGCGCACCACATCTGGGAATACAGCATGGTTGGCAATCCTCCCGAAAGGGGTGGCACGACCATGATCAACGCCCCCGTCGTTCCGGTCTCCGTGGATA
Source organism: uncultured Acidobacteriota bacterium (assembly GCA_963725565.1). Taxonomy (GTDB): domain Bacteria; phylum Acidobacteriota; class Terriglobia; order Terriglobales; family Acidobacteriaceae; genus Sulfotelmatobacter. The sequence goes on from CAVRZL010000011.1 coordinate 9,675, forward strand.
TGCGCAATGCTGACGGGTCTCCGCGCTACGTCCAGGTGGTTAATGGACAGACCGTCACCTGCTCGAACCCACCGGCACCCCGCTGCCAGCGGCTCTTCTATGACGTGACGCCGTTCATCCAACCCTTCATCGATGGTCCTGTCTTTGGCGTTTCGAGCTACAGCAGCAGCCCGGACCCGACGCAATTCGTGGACGCGGTGCAGCGCGCCGAGTTCGGCAACCACGCTCGGGCGGACTGGCACACCCTGCTCGCGCCCAGCGTGAAACCCGCCGAAACCATGATTCTGTTGCGTGGCACCTACCAGTTTGCGCTCAATGCGGACGGTACTTGTTGTGCGTTCGTACTGATCAACGACGGGGTGTTCGGCAGCGAGTTATTCCCCCCCACGACACCGGACAATTCCACCGTCATTGGTGCAGCCGAAGTGTCCGGCGCGATCACGACCAAGGATCTCTCCACGTTCCTGTTCCCCAATACCTTCCTGTTTGGCAATGACGGCAGCTGCTGCGTGCTGGGCTTCCACTCCCTGGACTTTGAGGCGGGCGATGCCAGCAATGGCAACCGCACCCGTTTTTACGTCGTGAACTATTCCAGCTGGATCAGTCCCGGCCTCTTCGGCGGCGGATTCCAGGACATCACCGCCCTCAGCCACGAGGTATCGGAAACGTTCAACGATCCTTTTGTCGGTTTCGACGGAATTCACAACATCACGCCGTTCTGGCTGAATCCGGCCGGACAGTGCCAGGACCTGATGGAAGACGGGGACGTCATTGAAGACCTTCCGAATCCGACGTATCCCGTAACAATCAATGGGTTCACGTACCATCCGCAGACGGAGGCTTTGTTGCCGTGGTTCGAATTCCAAAAGAATTCGAGCGCGATCGACAATGCATACAGCTATCCGGATGAAACAGCGTTGACCACCTTGTCGGCTCCGCAGCCGTTTGGATGCGGTGGACAGTAAGTATTCAAAGTGGCAAAACCTGAATCTGCAAAGGGTGCCCCACCCTTCTCGCGTTTTTCGCGAGAGGGTGGGGAATTTGACTTCAGGATTTGGCTTTTTAGGATCGCGACTGTCTGGCGCGGGTATCCCAAGATAACAAAGTTGAAATGCGTGCCGAAGGCGGACAGCCGAGGGCGGCTGTCCCCACATAAGCTATTTGCGCTCGAGCCAGACGTCTGAAGTCCGAGGTCTGAGGCCCGATGTCCGACGCCCGCTTCACTTCGTCCACTGATCCACCCAGTCATTCACCGTCTTGTACCAGAGCCGCGAGTTCTGCGGCTTCAGCACCCAGTGGCCCTCGTCCGGGAAGTACAGCATCTTCGACGGCACGCCTTCATCCTGCAGCGTGGTGAAAAGCTGGAAGCCTTCGCTCACGTCGAGCCTGTAGTCGCGCTGGCCATGAATCACCAGCGTCGGCGTCTTGAAATTCTTCGCGTACTGGTGCGGCGACCACTTCGCGTAGCTCGCGCGGTTGTCGTAAGGAGTGCCTTTGAACTCCCAGTCGTTGAACCAGAGTTCTTCGGTCGTGCCCCACGCCGACTCGGCGTTGAACATGCCGTCGTGCGACACGATGCACTTGAAGCGGTCCGTGTGGCCGAGGATCCAGTTGACGCCATGTACCCGCCGTAGCTGGCGCCCAGCGCGCACTCGCGGTTCTTGTCGATGAACGGATACGTCTGCTCCGCGTAGTCGAGGCCCTTCATCAGGTCTTTAAACGGCGCGCCGCCCCAGTCGCCGTTGATGGCGTCAATGAACTTCTGCCCGTATCCGGTCGAGCCGTGGAAGTTGATCATGACGACGACGTATCCGTTCGCCGCAAACAGCTCCGGATTCCAGCGATACGACCAGTCATCTCCCCAAGCCCCCTGCGGCCCGCCGTGGATCAGGAACTTCACGGGATATTTCTTCGAGGCATCGAAGTTCGGCGGCCTAACCAGAAAGCCTTCAACCTTGTCCTTTCCAGCCCCTGTAAACCAGAACGGCTCTAGCGGCGACATGTCGACTTGCGAGAGGACGGAGTCGTTAAGCCGTGTTAACTGGTGCCTGGAGACGCCGACAGAGGCTCGGACACCATTTCCGTCGTCGCGCTCTGCCTCAGCTTCTGAACTTTGCAGCCTTTCGGGGCCAGAATAAGAGCATCTCTTCGGGACCGTTTCACCTCCAGCGCCACGATTTCTACGGGCGACCGTACGGTGTTTTGCGTAGCCGAACAGCACCTTCCCGTCGTTTGCGAACTGCGAAGTCGTCGTAGAACCCCGAAACCCAGCTGCAGTCAAACGGATTAATGCGAGTCAGATCGGATCCGTCTGTCGAAACCCGTTCAATGGAGCCTTTACCCCTGTTATCGGCTGCAAAATAGATTTGCTTCGAATCTGGTTTCCAAACAAATGTCCCTACCCATCGGTCAAAGTCTTCGGTGAGATTTTTCTTCTCCCCCGTCTTGCGGTCGTAGAGCATGAGGCGAAAGCGGTCGCTCTCGTATCCCGGACGCTGCTGGGCGCGGTAGGCGATGTAGCGTCCATCGGGCGAATAGAGCGGCGACGTATCGCTGGCGGGATTGTCGGCGGTGATGTTCTTGGTTTGTGCCAAAACCTGGGCGGACGAGGCGTCCGCCCCTACATGGTCCGTGCCTGTCCCTACGTTCACCGGGACGATCCATAAATCGTTGTTGGTGGAGGCCGCCGGATTCTTGTCGTGATTCGAGGCGTAGCAAATCTCCTGCCCGTCGGGAGAGAAGGCATAGTCGTCCTGTCCACCGAGCGAGAACACCGGTGCATCGTAGTCGCCGGGCGTTAAATCGCGGGCTGCACCCGCGGGACAGCCGGGGGCGGCTGTCCCCACACAAGCATCCAGGCTAACGACGAAGATGTGGCTGCGCTTCCCATCTTTATAGGCATTCCAGTGACGATACAGGAGATGATCAAAAATCTGCGCTTTGACTTTCGACTTCTCCGCTGCTTCTACCTTCTTCGCGTTGCATGCTTCGTCGGCGCATTCCGGGTAAACATCCGAGGTAAAGAGAATGTTCTTCCCATCCGGCGACCACAGTTCCCCGCCGGCTTCGGTTGCAATCGAAGTCAGCTTGTGGACTCCGGTCACGCTCCCCGCGGCACCATCGAAATCCGCGGTCCAGACCTGCGACCCACTCTCCTTCGTCGAGAGAAACGCGAAGCGCTTCCCATCCGGCGCCCAGCGCGGACGGTCAGCGTCCTGATCGGCGATGAGGATTCTTTCCGCGGACGAAGAGCCTGCGGAGCTGCGCTCCGCCGGACGGCCGGGGGCGGCCGTCCCCACATCACCGTTTAAGGGCACGATCCAGATGTGCGGGGTCTTGGTGTTGGCTTCCAGATCGACATCGACCACGCTGAAGATCACCCATTTGCCGTCAGGCGAAACCTGCGGATCGCCGACACGCTTCAACTTCATCATGTCTTCGAAAGTGAAGGGATGCTTAGCCTGAGCAATGGCGGGAAGGGTGAAGGCAAGAACAAGAAGAGAGAGAAGAAGACGGCGCATGAATGCACTCCTTCGGCAAACGGATGAGTGTAGCAGGAGCAAGTGCAGCATTCTAGCTTGCTTCCTGACAAAGCCGCGGCGTTGTCATCCTGAGGCCTGCGCTTTTTGCAGGCCGAAGGACCTATGCACTTCGCCGGCTGCACGAATGGCGGCGGCGAGTTGCATAGGTCCTTCGGCGCCAAGAGTCGGCGCCTCAGGATGACAATGTTGAAAACGGGCTCCCGAAAAGGAATTTTGCACACGCGAAATGTTCATTCGTCACTGACACGTTTGGCCCAAGAGTACGATGCTTGGCCTTGTGCGCGAGCAGAAGATCTACTTTGTTTACATCATGTCGAACTGCTCAAAGACCCTTTACACCGGGGTTACGAATAGCCTCATCCGCCGTGTCCGTGAGCACAAGTCTGGGGTTGGCTCTCAGTTCGCTGCCAGATACAAGCTCGACCGGCTGGTGTATTTCGAGCGCTTCGAGGACGTTCACCGGGCGATCGGTCGCGAGAAGGAGATCAAAGGCTGGTTGCGGATTAAGAAGATCGCGCTCATCGTTTCCGTCAATCCGGCGTGGAGGGATTTGAGCCTGGAATGGTATGAACGGCATGTGTTCCAACCGGATGATGGGGTTACACCAATCAAGATTTGAGATGTCATCCTGAGGCGGGTGCTTTTCCCGCCGAAGCATCTATGCAACCGGCGGCCAGTTACACAGGTCCTTCGCCGCGAAAAGCCGCGGCTCCAGGATGACAAGGTGCACGGTTCTTGAGAAATCTAATAAATGAAGGCTTCCTTCCGCGCGGCAACCTCTTATCCACCAAGGCATCCAACTGAGTGGCAGAACTGCAGCACCCTTCCCTCCGACCTCACTGAGCGGAGAGGGGCCGGAGGGCGGGGTCGCGGCGGTGTCTGCCCAAAAAATACGCGGCCGGAATCGGATCCACTAGGATCCGATTTTGGGCCGGGTACGAACCTCCCGGCGAGTTCGCTAAAATAGAAGAATGAGAGCATTCCCCGGTTTCTTGTTCAGCCTGACGCTGCTGTCCTGCGCATTGGCGGCCGTGCCCGCACTCGCCCAGGAAGGCCCGCTTGAAAATACTCCTCCCCAAGGCACGACGCCCGAGGAAATCATCCAGCGCTTCGCAGCCAAGGAAACAGAGTTCGCCAAGGCCCGCGACCAGTACACCTACCGGCAAGACGTCAAGGTTCAAACTGTCGATGGAGATACGGTCGATGGCGAGTATCACGAAGTCTTCGACGTCATGTTCGACGACAAGGGCCACCGCATTGAGAACGTCGTCTTCGCTCCGCAATCGAACCTGACGAAGATTTACATGTCCCAGGAAGACATGCAGGACATCCGGCACAAGCTGCCCTTCGTCCTGACCACCGAGGATCTGCCCGAATACAACATTCTTTATGTGGGCCAGCAGCAGGAAGACGAACTGCACTGCTACGTTTTCGATATCGCTCCCAAGAAGATCGAAGGGAAAAAGCGCTACTTCCAAGGACGCGTCTGGGTCGACGATCACGATTTCCAGATCGTGAAAACCTACGGCAAGACCGTCCCTGACCTGTGTAATGGACATCCCTGCAATGAAGTCAAGAAACGTGGCGATCAGGAAAATCTGTTCCCCAAGTTCACCACCTGGCGCCAGTTAATCGACGGACATTACTGGTTCCCGGTCTACACAAAAGCGGACGACGAACTGCACTTCAAGCTGGAAGACGTCCACATCAAAGAGATCGTGAAGTACGAAGACTACAAACGCTTCGGATCAAACGTGAAGATTCTGTACGAAGGGAAAGAGATCCCCAAGGGCGAGCAGAAACCGGATCAGCCGCCGCCGGACCAGAAGAAGCCTCAATAGGCAGGTTTCAAAGTTTCAGGGTTTCAAAGTTTCAAGGTAGAACCGAACGCTTTCGGCCGAGAGATTCTATCAGTCTGTTTATGAGGCCCAGGACTTGATAGATCTCTTGAGCTAACGTCTGCTGCTGGTTCGGATCGAGATACGCCAGATCGAGTGCAATGTCGACTTGCGTATCCAACTCCAGAAGAGAACCACGCGCCTGTCCGAGAAAGTGCGAGAACTCTCCGGAAGTCAGCCTGCCTTGTCCTTCTGCGATATTCGACGGGACTGAAACAGCAGCGCGCCTCATCTGAGAGGTCAGTCCATACGTCTCGTTCCTGGGGAAGTGTTCCGTGGACCGGTATACATGGACAGCCAAAGCCTTTGCTTTCTGCCAGACCAGCAGTTGTCGGTAGGTGCGAGCCACAGGATAAGGCTAAGTTTCAAGGTCGGGAAATTTCAAGGTTTCAAGGCAAATAAAATCTGCTCCGATCCCACTTTGAAACTCTGCAACCTTGAAACTTTAATATCTGAAACTTTGAAACCTTAATAGAACAAATACTTCCGCCACTTGTCGTCACTGCGCCCCATCAGCCGCATGATGTGGCGGCTGGTATGCAGGTTGAAGGCGCGAGGTTCGCGCATCAGCTTCATGCCGGCCTCGGGAGGAAATTGATTTCCCTTGCGCCGGTTGCAGGGATGGCAGCAAGCGACCAGATTCTCCCAGGTGGACGAACCTCCACGCGAACGCGGGATCACGTGGTCGAGCGTCAATTCACCCGAGGGCAGCACCGTCCCGCAATATTGGCAGGTGTTGCGATCGCGCAGCAAAATGTTCTTGCGCGAAAGCGCACGGCTCTGATGCGGGATGCGGCGGTACTCCAACAGGCGGATTACCGAGGGCAAGCGCATGGCGACACGCGCCGAGTGCAGGAAGTGTCCATTCTCTTCCTCAGTCATGGCGACGCCCTTCAGCACGAGCACCAAAGCCCGGCGCGCCGCGCAGACATTGATGGGCTCATAGGACGCATTCAGCACGAGGACAGGCGAAAGCAGTGCATGGCCGTCGCTGGAGCGGTGCGGAGCCGCCGCCGCAAACAGCCCGGCAGTGTGCCAGGATCCTGCGTCGTGTTCCATGCGTAAAGACATAATCAAACGTTTCAAGATCTCAGAGTTTCAAGGTCTTCTGCGGCTTCGGTCTTGTCTATGAAACCTTGAGACTCTGAAACCTTGAAACCTGTATCCTGCCCTTGAACTCCCTCGAAATCACCATAATTAGATGCCAATTTCAGGGTGCGCGCCACGGTCGCGATCCATACCCTGGAGGCTCCCGCGCGACGGAGTACCCTGGCGCATTCTGAAGCCGTCGTGCCGGTCGTGTAGACATCATCCACGAGAAGAACCGGGCGACCGGTGATTTCCCGGGCACGCGCGACGGCAAAAGCGCCGCGCAGATTCTCCCGTCTCTGATGGCTGGTCAGGCCGATCTGCGAGTGGGTGTCGCGGGTCCGCTGGAGCGCATCAGGCGCAAGTTGCAGCCGATCACACGCTGTAACTTTGAGGGCTGCCCGCGCAATCAGTTCCGCTTGGTTAAATCCGCGCTGCCGTAGCTTCGCTTTATAAAGAGGCACCGGGATAACGGGGATACTCCCCTCGTCCAACTCAGGTTCAAGCGCGGCGATGCTTTCTGACAACATCCGCCCGAGCACGCCTGCCGCTGGGCGCACGCCGTTGTACTTGAGTAAGTGAACCAGTTCGCGGAGACCACCCTCGTAGCTGCCGTAGGCGACTGCGCGCTCAAAGGGACGATCGATGCGCCGGCACACAGGACATCGACGCAAGCCGTCGTTATCGCATTCGGCGTACGAGGAAAGAACGCGCTCGCCGCAGATCGAGCACACCTTGCCCGCCACAGGATGAATGCGGGCCAGACAATCGGGACAAACGGGTAGCCGCGAGATATTCAGGAGAGGCAAAGCGCAAATACGACAGTCGGAGGGGAAGAAGATCGAGAACAGACCTGCGCCAAGGCTCCCAATCCACGTGCCGGGAAAATTTGACGAAAGCTGGCGCGCGACAACAGAAGGCCCGGCTACTGCGCTGACGGCCCTGCCCGCCCGGATTCGGTCCTCACTACTGCTGAAGACTGCCTCCTCAGTACTCCGCGGATTTGGGCTTCCGCGGTCAATCTTCCGCTACCCCAGCAGTATAGCGGTGACCTCCGCCTCTAAGCAACGTTCCGATTGGACGGCGCCGGCTGTTTCATCGACAGCATCCGCGACGTCTCCACCATGCGCTCGCGCACGGGCGTGAAGACCGTCCGGTAATCCCGCCGGAAACACTCCCCACAGCGGACCGGCTGCAAGAGAAACAGCGGAAGAACGAATCGTTCGGTAAGGTGCGTCCGGCGAGAGCGGAATCCAACTTCACTACCGCAATCGCGGCACCGATACGGCGGGCCAAAGCGCGAATCAGGAGAGTCAGTCATAGTCTTGCACCTCTGGAATGAAGTACAGAAAAGCGCCGAAAAACCTTGGCAGCATTTTAACACTAAAGTTCGGGGTGAAGCCGAACTTACGCGATGTTTCCATCGTGTGCTGCGGGTTGCTTCAACTTCACCCAGAACCCCATCTGCTTTGCCGTCAGGATACACGAAAAAGCAACCGGAAATAACCTTTAAGTTACAACTGCCCTGATACCCTACGACCACACGGTCAGTGGATTGACCACGCCGGACGCCACGAATAGGGAGCAGAGCGCCAAAACCCTTGCGAAGCAAGTCAGTTATCGCCCCGTACCTGCATGTTTGCTACGATCCGTATAGGTTTCGGGAGGGCGCTCTTGGGTATCCTGGCGGCAACAGAGCAACACCTCTGTCTTCACTCTCCTCACACGGCCTACAAACGAATTCGCAGCTCGCGGGACGCCCAACCGAGAGTTTGGAGTTGTGTCTTCCGCTGTATAGCGGGAACCGCCGTTATTGCCCTTATCGTGTCGCTTGGCACTGCGCAAAACACGAAGACGGCCTCGCCGCAGCCGCCTTTGCCTCAGGACTTGAATAAGTACCCCGGCCTTCTGCCGGAATTTAGCCAGCTCATGCAGAGGCTTCAGCGCGAGATAAAGTTGCCTCTCGCGCGCGGCCAAAGCCGCCTGCTACCTTTACTGCCGGAATCCACCGTTCTCTACGCCGCGATGCCCAACTATGGTGACGCCAGCCATCAAGCCCTGGCAATCTTTCAAAACGAACTAAAGCAAAGCTCCGTTCTGCGCGACTGGTGGCAGCACGGCGATATGGCCGCAAGCGGACCCCAAATGGAAGAGGGGCTGGAAAAGTTCTATCAACTCTCCCAATATCTGGGGGACGAAATTGTCTTAGCGGGAGCAACCGATGGCGCCAAAACTCCCAGCCTGCTGATTCTCTCCGAAGTGCACAAGCCCGGATTGAAGGATTTTCTGCAAGGCATGTCGAAGAACCTTCCCGACAACAAGAAGATGACACTCCGGGTAATGGACGTAGCAGATCTCGCAACCGCCAAGGAAAAGCGAGGTAATGAAGATCTTCTCGTTCTGGTGAGGCCCGACTTCATGGTGGCTGCCCTCGACGTGAACACCCTGCGCAACCAGAATGCCCGGCTAGATGCAGGAGGCCGAGGTTTAGCTTCGACTCCGTTCGGGCAACGGCTGACCCAGGCCTACGAAGGCAGCGCCACGATCGTAGCCGGCGCGGACCTGCAGCAGATCATGAAACTGATCCCAGTCGACAATACGCAGAATCAAAAGATATTCGAGCGCACGGGATTCAAAGACGCAAAATACCTGGTATTGGAGCACAAAGATGTGGCGGGCCAAGCCGCCAGTCAGGCGGAACTAAGCTTCACCGGCCCGCGCCATGGCATCGCATCGTGGCTCTCCTCACCCGGTCCCCTCGAGAGCCTGACCTTTGTGTCTCCGCAAGCGATGATGGCAGGAGCGGTCCTATTGAAGTCTCCGGCGGCGTTTTTTGACGACATCATCGATCTCGCCTCCGCTTCCAATCCCAACGCTCTCGCGTCCCTGGCGCAAATGGAACAAGGGCTGAAGCTTAGTCTGAAGGACGATTTGCTCCGGCCACTGGCTGGAGAGATTGGGTTTGAAGTGGAAAGCGTGACCCAATCGAGCGCAACCTGGGACCTAGTTCTGCGCGTTAACGATTCTGATCACCTTAAGCGAACCCTGAGCACCTTGCTGGCGACTGCGCCGGTCAGCGTGAAACAGGTTGAAGAGGGAGGGGTCACCTATAACACGCTGCAGATTCCTTCCGGGCAGAAGACCACCGAGATCGGCTATGCGTTCGCCGACGGATTTTTCATTGTAGCGTCCAGCCGCGCAAAGGTAGCCGACGCGATCCAGCGCCATCGATCAGGTGACTCGTTGGCTAAGTCCGCCAAGTATCTCGCGTTGTTGCCGCCCGGTCATCTGGCTCAAGTCTCTGGAGTTTTCTACGACGATCCGGTCGCGATGGCGGCTCTGAATATGCAAAGGATCTCGCCGGAAATGGCGGCGGCGTTTTCACAGTCAGGCGGGGAAAGTACACCGGCGCTGATCTGCGCCTATGGCGAAGAAAGCGCCCTGCGCGAAGTCAGTCGAAGCGGTGGAGCGGATGTAGGGGTAGGGCTGATCGCCGCCGCGGTCGCGATTCCCAACCTGCTGCGCGCGAGGACGGCTGCCAACGAGGCGAGTGCGGCGGGAAGCGTCCGAACCCTGAACACCGCGCAGATCACTTATTCGGTGGCCTATCCGCAGCGAGGTTACGCACCGGATTTGGCCTCTCTGGGCCCCGATCCAAACGGACGGCCCGAATCAGAGGCTCATGCGGGATGGGTCGATGCCTCCCTCGCGGATTCCACCTGTACCGCGGGCAATTGGTGTACGAAGTCTGGCTACCGATTCAGCATCGCTAGCACATGCAAAATTAGAAAATGCAGTGAATATGTGGTTCTCGCTACACCGGTTAGCGACAGCACGGGAACGAGGAGCTTTTGTTCTACTTCGGACGGCGTGGTTCGCTTTAAGACTGGCCCGCCCCTGAGCTCGATGATCAGGGCCTCGGAATGTCGGGCATGGCCGCCTCTCCAGTAGCAGACTGTCGTGCCCGCGATGATAGTCGCTCCTTCCGCTCGGGCGTACCGTGGTTCCTTCACTTGTCATGCGCCTATGCCGCGTGCTAACGTGCGCCGTTCCACTGTTTTGTTCGCCCTGACAAGGCAACATGAACTGATTTGCTCTCATCCCACGCCCTAAAAGGATTTCGTCTATGAGCACCCCCGTAAGCACTGAACCCCGCAAGAAACACACGCCGTACGTCCCCGAAACGATGGAGATGAAGGAGTTCACCTTCCGTGCCCTTCTCATCGGCTTGTTCTTGACGGCAATCCTGGGCTCGGCGAACGCCTATCTCGGTCTCAAGGCTGGAATGACGATTGCGGCGACCTATCCGGCGGCGGTCATCGGCATGGCCCTGCTCCGGCTGATGAAGGGCTCGCTTCTGGAAGAGAACATCGCGCGAACCGTGGGCTCGATTGGCGAGTCCGTCGCGGCCGGAGCTATCTTCACCATCCCGGCGTTTGTGATGGCCGACCTGTGGCCCGAGCTTACGCCGGGCTTCTCGGCTTTCAAGACTCCGGAATATTGGAAGTCGGTTACGTTGATGATGATCGGCGGAACGCTGGGCATCCTGTTCGTGACTCTACTCCGCCGCGTGATGGTCGAGGATCCAGACCTTCCCTTTCCAGAGTCAGTCGCCGCCTCGGAGATTCACAAAGCCGGGCAGCAAGGTTCCACTGCGGCGAAGATTCTCTTCGCAAACATGGGATTCGGCGGCGTTATGTACCTGCTGGGCGCCATCAATGTCTTTAACCCTAACAACACCTTCCCCGTTACCATCGGCAATCTGGGCAAGAAGTTATTGCTGCGCACCAGCACGAATCCGAATGTTGCGACCACGGTTACAGGCGGCACAACGATATTCACGGCGCCCGACGTCAGCCCGGCATATCTCGGCGTGGGCTACATTATTGGACCTCGACTGGCCGCGTTGAATTTCGCAGGTGGCGTTCTCGCCTGGGGACTGCTGGTTCCGCTCCTAACATTTACGATCGGCCCTTACATTCAGGCAACGCAGCCCGAAGGTCAGCCAATCTCATGGACCCTGCTGGCGGGAGCGATCTACTTCTCGATCGTGCGCCCCATCGCGGTAGGCGGCATGTTGGTAGGTGCTTCTTACACTCTATTCAAGATGCGCAAGCAGTTGGCATTGGGCATGGGCCGCGCCGTTTCTGACTTGAAAAAGTCGGCAGCGACACAAGCTGCGACGAACCGCACCGAGCGGGACTTGCCCGCCAAGGCAATCTTCGCAGGTGTGGGCGTTGTCTTCATCGCGATGATTCTCCTGTATCACTACTTCATCAGCGGCGCAGGAACGCTGACGAGTTCGCAGGTGCTGTCCGGATCCCTGGTGGCGGCCGGCGTCATGATCATCGTCGGATTCTTCTTTGCTGCAGTTTCCGGAAACCTGGTCGGGATGATTGGATCGTCGAACAATCCGGTCTCCGGGCTCACGCTATGCACTCTGGTCATCGCGGCGCTACTCATGGTCGCAATGGGCGTCAAAGGAACAGGCGGAGTTGCGGCGGTGCTCGGCGTAGCCGCCGTAGTGTGCGTGTCGTCCGCCGTGGCTGGCGAAATGTTGCAGGATCTGAAGGTAGGACACATCCTGGGCGGCACGCCATCGAAGATGCAGATCGGAGACTTGTTCGGCATCGTTGTAGCTTCTCTTGTCCTCTTCTTCCCGATCGCGATCCTGGCAAAGGCATATCACTTCGGGAGTTCAGCGCTTCCAGCTCCGCAAGCTGGTTTGATGGCTATGCTCTCAAAAGGAATTGTCGGCGGCGACATGGCTTGGCCACTGGTCATCGTTGGTATCCTGCTCGGGTTGGGGATGATCATGATCGAGGTAAAGAGCGTGATGCTGTTCGCCGTCGGAATGTACCTGCCTCTGGGCACGACCTTCGCGATCTTCGTGGGTGGCATCATTCGCTGGATCACCGACTCGTTGCGCGACCGCCGCGGCTTTAACGATGCGCAAAAAGCGCGAGTGGATAACGCCGGTGTACTGACCGCCTCCGGCATGATCGCCGGCGAAGCGTTATGCGGGCTGGTCATCGCGGGACTGGTTGGGTCCGGCCACGAAGTCACGCTGTTTAAATGGACACCGCCGTATCTCCTCGCCCTGGCCGCGCTCGCATTGCTGGCGATTGTGATGATCCGCCTGCCCCTGGCCAGTTGCGGGCGCCCGGAGGATCCGGCTCCGCCAACGGCGATCATGTAGAAGCGGCAACAAGCAGAGCAAGCAGTTACACGGAGCCAGTCTTGGTTTTCCTTCGTGCGCCTTCGTGTACTTCGTGGTTTATGCTCTATGTCTACATCTGAAAACATTGCCGCAATTCGCGAAAAGATCGACGCGGCAGTCCGCCGGGTTGGTCGATCGGTGGACGATATTTCGCTGATGGCGGTCACAAAAACCCACCCTGCAGAGCGCATCCGCGAAGCCTACGCCGCCGGACTTCGTCTCTTCGGCGAGAACCGCGTACAGGAGTTTGCCGGGAAGGCGAGCGCGCTCGGGGATTTGCCCGGTGCCGAGTGGCACATGATCGGTCATCTGCAGACCAACAAGGCGGGCAAAGCAGCGGAGATGTTCGGTGCAATCGACTCGGTCGATTCGCTCAAGGTGGCGGAGAAACTCGACGCGGCCGCGCAAACGCTGAATAAGAAATTATCGGTGCTGATCGAAGTCAACGTCGGAGGCGAAGAAGCCAAGAGTGGAGTCGCCCCTGATTCGCGCGAACTGGAAGCCCTGCTGCTCGCCGCTCCGCGGTTCGAAGCCTTGCACTTTCGAGGACTCATGACCGTCCCTCCGTTCAGCGATGATCCCGAGGCTGCGCGGCCGTTCTTCCGCAAACTCCGTGAACTACGCGATGCCATTGCGGCACGAAAACTTTCGGCTGTCGCGATGAATGTGCTGTCCATGGGAATGTCGCATGATTTCGAAGTTGCGATCGAAGAGGGATCGACTTGCGTCCGCGTCGGCACGGCAATTTTCGGGGAGCGAGAGACTCATTAAGCGCCCTGTCATCAAGCCCTGTCATCCTGAGGCCTGCGCTTTTGCAGGCCGAAGGATCTATGCAATTCTGTCGACAGCTTCGATGCCACCGACAATCAGCCAGAATCTGAAATGATCGAAGTCAAAGAAAGCAATGGTGCGGTAAGTTTCGGGGTCAAGGTTCATCCCCGAGCCAAAAAGAACGCCATCACCGGTGAACTGGGTGAGGCGTTGAAAATCTCTCTGACCACACCCCCGGTCGAAGGCCGGGCCAACGAGGCCTGCATCGAATTCTTCGCGAAACTTTTGAAGGTGCCGCGATCTTCCGTTACCATTGCGTCCGGCTTGACCAGCCGGAATAAAGTGGTCCGCGTCGCCGGTGTCACCGGACAGTTCGTTCGGGAGCGATTGAGCCAAGCGTCGCGAGATTACTGATTGTGCCGGCAGTCGCGGGCGGGGCGCCCGCGCCACACTGGCCCGTGCCTTATGCCACACAGGAGCCACTTTGACCTTTTCCGCGCGCTTTGAAGAAATCCGCACCGGATTCGAGCGGCCATTCTGGATTGCGAACATCACCGAGATTTTTGAGCGCCTCGCTTACTACGGGGCGTTTGCTTCGCTCGCTTTATATCTCCAGGAGAAGCTGAATTTCTCCACCGAACAGACCGGAACGCTTACCGGCATCTTTGGCGGAATGGTTTGGTTCCTCGCCATCTTCGGCGGGGCGGCAGCTGACCGGCTGGGCTTCCGGCGCGCGCTTTCGGTTGCCTATCTCATCCTTGGCGTTTCGTATTTTCTGATTGGATCGATCGGCGCGTCATGGCTCGCTCCCGTGCGCAATGCGGTGCCGCTTGGCCTGTTTGTGGGCTTCATTCTCGTACTCCCCGCTCTGGGAGTGTCGCTGGTCAAGCCCTGCGTCGTGGGGACCACAGCGCGCGCATCGAAGGAAAATGTCCGCTCGATCGGATACTCGATTTATTACACGATGGTCAACATTGGCGGTGCGGCCGGGCCCTACTATGCCTCCTGGGCGCACCGTCATCTCGGCGTGGAGAATGTCTACCGCGTGGGCGCGCTCAGCGTGTTCGCGATGTTCTTCGTTGTGATCTTTTTCTTTCGTGAACCTCGGCAAGCCGGCGATGCTCCTCCGCCCTCGATCGCTCATGTGGCGCGAAACTTCTGCGTCGTGTTGGGTAATTACAAGCTTGTACTTCCGATGCTCGCTGCCGCTTTGGCACTGCGCATCGCACTTTGGATCAAACCTGAGTGGTCCGTTCCCTGGTGGACGTGGGCTATTTTATTGGCGCTGGTGCTCGTAGGCATCAGCCGTTTTATGTGGTTCCTGGTGATTTTCACCGGCTACTGGGTTGTGTTCTGGCAACAGTACATCAGCTTGCCCGGCTACATTCACGGGTACATTAGCGCGGACGCTGATGTCGAAAAGATCCTTGTCACCGATGGCCTGACGGTGATTTGTCTCACGCTTGCCGTGGGCTTTCTGACGAAAAAACTGCCGCCCTTTGCCGCAGTGATCGTGGGCACGCTCATTACCTCCCTTTCATGGGTCATTCTTGCACTGCGGCCCACGCTCTGGGGGGCGGTGCTGACGCTGTTCGTGCTCGCCCTGGGCGAGATCACTCAGGCACCACGCTACTACGATTACATCTCGCGGCTGGCGCCCAAGGAGCAACAAGGAACCTACATGGGATTCGCCTTCCTTCCGATAGGCATTGGCTCGCTGATCGGCGGATGGTTCGGAGGAACCATTGTCCACCGCTTCGGCGAAGTGCAGCATCAGCCCGCAATGATCTGGTGGAGCGTGACCGGCGTCGGCCTGGCTACGGCAGCCGCACTGTGGATCTACGATCGATTCGCGCGTCGGGAGCCGACGGTCTCCGCCTGAGGCGGGACACCGGCGCTACGCCTCATTTCTCCCGTTCAGAAATAGCTCAGCCACGCATCGCTGCGACGTTGTCTCACTCCTGCAAACCAGCGGCATAACGGATAGAGCGTCACCACCACGGTAATCCACACGAGATATACGACCGGCAGCGAGTATCCCCAACCCGGCGGCGGCGTAATCGGGAAGGAGGCGAGATTCGGCGATTGGAACATCCAGTAAACCTGACCGTACCGGGCATAGCAGACAGCAATTGCAACCAGATGAATCAGCGGAATGTGTAGAAGGTAATAAAACATCGGCACCTTGCCGAAGAAAAGTGCGGGGCGCAGCCAACGCGGAGTGTGCGCGTCCACCGCCCACAAAAACAGTGTTGAAGGACCCAGCGTCATCAGCAAGAACAAAAGCGACGGCGGGTATTTCGTGGTATTGAAAAACGAAAGCACAGTGTAGACAGCGGATCTCTGCGTGCTCCAGCGCACCGGGTCGCCGTAGACGTTGATGGCCCGGATCACGAAGAAAGCGAATACCAGGCCGATCCCGAGACGCAGCAGAAACTTTCTGCGCCGCTCAGCCGGCCAGCTATAGATTTGCCCCAGCCCGTATCCCACGACCGTAACTCCAACCCACGGAATGAGAGGGTAAGCCACGAACAGTGTGAAACGCGGAGTTGCGACCAGGATATTGGGCACGTGCAGGATCGACCAAAACGGGCTCATCAACTTCACGGAGTCGAACAGGTTGTGGGTGGCGATCATTACGATCCCGAAAGCGGTGATCACGGGAACCGGCAGGTACACCAAACCGGACAGCACGATCATGGCCCAGCCCAACGCCCATAACACAACCAGAAGCGTTACCCGGTAATCGAAATTGAACTGCCATCCGAAGACGCGCGAGACCACCAGTTCGAGAAAAATGAGCCATACTCCCCGCGTTAACAGGAAGCGCGACAGTTGGCGCGTACTCTTTCGGCGACGGGCCAGAAAGGCTCCCGTGCCAGTCAGCAAAAAGAATGTGGGCGCGCAGAAATGAGTGATCCAGCGCGTGAAAAACAGAGGGACCGTTGTGGTAGCAGGATCGGTCGGATTGACGCCGGAGGCACCGAAAAAGTCGCGGGTGTGATCGAGCGCCATCAGGATCATGACGACGCCGCGCACAATGTCCACCGATTCGATACGCGCTCGGTTGCTGGCACTCGCTGGGGTGAGGGTTTGGGTCATGGCCGGCACCTGGCGGCGTAGTGTAGCAAAGAACAGTGCAGTCGGATGCCACGTTCCCCACTCGGAGTCCGAATTCGTCCACGTTCCTTTCCGTCGAGCGACTCGATTCGCCCAAATCCTTCCTCTTGTTTACAATAGACGTTTACCCTATGGATCTTTCTGCCATTCAGTCCGCCCTGCGCGAACGCAATATTGACGCGTGGCTGTTCTACGATCACCACCATCGCGATCCCATCGCTTACCGCGTGCTGGGCCTGCCTCAGAGCCTGATGGTAACGCGGCGCTGGTTTTATCTGATTCCCGCCGAGGGTGAGCCGGTCAAACTGGTGCACAAGATCGAAGCCGGACATCTCGACTCCCTGCCGGGCAAGAAGAATCAATACTCGGGATGGCAGGAACTGTTCGAGAAACTGAAGGCGATGCTGGCCAACCAGCGTGATCTGGCGATGCAGTATTCGCCTAACAACAGCGTTTTTACCATTTCGCTGGTGGATGCGGGTACGGTCGACCTGTTGCGCGGTCTGGGAAAAAACATCGTAAGCGCGGCAGACCTGGTGGCACAGTTTGAATCCACGTGGACCGAGGAGCAGATTCAGTCGCATTTCGCCGCCCGGGACAGCGTTGATGCCATCGTGGCTGAATCGTTCAAGGAGATCGGCAAACGCGTCCGCAACGGCGGCACCAAAGAGCATGAAATCCAACAGTGGTTCATGGATGCTTTTGCGCGCGAGAATTTATTGACGGATGATCCTCCGATTGTCGCGGTGAACGCCAATGCCGGAAACCCGCATTATGAGCCGCATTCCAGCCATCCCGTGCCGATCCGCGAAGGCGACCTGGTTCTGTTGGACGTTTGGGGCAAGAAGAATACGCCCGGCGCGGTTTACTACGACATTACCTGGATGGGATTCGTGGGAGGGGCGCCCTCCACTCGTATCCAGGAAGTTTTTCATATCGTGCGCGATGCTCGCGACGCTGGGGTAAAGACCGTCCTCGACGCCATCAACTCCGGCCGCCGCATTGCCGGTTTTGAGGTCGACCGAGCGACCCGTGGCCATATCCAGAAGGCCGGTTACGGCGAATATTTCATACATCGCACCGGACATTCCATCGGCACCGACGTCCATTCCAATGGCGCCAACATGGACGACCTTGAGATCCACGACGAGCGACAGATTCTCCCCAACTCCTGCTTCTCAATCGAGCCGGGAATTTACCTCCCGGAGTTCGGCGTCCGCAGCGAAGTGAACGTGCTGGTGCGCGCCAAATCGGCGGAAGTAACGGGAAAAATTCAACGCGAGATTGTGACTATCTAGATGGCAAATTCCACCGCCGAAAAAACGAACTCTGCGCCGCTCAGCATGATGTCGGTGCTGGCTCCCGCCTTGGGCTGGCTGATCCCGGGCGCGGGACACATGATCCAGAAGCGCTGGATTCGCGGCGCGCTGCTTTTCGTCTCGATTGTGGCTCTGTTCTTGCTTGGACTGGCCATGCAAGGCCGAATCTATAAAGCGAACGGCAGTGACATCTTAGATATTCTCGGATTCATCGGCGACGTGGGCGCGGGCGGACTTTATATCCTGACTTTGGCCAATGATTGGGGCCAGGGCGCGATCGCTTTCGCGACCGCCGACTACGGAACGAAATTCATGATCGTGGCCGGATTGCTGAACTTCATTGCGGTGGCTGATGCCTACCACATTGCAATTGGGAAGAAACGATGAAAGGGATCTCGGCTACCCACTCTCGGCATTCGGCAAAACCCTCTTCTCGGAGAACGGTTTAGTGACGATTACTCTCAATCATTTCAGCGCTGCGGCAGTGTTTGCCCTGTTCGCATCCATCGTGTTTGGCATCACCCACCGCGACACAACGCGCGAGATGGTCCGCTACGGCCTCTACTGCTTCGCCATGTTCCTCGGCGGCGTGCTGGTGGCCGGCTGGGCAATGTGGATTTTGAGAAGATAGCTCCCATCAATCCGTGCCATCAATCCGTAGAGACGTAGCTTGCTACGTCTTTGCCGGCTGCATTCCGAATCGTGGCAAGAGAGACGTTGCAAGCAACGTCTCTACGATGCTCCTTCCCAAACATGAGCGTTTATCCTTCCCATACAAACGCGTCAAACACCCTCTTCGAATCGAAATTCAGCCTGCTGTAGAGTGCAACGGCCTTCTGGTTCGCTTCGGTAACCGTCAACGACAAAGCGGAGAAGTTCCGCTTGCGCAGATTCCCTTCTGTTGCCGCTAAGAGCAGTTCGCCAATCTTCTTCCCGCGATACTCCGGCAGCACGCAGACCTGGGTCACATGTCCCACATCGGCGCGGACGCGAGAGCACAAAATCAGTCCGACCATCGTCTTTGCTTTGCGATCGACCGCCACGAAAGAGGATTCGGCATCGAACACTCCGCAGCCGGGAAAACGCACGATGTTGTTGAGAAACCTCAGTGATCCGCTCAACGTGTGGTACTGATCATTGATCTGGGCATCGACATGGCCGCGATAGGATGCGGTGATCACCGCCGCGGAAGGCTGGTAGTCGGCCTCAGCCCAGGGACGAATTTCAACATCAGGATGAATGAAAGGTTTTGACGGCGCCGTCTTGCCGAACGGCAGCACCATAAACAGCCGCGGATGCCTCTGGAAACCAGTCTCCAGAAACGGCCGTGAGACCACATTCGCATCATGGGCCAACAGTTGGGCCTCAACGCGATGGATGCCCGGCGACTGCTGCAAGGTCTCGATCACATGAGTCAGTAAACGGATCTCCACCTGACGAGCGTCGGGTAGACGGGCGCCGTTCGTGACGTACAGGTCCCCAATCACTCCTTTGCTGCCCTCATAGACAAAGAACGAATAGCCGAACACCCGGCCCCGGTCGACGGCAGCGTAGCCGGGCAAGATCTTGGCGTCGACATAACGCAGAATCATCTCCGCCGATCCTGAGTAATCCCAAGACAGCAGGCGGGCCCATACGTGCATCTCGTCCTCGAGCAGAGAACGCAGGTCTACGGAGGAAAAATGCCTGAGGTCGAGAATCTCCAAACGGGCTCCTGCGGCGGCGGACGGCGCGCAACGTCGCGGCAAAAGTCCGAGTGTAGATGGTTCGCGGACCGGAGGCAAACGAAGCGAATCCATTGCGACAACAAGGCTTAGGGGTCAATCGAGGATCGTATTCGAGATCACGCATCGGAGTGACCGTTATCACTGGTGATCGCCCATTGCGAATGCAAAGGCAGGCGCAACGCTTCCGCAGGTAAGCTGTAAGCATCTTGCATTCATAGACTTGCGTTCTGTTTTCCGTATGAAGGACAGGTGCTCCACCTCACGGCGAACTGTGACCGCAGTCACACCGATTGTCGCTCGTCCCACGCATAATCACATCCTGCGCTGTTGATCACCCGGAGTGATTTCGTACTCCTAGCTGGGGGCTCGCGTGGCAAAAGGACGTGTTTCGATCGTCGTCGAGCGCTGTAAGGCTTGCGGATTTTGCGTGGAATTCTGTCCCACGCATGTGCTGGCGCTCTCTTCCGCTTTCAATTCCAAGGGATACCATCCACCGCATGTCGTCCATCCCGAGAAATGCAGCGGCTGTGACCTCTGCGGAATGTACTGTCCGGACTTCGCCATCTACGGAACAAAAGCAGCCGAAGCCAAAGCCCAAAAGGACAGTGGAGGTGAGAAATGAAGGCTGATCCTCATGGCGTCTTGACCGGCACTCACTTTATCGACGGCGACCACGCCTGCTGTGAAGGCGCGCTGGCAGCCGGGGCACGATTCGCGGCTGGATATCCGATTACCCCTTCGACTGAAGTAGTCGAGCGTTTTGCAGCCCGCGTGCCAACCGTAGGTGGCAGCTTCATCCAGATGGAAGACGAACTGGCCGCGTCAATCGCGCTGCAGGGCGGGGTCTGGGGCGGGGCCAAAGCCTTCACCGTGACGTCGGGCCCGGGCTTTTCGCTGATGATGGAACACATCGGCTACGCCGCCATGACTGAGACGCCGTGCGTGTTCGTCGACGTCCAGCGCGGCGGGCCATCGACCGGACTGCCTACACTTCCCGCGCAGGCCGACATGATGCAGGCCCGCTGGGGATCGCATGGCGACTACGAAATCATCGCGCTGTGTCCCAACTCGCCGCAGGAATGTTTCGATCTGACCATTAAAGCCTTCAACCTGGCCGAAGAATTCCGCGTTCCCGTGATGTTCATGATGGACGAAGTGGTCGGGCACATGACCGAGAAAGTGGTGATCCCGCCGGCCGACCAGATCGACGTTGTGCCCCGCAAACACACGCGCAAATCCGTCGAGGACTACCTGCCGTACGCAACCAACGGCGACCTGGTTCCGGAGATGGCGCATGCCGGCGAAGGCTACAAATTTCATGTCACCGGGCTGACGCACGACGAGCGCGGCTATCCCAACATGACGCCGCAGACACAGGACAAGCTGGTCCGGAGATTGCAAAATAAAATCCGCAATGCCGCCGACCGGATCTGCCTGTTCGAAGAAGAGCGATTGGACGACGCGGATGTAGTCGTCGTCTCCTATGGCATCACGTCTCGCGTGGCGCAACGGGCCATTGATGCAGCGCGCAATCGCGGGCTCAAAGTCGGGAAGTTACGCCTCATTACCGCGTGGCCCTTCCCCGAAAACAAGATTGCAGACTTGGCTTCGCACGTGAAAGCGTTCGTCGTGCCGGAACTCAATCTTGGACAGATGGTGAACGAGGTACGAGCGCGCTGCTAACGGCAAGGCGAAGACTTTCGCCGTGTCGCACGCCGGCGGCGGAGTCCACAACCCTGACGAAATCCTGAACGCCATCGTGGAGGCAAGCCGATGTTGAATGTTCTCAACGACGACACTGTGAACCCCGTAGAACCGTTTCTGCGCAGCGACCGCATGCCGCACATCTGGTGCCCAGGATGCGGCATCGGCACCACGGTCAACTCATTCGCCCGCGCTCTAATCGACTCCAAAATCGATCTGGAGTCACTTGCCCTGGTCTCAGGCATCGGATGCACTGGACGCGTGGCGGGCTACGTCAAGCTCGATTCATTCCATACCACGCACGGGCGCGCGATCCCGTTTGCGACTGGGCTGAAGCTGGCGAATCCCAAGCTGAATGTCGTGGTCTACTCCGGCGACGGAGATCTCTCAGCCATCGGCGGCAATCATCTGATCCATGCCGCGCGCCGCAACATCGATCTGAAAGTCATCTGCGTGAACAATCTCATTTACGCGATGACCGGCGGCCAGACTGCTCCGACGACCCCGGGGCACGCGACGACATCCACCAACCCTTACGGCACATTCGAGCCCTCGTTCAACCTGCCGCATCTGGTTGAAGCCGCTGGAGCGGTTTACGTCGCTCGCTGGACGACCTTCCATGTTCGGCAACTGGCGCGGTCGATCAGCGAAGCGTTTCAGAAAAAAGGATTCTCCTTCATCGAAGTAATTTCTCCATGCCCCACGCTGTACCAGCGGCGCAACAAGATGGGCGACGGCCTCGACACCATGAAGTACTACAAAGAGAAAAGCAAGGTGAAGAATGGCGCCCCCACCAGCGAAGTGGGACTCACACTCAACGGTGAGATCGCCGTTGGCAAATTCGTGGACCGCGACCGTCCCGACTATCAATCTATGATGCGTGCGCAGTATGTCGAGTCGCTGGGCGAACGTTATATCGAAGAAGCAGAAACGGAGTGCGTATGCGGCTAACCGAGATTCGCATAGCGGGATTCGGCGGCCAGGGAGTCATTCTCTCGGCCGTGATACTGGGCAAGGCAGCGTCGATCTACGAGAACGGCTTCGCGACCATGACCCAAAACTTCGGTCCAGAAGCGCGCGGCGGAGCCTGCAGCGCGCAGTTGGTGATATCCGATTCGCCAGTTCTCTATCCCTATGTGACGCACCCCGACATCATGGTCGTCATGTCGCAGGAGGCCTATAACCGCTTCGCCCCTGAACTCAAACCGGGCGGCATGCTCATCGTGGAAGAAGATCTGGTGCGGGTATCCAACCTCAATCGTGACAAGAAGGTTTACAGCATTCCCGCCACGCGCTTCGCGGAGGAACTGGGCAAGCGCATGGTGCTGAATTCGGTTATGGTGGGCTTCTTCACCGCAGTCACCAAACTGCTAACCGCTGATGCGGTGCGCAAAGCGGTTGCGGACTCCGTTCCCCCAGCCTTCCGCGAGTTGAATCTGAAGGCCTTCGAGAAAGGATTCGAATACGGCAGCACGGTTCGCGCTGGGGCCCCGCTCAGGCCGGAACTGGAAGAACTGGCGTATTCGGAGGAGTAGGACTCCGAATTCTTACCCACACCGCGAAGGGCAAAGACGCAAAACATTACGCGGACAGATTCAACTCTCGAAGCAATTGCAGGAAACGCGGATCGTTGTGTAACTTCTTCAACAGCCAATCGGCTTTGAGGTGTCCTAGTCCGCCATCATGCTGTCGACGCGCGCGTTCCAGCCATTGGAAGCACTCATCCGATTCCTCTCGGTAGGCATGGACTTGTGCAATCTGAAATGCAGCATCATTTTGATGTTGCACGATTAGACGGGTCAGAGCTGCGTCGGAATCCTGATGACGTCCGAGGGCATGGTAGGCGAGTGCCTCGCCGAAATCGCGCCAAGGTCCCGGTGGTTCGTTCTCCATCTCTGCTAGAGCCAATGGCAGATGGTTTTGCGCGAGATAAACTTCACCTCTAGTCTCATGCGTCCAGACCTGGCGCGGACTGAGTTCCACAGCTTTTTCGAGAGCGGCGAGTGCTGCTTCGTACTGCCCAAGGTCTCGCTGATCCTGGGCCAGCAATACATGCTTTGACGGTGCCAGAGGATCCAGTGCAAGTCCCTGGTTCATGAGTCCAGCCGCTTCCCCTAAACGTCCCTGCGACATCGCAAGATATCCGCTTTGCACCAAAACGTCGGCATCTCCGGGAGCGAGTTCGCGGGCTTTTCGAACCGACCGCTCAGCACCTTGCCAATCCCAGTGGGCCATCGCCTGATTCTCACTGAGCGCCAAGTAGCCGGCAGCCAGATTCGGATCCAGTGCGATCGCTTTTTCTGCATCGCTACGACTTTTCTCCATCGCCGTCGACAAGGGCATCGCCCCCATAAGGCCCGACTCCGCCATCATGACCCCCCGCAAAGCATATGCCGGTGCATAGTTCGGGTCGAGTTGGATTGCCCTATTCACGTACCCTAGAGCTTTTTGCTGGGAGTCGCTGTCGAACGTACGGTCACAGGAGCGAGCTTGCAGAAAAGCCTGATATGCTTCGGGATTTGTCGTTCGCGAGGAAACAGTAGCCGGAGTCCGGCCCAACAACTTAAATTGCAGGGCCGACGTTACTGCCGCCGCGATGTCATCTTCCACCGAGAAGATGTCTTTGAAATCACGGTCATATGCCTCCGACCATAGGGTCAGGCCGGCGTCGGCTTTGGTCAGGTGCACGGTGATCCGCACACGATTCCCAGCTCTTTGCACGCTCCCTTCGAGGATGACTGCCACGTTGAGCTTCTGCCCGATAACTCGCAGGTCCTCATTCTTCCCTTTGAACTGGAACGCAGACGTCCGTGCCGCCACGTGCAGGCCCTGGAGTTTGGCCAGACTGTTGAGCAACTCCTCTGCAAGGCCGTCGGAGAAATATTCCTGGTTTCTCTCCGCGCTCATGTCCACAAAGGGTAGAACCGCGATCGAGGGCGTAATTCCTGCCGCCTCGGTACCTCTCTTTACCCGCGACGACAGGAACATTCCCACCAGCAACGCCAGGATCACCCCGCCCGATGCGATCGCAAGCAACTTCATTCGCTTGTCGATCCGACCCGTTCGGGAAACAGCCGGGACGTCCTGAGCAATGTCTCGCCGCATTTCGTCCCGGGCTATGCGCCGCAGGTCCAAGGCTAAATCTTTCGCCGACTGGTAGCGGTTCTCCGGTGGCTTCTCCATGCATTTCCCGATAATTTGTGCCAGCCTTGGCGATAACTTGGGATTGAAATCTGAAGGTGGCCGGGGCTGAAGGTGCAGAATCGCCGCGATCAATTGCGAACCCTCCACCCAGGCAAAAGGCTGCTTCCCGGTCGCGATCCAGTAGAGCACCGCTCCCGCCGCGTGTATGTCGGTACGCGCGTCAATCTCTCCTCCTAGCAGCTGCTCCGGTGCCATGTAAGGCAGCGTTCCGGCTATGGTTTGTGTCTCGCTGAGACTTGCCGTCGAGGCACCTGGCGCCGTTGGCAGTCGCAACTTCGCCAGCCCAAAGTCGAGAATCTTCAACCTCCCGTCGTCCGTGACCCGCAGATTGCCGGGCTTCAAATCCCGGTGGATGATCCCATGTTGATGGGCTGCCGAAAGGCCTTCGGCGAGTTGAATGGCCAGAGCAATGATTTCCTTTTCAGGCAATGGTGTGACAAGTACGTTTAGCGTGATTCCCGGGATATATTCCATTACAAGAAAGTCGACGCCCTGCTGAGTATCGAAGTCGTGAATGGTGGCAATGTTGGGATGGTTTATTTTCGACAGGGTGAGAGCTTCCCTGTGAAAGCGCTTGCGCGCAGACTCGTCTGCCAAAGCTCCGGGCGGGAGCACCTTGATGGCAACCTCTCTGTCGAGGTGTTGATCGTGGGCACGGAAGACTTCGCCCATTCCGCCCGCGCCAATCTTTTCCAGAACCTGGTAGTGTCCCAGGGTTACCCCGGGTCCGCACTCGCGGGTTGTTTCCACGGCACTCACAAGATGTCCATGATGTGCAACTCGGACTACTCAAGGCAAGCACCGGAAGCGCCATCTGTCAGTGACGCCACGCACAGCCGATCGAGTGAGGAAGAGTATGTAGGGGCCTTACCGACATCCACTAAGGCCTTATCGCCGCAGCCGATACCCAGTAGTAATCCACACCCTGCGGCGCATAATGTCCGAGCAACGAAACCCGCCGCCCCGCAGTCTGCTTCGCGACATTGTCCATCCACGTGGTCGGAGCGATCAGCAAGTGCTCCCCCCTCGGAATGTTCCCCGATTCGTAGCGTTGGATAGCCTGATCGCGATAAAACGCAAGCCCGAACTCCACTTCGCGCTGCACTCCATAAACAGCTACCGGCAGCTTGTGCGTCTCAACGCTGGCCAACTCAATGGCCAAGGGACGTGCCGACAGCTTCTGATCGATTGCGCCTGTCCCAAGTTTCAGTACCGCCGCGACTGCCAGAACCACCGCAATCAGCGTGACGAAGCGCAGCATGCGCAAGTGCCAGCGACTGACCAGCGTTAGCGCGATGGCAGCGCACAGAATGAACGCGACTGTTAATGCAAACAACATCGGGCGTCCGGCAGGCAGCCGATGTTCGGTGACTGCAAAACCCACCAGGACCGCCGGCACAATGGGGGCGGAGGCCACGAGTGCGTGCAACACCGCTACCCATTTGGCGCCAGGCTGCTCCTCTTCGAAATGCCTCAAGAGATAATCGGCCAACAGGATAGCTCCCGCTGGAATTGCGGGAAGGATATATCCGGGCAGCTTCGACTGTGAGATGGAAAAGAACGCGACCGGCACGACCAGCCAGCAGCAGGCGAATAGAGCGAACTGCATTTCCAGGTCAGGCGCCGTTCGCCCGGAATTGCGCTCGGCCCACCAGGCACGTATTGCCTCTACGAATGCCGCCACGACGAAGACGATCCACGGTACCAGCGCAAGAGCAATGACAGGAGCGTAATACCAGAACGGCTCGGGATGATGGTAAAGGTTGGTCGAGAAGCGGGCCAGATTGTGCTCCAGAATAAATTCGCGAAAGAATTGCGGATTCCTTAGCTGCACCGCGATATACCACGGCGCGGCAACCGCGCAGAACAACAGTATGCCCGGGACCCACAGCGTCTTCACGATTAAGCGTGATTCGCGTGCCGTCAGCGCAAATGCTACGACCACCGCGGCCGCCAGAAATGGCGCTACCGGGCCCTTCGCCAGCATGCCCAGCGCCATACAGGCGTAAAAACCCGCCAGGTAGAGTTTGCTGTTGCTCTCGCGCCAGGCCCACCATGCCAGCATCCCCACCGCGAAGGAAGCGGTAAGTGCCATATCCATGGATGCAGCGCGAGCGTAACCGATCACGCCTGCACAGGATGCGGTAATCAGCGCAGCGTCAACTTCCACCCCGCGCCGGAACTTCCGAAAGAAAAGATAGACGGAGATGACGAGCAGAGTGGCGTCCACGCCCGAGGGAATGCGCGCTGCCAGATCACTGACACCCAAGATGCGGTAGGCCAGCATCGCCTGCCAGTAATACAACGGAGGCTTCTCGAGCCATGCCCGGCCGCCGAGAGTAGGCGTGATCCAATCGTGGCGGTCGAGCATCTCGCGTGCCACCTGCGCATAACGTGGCTCATCGGCGCCGATCAGGCCAAACGCCCCCAGACCGTAGAAAAACAAAAAGGCGCAGAAACCGGCGAGCAACAGGGCGTCTGTGCGGGTGCGAGCAGTCATGGAAAGCGATTTCAGATTGCAGGTTCTAGATTTCAGATTTAAAGCCGCGACTTCAGATAGACCCGACCTTCAATCTGCAATCTCAAATCTACAATCTGCAATGGATTCCTATTGTACGGAAGGTCCGCGGCGAAGTTGGAAGACAATCTGACGGACCGCATCTGCCAGGGGACCGTCGAGCGAGCAACCGCTGGCACATTCGTGTCCTCCGCCGCCGAAGCTTTCAGCGACGCGCGCCACATCGATCTTGCCCTTACTGCGCAGGCTGACGCGATAGCGACAATCCGGCAACTCTCGTAGAAATACTGCCACCTCGACGCCACCGATGGACAGCACGTAATTCACTAACCCCTCGCAATCTTCTTCGATTGCTTGGCAGCGCTCCATCTGCTTCTGCGTCACCCAGGCGTATCCAATATGGCCTTCGATTTGAAGATTCCGCAGCGCCTCACCCAGCAATCGAATCTTCGCAACCGAATGCGCGAAATAAATCCCACGAGCGCAGTGCGCTGGATCGGCTCCAGCCAGCACTAACTCGCGTGCCAGGGAAAACGTGTTTTCATTCGTCCCTTGAAACATGAATGAGCCCGTATCGGTCATGAGCGCGGTGTAAAGGCAGGTCGCAATCTCGGGAGAAAACTTCACGCTGGCTTCCCGCGCCAGACGGAACACCATCTCCGCCGTAGCCACGGCGTGCGGGTCGATCCAGTTCACGTGTGCGAAGGGACGTCCGCTCACATGATGATCGATGCTGATCAGAAATCGATCTTCCAACCCCTCGAGACGGGTGCGATGGATGCTGTCGCACTCCAGAATAATGGCGGCTTCATAACCCCCAGGGATGCGGCTGGACTGTACTACCTGGTCGGCGAAAGGAAGCGAGCGATAGATGCGCGGCACACCGTCGTGCAAGACAACGTCCGCGTGCTTTCCCATGGCACGCAGGACCTGGCAGCAAGCCAGCGCCGAACCGACGGCGTCGCCGTCCGGACGGGCGTGCGAGGTCAGCACGAACCGTTCGTGCTCTCCGATCTTCCGGAGCACATCTTCGAGCATGTCGCTAGGCTTTCTTTGCACCGGGTTCCTTGTGTGCCTTGCTGCGCTTTTTTGCCCGCGATAACAACTCCTCCACGCGCGCCTTGTCTTGTTCGGCACGATCCAGCCGGAAGTACAACTCTGGGGCGCGTCTCAGATGTAAGCGCTCGATAAGTTCGTGCCGGATATATTCGCGCGCGGCCTCCAGCCCCTCGATGCTCTGGTCGGCATCGGAGTCATCGCCTTCAACGTTGACCCAAACTTCTGCTGAGCGACCGTCATCCGCAACATGCACCGCAGTCACACTCACCAGGCCAATCCTGGGATCCGCGAGTTCGCCTTCGACCAGCGTCTCGATCTCTTCGCGCAGAGCTTCGCCCACCCGCCCCCGATGGTATTTCAGCCCACGCTTTTCCACGAATCACCTCAGATAAAACGCATGAGAATATCAGAAAACGGCGCGTTCGTCTTGAGCCAAGGTGCGCCGCGGGGTTGGGTTATTCTCCCCCTTTACCCTTGGATGCGGTAAGTACGGAGGTAACAATGTGTTAGGAGATGTTGCGTTTATCAA
This sequence comes from uncultured Acidobacteriota bacterium, assembly GCA_963725565.1. Classification (GTDB taxonomy): domain Bacteria; phylum Acidobacteriota; class Terriglobia; order Terriglobales; family Acidobacteriaceae; genus Sulfotelmatobacter. Next base: position 38,375 of record CAVRZL010000011.1, read on the forward strand.
CGACCCCAAGCGGTGGCCTAGAAGTATTCCACCGACGAATCCGTCACATCGGCTCCATGATTGTTCGCAATGCGAGTAGCGGCGCTTTCGACATTCTTCATCAGGCCATCAAGATAATCGCGAGATGGAGAGACGCTGACAACGCCGATCGTAGCGCGGTTCCACAGTTCCGCGGCGTCCAGTTCGGCGATTGCAATGTTGAAGCTCGTCCGCAACCGATCTTTCAAACTGCGCACCACCTGCCGCCGGTCTTTTAGGGACTGCGCTGCTTCGATATGGAGTTCGAGGGTAAGAAAGGCGATGGGCATGCAGTGGTTAGTGGCCAGTAGTCAGTGGCCAGCGAGTTCGCCGGATACTAACCTCTGATCACTGGCCACTGGTCTTATGCGATTACTTCCGCTGCGATTCGTGTCGTAACGAAGGCTTCAATCACGTCGCGGGCCTTGATATCTCCGTAGTTCGCGATCGAGATACCGCACTCCATGCCGTTGGTGACTTCCTTGGCATCGTCCTTGAAGCGGCGCAGCGATCCAACCTTGCCTTTGAACACGACCACGTTGTCGCGCAGCAGCCGGACTTCGGAATCGCGCTTGATCAATCCATCGGTCACGCGGCAACCCGCAATCGTGCCCACCTTCGGAATGCGGAAGGTTTCGAGCACCTCGGCCCGACCCTGGTAGGTTTCCTTGATGGTCGGCTCAAGCAAGCCGGTCATGGCGCGCTTGATCTCGTCCTGCAATTCGTAAATGATCGAGTGCAGACGGATATCGACTTCTTCCTGATCGGCCAGTTCCTGCGCCTTTCGCTCCGGCCGGACGTTGAAGCCGATGATGATGGCGTTCGACGCCGAAGCCAGCAGCACGTCGGTTTCGGTGATCGCACCAACGCCCGAGCGCAGCAGCTTCAGCCGAACCTTGTCGTTGGAGAGCTTCGCCCAGCAGGTCGCTGAGCACTTCGACCGAACCCTGCACGTCGCCCTTCAGGATGATGTTCAGTTCCTTGGTGCCAGCCGTCTTGAGTTGTTCGGCCAGTCCTTCGAGCGATACACGCGAACTCTTGGCCAGTGCGGCTTCGCGGGCCTTCTGCTCGCGGTACTCGGAGATGCCGCGCGCTTTGTCGCGGTCGGCCACCACCACGAACTGGTCGCCGGCTTGCGGCAAGCCTTCCAATCCGAGAATTTCGACCGGCGTCGAAGGCGGCGCAGACTGCAGGGCGGCGCCGCGATCGTCAAACATCGCGCGAACTTTTCCGAACACGTTGCCTACGACAAAATTGTCGCCGGCATCGAGCGTGCCGTTTTGCACCAGCACCGTCGCCACTGGACCGCGGCCGCGATCGAGTTTCGCTTCGAGCACCAACGCCGGTCGCAGCGCGCTCCGGAGTCGCCTTCAGTTCTGCCAGATCTGCAACCAGGCAGATCATTTCCATCAGCAGGTTGAGATTCGTCTTCTTCTTGGCCGAGACATCGACAAATACCGTCTTGCCGCCCCAGTCTTCCGGCATCAGGCCGCGATCCGCCAAGTTGCTTCTTCACGCGGTCCGGCATCGCATCCGGCTTATCGATCTTGTTTACCGCCACGATGATGGGAACTTCGGCGGCGTGCGCGTGATCGATCGCTTCGATCGTCTGCGGCATCACGCCATCGTCGGCAGCCACAACCAGCACGACGATGTCTGTCGCCTTGGCACCGCGTGAACGCATGCGGGTAAACGCTTCGTGACCCGGCGTATCCAGGAACACAATCTCGCGGCCGAATGCCGGGGATTCCTTGTCGGTAATCGAACCTTGTAGGCGCCGATGTGCTGCGTAATGCCACCGGCTTCGCCTTCCGGCAACATTGGTCAAGCGAATCGAATCCAGCAGCGTCGTCTTGCCGTGATCGACGTGACCCATGATGGTGACCACCGGCGGACGAGGCGTGACTTCAATCGCGACTCTTCGCCGCTTCCAGCCGCCGCATCAATGTCCTTCGATGCCTGCTCTTCGAAAGTGATCACGTTCGTGTCGGCGCCAAAGAACCGGGCCATCTCGCTAGCCAGTTCGGCGTCGAGCGTCTGGTTGATCGTGGCAAATACACCCCTAGACAGAAGTCGCGAAATCAGATCCTTGGCGCGGATGTCGAGCTTCTCGGCGAGATCCTTGACGCTGATGCCTTCCGTGATCGTGATGTTGCGCGTGATCGGCATCGGCTCGTTCGACACCACCATGCGAGGTGGTGGAACGTAGCCCTTCATTGGCCCTTCTTTTACACCGCGCGGAACGTAGCGCTGCCCAGGCCGGCGCGCCGGAGCTCCTGGACGTGCCCCCGGACGAGCTGGCCCTGGAGGCGGAAGGCCCGGACCTACACCGAGCGGACGCGGCCCCGTCGGAGCGGAGCGCGTGGGATGCATCGGACGCCGTTCGCCCGGACGTAACATCGGACGCGGAGCGCCGGGGCCGCCACCCGGACCTTGCGGACGCGGACGCTGGAAAATTGGCTGACCCGGAACCGGACGTCCGGGAGCCGGACGCATCGTTCCCGCAGGCGCACCCGCTTGTGCTGTCGGAGCGCACTGGACGCGGCGGTGGAGCTTTGTATACCGGACGCGGCCCTGTCTGCGGCACAATCATTCGCGGCGCGGGGGCTGCGGCGGACCCGCAACAACCGGAGGTGCAGCCGGACGCGGCGCGGCCGGAGGTGCTTGCGGCGTGGCCGAAGCCACGGGTACCGATGGTGCTGCCACGGGCGGCTGAGGCGGAGCAACTGCGACCGGAGGTACAGGTGCAGCTGGACGGGGGGGCACGGCAACCGGCGGAGCTGGTGCTGCCACGGGCTTTTCAACCGGAGGCGCAACCGCTGCGGGTCGCGCTGGCGCCGCAGTTGGAGCAGGGACTGTGGCTGCAGCCGGAGGCGCAACTGACGGAGGGGCGGGCCTTGGAGCTGGCGCGGGCGGCGCGACCACAGGCTTAGCCACAACCGGAGGCGCGGCCGGGCGAACCGGCGGAGCCGCCGCCGCTTCCTTCTTCTGCGTAATCGCCTTCAGCACATCCCCCGGACGCGAGATGTGCGACAAATCAATCTTGGTTTTTATTTCTTCTTCGCCGCGCAGTGTGCGTGCGGAGCGCGCAGAAGAGGACTGCGCTTCAGCCGAGCCGCGGATATGAGCTCGAACTTTTTCGGCTTCATGCTCCTCGAGCGAACTGGAATGGGTTTTCTTCTCCGTCACTCCGACGTGCGGTAGCGCGTCGAGAATGGCTTTACTTTTAACTTCCAGCTCCCTGGCGAGATCGTTGATTCGAACCTTACTCATCCGGCCTTTCTTTTCCCCGCGTTTGCGCTAGGTCTTCATCGCAACCTCACGGAGTCAGCTTGGTGCACCCGCACACGATCGAAAATGTCCGCGCGTGCCATGATTATTCAGTTGTATCGGGAGCAGAACCGTCTTTCGGCGCCTGCTCATGTTTTTCGTCGGAAGCACCCTCAGCTTCCGCTGGCGCTTCCGGAACCGCTGCGTCTTCCACGGCGGCTGCTTCCACCGCTGCTTCAGCACCAGCGTCCGGGGCAGCCTCTTCCAACAGTGCTTCACTCTCAGGCAGCGTAGCTTCTGTTGCGACTGCGCCCTCTTCAACCCCGCCTTCCAGGGTGGCGAAATAATTATTCACCGCAAGACTGATTTTTTCCACCGTCTTGGGCCCGATGCCCTCGATCGCCTCGAGTTGCTCCGGCGTCATATCAGCCAGCGCTTCCACGGTCGTCACTCCCGCAGCACTGAGCTTTTCTACCAGCCCTTCGCCGAGTCCAGGAACACTCTCCAAAGGAGTCGTCGCCTGCGGCGCCATGGCCGCCATCTGCAGCTCGACTTCCTGGCGCTTCTCTTCCTCGCTCTTGATGTCGATCTTCCAGCCCAGCAACTTCGCGGCGAGACGGACGTTCTGCCCTTTCTTGCCGATAGCCAGCGAGAGCTGGCTGTCATCCACCACCACTTCGAGATGCTTTTCGCCGCTATCGATCACGGTCACGCGGCTCACCTTGGCAGGCTGCAATGCCTTCTCGGCAAACGTTACCGCATCTTCATGGAACTCGATGATGTCGATCTTTTCGCCGCGCAGCTCGCGGATGATCGACTGCACGCGCATGCCCTTCATGCCGACGCACGCGCCCACCGCGTCCACGTCCTTGTCCTTGGACATGACTGCAATCTTGGTGCGCTCGCCGGCTTCTCGCGCAATCGCGCGAATCACCACAGTGCCATCGTAGATTTCGGGAACTTCCGTCTGAAACAGGTGCTGCACCAGTTCCGGTGCGGCGCGCGAAACCACCACTCCCGGGCCTTTGGCCGCGCGCTCGACGCGGGAAATCACGACGCGCACGCGCTCGCCCACGGCAAACGACTCCAGCCGGGACTGCTCCTTGCGCGGCATGCGGGATTCCGCTTTGCCGATATCAAAAATGACGTCCGGACCTTCCACGCGCTTCACCGTTGCATTAACGATCTCGCCGACGCGCCCGATGTACTCGTTGTAAACCGTATCGCGCTCGGCCTCGCGCACCTTCTGAAAGATCACCTGCTTGGCCAGCTGCGCCGCAATGCGTCCGAGAATTCCTTCAGTGACCTTCGGGATCTGCAACTCGCCCCCGACTTCCAGCGAGGGATCCACCTTGCGCGCATCTTCGACTGTGATCTGCAGGTTCGGATCCTCCACCTGCTCGGGCGTCTCCACAATGGTCTTCACCGCAAAGGCGTTGATCTTGCCGGTGTCCTTGTCCAGCTTGGCTCGGAGATTTTCCTGCGACTTGTAGTACTTGCGCGTCGCCATAACAATGGCGTCTTCCACCGCGCTGACGACAATCTGCGGATCAATCCCTTTTTCCCGGCTCAGTGCGTCGATCGTGTTGTAGAGCTCGCTAGGCATAAAAAATCAAAGTTCAAAGTTTCAAGGTTTCAGAGTTTCAAGGTCTTTGAAACCTTGGAACTTTGAAACATTGAAACTTATATCTCCGGCACCAGATTCGCCTTCTCCACGTTGGCGAATTCAATCTCTATCTTCTGCCCGGCCGCGTCGCCCATCTTCTTGCGCGACTTGTGGCTAGCCACGCTCAGATCCAGCGTCAGCCGGCCATCTTGAAAACTCTCCAACCGCCCTTCAAAGTGGCGATTCGTATTCACCGGCTGCCGCGTCGTCAGCTTCACTCGGCTCCCGGTAAAGCGCGTAAAGTCAGCGGGCTTTACCAACTTCCGATCTAGCCCCGGAGACGAAACTTCCAGCGTGTACGAGCCCGGCATGACGTCTTCTACGTCGAGAATCGTGCCAAACTCCCGGCTGAAGTTCGCGCAATCCTGGTGCGTCACTCCGGCTAACGGGTCAGTCCCGGCCGCGGGCTTATCCAAAAATACCCGCAGCATTCGAGCCTTGCCCCCGCCGAGGAACTCGACTTCGACTACTTCGAGCCCACTCGAGGCGGCGACCCGATCCGCTATTTCCCGCACACGTTCAACGTCAAGCGCCATGAATCGAATGACTTACTGGCGGATGGCGGCTGCACCCGAAGGACCCCAAATTAAAATGTGGGCTTGCGCCCACTGGTGTGCTTCGCCAAAAGCCGGTACACAGCAGTTCTCAGTTTCTTAATATACGCCCGGAGTGGGTAAAAAACAAACCGCGCTGGTTCAACCCCAAAACCGTCATTGTAATTGAGGTCAATTCCGCACTGTCCGTAGAATCAGGTACGGAGCCTTCCACCGCGAACAGCGAAACGGTAAAGTTTGAGTTCAAGTCGTCTCCCCTTGAGCGGCGACGGACTTCTCTCTGCAATAGCGTCCTAAACCGATTTTCCGCGCTTCCGGCCTACCGATTGCTGTGTTCCATTGATGACGAAATTGCACCTCGCCTACGGACTGCCATTTGCCCCGATCCCTTACTGCTCGACAACCGTTCGTCCAACTTGTCGGGTAACCCAACTGATTGATTATAAATGCTTTATAAATCAGCAACTTGACATGTGTGTCAAATTGCCGTACATTCACAATTGGAGAACGGCTATGGCAACTGCAACGGCAGTTCGACGAAATGAGCGTTTGGATGCTCGCGTCACTCGCGAGGAAAAAGAGATCATCGAAACCGCGGCCCACTTGCGCGGCACATCCGCTTCGGATTTCGTGCGGATGGTCACCAAAGAGGCGGCCCTGAACACGATACGCGAGCATGAACTCCTCACCCTTTCCGAGAAATCAAAACGAATTTTTGTGGAAGCTCTCCTCAATCCACCCAAGCCGAATGACAAGGCAGTCGCGGCTGCCCGGCGACTCCAAGAGGAGATCGCATAATTGGCGGGTTCAGCCGACCACAAAGAGCCAAAATTCAGATTCGAGCCGCTCGACAAGAAAAAGCATAATCGAGCGGCTTTTTCGTGCGGACACGAGCGCCTTAACGTATACCTCAAAGAGCAAGCGAACCAGGAAATCAAGAAACGCGTCACCGCAGTCTACGTGCTTACTCCAGATGGCAGAACGATCGCAGGCTATTACACGCTCTCGCAATATTCGATCGACGCCGGCGAATTGCCTCCCGAAACGATTCAGAAGCTGCATGTCCCCAAGTACGACAAACTGCCGGCCACCCTGCTCGGACGGTTGGCGCGGAGCCAGGCATTTAAAGGGACAGGAGTTGGCGAACTTCTCATCATGGGAGCGCTGAAACGAGCGCTCGATCACAGCAAAAACATTGCCTCACTCGCCGTGGTCGTCGACGCAAAAGACGAAAAGGCGAGGGCATTCTACAGGTCTTATGGGTTCATCGATCTGCCAGACCATCCCAACCGACTTTTTCTCCCCATGGGCAGTATCGAGCAACTGTTCGCCGAATTTGCCTGATCTTCCCCCGCTCTCTACAATAAAAGTTTCACCCACATCGCTGGGGAATCCCGAGAAATCTATGATTCATTTTCCCGTTCCTGAAGCTCTCACTTTCGACGACGTCCTTCTCCTGCCCGCGCGCTCCGACGTTGTCCCTGCTACCGCCAGCACCCAGACGCAGATCACGCGCACAATCACCGTGAATATTCCCATCGTGAGCGCCGCCATGGACACTGTCACCGAATCTCACATGGCCATCGCGCTCGCCCAGCAGGGCGGCCTTGGAATTATTCATCGCAATCTCACCATTGATCAGCAGGCCAATGAAGTCGACAAGGTAAAGCGCTCGGAGAGTGGAATGATCGTGGACCCGGTCACCATGCATCCCACCGACCGAGTCAGCGATGCGCTTGAGGTCATGCGCAAGTATAAAATCTCCGGTGTCCCCATCACCGAGCACGGCAAGCTGGTCGGCATCCTTACCAATCGCGATCTTCGCTTCGAAACCCGCTTCGACATTCTGATCGACAAGGTGATGACCAAGAAAAACCTCATCACCGTACCTGTAGGAACGACGCTCGAGGAAGCCGAAAAAATCCTCCACCAGCACCGCGTCGAAAAACTTCTCGTCGTCGACGACAAATACAACCTCAAGGGCCTGATCACGGTTAAAGACATTCAGAAGAAATTGAAGTACCCCAACGCCGCCAAAGACTCTCACGGACGATTGCGTGTCGGGGCCGCGATCGGAGCTACCGGAGATTTCCTGGAACGCGCCCAGGAACTGGCCGAAGCCAAGGTAGACGTGCTCGCCATCGACAGCGCCCACGGCCATTCCAGCAAAGTTCTCGAAGCCGTGCGCATGGTCAAATCGAAATTGCCCGACGTGCAGTTGCTCGCCGGCAATGTCGCGACTTTTGATGGAGCCTGTGAACTGGCTCGCGCCGGCGCTGACGGCATTAAGGTCGGTATCGGCCCCGGCTCCATCTGCACCACGCGCGTCGTGACCGGCGCGGGTGTCCCGCAGATCACCGCCATCGCCGAAGCCTATCGCGCCACCAAAGATTCAGGAGTTCCCATCATCGCCGACGGCGGTATCAAGTATTCCGGCGACGTAACCAAAGCGCTGGCCGCGGGCGCGAGCGCGGTCATGATCGGATCTCTCTTCGCCGGGACCGACGAGAGTCCGGGCGAACTAATTCTTTATCAAGGCCGCTCCTTCAAGTCCTATCGCGGCATGGGATCGCTCGGCGCAATGGCGCAAGGTTCAAGCGAGCGCTACTTCCAGAGCACCGAGGGCGGAGACTCCTCGGCCTCCGTTTCCGCCTCCGATGGCGAATCGAATCGCCTGGCCAAACTGGTTCCCGAGGGCATCGAAGGCCGTGTTCCCTACCGCGGCTCGGTGTCGATGATCATCTACCAGATGGTCGGAGGGCTGAAGTCGGGCATGGGCTACTGCGGTTGCTCGACCATCCCCGAGTTGCTGCAGAAGACGCGTTTCGTCCGCATCAGCGGCGCCGGCCTGCGCGAGAGCCACGTACACGATGTCATGATCACGCGCGAGGCTCCCAACTATGCCATCGAATAAATCAATGGTTGCCCCATCCTTGTCGCGCTGTTTGCGACAGGGTGGGGCTTCTGCCTTCCTGTCACGACCTTGAACCCTCATCAGAACGACACTCTTAAGGCCTGGATCGCCGCTATCCTGTGGCTGATCGTCATCTCCATTGAGTCCACCAGCTATCTTTCCGCCCACAACACCAGTCGCGTTCTTTATCCCCTGATCCATTTCCTCTTCGGAGTCAACTATGCGCACTTCGAGCCCTGGAACTTCTTCCTGCGGAAATCGGGGCACGTCTTCGGGTACGGTCTGCTGAGCATTCTTCTATTCCGTGCCTGGCGAGAGACGCTGCCTGCGTCCGGACATCCGAAGTGGACCGTGCGCTGGGCCAACCTCGCCGTGCTTGGGACTGCGCTGGTCGCGAGTCTCGACGAATGGCACCAGAGCTTCCTTCCTTCCCGCACGGGACGCTGGCAAGACGTGGTGCTCGATACCTCCGCCGGAATCGTCGTTCAGCTTTTGTGGTTCATCTTCTCGCGGGTCTGGAACTAAACCTTCCGAAAGAGCGTATCTTCCACTTGACAAGCTCTCTTCTTAACTGTTACATATTGTAACGCTACAATGACTAACACAAAGCTGGCACGTCTAAAAACCTTGGGAGAGGTCGAGCAGGCCGTCATGGACTACATCTGGTCGCATGGTCCAGTCACGGCGAAAGTTGCCGTGAAGCCCTCGCCTCGTACACGTCCCATGAAGGATTCGACCATTCGAACAGTGCTGCGCCGCCTGGAAGAAAAGGGATTTCTCACTCACGAGATTGACGGTCGCACTTTCGTCTACCGGGCGTCGGACGCGCGGCAGAATGTTGCCGTGCGCGCCGTGAAAGGCATCATCGATCGTTTCTGCGGAGGCTCAGCCGAGCAACTGGTTCTCGGCATGGTCGATAACGCCGTGCTCGATCGCAAGCAACTCGAGCGTCTTGCCAGGAAAATTGCGGAGAGCGAGAAGAAGAACGCTGATAAAACGGCCCCAGCAAGGAAGAACTCGGAATAAGGAAGGCCCGATTATGACTCTAAACATGGAAGATGTAGGCTCCGCGCACTGCTCACGCAGCTCGCGATCTTCGCGGCGCGCACCTTGGCGCTCGCGTTCTGCGTAGGTCTCGGGCTTGCCCTGTTCCGGCCGAAGTCGACTTCCCTGCGGTTGCTGAGCTGGACCGCCGTGCTCTATGCGGCATTTGCAATTCCTATTCTCGGATGGCTCCTTCCATCGCTCGCAATCCCCATGCCGGCATTCCTCCAGCAGGCGGTATCGACGGTACCCCATACCGCGACGACAAAGGCGGGGACGGTCGAGGCGAGCCGGACAAGTGTAACCATCAAGCAGAGTGAAGCGGACACGCGTGATTCAAGCGCGGAGTACTCGAGAGCGAACCAGTTTCCTGCAATCCCGAAACAAGTCGCGTCTGAGGGACGATTCCCGCAGCTCCCGCGCTGGAGCACACTCGTAACCGCGATCTACCTTGCCGTTAGCTTGGCTCTGTTGGCGCGATTTGTGGTGGGATTCATTCTCGCTCGCCGGCTGGTGCGATCTTCGCAAAGCATTCAAGACCCGCGTGTAGCCGCGAAGGTTAGCTCTTGCGCCCGAATAAGCCAACTCTCGTTCGTCCCGCAGGTCTGCGAATCCGCCCTCATTGCGGTACCGGTGACGATCGGCGCTTTCCGTTCCTCCATCGTTCTGCCTTCCGCCTGGCATGAGTGGGACGACGAGAAACTGGATGCCGTCATTGCGCACGAGATGTCTCACGTTGCTCGCGGGGATGCCCTGACGCAGCGCGTCTCCCTCCTGCACCGCGCGATCTTCTGGTTCAGTCCGCTCGCCTGGTGGCTCAACCGGCACCTCGCCGATCTCGCCGAGCAAGCCAGCGATGAAGCAGCGTTGTCCTGCGGTGTCGATCGCACCCAATACGCGAGAACCTTGCTGGGATTTTTTGAAGCATTGCACGTCACACCGGGCCGCGTATGGTGGCATGGCGTTGCCATGGCCAATGCCGGTCAAGCAGAAAAAAGATTGGAACGGATTTTAGGCTGGAAAGGAGCCGTCACCATGGGTCTGAAAAAATCGGTAGTAGTGATCATCATTGCACTCGCAATTCCTGTTGTTTATCTCGCAGCATCCGCACATCCAATTTCCCTCAAGCAGGATGCACACGAGGCCATGCCGCAGGTGCCACCTCCGGCGCCACGGGCATCGCTGGCCACACCGGCCGTCGCTCCTACACCTGGCGCGCCCGCCCGCGTAGCGATTCCGGCTGTTCCAGGGGCTCCCGGCGCTCTCGCTCCTGCTGCTCCCTCCATCGTCGGCGTCGTTGCACCGCCCGTGCTGGCAGGTCAGTCTCATACCTCCTTTGGTCACGGCTTTTCCTATTCGTCTGGCTTCGATGACGAACAGCGTTTCGTGATCGTGTCGGGTAAGACCGACGCTTTGACCATGTCGGGTTCGTCCGAAGATGCACGCCATGTCGAAAAACTGAAAAAGCAAATCTCCGGAGATTTCATCTGGTTTTCGCGCGATGAGAAGTCCTACATCATTCGCGACCAGGCGACGATTGATCGCGCGCGCAAGCTATGGGCGCCGCAGGAAGAACTCGGAAAACAGCAGGAAGAACTCGGCAAGCAACAGGAAGCCTTAGGAAAGCAGCAGGAAGAACTCGGGGCCAGGATGGAGCAGATTCAAGTAAAGGTACCCGACATGACCGCGCAGCTCGACAAGTTGCGCGCCGAACTGAAGGCACTTAGCTCGGGTTCCGGCGCAACCGCCGAGCAGGTGGGGAATCTGCAATCGGAAATCGGCGAAATCCAAAGCAAACTTGGGGAGATCCAGTCTCACGCCGGCGACCAGCAAGGCAAACTTGGCGAAGAGATGGGAGCCCTGGGAGAAAAACAGGGAAAGCTCGGCGAACAGCAAGGCAAACTTGGTGAACAACAAGGCAAATTAGCCGAAGAGGCTTCACGTGGAATGAAAAGTCTTCTCGACGAAGCTATCAAGAACGGAAAAGCCCAGCCCGAGCCCCAGGGCGCAAGCTCAGACTCCGGCACGCTGTAATCTCTGAAGCTGCGAACCGCAGGATGCCCACAACCATCCTGCGGTTCGCAGCTTTGTTCTTTCTACCTTCTCGTTGCTGGGCTTACCAGCAGCAACACTGCCGACAAAGTCGCCAGGCTCGCCGAAAGATAAAACGGAACAGCCGCTCCGTAGTGCTTCCACAATTCCCCCGTGATCACGCTGGCCGCCAGGGTCGCTACGCTGGTGACAAAAAAGTAGATTCCAAGTGCTCGCCCGCGAACTTCCTGCCCCACCATCTCGACTACCAGAGCCTTTAACACGGGCTGCGTCAGCGCGTAATAGAGCCCATAGACAGCCATCGTGAACCAGATCGCCAGAGTTGACGGTGCTCGTCCGAAAACGAAGTAAGTTCCAGCGAAAATCAGATATCCTGCGGCCGCAATCCAACGCCGCGAAAAGTGATCACTAAACCACCCAGCTGGCCACGATCCCAGCGTGTACGTCACGTTGAAAACGAGCCCCAGCAGAGGAGCCAGCGCGACGGGAATCCCCACATTCTGCGCCCGCATCACCAGAAACATATCGCTGGAATTTCCCAGAGAGAACAAAGTGACTGCGCCCAGAATCATGTAGAACGCCCCCGGCAGCCCAGCCCGCATAGCAACAGCCGCTTGGGCTTGCGTAGGGACAGCCGCTTCGGCTGTCAAGGTGTTGCTCTTGTTCGCCTGACCGGCGTGTCCACGCTGGCCTTTCCTCTCGCGAATGCCGAAAACAGCCACGAGCACAGCCAGTGCTCCCGGCACGGCCGCTGCCCAGAACACGCTACGAATTCCAAATCGCGAGAGGAGCACGAGAGCGGCCAGCGGTCCCGCGATTGCTCCGGCCGAATCCATCGACTGAATCAGGCCGTACGCCGATCCCAGTTTTTCTTTCTCCACCGACTCCGCCACCATCACATCGCGCGGCGCTCCCCGCACTCCCTTGGCAAGGCGGTCCGTGAATCGAATCAGCAGAATCTGCCACCACGCGCCGACCACCGCCAGCAGAGGCTTCACCGCGTTCGCAACAAAGTATCCGGCAACCACAAGCGGCTTGCGGCGATCGATGCGGTCGGTGAGATATCCCGAAAAGAGTTTCGCGAACGACGCCACGCTCTCCGCCACACCCTCAATCAGCCCTAGTTGTGCAGGACCAGCGCCCAGCGAGATCAAGAACGCCGGGAGCACCCAGTAAGCCATCTCGGTGGCAGAGTCGTTAAAAAACGAAGTGATGCCAAACGAATAAATATTGCGCGCGGCTGACGGCTGCGGCTGGGAGGAACTCTCAGGCATAGAAAGGTTTTACCACGGAGGCACCGAGACACGGAGGACGTACAGGAACGAATAGTCAAGCAACCATCGCAAGGCCCAAAACATCGAGGTCTGAGGTCTGAGGTCTGAGGTCTGAGGTCTGAGGTCTGAGGTCTGAGGTCTGAGGTCTGAGGTCTGAGGTCTGGTCTGAGGTCTGAGGTCTGAGGTCTGAGGTCTGAGGTCTGAGGTCTGAGGTCTGAGGTCTGAGGTCTGAGGTCTGAGGTCCGAGGTCTGAGGTCCGAGGTCCGAGGTCTGAGGTCCGAGGTCCGAGGTCTGAGGTCCGACGCCCGCTTCTTCAGTACATCGCGTCGTACTTCGTAACCACCCACTCCGCGCCCTTGTGTTCAGTTGTGACGGTGAACAAATCCTGATCGGTCCCCGAACTACTCTGCCGCTTCCCGCGATAGTGCAGGATAATCAGCGGAGGCGCTTCTTCCCAATCCACCAGTTCCCAAGACAGCAGCGGATGCTCCGCCTCAGAACTGCAGATGTATTTCGCATATTTCTTGTGGTAGTCGTGCTCCCACTTGTTGAGAGCTTGGTCGCAGCGTCCGTCGCGCAATTCGCGCAAGAACTTATTGGCGGATTTTTCGGTCGACCGGTCGCGCAGCGGATTCATCTTGATGCTCACCGGCAAACCAGTGAGCGGATCATGGTCTTCCGACCGCGCCAGCACCGGCCCCTGATTGCTCAGCCACCACAGGTAGCCGACGAATACAGACACCAGCAGAACTCCGGCGCCGGCGGCAATGCCGATCTGTGTGCGGGTAAAGGCCATCAGCCTAAAGTGTAGGGACACAACAGTAGCGGGAAAAGATTACCAGCGGGAATGCGATCGTACATGTACGACTGGACAAACTATGCGGCTATTGCAGGCCTTCCACCAAATAAAGGTCCGACAAGAGCCGGCGATAGCCATAGACGTAGGCTTTGCCATCCGGAGTTGGCAGGATTGGACCAACGAACTCGACGCCTGCCGGATCAGGTGGGGTCAATTCCTTCCACAATGTTCGGTTCCCAGTTTCCACGTCCAAGCGGTAGACCTTCGCCGGCAGCTCACCGGCGCGATACACGTATAGCGAACGCCCATCCGGAGTCCATTCGACCGGAACTTCATCGGACTGCATCCCCTTGATCGGACGCGGATCGCCGGACGGCACCGGAAACAGGTAACTCTTGTCATCTGGCCCCACGGCGGCCACGAAGCGTCCGTCGGGCGACAAAGCAAACGAAAGACCGTTGGTGCCTTCGGGCGTCACCGGAGTAATTTTGTCGGCATCTACATCCTGCACATAGAGCCGCAGGCCATGATTGGCCTCGGAACCCGACAGCAAGATCCGCTTGCCGTCCGGAAACCAGCGCGCGGCACTGTGAACAATGTCATGTCCTCGCAACGGGCGGGGATCGCCGGGTCCGGTGGGCAGCAGATACAAATCGGTCTGCTTGTCGCCGCGACACGCCAACGCCCACTTGCCGTCCGCCGAGAGCGCCAGGGATTGCCCATCTCCCAATCGAACCGCAGCCGACCCGTCGGTCTTTCGCAGATATACGGCATAGCTGGGACCACCCGCCTCACCCTCTTCGCGGAACAGCAACGCCTTGCCATCGGCCGACAGCGTCACCGGATACGACCAGTCGAGCCAGGTGAAATCATGCTCGATAGTGTCTCCGGCCGCGTGCACGATGAGTCCCCGTCTCCAACTATCGCGAGCCAGTAGCGCGCGGCCGTCCGGCATGACATCCTGCAGCGTAAGGTCCGCTGGAACCCGTGCCACCAGCCGCTCCGCGCCGGACAGAGGAACAGCAAACACAGATCGATCGATCCCAATCAATGTAGCCGTGACCCAGATCTCGTCGCCCTTTGGCGACCATGCCAGCCCCACCGCGCCCCCGCCATAACTCTGGCTGATCACGCGTTTCTTGCCCGCCATATCGACCACGGCCACGGAGCCGATCGAGTCTCCTTGAATCGGGTGATCGATGAACGCAATCAGGTCACCCTTGCGTGAGATTCGAGGATGGCTGATCCAACCGTCCGCCTCGTACAGTACTTTGCCCGGGGGATATTCGAGCCGGTTACGTCCGTTGACATCGCGCACCACGGCCAGCTGCGTTCCGTCCGGCGACCAGTCGGCCCACTGGATATTCTCCAGAACTTCGCGAGGGGCTCCCCCGCCCAATGCCATGCGGGCGAGCGTTCCGATATGCACTTGCGACTTCGATTGCTGGCTGTGTAGAAGAACCGCCATTTCACCCGTTGAAGAAATGGCGAGAATTTCAGCCCCCGGCACTCCGACCGACCGCGATTCTGGCGTGCCATATCGCGTGCTGAAAATCTCAACCGGACCGCCTTCCCAGGCGGCGCTGTAGATCACGGTCTGGCCATCGGGAGCGAACCTCGCCATGCGGATCGTTCCACGCCGGTACGTCAATAGATGGTAGGCGGGCGCGACGGGGACTTTTCGAGTATGCAATAGCAGGAATGCGATGACTCCCAGTGCCGCCACCAGGGCTACCGCAAGAGCGCCCAGAGCCCGGTTCGGACGCGGTGTCGTGACCACCTTTGTCGAACTCGAAATGCGCGTATCTACCGATCCTGAAGACGGAGTCGTTACCGCGGAACCGCTCGGCGTTTCCGTCACTACCGCAGATGAAATACGGGAAGCATCGCGTTCGCGCTTGAGCCGCCTCAGATCAGTTCGCACCTCCGCCGCACTCTGGTAACGCAACTCGGCATCTTTTTCGAGAAGCTTGTTTGTGATGCGCTCCAGCTCAGGCGGAAGATCCGGATTCAAACGAACTGTTGCTGTCGGAGCCCGGTTGAGAATCGCCTCTGTGATGACCCCGGCCGTTTCCCCGCGAAACGGCAAAACTCCAGTCGCCATTTCGTAAAGCACCACACCAAACGAAAACAGGTCGGTACGCCCATCGAGTTCCTTGCCTCGCACCTGCTCCGGCGACATGTAGGCAACCGTGCCCACCGCGGTGCCGGGATTGGTGAGATTCAAGTGCGCTACGTCGGCCATCGTCTGAGAATCTCCGCTGGCAGAACTTCCCGCGGAGGACATCGTTTTGGCCAATCCAAAATCGAGAATCTTGGCATGCCCGCGTTTAGAAACGAAAATGTTCGCTGGCTTGATATCGCGGTGAACAATCCCCTTGGCGTGAGCGGCATCCAAAGCGTCCGCCGTCTCGATCGCAAGGCTGAGCAGACGATCCTGGTCCATCGGGCGGTTCCATATCAAATGCTTGAGGGTCGACCCTTCGAGATACTCCATCGCAATGAAGGACTGGCCTTCATGCTTTCCGATTTCGTAGATCGTACAGATGTTGGGGTGGTTGAGCGCGGAAGCAGCGCGAGCCTCACGGCGGAAGCGCTCCAGGACAGGTTCGTCATGCGCCACTTCGTCAGGCAGGAACTTCAAGGCGACGAAGCGGCCCAGTTCAGTGTCCTCGGCCTTGAAAACCACTCCCATTCCACCGCCGCCCAACTTGTCCAGGATGCGGTAGTGCGAGATTGTTCGGCCGAGCATGTGCGGCGAAAATCTTACGTGGGCGATCCCCACAAGTCAATAAAACAGTCGTGTGGGTAGTGGCCCTCTATCGAGGCGTCATCCCGAGCGGAGCCGTCTTTCAGGCGGAGCGAGGGATCTCCCGGTCATCAACTGCCTGTCATGGGAAATCCCCCGGCCCATTAACAACAATGCGAGCCCTCGGAACGATGCCGAAGAAAAACGGAGGCTAATGTGAGCCACTACCGTAGTGTGGATGCGCAGTTGTGGGAGCCGGCCGGGAAAAGAAAAAGGGCACGACCTGATGTCATGCCCTTGGTAAAAACCGGTTAGCTTATTCTTTTTCTTTCTTTTCCTCGGCCTCAGCTGGAGCCGCTTCGCCCTGAGCCTGAGCTTGCGCTTCTGCCTCTTCCATCGCCTTCTTGGCTTCGGCCGCCTTCTTGGCACGGCCTTCGGCACGCTTCTCGCGCTTCTCGTCGAGGATCTTCTCGCTGCCCAGCAGTTCGAGGAACGCCTTGTCGGCGCCATCGCCTTTGTTCCACGCCGTGCGGATGATGCGCGTGTACCCGCCGTTGCGGTCGCCGAAACGCGGTCCCACCGTATCGAACAACTTCACGACAGCCTCATCGGTCATCAGGTAAGACGCGGCCAGCCGGCGAGCGGCCAGATCTCCACGCTTGCCCAGCGTGATCATCTTTTCGACAATCGGTTTTGCCGCTTTGGCCTTGGGAACCGTCGTCTCGACGCGCTCTTCCACGATCACCGAGGTGACCAGGTTGCGCAGCAGCGAGCGCCGGTGCGATGTGTTCCGTCCGAGTTTGTATCCTGCAACTTTGTGGCGCATGAGAACCTCAGTGATCAGTGGCCAGTGGTCAGTGGCCAGTATTCAGACAATCCTTCGCGGTCAACTGGCTAGCGGTCTTGCTCTTCTGACCACTGACCACTAGCCATTGACCACTGCTTCTTACAGTTGGTCGTCCGGTCCGTAGGCCGACGCCGGCAACGGCACGTTCGAAGTCGGTCCGGGCACAGCATTGCCGTGCTCGTCGATCTTCATTCCCAAGCTCAACCCCATCGACGAGAGAATTTCCTTGATCTCGTTCAGCGACTTCCGGCCAAAATTCTTCGTCTTCAGCATTTCGGCTTCGGTCTTCTGGACGAGTTCCCCGATCGTTTGGATATTCGCGTTCTTCAGGCAGTTGTAGCTGCGCACGGAGAGCTCGAGTTCCTCGACCGACCGGTTCAGATTCTCGTTGTGAATCTCAGGCTTGCGATCATCCGACGACGACGTTCCGGTTTCGATCTCTTCCTCGAAGTTGATGAAGATATTCATATGGTCCTTCAGCAGCTTCGCCGCCAGGCCGATCGAATCGGCCGGCGTGATGGAGCCGTTGGTCCACACTTCGAGCGTGAGCTTGTCATAATCGGTGATCTGTCCCAGGCGCGCAGCTTCGACTGTGTAATTGCACTTGCGCACCGGCGAATGGACTGAATCGATCGGAATGAACCCGATGCCTAGATCCTCATCGAAATTCTTGTCGGCGGAAACGTAGCCGCGGCCGCGTTTCAGCCGCATTTCCATGTCGAGCTTGCCGCCCTCGCTCACCGTCGCGATGTAGACGTCCTTATCCAGCACCTCGACGTCTCCATCCGCCTCGATCATGCTGCTGGTAACGACTCCAGGCTGATCCGCGCGCAGGTAGATCGCCTTCGGCGCATCACCCGCCAGCTTGAATGGAATCTGCTTCAGGTTGAGGATGATGTCGGTTGCGTCCTCCACCACTCCGGGGATCGACTGGAATTCGTGCAGTACGCCTTCCATCTTCACGGCGGTTACGGCCGCACCTTCAATCGAGCTCAGCAGCACGCGCCGCAGGGCGTTGCCCACGGTCGTACCGAATCCGCGTTCAAACGGCTGCGCCCAGAAGATGCCGTACTTGTCGGTGAGAGAGGACTGGTCGACTGCGAGACGTTTCGGTTTTTGAAAACCCTTCCAAAGCATGTGTTTCTCCTTCGGCCGTTTGGCTCAATCCTGACTCGCTGAGTGGTCCAACTCAGGTCAAAGTCAGAAAAGGCTGATCTGGCTCGAATGTAACGGACCCAGGTTTCAATGTTTCAAGGTTGCAAAGTTTCAACGTGTCTTGTTTTGAAACCTTGAAACCTCTGAAACTTTGAAACCTGCACAACGAAGCCTTTACTTACTGTACAGTTCTACGATCAACTGCTCATTCACCGGCAGCTGAATGTCTTCGCGTTTTGGCAGCGAGAGAATCCGCGCCTTGTAATTGTCACGATCGACTTCCAGCCAGCTCGGCATCGTGCCGTGGCTGGCGAATTCCTTCGCCAGTTCGAGCACGGTCAGTTTCTTGCTGTTCTCACGGATCGAGATCTCCTCGCCCGCACTCACTTCATACGAAGGAATATTCACTTTGCGGCTGTTGACGGCCACGTGCCCGTGACGAACCAACTGTCGCGCCTGGCGCCGTGACTGAGCAAACCCGAGGCGGAACACAACATTGTCCAGTCGCCTCTCGAGCTGCTGCAGCAACTTTTCGCCGGTCACGCCTTGGGAGCGTGCGGCCTTCTCGAAGTAGTTGCGGAACTGGCCTTCCTGGGTGAAGTAAATGCGCTTGGCTTTCTGCTTCTCGCGCAATTGCAGGCCGTAGCCAACAATCTTGGCCTTACGGTCTTTCCCATGTTGTCCGGGAGCGAAGTTGCGCTTCTCGATAGGACACTTATCGCTGAAGCACTTTGCGCCTTTGAGGAACAGCTTCAACCCCTCGCGGCGGCATAGACGGCAGACTGCATCGGTATAACGTGCCAAGTTTCTTCTCCTTTTGATGACCGGTTTACGGGTTTGGCTTCACCCTTCGTCCCGGACAATATTTCTGTAGAGACGTAACTTGTTACGTCTCTCTGACCACAAAACCTCTTGCTGCATTCGTCGGCGACACTAACCAGAAAACCTGCCGCTCGCAGCCAAGACGTAGCAAGCTACGTCTCTACGAACTACACTCTACGTCTTTTCGGCGGCCTACATCCGTTGTGCGGAATCGGCGTCACGTCACGGATCGAGCGCACTTCAATTCCAGAGGCAGCCAGCGCGCGCACAGCGGATTCGCGTCCCGATCCCGGACCGCTCACCCGCACATCCACGCTGCGCACACCATGATCCCGAGCCATGTTCGCGGCATTCGACGCGGCTTGCTGCGCGGCAAACGGAGTTCCCTTGCGCGATCCGCGGAAGCCGAGCGATCCCGAACTCTTCCACGACAGAACGTTCCCGTTCATATCGGAAATAGTCACGATCGTGTTGTTGAAGGACGCCTGCACGTATGCCAGACCATGGGGCACGTGCTTGCGCTCCTTCTTCTTGAAAGTCTTCTTCTTGCCTTTTTTCTCCGGTGCGGCTGCTGCGCCGCCCGCTGCTGCTGGTTTAGCCATAGAACCTCAAGTTTCAAAGTTTCAAAGTTTCAATGTCTCAAGGTCGTTACTTCTGAAACCTTGAAACTTTGCCACTTTGAAACCTGTCTTTATGTCTTCGACGTCGCCTTCTTCTTCTGCGCGACTGTTCCTTTACGCGGACCTTTACGAGTCCGGGCATTGGTATGTGTTCGTTGTCCGCGGACCGGCAGGTTGCGGCGGTGACGGAATCCGCGATAGGAGCCGATTTCGATGAGCCGCTTGATGTTCATCGAAACTTCCTTGCGCAGATCGCCTTCGACCAGCCCCTCGGCCTCAATGACGGTACGGATACGGTTGACCTCTTCTTCGCTGAGGTCCTGCACCTTCTTCATGGGCTCAACCTTGGCTTCGTCGAGAATGCGCCCGGCGCGCGGTTGTCCGATCCCATAGATATAGGTCAGCGCGATGTTGATGTGCTTCTGGCGGGGAAGATCCACGCCTGCAATACGTGCCATGAGTCTCTAACTCCTCTGAGTACTGCTCACTTGTCAGCTATGAGCCGTGAGCTTTGAGCGTTGAGCAGAACCATTCGCTGTCGGTTTTGCTCATCGCTCAAAGCTCATCGCTCATTGCTGGCTTACCCCTGCCGCTGTTTGTGTTTCGCGTTCACGCAGATCACTCGCACCACACCCTTGCGGTGAATAATCTTGCACTTGTCGCAAATCTTCTTTACCGACGCTCGTACTTTCATAAAACCAGAATTCCTCTGTGCTCCCCTGTGGCTAACGACATTGCATCTGTAGGAGCGAATTATTTGTATCGATAAACGATCCGTCCACGATTCAGGTCGTAGGGCGAAAGCTCCACCGCGACCTTGTCTCCCGGAAGAATGCGGATGAAATTCTTGCGCATCTTGCCGGAAACGTGCGCCAGCACCTGATGTTTATTCTCCAGTTCCACCCGGAACATGGCGTTCGGCAGGGGTTCCAACACCACCGCCATCACTTCAATCGCGTCTTCTTTGCTCATCGACCCCTTAGCTGTGAGCTATGAGCTCTGAGCTGTGAGCAAATCCATTTCTCTCAGCTTCCTGCTCGAACTTCAAAAGTTTAACCGTTTGCTCATAGCTCACTGCTCAAAGCTCACGGCTTACTGCGTCAAAATCACCGGGCCATCTTTCGTCACCGCCACGCAATGTTCAAAATGCGCGCTGAAACTGCCATCTGCGGTAACCGCGGTCCACTTATCGCCCAGCACCCGCGTCTCGGGCTTGCCCGAATTCACCATCGGCTCTATCGCGATCACCATCCCCTCGCGAAGCCTGGCTCCGTGTCCGCGATTGCCATAGTTCGGAACCTGCGGTTCTTCATGCAACCGGGTTCCGATCCCGTGTCCGACAAACTCGCGTACCACGCTGAATCCCGCCGCTTCCACATGCTGCTGTACTGCGGCGCCCACATCACCGATCGAATTACCGATCCGGGCCTGCTCAATCCCGCGATACAGCGAAGCTTCCGTAACTTCCAGCAATTTCTGCAACTCGGGCTTCAACCCGTCGCCCACCGGCACCGTGATCGCCGCGTCTCCGTAGTAGCCGTCCAGCACCACACCGCAATCGATCGAAACGATGTCGCCTGTCTTCAGCAACCGCTTCTCTGACGGGATGCCGTGCACGATCTCTTCGTTCACCGACGTGCACAACACGCAGGGATAATCGTAATAACCCTTGAACGCCGGCTTGGCTCCGAGTTCCTTAATCTTCTTCTCGGCCGCCCGCTCCAGGTCCATCGTCGTGACGCCCGGCGCCACCATCGTTCTCACGTGATCCAAAACCTGGCGCACGATGTGGCCGCTATGCCGCATCTTTTCGATTTCGCTCGCCGACTTGCAAACAATCGCCATGCTTCTTCTTACGCGTGATGATCTTCCAGAATCCGGTAAATCTGCTCCGTGACATCGTCCACCGGCAGATCGCCATTTACACAGATCAGTCGGCCGGTCCGCTGGTAATAATCTGCCACCGGACGGGTCTGCTCCTGAAACGCTGTGAGTCGTGGCTGAATTACTTCCAACCGGTCGTCATTACGGGCTACAAGCTTGGTCGCGTGGGCTAAATCACACTGTTCATCCACGCGGGGCGGCTTGAAGTGGACGTTATAGATCCGTCCACAGGTGGGACAAGAACGTCGTCCAGTAATCCGGAGCAATAATTGATTATAGTCGACGTCGAGCCGGATCACAATTGGCCACGCCCGCGTCGGACGCGAATTATCAAAGAGCTCATGGTCGAGCAGCGCATCGAGCCACCCAGCCTGGGCTGCAGTCCGGGGAAAACCGTCAAGAATATAACCGCGCTGGCAGTCCGGCTGCAGCAGCCGTACCCTCACCATGTTGCAAACCAGATCGTCGGAAACCAGCTCTCCGCGCGCCATTACCGCCTTGGCCGCGAGCCCGAGTTCCGTTCCTTGTGCAACGTGTTCCCGGAGCAGGTCCCCGGTCGAAATCTGGGGAATTCCGTAACGCTCCATGATGCGCTTGGACTGAGTGCCCTTACCGGCACCCGGCGGCCCGAGCAGCACCACGGGACCCACTGCACGCGAGGTTTCCTGCGCCATCGGCTTGGCCAAAGCCTCCCGAGCTAATCTCCCCGGCGCCCCAAAACATCAGCCGAGTTGCAGCAACCCCTCAAGACGGACCTTGGACCTCAGTCCTTGGCCCTTGGACTTCAGACCCTTTAACCTTCGACGCTTTCACATCACGTCAAAGGTCCAAGGTCGGAGGTCCGATTTTTCTACCAGCGGCGGCCGCGGATGCGTCCGCTGCGCGGCGTAAATCCATCGTAGTGGCGCATGATCAATTGCGCTTCAATCTGCGTCACCGTGTCCATCGCTACCCCGACCACGATCAGCAGCGACGTTCCACCAAAATAAAAGCTCACGCCCAAACCGTTCGTCACCCAGTTCGGCAAGATCTCAAAGAATCGCCCCACCGGCCCATAAAGATGGTTGAGGTGAATACCGGTGATCATCCACTCCGGAATAAACGAAATGACAATCAGGTACAGCGCGCCCACCAGCGTGATTCGGGTCAGCACTTCATTGATGAAATCCGCGGTACGCTTTCCCGGACGAATACCCGGAATGAATCCGCCGTACTTGCGCATGTTGTCGGCAACTTCGCTGGGGTTGAACACGATCGAAACGTAGAAGTACGCAAAGAAGATGATGCCCACGCGCATAGAGCACGGTATAGAGCGGCTCGCCCCATCCCAGCCAGCGGATCAGATCCCCGAAGTAGCGGCTATTGCGCAATCCGTAGCCGATCGTCTGCGGCAAGGTCAGAATCGACGACGCGAAAATCACAGGCATGACGCCGCCTGCGTTCACGCGCAGCGGCAAGTGCGTCGACTGTCCGCCCATCACCTTTCGTCCAACCACACGCTTGGCATACTGCACCGGAATTCGTCGTTCGCTTCGTCTCCACGTAAACGATGAAACCCACCACCGCGATCATGAAGACAATGCAGGCAAACCATCAGCGGGAACGTAATCGGTCCCCACGCCGCGTTTCTCGCCTTCTCAATCAGATCCACGACGCCGCGCGGCAGCCCAACCACAATGCCGGCGAAAATCAGCAGCGACATTCCATTGCCGACGCCGCGTTCCGTGATCTGCTCACCCAGCCACATGATGAATGCGCTGCCGGTTGTCAGGGTCAGCATCGTCATCAGCCGGAATCCCCAGCCGGGGTTCAGAGCGAAGCCGCCCTTTTCCAATCCGATCGCGATTCCGAAGGACTGCACGGAACTCAGGATGACGGTGATGTATCGCGTCCACTGCGTAATTTTCTTGCGCCCGAGTTCGCCTTCCTTCTGCAGCTTGGCCAGCGGCTCGTACACCACGGTCAGCAACTGCAGAATGATCGACGCCGTGATGTACGGCATGATGCCCAGGGCGAAAATCGTCATGCGGCGCAGTTGGCCGCCAGAAAACAAATCCACAAATCCAAGCAGCGAACCGCTGGTGCTTCCCTGCGTGAAGAACTGTTCCAGCTTGACCGTATCGATCCCCGGCGTGGGCAGGTGTCCGCCCAGCCGGTACACAAACAGCAGTCCCAACGTGAACAGGATCCGCTTGCGCAGATCGGGAATCCGGAAGATGTTCGCCAGCTTGTCAAACATTACTGCAAGACCTCGACCTTGCCGCCCGCCTTGGTGATCTTTTCCTGCGCCGACTTCGAGAACTTGTGCGCGCTCACCGTGATCGCGCTCTTCAACTCGCCGTCGCCCAGAATCTTGACCGGATGCTTCGTCTTGATCACTCCCGCCTTGCGCAGCACGTCGGGAGTGATTGTCGTCTCACCCAGTTCCACCAACCGCTCCAGGCTCACGATGTTGTATTCCTTGCGGAAGATGTTGGTGAAGCCGCGCTTCGGCATGCGGCGATGCAGCGGCATCTGGCCGCCTTCAAATCCGCGAATCATGCGCGAACCGGTGCGCGAACGCTGCCCCTTGTGTCCACGGGTCGATGTCTTGCCCATGCC
Source organism: uncultured Acidobacteriota bacterium (assembly GCA_963725565.1). GTDB lineage: Bacteria > Acidobacteriota > Terriglobia > Terriglobales > Acidobacteriaceae > Sulfotelmatobacter. Next base: position 62,644 of record CAVRZL010000011.1, read on the forward strand.
GGAGCCCATGCCGCGACCCACGCGCTTGCGCTTGGTCGGTCGCCTTCTTCGGTGCTCGAATATTGGATAAATTCATTGGTTTTCTCGTAGAGACGTTGCTTGCAACGTCTTGCTCACCAGCACATCGAATGCTGCCGGCAGAGACGTAGCAAGCTACGTCTCTACGAAACTCATTTCACAAACTCCACCAGATGCGGCACCTTCGCCACCATCCCGCGGATCGCCGGCGTATCTGGACGCTCAATCACCTGGTTCAGCCGGGTAAATCCCAGACCCTTGATCACCAGCTTCTGCTTGACGGGGGCGCAAATCGCCGATCTCACCCACTTCAGGTGAACCTTGCCGCCGCCCGAATTCGTTTTCTTCGCTGTCATCTCTGAACCTCAGTGGTCAGTAGCCAGTGACTAGTGACCAGTATCCAAAAGTCTTTCGTCGCGAGCACTGATCACTGACCACTGGCCACTGCCCTTAGAGTTCCTGCGCGGTCTTGCCGCGCAGAGCTGCGACGCTCTCTCGATTCTTCAACTGCTTCAAGGCGTCGAACGTCGCCTTGATCACGTTGTGCGGATTGGTTGTCCCAATCGATTTGGTCAGCACGTTCTGCACGCCCGCCGAAGTCATCACCGCGCGCACCGCGCCGCCCGCAATCACGCCCGTACCTTCCGGAGCCGGCTTCAGCAGCACCTTGCCCGATCCGTAACGTCCGAGCACCAGGTGCGCGATGCTGGTCTGCGTCAGGTTGACCTTCACCAGGTTCTTCTTCGCCGACTCAATCCCCTTGCGGATCGCCTGCGGCACTTCCTTCGCCTTGCCCGACCCGTAGCCCACGACTCCCGCCGACGGATCGCCCACCACCACCAGCGCCGCAAACGAAAGATTCTTTCCGCCTTTGACCACCTTGGTCACGCGGTTGATGGCTACCACCTGATCCTTCAGCTGGTACGCCCCTGCATCGAGTTTCTTGATCACTGTTGGCATAATTTCTCAGATTCTAGCGATGAGCCGGTGAGCAGATGAGTTTGCTCATCACTCATAGCTCATTGCTCACTGCCTCTTAGAATTGCAATCCCGCTTCGCGAGCCGCGTCGGCCAAGGCCTTCACGCGCCCGTGATAAATGTATCCGCCGCGATCGAACACGACCTTGGTCACGCCCTTGGCCTTGAGCGCGCTCCGCAATGGTCTTGCCGACCGCCTTCGCCGAGGCCACGTTGCCGCCCGTCCGCCGGTCTTCTTTCTTGCCCTCGGCGGTGCTGGCCGAAACCAGCGTCTTGCCATGCAGGTCGTCAATCACCTGCACGTAAATGTGATTCAGCGAACGGTACACATTCAGCCGCGGACGCTCCGCCGTTCCCTGCATCTTTTTGCGAATGCGCTCGTGGACATGCCCGCGCTTCTGGTTTTTCGTGATTCTTGTCAGCATCGTTAAACCCTCGCAGTCAGCTTAAGCTTCCGAGGTGCTCAGCGGTCGCATGCATCCCAACCAACTGAGAGCCCAAAGCTGACAGCCAAAAGCTACTTCGCTCCCGTCTTTCCGACCTTCTTCTTCAGACGCTCGCCCGCATAGCGGACGCCCTTATTCTTGTACGGATCCGGCGGACGCAGCGAGCGCATCTCAGCCGCAACCTGCCCGACTTTCTGGCGGTCAATTCCAGTGAGGGTGATCCTCGTCTGCTTCGGATCCACCGCCGCATCCACCCCGGTCGGCAGCGGATACTCGATCGGATGCGAATACCCCAGGTTGAACACCACGGTCACTTTGCCCTTCATCTCGGCGCGATACCCGATGCCGACGATCTCCAGTTCGCGCGTCCAGCCCTTGGTGACGCCTTCGACCGCATTGTTGACCAGTGCGCGCGCCAGTCCGTGCACCGCCGACTGCGAATCGTTCTCGCGGACGGCGAGGATATGCCCGTCCTTCTGCTCGACGGTGATACCGGTCGGCAACGCCGTATCCAGCTTGCCCTTCGGCCCCTGCACCAGGACCGTGTTTCCTTCAACTTTGACCGTGACTCCCTTAGGAATCTCGATCGGCTTTTTTCCAATTCGTGACATAAGCTTCTCTTCTTTAGCTGGCAGGCTTGAGCGATAAGCTATGAGCAACTTGATTCTGTTTTGCTCACCGCTCACTGCTCATAGCTCACCGCTCCTCTAGTAAATCTCGCACAGCAACTCGCCACCCACACCCTCCTTGCGCGCCTGGCGCCCGGTCATCACGCCGCGCGGGGTGGTGAGGATGTTGATCCCCATGCCGCCCAGCACGCGTGGAATCTCGCTGCGCCGCACATAGACGCGGCATCCCGGACGCGAAACACGCTCCGCCTTCGAGATCGCCGCCTCGTTGTTGGCGCCATACTTCAGGTAAATCCGGATGACCTTGTGGCCCTCTTCTTCCGTCGGCTTGAAATTGGAGATGTAGCCCTCCTCTTTCAGGATGCGGGCAATCTCCAGCTTCAATCGCGAAGCCGGAACGTCCACCTTCTGGTGCCGGGCCTGGAGTGCATTTCGCACTCTCGTCAGCATGTCTGCGACCGGATCGGTCAACCTCATCGTTTGCTTCTCCTCCAGCCACCCGTTCGCTCCGCGTCTTGCGGAGAACCTGCAGCAGCTTGTTCCTTCATCTTGCCGTTACTTGAATTCTTGTCATCCTGAGCGGCGTCTTTTGCCGCGAAGGACCTCTGCACTCAGCACGACTCTCGCCTCGATCGAGAGAATCGCGCATCTGGCGCGTCCTACCACGAAGACTTCGAAACCCCTGGAATCTCCCCGCGCAGCGCCAGCTGCCGGAAGCACAAGCGGCAAATGCCGAACTTGCGCAGAAAGGCGCGCGGACGTCCGCATAGCTTGCAGCGGTTGTGCTTGCGCGTGGAAAACTTCGGCTTCCTTCGCGTCCTTAACTCTTTTTGCTGTAGTAGCCATTCAATCCTTTGCTGCGTCTCTTTGAAACTTCTGAAACCTGAAACTTTGAAACCTTGAACTTACGCCCGGAACGGCATTCCCATGTGCTTCAGCAGCGTCCGCGCCTGATTGTCATTCGCGGCCGTCGTCACAATCGTGACGTTCATGCCCTTCAGCTTGTCGACCTTCTCGTAAGAAATCTCCGGGAAGATCAACTGGTCGTGCAATCCGATCGTGTAATTTCCGCGCCCGTCAAACGACTTCGTCGAAACTCCGCTGAAGTCGCGCACACGCGGCAGAACGATGTTCACCAGCCGGTCGAAGAACTCGTACATGCGGTCGCCGCGCAACGTCACCATCGCGCCGATCGACTGTCCCTGGCGAACCTTGAACGCCGCAATCGATTTCTTCGCCCGGGTCACCACCGGCTTCTGCCCGGTGATCTGTCCCAGTTCGTTCACGGCCGGGTCGAGCACTTTCGCGTTCTGCGTCGCTTCGCCCACACCCATGTTGACGACAATCTTGTGCAGCCGCGGAACCGCCATCACGTTCGTCAGTTCCAGTTCTTTCAGCAGCGCCGGAGCGACTTCCTTGTCAAACCGCGAGCGCAGCCGCGGACGCTCTTTCGCGCTGTGCCGCGCCTGCTCCGGCCCCTTCTTCGGTTCCTGCGCCGACTCTTTCTGTCCTTTTTTCTCTTTTGCCATTATCCTTTTCAACTTCCTCTCACGGTTTCGGAGTGGTTACCGGTTCGTGAGAATTGAGCGATTGCGTAATTTGGTTAATTGCAGAATTTCCCAATTGCTCAATCATTTATCCAGCGTCGTTCCGCACTTCTTGCAGACGCGAACCTTGCGGTCGCCGCGCACTTCGTGCCCGATCCGTACCGGCCCGCAGGTCGGGCAAACCAGTTGCACGTTCGAAATCGCAATCCGGCTCTCCTGCTCGGCGATGCCGCCCTTGATGTTGCGCTGCGGATTCGGGCGCACGTGCTTCTTCACCATCATCACGTGCTCGACCAGAATCTTCGCGTCATTCGGAAACACGCGCAGCACGCGTCCTTCCTTGCCCTTGTCCCGTCCGGTGATCACCTTCACGGTGTCGTTGCGCCGGAGATCCACTCGCTTGTTTTCAGTGCTTACAGTTCTCATAAATTCAAAGTTTCAAGGTCTCAAAGTTCAAAGGTTTCAAAGCGAATCACCCGCCGCCCAGTTTCGGAATCCTCAAGGACCTTGAAACCTTGAAACTCTGAAACTTTGAAACCTGCTCCTAGATCACTTCCGGCGCCAGCGACACAATCTTCAAAAACTTCTTCTCGCGCAACTCGCGCGCCACCGGACCAAACACGCGCGTCCCGACCGGCTCGCCCGCATCGTTGATCAGCACCGCGGCATTCTGATCGAAGCGGATGTAGGTTCCGTCGCGCCGCCGATGCTCCTTGCGGGTGCGCACGATGACCGCCTTCACGACTTTGCCCTTCTGCACCTGGCCCTCGGGCGCCGACTCTTTCACGGCCGCCGTGATTATGTCGCCCAGCCCGGCATTCAGTCCGGTCGAGCCGCCCAGCGGCAGAATCATCTGCAGCTTGCGGGCGCCGGAATTGTCGGCGACCTCCAGCATCGATCTCATCATCACAGCCATGGCGTCAATCTCCCTAACCCTTATCATTCGCCTACCGGCATGCTCTGCGAGCAATCTGCTTCAACTTGCCGCGTCACGCAGCTTCCGGCACCAGCGCCGCCTTGCGGACAATATCTTTCAGCTTCCAGCGCTTCAGCTTCGACAGCGGACGCGTCTCTTCGATCCGCACCACGTCGCCCACGTGCGCCTGGTTGGTCTCGTCGTGCGCGTAGAACTTCTTGTTCCGCGCGATCACGCGTCCGTAGAACGGATGGGCCTTCTTGCGCGTCACCTGCACCACAATCGTCTTCTGCATGCGGTTCGCGACTACTTCTCCCACCACTTCTTTGCGGCGGCCCTGCGCCTTCTGTGTTGTTTCCGCCATTATCGTTTCTCCGTTGCGGCCGAGCGCTGGCGCTCACCGACGATCGTCTTCACGCGCGCAATGTCCTTGCGCAGCCCGCGAATCTTCTTCAGGCTCTCGGTCTGCCCCATGTTCAGCTGAAACTTCAGCTTGAACAACTGGTCGGCAAGTTCGCGCTCCTGGTTGCCCAGCTCATCGTCGGTTAAGTTTCGGATTTTGTCTGCCTTCATAAAATTTCCTCTCCGCGTTGTGCTCGAAGCTCAGAGCTCATAGCTGCGCAGCATTTTAGTGTCTTGCCCCTTCGCGCTTCACCATGCGTCGTCCGCAGCGCCAACTTGTGCGACGCCAGCCGCATCGCCTCGCTCGCGTCCTGCTGCGTTACGCCTTCCATCTCGAACAGAATCTTCCCCGGCTTCACGACCGCGACCCAGTGATCCGGCGCGCCCTTGCCCTTACCCATACGGGTTTCGGCGGGCTTCTTCGTGACCGGCTTGTCGGGAAACACGCGGATCCAGATCTTCCCGCCGCGCTTCACGAAACGCGTCATGGCCACGCGGCTCGCTTCGATCTGCCGGTCGGTGATCCATCCCGGCTCCAGCACCTTCAGCCCGAAATCGCCGAACGACAGCGTCGATCCGCGCCACGCCTTGCCGGTCATGCGCCCGCGCTGCTGCTTCCGATACTTCACTTTCTTTGGCATCAACATAAGAATCTTCCTGTAGAGACGTTGCTCGCAACGTCTCGCTCTCACCACGTACTCTTCTGCCGTAGTCAGCAGCAGACAATGCCTAGAATCCGCCAGCCGCAGGTTGCGCTTCCCGCTTCTGCTTCTGCGGCAGAATCTCGCCCTTGTACACCCAGCACTTCACGCCGATCACGCCGTACGTCGTCCGCGCCTCGGTGAAGCCGTAGTCGATGTCGGCACGCAGCGTGTGCAGCGGCAACCGCCCCTGCAGATACCACTCCGAGCGCGCGATTTCGTTTCCGTTCAACCGTCCGCTCACGCGAACCTTAATTCCTTTGCATCCGAAGCGCAGCGCCGAATCCACCGCCTTGCGCATCGCCCGGCGGAAACCCACGCGCTTTTCCAGTTGCAGCGCGATCGACTCCGACACCAGTTGCGCGTCCAGTTCCGGCTTGTGCACTTCCTGGATATCGACAAAAATGTCCTTGCCGCCGGTGCGCTTCTGCAATTCGCCCTTCAGCTTGTCGATCTCCGCGCCCTTGCGGCCGATGATGATCCCGGGCCGCGCCGTCTTGATGATGATGCGCAGCTTGTTGCCGGGACGCTCGATCTCAATCGCGCTGACGCCCGCCGACTTGAGCTTGTCCTTCAGCTCATTCTTCAGCTTGACGTCTTCGTGCAACTGTTTGTCGTAGTCCCGCTCCGCAAACCAGCGCGACTTCCACGGCTTGGTGTAGCCAAGCCGAAACCCGTAAGGATGGACTTTTTGTCCCATTGCTTCTCCTAAATCAAAACCATGTGGCGCGGGCGCCCTCGCCCGCGAACTCGAAACCTTTACTTCGCCGCCTTCTTCTTCTTCCCAGCAGCCTTCGCCGCCGGAGCCCGCCGCTTGCCTTTCGCCGGAGCCGCCTCTACTGTCCGGCATCGCCCGCGTGTCTCGGACCTGCGTCACCGCTCTTCCCGCGCTCCGCCAGGATCAACTCGATGTGCGCGATGCGCCGCTGGTAGCGGTACGCGCGTCCCTGCGGCGCCGGACGAATACGCTTCATGCGCGGTCCGTCGTTGGCGATCGCACTCTTCACGTACAGGTTGTCGATCTCGACATCGAGACTCTTCTCGGTCGCTGAGAAAGTTCGCGTTGTCGAGCGCCGACTGCAGCAGCTTGCCCACGTGCGCCGCCACGCGCTTCTTGGTGAACATCAGGGTGTTGCGCGCTTCTTCCACGCGCCGTCCCTTGATCAAGTCCAGCACCAGCCGCGCCTTCTGCGGCGAGACGCGCAGGTAACGCATTTCCGCTCGAAATTCCATAGTCGTATCTCAGTTCTTGCTTGCTCGTAGCTAAAAGCTCACAACTCGAAGCTCGCTATGCCTTCGGTGCCGGCGCCGACGGCGCTGACGGCGTAATCGCTCCCGGACCGCCCGGGATACCCGCCGGCTTCGCCGCCACTTCCGTCGCCGCCTTCATCGAGTGTCCCTTGAAGTTGCGCGTGAAGCTGAACTCGCCCAGCTTGTGTCCCACCATGTTTTCGGTGACGTACACCGGGATAAATTTCTTTCCGTTGTGCACCGCGATCGTGTGTCCCACCATCTCCGGGATCACGGTCGAACGCCGCGACCAGGTGCGCAGCACTTTCTTCTCGTTGCGCGCATTCATGCCTTCGACTCTCGCCTGAAGGTAAGCATCCACGAACGCGCCTTTTTTGGTTGAACGTGCCATAAATTCAGCTCTCAGTTATCGTTGTCAGCTTCCGAACTCTTGTCATTCCGAGCTGAAGCCGAGGAATCTGCTATCTGCTCCTCGAAACCTACTTGCTTCTCCGGCTCACAATGAACTTATCCGTCCGCTTGTTGTTGCGCGTCTTGTATCCACGCGTCGGCTGGCCCCACGGGGTCACCGGATGCCGTCCGCCTGAAGTCTTGCCTTCACCGCCGCCGTGCGGATGGTCCACCGGGTTCATCGAAACGCCGCGGTTGTGCGGACGCTTTCCCAGCCAGCGCGAACGTCCCGCCTTGCCGATGGTGACGTTCTCGTGATCGATGTTGCCGACCTGTCCGATCGTCGCCATGCAGTCCTGCGAAATCTTGCGCGTCTCGCCCGAAGGCAGCTTCACCAGCGCGTAGTCTCCTTCTTTTGCGACCAACTGCGCCGATCCGCCCGCCGAGCGCACCATCTGCGCGCCCTTGCCCGGCTTCAGTTCCAGATTGTGAATCTGCGTGCCGGGCGGAATGTTCCGCAGCGGCAGCGCGTTGCCCACCAGAATGTCGGCCTCGGGCCCGCTCACAACTTTCTGCCCAACCTTCAATCCTTCCGGCTGAATGATGTAGCGCTTCTCGCCATCGGCATACGCCAGCAGCGCAATGCGCGACGAGCGGTTCGGATCGTATTCGATCGTCGCCACCGTCGCCGGAATCCCGGTCTTGTCGCGCTTGAAATCAATGATGCGCAGCTTGCGCTTGTGGCCGCCACCGATGAAACCGCATCGTCGTGTCGCCCGAGTTGCGCCGTCCGCCCGTCCGCGTCTTCGGCTCGACCAGCGGCTTGTGCGGATGCTTCGTCGTGATGTCGTCGTTGACGAGCGTCGTGCGATAGCGCAACGTCTGCGTCGTCGGTCTGTAAGTCTTAATCGGCATAATCAGCTCTTCTTAAGCTCTTAGTCATTCCGGAAGCCCGAAGCCGGGAGCCGGAAGCCTGTTCTTACAAATTCTGCGCGTACTCCGGCATCTTCTCGCCGGACCGCAACCGCACGTACGCCTTCTTCCAATCCGGACGGTAGCCCGCAAACTTTCCGCGCCGCCGCTCTTTTCCCGGATAATTCGCCGTGCGCACCGAATGCACTTTCACTTTGAAAATCGACTGCACCGCTTCCTTGATTTCCGTCTTGGTCGCCTTCGGCGCCACCTGGAACACCAGCGTGTTCTGGTTTTCCTTGATGCCCAGGCCCTTTTCGGTGATCACCGGACGGCGAATGATCTGATATGCGGTTTTCATCAGGCCACCTCCGCCGCTTTTTCATGCGCGCGCGCGCGCCGCCGCTCGTGCTGTCGGCTTCTTCGCGCCTTCATCTTCGTCCGGCTTGCGCTGCCGCTTCGACACCGAACTCTTCAGCGAAACCTGCAGCTTCTCGATCGCCGGCTGCGAGAAGATCACGCGGTCGTACCGCAGCAGGTGATACGGATGCACTTCGTTGCTGCGCACCAGTTCGAGCCCGTCGATATTGCGCGCGCTCAATTCCAGGTTGCGGTTCTCGTGCTTCGCCACTTCGACCACCAGCACCGTCGCAGTCGACCTTCAGCGAGTCGAGCGCCTTGCGGAACTCCTTGGTCTTCGGTTCTTTCACGTCGAACGCATTCACCACGATCAGCTTGCCGTCGGCAAACTTCGCGGCCAGCGCCGAGCGCAACGCGCCCAGCAGCTTCTTCTGCGGGAAGCGTGTAGTCATACGAGCGCGGCTGCGGACCATGCACCGTGCCGCCGTGCCGCCACAGTGGCGACCGGATCGATCCGATACGCGCCCGCCCCGTGCCCTTCTGCTTCCAGAGCTTCTTGCCCGAACCGGAAACTTCCCAGCGCGCCTTGGTCTTGTGCGTTCCCGCGCGCTGCCCGGCGCGGTAGTGCTTCACCGCTTCCCAGAGCAGGTCTTCGTTGACCGCGCCGAAGATCTCGTCGGCCAGATCGAGCGTCCCAACCTTCTCGCCGCTCAAATTGTGTATGTCAATCGTTGCCATATGTCTTTTCTTTCGTGACCACTGGCCACTGGCCACTCGATCACTTGCTTATGCCTTCTTCGCCGCTCTCTTCGCCGCCTTCAACGGATCGACCGTCGCCGAACCCGCAAATCCACGACGCTCTCGTGGCGGCTTCTTCGCCTTGGTGATCACGATGTATCCGCCATTCGGACCCGGCACGCTGCCTTCGACCACCAGCAGATTCTCGTCCTTGTCGACGCCCAGCACGCGCAGGTTGCGCGCCGTGACGCGCGGCATTGCCCATGTGTCCCGACATCCGCATGCCTTTGAACACGCGCGACGGAAACGCCGACGAGCCAATCGAACCGGTGATCTGAAACATCGAACCGTGCGACTTCGGACCGCCGCCAAAGTGATGCCGCTTCACGACGCCCTGAAACCCGTGCCCCTTGCTGACTCCGACGATGTCGACAAACTTCTCGCCTTCGAAAATCTCGACCAGCACGCGATCGCCAACCTTCACCGCGCTCGTCGCCCTCGGCCGAGCCTCGACTTCCAGCGGCACTTCGCGCATGAACTTCACCGGCGGCAGATTGTTCTTCGCCAAGTGTCCCTGCGCCGGCTTGGTCAGCTGCGATTCCTTCACGAACTCGACCAGGCCAATCTGCGCCGCCTCGTATCCATCTTTCGTCGCCGTCTTGTGCTGCGTGACCACGCACGGCCCAGCCTGCAGCACCGTCGCCGGACGCACATCGCCCTTCGAATCGAAGAGTTGCGTCATGCCGACCTTCTTGCCCAGAATTCCTGCTACCTTCTTGCCATTTCCTTCTCCGTTCCCAGCTTGGCTCGTCGCTATTGGCTGGCGGCTATTGGCTGGGAGCTTCTCAGCTCGTGCAGATCCGTCAGCCGTTCCTGACGGCTGACGGGCTGACGCGCCGCAACGCGCTTACTTATGTTCTTTCCCGAACGCCTTGATCTCCACATCCACGCCCGCCGGCAGATCGAGCTTCATCAGCGCGTCCACCGTCTGCTGCGTCGGCTCGAGAATATCGAGCAGGCGCTTGTGCGTGCGGATCTCAAACTGTTCCCGCGACTTCTTGTCCACGTGCGGCGAACGCAGCACGCAGTACTTGTTCTTCATCGTGGGCAGCGGAATCGGTCCCGCAATCTGCGCGCCGGTGCGCCTCGCCGTTTCCACGATCTCGCCCGTCGACTGATCCAGAATGCGGTAGTCGTAAGCCTTCAACCGGATGCGAATTCTTTCTTTTCCAATCACTGTTTCATCTCTCTAACCCCTCCCGGCTCTCCGGGAGGAAAGAACGTTGCGCGTGCTGAAGCGGGCACTCTTGCCGCTTTTGCTTCCGTTTTCGAAAACCTTAGCGGACAAAGTGTCCGCTCCACATCGGCCTTGCTACTGAACAATCTCCGCGATCGTTCCTGCGCCCACCGTGTGGCCGCCTTCGCGAATCGCGAAGCGCAAGCCCTTCTCCATCGCCACCGGCGTGATCAGCTCGATCACCAGGCTCACGTTGTCTCCCGGCATCACCATCTCCGTGCCCGCCGGCAACTCCGCCACGCCCGTCACGTCCGTCGTTCGCAGATAAAACTGCGGACGGTATCCCTTGAAGAACGGCGTATGTCGTCCGCCTTCTTCCTTCGTCAGGATGTAAACCTCCGCCTTGAACTTCGTGTGCGGCGTGATCGATCCCGGCTTCGCCAGCACCATGCCGCGCTCGACATCTTCTTTCGCAATGCCGCGCAGCAGCAGCCCGGCGTTGTCGCCCGCCATGCCTTCGTCCAGCTGCTTCTTGAACATTTCGACGCCCGTCACCACCGTCTTGCGCGTCTCGCGGAAGCCGACGATTTCCACTTCCTCGCCCACCTTCACCTTGCCGCGCTCGATTCGTCCCGTCACCACCGTGCCGCGTCCCTGAATCGAGAAGATATCTTCGATCGGCATCAGGAACGGCTTGTCCAGTTCGCGCGCCGGCTGCGGCACGCTCTTGTCCACCGCCTCCATCAGCGCGTCAATCTGCTTTTCCCACTTCTCTTCGCCGTTCAACGCGCCCAGCGCCGACAGCCGAATCACCGGCACATCGTCGCCCGGGAACTTGTAGCTCTTCAGCAACTCGCGCACTTCCAGTTCCACCAGATCCAGCAACTCGGGATCGTCCACCGCGTCGCACTTGTTCAGCGCGACCACGATGTACGGCACACCGACCTGGCGGGCCAGCAGCACGTGCTCGCGCGTCTGCGGCATCGGACCGTCGGTCGCCGCCACCACCAGAATCGCGCCATCCATCTGCGCCGCGCCCGTGATCATGTTCTTGATGTAGTCGGCGTGGCCCGGGCAATCCACGTGCGCGTAGTGCCGGTTCGCCGTCTCGTACTCGACGTGCGCCGTCGCAATCGTGATGCCGCGCGCCTTCTCTTCCGGCGCGTTGTCGATCGAATCAAACGACCGGAACACGATCTTCGGGTTGTGCTTCGACAATACCTTCGTGATCGCCGCCGTCAACGTCGTCTTGCCGTGATCAATGTGACCAATCGTCCCTACGTTGCAGTGCGGCTTATTCCGATCAAATTTTTCTTTCGCCATTTCCTTATTTCTCCGTAGCGCGTTGCTTGCAAGTCTCGTCTCACCACGTGCCGACCTGCTTGTGCCGGCTAAGAGCCGTCGCAAGCTACGTCTCTACAGAATCTACTTCGCCGTACCCTGCACCTTCGCGATGATTTCCTCCGCCACCGACCGCGGAGCTTCTTCATAGCGCGCAAAGTGCATCGAGTATTCGGCGCGGCCCTGCGTCGACGAACGCATGTGCGTCGCGTAGCCAAACATTTCCGCCAGCGGAACGATGGCCTTGATCACCTGCGAACCGGCGCGGTGCTCCATGCCTTCAATGCGTCCACGGCGCGAACTCAGGTCGCCCATGATCGCTCCGGCGTAATCTTCCGGCGTCACCACTTCGACCGCCATCACCGGCTCCAGCAACACCGGAGAAGCCTTGCGCGCCGCCTCTTTGAACGCCATCGAACCGGCAATCTTGAATGCCATTTCGTTCGAATCGACGTCGTGATAGCTGCCGTCGTACAGCGTCGCCTTCACGTCGACCATCGGATAGCCGGCCAGAATTCCGCCTTCGAGCGCTTCCTGAATGCCCTGATCGATCGGCTTGATGAATTCCTTCGGCACCGAACCGCCCGACGATGTCGTTGACGAACTCGTAGCCCGTGCCCGGCGGTTGCGGATCGAGATAAATCTTCGCGTGACCGTACTGCCCGCGCCGCCGGTCTGCCGGATGTACTTGCCTTCCGCCTCGGCGTGCTTGCGGATGGTCTCGCGATACGCCACCTGCGGCTTGCCGACATTGGCCTCGACCTTGTACTCGCGCATCATGCGGTCGACGATGATTTCCAGGTGCAACTCGCCCATGCCGCTGATGATGGTCTGTCCGCTGTCGGGATCGGTGTGAACCTTAAAGGTGGGATCTTCCTGGGCCAGGCGACGAGCGCCATGCCCATCTTTTCCTGGTCGGCCTTGGTCTTCGGTTCGACCGCGACCGAAATCACCGGCACCGCAAACGTGATCGACTCCAGCGCGATCGGATGCTCTTCATCGCAGATGGTGTCGCCGGTGCTGACGTTCTTCAGGCCGACCGCGGCGCAAATGTCGCCCGCCAGAATCTCGCTGATCTCTTCGCGCTTGTTGGCGTGCATCTTCAGCAGGCGCCCAATGCGCTCCGTCTTGGTCGTGCGCGCATTCAGCACCGAATCGCCTGACTTCAGCTGACCCGAGTACACGCGAATAAATGTCAACTGGCCGACAAACGGATCGGCCATGATCTTGAACGCCAGCGCCGAGAATGGCTCTTTGTCGTTCGCCTTGCGAGTAATCGCTTCCCCGTTGTCGGGATTGATGCCATGCGTCTCCGGCACATCGAGCGGAGAAGGCAGGTAGTCCACCACCGCATCCAGCAGCGGCTGCACACCTTTGTTCTTGAACGCCGTTCCCACAACCACCGGAAACACCTTCAACGCGATCGTCGACTTGCGCAGCGACGCGCGCAGCTCATCCGCGCAGATCTCTTCGCCTTCCAGGAACTTGTGCAGAATCTCGTCGTCGTTCTCGGCGACGGTCTCGACCAGCTGCGCGTGGAACGCTTCGGCCTTTTTCTTGAGCTCGGCGGGAATTTCTTCGGTGACGTACTCCGCGCCCATCGTCTCGTCCTGCCAGACGATCGCCTTCATGTCGATCAGATCGACGACGCCCTTGAACTTGTCTTCTTGTCCGATGGGAATCTGAATCGCGACGGGCTTGGCATTGAGGCGCTTGCGGATGGTATCGACGGCATGCTCGAAATCGGCACCCATCTTGTCAATCTTGTTGATGAAACAAATTCGCGGGACGCCGTATTTATCGGCCTGACGCCAGACTTTTTCCGACTGCGGCTGCACGCCGTGCACCGCGTCAAACACTGCGACTGCGCCGTCGAGCACGCGCAGCGAGCGTTCGACTTCGGCCGTGAAATCGACGTGGCCGGGGGTATCAATAATGTTGATGCGAATGTCGCGCCAGGTGCAGGTGGTCGCCGCGGACGTAATCGTGATGCCGCGCTCCTGCTCCTGCTCCATCCAGTCCATGGTGGCAGTGCCTTCGTGCACCTCTCCGATGCGATGCGTCCGTCCCGTATAAAACAGGATGCGCTCGGTCGTAGTGGTCTTTCCGGCATCGATGTGGGCCATGATGCCGATGTTCCTGCAACGCTCTAATGGGACTGTTCTAGGCACGACTCTCTAGCTTCCTTCTGGGCTCCGAAGTTTCTCTTGTAGAGACGTTGCTTGCAACGTCTCCCGCGCTTACCACCGGTAATGCGCAAACGCCTTGTTCGCTTCCGCCATGCGGTGCACATCTTCTTTCTTCTTGATGGCGGCGCCTTTGCCGTTGGCGGCATCCAGCAACTCATTGCTCAAGCTTGTCGATCATTCCCTTTTCGCCGCGTCCGCGCGCATAGGTGATGATCCAGCGAATCGCCAGCGACGTCCGCCGGTCGGCATTCACTTCGACCGGCACCTGGTAGTTCGCGCCGCCGACACGCCGCGTCTTCACTTCGAGCAGCGGCTTCGCGTTCTCCACAGCCTTCTTGAACAGCTTCAGGGCTTCGTCGCCGCCCTTCTACTCCAACTTCGTCAGGGCTTCATAGAAGATGCCCTCGGCTGTCGACCGCTTGCCTTGCCACATCATCGAGTTAATGAACTTCGTCACCAGGTCCGATCGATACACGGCATCAGCCGGAACGGTCCGCTTTGCGATATGTCCTTTTCTTGGCATCTGCTTGTAAGCTCCCTGCGCTCCTGCTCAGGTTTCAAAGTTTCAAGGTTTTAAAGTTTCAAAAACCCGACTGCGCCTCACTTTGAAACCTTGAAACTTTGAAACCTGAAACTTGCTCTTAGCCTTTCTTCGGCCGCTTCGCTCCATACTTCGAGCGCCCCTGCATACGGCCGGCAACACCCACCGCGTCCAGGGTCCCGCGAATCACGTGATAACGCACGCCCGGCAGATCTTTCACGCGGCCCCCGCGGATCAGCACAATCGAGTGCTCCTGCAGGTTGTGACCGACTCCGGGAATGTAGGTCGTGACTTCAATGCCGTTTGTCAGCCGCACACGCGCCACCTTGCGCAAAGCCGAGTTCGGCTTTTTCGGAGTCTGCGTGTACACGCGCGTACAAACGCCGCGCTTTTGCGGGCACCCCTGCAATGCCGGGCTCGCCGTCTTGTAACGAGGCCGTTTCCGGCCCTGGGCCACCAATTGGTTAAACGTAGGCACTCTTGCCACTCCTTGGCCGCACACTGACCTGCACATCGCGCAGGCAGCGGACAGCGCAAATCCAATGTCCTAGACGCGCATCCGTGGGCATGGCCGGCTCTCTAGCCAACCATTACTTCTCGCCGCGCCACTTCATTCCTAAAAGCTAACGCCGGAGAGATTCTGGATTCCTGTTCAGACTATCGCTGCCGACGGTGGCGCCCGGCCAAACTCCGGGGGCACTCCGTTTCGTCAGCCTTGTCCTGCATATCCTTCGCATAAGGGCGAAAGGCACCGCAGGAACGTTTCAGCGAGGAAAGTTTCCGAACCAGACTTCAACTCGGAAACACGTTTCTCAACAGCTTCACTGCCTACTCTCTACGCACACTACCGCAGAAAACAGGCAGCACACAGCAAGCTTGGATGAACTCGCGGAACCAAACTACTATAGCAAGTGCTTCGAAACATCGTCAACCCGTCTTTTTGCATCCCAGTTTCCGGACGGTCGATCTTAGGCAGGAATCGATGATATCGTGGTCGAGCTTGCCTGATTCCCGCTCCAGCCTCTAAACTACAAGTTTTCCAAATCATTCAACAGTTTGCCTTGTACTGACAGAGTCAGGGTGGCGGCGGGGTACGAAGAGGAGTGCATGGGTAGGTTCGGTTCTCGTGGTCTGCGCTTGGTAATTGCAATCCTTTCTTTCTGGGGGCTGGCCGCCTGTGGTGGCGGCTCGAAGCCCGGCCCTCCGCTGTTTGCGGGTCACGTCAACTTATCTCCAGGCACCACTACGTCTGTAGTGCTGGGGGCCACTTTCAATTTCAGCGCGTCGGTTCAGACCGCCTCCGGGACCAACCTCAATACTACCGTCACCTATACCTCCAACGACACCTCGATCCTCAATCTCGCGTCGAATGGGGTGGCTTGCGCCGGCCATTGGGACGCTCTCTTTACCACCTGCACGCCGGGTGGAACTGGAGTGGTCAAGGTCACTGCCAGTGCTCTCGGGGCTACCAGTAATCCCACCTATGTTTTTGTGCACCCTGCCGTCGACAACATTACCGTCACCGGGGTGCTGCTCGACGGAGTTCCCGTCCAGGAGCCTTGCCTCTCCCAAAGCCAGACCATGACCTTGGAGGCTCACGCCTTTAGCCAGGGAGCCGACGTCACCGCTTCGGTGGGCCCTTTTACCTGGTCGGCCAACAATTCCACCGTCGTTAGCCTGACTCCCCTGGTCAATAGCGCCTATAACTTCGCGACGAACCAGGTCACGGCAAAGGCGGTGAATCCAGGAATCACTCGCATTTTTGCCAGCGCCAGCGGGGTTAGCAGCACATCCTTCCAGCAACCCACCTACCAGCAAACCATCAATGGAAGTACGCAAAACTCGCCGGTTCTCGACTTCTTTTCCACTTGCCCGATCCAGAACATCAGTCTCGAACTCGGCGCAGCCGGATCGGAGCAAACTAGTTTCTCCATTACGAAGGGGACCTCCTCGATCACCGAAACCGCAATCGCGACTATCGTCGATGTGATGGGAAACAGCTCGCTACCCAACACCACGGGCGGCATCGTCCTCAGCAAAATCCCTTTGACCTGGGCCGCTTCACAACCCCAGGTTCTGAATGTCGGTACCGGGTGCACCGAATCCTGCGCCCTTTCGATCGTTTCACCGGGCTCCGGAACCGTAACCGCTTCCTGCTCTCCACCGACTTGCAACGTCGGATTCCCCGTTGTTCCTCTAGCGCTGTCTCCTGCGAAGGTGGATGCCTGCACTAATTTCTTTCACGCGGTATTTCCACAATTCGCAAGTTGCAAGCAACTGATCCCGGTGCCGGTTTACTCGTCACCCGTTTTCATCAATCCGCCCAATAGTCCCGTTCAACTGTCTCCCGCTGCTGCCATCTCGGGTGTGATCTCGGGTGCTCCTGTGACCGCATCAGTTCTGGCTGCCAGCACCGGATGCACCCATGAGCTACCGGCAAACTGTTCCTCGGCCGTCTACTTTCTCTCCACCGCCAAAGCGGCAGTGGGCAGCGAGAATACGCTCCCCGATTCCCCGAATTCTTTTCTCTTCGATCCCAACGGTGACAAGATTCTTATGGGAAGCGACTTCGGCGCGCAGTTGATCAATCCTGGTGTTTTTGGCTCCAGCACCAGTCCTTATACCTCGTTGGGATCAATTACGGGGAAGGCCATAGGGACCAACAACAACGGATCCGTCAGTGTCTTCTCAGACACGCTGCACTCTCCCAATCAGGTGTACGTCGTCAACGGAGCGAGTTCCACTTCCATCTCGGCCTCCGCTCTCAACATCCCCGGGGCCACAAGGGCAGCCTTCTCACCCGATGGATTAAAGACCTTCATCTTTGGCGGCACGAGCGGAAACTCGTTGTACATTTATTCTCCGCTGCAAGCCTTGCAACAATACCTACCCACAACTCCACCGACGAATCCGCAATTGCTTCTCTCTGGGCCGGCCAATGGAGTGGTCTTTTCTCCGAACGGCGCCTTCGCCTTCGTTTCCGAATCGGCCGCCAACGGCAACAGCGCCAACCTGACCGCATTTGCGACGTGCAACAACCAGGTAGCTGCGACGATCCCTCTTCCGGGAAACCCTCTCTTCATGCGGATTCTCCCCAATCTCAGCATCGATGGCCGCGACTCCCTTGGCAATCCAATTCCCGATGGCGTTCACGTGCTCGTCCTCGATTCGACAGGCTTCGATATTGCCACCTGGGCCGTCCAGCCACCGGTGTCCGGCACTCTCTGCCCGCAAGGATTGCAATTCAAGAGCGGCGATCTGGCACACCCTAACGTCGTTCAGCGCATCGAACTCGGCCAGGGCACGCTGCAGCCGCTGAACTTCTTCATCTCAGGCGACGGCACGCAGCTCTACGTGGTCAATTCCAGCAGCTCAACGATCCTGGTCTACAGCTTCATTGCCGGATCGGTCGTCGGAGGCATCGAACTTCAGGGAGGTATCGTTCCCCTGAGCGCCGATGTCAGCGTTGATGGAGCTACGATTTTCGTTGCGGGCAGCGATGGCATGCTGCACGAAGTGAGTACCTCTCTGGGAGGCTCAGACCTAGTCCAGCTTTCCTTCCCCAATTTGCCCAACGCATTCAATGCCTTCTGCACGATCACTCCAGCGGCAGGTCCGTGCATCCTGAACGAAGTCCTAGCCAAACCCTAAGAACAGCCGTAAACGAGAGGACTAACGCCCTCGGGCAAGCGCAGGCACGTAAGAGGCTGGCAATCCCTACAAGAACGCGCAAAGTGTTCCTATAGGAACATTCGATGTACATAAATGTATGTACAAAAAGCGCCAAAGCCCTGTGCTTTCTGCAAGTTAAACTAGAAATGATTGTTTGTAGCTAGTAGGGGCACGACTCCCGGCCGCGGTCTTTCTATTAGACGAGTCGGGGTGGTGAGACTGGGTACTGGGTACTGGGTCTTGGGTACTGGGTCTTGGGTACTGGGTCTTGGGTACTGGGTCTTGGGTACTGGGTCTTGGGTACTGACCACTGACTACTGACCACTGACTACCGACTACTGACTACTGGTCTCCAACGCCTTTCCCACGCTATCGAGCACCCCATTCACAAAATGCACCGACTCAGGAGAAGAAAACTTCCGAGCAATCTCCAGGGCTTCATTGATGATCACCGCGCGAGGAGTCTCCGGATAGGCAAGTAACTCAGCCACGGCCGCGCGCAACAAATTTCGGTCCACCGCCGCCATGCGCTCCATGCGCCAGTGCTCCGCATGTTTTTCGATCAGGCCGTCAATTTCCGCCACGCGGTCGGTCGCCACTCGAAACAGATCGTCAGCAAACCCGCGTACTTCGGTGCTGGCCGTGCCATGCTCCGCCCAGAAGGTCCGCCGGACCTGCTCCGCATCCTGCTTCCCCATGTCGGATTGAAACAGCATCTGCAAAGCCAGTTCTCGTGATTTTCGCCGTGTGCCCATGCTTGTGAGAAACGAATGCCCTCGTCCGTCCAATTCTTGTGTAGGGACGGACGCCCTCGTCCGTCCCGCGGGCGAAAGCCCGCGTGTAACTCTCTCCACGTTCCTGTCGGTGTCAGTTTACTTCAGAACAGCACTACCTGCGCTTCTTAAGAGGAGAGTTCTTCCTGGTTCGCTTAGACGTAGAAATCTGCCTTTTGCTGACAGAAGATGGCTGAGAGCTGATAGCTGGTTTAAGAGACGCCATCTCCACCGCCGCCAACGCCGCCTCAAATCCTTTGTTCCCCATCTTAAGCCCAGCCCGATCGATCGCCTGCTCCAGCGTGTCGCAGGTCAGAACACCAAACGCATGCGGCACTCCCGTCTCCTGTGCTGACTGGCCGATCCCGCGCGTGGCTTCGTTGACGATGACGTCGTAATGGGCAGTGTCGCCACGCAAAAGACATCCGATACAAATAATCGCGTGATATTTCCCGGTCAAAGCCAGCATCCGAGCCGCAGACGGAATCTCAAACGCCCCCGGCACCCGTACTACATCGATGTCCTTCTTGCGAGCCCCGGTTCGCAGCAACCCATCACACGCGCTCAGCAAGAGCCTCTCCGTGATAAACGCATTAAACCGCGCCACCACGATGGCGAAACGCATGCCGGAAGCATCCAGCCTGCCCTCCAAGGCCGAGAACGCCGATTCAGGAACGGATTCAACCTTGAGTTTGCTTTTCTTCTCTGTGATCTCTGTACCCTCTGTGGTGAAAGTTTTGCCTTACGCTTTTGATCGGTGAAAATCCGCGTAAACCCGCGGCGAAGAAGTCATTTCCCTTTGAACTCGGCCGCGCGCTTCTCCAGAAACGCCTTCGTCCCTTCGCTCTTATCCTCAGTGGCGCAGCACACGCCAAACAAAACGGCCTCTAGATACAGCCCCTCGGCCAAAGTCATCTCCATCCCTCGGTTGACGGCCTCCATCGCGTACTGCACGGCGAGAGGCGCATTGGCGATGATCTTGGCCGCAATTGCCTCCGCCCGCGGAATGAGTTCAGCCGGTGGTACCACTTCATTTACCAGCCTGATGCGATGCGCCTCCTGCGCCGTGATCATCTCGCCCGCCAGCACCATCTGCATCGCCAGCCCTTTGCCCACCAGTCGCGGCAGCCGCTGCGACCCGCCGTATCCCGGGATGATCCCCAGCTTCACCTCCGGCTGCCCCAGCTTGGCATTGTCGCTGGCCAGCCGCATGGTGCAAGCCATCGCAATCTCACACCCGCCACCCAGCGCGAATCCGTTAATGCACGCAATCACCGGCTTGCCCAGGTTCTCAATCAGATTGAGCACGTTCTGCCCGCGATGCGTATATTCCTTACCGGTTACGGCGTCGTTCTTGGCGAGCTCGTTGATGTCAGCGCCTGCGATAAATGCCTTCTCACCAGAACCCGTGAAGATGACGACGCGCACGCTCTTATCGTTCTTGATGTCGTGAAACGCGGCCCGGAGCTCCTCCATGGTCGCCATGTTGAGCGCATTGAGCACCTTCGGCCGGTTGATGGTGACGTAGGCAATCGCGTTTTTCTTTTCGAGAAGTATGTTTTCGAAGTTCATAAATTCCAATCTGCCGCGGATTCACGCGGATCAACGCGGATCATTCGAAATTTGTCATCCTGAGCGGAGCAAATCGATCCGCGGAGCGGGTCGATTTGCGAAGTCGAAGGATCCCTTTCGCCCTAGCCAACCGACAGCTTAAACGGGAATGCTCTCCGAGCAACCCACTGTCGAAATGTCCAGCAAAGTCTATCCTCCCGCGTAACTGATACTGATAGAGATCCTTCGACTGCGTGAGGGTTTCGCTTCGCGAAATCCTCACTCCGCTCAGGATGACAC
Source organism: uncultured Acidobacteriota bacterium (assembly GCA_963725565.1). Lineage (GTDB taxonomy): Bacteria > Acidobacteriota > Terriglobia > Terriglobales > Acidobacteriaceae > Sulfotelmatobacter. The sequence goes on from CAVRZL010000011.1 coordinate 83,536, forward strand.
GCAAAGAATCATCCGCATTCATCCGCGCAATCCGCGGAAAAGAAGTTACAGTTTCTGCGCCCGCGGCTTCTCCGGATCCGAGTAGTCATAAAACCCGCGCCCCGACTTGCGCCCGTACCACCCGGCCATCACCATCCGCTTCAGCAGCGGAGGCGACGCAAACCGCCTTTCCTTAAACTCGTCGTACATCACGTGCGTGATGTAGTAAGTCGTATCCAGCCCGACAAAATCCAGCAGGGTAAACGGACCCATCGGATATCCGCAGCCCAGCTTCATCGCATTATCAATGTCTTCGATCGACCCCACGCCCTCTTCATACGCGCGGATGGCATCGAGCAAATACGGCACCAGCAGCCGGTTTACGATGAATCCCGTCTTGTCCGACGTCCGCACCGGAACCTTGCCCAGCTTCTTCGCGAATGCGTACGCCGATTCATAAACATCGTCGGCAGTAGCGATGGTCCGGACTACTTCGACCAACTTCATGAGCGGCACCGGATTGAAAAAGTGCAGCCCGATAAATCTCTCCGGACGCTTAACTGCAGTTAACAACTCCGTCACCGAAATCGAAGAAGTATTCGAAGCAAAGATCGCGTCTTTCTTCACGATCCCATCGAGCGACGCGTACATCTTCTTCTTCTCTTCCACATTCTCGATGATGGCCTCAATGACGATGTCGCAATCGGCCAGGTCGGACTTGTTCGTCGTGCCTTTCAGCCGCGACCGAATCGCGTTCTTCTGCTCAGCCGTGATCCCGCCCTTCTCAACGGGCCTCTCCGCAAACTTCGCCAAAGATTTGTCAATCCCGGCAAACCCTTTGTCGAGATACTTCTGCTCAACCTCAAGCACGGTCACGTCGAATCCAGCTGTCGCGCAAACCTGCGCAATGCCAGAACCCATCAGCCCGCAACCGAGCACTCCAACTTTCTTGATTTCCATAATTACTTCCTTATTAAGAAGGCCATGTCATTAAGAATGCCTTGTCATTCTGAGCGAAGCGAAGAACCTATGCACTCCGCCGGCGCCATCGGACTGCATAGGTCCTTCGCGGCAAAATGCGCCGCTCAGGATGACAATTTTTTATCCGCGTTAATCCGCGTAATCCGCGGCAAAGAAGTTAGCTCATGCTCTCCACCACCATCGCAATCCCCTGTCCGCCGCCAATGCAAGCCGTAGCCAGCCCATACTTCTTGTGTCTCCGCCGCAACTCGTACAGCAACGTAATCACCAGTCGCGTCCCAGTCGCGCCCAGCGGATGCCCCAGCGCAATCGCTCCGCCATTCACATTCACCTTCTCGCGATTCAGTCCTAACTCTTTCTCCACCGCCAGGTACTGCGCCGCGAACGCTTCATTCACTTCAATCAAATCGATGTAATCCAGGTTCAGCCCCGCCTTCTGCAGGGCGATCTTGGTTGCGGGCACCGGGCCGCGCCCCATCAGCTTCGGCTCAACTCCGGCCACGCCCCAGCTCACAATGCGCCCCAGCGGCTCCATATTGCGCTTGCGCACTTCATCCAGCGACATCACCACCACCGCCGCGCCGCCGTCGACGATCCCGCTGGCATTCCCGGCCGTCACCGTTCCACTTTTTCCAAACGCCGGACGCAGCTTCGCTAGTCCCTCGATCGTCGTCTGCGGACGCCGATGATCATCCTCAGTCAGTGACTCTCCCGTCGGCTCGCCTTTATGATTCCGCAGCGGCACCGGCACCAACTCTTCCTGGATGCGCCCTTCTTTATAAGCCGCATCCGCCCGCTGCTGCGAGCGCAGCGCAAACTCATCCTGGGCCTGGCGCGTGATCCCCTGCTGCTCGCCGTATAGCTCGGCCGTATTCGCCATGTACGATCCGCAATACGAATCGAGCAGTGCCACCATCAGCGAATCTTCCAGTTTCCCGCCGGGAGCGAGCGTGAACCCATCGCGCCCGCGAATTACGAACGGAGCTTGCGACATCGCTTCCATCCCGCCGGCGAGCACAATCTTTGCCTCGTCGGTCTGGATCATTTGCGCCGCGCTCACCAGCGCCTGCATCCCCGACCCACACAAGCGGTTCACCGTCAGCGCCGGAGTTTCAATCGGGATCCCCGCCCGCAATCCCACGTGCCGCGCCCCATACAGCGCGTCTCCGGAAGTCTGCTGAGCGTTCCCCATGACCACGTGATCGAATTCTTTGGGATCGATCCCCGAGCGCTCGATCGCTCCCTTGCCCGCGACCGCGCCTAGCTCTTGTGCAGTAAAGTCTTTCAACTTCCCGCAATAACGCCCGAATGGGGTGCGTGCCCCGCTTACGATTGCAATATCCCCTGGCTTTAACATGATTTTCTCGCAGAACTCCGCCCGGAATCGGCCAGAGTAGATTCGCCAAACTTTTCAGTGTAGCAGCGGCCCACCAGATTCTCCACCAGCCCGATCCGGTAGCGGGTCAGTTTGAATTTCTGATGGCATTTTCGCTCGTTCATGGCGTCATCCTGAGCGGAGCCGTTCTTCAGGCGGAGCGAAGGATCTCTGCTACGACGCTCTGTGCCACGGGAGATCCCTCGGCCCGCTGGTAAAACGCGGGCTCTTCGGGATGACGCCTTGTGATGTTCAGAGTTCAAACTCAGCCATTACCGGTCACCCAAACCCCTTCTATACTGAACCACAAGGAGAGGACTAATGCCTGTCAGCGAATTCCTGCTAACCGAACTGGATGAAGAAATAAAGAAGACGCGCCGAATACTGGAACGCGTCCCCAACGACAAGAAAGATTTTGTGCCCCACGCCAAATCGATGCCACTGGGCAAACTCGCGGCGCATACGGCGCAGCTTGCCTCCTTTGGGCTGATCATATTGACGACGCCCGAATTGGACTTCGTCAGTGGCAGCATTAAACCGCTGCTGTTTGAGTCTTCTGCCCAGTTGGTGCAGGCTCTCGATGAAGGTGCGGCGAAGGTTCGCAGTTCCTTGCAAGCTACTCCGGATGAAGCCTGGAAGGAAAATTGGAAACTAAGCTTTCAAGGCAAGACGATTTTTGCGGGATCGCGTTTTCTGGCCTATCGCGAGATGTTTCTGAATCACCTGGTGCACCACCGCGCTCAACTGGGAGTTTATCTGCGCCTGAACGGGGAACCAGTGCCCGCGACCTACGGACCGTCCGCGGATGAGCCGATTTAGTGGGTTTGAAAAAGTTGGTGGCAACGTTGGTTGCGAAAGGTTCGAAAGTTCTACGCTACAGCGCCCGCCGACATTTCGGCTGGACCCAGCGCGACCACATGCCCCAACCCCTGCCCCATGGCTTGCGCCAGGGCGTGCTCCGCACGATTGATAATTTCTGTGACCACGTCGATGGGATCGTATTCGCTCCGGATCACCGCTTCTGCCACGCCGGCCGAGAACTGTGCCGGCGCCCCCTCAACCGCGCCGTCTTTTGCCGGGAAACGCACCTCCGACACGATCTTCCGCAACTTCTCAATCGCGAGCATGGCTTCTTTTTCCGCCGTCTCGCCCAGCAAAATCGCAATGGTCGACGTATCGTAGCGAAACGCCAGATCATTCGACCGGATATTCGCCGCAAACACCTGCCCGGCGCGCTCCATGGCGGCCTGCACACCCGCTTCGCCATACTCCTTGAGCAGCGTCGAGCTCTTGCCAAACTGCAGCAACACCACCGACAGCGCCTGCGCATTCTGAATCGCGCGCTTGCTCTCCGCCAGCAGCAGATCAATGTAAGAAGCCCGCTTCAGCAATCCGGACTTCTCGTCCGTCACGGAAAGATTCTTCACCAGCCGTCGTAACCCGGCATTGTTGAGCGCAATCACCATCTGGTCGGCCACCGTTTTCAGCACAACGATGTCGGATTGCTGCCACACGCGGCCCCGGCTGTGCACCAGCACCAGAATGCCGACAGTCTCCTCGCCATCGCTCAGCGGAACCGCCAGGATCGTAGATGCACCCAACTCCGTCACCACTTTCTTCACCGCTTGCAGTGAGGTGGCTCGGGTCGCATCCTGAATTGCCAGCGGCTCGGGCCCCGAAACTGTCCGGTGCAGACACGCCACCAGTTCGCTGATCGCGCCGATGCTGGTTTTCTTGTATCCCTCAGCGCAAAACTCATCCAGAGCGGTCGGAGGCAATCCAGCCTTTCCCATAGCCGCAATGCATCGCGTCGCTTCCCAGTGCGCTCCAATCTCTTTTACCGCAGTGCTGAGCACCGCCGGTGCTGTGCTCTGCGAATAAAGCTTCCTGGTAATCTCTGCCACCCGCGTGAAGCTGCGCATGTCAGCCATAGGATCAGCCGCCGGTACTGCAGCCGGGGCCGCGACCGGGGCCGGGGCTGCCGAAGCTGGTCCGGCCGGAGGCAATGCTGCCGCCCCTGCATACCGGGGCGTCACCCCAGCGGACATATATAAACGCTGCAAATCTTCGTTGCGTTCTTCCTCGCGTGGAAATAATTCTTGAATTCTTTGCAGCCGCTCCACCGCCTTGTTCCGCATGCCGTATTGCACCAGGATTTCCGCCTGCAGCATCAGGTCCTGCAGCGTCGATGCCCCCAGTGTCGGGCCTTCTGATTGCGTCGGCTCCTCGGCTGGCTTGGCCACCGAAGTAAATCGCGAGGCGATGGCTTTGAAGCGCACATCCTCAATCTTGCCTCGCAGCATCTCCAACCGTTTGGCGTGCCCCGGCTCGTAAGGATCGACTTCCGCCGCCCGATCCAGGCACTCGGCCGATTTCGCGAACTCTCCCGTACTGCAATAAAGATCGAACAGCTTGAGCAGCGTGGTGCAGTAATCGTTCTCGCGGTTCGAGGCGTTGTACAGTTCGCTGAGGAATTCCAGAATTTGCGGGGACGCCCGGTGCGTCGCCGTGATGTCTTCCATGATCGCGATGAACTGCCGCCGCTCGCCGCGCCGCCGCTGGAATTGTTCCAGCTTACGGGCCAACGCCACCGCCGAATCATCGTGCAGGCCGTCCAGTAGACTTCCGATCAACCCGATCACCTGCTGCACTCGTCCCGGATTCGCTTCAAACAATTGCCACACCAGCGGTTCCGCTTCCGTGAAGCGGCCTGCCGCGACTAACGCGTCGGCATAAGTTTCGCGAAACTCCGGGGTCACCTGGCCCGCATTCAGCTGCGGTTCCAGGATGAATATCGCCGCACCCACCTGCCCTTGGGACAGCAGGCTCTTCCCATACGCCAGTGCGATATCCGGATTAGAAGAATCTTCCTGATAGGCTTTCTCGTACCACTGCGAGGCGTCGGCGCCATCTGCCGCCACAGATAACGCAACTCGCTGAAATGCTCCGGCCGCTATTTTTCGATTACCCAGCTCCGATGCCAGTTCTGCCACTCGCATCAGGTTAGTCTGCGTCGGCTCGATCGCCACAATGCGATCTAAAACTTCCGCCAGTTCCTGCTTTTTCCCCAGCTTGGTTAAGTCGGTTAGAGCCGATTCGTAGGTACCAACCGCCAGCTTTTTGTTCGATCCCTCCAACAACTGCCCAAACCGGAATTTCTGCTGCCAAGTCGGGCTTCCGTGCCGCGCCAGCTTCTTGTACGTCAAGCTGGCCCGAGTCGCGTCTCCCGCGCTTACCTGCCGTTCAAACAGATCTCCCAGCAACCTCACCGCATCCGTGTTGCGATTTACCGAAAGACACAGATCGGCCGACAGTTGCCGCACGACGTCATTGTCCGGATCGTCCCTCAGAACCAGCAGATATTCTTCCAGAGCCTCGGCGGTCTTGCCCTTTTGCAGAAGCTTTTCCGCGCGCTCGACGCGCTTTCCGATCTCGGCTCGGTCCATTCGTCTTGTAATCTCAGGCATGCGAAAGCGGGCGGAGTGAACCCTGCTCCGATTCTAGGAGCCACCCCATAGCCCAGCAATGCGGTAACGCCAGGTCCCGATTACGAAGGTCACCCGGGATTTTTCGTCCACTACCTAAAGCTTTTTGGGATTTGAACGGAAACGGCGCGAGCGGGGGACCTAGGCATCGCTTAAACGGGGGACTTACCGCTGGGCCATCCGCACTCCCAACCACAGGCTCGCATTTGCGGGGACGGCGAGCATGGCGGGTATTAATACCGAAAATCAGGAGATAGAGGGGCGACCTATCCGCAGAGAGAATTCCAACGGCGCAGGTGATGAGACAGCCTTAGGGCTTCATGCCTTCTTGGCGACTTCGTTTGCCTGCTGTCCTGCGTTGAGAAGCGTCGCCTTCTTGATGCGGCTGTGAATCTTGCTGAGCTCCCAAAAAATCAAGAAAAGAAGAATCGTCATCAGAAACAACAGGAATTGAACGGCCATTATTTAGCCCCCGGACGCCCGGTGAATTGATAAGTCTCCGGCATTCTACTACCAGTCGTGCTTCCCGAAACAAGCACAAGGACCTTGCGTGCCGAATTGATAATGTGGAGGCCTACCTGATTTCGTCCGAATTTTATCCGACTCTTCGCAGCAGCAAGGCTGTGCCAAGCACGACAACGGTCGCCGGTGTCGACATGTTCGCAATTTTGTCCGCCTCCCCAATTTTGCTATCTTGCTGCATGTCATCGGAGTCCTCTCCCTCACGACCCCGCCCGGCACATGCCCACGAAGAAGGACTCCGCCATCAACTCTCCGCGGGACAAATGGCCATGGTCGCGGTCGGAGGCTCCATCGGCACGGGACTTCTGCTCGGTTCCGGCGCGGCCATGGAAGTGGCCGGACCAGCCGCCATCCTGAGCTTCATCGCCGCCGCCTTTATCAACTGGACCGTCGCCATGGCTCTCGGCGAGCTCGCCTGCGCCCACCCGGCCGCCGGATCCTTCGGCGTTTATGGCGACCTCTATCTCAACTCTTTCGCTGGATTCATCGCCCGCGCCGGATACTGGATCGGCCTCGCCCTCGCGATCGGCGCCGAAATGGTCGCGGCCTCCACCTACATGGCCGCCTGGTTTCCCGGCGTTCGTCCTTATCTATGGATCATCGTCTTTGGAGCTCTGCTGCTCATCGTCAACCTTCGCAGCGTGGGCTCCTATGGTCGCTTTGAGTTCTGGTTCTCGATGATCAAGCTCGCGACCATCGTCGCCTTCATACTGATCGGCGCAGCCTTGCTCACTAGCGGCCGAGCAGCCCCGCAATACAACACCCAAGGGGGATTCTTTCCCAAGGGTCTACTGTCCCCCCTGATCGCGATGACTTACGCCATCTATAGTTTTGGTGGAGTCGAGATGGTGGCCGTCACCACCGGAGAATCCCGCTCCTCCAAAGAGACTCCCCGCGCCGTCTGGATCACCTTCCTCACGCTCACCTTCGTCTACGTTGGCGCAATTGTCGTTCTGTTGGGCGTCATGCCCTGGAACCACGCCGGAGTCACCGAAAGCCCCTTCGTCACAACCTTCCGCACCGTAAAAATTCCGCACGCCTCGGGCGTCATGAATTTCGTAGTTCTGACCGCCGCACTCTCGGGAGCAAATGCCACTCTTTACGTCGCTTCCCGCATGATCTTCTCGCTCGCGCGCACCGGATGGGCCCCCGCAAGCCTAGGTCGTCTCAACCCCGAAGGCTCACCACAGAATGCCGTTCTGCACTCGTCCTTCGGAATTCTCTTCGCGCTCGCGCTGGTCCTGTGGGCCCCGGAAAATGCCTTTCGCTACATCGTCGGAGCCGCCTTCACCGGAATGATTCTCTCGTGGCTCGTCTCGCTCGCCGCCCACATCAACTTCCGCCGGCGCCGCACTCCCGAAGAACTCGCGGCACTCCCCTTGCGCTCTCCACTGGGAATCTGGGGATCAGTCCTGGGCTTCGTCGCAGTCGCCGCCGCGCTCCTTCAAACCTGGCTCTCCCCCCTGGTCAATCTGTGGAGTGGACTGGCCTGCATCGGAGTGCTGATCGTGGCCTATGCAGTAGCCAAGTCAAATCGACAATAACGCACGCCTCAACAAAAACACCTACATACAGCATCCACCCGATAGCGTCTGTGTCGTGTTATGAAGGATCATCCCCTCTACAAGGCGGTTCTTCAAAAGAAGCACCTGACTGTAATAGCGCGATCAACTGTGGGGTTCGGAGTCCTCCGCTCGATTCGCCCCGATTCACTCCGCTCGTAGTGTCCAGCGCATACCCCTGAAGGAGTAGGCGCTCTCCCGGCTCCGCTCATAGAAGTTGGCGATGGTTTTTCGTACGTTCGATCAAAGTACGCGGTGCGTGATCGTTCCCTGTGCCTTCCCGCATTCCAATAGTTCTCATTTCGAGGAGATCTTTTTATGAAGCCGTACGGTTTTTCGCTCCGGTTTGTGTTGACGGCCGTCGCCGCCTGTCTTTGGTTCGCTCCCGCTCAATCGGTGGCGCAATCTCTCACCTCCGGCGGAGTTGCCGGCACCATCACTGACCCCAGTGGTGCCGCCGTTGCGAACGCCACCGTTACTCTCAAGAACCAGGACACGGGTAGCACTCAGACTACGACTACGAATGGCACTGGAGCCTATCGATTTTCACTGATTAACCCTGGCAACTACGCGGTCGAGGCTGCCGCCCAAGGTTTCTCAGGTGCACGACAGTCGGTTTCTGTCGCTGTCGGACAAGCCAGCACGCTCAACATCCAGTTGCAGGTTGCCAGTGCGAGTCAGACCGTTGAGGTCGTCGGGCAGGGTGGCGTGATTCAGACCGACAATGGCAATGTCTCCACAACGGTCAGCCCTGAAATTGTGGCCAACATGCCCAATCCCGGCAACGATCTCAGCTACTACGTCCAGACCGCCCCCGGCGCCACCATGAATACTCAGGGTGGCTACGGCAACAGCGCTACGTTTGGAATTTCGGCTACCTCGAACCTGTTTACCGTCGATGGCATGAACGAGAACGATCCGTTCCTCAACCTCAACAACTCCGGAGCGACCAACCTCCTCCTCGGAGCCAATGACGTCCAGACCGCCACCGTTGTCAATAACGGCTACTCCGGCGAATACGGTACCCTGGCCGGCGCCAACGTCAACTATGTGACCAAATCCGGTACCAACAAACTGCACGGCAATGCCGAGTATTTCTGGAACGGCAGCGTACTCAATGCCAACGACTGGTTTCTCAACAACAACGGCCAGCCGCGCTCGTTCGACAACGCCAACCAGTGGGCCGCTTCCGTCGGCGGTCCTATCGTCAAAGACAAGACCTTCTTCTTCCTCGATACCGAAGGCTTGCGGCTGCTGATCCCAACCTCGCAGCCCGTCAACATCCCGAGCCCGCAGTTTCAGGCGCAGACTTTAGCCAGCATCCCGTCCTCGGAAGTTCCGTTTTACAACCAGATTTTCGGTATCTTCAACAATGCTCCCGGAGCTGCCGCTGCTACCAACAGCCTTCCCTCCGGCGGTTGCGATGGTTCGGTGACCCTCGCCGGAGGCGCACCGTGCGCCCTCAAGTTCGAATCCAACATCAACAACTTGACGACTGAATGGTTGATGACCGCTCGCGTCGACCAGAACATCGGCAATCGCGATCGCGTGTTCGTTCACTTCCGCACCGATCACGGGCTACAGGCCACCATTACTGATCCATTCAGTTCGGCTCTCAATGCGCAAAGCGTCCAGCCGCAGTACGAAGGCCAATTGCAGGAAACTCACCAGTTCGGCATTAACGGCGTGAACCAGTTCATCGCGGCCGGATCCTGGTACAGCGCCGTATTTGGCCCACCCAGTATCGCCAAGGCCATGGCCCTCACGCCTTATCAATTGGATTTTTCCGGCGGGTTCTTCACTACCCCAGGAAGCCCGTTCTATGGCACCTGGCCACAAGGACGCAATGTCACGCAGTACCAGATCTCTGACGACTATGGTTGGCAGAAGGGGAGTCACAACCTGAAATTCGGCGTGAGTTTCCGCCGCAACGACCTCACCGATTACACTCCCGGGGGGAACTTCGGTACCATTCCTCTCGCCCTGTTCGCCTCCGAGAGCAGTTTTCTTGCGGGCAACACGGACGTCTTTGAACAGGGATTCGCCACTCGCCCCACTCAACCCCTTGCCCTTTACAGCCTGGGACTCTATGCGCAGGACGAATGGGCGCTCCGTCCGAGTTTGAAAGTAACCCTCTCACTTCGTGCCCAACATAACTCGAACCCGGTTTGCCAGACCAATTGCTTCGCCAATCTGGCCAATTCATTTCTTGATGTCTCGCACGACCCCAATCAGCCTTACAATCAGGCCATCCGAACCGGCCTGCACCAGGCTCTTCCCGATTACGAATCCATCAGTTGGGAGCCGCGCGTAGGCTTCGCCTGGCAGCCGCTTGGTAAAGGCAACACGGTGATCCGAGGTGGATTCGGCCTCTTCTCCGATGTCTTCCCGGGAACCGTCGCCACGTTGTATGACACTAACTCTCCGCTGAAGAACACGTTCATCACTAGCGGACTGCTCGCTCCGGACGCTCCCGGCAGTGCGCAAAGCGCCGCCGTTGCCTCGAACGGCGCCTTCAACTCCGGCTTCGATTCAGGTCTGACCTTCGCCCAGATTCAGGCTTTGCTGCCCACCTGGAGCTTTTAGTCCGCCCGCTTTCACTACTGCGTCTCGCAACATCCGCTATCCGAAGTATGAAGAATGGAACTTCGAAGTGCAGCAGGCCATCGGCACCAAGAATTCCGTCAGTCTCAACTATGTCGGCAATCACGGCTATGACCTTGCCGCGGAGAACCTGGGTTTGAATGGTTACTGCGATACCGCCGTCTGCGCTCCATCCTTGGGCGCGACCAGCTTCGTGGGACTGCCCGCTGCTCCGGCGGACACTCGCTTCAGCACCATCACCGAAGCGGGCAACTATGGAGTCTCCAACTACAACGGCTTGACGGCGTCGTTCACCCGGCACGTCTCCAGCAGTTTTCAACTGCAAGCATCTTTCAGCTGGAGCCATGCTCTTGACGACATCTCCAACGGAGGATTCCTCCCGTTCACTCTCGACACCAACACCAGCATTCTGAACCCGCAGAATCCTTACAACTTCCGGCAGTACAACTACGGCAACGCCGATTACGACGTACGCAAGCAAGCCAATCTCACCTACCTCTACCACACGCCCAAACTGCATAACGCGCTCTGGGACGCCCTGTTCGACTGGACCGTCTCCGGCACCATGTTCGTGCGCTCCGGCCTGCCCTTCACCGCCATCGATGGCGCCACCAGCGGTGCCCTCAGCGGCTTCAACTATGGCGACACTATCTTCGCCAACAGTTCCGTGGGCCAAATCTCGTGCAGCGGTTCCAACGTCTTCAACAATTTCACGACGACTTCTCCCTGCATGAATCCCGCGGACTTTTCTTCTCCGGTCGTCCCCGGCGGCATCGGCACCTTCGGCAATTCACGGCGCAATCAGATTTTACGGTCCGAACTTTTCGATACCGATCTGACACTGATGAAGGATTTCCGCATCCCCCATTGGGAGGGCGCGGAACTTCAAATCGGCGCTCAGGCCTTTAACGTCCTGAACCATCCCAACTTCGATCAACCCATCGGCGACGTCTCCAACTCGCAATTCGGCTACAGCGTTCGAACGGTGGCCACCCCCACCAGCATCTTTGGCTCGTTCCTAGGCGCGGATGCTTCTCCCCGCGCCCTGCAGATCCGGGCCCAACTGCGCTTTTAACTGCAACGCCCGAGCACAGCAAACGGCCCGGTCCTCCGCCGGGCCGCTTTCTTATTCAACCACACCGAGCACGTCTGCTTTTCCATACTCACGTAGCGACGGCCGCTTCGCCGTCCCGCCCAAGCGAAGCAAGGCAGAATTTCTTTGTCATGCTGAGCGCAGCCGTGACCGAGCGAAGCGACAGTCACGTCGGAGTGCGAAACATCCCTGCCAGCAAAATAAACACCAGTCACGACGTACTTCCCAGCCCCTCAGAAACACACCGGTGACCTCCATCACGTCCCCGTGTGACCCCAATCATCGTTACCCATGGCGATTTCCGGTATCGAAGAGCATTGCGCTTTCGCGCAAATACTTGCGCCCGTAGTCCGGCGCCAGGATGTGCTCTTGTTCAAAGACATTGAACACCTCATCCGGCTCGCGGTGGTCATGGCGATCGCCTTGATCGCGTTCGTCCTCCTGCGCGCCGCCGTGGTCCTCGTTCCTTCGGAGAGTACGGCCACTATCGCGGCGCGGCGATCGGAGAAATCGCTGCCCGCCCCATCGCTCATGCCGGACACGCAGGCTCGGCGAAGGCTGTCACACGGATGTCGTCGACAAGAAAAAATTAGGCAAACATGTAGTTGTGCCCTGCGAAGCTTGCCACGGTCCCCAGGCCATGCATGCCGACGACCCGGCCTCCGTCAAGCCTCCCAAACTGGACACCGCCATCATTTGCGCCCGCTGTCACGAAGCCAATAGCGCCAAGCCAAAATCATTCCCGCAGGTGGCCAGCGCAGATCATTCCGCGGGTCTGGCCTGCGACACCTGCCATCAGCCTCACCGGCCGAAGATCGAAGACACACCCAAGACCGCGACGGGAGCCAAAGAATGGATATCACTCGCCGCCGCATGCTCATTCTGTTGCCCGCCGCTGCCGTCGCCTGGAAATACATCCAGGCCGGCACTCCCGGCGCCCAACTACAAAATGGTGGAGCACTGGTGGGGCATGCTGATCGATATTCCCAAGTGCATTGGCTGCGGCAGTTGCGTTCGCGCCTGTGCCGAGGAGAATGACGTCCCCGACGGCTACTACCGTACCTGGATCGAGCGTTATCGGGTTACCGACTATGCCATCGAGCGCCCGCATGTGGAGTCACCGGATGGTGGCAAGAAAGGCTTCCCGTTGGATCAAGATGCCAGCGGTAAGAATTTCTTTGTTCCGAAACTCTG
>CAVRZL010000012.1:0-514702 GCA_963725565.1 uncultured Acidobacteriota bacterium
CGATGACCACCGCATCGAATGCGCAGCAGATGCAAGGCTTCATTTTGAATGAAGTCTCTGGTGTCATTTCGATGGTGAGCGCGTTCGGCAGCATGCTGGCAGCTTGGGCAGCCGCTGATTCCGTTGCCACGGAGATGAAGTCGGGAACGATCCTCGCCGTGATGGCGCGGCCGCTTCGCCGCTGGGAGTTCCTGGCGGGGAGTATCTGGGTGTGCTGATGCTCATGGCGGTCTACGTACTGGCCATGCTGGGTATCACCTTTCTTCTGGCGTGGCTTGGAGGCCAGCACTTCCACACGTCGATCTGGACGCTCCTGGTTTATCCCATGGTGCGCTATGCGATTTGGGCGCACTCTCCATGTTCCTGGTGACTATGATCCATCCCATTCTGGTGATGGGTATCGTCATCATCGTCGCCACTCTCATACAGGTGTTTGCCTCAGCTTCTACGCACATGCCGCTGTGGTTGCGGACTCCGATCCACCTGTTTCTTCCGTTGACCGGGGTGCTTTCGGAAGAGCGTTTTATGGTGATCACCAAAGCTTCGCTAAGACCCTTTCCGTGGACAAATCACCTAACAGCCTTGGCTTACGGCGTGGATTACGCGCTGGTATGTTTTCTTCTGGCTGTGTTCGTATTCCAGCGACGCAGTTTGGCCCGCGACTAGATGTCTGGCGTGCAACTACCCGGTGTTCCCGACCAACTCCTGGGCGTGAATTGGAAATTTCGTCAGGGTCTCCACGCGCGTCCCGTACTTGCCTAGCGTGTTTTCGACGACACAGAAATCGAATCCGGGAATGACTACGTCGTTCCAGCGGTCTCCGATACCTCGTAGCGCCACATCGAGCATGGTGACGATGCGATTGCCCAGAGGTTCCTGGCTGTCGAGCGTGATCGCGCCAAAGAACTCCTGGCACTCGGTGTACCCGGAGTTGTGCGTGCCGGTGTAGGGCTTTTGCTGGGCCAGATCGATCTTCTTGCCGATGCGTTGCGAGATCTCCTCGGAGTGCCCGGCGAAGAAGTCCACGAGTGATTTCTCCTGCAGGCGCGCCGGCAAATGCTTGGCAGCGACTTCGCGATACCAGTGCTCGCCGACCTTGTATCCCTCCTCGACCAGATCGAACCAGTACTTCTGCTCAGCCGTCACTTTCCTGGGAGAATCCACGGCGATTACGGAACGGCGCAAGCAAGCGGTCAGCCCGTCGCGTTTCGGCGCGACACCAAGGTGAACCCAATCACCCTCGTGAATGCGCCGGTTGAGAGCGGGACCGATCAAGGTGCGGTTGGCGGTGTTGGCTCCCACCATAATTTGGAAGCCATCGCGCTCGGAGCCGAGCATGCGGCCCACCCACGCGCCCCAGGCCGCGACTTCGGTCTCGAGGCGTCCGGGACGAAGCACCGCACACATGGCACGCAGCATAGCGTCGGCGATCACACAAGCATCGGAGATCAGCCGCATCTCAATCTCACTCTTCTCGTACTTCACGCGGTAGTAGAGTTCCTGTGCATCGACCACGCCGATCTCGCCGTAGATGTTTTCGAGGTATTCGACCAAACCTGCGGGGATGACCTGACGCGGAGTGAGCAGGGCGATGTGATCCACGTCGCCGCCGGCCGCGATGTGGATGACGTCCTCCAGACGCTCGGCGCGGATGGGATACTTCTCGTCGGCCAATTGCAGCAACTCGACCTTGTGTACCGTCGCTCCGGCCCGGTCAGCAAGTTGCTCGGCGACATAGCCGCCCTCGAGACCTGCCACAACGTGGAACCCGTTCGGCCCGATGACACCCGCCACTTGCTCAATGGAGATGTTGGTGTTGCCGCCGAGGTAGGGAACATCGCCAGCATAGTGCTCGTCAGAAAAGACGAGGCCCACCGTGTGTCCATGCTCCTGCAACGCGTGGTTGGTCCTGCGAACACGCTCCTGGAATTCCTCAAGAGGCGCAACGTATTCGCGATCAATCGTGGGAGTATCTGCGAGGATACGCAGAACATTCTGCATATCCTGGGTGTGTGCTTCAGGAGCGGGGCGTGCATTCATTTTGTTTCCTTTTTCCCGGTGATCTGACGCTGCACCACAGTCATGACTTCTACGGTTTTGCGATTGATGTTCCACCCCTCAACCTCGACGCTTGGCGAAGCTGTGTTTTTAGCGCCCGCGGGATAAGTGGCGCTCACCAGTCGCGTTTCGCCGGGTAGCAGGGGGAAATAGTTGTCTTCCCAGAGCACGGGCAAGATCTCACTATCGACTTCTCCGTCACGGTTGACACGGTTATTGGACCATTTGTTGATCTTCAGGTGGACCGCAAAAGCGAGAGTAGATGTCGGGTTGTGAATTTCAACAGATGTCGAAATCTGATCTCCCCTTCGAGTCTCTGTGGCGTCCACGTCTAGATCGACTCGCGGTAGTGAGTTCAGCGCCGTGTAGTCGGCAAAAGTTTTCGTCGGAGTCCAGGTAGAGATATCGTACTGCCCGCTGGTGTCTTCCTCTTGCCGTGCCCAGTCCAGAGTTTCGTCGTGGGTGGAGAGCCAGTAAAAATTCCTGCTCGGCAACTGCCCAGCGGATTCCAGCGTAAGGCTCACGAAGTACGTAGTGCTCAGCCCGACCAGGGACGGCAATGTGAATACGCGGGTGCTGCTATCCGGTCCTACGCTGACCTCGGCGTCTTTCGAGAATTTTTCCGTCATGTCCAAGTTAAAGACTTTCGCGGTGACTTTGAGGTTGGCGAATGGCTGGTAGTAGGAGTTCACAACGACGATGGAGCGATCGTCGTAGGAATATTGCACATGCAGCGGCTCGCACGCCTGCTTGACGCCGAAATACGATCCTCCCGGACGCAGGTACCAGTCATACAGGTGCCAGATCATGCTGGGCCACGCGTTATTCAGCATCCATTGGATGATTCCGGTAGAGGTGTACTTGTTACGCCCGTAGGCCTCCATCATGGCGCGGTGCGTCTCGTAGGCCTGCACCTGCGATTTGAGTGCCAACTCCTCCACCGACTTCGACGGGCCATAACGCTGGTCCAGCGCTTCGGTGAAGACGTTCAAAGTGTGCGACATGCCGCCCGCGTGATACTCCCAGACCGAATCGAGCGGCCAGAGATGATCGGGCGGCAACATGCGCCGCAGGCTCTCAACCGGCGGAATCGCCGGACCGGGACTCGTCTCGGTGTTGAAGCCGAAGGCCCCGCCATGACGCGTGTCCACATACCAGAACGAGGGCGCAACATATTCATAGGGCCCGGTCATTTTTACGCCGCTGGGACCGACGGTCGTATTGCGGGCGCCTGCGGATGAGATGGAAGGATTCGGCCACTCGGTCTCCTGCATGATCTGCAGATACAAGCTCTCGATTCTGGGTGGAGGCGCGAAGTCGCTGCCATAAAGCCACGTGATGACCGAGGGATGCCGCTCCAGCCGGCGCAACTGATCGCGCAGCGAATCGCCGGCAATGCGTTCGTTTTCCTTGTCCCATGTGGGCCAGTTCTCCCATTGATCGCAGCAGCACCAGCCGGGTAGGACGAGAATGCCCATCTGGTCGGCGAGATCGAAGAAGTGATCGTTTTCCAGCTTGCCTTCCAGGCGCACCGCGTTCAGGTTGAGGTCGCGCACGTAATTCAGTTCGGCTTGTTGCCGCTCCGGCGAGGATCGCAGCAGCATGTCGAAGCTGTAACCCGCTCCCCGGATCAGGATGTTCTTGCCGTTGATCTGAAACAGGCGGTGGCCTTTGTCGTCGATCTTCGAAGTGACCTGGCGGACGCCAAAACGAATGTGGGCTGAATCCGAGACTTGACCTTGCACCTCAACTGCCAGGTCCAGCGGGTAAAGATCTTGCTTGCCAACTTGCGCCGGCCACCACAGGCGGGGACTCAACAACTTCAACTGAGCAAACTTCTCCGGTGTGAAGCGCACGATCTGTGTTTCTTTCGGACCAAGGTGTACTGGTTGATCGAAGGCGATGCCTTCAATGTGGCCCTTCACTACTCCTTCAAGGGGATGGTCCAGAGCGTTGGTCAGTTCGGCTCGCACCACTAGCGTGGCTTCATTCGTGGAAGGAAGGTTGAGCTTGGTGAGTACTGCCGGGTAGCGCAACTGGATCGGTCCGGTCGCCGAAATGTGCACGTCGCGCCAGATGCCCATCTCTTTGTCAGCCGGCATGGGAGCCCAATCCACGAGTGTGATCGCCAGGTCGCGCGGTTGCGGAGGGAATACCTCTATGGCGAGAGAGTTAGTCTCTCCCGGCTTGACTGCGGCGGTCACTTCGAACTGAAAGAGCCGCCACGTTCCCGCCAGTTGTTCGGAGGTCGCGATCTGGACTCCATTCATCCATACGTTGGCGCGGTAGTTAATGCCGTCGAAGCCGAGCCAGATCGTCTTGCCCTTGTAATCGTTCGCGAGCTTGAATTCGGTGCGATACCACCATGATTTCCGAAATGGACTCGCCGGCGGCATCTGAATGTTTGCGAAGTCTTCAAAGATCGGATAGGTGGTGCCGGGAATCGTGCGCAGATTCATTCCCGTATAAGGATCGGGGTAGACCTTGTCCTCAACCAACGCGCTTAGAACTGTGGACGGAAGGGTAGCCGGATACCAGTCGCTGGTTGGAAACCCTGGCTTGGAGATCGCGACACCATCCGCGTGCACTTCGGCTGACGATTGGATGAACCAGTTCTCTCGAAGAGGAAGCGTCAAACCAGCCTGAACTTCATCGGTTGATGTCGACGCAATGGCAGTGAGACCAGTAAGAAAGGCGAAAAGAAACAGCCATGAAATCCGAACCATGAGGACGCTCCGGGGAACGTCACATTCTATTCCTCCCGGATCGAACTCCGTAGCCCCGGGCGGGCCGCATATTCGCGGCGCACGAAGCCACCGGGCTTACGCATTCGGTAGTTTATAATCTCGCGCACACATGCCACTCACCTCGGGCAGCAAACTGGGACCATATGAAATCCAATCGCCGCTCGGAGCGGGCGGGATGGGCGAAGTCTACCGCGCCCGCGATACGCGCCTGAACCGGGATGTGGCCATCAAGATTCTGCCCACGTCCTTTTCAGCTGATCCCGACCGGTTGCAACGCTTCGCGCAAGAGTCCAGGGCTGCGGCTGCGCTGAATCATCCCAACATCCTTTCGATTTACGACATTGGCGACGATCGCGGCACGCCCTACGTCGTTTCGGAATTGCTGGAGGGCGAAACGCTTCGCGACCGGCTGCGCGCGGGGGCGCTTGCCTCACGCAAAGCAATCGATTACGCCCAGCAAATTGCCAAAGGGCTGGCGGCGGCGCATGAGAAGGGAATCGTTCATCGCGACCTGAAGCCGGAAAATTTATTCATCACCAACGACGGCCGCGCCAAGATTCTGGATTTCGGCCTCGCCAAATTCACGCGGCCGGAGCTCGATGCTTCTGACGACGCGCCCACCATGCAGGTCGCGACCGAAGCCGGGACCGTTCTGGGCACCGCCGGCTACATGTCGCCGGAGCAGGTGCGGGGCAAACCGGCTGATTCGCGCTCCGATATTTTTTCCTTCGGCGCCATTCTCTACGAGATGCTTTCGGGCAAGCGCGCGTTCCACGGTGACTCGGCCGCCGACACCATGAGCGCCATCCTCAAGGAAGAGCCGCCCGATCTCAACGAGACCAATCGCAACATCTCGCCTGCTCTGGAGCGCATCGTCCGCCATTGTCTGGAAAAGAGTCCGGCCGAAAGGTTTCAGTCGGCGCGCGACATCGCGTTCAATCTGGAAGCGCTTACTGATATCTCGACTTCGACCCGAGGCGGCCTCCGCGCTTTGCCGGAAGAAAAATCTCCGCGGCGGTGGATGGTGCCGGTCATCGCGGGAGCGCTGGTGTTGGCGTCGTGGGCATTCATCTATCGCTTCGCCCATCGTGGGGTCGCCCAGTCAAATCCGACGTTCCATGAAGTCACCTTTCGCAACGGCCTGATTTGGGCTGCCCGCTTTGCCCCCGACGGACAGACGATTATTTATGGCGCGGCGTGGGATGGGGCGCCGCAGGAGATTTTCTCGACACGCTTTGACAGCTCCGACTCGCGACCAATCGGGCTGGCGGCTGCCCAGATTCTTTCGATCTCTTCGAAGGGAGAGATGGCCGTCTCGTTGCATCCAGTGAATTCCGGGCCGTTCTCGCAGGCGGGCACTCTGGCGCGCGTTCCCCTGGCCGGGGGCGCCCCACGCGAAATGTTGGATAACGTTCTCTGGGCAGACTCGGACTCCGGATGGCCAGTCGCTCGCCATGATTCGCTCCATTTCCGGGGGCAACCACTTGGAGTTTCCGGCCGGGAACGTACTCTACCAGCCCAAAGGCTGGGTCAGCCATGTGCGCTTTTCTCCCAATGGAGAGTTTCTCGCGATCGCCGACCACGTTCCGGGTGGTGATGATGGACGAGTTATCGTCATCGACGCGCACGGGAACCGCAAAGCCAGTTCGTCCTACTATTCGAGCGTCGAGGGGCTGGCCTGGGCGCCGAGCGGGAAGGAAGTGTGGTTCTCGGCCGTTCCATCGGGATCGGCGCGGTCCGTGTATGCGCTCGACTTCTCCGGAAAAGAACGTCTCGTGTATCGCGCTCCTGGCGGACTGACGATCCATGACATCAGCCGCACCGGTCTGGTGCTGCTGACCGCTGACAAAGCCCGCATCAGCATATCGGCCCTGCCGCCGGGCGAGACCCGCGAGCACAGTCTGTCTTGGTTCGATTGGTCGTTGCTGCTGGACATGTCAAACGACGGCAAGACCATTTTGTTTTCCGAGACGGGCGAAGCCGAAGGTAACAACTACAGCATCTTCCTGCGCAAGACGGACGGTTCGCCGGCGGTCCGGTTGGGCGACGGCGGTTTTGGTGCCCTTTCGCGCGATGGACAGTGGGTCCTCTCCTCGGTCGGGTCTCCGGCGAAGCTGGTGTTGCTTCCCACAGGAGTTGGCGAGCCCAAGCAGTTGACCGACGATAAGACGGATCATTTCAACTTCGGATGGTTGCCCGACAGCAAGTCGATCGTTTACGCGCAGGCCGAGTCGGGGCACGCGCCCCGTACGTACTTGCTCGACATCCAAGGCGGTACCCCGCGGCCGATTACGCCAGAAGGCACGGTGGGTGGCTTGGTAACGCCCGACGGAAAGTCTGTTCTGGCCCTGGACGCGCAACGTCAGCGCTGGTTCTACCCCATCGCTGGTGGCGAGCCGCAAAAACTCAACGTCGTACTGAACCCCAACGAGCGCATCATGGGATTTTCGATAACGGAAAGAGCCTGCTCACGCGCACTCCGAGCATCCCAGTCCAGATCACGCGCATCGATATCGCAACCGGGCAGCGCCAGCCCTTTCGAGAAATAGTCCCGGCAGATGCGGCGGGCGTGCAGAGCATTCCAGTCATTCGGTTCAGCGCGGATGGGAAAGCCTATGGCTATTCGATCGGGCGGATTCTGTCCGATTTGTACGTAGTTGACGGGCTGAATTGACCCCAAGGTTCATACAGCGAATTATTACTTTAGTCCCTGGAGATACTGGGAAGGGCAAAATCTGTAGATATTTCCACATCCTTCTTTGAAGGGCCTCGCAAACGCACGGACACTCCCGCCTCTCGTACCAGAAATACATGCTCATCGTCCTTTAGTGACCTAGGACCAAACTCTAAAAAAAGTTATTGTCGGACAAACGATTTCTGCCTCGTGTCGAGATAGAGAATCGGAAGCTCAATCATCCCCCGCCGCGCTCGGCAGCGAGCACGGAGAAAGAGCCGTACGCTAATGAGTCAACGCGTCTTCCGAGAGATTCCTTCCTTGTGGAGTGTCATCCTACTTGGATTTATCCTGTGTGCCGCTGCGGCCAACGCCCAGTATTCACTTCCTTCCACCAATTTGAATTTTGGAAATGTGGCGGTAGGCAGCACGAGCGTGCAGCAAGCCACGATCAGCAACACGGGCAAGACCAGCCTGACGGTTTCAGGAGCGACAGTCAGCGGTACAGGTTTCAGTCTTGCCGGTCCCAGTCTTCCGCTCAGTGTGCCGCCGCAGCAAAGTGCAGTTGTCTACGTTTCTTTCGCTCCGCAAGTTGGCGGGAGCGCCAGCGGTTCGCTTGCGATCGCACTTGGATCGGGGATCGGGAACAGCGGAAAATCGCGCACGAGCAGCGCCACGGTTGCCCTCTCCGGCACCGGAACCCTGGGGTCGTTAAGCGCCAATCCATCAACGGTAAATTTCGGAAGCATCCAGGTAGGCAGCAAGCAATCGCAAACCGCAATCCTAACTAACTCAGGAACAGTGGGCGTGACGATTTCTCAGGCCACGGTGTCGGGAACTGGCTTCACCATGAGCGGTCTCAGCCTGCCGATGAATCTGGCGGCAGGACAGAGTGTAAGTGCCACGGTCACTTTTGCTCCGGCCGCGAGCGGCACGGCCAGCGGAACGGCGACCTTCGTATCGAACGCATCCGTCCCGTCTTTATCTTTATCTCTTTCGGGAACGGGCGCGACCCCGGGACAACTGGCTTCTAGTCCGGCCAGCGTCAGTTTTGGAACAGTTTCGGTGGGAAGTACTCAAACTCAGAGCGCGACCCTGACGAACACCGGCGGCTCGAGCTTGACGATCTCACAGGCGACGGTGACAGGAACAGGGTTTAGCGTGAGCGGCCTCAATCTTCCGATGACTCTCTCTCCCGGGCAAGGGGTGAAAGCTACTATTGCTTTTGCTCCGGCCGCGAGCGGTACCGCCAGCGGAATGTTGAATGTGGCATCCAACGCTTCGTCTGTGGCTCTCTCGTTGTCGGGCGCGGGGGCGGCCCCTGGACAACTGGCCGCAAATCCCGGCAGCTTAAGCTTTGGAACTGTGACGGTGGGCAGTACTCAAACTCAAAGCGCGACCCTGACCAACACGGGCGGATCGAGCTTGACAATCTCGCAGGCGACCGCGACAGGAACAGGGTTTAGCGTGACCGGCCTCAATCTTCCGTTGACCCTGGCACCAGGACAGGCTGTGAGTGCGACGGTTGCTTTCGCTCCGACTACTGGTGGAAGCGTGAGCGGGACGCTTAGCGTATCTTCGAACGCTTCCCCCGTGGCGGTATCGCTCTCGGGCGCGGGCGCAACACAGGGGCTGTTGGCCGCTAGTCCCACAAGCGTAAGTTTCGGGACAGTTCCAGTGGGAAGCAGTCAAACTCAAAATGCAACCCTGACCAACACGGGCGGTTCGAGCCTCACAATCTCGCAGGGCTCGGTGACCGGCACGGGATTCAGCCTGACCGGTCTCACACTTCCCGCAACGCTGGCACCGGGACAAAGTGTGAGCGCCGCGATTGTATTCGCACCGACGACCAGCGGCTCGGCAAGCGGATACTTGTCGATTGCCTCGAATGCATCGGATCCCACTCTGGGTGTGAATTTATCCGGGTCCGGATCCACAGTCACCGGACAACTTTCGGTTTCCCCGAGTTCGATGAACTTTGGCAGCGTGACAGTAGGATCGACTCAAAGTCTAACCGGGAGCCTGACGGCCGCCGGTTCGAGCGTCACGATTTCTTCAGCCAGTTCCAGCAAGTCTCAGTTCAATCTGAGCGGGCTCACTCTTCCACTCACGATCCCCGCTGGGCAGAGCGTCCCTTTCACCGTTGCCTTCACGCCGTCGGCAACGGGATCTGCCTCAGCCAACATTACCTTTACAAGCAACGCTACAACTTCCACCGTCTCGGAAACCGCCAGCGGGAGCGGCGCAACTATTCAGCACACCGTCGATCTCTCTTGGGGCGCGAGCAGCTCCAGTGCGGCGGCATACAACGTATACCGCGCCAGTACTTCCGGCGGACCGTACAGCCGAATCAGCTCTGCCGCCAGTACCTACTACACGGACGGAACGGTGCAGTCTGGCCAAACTTACTATTACGTGACCACAGCAGTAGATTCGAGCGGCGTGGAGAGTGGCTACTCGAACCAGGTGTCCGTGCAAGTTCCAACGCCGTAACGTCCTGACTCAGTCAACATGACGGGCCCAGTTCTGGGCCCGTTGTCTTTCTTAGAGAAGGTATCTTGCTTTCCCCGCAAGCCACGGGGATCGTGGCGCCGTAGATTTGCGTCAGACCTTATACCATTGTATTTATTGGAGTTAGGTCGATTCAGCCTTAAAAATAGTTCTGCGGGGCCGTCGAGATCGATCCCAGTCTCCTACAGCGAATACTGTAGGGACAATCGAAGCAGCATCCCCGAAAATCCGTGGGTTCGCGGCCTATCTTGCCTCCTAAAATAGGGACGCGAGCGACGGGGAGGGCAAATGTCGAGCGGGATTCTTCGGGTTTTGGTTCTCACTCTTTCCACTATTAGCTGTCTAACGGTGACGCTGATTGCACAAAGTCCCCAGCCCTATCCCAACGCGGTCACAGACCGTTTGATTCACCAGGAGACACCCATGTCTCCGCCTCCCCCAAATGTCGTGTTCACCGATCCTGATTTTGGTTCCCAGATGGTCCGCGCCACCGATGGAACGACGAATTTCAAACTTCCCGGAACTTTCCTTCGCACCGGCGGCAGCGGAGAAGAAAATGAGTGGAGCCTGGATTCGCGCAAGTTCTATGTTGTGGGTCAGGGCGGCCAGGTCCTCGCACTCGGGTTTGATCCGAAAACCATGGCCGTGAGTTCGCTTCCCAACGCAGCACCTGGGAAAGCTCTGCTTCTACCTTTGCGCCCAGGTGCAACCTTCAGCTTCATTGATCCTGACCTGATTTACGGCACCTCCGAACCAGACACTTTGACCATTACGAGCTATCGCTTCTCTACAGGCGTCTCGACTCCCGTGATCAATACCCGCACATGCGGGCTACAGCCTCCACTTGGCACCGGTCCGTTGGTAGTGAGCGACGACGATGTGCGTTCGTCTCTGGACGGCCGGCGATTCTCAATCTCTGAAGGAGGTGCGCAATCGGGGCAGCACATGTTTGTCGTGGTTTACGACAAGAAGCTAGGATGCCGGTGGTACAACACGCAGACTGCCCAGATCGGAGGGCAATGGGGTCCCAAAGGACTAGCGACAGCTACGTCGCCCTACCTCATTCGTCACGCGTATCTTTCCGGGAGCGGCAGATACGTGGTCATTCTCGTTGACTACTTTGGATGGTACGTGTGGGATCTGTATTCCTTGAAGGTCACGGCTTGCCCCGTTCACAGCAAGACGGACGAGTGCGCTGGCTATAAGGTCGTGGGGTATAACAGCTTAGTTAATGGCCCAGGGATTACGGGCGACCTGCAAATTGCCAAGCGTCCACTCGGTTCAACCAGCGAGATTACGCAGCTTGGTTTGCCGGTTGCTTTTGATTGGGATCAGGTGCAGCACTTTACCTGGAACAACGTGAACATTCACGACAATACCCCCGTTTGTGGTTCCACCTATGACTATGAGGGCGATCCCTCCATCGACCGGCCGATTGCGGGGGAGATATTTTGCGCAGAGACGGATGGGTTGGGCGATACGATCTGGCGATTTGCTCACAATCGCGCTCTTTGGGTTGAACCATTCTTTCAGACCCAACCTCTCGGCAGCGTTTCTCGCAACGGACGCTTCTATCTGTTCACCTCTACATGGGACGGGCTATTGGGCAATGAAGCCAATGGCACGCCTCTCTCGGATGTTTTTATTGTGAAGCTCGACTGACCGGCGGAGCGTTCCTTGAAGCATCAAAAGGGCCTGCGGAAAATTCAGCGGTAGAGTGTCTCGTCGTCAGTTAGAGCAAAAGCCGATCGCGGACGGGTGTCAGCCAGGAAGTCAAAGTCAAAACTCCCAACCTGTCGCAGAAGGCGCGACAAGGCGCGGGGCACCCGACGCAAAACTACCCTTGAGTAGTTGGCGTTGACATTGTTTCGCGCGTGATCCTAAGATGGCACACCTGAAATTTGGGGATTGGGGTCGCGGGCAGCGCCACTTGCCCACATCATGATCGGCCAAAATATCTCTCACTACAGAGTTACCGAAAAACTCGGCGGTGGCGGGATGGGGGTCGTCTACAAAGCCGAAGACACCCGCTTACACCGCTTCGTTGCCTTGAAATTTCTGCCGGATGAAGTCGCCCGCGATCCGCAGGCGCTCAGCCGCTTCCAGCGCGAGGCGCAAGCCGCGTCGGCCTTGAATCATCCCAACATCTGCACCATTTACGACATTGGCGAGGAAAACGGCCAGGCGTTCATCGCCATGGAATTCCTGGACGGAACGACGCTAAAACACCTGCTGCTCGGCCGGCCGATGGAGTTGGATACGCTGCTGTCGCTGGCGATCGAGATGGCGGATGCGCTCGACGCGGCGCACTCCGAAGGCATTGTGCACCGGGACATCAAGCCCGCCAACGTTTTCGTGACCAAGCGGGGACACGCGAAGATCCTGGATTTTGGGCTGGCAAAAATGACGACCATGGCCGCTCCGGTGGGCGATGCCACGGTGACGCATACCGTCGATCACAACTTGACCAGCCCAGGATCGGCAATCGGGACCGTTTCTTACATGTCTCCAGAGCAGGCGCGGGCCAAGGATCTGGATGCGCGCACCGACCTGTTTTCTTTCGGAGTGGTGCTGTACGAGATGGCGACCGGCGCGATGCCGTTTCGCGGAGAGAGCACAGCAGAGATCTTCGACGCCATCCTGAATCGTGTTCCGGCAGCGCCGGTGCGATTGAATCCGGGCATGCCAGGCAAGCTGGAAGACATCATCAACAAGGCATTGGAGAAGGACCGGAGCCTACGCTACCAGCATGCCTCCGACATGCGAACGGATTTGCAGAGGCTCAAGCGAGATTCGGATACGGGCCGTGCGGGAGCTGCCACTTCCGGGTCGATGCCGATCGTGCAGGATAGTGGTTCCCACGCTGCACCGGCGATTCCGGGATCGGGCTCGACGCCGGCAGTGGCGGCTGCATCTTCGTCGGGGAGTTCGCAGGTGGCGGCGGTTCCGGCGGGTGGAGAGAGCCGGGTTTGGAAGATTCTGGCGGCGGCTGCGGTCGGAGTCATCTTTTTGCTGGTGGCGTACAGCTTCTACTTGCGCTCGCGGTCGGTGACGGGCGCGACGAAGACTACCCCGCTAACAGAAAAGGACACGGTGGTACTGGCTGACTTTGACAATAAGACAGGAGACCCTGTCTTCGATGACGCGCTGAAGCAAGCCTTGTCGGTGCAGCTCGGACAATCACCATTCCTCAACATTCTTTCCGATCGCAGGGTCGAGGAAACCCTGCGTTTGATGGGCCGTCCGGCGACAGAGCGAATTACGCGGGATACGGCGCGCGAACTTTGCATTCGGACGGGCAGCAAAGCTATTGTCCTGGGGTCCATTTCGAACCTGGGCGGTCAATACGTCATCGGCCTGAACACGGTGGGATGCAGCAGCGGAGACACGCTGGCCACAGAACAGGAACAAGCCGCGACCAAGCAGGACGTATTGAAGGCGCTGGGCACGGCGGCCTCCGCGCTGCGCGCAAAACTCGGCGAATCCCTGGCCACCGTACAGAAGTTCGATGTTCCCGTGGAAGCGACAACTCCTTCTTTGGAGGCGCTAAAGGCGTACAGCATGGGCATTACCACAGGGCGAACGAAGGGCGACGCTGAGGCCATACCGTTTATGAAGCGCGCCATCGAACTCGATCCAAATTTCGCGATGGCCTACGTTGGGCTCGGGGTCGAGTACGCTAATCTCGGACAGGCCAGCATCGCCGCCGGGTATACCAAGAAAGCCTATGATCTGCGAGAGCGGGTGAGTGACCGCGAGCGCTACCGCATCTCCGCTTTTTACTTCCAGTACGTTACCGGCGAGGTGGAGAAGGCCACGGAGGCCTACGAACTCTGGGCCAAGACCTACCCGCGCGATCTGGTGCCGCACTCCAACCTCGGCTACATTTACAGCAATCTCGGGCAATACGACAAAGCTGCGGCGGAGACCGAGGAATCGCAGCGTATTGATAACACCTTGACGGGATATGGCAATCTGGCCAGCATCTACATGAATCAAAACCGCCTGGACGACGCCAAGGCATTGTTGCAGAATGCGCAGGCCAGCAAGCTCGACGGGTTGGTGCTCCGCTCTGACTGG
The DNA here is from genome assembly GCA_963725565.1 of uncultured Acidobacteriota bacterium. Lineage (GTDB taxonomy): Bacteria > Acidobacteriota > Terriglobia > Terriglobales > Acidobacteriaceae > Sulfotelmatobacter. Next base: position 14,071 of record CAVRZL010000012.1, read on the forward strand.
TATTCCCTTGCATTTTTGCGAGGGGATTTGGCTGAAATGGCGCAGCAGGTAGCGTGGGCTGCAGGCAGGCCTGCGGAAGAAGACGTGATGCTCTCCACCCAGTCAGATACGGAAGCCTATTATGGGCGGCTGATGCGGGCTCGGGATCTCTCGCGCCGTGCGGTGGACGCAGCGGTGCGTAATGAGTCCAAGGAGACGGCCGCGCTCTGGCAGGCCAACGCAGCTCTGCGGGAGTCTGAATTCGGCAATGCCGCCGCCGCCAAACAGCGAGTGGATGCGGCGTTGGCCCTCGCCCCCGGACGGGACATAAGGTTGTTGTCAGCGATGACTTTAGCGCGGGTGGGCGAGACGACGCGGGCGAAGGCGATCGTGGAGCAATTGGAAAAAAGTGAACCCACCAATACGATGCTGAAGATCTATTGGCTACCGACGATCAGGGCAGCCATCGAACTGAACGGCGGCAATCCATCACAGTCGGTGATCGACCTGGAAGCTGCCGCGCCCTATGAACTGGGCGGACCAACGCCCATCAACGGTTTGTATCCGGTGTATGTGCGCGGCCAGGCGTACCTTGCGGCTCACAATGGGGCCGCGGCTGCCAGTGAATTCCAGAAAATCATCGATCATCGCGGCATCGTGCTGAACTTGCCCCTGGGCGCACTGTCGCATCTTCAGCTGGGACGGGCTTATGGTTTATCGGGCGATACTGCGAAGGCTCGGACCGCTTATCAGGAGTTCCTCGCCCTCTGGAAGGATGCAGATCTCGATATTCCGATCCTGAAAGAAGCGAAGGCGGAGTACGAGAAGCTGAAGTGAACGGTGGATGCTCTTTCGTTGACTTTGTTTCGGCCTGACCTCTAAGATGGCTCACCTGAAATTGGGGATTTGAGGTTGCGGGCAGCGCCACTGCGACATGATGATCGGCCAAAACATCTCTCACTACAGAGTTATCGAAAAGCTCGGCGGTGGCGGGATGGGTGTCGTCTACAAGGCCGAGGACATGCGGTTACACCGCTTTGTAGCTCTCAAATTCCTTCCTGAAGATGTGACTCGTGATGCGGGTGCTCTCAGCCGGTTCCGGCGCGAGGCGCAGGCCGCATCGGCGTTGAATCATCCCAATATCTGCACCATTTATGACATCGGCGAAGAGGGCGATCAGGCCTTCATTGTCATGGAATACCTGGAGGGCGAAACGCTGAAGCATGAGATCGGCGTTCGTCCCATGGATATTGAAAAGTTGCTTTCGATCGCGATTGATGTGGCGGAAGGTCTGGATGCGGCGCACTCCAAGGGAATCGTCCATCGTGATATCAAACCGGCGAACATTTTTGTGACCCAGCGCGGGACGGCCAAGATTCTGGACTTCGGACTGGCGAAAGTGACGCAGGAAGCCAGCCGCACGCTCGATCCTTCCGAGGCTACGCGGACTGAGGGCGCGAATCATCTGACCAGTCCGGGTTCGGCCCTGGGGACGGTGGCGTACATGTCTCCTGAGCAGGTGCGGGGCAAGCCACTCGACTCGCGCACGGATCTGTTTTCGTTTGGAATTGTGCTCTACGAAATGTCGACCGGGAGCATCCCTTTTCGCGGAGAAACTTCGGGAGTCATCTTCGACGAGATCCTGAACCGGACACCGGCAGCGCCAGTCCGGCTGAATCCAAAGCTGCCGGCGAAGCTGGAAGATATTATCAATCGCGCGCTGGAGAAAGATCGCGATCTGCGCTACCAGCATGCCGTGGATATCAAGTCGGAGCTGTTGCGGCTGAAGCGGGATCTGGATTCGGGGCGGAGTCCGTCGGTTTCATCTTCAGATTCGGTGCATGCCGCTGCTGCGCCAGAGACCCTGCCTGCAGCGGCCCAGAGGACCAGCGGCTCAGCTCGCGCCATGACGTCCGCTTCGTCGGGGAATGTGGCCGCAGCGGTGGAAGCGAGTCCTCGTCGTGCGTCCGTCAAGTGGATGATTCCCGCAGCTGTAGTAATGGTGCTGGCGGTGATTGCTGCCAGTTTCTACGTGCGGCAGCATCGCGCGGTGCAACTGACGGACAAGGATCAGCTCATTCTTGCGGACTTCACCAATCAGACGGGCGATCCAGTCTTCGATGCGACATTGAAAGAAGCGCTGGCTATTCAATTGGAGCAGTCGCCCCTGCTGCAGCTGGTCAGCGACGCCGAACTGCACAGCAACTTGCAATATCTGGGACAGGCAAAAGATCAGAAGATTACGCCAGAACTGGCGCAGCAACTGGGGCAGCGGCTGGGCGTGAAGGCATATCTGGCGGGATCGATTGCCAGTCTCGGGTCGTCATACGTAATTCAGATCAATGCGGTCAATGTGGCGAGCGGCGAGGTATTCGCCCGCGAGCAGGAGACTGCGTCCGATAAGACGGCGGTGTTGCAGGCGGTATCGAAGGCAGCTACAGCAGTTCGGGCGCGGCTGGGCGAGTCGATGGCATCGATCCAGAAGTTGACCACGCCCTATACGAATGTAACGACCGCTTCGCTGCAGGCATTTCATGCCTTCTCCCTGGGCGAGGACGAGCACCGGATGGGCCGGGATTTTCAGGCGCTCACATTTTATGCGGATGCGGTCCGCCTGGATCCAAACTTCGCGATGGCCTATGCCCGGCTGGGAGTGACATATTCGACGCAGGGTGCGATTGCCAAAGCGCAAGAGTACATGAAGAAAGCCTACGACCTCCGCGAACGGGTAACGGAACGCGAGCGCATGTACATTGAGGCGCAGACCGCGAACTTCCAATACGATCTACCCAAAGCGCTGGCAGCCTACAAGTTGTTTGCCGCAACCTATCCTCGCGACGCAGCAGCTTGGAATAACCTAGCCGTCGCGTACTCCAACCTGGGCGACGTGGAACAGGCCGCAGCAGGGTTCGAGAAGACCTGGGACATTGCCAAGTGGGACAATGTCGCGGCGACGAACAGCGCCAGCACTCTGATCTCGATGGATCGTTTGCAGGAAGGGGCGCGGTACCTAAAAGAGGCCCTGCAGCAGGGTGGCGGAGACGACATCAATTATCACGGCACTCAGATGACGTACGAATTCCTCTCGGGCCAGGCGGATTGGGACAAACACCTGCAATGGGCGGCCAGCCGCCCTGATGGATTTAATGTCGAAGCGACCGCGGCCATGTTTTATTTTTTTCAGGGCAAAGTGCACGATGCGGATCATGCCTGGGATCATGCCGCACAGCGAGCGGAGCAGCAGCACTTTCCGGATGCCGCCGGAGGAATTTATGCAGTCAAAGCCTTGCACGATGCTTTGACTTCGAACTGCGCCCCTGCGCGGGAAGGAGCACACCGCGCCCTGGTCCTGGATCATTCGATCGCGACTGCACCGGATGCGGAACTGGCGCTTGCCTTATGTGGCGAGGGCGCGGCCGCGCTGAAGGATCTGGAGCGACTGGCCGCCGAAGCACCGACGAATACCCTGTTGAACGAGATCTATCTCCCGGAAGCGAAAGCCGCCCTCGCTCTCTCCCAACACCATCCCGAACAAGTGAGTGGACTATTGAACCCGGCGGCTCCCTATCCTCTGGTTTCCAAGGCGCCGCAACTTCTTGGACGCGCCTCGCTCGAAACCAAGAATCCACAACAGGCCGTTTCCGATTTTGCGCCCGGGATTCGCTACCGCGGGCTGGGTTTGGGAGAAGCCACGGGAGGTACCTCGCAAGCTCCCGACTACTCATTCTGTCTTCTGGGGACCGCGCGGGCCCAGGCGCAGTTCGACAAGGCGGCGGCAATCAAGAGCTACCAGCAACTGCTAGATATCTGGAAAAATGCGGACGCTGATTTCGCCCCCGGGCAGGAAGCCAAGCGAGAATTGGCCGCTCTCACCTCACCAGCCAAAAGCTAACCTGGAACAGCGGTCTCAACATTCATTGATGAGTCGATCCCCTTTGTGTCATTGTCTCAGCATGAAAAAGAGAACAGCGTGCTTCGTGCTGATAGACGTGCTCGTGTGCGTACTCGTTTGTATGACCGCTGCAGCTCAGGATGTTGGTCCTCTGGGCAATATTTCAACTCTGCGGGATGCGGTCACCAAGCGGGCCTCAAGCTTCAACCGCGAAGGTGGATACATCGATGCCGTGCCGATTAAAGCCGGACAGAGCATCACCCTGCTGGACGCCAGCGGCGCGGGGTCCATCCGTCATATCTGGATGACCATCAATTCGCCCAGCGCGTATCACTTGCGTGAAATGGTTCTGCGTATGTATTGGGACGGAGAAACCGACCCCAGCGTGGAAGTGCCCGTCGGCGACTTCTTTGGCACGGGATTCGGCATGTATCACTCCTGGCATTCGCTGCCTCTGACGGTGCAAGGCAAGGCGATGAACTGCTACTTCCCCATGCCCTTCGGCAGCCGGGCTCGCGTTACCGTCACGAACGAAGGGGCGCAGGACGTCACCTATTTTTTTTATCAGGTTGACTACGAGGTCTATCCCTCGTCGTCCGTTGTGGGGGACAAAGGCCGCTTTCACGCGATGTGGAGACGGGAAAATCCGACTAAGGCCATCCCCACCGAGCAGACCCACAGACTTCATCCCAGTGGAGACAACAATTACACGTTCGTCAACGCCAGCGGCCGCGGGCATTTCGTAGGCGTCGTGTTGAACGTGCAAGGATTCTCCACGGGATGGTGGGGCGAAGGCGACGACATGTGGTTCGTCGACGGCGAGAAATGGCCTCCGGCGGTACACGGTACGGGGCTGGAGGATTATTTCGGAAATGCGTGGGGATTCCAGAACGAGTTTGACTATCCGTTCATCGGCTACTCGCGCAAGGGCAACGAAGACGCCACCGGCTTCCACACCATGTACCGTTTCCAGATTCAGGATCCGATTTACTTCACGAAATCACTCTTAGGCGGAATCGAGCACGGCCATGCCAACTCTCGCAGTGATGACTATTCCAGCACTGCTTATTGGTATCAGACGGAGCCGCACAAGAAGTTTGCGCCGCTGTTGCCCGTTTCGCAGCGCATGCCGAACCTGACATGGAAGATTGATGTGCTGCCGGAGGAGTTGCCGGACTAGAGCTCGGAAACTCTAGCTCGATAGACCATTACTAGTTGCGTCCCGCGGTTTGCCGATCTTCCGCACGCAATGGGACAATACGAACATATGCAAAAAAACCTCTCTCTTACGGTTCAACTCCTGACCGCGGGGACCATGCTGCTGGGCTATGCCCTCGCGCAACAGACTCCGCCAGCGTCTCAACCTTCACGGCCCGCTTCCACACAATCGAAACCCGCAGCTCCCAAAGCAGCGACCACGGCTAAGAAGCCCGGAACCGCCGCGAAAGCGACGTCTGCGGTTACGCCAAAGACGCCGAGAGAGAAAGCCGGCTACGCTCTCGGAGTGAACATCGGTTCGGGGTTGCACCGACAAGGAATTCCGGTAGACGCGGCAATGGTCGCTCGCGGATTGCGGGATGCAATGGCCGGAGGCAAGGTTTTGATGACCCAAGAGGAAGTGAAGGCGACCCTCCTGCAATTGAATGATGAAGTGCGTAAGCTGCAGGAGGCGAAAGCGCACTCCGCCGGCGAGGAGAATAGAAAACAGGGAGAATCATTTCTGGCTGCGAACAAATCGAAGGAAGGCGTCACGACATTACCCGACGGTCTGCAATACAAAGTATTGAAAGAGGGCACAGGTCCGAAGCCCTCGGCGAGCGACACAGTCACGGTCAATTATCGTGGAACCTTGATCAACGGCAAGGAATTCGATAGCTCCTACAAGCGAGGGGAACCGGCGTCATTCCCGCTGGGCAACGTGATCAAGGGCTGGACTGAGGCGCTACAGTTGATGCCGGTGGGATCGAAATGGCAACTGGTGATTCCGCCGGATTTGGCCTATGGAGATCATCCGCCGAGTCCTGATATTGCTCCGGGCGAAACACTGATTTTTGAAGTGGAGTTGCTGTCGATCGGGGAGCCGAAGAAGTAGAACTTGCAATTCCCTTGAAGCGGCTCGCTTCGCTTCGCCTGACGGGCGAAGCGCCCGTCGCCACGTGAGTGTTTTCACTACCAGGCCATCTGCTTGCAGATGGCCTTTTCTTATAGGGCTCGGCGGAGGTGTTCTTCTGCCGACAGGTTGGCGCCTGCCAGCAGCAGTAGTCCTGAGAGAAATGCCCAGAACATCAGGCTCACCGAGAGCGCGAACGGTCCGTAGACTTCCTGAAAGTTCAGCCAGGGAAGGGCAAGGATGTAGGCGTATTTCAGGGCCTCGGAGAGCAGTCCCATGATGATGGCGGTGGGCAGCACAGCCCGCGCCGGAACTTTGCCGTTAGGCAGCACCCAATAGATGAGGAAGAAGATCGCGATACTGGCGGCGATGGCGAAGATTTTCATCATCAGGAATCCGACCATGCGGATGAAAGTCGTGCCATAGCCGCGCAACAGAAATTCCATGAAGGCCACGGGTCCGGCGGTCAGTGCAATCGAGAGCAGTGCCAGTGCGCCGCAAGCGAAAGCGAGTCCCAGAGAGATCAACTGATTGCCGAGGTAAGAACGATTGGTTTCAAAGCGCCAGATGCGATTGAGCGCGACTTCCAGCGGCAGGAAGATGCCCGAAGAAGTAACCAGCAGAATAATCAGGGAGACCGCCTGGACGCGCTGCCGCGAGTTCACCATCGAGTTCAGATTGCGGATGACGAAATCCTGTCCGGCAGGAAGGTAGTCGCGGAGCAATTGCAATACAACTTCGTACATCACGCGTGAATGAAACACGCGGCGGATCAGGGTCATCATCAATACGACGAAAGGGAAGAAGGACAGAATCGCATTCGCTGCCACGGAGAACGCGAAGGTGTGGACCTCGGTTCGTGTCAGATATTTGACAGTTGAGAAAACGAGCCCGCGGCGGCGACTCGAGCGGTGAGACTGCGGTTGCGAAGATTCTTGCGGACGGTGAACTGTCGGAACCAGCGGATTCTCCACGGCAGAATTAGATCTTAACAGGGAAAGAAGGGCTTCGCGGATGCCACTCAAACCCCAAAGTTCTGAGAGCGGTTACCGAGCTATTTCTTTATCTCCGTTAAAGTTATCGGAAAAGCGCCGAAATGACCATAAGTCACATTACGATTCCTTTCTAATTTCTCTTGCGAAACGTTTTAATACTGCTTATTATCTTGTGCTCATCACCCGAGCTTGGGTCTGGTGATGAGATTTAGAAGTGGTTGCCGTTAGTTGGGTGTAGTGGAAAAAGCGCCAAATCGTCGGACTCCAGAAGTTCCCGCAAAAGATGCTATGCCTACGGGAGCCGAGGGGTCTTTTCCTTTTGGGAAGTAAATTCCCTCTGCACATCATCGGCGCAACCGAAAAAATTCTGCCGGCTTCTTTGAGGGGGGCTTCAGTCGATCGAAGCGCAATCCGAGAAACCGCAGAACAATTCTTCGCGATTGGTGAAAGGAGTTTTATCCGTGAGAGAGAAAGGTACAGTAAAGTGGTTCAACGGGGCGAAGGGATATGGATTCATCCAGCGCTCTACAGGGGAAGATGTGTTCGTACACTTTTCCGCGATCCAGGAGAACGGCTACCGCACTCTAAACGAGGGTGAGACTGTGGAGTTTGACCTGCTCAAGGGCCCCAAAGGCTTCCAGGCGGCGAACGTAGTCCGCGCATAAGCAGCGAGTGATCTTAAGAACCCTCTCGTTCCCAGCGAGAGGGTTTTTTGCTGCGTGAATTTGCTGCAAGCAGCCCGCCATTTTCACGAAACTCAGATTTATCGGATTTCCAGTGAAACCAGATCGCCATTGGGGCCCGCGCCCGGTTTGTAGTTCACGCTCACTTGGCGATCGCGCCACTCGCAGGAGAAGTCATCAGCCCCGATCAGCAGGATGGACCGGTAGTCGTCAGCGTGGAGCCTTAACAGGCCTGACTCGGAACTCACGGTGAGCAAGGCCGCGGGTGCTTTCGAGCAATCGACGGCGACCAGGCGACCTTTCACAAATTTCGTGGAAGGTTTGTTGGTGGGAACTTCGGGCGGAGTTGCGTTTTCCGCGGCCTCGCGCTTCGCCGCTTCCTCGTCAAGAACATCAAAGGGAGACTTCTGCGGCGCATATTTTGGCTGCGGATTATTTTTCTCATCGGCGGGAATGCCGTACTTGCGTTCGACTCCAGCCTGCGAAAGCAACTCGCGGGCTTGCGCCACGATCTGCGGGTTGTTGCTGGATTGCAGCCGATTCAGCAGGGTGTTGGCCGATTCCCATTTCTTGCCGGTAACGTAAATTTCCGCGAGATGGAAGAGGTAGCGCTCATTACGCGGACTCAAACTGATGGCGGAACGCTCGGCCTGCAATGCGGCGGATGGACCTCCACCAGAATTGCGAGCGACGGCCAGTAGGTCGTAAGCATCCGCCATTTCTGGATACCATTCCAAGACCGCCTTCAAATCGAGCATCATGTTAGCCAGGCCGAACATATCGCTATGCTTGGCCTGGGCCTGCCGGTACTTCGCGACCGAGAGATAATAACGAATCCACATGTCGCCGGGATTGAGAGCGGCGGCATCTCTCATTTCGGAAAAACCTTCGTCGAAGTTCCCGTGCTCCACGAAGTCCCAGGCGAGGATGCGATGCGCGACAGGATTCCCGATGGCATTGTCGGGAAGCTGATCAGGATCTTCACCAACTCTCTTGACCTCGCGTTTCGCTTGCGCTTTCTGATCGGCCACGGTCGGGGTCGTGGCCAGATCCTGCAATGTTTTCAGACCGAGTTCACGTCGTTCGGGGATACGGACCTGAATTCCAGCATAGAGCGCACGCACATCCGGTTCGGGGATCGGTTTCGCCGTGATCGCGGAATCATCAGGGCCAACCAGGGCGGGGAAGCGCTCGATCGGGCCGGACGCGCTGGAGGTCGTAGGATCGGGATTAGTCTTTCTGGCGGAGCCCACAGCGGCAGTGAGCCCAGGTAGAGCATGGAAGTAATCTTTCACTGCCTGCTCCAGTTGCGCAGAACTCATGCCGTAGGCTTTTTGAATGGCATCTTCCACCGGAGCATGCTGGTTTAGGACGAGATCAAAGTAGGCCCCGGTTTCGGCGAGCTTCTTTTGATGAAGCAGGTAATGTATAACCATCCACGACTCAGCGTAGTAGAGCGTGTGGTGCGTGCCTGCGTTGCGGGTGGACGCATCATGCTTCATGGCGAAGAGGTCTGGAAGGGACATCCAAACCTGGGCGCCAAGCAACTCCGTGAGCGACTTGGCTGGATGAGCATCGCGCTGGTGGCCGAGCAAATCCTGCGTGACCGATGGGCTCAGTTCAGGATCGCTCCCAATTTCGAATTGCCGGTTGTCGACTCGGATTGAGCTGAAATATTCGGCGAGCCCTTCGTCAAACCATCCCTGGGTGGGGGGATAGTTATAAGTCAGCAGCATGATGGCGAAATCATGCGCGACCGCGCGCCAGGGCTCATCTTCGGACACGTTGAGGACGATGAAATCCTGATCCTCGTCGGGAAGAAGAAATCCGGGAACGGCGATCGGCTGTCCTTGCCGCAAGGGCGCCAATTGGTAGTAAGACTTATCGTTCTTGAACGCGAGAATCGTCACTGGAACCGATTGGTGTAGCCGGTCTTTGGATAGCAGTTCCGCGAAGACGGCGCGCATCTGCTCGAAGCGGAGCGCGACTTCGCGGCCTTTCTTATCGCCGGCATCGGTGATTACGGTGAAGTGAGCGGAGTTCACTTCGAGCCATGGAGGCTCATTGGCGGCGCGGGTGTCCACGCACAAAGCCAGCGTGAGAAGGATGAGGCACAGCGGAATGGAACGAATGCCGGGCATAGCCGCCGGGAGGGAGAACGCTTCTGAGAAATGCTACCACGGAGACGATAGCGGCGTTGAAAGGGATGTGTCTTTGATCACGACGGGACTGCGCGACTCACCCTTATAATCTCAAGATTCATGCTTAGAGTCATAGTGAATCGTTTTTCTTGCTTATGTTTGATCGCTCTTACGATCGCGATCCAAACCGCCATCGCCGCCTCTGGCACTACCTGGGATGGCTCTGTAACCGATGCTGCGGGGCAGCCTCTGGCTCGCGCCATCGTGAAATTGCATGCTTTCCCTTCGGGACAAGACTACAACGCGACGACCACTGAAAATGGCAGGTTCGCGTTTCCCGGGATCGCTGCGGGTTCTTACCAGCTATCGGTGCAGCTTTCCGAGCGGGAATGGAAGGCGTCAGATCCATTTGTCATCCGGAGCGAGAGTGCGATCCTGATCTCGTTGCAACTCTCTGCTTCCGGCGAGGTTGTGCTGGGACGAAGCGAGGCGGGGAAGGCGGGCGCCCTTCCCAGCTTAAGTGTGCAGGTTGCAGCCCAGGCCAGCGGTGGCGAGCATCTTTCAAGTACCGAAGTTTCCAGTCTTCCGCTGAATGCGCGCGACTTCAGCAAACTGCTGCTGCTGGCGGCTGGAACAATGACGGACGCCAATGGCGCTGCTAACTTCACGCAGCAGTTTGCCGTGAACGGGCAGCGCGGTGTCACCACTATCTTTGCCACCGACGGTTTCGACACCACCGATCCAGAGATGGGCGGAGCGACATTTTCGAACTTCAACGTCGATGCGATTCAGGAGGTACAAAGCAATTCCGGAGTCATGCCGGCCGAAGTCGGACACGGGGCTGCTGGTTTTACGAATGTGGTGACGAAGGCAGGAACCAATCAGGTACACGGAAGCCTGTTTGAGTTTGTGCGGAATGCATCGTTCGATGCGCGAAACTACTTCGACTACAAGGATCCGACTGGCCGCAGGCGTATCCCTCCATTCGCCCGCAATGAGTTCGGCCTGACCAACGGTGGTCCGATCGTGCTTCCGGGAATTTACGACGGCCGCAATCTCACATTTTATTTCGCTGAGTATCAGGGATTCCGTCAGGTTCTGGGCACGACCCAGGTCATTCCGGTCCCGACCGCGGCCGAGCGGCAGGGAATTGATACCACGACCTTTCCCGGAGATACGCTAACGGTTCCAGTGAATGCGGCGGTCGTTCCGGTACTCGATCACTATCCTCTGCCCAATGAACCGGCGGGCTCGTTTGGCGACCGGACGTATGCGACATCTTCGAAAATCGTGACGCGAACGGACCAGTTCTCGATCCGAGTCGACCACAAGATTTCGGACAAGGCTTCGCTCTTAACCCGCTTCAGTTTGAACCAGGTGACAGGGCCGCTGACGAATCCCGACCAGACAGCGATTGATCCGAGCTTCGGAGTCTTGTTTTTTGATCATCAGCGGAACGCCGGGGTGAGCTATACCCGTGCGATTACTCCGCGTCTGACGTCGTTGACGTCGCTCGGTTACATACGAAGCACGCCATTTTTCCCCACGACCAATCACGCGCAGCCGGGGCTCACCTTTGCCGACGGCCTGTTCCAGCCCTATAACCAGCCCAGCGGATCCATCTTCGGGTCGTACAGCAATCTTTATCAATTCAAGCAGGACTTCGCGTGGACGCGGGGCTCGCACGCTTTCAAATGGGGGACGGAAATACGATTCAATCGCGACTCGACGATTTTCGGCACGAATCCCAACGGAATTTACGAATTCGGCGGAGGTCCGGCCTATTCCCCAGTGGCGATTCCTTCCGCCAGCGGCACGCATAATATCAATGTGGGCGATCCACTACCGGACTCGCTGACTGGACTGCTGACTGCGACACCGTACTCGTACAACATCATGGTCCCTGCCAGTCTCACGCCAGTGGGAGATAAGTTCAATGAGGCGGGAGTTCAGCGCGAGGCCTACAATTTTTATTTTCAGGACGCGTGGAAGGCCACTCCGCACCTCACCGTAAGCTACGGATTGCGCTACGAAGTGAACAGTCGCATTCATGAAGCCACGAAGCGTACGTCGCTCCCTGTCTTTCTTGGTCCGGACGGCAAGCCGACGGGGTATAGGGACCGCTCCGCCAAGCAAGAAATGCTGATCAACCCGCAGCCTCCCTACGATCAGGACTGGAACGGTTGGGGGCCGCGCCTGGCGCTGGATTATGGGGTTGGCCGGCACACCGTGCTGCACGCGGGCGGAGCCGTCACAACACTCATTCCTAACTTGTGGCAGGACAATTTTCTTACAGCGGCGATTCCCTACGTTTTTGCTCCATCGATCTATGCTCAGCCTGGAGAGCCGATTGCTTTTCAGAATACGTTTGTTCCGGTGAACCTGCCGACTGCCTACGACGTCCAAGGAAAGCCAATCTTCGCGACGGGGCGAACGGAAGATGTTCCTGCCAATACCGTCATGGATCTGGTGCGATTCCAGTCCGATCTGAATGCGCTGGCTCCGGGAAATGTGCAACTGCTCAATATCACGGGCATCGCCAAGAATTTCGCGAACGGCTATATCGGGAGCTGGACTGCGGGCGTCGACCACGACTTCGGCGACTTCAAGTTCAACGCTTCCTACGTAGCCACCTCGGGGATTCATCTGGCGAGAGCTTATAACCCAAACAGTTATGGCGGAGCTTGCCAGGGCTTTGCGCCATTTACACAATTCGATTCACCGTGCCATGCCATCGCTGGTTTTGGCCCGGAGATCATCATGACCAGCGGGTCGCACTCGGTGTACCACGCTCTGCAGACGGGCCTGACGAAGAACTCTCCGCGAGCCGGACTGGGTGTGCAGGTGAGCTATACCTATTCGAAGTCGCTGGACGACACCAGCGCCGTGCTGGGAGGGCTGCTTGGGTCGTCGGGTACGATCCTGCAGACGGCACCGCAGAATCCGTGGGATCCTGCGGCCGAAAAAGGGCCATCGACGTTTGATGTGACGCACGTTTTCGCGGCGAGCGTGATCCAGTTGCTGCCCCTTGACCGCGTGGCATTTCTGCGGCCGCTGGGACGAACTTTAACCCGGGGGTGGCAAGTCCTGAATATCACGACGCTGACCACGGGATCACCTTTCACCGTATTTTCCGGAGTGCAGCAGACGGGCGCGGGGTTGGGCGGAGGAGATCGTCCAGACTTGGTTTCGATGCCGCATCTTTCGACCAGTCGGGCCCTGCGCGCCGATTACTTCGGGCTCGGGGCTGACGGCAACCGATCGTTCTTTGACATTCCCATCAACGTTTCCGGAGGGACTGGACCCAACCAGGGCCGCTTCGGAACGCTGGGGCGCAACACATTTCGCGGGCCGGGATTCCACGATTTTGATGTGGCACTGATCAAAGACACGCCGTTCGGGCATCGGGGAAACGCGGAGATGGGGACTTTGGAGTTTCGCGCTGAATTCTTCAATGTGTTTAACATCGTGAATTTTGCCTTGCCTTCGAATATCGTCAGCGGCAGCGGGTTTGGCATTATCAGCAAGACCGCGGGGTCTTCGCGGCAGATTCAGTTTTCGTTGAAAGTGATCTACTAACGAACCTTTCGATGCATCTCGGCAGCAGGTGGGCAATTGGCATTGGCTAATCCTTCTCAGATGGCCTACCCTATGCCGTTATCCCAATCGGCACAGGGAAGGCCATCATGCAGAAGTTCCTTTTGTTCCTACTTTGCATCCCGCTTGTGTTTACATCCGCAAGTTCTGAAGCCTCCGACTTGAAGATTCTTACCAATCATCTGGGATATGAATCCGGTGGGCCTAAGCACGCGGTAATTCTTGGAAAAGCCGGCGAGAACGTTTCCGAATGTGCTTTGAAGAATAATGCCGATGACAAGCAGGTTGCAGCCGTGGCTGTGAAGGCCGCCGGCCCAGTACAGAAGTGGAAGGACTGGTATTTCTGGACTCTCGACTTTACTTCATTCAACACTGAAGGCAAGTACTACCTGGAGTGTGGCTCCGTGGTGGGCACGGTGCGTTCGTTTCCATTTCTTGTGCAGCTTGACCTGCTCGAACGCAACACCATGTCGGATGTCATCTACTACTTCAAAGACGAACGCAGCGCGGGCCAGATGGACAAGGCAGATCATCACCTGAAATTTGACGGCTCCAAGCCCGGCACGGTGGACGCGCACGGCGGATGGTGGGACGCGACCGGGGACTACGGTAAGCACCTGTCGCATCTGTCGTTCTCGACTTACTTCAATCCGCAGCAGATTCCGCTGGTCGTATACAGCCTGCTCAAAAGCTATGAGCAGACGAAACTGCGCGGATCGCAGGGCTTTGCCCGCTACCAACCCCACATGCTGGCCGAAGCCATGTTCGGCGCGGACTATCTGGTGCGCCTGAAAGTGTCCGATGGATCGTTCTACCGTTCGGTGATGAACGGAGGCGTGGACCAGATTCCAGAGAAGCGCAAGATCGCTGGCGAGATGAAGCGCTTTGGGATCGAAGCGAAACCGGGGCAGGGCGCCAAGGAGATGGTCGAGTCGGCAAACAGCGATTTCGAATACGAAGTCAGCTATCGCTCCGGTGGTGGCATTGCAATCGCTGCCCTGGCTATGGCTAGCACGTATCCCGTCTCGGGAGAATTCTCGAGCGCCGATTACCTGAAGGCTGCTGAAGCTGCTTTCGACTATCTGGAAAAAGAAAATCTCAAACTGGTGAACGATGGCAAGGAGAACATCGTCGATGACTATTGCGCGCTGGCGGCTGCTACCGAACTCTATCGCGCCACACACAAGGAGAAGTACAAGCTGGCCGCAGACAGCCGAGCGAAGAGCTTGATGTCACGTCAGATCAGCGCCGGCGGTTACCAGAATTACTGGCGCGCCGACGATGGGCAGCGGCCTTTCTTTCACGCCTCGGACGGAGGCTTTCCCGTAGTGAGCTTGCTCTATTACGCAGAAATTGCCGACTCAGCTACGAAGCCACAGGTGCTCCAGACGGTGAAGAAGTCGCTCGAATTCGAATTGGCGATCACGGACGAGGTAAACAATCCGTTCGGGTTGAGCCGCGAGTACGTGCAGGATAAGACGGCAGCGCGGCGCACCAGCTTTTTCTTCCCCCACAACAGCGACGCTGCGCCCTGGTGGCAGGGTGAGAACGCGCGTCTCGCATCGGTGGCTACTGCTGCACATCTCGCTGAACGAGCTTTCACAGACGATCCGGCGTTTCGGGATCGGCTGGATGGCTTTGCCACGAACCAGCTCAATTGGATTCTCGGCCTGAATCCGTTCGACTCCTGCATGCTCAACGGAGTCGGACGCAACAATCCGCCCTACATGTACTTTGATTCATGGGAGTTCACCAATGCTCCCGGCGGCATTTCGAATGGAATCACCAGCGGATTCCGCGATGAGGCCGACATCGATTACCTGCTGACCTATCGCCAGACGGGAGCCGACAATGACTGGCGCTGGGGCGAGCAGTGGCTGCCGCATGCCGCCTGGTACCTGCTCGCCGTCGCAACCGACGCGAGATAAGAGAGACTACTGATTTGCAGGTCCAGAATCCGGCACAATGGAAGGCGACGGAGCCTGGGTTCCGATCACGTCTCCGGAGACGATCATTTCCACGCGGCGGTTTAGTTTTCGACCCGCCGACGTGGCATTGTCGGCCACAGGATCCGATTTGCCTAATCCGGTTGCCGTGACATGATCGGGAACGACTCCGGAGGAGACCAGGTAACCCCGAACGGTTTCGGCGCGCTTTTCGGAAAGCGTCTGATTGTACTCGTCGCTGCCGATGCTGTCGGTATGACCTTCGATTTCCAACTTGAGATCGGGATAAGCCAACACGATCCCTGAGATTCTTGCCAGCCGTTCGCGTGCCTCGGGCTTCAGCGTGTATTTGTTGAAGTCGAACAGAACGTCAGGCATGCTGACGATCAAACCGCGCGCGGTGTCCCTCGTCTGCAATACCTGGTTAAGCTGCGCCAGCAGGCGAGCCCGCATCTCTTCTTTCTGCCGGATCGCTTCCTGAGTTTGACGCTGAGCTTCCTCCCGCTGCCGGTTTGCTGCAGCGGCCTGAGCCTGGGCCAGTTGCTGCTGCGCCAGAGCCGCAGCCTGCTGCTGTTCGGCGAGAGCTTGAGCCTGTTCAGCTTCCGCTCTGCGTCGGGCATCTTCGTCAGATCGGGCTTGTGCCTCTTGCGCGTGTTGTCGCGCCGCCTCTGCATCCGCTTCGGCTTTCGCCTTGGCTTCTGCGGCGGCGCGGCGTGCGGCCTCCTCACGTTCGCTTTCTTTCCTGCGCAAGGTCAGGACGCGGGCATCCTCAGCCATCTGTGTTGCGCCCCGAGCTGCGGTGCCGATCGGCGTGCGGCCCTGCTTGCGCTGGTAGTAATCTTCGGCGCGCTGCAGCATGTCCTCAGCTTTCATGATGCTGTCTTTGGCGTATTCTTCCGCTCCAGCTGCTTTGGCAATTGCTACAGCGTCTCGAGCTTCCAGCAGGTCTAAAGGCACGTTCGGTTGGGCCTGCGCGGAGGGAAGCTGTTCGGCCGGTACGTCAATGACATATTCCTTGCCTTCCAGCACGTCGAACTTGGCATTAATTGCCTCTTCAAAACCCTTCGTTCCGCTGAGTACAACGTTCTCGGCGATGACCTTGTCGCTGGGATGCGTGACCGCGAAGTATGGTTCGGCGGTGACGATAAGCCCAAACGCCTGAAGATCGGTCGTAACCGTAATCTTGTCCTTGCCGTTGCCTCCGGGCAGGATTTCCCCCAGGTTGACCGCCCGGCCTTCTGGAGTGACGGCCCACAAAACGTACGTCAAATATTGATTGCCCACTCTGGATGGAGAATCCATGTGGTTCAGATCAGCGTCGATGACCAGGCGTCCGGCCTTACCGTCCACTTTGGCATGCCCGCTGATTGCCGGCATGAGGTCAGTGCCCTTGAAATCAACAGTGGTTGAGCCTCCGCGGTTGCGGTAGTTCACGGCATTCGTGCTGCGCGCGTAAACATTCACACGGAACACCGGAGTTTCAGAGTTTTCCTGAGCCTGAATGTTCTGCTGTGACTGGACGTCAGCGGGATTGCCCGGCGAGGGATACAGGGGCGGAGTTGAGTCTTGCTGCGCTACCACGACAACGGGGAGGAACACTGCGACTGCGACGAATGACTGCACCCAGTTCATGACTCGGCCTCGAAGAATCAGACATAAAAAGCGCGTTTCGTGTTGGATGAGTCCGACTCGATCTGGGATGGCGGGATTCGCTCACGCGATTGAAAGCGGTAACTGCAACATCATCAAACCCTGAAGGACAAAAAGTCTCACGAAGGGATTCTTCGGCTGCTATTTCATCGCCCACGGCGTGCCTTTGATAATTGCGGTTCGGATATGCACAAGAAAGTTCGCGCCCATGGCCGACGTCAAGAAAAATCGCAGCGAAACAATAGCGAAAGAACCAAGTCTCTAAACGCTATTCCTTGTGGTCGCCGGAAGAGTAAACCACAAGGCTTCGTGCTTTCCCAAAACAGTGCACCCATGGGTGTCTGACTATCAAGTTTCTGCTTGACAATAAAAGACTTACAGGTAAGATGTGGTACAAAGTGGTACAAAGTGGTGAGATTGGTAAGGTACGTGGGAATCAGGAGCTGAAATCGAGGAGCCGGTGGAAATCCGACCCAGCAGGACGACAAACAGCCCGAATTGCCCGAGTTTGACCTCACTTTGCGCTGCTTTTACCTCCCCCGTTGCTGTAGCAGTGACCAGACAAAGCTCCCCGATAACGGGAACTGGCCTCCGTAGGGGCCATATTCATGTTTCGCGGCAATCATCCAACCCGGGTCGACGAAAAAGGACGGCTCAAGGTCCCGGCCGAGTTCAAGCGGGTGATCGACGAGAAATACGGTCAGCAATTCTACATCACAAGTCTCGATGGGAGGGTTGCTCAAGTGTATCCCTTCGAGGAGTGGGAGCGGATCGAGCAAAAGCTGGCGGGGCTCTCCAATTTCAATCCTACGAAGAAAAAGTTTCTCGACCGGACGAACTATTACGGGCAGCAGGTCGAGATGGACGGGCAAGGTCGGCTGTTGCTGCCGCAGTTGTTGCGAGAAGCTGGGCAGATTAAGGGCGAAGTAGCGGTTTTAGGCAATCTGACGTACCTGGTAGTCAGGAACCTGGAGCTGTTCAAGAGAGAGATCCAAGAAGAAAAGTTTACGCCTGAGGATGAGAAGACGCTCGACGAACTGGGCATCTAGTGGGCGAGGGATCAACAGACACCCCTCAGGGGGTTGGGCATGGTGGTGGAAGAGTAGCGAGCCATGTTCCGGTTCTTTTAAAAGAAGCGATCGACTTTTTAGCCGTGCGGCGTGGCGGGACCTATATCGACGCCACGGTGGGCCTTGGCGGGCACAGTTACGAAATCGCAAAACGCCTCGGCGCACCGGGACATTTGATTGGGCTCGATAAGGATCCGGCAGCGCTGGAACGAGCAGCAGCGGTCTTAGGTTTCAGGACTTCGGTCTCAGATGAAACCGGTGACATTGACCCTAAGGCCCACGACCCAAGACCTGATTGGCCGAAGGTCACGCTGCTGCATCGATCGTTCGCGAGTTTGGCTGAGGTCCGAGGTCTGAGGGCTGACGGCCTGCTCGCAGACATCGGAGTGAGCAGCCTGCAGCTGGACGACGCGGCGCGCGGATTTAGTTTTCAGGCGGATGGACCGCTCGACATGCGGATGGACCCGCAGGGCGAGCGAACCGCCGAACAAGTGGTAAACCACCTCGACGAGCGACAGCTTGCCGATGTGATTTACGAATTCGGAGAGGAAAGGAGGTCGCGGAGAATCGCCAGAGCCATTTGCCGGTCGCGGCCGATACGATCTACCGCACATCTTGCGGAGGCCATATCAGCCGCGGCCCGGCCAATGAATCGGGGCAAAGACGAACACGCCCGCAGGATTCATCCAGCGACCAGGACTTTTCAAGCTCTCCGAATCTTCGTAAACCGCGAACTGGACGATCTGCAGGCGCTGCTCGATACGGCGCCCAGGATCCTGAAGCCCGGTGGACGCGTGGTGGTGATCAGTTTTCATTCGCTGGAAGACCGCATCGTAAAAGATGCCTTCCGCGAAGGCGTACAGAAAGGTTACTTCAGTGTGCTAACCAAGAAGCCGGTTACGGCAACTGAAGAAGAGAGCGATCGCAATCCGCGGGCCCGGAGCGCGAAATTACGGGCGGCGGAAAGAGTTTAGGCGTCCGGTTCTCGGCGTCCGGCTTTCGGACCCTGAGATTGTCGGAAGCCAGAAGCCGAAAAGCGGAAGCCGGCTTCCAGAGTTTAGCTCCGGAAAACCTGCCGGAGTGCCCGGCATTAGCTGTGAGGCGATGCCGGGACCTAGAGTTCAGGTCAAGCGGACAAAGATCCGCGATGCAAGACGGCGTCGGACCTTAGACGTCGGTCCTCAGCAAGAACGGTTGAGGGCTGAAGTCCGAGGTCGGGTTCAACGGGTTCCGTGGTAGGAATCCAAATTAAGGCGGCGGGAATGTACACAGGCAATCTGATCAGCGAATTGATGGCAACGGTCGATCGGGCTGAGCGACGGGCCGAACAGCAACGTGTCCAACAGGAACTGCACGAGATTTACACCATGCAGATTCCGTTAAGGGACGGCGAACCAGCGTTCATGGGAGCAGCATAATGGCGGCAGCGGCGGCAACATTTCAAGGGGCGGTTCCGGCAGTCGAACGTCGTTCGCTTTGGACAGGTACACCCGAGATCTACTTCTCCAAGGCGATTGATAATTCACGGCTGGTCAAAGTGGAAGATCCGCGCCGCGGCCGCGAAATGAAGTATTTCGGCACCGCGCTGGCTTGCCTGTTCCTGCTGGTCTTTACCTATGCCTGGCAGCATTTCAAGGCCATCGAGTACGGATACCAGATCGAATCGGCTAAGCGCGAACTGACCGCCCTCACCGAGATGAATCATGAACTGCGTCTCGAAGATGCATCCCTGCGGGATCCCGAGCGCATCGACATGCTGGCGCGCCGCATGGGCCTGGTTCCTCCGGAACCCGGACAAGTCATCCGCATGGAGGGCGCGACGAGCGATGCGCAAGGTCCAGTGATGGCAAGCGCCACGCCGGTGATGGTGATACCCGGGCAGTAATCAGAATGCGTAGGGACGGGCTCTTCGCCTGTCCACCGAGCATAGCTCGGTTGCATCTCGGCGGCGGCCTGTCTGTAAGTGGGCCGCCGGATTTGTCTAAGCAGTTCTTTTGTCATCCTGAGCGAAGCGAAGGATCTATGCAGTCTGCCGGCGGTTCTGTTATTCCGACCAAATGCGTAGGTCCTTCGGCCCGCAAAGAACGCGGCCCTCAGGATGACAACGCTTGAGTGAGCAGCCATGGCCTCTGATTCCAGTTCCGGCAAGAACTCCCGACTCTACTTCCTGGGCGGCATCCTGCTGTTGTGGTGCCTGACAATCTGCACACGTCTCGTCTACCTCCAGATATTTAGCTACGGGAAGTTCGTCAAGCAGGCGGGCCACCAACAGCAGCGCGCCATTCCCCTCGCTGCGAAACGTGGAATCATCTATGACCGGGCCGGCCGCGAGTTGGCCATGTCAGTGCTGGTTGACTCAGCATTCGCCGTGCCCAGCGAAGTCAAGGATCTGCCCACAGTGGTTTCCCTGATTACCCGCATCACCGGGGACGACTACAACGTGGTGCTGGCGGATTGCCGCGCGCACAAGACCTTTTGCTGGGTGGCACGCAAGGCGGACGATCAAACCATCGAACGAATCAGCTCCCTGAAGCTGCAGGGGATTCACTTCCAGAAAGAGCCGAAACGTTTTTATCCGGCGCGTGACCTGGCGGCGCAGGTGCTCGGTTCGGTGGGCATGGAGGATTCGGGCCAAAGCGGCATCGAGCACGCGTTCGACGACGAACTCCGCGGCCGTCCGGGCAAGATGTTCATCTCGGTCGACGCGCACAAGCAGTGGTTTTCCGATGTAGAAACCCAGCCCGATCCTGGGGACAATGTCGTCCTCACCATCGACAAGAACATCCAGTACATTGCGGAGAAAGAACTGGATCAAGCGATCCACGACACGCAGGCCATCGCGGGCACAGTGATTGTTGAGAATCCGCACACCGGGGAGATCCTGGCGCTGGCGAACCGCCCCACATTTAATCCAAATTTGCGCAAGCAGATCACTCCCGGCGCGCTGACCAATCGCGCGGTGAGCTACGTGTACGAGCCGGGCTCAACTTTTAAGCTGGTGACGATTTCAGCGGCGCTGGAAGAAAAGGTCACGAACCCGAATGAGCTGTTCGACTGCCAGATGGGATCAATTGTTTACAACGGCATGCGCATTCGGGATTCCAAGCCGCATGGCATCCTCCCCGTATGGGGAGTCCTGGCCGAGTCGAGCGATGTGGGAGCAATCAAAATCGCGTTACGGTTAGGCGAAGACCGATTCTACAGATATATCCGCGCCTACGGCTTCGGTCAGCAAACAGGGATCGAGCTACCGGGCGAGACGCGCGGATTGACCAAGCCTCCCAGTCGCTGGTCCAAAGTCTCCATCGCCGCGATTTCCATGGGCCAGGAAATCGGCATCTCACCGCTTCAACTCACGGGCCTGATCTCAACCTTCGCGAACGACGGCATATGGGTCTCGCCGCGGATCGTTGCCGGTCAAGTTGAGTCCAAGGGTACGCCCCAGACTGTAGCGTTTCATCCCGGCGCGTCGCATCGAGTGATCTCTCCATACACAGCCGCCGAGATGCGGTCGATGATGCAGAAGGTCGTGCTTGAGGGTACCGGGCGCAAGGCGATTTTGGAGGGCTACTCGTCGGCAGGAAAGACGGGCACGGCCCAGAAAGTAGATCCGGCGACGGGAGCCTACTCGAAGACGAAATACATCGGATCGTTTGCCGGATTTGCTCCGGTGAACAATCCGCAAATCGTGGTCGCGGTGATTCTTGACTCGGCGGTTGGACTCCATCAAGGCGGTCAGATTTCGGCGCCGGTGTACCGCCGCATCTCACAGCAGGTGCTGGAATACCTCCACGTGCCGCATGATTTGCCCTTGGCGCCGCAGCATCAACTACTGCTGGCACAAGCCAAGGTCAAAGAGAAGGATCTGGATGAAGGCACGCCCGATCACCCGGGCGAGCCTCTGGAGACTGCGGAAGTAAATAGCGATGCCTCGCCCGTGGCAAATTCAGGTACGGAGCGGGCCCGCACTGAACCTGAGTCGAAAGGGCCGTCGCCTTCGACTGTCGGAGGCGATCCGAGTGTCGTGCAGGCGGCGATCCGCGAGCCAGTGGCGGCGATGCCGCCGACTCAAACGAAGCAGGTGGCCACTCCAGTGTCGGCCCCAACGCAGTTGCCTTTAAGCGGCACGGTCGTCCTGGATGTCGAGCAGGGCGGAATCGAAGTGCCATCCTTCGTGGGCAAGACGGTGCGAGGAGCGGTCGAATCCGCGCAAAATATCGGCCTTCAACTCGAGGCCGTGGGCAGCGGGGTCGCGCGACAACAGACTCCCCAGGCTGGAACCCACGTTCCCGCTGGATCCCGTGTTACCGTGCAGTTCGGACGATAATCAAAATCTTCACCACAGAGGACACAGGGGAACACAGAGGCAAGCCCTTTGCTGCCTCAGCATTTCCCTGTGCTACCCCGTGCCCTCTGTGGTGAATGCTCTTCGGTTTGACCCGCCGAAAAACCGCGTGTTACGGTAATCAGTCACACCATCCCCGGCAGGCCAGCCACTGCTCGCTGATTGAGGTTGAATTTGTCTTCGGTTGAGGCTCCCACCATCCGCAAAACTGCGCTGAACGCCGTCCATCGCCAGATGGGAGCCAAGATGGTGGAATTCAATGGTTGGGACATGCCGGTGGAGTATCCCGCCTCGATCGGTTGCGGAATCATCAACGAACACATGGCGGTCCGCACTGGCGTCGGCATCTTTGACGTCAGCCATATGGGCGACATTCGCCTGGCCGGCCCACAGGCGCTAGCCGCGGTCCAGCATATTTCGATGAACGATGCCTCCAAGCTGGCGATTGGGCAGGCGCAGTATTCGGCCCTGCTGTATCCCGAAGGAACATTCGTCGACGATGTAATCGTTCATCGGCTGGGCGAAGAAGAGTATCTACTTGTCATCAATGCCGGAACCCGGGAGAAGGATTTCAGCTGGGTCCGGGACAACACGCGCCAGTTCGATTGCGCGGTCGAGAATCTATCCGACGACTTCACCCAGATCGCGATCCAGGGGCCAAAGGGTGTGAACCTTCTGCAGAAGCTTACCGACGCCGATTTGAGCGCAGTGAAGTTCTATTGGGTCACGCGCGGGACACTCTGCGGACTCAAGAACATCCTGATGGGCCGAACTGGCTATACCGCGGAAGACGGCTTTGAGATCTACGTGCCTGCCGATGAAGAGACAAGCGCGAGGGTCTGGAATGAAATCCTGGCCGCCGGAAAAGAGTTCGGCGTGGTGCCCTGCGGTCTCGGTGCGCGCAACACATTGCGGCTCGAAGGGAAGCTTCCCCTGTACGGTCATGAAATCTCCGATACCATTAATGTCTGGGAAGCCGGGCTTGACCGCTTCTGCAAGATGGAGAAGCCGGAGTTCGTGGGGCGGGCGGCCCTGGAGAAGGCGAAGGCGGCAGGCGTGAAGCGAGCTCTTGTAGGTCTGGAGACGACCGAGCGCGGCATCGCGCGGGACGGATATAAAGTGCTCGATCCCTCCGGTCGAGAGATCGGGTACGTGACGAGTGGCTCTCCCGCCCCGTTCTTGAAGAAGAATATTGCACTGGCTTATGTGCCAACGGAATTGGCGGCGGTGGGAACGGCAGTGAAAGTAGAAGTTCGCGGGCAAGGTGTAGCAGCGGTTGTGGTCCCCACGCCATTTTACAAACGGCCAAAGAAAAACGACTAACCACAGAGGTCACAGAGTACACAGAGGACTTTGCTAGAAGCTAGCAGCTAGGAGCTAGAAGCTTTTATGGCTTATCCCACAGATCGCAAATACACCAAGGAACACGAGTGGATTCAGGTAAACGGAAGCTCCGCGACCATCGGCATCACTGACTACGCGCAGCAGTCGCTGGGCGATATTGTCTTCGTCGAGACTCCGAAAGTTGGAGCTGAGTTGACCGCGGGAAAGACCTTCGGCACCGTCGAGTCAGTCAAGGCTGTATCGGACCTATTCGCTCCGGCCTCGGGTACGGTGACCGAAGTGAACGGCGAACTGGCGACAGCGCCAGAGAAGGTGAATTCGGATGCCCATAACTCGTGGATGGTGAAGCTGACGCTGAAGAATCCGGGCGAACTGGACTCGCTGCTCTCAGCCGCTGACTACGAAAAATTTGTGGCAGAAGAGGCCGGACACTGAAAAATCCGACCTCAGCCCTCGGACCGCAGACCTCGGCCGCCGACGGTTTTGGCGAAGTCTTAGGTCAGAGGTCTGACGCCGGAGGCCCGCGAGTTACATCTATATAACTTCCTATGCGATATCTGCCAAAATCCCCTGCCGACCGCGAAGCCATGCTGAAGGCAATCGGCTTGCGTTCGGTCGAAGATCTATTTGCACCCATTCCCGCAGAGTACCGACTGACGAGAGACCTGAAGATCCCTCGCCAAATGGCTGAGTCAGAGATCGTGGACTTCTTTCGCCAGCGTTCTCGCGAGAACGGCGATGGGTACACCAGCTTTCTGGGTGCGGGAGCGTATTTCCACTATCGCCCCGTGATCATCGATTCACTGATTTCGCGCGGCGAGTTCCTGACCGCCTACACTCCGTATCAAGCGGAGATATCGCAGGGCACCCTGCAGTCCATTTTTGAATTTCAGACCATGATCTGCGAACTGACCGGCATGGAAGTGGCCAATGCCTCTATGTACGACGGCTCGACGGCCGCAGCCGAGGCCGTGATGATGGCGGTGCGGCTGACCGGACGGAGGTCGGTGGTTGTAGCGCGCAGCTTGCATCCTGAATATCGCGAGGTGTTGGCAACCTACGCCACGCATCAGGGAATGCCCCTTTCGACAGCAAATTACCAGGACGACGGCCGGCTCAATCTCAAGGAACTGGAAAAGTCGATGACTCCGGAAACGGCCTGCGTGCTGGTGCAGTCTCCGAATTTTTTCGGGACCATCGAAGATGTGGGCGCCATCGCCGAGATCGCGCACAAACATGGCGCAATGCTGGTCGTTTCGATAGCGGAGGCTGTCTCTTTAGGCATCGTGGAACCACCGCGCCAGTGCGACATCATCGCCATGGAAGCACAATCGTTCGGCGTCCCCCTCGGATTTGGAGGCCCTTACTGCGGCGTAATCGCGACTCGTGAGAAAAATGTCCGCCAGATGCCCGGCCGCCTCGTCGGACAGACGGTCGACAAGCAGGGCCGGCGCGGATTCGTTCTGACGCTAGCTACGCGCGAGCAACACATCCGACGCGAAAAGGCTACTTCCAATATCTGTACGAACCAGGCCTTGGTCGCTCTCATGGTCAACATTTTCATGACCGTGTACGGCAAGATCGGGCTTAGAGAATTGGCAAAACAGAATCTAGCGAAGACAGCTTACGCGGCGGCGCACTTTGCTGAACACGGCAAAGTGCTGTTCGGAGATTCGCCGCGGTTCAATGAATTCGTCGTTCAGACCAGCGAAGATCCTTATGCCATCAACGGCCGCTTGCTTGGCCACAAAATGGTTGGCGGGTTGCCCCTGAAGAAATTTTATCCCGAGCTCGGCAATGCGGCGTTGTGGTGCTGCACCGAACTCACTCCGCGGTCGGCGATCGATACCGCCGTCGGTTTGGTGGCGGAGAGCGAGCGATCGGTGCGATCGGCGAAGGAAGAAGTAGAAGAGTTGGCGTGATGACAGCCGGGCGCGATGTAGGGGCCAGCGATGTCGCGTAACACCTGTGCCACCTGCCGAGGCGACGGCAAGTGTCCGGCTTGCAATGGAACTGGCATCAATACGCACCTGAATGAGAGTGAGCCGAAGTGCCAGAATTGTTCGGGCACTGGAGTCTGCCAGACTTGCCAGGGAACAGGCCGATGGTACGTACGTCCGCCCGATGTTATGGACCCGGGACTTGATAAGTTATGAAACACACCACTCGCAAGGCAACGCGCCAGGTCAATCAAAACGAAGGACTGATCTTTGAGAAGTCCTCGGCGGGGAAGGCTGCTTGGAAGCTGCCGCCCCTCGACGTGCCCGAGGTCGACACCGCGAAGCTGCTGGGCGCCTCCGAAAGAAAAGATCTCGGAAGCATGCCGGAAGTGAGCGAGATCGAGATCATCCGCCACTTCACCCGGCTCTCTACATGGAACTACGCCATCGACCTTGGGATGTATCCCCTGGGTTCCTGCACTATGAAGTACAACCCGCGGGTCAACGAAGCGGTTGCGCGCGTCGAGGGCATTGCCAACGGGCATCCCTACCAGCCGGAGAAGATATCCCAAGGCGCCCTGCGCATCATCAAGACGCTCAGCGAATGCCTGATCGAGATCACCGGGATGGATGCAATTACGCTGCAGCCGGCCGCAGGCGCGCACGGGGAAATGACTGGTCTGCTGATGGTGCGCGCGTATCACGAATCCAAGGGAAATGCGCGCAAGAAGATTCTGATCCCAGATTCTGCCCACGGCACCAATCCCGCCACCGCTGCCATGGTGAACTACGCCGTCGAAAATCTGAAATCAGATGCGCGCGGCATGGTGGACATCGCATCGCTCGAAGCGCAGATGAACGAAGACGTAGCTGCCCTGATGTTGACCAATCCCAACACTCTCGGCGTATTCGAACAGCAGATTCACAAGATCGCGGATATTCTGCATGCCAAGGGCGGCCTGCTGTACATGGATGGCGCCAATATGAATGCTCTGGTGGGTAAGGCGCGGCCCGGAGACTTTGGCGTCGATGTCATGCACCTGAATCTGCACAAGACATTTTCGACGCCCCACGGCGGCGGAGGCCCGGGTTCGGGTCCGGTCGCCATCAAGAAGGCCCTGGAACCATTCCTGCCCGCTCCCGTGCTAACGACGAAGCCGGATGGTACGCTGGGTTTCGAATACGACCGCCCACACTCAGTCGGTCGCGTGCGCGCCTTTTACGGAAACTTTGGAATGTTCGTGCGGGCCCTCGCCTACATTCAGGCGAACGGTCCGGACGGCCTGCGCCAAACCACGGAAGACGCCGTGCTCAATGCCAACTACATCCGCAAAGGACTCGAGGGCACTTACGACCTGCCTTACTCCACGCCCACCATGCACGAGGTGGTCTTTAGCGACAAACTGCAGGCGAAAAAAGGCGTACGCACCATGGACATCGCCAAGCGTCTGATCGATTACGGGTTTCATCCTTACACGACCGCCTTCCCCCTGATCGTGCCTGGAGCCCTGATGATCGAGCCTACCGAGAGCGAGTCCAAGGAGGAGATGGATCTCTTCGTCGAGGCGATGAAGTCGATCGCGGAAGAAGTGGAAGAAGATCCTCAGACGGTGCTCGACGCCCCGCACTCCACGCGAGTGTCGCGATTGGACGAGACAGCGGCGGCTAGGAAGCCCGTGTTGCGCTGGAAGCCGACGAACTGATTTTTGCTGAAGAGGGTGCCCCACCCTTGTCGCGCAGTTCGCGACAGGGTGGGGACTTTGACTGTGAATTCTGCCTGACTCAGGTAGTCAAATTGAATACCCGCGACGAGTGGATTTTCAATCAACAATCATCGTCAAAAATCAACAATGTGTAACATTCCCCGTACCTTCCTTGTTTCCTCCCCTGTGTCCTCTGTGCCCTCTGTGGTTAAATCCTGATATTGCCACCCACATCGAAAGCAGCGCACGTACCAGAATCGTTGAGGCTTTTCGCGTCTCCCGAAAAACGCAATCCCATCATCTGCCTGTTGCTCGCGGTCGCTACGCTCGCGCTGTACAACCCAGTGAATCGTCATCCTTTTGTGAACTATGACGATGATCGCTATGTGACGCAGAACCCGCATGTTCGTGAGGGGCTGACGGCGAATACCGCTAAATGGGCGCTGACCTCAACCGAACAGGCGAACTGGCATCCCCTGACCTGGATGTCGCACGCCCTCGATTGTTCTCTGTTTCGCTTGAATCCTGCCGGTCATCATTTCACCAGTGTTCTGCTGCATGCGCTGAACGCGATGTTGCTGTTTCTTCTGCTGAGGTGGACGACGGGTCGACTGGGTGCGAGCCTTTTCGTCGCCGCGCTCTTCGCGCTGCATCCCATCAACGTTGAGTCGGTCGCCTGGATCGCCGAGCGCAAGAATGTTCTCTGCACACTGTTTTTCTTTCTCACCCTGTGGGCGTACGGGTGGTACGTGCAAAAGCCTGGCTGGAAGCGGTATCTGGCGGTCACAGGACTATTCGCTGCCGGCCTCGCCGCGAAGCCGATGGTCATCACGTTGCCGTTCGTGCTCCTGCTACTCGATCACTGGCCACTGCAGCGGCTGCAACGCGACCGAGAAGTTCCAGCAAAATGGTCGCAATTGGTGCTGGAGAAACTGCCCTTGTTTGCTCTTTCCGCCGCTAGCGCAGTAATTACTGTCATCGCGCAAAAGTCCGGAGGCTCCATTCGGACGACCGCAGAATTCTCCTTCGGAGTCCGGATCGCGAACGCAATCTACGCGTATGCGATGTATCTGTGGAAGATGCTTTGGCCGGCCCATCTCGCCCCGCTTTATCCCCATCCGGGAAATTCGCTGCCAGCATGGCGGGTAGTGATTGCCGGACTCGTGCTAATTGCCATTTCCGCCGCCGTATGGAGACGTCGCAATCGTCGCTACTTGCTGGTGGGATGGCTGTGGTTCCTGGGGACACTGGTGCCCGTGATCGGTCTGGTGCAGGTTGGAGAAGCGGCCATGGCTGACCGCTACGCCTACATTCCACTCATCGGTATCTTCGTGATGATCGCATTCTCCGTGGACGAGTGGGTGAGTGCGAAGAATTTCGGACTCTGGTCATCCATTACTGCAGCGGCAGTGTTGGTTGTATTGGCTGTGGTGACTCATCGCCAGATCGGCTACTGGCAGAGCAATTCCGAGTTGTGGACTCACACCCTTGCCGTAACCGAGAATAATTTCGTTGCCGAGGACAATCTTGGTGGAGCGCTGATCCTTGCAGGCAAAGAGGAGGAGGCCCATCAGTATTTTGAAGCCGCGGCACGCATCAACTCGCGCGATCCCATGAGCCGGAGCAACCTGGGAACGTACGATCAGAATCACGGTCACCTGCAAGAGGCCGAGGCCAATTATCGAGCTGCAGTTGATCTCACTTCGGATCCAGGGCTGTTGGCTGCTACCTACGCCGGCCTCGGTGTGGCACAGTTGGCGCAAGGAGAAGACGAAAAGGCATACGAGAGTCTTCAGCGGTCACTGGAGTACGATCCCAACCAATTCAGGGCATGGCTTGGCCTCGGTCAGTTAGCACTGAAGCAAGGCAAGCTTCAGGAAGCGATCAACGACTTCTCGCATTCGGTCGAAGCTCAGCCTACCGGATATGGCTTTTTTGAACTGGGCCGCACCTTGGCTCAAGCCGGCAGGAATGCGGAAGCTCTGCGGGCCTACGAACAGGCGCTAAAAATCTCTCCTGACATGTCTGATGCGCGAGCAGCCGCCGACTTACTCCGACAACAACTCCGCTAGCTGCTTTCACTCTCCGTAGAAGGCGGGTGTCAGCTTTTTCTGGACGTCACGGCAAAAAATGCCGCGGCTTCCTGCTCCACGTTCTTACTCCCGCAATGAGGACACTTGGGGTCTTCCTTGTCGTGCTCGTTCAGGGTGAGAACGGTTTCGAAGGGTTTATGACAATCGAGGCAAACATAATCGTATACGGGCATGGGGACCCTCCCGTGAGAATGCCGATGAGGGGATTGTAGCGCTGATGAGGACTGTTGATGGTTGATTTTGATTGTTGCAATAAAACGAGTAGACCAGGTCTCAAGGTCTCGAAGGTTGCAAGGTTCCTAAGAACACTAAATCCTTGGAAACCTTGAAACCCTGAAGCCTTGAAACCTTGAAACCTTGAAACCTGCATTCCCCTACTTGGCCGTGATGTCCACCGACGCTCGCGTTGTCTCCCAATCCATCTGCAGCGTGCAACCGCTACCGGACTTTGGATACGAGATGGTGAAGTTCTCGACAGGCGAGGGCAGTTTCGAGACCTTCATGTCCACGCGCACAAGTTCATCGCTCTCATACTTGTAGGGAATCCCCCACTCGCCGGTTTTCTTGTTGATGATGAGGGTCCACTTGTCGGCTGTGGGAACCGTGAAGATTGTGTAGTTTCCCGCCGGCACGGCTTTGCCGCCCACGACTATGTCGCTGCTGGTAACAAAAGTTGTTGCATCGTTCGCGCCTGTCCGCCAAACTTCACCGAAGGGCACGAGTCCACCATAAATCTTGCGCCCCTTCATGCGGGGGCTGGAATAGTTCGTTTTGATGGTCTTGCCGCCAAGATCGCACGATGCGGAAGCCGCCGGACTAGGTTTGCCCTGACAGGCAGCGAAAACACTAAACGTGAAAATCAAGCCGATCACTAGGGCAATTCGTTTTTGCATGGTTTCTCCTTTTGAGCTAGGGGTGTCAAAATCTTTGGACGTTTGAGAAGGGATTATGTTTCAGCCGGGCTTTATTATGCTCCACGCATCGGCCCGGTTACAATCGAACCCATGCCGGTATTCGACGAGAAACAGGAAGAACTGGAGCACTACGAGACCATGATGGGCGTTCCTCGCGGCCGCCTGGCCGTCACTATGGACACCATCACCGACGCCATGGCCTTGGTCGGTCAGCACGGCGTCTATTGCCAGAGCCAGCGCTGGCCGGGCAAGCCGGTCATGGACATTCAGATCATCATGAAAAACCTGACCGACGCCAAAGAGCTGATCCAGAGCGTGATGGAAGAATTGAAGAAAGTACGCGACTGATTGTTTTCCTCCCAAAAAGATCCAAAACCTGAAACCACAAAGGACACGAAGTATCACGAAGGTTTTTCGAAACCTTCGTGAACCTTAGTGTCCTTCGTGGTTAATGCTCTAAGGTTTCACAGTCACCATCACAACGCCATGCGCAGGGACGCGCGCCGAAAATTTCCCCGCGAACTTTCCCAGATCCTTGTGCAGCCACAGATCGCGCACAGCGGCGTTCAAGCCGGCAGGATAGCCTAGATCCTCCCAATTGGCCGTGATCTCCTGCTCCGAACTACCGCGGTTGAGCAGAATGGCGCTGCGGCTTCCATCCTTCAGTTGTTTTGCCCACACTTCCAAGTCCCCATTCTTAGCGACGCGTTCGCCTTCGCGGCCCAGCGCATCCTGATCTACCGCGATCGCTTCTTTGTTGGTGAGGATGTCATGAATCTCCGGACGCATGCTGCGCAGATCGTTGCCCGCGAGAAGAGGAGCCGCCAGAATGGCCCACAGGCTGAAGTGTGAGCGATATTCCAGATCGGTCATTCCGCCATTGCCCACCTCGAGCATGTCGGGATCATTCCAATGACCCGGCCTTGCATACGATTGCAGCCCCACCTGTTGATCGATGATCGCCAGCACTCCGTTGGAGCAGCAGCCGCCGTCAGGCCATTTCTCCTGGCCTCCCCAGCGGTCACTGATGTCTCCGGTCGTGCGCCACAGATTTCCGCCGACCTCTTTGCCCCACAGCCAGGGTTTGGCGGTGCCCCATTCGCAGATGCTGAGCACAATGGGGCGTCCCGAAGCATCAAGAGCCGCGCGCATATTGGCGTAGGAAGCTTTCGCATCCTGCGAAGTCGTATTGCACCAATCGTATTTCAGATAGTCCACGCCCCAGGCGGCATATTGAATCGCGTCCTGGTATTCATGTCCCAGCCCGCCGGGCCGTCCCGCGCAGGTCTTCGATCCGGCATCGGAATAAACGCCGAACTTCAGACCGAGCGAGTGGATGTAATCGCCGACAGCCTTCATACCGTGAGGAAAGCGTTGCGAGTCGGCGACGATGTTTCCTTTCTCGTCGCGGCTCACTTGCCAGCAGTCATCGATATTGACGTAAATGTACCCCGCATCCTTCATCCCGGATTTCACCACGGCGTCGGCCATGCCCTTGATCATGTCCTCGCTGACATTGCAGGCGAACTTGTTCCATGAATTCCAACCCATGGGTGGAGTCAAGGCGAGGTTGGCGGACGGAGAAGGTTTCTCCTGGGCGCCGACGCCAGTAGCGCCGAGCGAAATGACGAAGAGCAAAGTGCAGAACGCAAGAAGAAGCCGCTTGATTTTCATGCAGACGTTGTATCAGAAGTACGTCGAGATTGGTACAAACTTACTCGCGCCCGTCGCTTAAGATGGGCGGAGCGAATTCAGCGGTCTTCGAAAAGTGAGGAGAGTGTCGCGCGTGGCACGGGACTTTATCAGGTCTCGTTCGTCTCTCTCAACGAAGGACCAAATAGGAGAATCATGACTTTTCTAGCGAGACGCAGGTTCTTGCAGGCCGGCGCAGGTGTAGCCGTCGCGATTGCTCACCCCATGTGGGCGAACGGATCATCAGGAAAGGCGATTCATCCGCCGGATACGGAATTCCTTGCGACTTTGCCTCACCTGATGGAACTGGCGAAGCTCCCTGGTCTCGGCGTGGGAGTGGTTCAGAACGGCCAGGTGATATGGCAGCACTATGCAGGAGTAAAGAACGCGATAACCAAGGAGCCCGTTACGGGCGAAGCCTTGTTTCCTGCGGCATCGATGGGCAAGCAGGTCTTCGCTTACGGAGTTCTCCTGTTGGTCCAGCAGGGCCAGTTGGATCTCGACAAGCCCCTGAAGGAGTATCTGGCGGACGGAGCGCCCACCGGGAAGTGGTCGGAACGCATCACCGCACGGCACGTGCTGAGCCATTCGTCCGGATTGCCCAATTGGCGATCGGAAAAGGATCAGGAACTCACTCCGGAGTTTGAGCCGGGCACGCGGTTTCGCTATTCGGGCGAAGGATATTACTTTCTGCAGCGCTGTGTGGAGCACATCACGGGAGTCGGTGCGGAACAGTGGATACAGGATCAGGTGATGAAACCTCTGGGAATGAAATCGTCCACTTATTTGTGGCGGGCGGATGGTGACGCACGGATTGTGGGCGGCCACAATGGAGACGAGCCCATGTACAACACGGAGTTTGCCAAGACTTTGTTCGCGATGATCGAGGCCAGCGGAAAACCTTTGGGAACCTGGCATCACGAGGAGATCGTGGCTGCGATGGTGAAGGACAAGGCGCCGGGTGCCACACTTATGCCGAACGAGATTAGCCCGAATGTAGCATTCAGCTTGCTGACCACGGTGGCCGATTACTCGGCATTTCTGGCGCACGTGGTGTCTCAGAAGAACGCTGACCTGAGTGCCGCGATGCGATCGGAAATGAGCAAGCCGATCTCTCACATCAATAGCGCGCTCGGATGGGGATTGGGCTTTGGGATTGAACAGGAAGGAACGCAGCCGCGTTATTTGTGGCAATGGGGTGACAACGGCGGATGGAAGAATTTCTTCCTCGCCCACCCGGAAAGTCAGTCGGCGGTCGTAGTCTTTACGAACGGCAGGAACGGGATGCACATCGCCGAACGGATCGTGCGCGCCGCCACCGGGCAAGACCAGGCAGCGTTCTTGTGGGTGTAGGCGTTCCTGGATGTCGGGGTTGGAAAGGCGTCAGCCGCGCGGTAATTCGAGAAAAAGGAGATGCGGCTTCAGTCTCTGCGCACTTTTCTCCATCGCGATTTACAATGCCCGGTTACCCGAAAGCTGCAATTCGTCACGCCCGACGGAGGACCTTCATGCGCAGGCTTCACTCTGTACTGCAGTTCGCACTGATCATTTCCGTAGGATTTGTTCTAAATACAACTGCTGCGGCACAGAAGGCGACAGCCCCGGAAGGAATCTTCGAAGGGCATTCGGATGTGGGCACCGTTCTTCATCCTGGATCCGTCGACTACGATGCCGCTGCCAAGACCTACACGATCAGCGGCAGCGGCGAGAACATGTGGTTCGCAGCGGATGCCTTTCAGTTCGCGTGGAAGAAAGATATCCGGGGACGTGACCCTGACCGCGGACATTTCATTCCTGAACAAGAGCGGCAACGAGCACAAGAAGGCCGTGCTGATGCTGCGGCAAAGCCTGGATGCCGATTCCGTCTATGCCGACGTGGCACTCCACGCCAGCGGCCTGACCTCGCTGCAATTCCGCGACGAAAAGGGCGCAGTCACGCGCGAGATCCAATCGAACCTCTCCGCCCCGAAGCGGCTGCGCATCGCCAAGCGCGGAGACTACGTTTACATGTCTCCTCGCAGCAGACGGTGGATCTCAGCCGGCCGGCGGATGGCTGCGCATTCCGCTGCAAGGGTCGTTCTACGTCGGGCTCGGCGTCTGCTCGCACGACAAAGATGTGATCGAGAAGGCCGTCTTCTCCAATGTCGAGCTGAACGCAACCTGCCGCCGAAGCCGGCACGCCCACTCTCTACAGCACGCTCGAAACCATTGCGATCGACTCCGCCGACCGCCGCGTGGCGTATCTCGCGCCGAGGACGCTTCGAGGCTCCCAACTGGACCCGCGATGGCAGCGCCTTCCTCTTCAATCGCGATGGCCGACATCGAGCGGCTGCCCGCTGGGCAGCGACGAAGCCTGAGCGTGCTCGACACTGCGGCTTCGCCACCCGCTGCAATAACGACCACGGCATTTCGCCCGACGCCACGCAACTCGCCATCAGCGACAATTCGCAGGGCGACCACGAGTCGCTCGTTTATCTCGTGCCCATCGCTGGCGGCACGCCACGCGCGCATCACCAGGAAATCTCCGTCGTACTGGCATGGCTGGTCGCCCGACGGCAAGACCCTGGCCTTCGTCGGCCAGCGCAACGGCGAATTCGATATCTACACGATTCCCGCGGCGGGCGGCGACGAGACGCGCCTCACCACGGCCAAGGGTCTGGACGATGGCCCGGAATATTCGCCCGACGGAAAATACATTTACTTCAACTCCGAGCGCACCGGACACATGCAGATCTGGCGCATGAAGGCCGACGGCAGCGAGCAGGAGCAGGTCTTCTCCGACGACCTCAACAACTGGTTCCCGCACATCTCGCCCGACGGCCAGTGGATGGTCTTTCTCACCTACGACGCCAGCGTGACGGGCCATCCGGAAAACAAGGATGTGATGCTGCGGCTGATGTCGCTGGTGCAGCGACGAAGAAAGATCACGGTTCTGGCGAAACTGTTCGGCGGGCAGGGAACCATCAACGTGCCGTCGTGGTCGCCCGACAGCAAGCAGTTGGCGTTCGTCAGCTATATGCTTGTCCCGCACCAAGACTAGTATTGGTGCGAGAAGTGGTCTGCCGATAACGCTTTCACCGCGACTATCTACTCGAAGGTGGGTAACAGGATCGACGTTTATGAGTCACCGATTATCCCTGTGTTCCCCTGTGTCCTCCGCGGTTAATGCCTTTGATAAGTGCCACGAATCGACGTGACCTGCTGAATTGCGGCGATGTATTCACGTTCGACCATCGCGGTTGAGCGAACAGATGTGAACCGAATCGAAAGAAGTCGAAATTTGAGTGTTAAGGCCTGGTTACGACAGTCATGGGGTGATTCCACCGGACTGACTTCGAGCAGGTCGCGGCGGTGTCTAATTTCAGTATGCGAATGTGCTGGAGACCGACTCTCTGCCTTTGGGGTATGGTTCTCTTCGGACTGTTGACCTACGCCTCAGTTCAGGGGAATCGTGAGATGCGCCATGGTCGCCATGGTCGCTACTTCTGGTGGGGTTCAGTTCGGCTCGATTCAGATCCACTGGAAAAACATTCCACACTGGAACCATGCACGCAGGGACATGAAGGCGATTGTGCCTGGGATCCTATGTATATCTGGGTAGACCCCGGATGGCTCGAAAAAGCGCTGGTTATTTCCGCACTTCCAGCGTTCTTTCTGGGCGCGGTATTTGTGCGGGGCCTCGCTCGACTGGGCGTCAGTGAGTTAGCGAGCTTCATGTCCACGATGCCTGTCTTGATAATTGCGTGGTTCTACGTGGTCGGATCGCTTCTCGATCGCTGGCGGCACAAGCGATCATTGCGTCGAGCATCAGCCAGTTCGTCGTTGACGTAAAATCCCCATTACGGTGCGCCGGGCTAAACCGGCTTGAAGTAGAGGATGCAAGAGCCTTACGAGAAAGGAGTAGCGAACCACTCGGCCTCGAGTCTTGCGCTGTTACCGCGAGGGACACAGCGAAGCGTAGACAGAGGATAGGCGGGGTGGGTATTCAGCTCCGAAAAGATGCAATCCGGACGCCGACGCCCTCGTAATGTGCGGAAGGCAACATGGACAGGCGCGATAGCGCGAGCTCCTGCTCAGTCCGGCGTAGTCGAAGACCCCAGACACGCCTAGAAGCTTCAAGCACGAGAACCGGGAGACCTCGGAGACACCTGCGGCTCAACCAGGCTGTAGGTCGGCGGGCGAAGGCTTAGGCCGCACGGCTCGCATGCACGTCACCGAGGAGTCACACAGCGGAATAGTACCGATGAACCATTCGAACAAAGACGGGAACGCGTCGGCGGAGAGTGGGGAGGGAAGGCCGTTGATCAAGGAAAACGTTGGTCAACCTAACACGTCCCCGACGCAGAGCAGGGAGCGCGTGTCCCAGGGGTTGGCGGGCGTGCGGAAAGCAGCAGGGAACAATAAGGAGATGAAGTTCACCGCCTTGCTCCACCACCTGACTGTCGATCTACTGCGGGAAAGCTTTTACTCGTTGAAGAGGAAAGCCGCACCGGGAGTGGACGGAGTCACGTGGCAGGAGTATGAAGACGGACTAGAGGATCGGCTAACCGATCTTCATGGCCGGGTACATCGCGGAGCCTATCGAGCGACGCCCTCGCGAAGAGTGTACATAGAGAAAGCAGATGGACGGCAACGTCCACTTGCGGTGCCGGCTATCGAGGACAAACTAGTCCAACATGCCGTGGTCACCATCCTCAACCAGGTCTACGAGGAAGATTTTCTCGGCTTTTCGTATGGGTTTCGTCCGGGACGCAGCCAGCATCAAGCGCTGGATGCGTTGTCATACGCGCTCCTGAAGAAGAAGGTGAACTATGTGCTTGATGCCGACATCCGGGGATTTTTCGATAACCTCGACAAGAGTTGGCTGATCAAGTTCGTGGAGCATCGCGTCGCTGACCCCCGCATCCTGCGGCTGATCCAGAAATGGCTCAACGCGGGAGTGATGGAGGAAGGCAAATGGTCGGACACGACGACAGGCAGTCCGCAAGGTTCGGTGGTTTCACCGTTGCTTGCGAACATCTACCTGCACTACGCTTTCGATCTCTGGGTGAACATGTGGCGCGAGAAGTGGGCACACGGCGAGGTGGTGGTCGTCCGCTACGCTGACGACATCATCTTGGGATTCCAACACCAAGCGGACGCGGATCGATTCCTGGAGAACTTACAGGAACGATTGGGAATGTTTGGATTGGAATTACATCCAGATAAGACGCGCCGGATCGAATTCGGCAGGTTTGCCGAAGAGAACCGGAGACGTAGAGGGGAAGGTAAGCCCGAAACGTTCGACTTTCTAGGCTTCACGCACATCAGCGGGAAGAATAGGTTAGGGCGGTTCACGGTGAGGCGTAAGACGATCCGCAAACGCATGCGGGCGAAGCTGCGCGACATTAAGCAGCAGATCCGCAAGCGCATGCACGATCCCGTGCGTCAGACCGGCCAATGGCTCAAGTCGATTGTGCAGGGTCACTTCAACTACTACGCGGTACCGGGAAACCTCGACAGTCTCGGCGTATTCCGGGATCGGTTAATCGGGCAGTGGTGGCATACCCTTCGCCGCCGCGGCCAGAAACACCCGATCTCCTGGACGCGTACTCTCGCTTTGGCCGACCGATGGTTTCCTCAACCGCGAGTGCTCCATCCTTACCCCGCGATGCGCTTCGCCGCCAATCATCCGCGATAAGAACCGGATGCGCTAATAAGCGCCCGTCCGGGTCCGAGGAGGGGGTCGCGAGCAATCGCGATCCCTACTCCGATCTCATCATGCCGCGACCGGGGTTCTGAGCAGCTATGGCCTGGTTAACAGCAGCTACACTATCCGTGGGGCGAGAAAACCATGGTTAAGGCTTTGCTTCTTGCGGTCGCTACTGCCTGTTGCGGTTCCCTTTCTGCGCAGTCTCCTGAACCCGGCACGCCTGTCGAGGCCTGCGTTAAGGAATTGCACTCGCCAGTTCGGCATGTTTGCGGCGTTATTTTCACGAGACAGGGACAACTTCAAGGTGACGCGTTGCACCAGCTTCACCATGCCACTGTGACGCTGATGCAAGATGGCAAGCTGGTAGCCAAGGAAGAAACACACGACAAGGCTTCCTTTGACTTCACGGAAAAGCTCACCGATGGCTCATATGATTTGATGGTGGAAACTGCAAATCACACCACCACGCGATTTCGAATCATCGTTCACAAACCAATCCAAAAGTGCAGCAAGGGAGTGCTTTTGCTCACGATGCCGCTAGGCGCAGAGTGCGGTGAAATCCAGTATCAGAAGCGTCGATACGTAGATTTTGAGGCCCCAGTGGGGACGCGGAAACTTGCGGTTCAGCTTGCGTCCGTGGTCCATTGATTGGCGAAACATCGCCATAGCACTCAAAATGCCCGTGATGCATCAAGGGAAAGAGCAGCGGTGGCCCACAGTATTGTGAACGCAATCACTGCTTCCGATTCTGAGCGATGGTAACCTCATCGCGACTAGATGCGAGGAACTATGTTCGAGCAGCTTACATCTTGGGACAGCAAAATCACTCTTCGCGGCGCAATGCTAAATGCTGTTGGGTTCGGCTTCGTGGCAGGAATGTGCTGCGGGGTGTTTATCCTCAAAACGTTACTCATGGGCGTGCCCGTGCTCTCACAGTTGGCAGAACTGGGCTACTTCGCCGTGTCCACAGCGTTCGCTGTTCGTTTCTATTTCCTTGCAATGTCCCGCGCACGTGAAACCAAAGCGCCCAACTGTTGAAACATCCCCATATCGCTCATTGACGGCCAGAAGGCTGGCAACAACAACTGAGGTCTATTCGCGGAATGGTTCACGAAGTTGGAAACCCTAGATCGCCCTGCTCGTCACCCTCCCAACGGAGTTGGCCATCAAGCTCTCTGTTGAGCGAAGCAAGCTCTGCTCCGATTATTCTGACCACGAGTTCGATAGACTGGAAGGCGTCCACACCGGCAGCATATTTAACTTTCTCCTTGCCGACGCCAATTATCTGAAATGGACAATAGTGGTCATCCCCGAGAGCATCCGGCAACGGCTGGGGCTTGCCCATTTTCAGCACAATTTCCCGGCTAGGATCGTTCGCAAGGGAAAACTTGCGCACTGCGATTACATCGCCAACAGAATCAAGCTGCATAATCGGCAAATGATAGCGCAGCAACCCTCGCTTAGTCTCCTGCCGAGCGGTGCCTGTTGAAACATCCCCATTGCACTCAAAATCCCCCTTAGCCGGTTGGTTCTCACGCGCTAGGGCAAGAAGAAACGGGGCAGGCGGTTCGATCGCGTCTTCGCGTCGCGCTGCCGGAATGCTGCGACCTGCGCATACCTGCATCGACTTCGCTACGAAGGCCTTAGCGATCATTCCGCCGTCGAAGCGCCTGATCAGCCTACCGGCTGCGCACGCTGACGTTTCTGACTGCGTTTCCCGGGCGATCTGCGCCGGCAGGGCGAGATCTGCCTGGCGGCGTGCCCGGTCGCCTATTTCGCAGCCTGATGTGGGCTAGAACGCTACTGTGAGAGCGCTTCGAAGTCGATGAACAGGTGTCGGGGTGTTTGAGTGACTCGTCACTCGTGAATGCCTTTGACACCCTCGCCAGGCCCGAACTCCAGACACTACTTGGTGTACGCTACTGTGGTGCTTGGAAGGGCGATGCGGGTAGCCCCTCGCGGTTGTAAAGATTGCACTTTGGATTGTCGGCCCATCCGTAGCGGACAGAAACCGGCTCCGTCACCGCGGAACTCGACACGGTAACCGAGGCTCCATCGATCTTCGCATCCGCCGCGACATATTTTCCGTCAGCCCCAGCAACTTCGAATCCCGTGAGCGCGCCGTCTTTCGCGGTAAGCCCGTTGGCATGTTCGAACCACACGCGCAGGGCATGATCTTCCCTGGTGAGCTGGCGATATAACGGCCCCGACCACTCCAGCTTTTCTCCATAACTAATCGCCCGTGCAGCGAGCGCTAGACGCAGGCCGACATCCAGCTTGTTCTTCGGATGTATATCCACCGGGTCACCAATATCAATCGTCACTGCCATGCCGGTATTCCGCAGCGCCAACGCTTTCCGCTGCGCATCGCGAACCTCGGGCCAGCGACCGTCAGGCTCGGTAATAAAGTTTGCGATTTGGACAAACAGGAAAGGGAAGTCGCCTTCGTCCCACGCTCGGCGCCAATCGCCGATCATGCTTTGGAACAGATGTGCATAGAGCGGCGCTCGTTCGCCGCTGTTGGCCTCGCCCTGGTACCAGATGACTCCGCGAATCGGAAAGCGTGTGAGCGGTGCGATCATCCCATTGAAAAGCGCAGCCGGAGCCCACGCTGCGAAGTCTGGATGCCATTGTCGACCGGGGGCGGGTTTGCCCTCGGCTTTTGCCTGTTCGACGGCCTGCTGATAACCGCGCTCCTCCTGTTGCCGTTGCAACAGCGTGGATTCCTGCTCGTCGACCGTCTCGGATCGCTCGGCGAAAGCCGGCATCAACGATGCGTCAGCCGACAGGGTGCGCAGGCTCGTCCACGATTCTGCGGGTGTGCCGCCCCATGAACTCTCGACCAAACCAATCGGGATGCTCATCTTCTGATAGAGATCGCGGGCAAAGTAATAAGCGACCGCGGAGGATTCCGCCACACTTTCAGGAGTGCATGCTATCCAGGTCTTTGCTTCGACGTCCGAACGTGGATAATCCGACGGCCGATGCTCGACGCGAAAAATGCGAATCTTCGGATACTGCGCGGCGGCGATTTCGGTGGCGGCGTTCGTCAGCCCCGTCATCGGAAACTCCATGTTGGACTGTCCGGATGCGACCCAGACGTCGCCCACCAGAACGTCGTTCAGCACGATCGTATTCGTGCCTTTCACCGTCATCGCAAATGGCCCGCCCGCTTCGCCGGGCGAAAGGTACAGGCTCCAACGGCCCAGTTCGTCGCGCAGTCGTGGCCTTGGTTTCGTCGCGGAAAACAACCGAGACGTTCTCCTTTGGCGCGGCCATCCCCCAGACATGTACCGGCAACCCGCGCTGCACCACCATGTGGTCGGCCAGCAATGACGGAAGGCTGACATCCGCGCCCGCTCTAAGGGCTGTGAATAGAAAGAAAGCAAGAATTGCTGACGCTGCCAATCGGGCAGATTTCATCGCGATGATTCCTCTTGGTTGTTGGAATAGGACGATTTCTGTGCAGAGCAGAAGCGACGGCGTGAATGCTTTATCCGGCGTGGCTGATCGTCGACATAGGCATCATCCTGCCACAAATTACGGATCGATGTCGTGAAATACTGCGGTTTAGCGCCCGACTTTCTCGTCGAGAAATTTCGCCATCAGTTCCAGAGCTTCTTTGGTTTCGGGAAGCTGAAAGTGATACCAGAAAGCATGCGGCAATGCCTCGAACACAACGAGCTGAGCGTCATTTCCAGCCCGCAGCAAGGCGCGATGGAAGGTCGCCGTGTCGCTGAGCAGCAGGTCCCGTGTACTGGTTACCAGCAATGTCGGCGGCATGTCGCGTAGATCAGCGTAAAGCGGCGACAGCACGGGATCTTTTCGATCGGTCTTGCCCACATACTGGTCGTCGGGCAGATGCTTGGGATCGACTGGTTCCATCTCCCCCGGGAATCCATTCAGAGTAAAGAGTTGCCGCGCGTCGCCTACGCGGCTGAAATCGGCGAGCCCGGAGAAAATACCCAGTGCTCCCGGCAGCGGCAATCCCAGTTGCTTGAACCGCACCGTCACTTCCGCGGTCAGAATCGCTCCCGCCGAAGTGCCAAAAATGCCGATGTTGTGCGGCTTGTAAGTTTTGAGTAGTTCCTTGTAAACAGCGACAACGTCGTCGACTGCGGCGGGGAACGGGTTTTCCGGAGCCAGTCGGTAGTAGACGGAGACCACCTTGATCTTCGCCAAGTTCGCGATCGGCACGCCTTCGATCAGCGATCCCGAGTCAGAGTTGAATCCCCCGCCATGCAAATTGATGAGAACGCGACCGCGGTTGGTTTCCGGCATGGAGATCGGCGTGATGATGTCGGTGCGAACGCCGGCCGTGGTTGCTTCCTCGACCGTCACGGGATAGAACTTGCGAGCCTCAGCGGAATCTTGAGCCCGCCAGACATCCGTGCGGGCGCGACGCTCCGCCAGTGACTCGGGATCCGGAGTGCTGTGAGTAAGGGATTCCAGCCACGTCTGTGCCTCTGAACTGATCGTAGCCGGCATCGGCACAACGCGAGTGAGGTGCGCAGTGCCGTCGGCGTCGAAGGTAGCGGAGTCTTTCTGTGCGGAAGGCGCAGACTGCGCGGCCATAGAAGCAGTCACCAGAACCACCAGCATTGCAGCCATCTCTATTTTCATCAGGACACCAGGAGTAACTCGACGAAAAAAGGGACGGTAGCCCACAAGTGAAGTCCCCTGTGTTCCCCCGTGTCCCCTGTGGTGAAAGATCTTAAGCCAGCGTATATTTTCCGCGCTCAATCATCTTCTGCGCAATCTGCTGCCGCAGTTCGACGGTGTTGAAGGGCTCGTACTTTGCCAGCCGCCGCAGGATCGCCAGCTGGGTTCGCATCGTGTCGCCGTCGGCAACCGCGGCGATCACTTTGCGCGCTGCAGATTCGACTTTCTCCATCGCCTGCGACAGATAGACGCGAGTCATGGCCACCGGCAACGCCGCGCCGGCTTCTCCTTTGGCCGCGACGATCTTCTGTGCGCGCAGCACCGCGGATTCCATCGCGTAAGTCTCGATCGTCATGTCGGCGATGGCGCCCATGATCTCCTGCTGGTCCTGAATCGCCTGCATGTATTTCTGCGTGGCCGCCCCGGCAGCAAACAGCCCCAGCTTCTTGGCTTGTGCCACCAGTTTGCGCTCTTCCGGCAGGGAGCCTTCGAGTTCCTCTGCCGCGGACGGACCCGACAGCACTTCGTCCATCAACTTCTTGATGGCAGGCATCAGCGGCAACTGCCCGCTCATCGCGCGCTTCAACAGAAAGCCGGTGATGATCAGCCGGTTGATTTCATTGGTGCCTTCGAAGATGCGGTTGATGCGTGCATCGCGATACGCGCGCTCCGCCGGATATTCCTCGACGAATCCGTAGCCCGCGTAAATCTGCAGGGTTTCATCGACGATGTAGTCGATCATCTCCGAGCCCCACACTTTGATGATCGAGCATTCGACGGCGTATTCCTCGATGGCCTTCAGCGTTTGCTTGGCCGAATCGGTAGCGGATTTATCGACTTCGCTGAGTGCCGCATCCATCATCGCCACGGTGCGGTATACCAGCGATTCGCCGACATACAGCAGCGTCGCCATATTGGCGATCTTCTCGCGCACCAACCCGAAGTCGGCGATGACCTTGCTGAATGCCTTGCGCTGCTTGGCGTAGCCGATCGCATTCTCCAGCGAGACCCGTCCTCCACCTACGCACATCGCGCCCAGCTTGAAGCGTCCGATATTCAGGATGTTGAAGGCGATGAGGTGGCCTCTTGCCGATCTCTCCCAGCAGATTCTCAGCCGGGACCTTGCAGTCGTTCAGAATGATCGGGCATGTCGATGAGCCGCGAATTCCCATCTTGTGCTCTTCCGCGCCGATGGAGAATCCCGGGAAATCCTTTTCCACTAGGAACGCCGAGAATTTCTCTCCGTCGATCTTGGCGAAAACCGTGAACAGATCGGCGAATCCGGCGTTGGTGATCCACATCTTCTCGCCGTTCAGCACGTAGTGCTTGCCGTCGGAAGACAGTACAGCGCGGGTACGGCAGTTCATCGCATCTGAGCCAGAGGTCGATTCCGACAGGGCGTACGCCCCAACGATTTCACCCGATGCCAGCCGTGGCAGATACTTCTTCTTCTGATCTTCGGTCCCGAAATAAACGATGGGCAATGTGCCGATGCCGGTGTGCCCGCCCCATGTCGTGGCGAATCCGGCGTACTTGGCGATGTGGTCGGCAATGACCGCCGCCGTGACCTTGTCCATCTCCAGGCCGCCGTAGGCTTCGGGGATTTCCACCGAACTCAAGCCGAGTTCGCCCGCTTTCTTCAGCAGATCGCGCGTGACCGAGAAATCCTTGTGCTCGATCTTCTCGACGTTGGGAACGATTTCGTTGACGGCGAACTCTTCGGCCGTCTGCCCGATCAGCAGATGCTGTTCGCTGAAATCTTCCGGCGTGAACACTTCCTCGGGCTGCCGGGTCTCCA
This sequence comes from uncultured Acidobacteriota bacterium, assembly GCA_963725565.1. Taxonomy (GTDB): domain Bacteria; phylum Acidobacteriota; class Terriglobia; order Terriglobales; family Acidobacteriaceae; genus Sulfotelmatobacter. The sequence goes on from CAVRZL010000012.1 coordinate 58,317, forward strand.
GCAAGAAACTGCCGCCCGAAATCCTGATTTTGGGAACTGCGGTGGTTGCCATGTCGATCCTCGTGACAAGAAAAGCCGCCGGGTCTGAGGCCGGCGGAAGCTCAATGCATTCTAATGCGGGAAGGTTCGGGAAGGATAGCTGGACCCGAGCGCACTGATGTCTCGATCGGGTAACAGCACACGCGAAGATCTCAATGATCGGACGAGCCCACTGCTGTTCTTAACTGATACCGGCTCGCAGGCTGACAGGTGGAATAAAGCACGAGGTGGGTGGAGTCCGAATCCTTGCTGTCGCGTGCCACCACGTAGCTGCGAATCGCCAGGCAGGTCGTGTCATCCGCCAGGCGCCCCATCGAGTCGACAACGCGGTTATTCTTTGCGTTGGGATCGAGAGATAATTTCAAATTCTGCCCCGGAACGAGCACGTTTGCTTCGTGACCTTGGTTGCTTTTGTAGCGTGGAGGTTGACTCGTCAGCAGACGGGCCAGCGGGTCCAGTGGCACATTCGCGTTCGCCATTTCCTCAGGGATGATTCTCCAAGACTCGGAAGTGGCGCGGGCATTCTGTGAGTCCAACAATGGCTTTCGAGAATGATCTTGCGCAAAGACAGGGACCGAGCAGAGAACAAGCGCGAGCGTAAGAAAGCGGGCCGAGGTCATAGGAACCTCCTGAAGCAAATTATAGCGCTGAAAGCGAGTCTTATCATCGCAGCGGAAGCAGGAGGTTCCTAGCTTTCCTTCGTGAACCTTAGTGTCCTTCGTGGTTAAGGCTCTTGGTTTTTTGGTGGTTAAAGCTCTGGCCTTTCCTTCCACCCACTCCCATTCACGAATCGCTTGATTCCATCCTTAAGACGAACCACATTGAAATTGATCAGCAATCCGATCGATTTGCCGCTGAGCTTGAGGTAGGAGATGACCTGTGCCTGATGGACGGGAGAGATCCCCTCGACGGATTTGATTTCGACAACAACGAGATCTTCGACAAGCAGATCCATGCGGTAACCCAAGTCCAGTTTCACGCCGCGATAAACAACGGGAAGCCCAACCTGAATTTCCGACCGAACGCCTGCTCGCCGGAGTTCATCCTGCAGGCAGGCCTGATAGGCGCTCTCCAACAACCCGGGACCCAGTTCGGAATGAACCCTCATGGCAGCAGTGATGATTGCATGACTGACTTGCTGGGCACTTCGCTGACAAACTGCAACTGTTGCCATGATGCTTTCAGAAGTAGAGTCTTGTACTCGAAAAGTCCAGCGATAATGTCCCGCATCCCCGAGAAAAATGAAGGAAAAAGCCCAAATCGGGAACCACGAAGGACACGAAGTTTCACGAAGGAAGATCTTGTTTAGGTGTTCCTTCGTGTACCTTCGTGTCCTTCGTGGTTAGAGCTCTTAAGGTTTTAGAGATTTTCGAAAATTCCCGCCGCGCCCATGCCGCCGCCCACGCACATGGTCACCATTCGGAAAATCCAGTGATTCAGCGCGCATTTGCCGAAAAGGTTAAAGAAAAAAGCCAAATCGGGAACCACGAAGGACACGAAGTTTCACGAAGGAAGATCTTGTTTAGGTTTTCCTTCGTGAACCTTAGTGTCCTTCGTGGTTAAAGCTCTTAGGTCTTTAGAGATTTTCGAAAATCCCTGCCGCGCCCATGCCGCCGCCCACGCACATGGTCACCATTCCGTAGCGCGCGTTGCGCCGCTTCATCTCGCGGATCACGGTCGCCGTCAGCTTCGCTCCGGTGCATCCCAGCGGATGCCCCAGCGCGATCGCGCCACCATTCGGATTCACCTTCGTCCGGATCGAGTCCAGCTTCCTTGATCACGCCCAGCGACTGCGCCGCGAACGCCTCGTTCAACTCGATCACATCAATGTCGGCAAGCTTCAGCCCCGCCATCTTCAGCGCCTTCGGAATCGCGAAGACCGGTCCCAGACCCATTTCCTCCGGCTTATAGCCCGCCGTCGCGAACGAAACGTACCGCGCCAGCGGCTGTAATGCCCAGCGCCTTCGCCCGCTCCGCCGACATCACCACCGCCGCCGCCGCGCCGTCCGACATCTGCGAAGAGTTGCCCGCCGTCACCGTGCCCTTCACATGAAACGCCGGCTTGAGCGAGAGCAGCGCCTCGAGCGAAGTGTCGGCGCGCGGCCCTTCGTCCATCTTGAACACAATCTCCTGCCGCTTCGGCTTCGATCCGTTCGGCGTGCTGAAACTCACCGGCACCGGCACAATTTCGTCGTCGAACTTTCCGGCCTGAATCGCCGCCAGCGCCTTCTGATGGCTGCGCAGCGAAAACTCATCCGCCGCCTCGCGCGTGATGCCCAATCGCGCTGCGCCACTCGCTCGGCCGTCAGTCCCATCGAAAGATACGCATCCGGATAATGATCGACCAGCCACGGATTCGGCGAGATCTTGTGGCCGCCCATCGGAATCATCGACATCGATTCGGTGCCGCCGGCGACGATCACCTCGGCTCCGCCGCTCATGATGCGCTCCGCCGCCATGGCAATCGCCTGCAGTCCCGACGAGCAGAATCGGTTGATGGTCAGCGCCGAAACTTCCACCGGCAACCCCGCCCGCAGCGATGCGATGCGCGCCACGTTCATCCCCTGCTCCGCCTCCGGCATGGCGCAGCCCAGAATGACGTCCTCAATTTCTTTCGCGTCGAGTTGCGGCACGCGCTCCAGCGCGCCCTTGATCGCGACCGCCGCCAGTTCATCGGACGAGTAGCGCGAAGCGTGCCCTTAAACGCGCGTCCCACCGGCGTGCGAACTGAAGATGCAATGATGACTTCACGCATATGATTTCTCCGTCCTCGGCATGATATCGATTAGATGCTTCGGGTTGAACGCCAGCGTCTGCCGTCTAAGCTTCACTTCACTGGCGCGAAAAAGTAATAATCCGCGGTGTAACTGCTCTTGGCTTCCCCATCTTTGTGCGACTCGTCGCAGACGCTTGATCGCCTGGCTTGCCGCCATGCGTATGAACGCGCTGGATCTTGGTCACGTCGGCCAGCGCGGCCTTTCTCCGAGTGGTTCACGACGTTGACCAGCAGCCAGGGAACGGAGTCGGGATCCAGAGAATCCACATGCCCAACAGCTTTCCCTGTGACTTCGCTGCCGTCTTTCAGTTTCCACGTCGGCCCCGCGGAATGTTCGCCGATTACTTTGTCTTTACGGTCTTTCAGTTCTGCTTCGGGACCCTTCAGCGTCCAGGCAAACTTTCCGTCCGCTCCCGCCTGGCAGGTGTAAATCTGCGATCCCTTGCCGCGCACGAACAGAACGGGCTCGAGCCCCGCAGGAACCGCGATGGCATCGGGCACATCCGGGGCGGATTCTTTTGCGGGAGCGTCTTTCTGTGCCCACACAAGAAGCGAACTAAAAAGCAGCGCCGATGGCAACGGGTTTTACCGATCTCCTCATGATCTCGATTATGTCACCGTTCATCCCAGACATTGCTACGGGATGACCGCCCTAGTTCCTTAGCGTCTTCCCCGTCTTCAGCGTGAACTGAATCCTCTCCTGCGTCTTCTTCTCGCCGCACAGCGACTTAAATCCCTCGCGCTCCAGATCGAGGATGTATTGCTCGCTGACCGGAGTTCCCGGAGTGACGTTGCCTCCGCACAGCACTTCGGCGATCTTGCCGCCCAGCTTCACCTCGTAGTCGGTGATGAATTCGCCCTGCCGCATGAGATGCACGCCCATCTTCAGCGCGGCCAGAAGGTTCTCGCCGGGCGCGGGAATGTCGGTGCGCGGCACCGGAGGCTCGTATCCCGCGCGTACCAGTTCGAGCGCGCGCGCCTTGGCATCGGACAAGCACGCGCTCGCGGTTCATGCTGATGCGGTCCGAATCATTCAAGAATCCCAGCCCGCGCGCCTCATGCGCCGACGTCGCGACCTTTGCGGTGGCGATGGTCTCGAAGGCCTTCTTCATCGCCTCCATCATTTCGACCGACCCCGCCAGCGCCTCGCCCGAAACTTTTCCGCGCGACGCGGCCGCGCTATCGACCGCGCGCAGCAGCATCTCTTTGCAGCCTCCGCCGCCCGGCAGCAGCCCGACTCCAACTTCGACCAGCCCGGTGTAGAGTTCGGCATGCGGCTGGCGCGCCGCAGCGTGCAGTGAAATTTCCGTGCCTCCGCCCAGGCACAGACCGAATGGCGCCGACCACGACCGGCTTCGGCGAGAACTTAATCGCCTGCGTCATCCCCTGGAACTGGCGGATGGCCAGATCGACGTCGTCCCACTCTTCTTCCTGCACGCTCATCAGCAGCAGCATCAGGTTGGCGCCGACGGAAAAATTCGTCGCGTCGTTGGTGATGACGAACGCGTCGAAATCGTCGCCCGGACCGCCGGGCTTCAGCGTCTGCGATGATCAGGCTGATGATGTCGGCGCCCAGCGAATTCATCTTGGAGTGAAACTCGATACAAGCCACGCCGTCGCCCAGATCCACCAGCGATGCCCCGGAGTTCTTCTTCACCACGCCGTTGGATTTCTTCGCGACTGTGACCGACCACACGCCGGCCGGAACCTGCACCGCTTCCCAACTCTCCGTTCCCATCTCCCAGTACTTGCGCCCCGCGGACGATTTCGGATCATCGATGTACCACGATTTCTGTCCCGAAGCCAGCAGCTTCTCGACATTCGCCGGCGACCGTGCTTGCCTTCTTTCTTCATGCGAGCGACGGTCGCTTCAACTCCGGCCGCGTCCCACAGTTCGAACGGTCCCAGCTCCCAGTTGAATCCCAGGCGCATGGCGCGATCGATTTCGACGACCGAGTCGGAAATTTCCGGCATGCGATTGGCTGAGTAAGTCCACAGATCGGAAAGCGCAGCCCACAGGAATGCTCCAGCCTTGTCGCCCTTCTGCGGGCCACCGCCGTCGAGCCCCAGCAGCAGTGCGCACGCGCGCGCCGGTGTCCTCGATGTTCTTCGCCATGTCGAGCGCGGCGAACTTCGGCTTCTGCCGCGGATGATATTCCAGCGTCTTCCAGTCGAGCGCGAGCCGTTCTTCTTCTTTGCCCTCGCCTCTTTGATTTCTTGTAGAAGCCGCCTCTTGGTTTTGTCGCCCAGCCACTTGTGCTCCAGCATCTTGCCGAAGAAGTCCGGCAGCTTCAGATCGCTGCGCTCGTCGTGGACATTCTTCGTCATATTCCCGACGACGTGACCAAGAATGTCGAGACCGACCAGATCGATCGTGCGAAAGGTGGCCGACTTCGGCCATCCCACGGCCTGACCCGTGAGCGCGTCGACTTCCTCGATCGTCAGCCCCATCTCCTGCATCAGCCGCATGACATTCAGCACGGAGAACGTACCGATGCGATTGCCGATAAAGTTCGGCGTATCTTTCGCGATCACCACGCCCTTGCCCAGTCGCACGTCGCAGAAGTGCGCGATCGCATCGATCGCTGCCTGGTCCGCCTCCGGCGTCGGAATAATTTCCAGCAGCCGCATATAGCGTGGCGGATTGAAGAAATGCGTGCCGAACCACGACCAGCGGAAATCGTCCGAGAATCCCTCAGCGATCTTGCCCACGGGCAATCCGCTGGTGTTCGTAGTGACAATCGTCCCCGGCTTGCGCACGGCTTCTACTTTTCTCAGCAGCGTCCGCTTGATCTCGAGATTCTCGACCACGGCCTCGATGATCCAATCGACATCGGCCAGCTTCTTCAGGTCGTCCTCAAAGTTACCGACCGTGACCAGCCGGGCCAGGGACGGTTCCATAAACGCGGCCGGCTTCGATTTCTTAGCCGCTTCGAGTCCGGCGGCGGCAATCTTGTTGCGCGCGGGACCATCCGCGTCCGGAGGCACGATATCGAACAAATAGCTGGGAACGCCGGCATTGGCAAAGTGCGCGGCGATGCGGGCGCCCATGGTTCCGGCGCCAAGAATGGCGACTTTATTGATGCGCTTCATGACTGGACCTCGGATATGAAAGTCTAACCACAGACGACACAGAAGAGTTTCGGTTGTCTGTTTTCGATGGTGGAAGATGGCATCGGATTCGCCCTGCACTGGTCAGGGGACCAGCGAACTGGCAATGGTAATCTCACCCGGACAATTTTTCTAGGGTCGCAATCACATCGGCAGCGTGTTCTTCATCTCGAGAATACATTTACACGTTTCGGATCGTATTTGAAATTGACCAGACCGTCGCGGTAGTCCAATTCCAGTTCGAGCTGCCGGAGCATAGCAAACCCGAGAAAGCCGGAAACCTCGGTACCCATATGGCGGCTCAAGGTCGCTAGGTCAAGCGTAACGATGCCCAAGTTCGGTTGCTGGAAGTGCCCAAATCGCAAAGTCGCCTTGTCGGCTCTGTAGACCTTGTCTACCGCGCCATTCACTCCATGAACCCGCATGCGATCGTCCGAACTGACCTTGCTGACCAGTCGCCCGGCGCGCACGGAGAGAAGATTAGTAAAGCTTCCCGTATCGAGTCCAAACAACATTTCCTTGGAATCATTAACACTGGTGGGCACCAGGATGGTGTGGCCAAAACGAAAGACCTTCGTCCAGTCCGCCATCTCGGGCGCGATGTAACGATCTTTGGGCAAGCGTGACGCTGGTGTCGCGGTCGGAGGTTTGGGTTTCTGATCTGTTGAAGAGACTTGATTTCCGCTCTCTTCTTTCTGGTCCGCATTGGCCTGCTCCTCACCCTCGCTGTTCAGCGATGTGGGGGCCACTGGCTCCTCGGGACGCTTCGGCAACGGAGACAGTTTTAGCCGCATTCCCGGAAGATCAATGTCAACTAGATATCTGGCGAAAACGTCCGCGCCGATCAGTCCGTCTTGATCGGCCACAGATCCTTTGTCGCTAACAGTGATGACACAGTCCTGGAACTCGAGCTCGCCTACCCGGATGTGATCGGCAACCGCCGTGTACCCGCTCTGTAGCCCTTTGTCGCCGATGCCTCCATAATGCACTGCAGATATAGGGGTCAATCCCGATCTCTCAGCGAGCTTATGGTTCACCATGATGCCGCCTGCTCCGGTATCAAGCAGCAGATGGGTGTTGTGGTCGTTGAGCCGAACTGCCAGGCCAACCCCATGCATCCGCCGTGCGTCCTGGACGGTCTCCAACTTGGTCTCGGTCTGATCCACTTTGCTGACCAATCGGCACGCATGAGCTGGCTTATCCACTGTAGCTTTCAGGAATTCCAGAGACTCCGTCATCCATTTCGTCTCTTCTTCATTGTCCGGGTGAGGCCCCGCAAGGTAGGCCTCTAATGCGGCTAACCTCTCCTTTCGCGGCAGCATCCGCAGCCATGCCTTCTGTACGTCGATATCTCCGGGCGCAATCTCATGCGCGATCTCCAGCTGGTCATAGGCTCTGCGGTACATGGAGTAGGAAGCATACAGCCGGGCTAGTCCGAGATAGGCATGCACTTCCTTGGAGTCGAACTTCTTTGCAAACAGGTATGCGCGCTCGGCATCCGCCATCTCGCCGCGGCGGAACTCAACGTCCCCCTTCGCCGCCAGCAGCGCAGCCGATTCTGGCTGTGCGCCGACCCCGGCATTCACCGCGTCGAACGCCTCATCAATCTTTTGTTGCCGCAGCATCGCCCGCACGAGGCCGACTTGTGCGGGCACAAGCCTCGGATCATTTTTCAGCAGTGACTGGTAGCCGCTCTCGGCTTCGGCGAATTTGCCCGCCCGGTAGAGTTGGTCGGCAGCCGCCAGGTCCGGCACTGCCGCCGGCGTCTTTGCGTCATCAGTAAAACCTGGAATTTGAAGAGAGGGCAACAAGAGGAAAGTTACAAGGGCCGAGCGCAAAAGGGACGGCATGGCGGCCTCCGGAAGACCGAGCAGCTTAGCATGATTTCGCAACCTTTCGCGAAATTTGCGCGCGTCTCATCTCTCCGCAACATACAATCCGAATCACACTTCCGGATGCCCTTCGAGATACTGTGCCGCCTGCTTGGCCATCTGTTTCTCTCCACGGTAGGCCAGCAACTTCGGCGCGTCTTCCAGACGCACCCAGGCCGCGCGCGCTACCTCGATTCGCATCTCCTCTGAAATATTATCGATGCGCCCCGATTCATACCTCAGTAGATAAAAGCTCACGATTTTGAAAACCTTTTCGCCATCTCCCCACGAGCGCACGTAAACATACTTGATATCCGCAAGTTTGGTGATGAGCGCCGCTGTGATGCCCGTTTCCTCCCGCACCTCGCGCAGCGCAGCCTCCAGCGCCTTCTCTCCAGGATCGACCAGTCCCTTCGGAAGGCATAAGACCGCTTTCTTCGCGCGAACGGCACGCCTTTTCGGTTCCGGTTCCGCGGCCGGCCCGGCAGGTAATTCAATGGCCGCCATCCACCAGACCCCGTCTTTTTTCCGGACGACGACGCCCCCGGCTGAGATCTCACGCACCATACTGTCCGCAACTTAGCAGGATTACAGCCCTTCCGTCATCTGCCTGCTGCCCCCACGGTAACCAGTTACCAGGCCCGCCGTAACTGACACCTGGCACGATTGTGCCCTTACAGCCCTCTTCGAACATATGGCATCTTATGTATCAAGTAGGGGTTCAGCAGTTCCAGCGCAAGAAGCTGGAGATGTGGGGTCGAAGTGAAGAGCCTGGGGAAGATCATCCGGTCCGTGCAAGCTTTCGGGCGTGAATTCTCCCGCAAGCCGGTTCCCCTTGCTCCGGGCCGTAATCCTGCCATCGGAATCGCTCTCGGCGGAGGCTTCGCCCGTGGCATCGCTCACATCGGTGTTCTCAAAGTCCTCGAAGAAGAACAGATTCCTATTCGTGCTGTTACCGGCACCAGCGTGGGCGCGCTGATTGGCGCCTGCTACTGCAGCGGACTTTCTCTCGACGAGATGCACGACGTCGCGCACAACACGCGCTTCACTACCTTCGCTCGCTGGACGCTCTCCCGCTGCGGCTTCGCGTCGAACGACCGCATGATTTCCTTTCTTACCCGAACTTTGAAGTGCAAGACGTTCGAAGAATTGCGCATCCCCTTGGGGGTCACTGCTACGGATTTCAACACCGGTGAAGGCGTGGTCTTCCATTCCGGATCGGTTATCGACCCGGTACGCGCCAGCTGTGCCTATCCCGGGATGTTTTTGCCCGTGGAAATCCGCGGGCGCTACCTCGTCGATGGCATGTTGTCGCACCCCGTGCCCTCTCGTCCGCTGCGCGAAATGGGCGCCGACCGCGTGATTGCCGTGCACTTGAAGGGAACGTGGGCGCACGGGGGACCTCCCCGGCATTTATTCGATGTCATCGGCCAATCCTTTGCCATTGCTCAGGATGCGATGTCGAGCCTCTGGCGCAGTGCTGCCGACATCGTCGTTGAACCCGACGTCGCTGGATTTGCCTATGATGATTTCAAGCGCGCCGACGACCTGATCCGCGTCGGCGAAGAGGCCATGCGCGCGGCGCTGCCGCAAGTCCGCAAATGGATGCTTCCCACCTCTGACGTTGTTGGCGATACGAATCCCATGGCTGCCAGCGCAGGGCCGGTTCCCATGTCCGCGGATTGAGCTCGTCCAATTTTTTCTCGTAGTAAGCTAAAAAACATTATGTGGCGCACAGTCTTCAGAGGCATCTACGTGGTGCATGCGCTGATCCTTGTGCTTTCGGCGGTCAGCCTTTTTCGCTTCTGGGTACGCACACGGTTTTGGCTGCCGCGCTATGTCCATGTGCTCGCGGGCATAGGACTGGTAGTGATGATCTCGGTGGTGTCGTTCGCCCCGGCGGATGCTCCGGTCAACAAGTGGGGATGGTTGGGGCGCTTCCTTCTTGCGCTGGCCCTGCCGGCGATGATCTATGTCTTCTTTGTTCTTTATCGAGGACAGAAGACCGCCTTCGAGCGCTCGATCGCCGCTCGAGTACCATGTCCGTTCTGCAGTGCATCGCTTTCGGCTGGTCCAAATTCCATCGAGGTCGGATCAGGCACTCGTTTTCTTGAATCACAATGCGCTCACTGTGGGCAGACGCTCCCTGGTTAGGCACTGGGACTTAGATTCCTTGCCTCTTCCAAAATTCTCATCCATGCATTTTCGACATGCCTGGCCTGCGTATTCGTCTGCCCCACGCTCAGTCGCAGGGTTAGCTTCCCATTCAGCTTAGTGTGCGTCAGAAACAGATCACCGCTGCCATTCAGCCGGTCCATGATGGCCTGGTTCGCCGCGTCTCCAGCCTTGTGCCGGAAGCACACCAGGCTCAGTGGCGCCGGCGCGGCCAGTTCAAAGCGATCATCGCTCCGCACCCACTGCGCGAACTCTTGCGCCAGCCTCACATGCTCGCGAACGTGATGCTGCAAGCCTTCGATGCCATAGTGACGGATCACGAACCACAGCTTCAGCGACCGGAACCTGCGTCCCAGCTGAATATGCCAGTCGCGGTAATCGATCACCGCTCCTGACTCCGTCGCCTTATTTCGCAAATATTCCGGCAGGATGCTCAAAGTCTCAATCAGAGCCTTGCGGTCCGCAACCCAGAAGCAGCTGCAGTCGAAGTTGGTGAACATCCATTTATGGGGATTGAAGTTGTAGCTGTCGGCGAACTCCACTCCGCTCTGCAGATGTCGAAACTCCGGGCACAGCATCGCGGTTCCAGCCATCGCGGCATCGACATGCAGCCAGAGACTATTTTTCCTGCAAACTTCGCCGATTGGATTCAGGGGATCCATTGCATTCGAAGACGTCGTACCGACAGTCGCACACACAAAGAACGGAGTCAGACCCGCCCGTCGGTCAACCTCGATCTGTTTCGCCAGCGCATCCGGCGTCAAAGCAAAGTTATCATCCACTTCAATGGCCCGCAGATTATCCACGCCAATGCCCGCAATCATCGCTGCTTTCTGCAAAGAAGAATGCGTCTGCGTCGAAACGTAAGCGACCAGCCGTCCATCACATCCCTTTTTATTGCTGGCATAATTCGTGGCACGTTCGCGAGCCGCCAGCAGAGCGCATAGTGCTGCGCTGGAAGCCGTATCCTGAATCACTCCTCCACCGCTGCTGGAAGAGCGGAACTTCTCCGGGCAGCCCCAGCATGGTTACCAGCCAGTCCATGACATGCGTTTCAAGTTCAGTGCACGCGGGACTCGTCGACCACAACATTCCCTGAACGCCCAAGCCAGAAGAGAGCAGGTCCCCGAGGATCCCCGGCCCCGAAGCGTTGCAGGGAAAATATCCAAACCAATTCGGCGATTGCCAATGCGTCACGCCCGGCAAAATGACTCGATCAACGTCTTTCAAAAACTCGTCAAAAGACTCGCCGCGCTCCGGCGGATTCGCTGGCAGTGCCGCGCGAATCTCTCCAGGTTTCACCTGCGACAGCACGGGGAGCGATTCCACGCGCGATTGGTAGTCAGCGATCCAGTCCACCACAGCATGCCCGTAGCGCCGGAATTCGTCGGGCGTCATATGAAATGATTTATCCTGGGACAAGAGAACCTCGTTCGAGTGCCAAAAGATTTCCTTCGTGGACCTTCGTGTCCTTAGTGGTTATCGCCTTGTGGCGGCTGGCAGAGACACTGTGCCCAATTTTCCAAAATAAACCCTAGTCTTGTAATCGAATCCGACAGTACCGTCTCTAGCGTGCGTCCCGAATATCCGCCGCAACTCGGTAAGCATGGCCGCGTGTTTCGGATGCCGTGGCCCCGGAGCATAAGACGACGACAGCAGTCGCCCCTCCAGTCCCGTGTAATCGAACTCCTGACGCATGGCAAAGACTTCTTCCTGAAACGGCGCCGGATCGAAGAACTCGTTCACCGCATCGGTAGTTCGCTCGTGCCGCACGTCTTCGTAGTCCGTGGCATAGGCCAGCAGCAATTGCTCGTACGCGCGCAGGAATGGCGAGCCGTCAGTCAGGCGCTCGTTCCATAACAAGACTAACCAACCACCGGGTTTAAGTATTCTGACGAACTCACGCCGCGCGCCGGCCCGGTCGAACCAATGTGCCGCCTGCGCCGCGGTCACGAAATCCACGCTGGCATCGCCAAGCGTGGTCGCCTCAGCCTTTCCCGCAACACTGGTGAATCTAGGAAACCCCGCGAGCAAGCGTTCCCCGGCCTGACGCATCTCCGCGTTCGGTTCAACTCCATAGACAAGATTTCCTTTTTCCAGAAGATTGCGAGTCCAAATGCCGGTTCCCGAAGCAATATCTGCGACGGCATGGTGCGGACGAAGCCCGCACTCCGTGATCAAGGCACGAAGAGCCTCCGGCGGATATCCCGGACGGTACCGCACGTAATTCTCTACGCGATCGGAAAAACGGCTGGTGGCGTTGGAAGCGGGCATCGATGCGCAACCTGGTAACCTTTTCAACTTGCCAGAAAACCCATTCTAACGGCAGGATAGAACTGTTGTCCCAGCCTGCCGGAGTTCCTGCAGCGATGCATTTCGGTTTGCAACCAGAAAACGATGCGCGTGGTCATCAAAGTCGGCACCAGTCTCATTGCTCCAGGAGGGCAGATCGACATCCACCTGCTGCGCGGCATTGTCGACCAGTTCGATCTCTCGAAGAATGAATACCTGATCGTCACTTCCGGTGCGATTGCCGCTGGTATGTCCGGACTGGATCTGCACAAGCGTCCCAGCGACGTTCCCCGCATGCAGGCGTGCGCGGCCGTGGGTCAGAGCAAGCTGATGCATACCTACGAGCGCCTTTTCTTCGGCAAGAAAGTGGTCGCGCAGTTATTGCTCTCCAGTGATGACTTCACTTCTCCGGTGCGCTACCGCAACCTGCAGAACACGCTGGCCGAACTGCTGTCGTTAGGTGTGGTGCCGATCGTGAATGAAAATGACAGCGTTTCGGTCCGCGAACTGGAAGGCGCTTTCGGCGATAACGATGAACTGAGTTCGCTGCTGGCGACTGCGGTCAAGGCGGACTGGCTGCTGCTGCTGACCAATGTCGACGGCTTCATGGTTCCGAATGGGCGCAAGAAGCCGCGCTTGCAGCGTGTGATCCGCAAACTGACTCCGGCCCTCGAGGCGCAGTGCAACGGCAAGAGTTCGCTGGGTCGTGGGGGAATGATCTCCAAGCTGCGCGCCGCCAAACTGGCCAGCCAGGCTGGCGTCCACGTCGCCATCGTGAACGGGCGTCATCCCAAAGCGATCATCCAGGGAATCGCACGAAAGATCGGAACGTATTTTCCGCCGCAGAAGGTGCGCGGATGACTACCGCAGTCAGCACGGTTACGTCCACGCAGGAAAAGCTGCGGCGTGCGCGCGCGGCAGCGGGTACTTTGGCCCTGCTCTCCACGCTGGAGAAGAATGCGTTGCTGCTGGGAATCGCGGCAGCCATCGAGTCCCACGAAAAAAGTATTCTCGCGAGCGAACCGGGAGGACGTCGAGAACTCCGGCCTTGACGGTTCCATGCGCGACCGCCTCTTGCTCACAGCGCAACGAATTAAAGACATGGCGCAAGGTGTGCGCGAAGTTGCTGCCTTATCCGATCCCATTGGCGAAACTCTGGCGGAATGGACAAAGTCCAATGGCCTGCGCATTCGCAAAGTGCGCGTGCCGCTCGGTGTCATTGGCATCATCTACGAGTCGCGCCCCAACGTCACGGTTGATACCGCGGTCCTGGCTCTCAAGACAGGAAATGCGATCGTTCTCCGCGGCGGCAAGGAAGCGGCGCGCAGCAATCAGACCTTGGTTGAAATCATGAACTCAGTTTCGGGAGTTCCCGCGGGCGCCATCGAATTGCTCGATTCGACCTCCCGCCAGTCGGTGCAGGAACTGATTAAGGCCCGGGGCTTCGTAGATGTCATCATCCCTCGCGGTGGCGCAGGATTGATCACGTTCGTCACGGAAAACTCCGCCGTGCCCGTGATCGAGACTGGAGCAGGGAATTGCCACATCTTCATCGACGACTCCGCCGATTTCGACATGGCGGATCGCATCATCCTCAACGCCAAAACGCAGCGTCCCTCTGTTTGTAATGCCGCTGAAAAGGTGCTGGTGCACGAACACATCGCCGCGCAATACGTCCCGCGCATCGTCAAGCAATTGGTCGATGCTGGAGTGGAAGTGCGCGGCGACGGTAAAGTACGCTGCCTCGCTGCAGGATTTCACGTCGGCACTGCCAACGAACAAGATTGGTACGAAGAATACCTGCGTCTTTGTATGGCCATCGCAGTGGTTGCGAATGTCGATGACGCCATCGCCCACATCAACAAATATTCCACCAAGCATTCGGACTCGATCATCACCAGCGATGAAGCCAACGCCCGGAAATTCCTGCGCGGCGTGGATTCCGCCGCGGTCTATTGGAACGCTTCGACCCGCTTCACCGATGGCGGAGAATTCGGCTTCGGCGCCGAGATGGGCATCAGCACGCAGAAACTCCATTGCCGCGGCCCGTTTGCACTCGCTGAGTTGACGTCCTCCAAGTACGAGATCATTGGGACTGGGCAGATTCGGCCGTAAGAATCCTCGCGCAAAATCCCCTTTCTGCTGTGCTACCTTACTAGCTTTGACTTCGGGAGATTCATGAGACAAATTTCCGTCGCCTTCCTTTCGTCGGCCATGCTGCTGCTGGGTTCGTCGGCCAAGCCAGCCAAGAACGCGGCGCCTTCTCCTTCAGCCGCGACTATCTTTGGATTTCGCGATGCAGCGCACAGAGTCGGCCAAGGAAGCCCGCTTCCTGGCAGCGCCAGATCCCAAACTCGCCGAGGAACATCTCCGCACTTTGACCCAGGCGCCGCATATGGCAGGGACCGTCGAAGACAAGGCGACGGCGGATTATGTTGCGCAGAAGTTTCGCGAAGCTGGACTGGATACGGAAATTGTGGAGTACAAGGTGTGGATCAATTATCCCGAGGAAATCAGCGTGGACATGACCGCGCCTGCGGGCGTCGAAATGCACGGCCCGACCCGCGAGCATGTCGACAACGATCCTTATCAGGATGATCCTCGCGTGGTTATGCCGTTCAACGGCATGTCGCCTTCGGGAGATGTCGAGGCCGACGTCGTCTATGCCAACTACGGTTCGCCTGCCGATTTCGAGAAACTGGAGAAGCTGAAAGTCGACGTGCGGGGCAAGATTGTGCTGGTGCGCTACGGCCAAAACTTCCGCGGCGTCAAGGCTTTCGTAGCGCAGGAACATGGCGCTGCGGGAGTGATCATCTATTCCGATCCCGCCGACGATGGCTGGCGTCGCGGCGACAAATATCCGGAAGGACCGTGGCGTCCCGACACGGGCGTGCAACGCGGGTCGGTGGATATATGTTCGAATTCCCCGGCGACCCGACGACTCCGGGAGCTGCATCGGTTCCGTCGCTGTCGCCTTCGCAGCGCGTTCTTCCGCAAGTGTCGGCGCAAGTTCCGAAAATTCCAGTCACGCCGCTTTCCTATCACGATGTCTGGCCTGTCTTGGCGCACCTCGGTGGACCTGACTCGCCGCGCGAGTGGCAAGGTTCGCTGCCCTTCACCTATCACGTTGGACCAGGTCCGGCGCGATTGAAGATGCACCTCAAGCAGGACTACCAATTCCGCACTTTGTGGGACGTCATCGGCCGAGTGAAGGGAAGCGAGTTGCCCGACGAGTGGGTGGTTGTGGGCAATCATCGCGACGCGTGGGTCTACGGCGCTGTGGATCCCAACAGCGGTACGGCCGCGATGCTGGAGGCGGTTCACGGCATCGGGGAACTGCTGAAATCAGGCTGGAAGCCGAGACGCACGCTGGTGTTTGGCAGCTGGGATGGCGAAGAAGAAGGCTTGATGGGTTCGACCGAGTGGGTTGAACAACACGAAGCCGAGCTGCGAAATTCGCCCGCGTATTTCAACGTCGACGTTGCAGTCTCCGGGCAAAAGTTCGGAGCGTCGTCAGTACCCAGCCTCAAGCAGTTTCTACGCGACGTGACCAAGGCAGTACCGAGCCCGAAAGGTGGAACGCTATACGAAGCATGGCAGAAAGCATCGCAGCCTGACGGGCCTTCGACGCAATCTCCGGCCGAGGCCATTGGTGACAGCCGGCGAACTCCTGCAGCGCAGGTAAAAGGCGAAGTTCCTGTCGGAGATTTGGGCAGCGGTTCCGATTACACGGCGTTTCTGCAGCATCTCGGGGTGCCTTCGACGGACATCAGTTCAAGCGGAAGTTACGGGGTGTATCACTCGGTATTCGACAATTTCGCGTGGTTCAAGAAATTCGCCGATCCCGATTTTGTTTACGAACAGCAGATGGCGCGCGTTCTGGGTCTGGAAGCCGTGCGCATGGCCGATGCGGACGTCTTGCCTTACGACTACGAGCAATACGGGAAGGAAATCAACGTTTATCTGGACGCCGCGGCGAAGCGAGCCGAAGACAAGTTCGGCGCGCATGTGCTCGACTTCAGCGCAGTGAATGCCGCGGCTCACCGCTTTGAAGCCGCTGGCGCCAAGATCCTGGCGAAGCAGAAGAATCCTCCGCGGGATGCGTCGCGGCTAAACCAGGCACTGCTGGGAGCGGAACGCGCGCTGCTGGTTTCCCAGGGATTGCCGCACCGCGCATGGTTTCGGCATCCCATTTACGCGCCGGGCGAATATACGGGATACGCAGCAGTCGTGATTCCGGGAGTAAATGAGGCGATGGATAAAGGCGACGGCGACCGCGCTCGCCAGCAATTGGCCGTTCTGGCAGCAGCTCTGGATCGCGCCGCGAAGACGCTGGAGGGATACCGCTAGCAACCTGCAATTCTCCTGGAACTGCGCGGCGCTGGATCTCGTATCTCCAGCAGGCGTTGTTATGCCGGAGAGGTGTCTCATGGCGGCAAAGTCTGTGCGAGCGGCTGGTCTGTACAAAACAATCCTGTTCTGCTTTCTGCTGACGATCTTCGGCGCATCGTCTTTGCGTGCCGACGACTGGAAGTATGAAGACACGCGTCATGACGCGCGCGAGTTCATCGCGGGCGGTTGGATCCGTGTGCGGATGACGGTTGGCGACCTGCACATCAAGCGGGGAGATTCCAACCAGATCAAGCTGGAGTATACGGTGAAATCGAAGCGCGAAAAGAATGTCAAAGAAGCCAGGGTCGACTTCAACGTCCATGGCAACGACGCGACCATCGAATTCCACGCGCCTTCCGAGGGCAACACGCAATTTGACGTCGTCCTCGAGGTTCCCCAGAATTCGAATCTCGACGTGCACGAAAAAGTCGGCGACCTCATCGTAGACAACATCGAAGGCGACAAGGATCTGAGCCTCGGCGTAGGCGACATTCGGATTGCCAGCGGGTCTCCGGGATATCGCATGGTGAATGCGAGCGCGGGCATCGGCGACGTGAGTAGCAATGGCTACGGCGATACCAAAGGCTGGCTAGGAAAGTCCTTGAAATATCGCGGCGAAGGCAAGTACGAGCTGCGGGCTCACGTTGGCGTCGGAGATATCAACCTGGAAGGAAAGTGAACTGCACGGCGCGGTGCAAATCTTTCAAGAATATTTTTCGCTGCAACCGCTTTTGAGTTGATTTGAGCAATGCCCATTTCGGGAAGACCGGGTCAACTCAGGTACCCCCTCCCCCCCACCCTCCGAAAGCCGCAACTGGCGCGGCATCTGCAAAAATGCTTTGCAAAATCTTGAGCGAGTAAGAGTTAAAGGTCAAAATATTGATAACAAAGCATTTAAGCGGCCTTCCCGGAGCCGACGCATACTCCTTGCGGCTTGCCGATGATCCAACAGATCCGGGTTTGAATACAAGGTCAGATGTCACAAAGTGGAGCCCTTTCCCTGTGGATTTCTCGGGCAGGCAATCTCCGGTCGTCACTTCGCTCTGTCGGGTAAATCCGAAGGCGGCTTCCAGTTCCTCCCTAAAGGCCTATGGCTAAACCATCAGCGAAGTCCTTCGTGAGTTCGCGGTCTACACTCGGCAGCGTGACAGGGGTCACTGACAAACGCGGTCGGCAAGAATTTGATAGGACGACAGGAGACCAAGCGTATGCCGACCCGAAGAACCTTCCTGCAATCCAGCGCCATGGCCGCGGCCGCTCTGTCCGGTGCAGTATCGGCACTTAAAGCGGACGGACTATCCATCGCCGAAGAGCGGTCAGTGACGACGGCCCCAGCACCCAAGCCGTCCTCGGAAGTGCAAGTGCCGAAGATGAAGTTTTTCGATGCCGAGATCAGCCGGATGGTTCTGGGAGTGAACCCATTCTGCGGGTATGCCCACTACAACAACAACTACTCGGGAGCAATGAAAGAGTGGTACACGCAGGAGCGAGTTTGCGCGGTCATGCATCAGGCCACCCGCTTTGGCATCAATACGTTCAACTACGTCGCTCTGGCGCGAATGCCGCAGGACTGGGTGCGATTTCAGGCCGAAGGCGGCCAGATGCACCTGATCATGCAAGTCGTAAGCGACCACGATGAAACGGCTGTGCTGGCCAAGAGCATGAAGCCGCTAGCCATGCACCGGCAGGGCGAAATCGTCGACCGTGCGTTCCAGTCCGGAAAGATGGATACCGTGAGGGAGTGGTGCAAGCGGGTGCGCGATCTGGGGATAGTGGTGGGCGTCGGCACGCACAAACCGGAAGTCATCGCGCAGGTAGAAGAAGAAGGTTGGGACGTCGATTTTTACGCCGGCTGCGTCTACAACCGCACGCGCACCAAGGACGAATTGAGGAAGGTGCTGAACGGCGAGATGACGGAGATGGATCGCGAGGTCTACCTGCAAAGCGATCCGCCGCGCATGTACAACGTGATGCGGCAGACCCGCAAGCCTTGCTTCGCTTTCAAAATCCTGGCGGCGGGAAGAGTTGACGACGGCGGAATCGAGCAGGCGTTTCGCACAGCATTTAGCAGCATCAAGCCCATTGACGGCGTTTTCGTGGGGGTGTTTCCGCGCGGAAAGGACGAAGTCCGGGAGAATGCCGAGATCGTGCATCGCATCCTGCAGGGCTGACAGAGAAACGCTGTCAGTTCTTCATCATCGGCGAAACATCCGTACCATCCAAGGTATTAGTGTCAGTTCTTCAGTCGCTATTCGAAATCATCCGCTTAAGTTCCAGAGCATTCTTCGGCGCAAATCCAGCCTGATCATTATCGAAATAGACGAAGATGTGGCGTAATTCCTTTCGCCACGCCTCGATTCTTTTCGCCCAGGTGCGAAGAGCGCTGCGACTGTAGTCTCCCTGATATTTGTTTCCCGGCCCATGAAGCCGGACGTAGGCAAAGTCCGCCGTCAGTTCCACGGGCGATTGGAAACCAGCGAGTTCGAACATACAGAAGGCCGCATTGTGCCGGCGTAATGCTTCGTAAACCTGCGGGATATTCCAGGTCTCATTGCGAAACTCGAAGACGTAGCGATGCCCGCCGGGAAGTCCGGCAAGAAACTCTTCGAGCCTTTCGGCATTCACCTTCCAGTTCGGAGGCAACTGGAAGAGAATCGGCCCCAGTCGCCGCTCAAGCTTGTCGATCACGGCCATAAACTTCTTCACTGTCTCCTTGGGATCTTTGAGCTTGCGGTTGTGCGTGATATAACGACTGGCTTTGGTGGCAAAGCAGAAATTCGCGGGTGTCTGGCGGCACCATTGTTCGAGCGCAGACGCCGCGGGCAGGCGGTAGAAGCTGTTGTTAATCTCTACCGTATCGAACTTTTCAGCATATAGGCGGAGCAGCTTCGAGGCTGGCAGATCGCCAGGATAGAAATTTCCCTTCCAGTGTTTGTAGTGCCACCCTGAAGTGCCGATATGTACAGCCCCGTTCTTCAATGCTGCCCTCGCCATATTCTTCCTAACGTCGCAAAACGTTTAATCGGGTGCGCGTTTCGCCGTCACGGATTTAGCGACTGCGAATAAAGTAGATGAGCACAGAACCAGAAAGTTTGGATGGTCGAAAGAAAATGGGCTCGGCGCGTGCATTTCATGAAACCTGTTCCATTTTCCGAACTAGCATGACGCCTGCGATTGAGATAGCTTTGCGTCTGATAGGGTTGTGCCTCCCAGTTGGTCGACCCTTCGCTTCTCCGAGGTGACCATGACAGAACCTGTAGGCCCGCATTCTGCGTCCAAGCGTTCCCATAAGGCTCATGAGCAGCCCCCAAAGACGTTCGCAGAGATTCTGCCGGATGAATTGAAGCGGGTGAACGGCTCCCGCGAAAAACGTGGAGTGACGGTAGAAGCGAATGAGGACAACCTGATCGGGCTGGCTTTTTCGGGCGGAGGAATCCGCAGCGCTACCTTCAACCTGGGGATTCTGCAGGCTCTCGCCCAAAAAGGGCTCTTGCACAAGTTCGATTACCTTTCGACGGTTTCGGGTGGCGGCTATATCGGATCGTGGCTGGCGGCGCTAACCAAGCGCCTCACGAAAGAACTGCATTGCTCGTTCCATGGCGTGGAGGAAGCTCTCAGTCCGGAGAAGTATGAGCCCAACCGGCGCAGCGAGCCTCCGGTGCAACACTGGCTGCGCCTTTACAGCAATTATTTGACGCCGCATACCGGGCTGATTTCTGGAGACACCTGGGCGATGCTGGGAACCTGGATACGGAATGTGGTTTTGAACCAGACCATTCTGGTGTCCATCTTCATCAGCGCCCTGGTGCTGTGCCAGAGCGTGCTGCTGCAGCTGGCCCGGGCGCAGAACAGCGGCCGGAGATTTCTGGTGGCGGGCGGATTGATGCTGTTTGTCGCCGCGGTATCGATGGCCGTCAATGTTGTGCAGGATGCTCCAACCGCGGCAATGCAGCAGAAGACCTGGTTTCAGCGGATGCAAGTCACAGTAACGGTGATGCTGCCATTCGTGGTGGCGTGCGTGCTGCTGAATTGCGGCTTGTGGCGGAGAAAGGATTTCGGACAGGAGCCCGTCGTGTATTGGGCACTCGCGGGCGCAGGATTTTACTTCATCGTCTGGGGCATCGTAGCGGTCATGGCCCTCGCCAGGCGCCAATTACGCCTGGGGGAGCACAAGCCCGAGAAATTAATGGTCTCAATCACAGCCTTGCTGCTCTTCTCGCCCTTGGCCGGCGCCGCTGGTGCGTGTTTGTTACGGGCTTATGTGGTGTTGTTGGACGAACTGCCGGCGTGGACCAGTCAGGATTGGATCGTGGTGGTATTCGGAAGCGGCGTGGTGATGGTAATCGTGCTCATGGCGGGCACGCTACATCTTGGCCTGGTGGGCCGCGGCTCTATCGACGTGGTGCGGGAGTGGTGGGCGAGGCTAGGTGGATACCTGACGCTGATCACTCTGGGCTGGCTCCTGCTGGCGGGAACATGCGTGTTTGCTCCGCTGGGCCTGCGCTGGATGCTGTTCGAACTGAGCGCGCGATGGTCCGTCAGCGCGGGGCTGCTTTGGATTCTGCACAACTACCTGGGCCTCAAAGCCGCGAGCAGCGCCCGAACCGCTGGATCGGAATCGGGAAATCCCAAAGCGCAACCAAGTGTCACAGCGAAACCCGGGAATGTCACGGATGCGAAGGGATCGAAGGTTGTGGAGATCCTGAAGTCTCCTTCCATTCTCGATGCCGTGGCGAAGGCGGCTCCGTACGTTTTTATCGTTGGCCTGGTAGTACTCCTGTCGACGGCGGTGCAGATGGTCACCGGCTATGTCTTCAGGCCCGATCTCTCGATGGAGTTGTGGAGGATCAACAGCGGTTTCAATTGGACAATTCTTTCATCTCACTATTGGGTCGTGGTGGAGAGTAGCTCGGCATCGCATCTGGCCATCGTCGGCGTAGTCTTTTTTCTGGCAGGGCTCGCGCTGTCGTGGCGCGTGGATGTCAACGAATTCTCGCTGCATCATTTCTACCGCAACCGGCTGGTGCGATGTTATCTGGGGGCATCGAATCCGGACCGCAAGCCGGAACCCTTTACTGGATTTGATCCCGACGATGATGTGGCGTTGTGTTCGTTTGCCGACGACTATCCGGGGCCGTATCCCATCTTGAATGCGGCGCTCAACATCACGGGCGGAGAGGAACTGGGATATGCGACGCGTCGGGCGAAGTCGTTCATGTTCACGCCGCTGTACTGCGGCTATGAACTGGGAGCGTCCGGCGAAGGTGCGATGCGCTTTGTCTGTAATGATGGCTATCTGCCGAGCTATGCGAAGACCGAGTCAGGGCGGTCGGCTGCCGGTGTGGGCAAGTTTGGCTCCGAGCTGGGGATCTCGCTGGGCACGGCCATGGCGATCTCGGGTGCGGCCGCCAGTCCAAACATGGGCTATCACACTTCTCCGGCGACTGCGTTCTATATGGCGCTGTTTGATGTTCGGCTCGGTTGGTGGATGGGCAACCCG
Organism: uncultured Acidobacteriota bacterium; assembly: GCA_963725565.1. Classification (GTDB taxonomy): domain Bacteria; phylum Acidobacteriota; class Terriglobia; order Terriglobales; family Acidobacteriaceae; genus Sulfotelmatobacter. The sequence goes on from CAVRZL010000012.1 coordinate 80,473, forward strand.
CGCTATCCGGGGAGTTGGAAGACTACGGGCCCTGCTTTAGGGCTGGGATACCTGTTTTCCGAGGTACTGGCGCAAAGCGATCAGCAGAAAAGTTATGTGTATCTCTCCGACGGGGGGCACTTTGAAAACCTCGCGGTATACGAACTCATTCGGCGGCGTTGCCGGCTGATCGTGGCCTGCGATGCCGATTGCGATCTGCAGTATGGATTCGGAGATCTGCTGAGCTTAATCGAGAAAGCCCGCACGGATTTTGGAGCCCGCATCGAGATTGATGGTGGCGCGATCCGTCCGGCTGATGGTGGGCGCCAGAGTGGACGGAATTTTGCGACTGGAACTATCTATTACGATCCCAACAATTTTGACGACAAGGGAACGTTGATTTTGATCAAGGCCAGCATGCCGCTTAGGGGCGTCGGCGCGGGCGGGGCAGGGTCAAATTCACGATCGCTCCCGGACGATGTATGGCGCTACTACGACCAGCACGCCACGTTCCCGCACCAGAGCACGGCGGACCAGTGGTTCGACGAACTGCAGTTTGAGAGCTACCGGGCATTGGGGGAATACATCGGGCTGCAGGCGGCGCGAGAGATTGGGGAGAAGATTGAGGCGACGCTGGCGAGTCAGGGTTCCTGATCGGGATTTCCAAGAATCTCACCGGGGGACATCCTTTTGATGGGTAGTGGTGCAAGTTTGGGTATGGTCGATTCCTTCGATGAAGTCATCCCGAGCGGAGCCGTTCTTCAGGCGGAGCGAGGGATCTCCGGGCAAACCGGCCACGAGCGTAGGGAGATCCCTCCGCTGGCTGAGGTGCGCCAGCGTTCGGGATGACGCCATACCCGAGTCGTCGAGCATCCAAACTGCACCGCTACCTCTAATGATGTTGACTAGTCATGAGACTAGTCATATACTTGAATTCGAGAGAGCCTTATGAGTTCCTGGCAATTGCAGGACGCGAAAGCGCGGTTTAGTGAATTTCTGGATACTGCCCTCAAGAAAGGGCCGCAGGTGGTGACTCGCCGTGGGGTCGAGACAGCGGTGCTCGTCCCCATCGAAGAGTGGCGGCGTTTACAGCGCGAGAGGGGACCCAACATCAAGGAGTGGCTGCTGGGCGATGGGCCACGGTTTGAAGATATTGTGCCCAAACGCGGCGAATGGAAGAGCCGCGCGGCGATCGATTTCAGCGGTCCGGAATTTAAGTAGACGCTCGAGATCCAGTGACTCGATACCTGCTAGATACCAATATCGTTTCTGAATTGCGGAAACGCAAACCGCACGGCGCAGTGCTTGCATGGATGGATACCCTCCGGCCCGAGCAAATATTCCTGTCGGCAGTGACCATCGGAGAATTACAGGCAGGTGCCGAGCTCACGCGAAAGAATGACCCAGCCAAAGCGGCGGAGATCGAGAACTGGCTGATGGTCACGGAAAGGACGTTTCCAGTGATTCCCATGGACTCGGCCTGTTTCCGCGAGTGGGCGCGGCTCAAGACAGGGAAGTCTTCGGACTTGATCGAAGACGCGATGATTGCCGCCACGGCGCGAGTTCACGGATTGCAGGTGGCTACGCGGAACGAGGGGGACTTCAGAGAGTTTCAGGTCAGCGCGTTCAATCCATTTCGATTTGCGTCCTAGGCCCGGACCACTGCCGCGCTGTGCGCGGCGGACAGCCGAGGGCGGCTGTCCCCACATTGTGTTCTGAAAATCCCTGCAGCTATTTCAGCGTGACTAACTTTTCCACTAGTTCCGAATAATCCTTCTTCTCGATGCCGTGGACTTGCTTGTTGTACTCATCCACCTTGGACGAATAATTCATCGAGCAGAATTTTGGGCCGCACATGGAGCAGAAGGCTGCTTCTTTATAGAAATCGTCCGGCAAGGTTTCGTCGTGCATCGCGCGAGCGGTCTCAGGATCGAGGGATAAGGCGAATTGCTTCTCCCAGTCGAACTTGTAGCGCGCGTAGCTGAGGGCGTCGTCACGGTCGCGGGCGCCGGGACGCTGGCGGGCAATGTCGGCGGCGTGCGCGGAAATCTTGTAGGCGATGATGCCGTCTTTTACGTCTTTCTCGTTGGGCAGGCCGAGGTGCTCTTTCGGCGTGACGTAGCAGAGCATGGCAGCGCCATACCATCCGATCATGGCTGCGCCGATCGCGGACGTGATGTGGTCATAGCCGGGCGCGATGTCGGTGACCAGCGGCCCGAGCGTGTAGAACGGGGCCTCATAGCAGAGCTCGACTTCTTTTTCGACCTGCTCCTTGATCTTGTCCATGGAGACGTGGCCGGGGCCTTCGATCATCACCTGCACGTCGTGTTCCCAGGCTTTCTTGGTGAGTTCGCCCAGTGTCTTGAGTTCGGCGAACTGGGCTTCATCGCTGGCGTCGGCGACGCAGCCGGGACGCAGGCCGTCGCCCAGCGAGAAGCTGACGTCGTACTTCTTGAAAATCTTGACGATGTCGTCGAAGCGCTCGTAGAGAAAATTCTGTTTGTGGTTGTAGGCCATCCATTGGGCGAGGATCGCGCCGCCTCGGCTGACGATTCCTGTGATGCGCTTGGAAATCAGCGGCAGGTACTGGATCAGGACGCCGGCGTGGATGGTCATGTAATCGACGCCTTGCGCGGCTTGCTCTTCGATGACTTCCAGCATCACTTCGGCGTTCAAGTCCTCCACACGCTTCACGCGGGCGATGGCTTCGTAGATCGGAACCGTGCCGATGGGAACCGGGGAGTGACGCAGGATGGCTTCACGGATTTCGTGGATATTGCCACCGGTGGAGAGATCCATCACGGTGTCGGCGCCGTAATGGACGGCAGTATGCAGTTTCTTCAATTCCTCGTTGACTTCCGAGGTTACGGCCGAGTTGCCAATGTTGGCGTTGATCTTGCACAGGCTGGCCACGCCGATCGCCATGGGCTCGAGTTCGGGATGATTGATGTTGGCGGGGATGATCATGCGTCCGCGGGCAACTTCGTCGCGCACCAGTTCTGGCGTGAGCTTTTCTTTGTGGGCGATAAACGACATCTCTTCAGTGACTACCCCTTGACGGGCATAATGCATCTGGGAGAAGTTGCCGTCCGTGTTCTGCTGCTTGCGCTGCGCGAGCCACTCCGCGCGCGGTTTTGGGACGGTATAGCCGTTGCCGTTGCTGCCATTCTTGGAAGTCATGAGAACCCCAACTTAGGAATGAAATTCCTTGAAAGTTGATTATAGACGGGTTGGGGGAAGGGGACAGGCTGACGGTGCCTTCCGGGGCGGGTAGAACCCTCACCACAGGGGACACTGGGGAACACAGAGGAATACTGAATCTCTCAGAGCGGAGAAGGGTTCATCGGCATGATCATATGTTCGCTTAAGATCTAGGTGTAATCTGGTGCGGCGTTTCTGCGAGATTTGATGCAGGTGAATCCTCTTTTATTGCCGACCGTGGCGGGTGCTGCTGCTTTCTTTTGTATCGGTGCCAAACTCGAAACTCACCTGATTTCGCGCATAAGTCGGTTGTACCTTTGGATTTTCAGTACGATCTTGGCGGTGCCCGGGATTCTGTTCATCGCGTATTACAGCCACTTGTTCGACAATGCGGCCTGGTACTACAACCTACGCACGTTTTACTACACAGAATTGGCAGGTTGTGGCCTCGGTTTGATTGCGGGCGTTGTCCATTCCTGGTGGAGGCCGGAAGGTTTGGGCGAAAGGATTTCTGTACCGGTAGTACTTCTGGTTCTCGTACTAATCCCTTTCTCCAAACCACTCATCAATCCTCTCGACTTTGCACAGTTGAAGGATCGTTTCGACGGTGACGTTTGTCTGCAAAGTACATTTTCCACTTGCGGGCCAGCAAGTGCGGTCACCATCCTGCGATCGTTTGGAGAGAACGAGACCGAGAAGAAGTTTGCACAGGAATGCTTCACCTCTCGTGGAGGTACGGAAATCTGGTATCTCGCCCGTGCGCTACGACACCGTGGATTTGCCACCAAAGTTCAAATCGTCGCGCCCGAGGCAACAACTCTGCCTAGTCCGGCGATCGCTGGGGTTGTGCTTCCGGGAGGCGCGGGACATTTCATCGCTGTGATGAAAGCGACTCCGCAGTCTGTGACGATTGCAGACCCTTTGAAAGGCAGCGTGGTTCTGGCCAGAAGCGAAGTGAATAAGCAATATCGCTTCACTGGCTTCTTCTTGTTGATTCAGCCATCACGGGCGCCAAGGTGAACGAGGCAGCACAAACAACAGATGTTATTTGTGCTGATGTTTGCTGATCGGATGTGGCAGGCTTAAAATCGCTGGTCCACTGATAGTTGTTCCAGTCCTCGTTGTGGTCCAAGGAGAGATCGTCAATGCGCGCATTCCGTCTAGTGCTCGTTTTCCTGTTGATCGTGGCCGCTATATCTTTTTCCCAGTCGACCCCATCGGCCAAGCCGGGGTCCGGGTTCAGTGTCGATAACATCGACAAGAACATTGACCCGTGCGTCGACTTTTATCAGTTCGCCTGCGGGAACTGGATCAAGAACTCGGAGATTCCCGGGGACCGTCCGTCGTGGCAGAGTTTTTCCGAGCTGGACGAGAGCAATCTAGGGATCGAGCGCGGGATTCTGGAGAAAGCTGCAGCGGGCGGTGCTGGGCGGAATGCCATCGATCAGAAGATCGGAGATCTGTACGGCTCCTGCATGGATGAGAAGGCAGTGAACGCCAAGGGCATTGCACCGCTTAAGCCGGAACTGGACCGCATAGCGGCGGTGAAGGACAAGGGCGCGCTGATTGACGAACTAGCGCGCTTGCACCTGCGGGGCGCAAATGCGTTGTTTAATTTTTATTCGAATTCCGACCTGCACAATGCCGACCAGGTGATCGCAAATATCGCGCAGGGCGGGCTCTCGCTGCCGGATCGCGATTACTACATCAAGGACGAACCGGACAAGGTCGAGATGCGCAAGCACCTGGCTGAATATGTGACGCAAGTGTTTACGTTGGCGGGGGAGAGCCCCGAGCAAGCAGCCAAGGCGGCGCAAACTGTGCTGGTGGTCGAGACGCTGTTGGCGGCGGAATCGATGGAGCGGACCAAGCTGCGCGATCCCAAGAATCGCGATCACAAGATGACTCGCGAGGAAGCGGTCGCACTGGCGCCGGAGTTCCACCTCGACCGGTATTTTGTGGCGCTGGGCGCTCCCAATTTTTCCTCGATGAACGTGAGCACTCCCGATTTCTTCCGGCAGGTGAATGGAGTGGTCGGTGCGTTGCCTCTCGAGTCCCTCAAGACTTATGTGACCTGGCACGCGCTGCGGGCGTCGGCTCCGTGGCTGTCGCAGCCGTTTGTGGATGCCAATTTCAAAATGCGCCAGGCCCTGACCGGACAGAAGCAGATCCAGGATCGCTGGAAACGTTGCGTCGCTCTGGTGGATGGATCTCTGGGAGAGGCGCTCGGGCAGCGTTACGTTGAGGTCACGTTTGGCGAGGAGGGCAAGCAGCGCATGCTGAAGATGGTGGATGCGCTCGAGAAATCGTTGGACGAAGACATCCAGAATCTTGCCTGGATGAGCGATGACACTAAGAAGCAAGCCAAAGTGAAGCTGCAGGCCATTCGCAACAAGATCGGGTATCCCGATGTATGGCGCGATTACAGCTCCGTAGTTATCAAGCGCGACGATCTGCTGGGGAATATTCAGAGCGCGGACTTGTTCGAATCGAAGCGGCAGATCGCAAAGATCGACAAGCCGCTCGATCGCAAAGAGTGGGGCATGACTCCTCCAGAAGTGAACGCCTATTACAGCGGGTCGTATAACGAGATCGTGTTCCCGGCCGGGATTCTGCAGCCTCCATTTTTCGACAAGTCGATGGACGACGCGGTGAACTTTGGCGGAATCGGGCTGGTGATTGGTCATGAGCTCACGCATGGCTTCGACGATCAGGGACGCAAGTTTGATCCAACCGGGAATCTGCGCGACTGGTGGACCGAATCGGACGGCAAGGAATTTGAGAAACGCGTGAGTTGCGTGGCGGATGAGTATTCGAATTTCGTTGCGGTCGACAATATGAAGCTCAACGGGCGGCTTACGCTGGGCGAAAACACGGCGGACAACGGCGGGGCGCGGATCGCGCTGGCGGCACTGGAGCACATGATCGCCGACGACAAGACGGGAAAAGAAGGGCAGAAGATCGACGGCTACACGCCGGAACAACGCTTCTTTCTGGGCTTCGGGCGCGTGTGGTGCGAGAAGCAGCGGCCGGAATATCTGCGCATGCAGGTCAGCACCAATCCTCATTCTCCGGGCCGCTATCGCGTGAATGGAGTCGTGCAGAACATGCCGGAGTTCCAAAAGGCGTGGGGATGCAAGGTGGGACAACCGATGGTGGCGGAGAATGCCTGCCACGTCTGGTGAGCTGAAAAGCCCCACTTCTCGCCAAAGACGCGAGAAATGGGGCACCCAGGTTATGGTTGGCTAAGAATGACCTTTGCTCCCTGCGAACGGCAGGTGTCGATTACATTGGCGACCTGCGCGAACGGGAGTTGCGGGTCAGCTTTCAGCAGAATTACTTTGGCGTCGCCTTTTTCGAAATGCTGTCGCAGCGTACCTTCCAGGGCAGACCAGGGAATCTCATCACCGTTCACCTTCAGCGACGGTCGTGCCGGCCCTGAGCTAAACACTTGCACAAGAGTTGTTACCTGGCCAGCGGGCAGTCCCGGACCGGTGAGTACTTCCAGCCCATTCGGAGGCATAACTGTCCCGTATGCAGGAGTTGCTGGCTGCGATGTGAGCAAAACCGGCGCTTCGAACGCGACCTCGCGCCCAATTTTGAGCACTCTTTCCACATTGCCAAAGGGCGCGCGAGCGTCGGCTTTTATGTAGAGTTTCGCGTCGCGATGTCGTGGATGGGTCTGCATCCATCCCGCTAGGGTTTCAGGCGTCATCGAATCGGCCCCCAAAAATAAGCTTCCGTCCGCGGTCACGGCGACGACCCAGGCGTCCGGATTGTCGGCAGCTGGCATGGGCTCGGCGTGAGTGGTCGAGACCATTTGCACGCTGACGCCTTGCTGCAATGCTGGTGACTGGCCCAATGCCTGGGGCAGAGTTGCCAAGGTTAGAGTTAAGGCGATTGAACACACCAATAGCATGTACTTCATACGAATCACTCCTTTCGATCTTTTTCGGTGAAAGTTTTAGGGCTTTGCTCCGCCGAGTGCAGCGGTGGCGAGGCTGCCGCCCAAGCCCATGGTTTCGACTGCAGACGAAGGGACGATGACCATCGAACCTTTTTCCTTGATCGCTTCGTAGAGCATGTTCATGGCGCGCAGGTGCAGGGCTATCGGATTGCTCGGTGTAGGAGTTCGAGGCCTGCACGAAGCTGTCGGCGATCTCTTCTCCGCCTGGCCCAGGATGATGCGGGCCTGGCGCTCGCGCTCCGCCTGCGCCTGGCGCGACATCGCGTCTTCCAAGCCTGGGGGATCTGCACGTCGCGAATCTCGACCGATTGAACGGTGATGCCCCAGGGATTGGTCTTCTCGTCGAGGATGCGCTGCAGTTCGTGGCCGAGGGTTTCGCGCTCGGTGATCATCTGCGCAAGTTCGTGACGGCCGATGGATTCGCGCAGGCCGTCTGCGCGCTCAGCGTGATCGCCTCGAACGAAGTCTTCGACTTCGAGAATGCATTTCTCCGCGTTCCAGACCATCCAGAAAACGATGGCGTCAACGTTGACGGGAACAGTGTCGCGAGTCAGCGTCGATTCGGCGGAGACGCTGGCGACGCGCACTCGCTGGTCGACATAAGGGCTGAGGGTCTCGACGATCGGGATGATGTGGCACAGGCCCGGACCGCGCAGGCCGACGTAGCGGCCAAGGCGCAAGACCGCCACCTTTTCCCATTGGCGCACGACCTTGATGGCGAAGAGAAAGTAGAGTCCGACCAAGGCGCCAAAAATGGCAGGCCACTGCTGATGCATGGCTTGGGCAACGGCGATACCGGTCAAGACACAGACGACGAACAGTAACAGAGCGACGCCGTTGATTTCTTGCATACGAATTTTCGGCATGACGACTATCTCCTTTGCGCGGGATTGGGCAGCAGGTCGTGCAAACGATCGATCAGATCTTCCAGGCTGAATCCAGCGGCTCCCGCACGGGCCGCGAATTCTCCCGCCATTTGGACGAGTTGGCGCTCGCGCTCGGCAGATTTTTTTTCCATCTTCTTGCTGGATATAAATGTGCCCGTGCCCTGTTGGGTTTCGAGCAGACCTCCCAGTTCCAGTTCGCGGTAGGCGCGCATCACGGTGTTGGGATTGATGGCCAGATCCACGGCCAGTTGCCGGACAGTCGGCAATTGGTCACCCGCCGTCAATGAACCCGAAGCGATCCCGCCGCGTACTTGATCGATCAGCTGGCGGTACACCGGGACGCCGCTGTGCAGGTCGATCGAGAACTGGACCGGAGCCGAGTTGTTGTTCCTGGCCACGGGTGTCAGTGTACTATAGAACTAATACAATATGTCAAGTAGAATTTTTGGGAGAGAGAATTCTTTCTAGGAGCATTGGGTTCGAGGGTAGAGATCCTTCGACTGCGTTTTCGTCCGCTATCGCGAACGAAAACTTCGCTCAGGATGACAAATTACGAGGGATTGGCCTGGGGTGATGCAGACACTCAGGGCTTTGTTTTGAAACCCTTCCGGCGCTGCTCGCTGTAGCGGTGGAGGGCGTCGAGGATAATGGGGTGGGCTTTTCCAGCGGGAAGGATCTCGTCGACTTCGACGGCTTTGCCTTCTAATAGTTTGTAGTCCTGGAAGAAGCGGCGCAGCATCAGGAGGCGGTGAGAGGGCATCTCCTTCGCCTCATGATAGGAGTTGAACTCTGGGTCCTGGGTGGCGACGGCGATGATTTTGTGATCCTGCTTGCCGGCATCGATCATGGTCATCAGGCCGATCGCGCGGGCGTGAATGATGGTCAGGGGCACCACCGTTTCCTGGCAGAGAACGAGAACATCGAGGGGATCGTCGTCTTCCGCGAGCGTCTGCGGAATGAAACCGTAGTTCGCCGGATAGTAGACGGCCGAGTAGAGAACGCGATCGAGGCGGATGAGGCCGCTGGATTTGTCGAGTTCGTACTTCACGCTGGAACCGAAAGGAATCTCGACGACGCAGTCGAACTCGTTCGGAAGTTTGTCGCCGGGAGTGACGTCGTGCCAGGGATGGATCATCGTTCCATTCTAGCGGACGAGGTTGACCACGGCGGCCTCAAGATTTGTTGCGCGACGTCTTCAGAAGCCGGGGCAGGTGTGCTCTGACGGCAGCGTGCAAGTGACGGTTTTGGCGACGCATCCTCGAGCGTTCGCGTCGATTGATATTGTAAAGCTGCATCGAGACTTCGATGACCATCCGATCCAGGGCCAGAAGGACGTCGAGCATCCGTTCGGGATCTTTTGCGGGCAGGGCCCGCTTGCCTGAAATGTGCGACTTCCGCGAGGCGAGCTGTGTCGGTGAGTTCATTGAGTCCTCAAGAGCTGGGGAAGAAGGATTGACCTACAGATAACCGACACCCGTGAGGAACGGAAATTCAAACATTCGATGAGGTGGATCGGATGCGTGCAATTTTCCCAACCCACTGAAAAGAAATCGTGGGGAGGACGTCAAATCGCGTTTGCCTGATGGGGCGTATCGAATCTTTGGCACTATCCAGGCATCCAGTGGATGGAGGTAGCTAATTCGCGGACGCGCTGGAACAAGGGTTGCCGCTTTCCACCAGTCTTGCTTCTCCCGCCATCGATGCGTACAGTCTAGGTACGGGGTTTTCCCTGTGGGGCAGCTTATGTCGAGCCAAGCCAAGACCTATCTCAAATTCGGAGGAGCCACGGCAGTGATTTTCTTGCTGCTGGGCTACCTCGCCTACACCGGCGTACAGGACAGCAAGAGTTATTACGTCACCATCAAGGAACTGCAAAAGATGGGGGACGGCGCTTACTCCAAGCGTCTGCGGGTCGCCGGCAACGTGCAGCCCGGCTCGATCAAGCGCGTAGGCACGCATGTGCAGTTTGTGTTGGTGGAAGAGGATCAGACTTTGCACGTGGATTACAACGGCACGGAAGCGCCCCCCGATACCTTCAAAGATGATTCCCAGGCGCTGGCGGACGGTCGCTTCGATCGCGATGGCGTGTTCCACGCCAAGCAACTGCAGGCCAAGTGCGCGTCGAAGTACGCTCCGCAGCAGCCTGGAACTCCGGGGAACGGAATGCAAGCCGGCCCGGCCAAGAGCATGACCCAGGTGCAGACACAATCGTCGAGTACTGCGGATTAATTTCGTGAACGGCCCCGCACCCAGTGGCAGGTTGTGCAATGTCATTCTGAGCGGAGCAGTGAGCGCGCTTAGCGCTCACCGCGGAGTCGAAGAATCCCTCGCCCGAGGAGCGAACCTGAAATTTCACGACGATGTGCACACATCTTCTTGCACAGTAGGGATTCTCCGACTCCGCATGGCATGACCGAGTGTTCCGAATATTCGCAAAAAGCTGCGAATGAGGTATCGTACCGTTGGTGAGAGCAGGCTTGCGGCTCTCCATCGCCTGTGACTGACAGCCTTCCGCGGAATTTCATCACCGTCCACAATGTCGTCAAGCAGTTTGGACGCTTCGCGGCGCTGCGCGGAGTGACTGCGGAGTTTGACGCCGGGCGGTTTCACGCCATCCTCGGGGACAACGGAGCAGGGAAGACCACACTGTTGCGCGCGCTCGCCGGACTGGCCCAGCCGACGAAAGGCACGATTTCAATTTTTGGCAAGAGTCCGCAGGCGGCCTGTCGCGATCTCGGATACATGGCGCATCCGTCGCTGCTATACGACGAGATGAGCGGGATGGAGAATCTGCGCTACTTCGCGCGACTTTACGGCATCGCGGGAGATGCCCGGTGTGCAGAAGTGATTCGAGCGGTGGGGCTCGATCCGGAATTGACGCGTCCGGTCGGCCAGTATTCGCAGGGCATGCGGCAAAGGATGTCGCTGGCGCGGGCGATTTTGCACGATCCCAATGTGTTGCTGCTCGACGAGCCATTCTCGAATGTCGATGTGCATTCGGCGCGCGAGATGGTCGGATTGCTCAAGGGCATGCGCGACGCGGGGAAGACGATTTTTGTGGTGACCCATCAGGCGCTGCTGCTCGAAGGGCGTGGCCGACGAATTCGTCTGGATGCGAAGCGGGACAGATTGTCGACCGGACTGCCAGCGTGCATCGACGCGCAGGCAAGCGGGGGCGTGCAGTGAATTCGCTCTGGGGCGTCACGCTGGCGACGCTGGTCAAAGACATTCGCCTGGAGTGGCGCTCGAAGGACGCGCTGAACTCGATGCTGTTCTTCTCGCTGCTGGTGGTGGTGATCTTCATGTTCTCGTTCGATCCCGCTGGCGGAGGAGTCGCGGCACATTGTCGGCGGACTGGTGTGGGTCGCGTTCCTGTTCGCCGCCGTGGTGGCGCTGAATCAGACCTGGGCGCGCGAGTTGCGGAATCAGGTGCTGGATGCGTACCGGGTTTCTCCGGCTCCGGCGAATGCGTTGTTTTTGGCCAAGGCGCTGGGAAACTTTATTTTTGTCAGCGTGCTGGAAGCGCTGATGACGCCGCTGTTCGTCATCTTCTACAACCTGCGCGTGCTGGGTCCGGCGTGGCAGTTGATTCCGGTCGCGCTGCTGGGAACGTGGGCGCTGGTGGTGAATGGAACATTTTTTGCGGCGATGTCGCTGCGGACGCGCAGCCGCGAAATCATGCTGCCGCTGTTGCTGTTTCCGATTTCGATTCCGGCGGTGATCGCCATGGTGGCGGCGACGACCGCGATTCTTACCGGAGAAGACTCCGCGCACTTCTACATCGTGTTGCTTCTCACCTACGATGTGGTGTTTACTACAGCTTGTCTGGCGTTGTTCGAGAACGATTCTGCACGCGGAATGAAGCGACTCTTCCCCATCCTCGCGGTGTTGACGGCGGTTCTGTCTGGCGTACGCGCCGTACCAGGCGCTGGTGGTTGCGCCCACCGATGCGCTGCAGGGGACGTCTACCGCATCATCTACTACCACGTGCCTTCGGCGTGGACGGCGTTTCTGCTGTTCTTCATCAACTTCATCGCGTCGATCCAATACCTGGCTCAGCGCAAAGCCGCTGCGACGCAAGGCTGCCGCGAAGTGGATTGTGATCGCGGTCGGCGTGGTGGGCGTGATTGCAACTTATCTTCCGCGGTGCAAGCATATGATTCCCGCGGGAATGCGCCCGAGCGCGGTTGCGACGACAGTGCTGGCGATTCCGGCGTTTTATTTTCTGATCGGAGGCTGGTTTCCCGGACAGAAATCGGCTCGATATGCTGGCGGTGACGGCCGCCGAAGTCGGCGTCGTGTTTTGCACGATCGTGCTGGTGACCGGGACCGATCTGGGCGCGTCCGGTGTGGGGAATCTGGTGGGCGCCGGGAGATATTCGGCTGACTTCGACGCTGGTGCTGTGGCTGATTTATGTGAGCTACCTGGTGCTGCGGCGTTTCTCGAACAGCGCGCAGACGCAAATCATGGCGGCGGCTCTGGCGGTTTTCGGCGCGCTCGATGTTCCGCTGGTTTATTTTTCGATCTGGTTCTTCCGCACGCAGCATCCGCAGCCGGTGATCGGCGGCGGCGGATCGATGGATCCGCGCATGCTGCACATGCTGCTGATCAGTTGGATGGCGTTTCTCTGCTTCGCTTTTCTGGTGTGCTGGTCGCGCTTCCGGCTGGAGTTGCTGCAACGGGAAGTGGAAGAGCGCCCATGCCATGGACTCTCTGGTCGGTGCGGGAGCAGCGGCGCAAGGCTAGCCTTCCGCTCGGACGGAGGCCGCAATGAACTCGATCAAATTCATGATCGCCGCCTATGTCGCCACCTGGCCGATTCATGTCGTTTACATCGCGACTCTGATCGGCGATTCAGCCGGGTACGGCAGCAGTTTAGGATCGGGACGCTGTGACGTAGTATCCGCCGTTGGCCGCGCTCCGCAGAGGGGCACTCGCGAAAGAGCCACTCCATAGAACCATCGCCGAAAGCAGCTGCGGCTCAGGACGACATGGGCTCGATTATTTACTCTCGAGTGGGAGCGGCTGCGTTCCGGAAGCCGTCGGTTCCTTCAGCGCCGTACTTCACCAGACACCACAGCGCGCGAAAGCCGTCTTTCCAGCCGATCTTCTTGCCCTCCGCGTAGGTACGTCCCCAGTAGCTGATCCCCACTTCGTAGACGCGCAAGCTGCCGCTTGGCGATCTTGACCGTCACTTCCGGTTCGAAGCCGAAGCGGTCCTCTTCCAGCGGGATCGACTGAATGACCTCGCGGCGGAAGACTTTGTAGCAGGTCTCCATGTCGGTCATGTTCAGGTTGGTGATCATGTTGGAGAGCAGGGTCAGAACCCAGTTGCCGACGGAGTGCCAGAAATAGAGCACGCGATGCGGGGCCGCCACCCAGAAAACGTGAACCATAAACAACGTCAGCCTGACCACTTTCGAGCGGGCCGAGCAGCAAGGAGTAGTCGCTGGGATCGTATTCGAGGTCGGCGTCCTGAATGATGACGTAGTCGCCGGTGGCTTCCTGGATGCCGCGGCGGAGAGCAGCGCCCTTTGCCCATGTTGCGCGGCTGGAGGAATGACCTTGATCTGCGGCCACTGCTTTTGCAAATCGGCCAGAATCTCGCGTGAGCCGTCGCGTGAGCCGTCATCGACGCATAGGAGTTCGATGTCCAGCCCGACCGACAGCACGCGCTCCACGACACGGCGCAGTGTCGCCTGTTCGTTATAAACGGGCATCACGACCGAGAGTTTCATAGCAACGATTTACTGTACCAGAGGGAATAGCCGCTGGCAGCGACGACCGGAACCGTCTGTAGTCACGAAGGGACCCGAAGGAATTGCTATGCCAGACCGGGGATGTCTCTTCAATTCGTTTTCTTCCATTCGGTTTGCAGCGCGGAAAAGAAATCCGGGCTGCCGTCGGAGCGGAGGAACTCGTAGTCCTCGATGAGGGCGGCCACGCCGATGCGGGCGGAAGGGAGCGGGCTCTCCACCCGGATCACGCGCGCCCTAAAACGCACTCGAACGGCATCCGTGAGAGTGACATGAGGTGGAAAGGTGAGAGTGACGTCGAGCTTCGTGCCCGAGGCAACGGTCTGATCAAGGTAGAAGAAGACACCACGGGCGCTGACATTCTGCGTCTCGGTATGAAACTCACCGGTATTTTCCAGCCGGACGATCGCTGGCAGGCGCATGTCGAACCGCCGCATCGTCCGCCGTTCCTGTGAATTCTGATGCATGGGCCGCTGACAGCGTGGATTCCAAGATAAGAATACATAGCCTACGGCAAACATCAACAGTCGTGAGGAAGTGCTGCAGCCCTCAATTTATAAGGTTATGCGTAGTTTGCAATAGCAAAATTCCTTTCGGAATTGAATCGGTAATCTGTCCGGAAGTTGGAACAGAAACGGGTCCGGAAGGGGCCAGAAAATCGGGGGAGGGCATAGGAGTTCCAGCAATCTCGTTTCCACGGCAGAGGCGAAGGCAGATTGGATTGTCGGCTTAAAGTCAGCAGGTTGCGCTGTGGGAACAGGCTGGTCCGCCTGCCCGGTTGCAAGTCCTTGCATGAAGACTTTATGAATCCGCTGGCATCAGGCTGGAAGGGTCATTGAAATTTGCATACTTTTGCATGCCAGCCCGGCATCTTTCCTCATGCCTCGCACGCATCTGACCAATCTTGGAGCGGGCGAGGGGCGGGGTCGGCTTGACTTGCCTATCCTTCAGATGTTTAAGTAGTTATTTATTTTTCCGCCAGTTCCAGTCACCAGCAAGTCGGGGCGAGGCTCCGCAAAGAGTGCAGGAGCGCGAGGCCCGGCTCACTCGTGCGTCATCTCTTTCATCTCACTATTGATCTGGGCGAAGCGGTTGAGCGGAAGAATGAGAACTGATCTGACAGTCATCGGAGGAACGCGTGAACGTAGATCGCCGTTGGTGGGAAACATCCGTAGTACGAGGTCGTGTTCTGGCCGCTGGGCTGTTATTGCTGGGGGCAGGATGCGCTGTTCTCGGGTGGGGTTCCCGCTCACGCCATGCCGTCGCGATCGCTGCACCACGACGCCAAGCATTGCCGGATAGGTTTATGCCCAGAGTATGCTTTCTCAGCCGCCGGAAGCCAATCCGGGCGACTCAACGTCAGGCACATTCGCTTTTCTCCGGATTGCCGCTGATGTTCGAGCCAAATCAGGACAGGGAAATCTCGATCCCGCCGATTCACGGGCCAGGTTTGTGGCCCGTGGATCCGGATATAGCTTGTTTCTCGGTCCCGAGGGAGCCATTCTGAGCCTGGTTTCTAGGGTCAGCCGAACTCGAGGGGGCTGACGTTCAGGTCGGATTCTGTAGAAATGAAGTTGGCGGGCGCGAATCCAAAGCTGAATTTGACGCGATGCGAATCCGCTACTCGGGCAAGAGCAATTACTTTATCGGCAACGATCCGGCGAAATGGCGCAGCGGCGTACCGCAGTTTGCGCAAGTGCGCTACGACAACGTTTATCCCGGAATCAATCTGGTGTTCTACGGAAATCAAGGACAACTGGAATATGACTTCCAGGTCGCACCTGGCGCCGATCCGTCGCAAGGCCGAACTGGAGTTTCATGGAGCGAAACAGCTTGAGCTCAAAGACGGCTCTCTGGTCATTCAAACAGAGGGCGGAAGGTTCGACTGGAGGCTCCCCGGGTTTATCAGGAGATTGGCGGACCGAAGCGAGCGGTGGAGGGCAAGTTTCGTGCTGCGCGGAGCGAATCGCGCTGGATTCGAGATTGGTTCGTACGATCGCTCGCGAGAATTGGTCATCGATCCGATCCTGAATTTTTCGACTTACTTTGGCGGTAGTGGCGACGAACACACCACCTTCGTTGCAGTCGACGGAGGCTTCAATATTTACCTGGCAGGTTCGACGACTTCGCCGAATCTTGCCGGCAGTAGGCACGTTTCGTACCACTCTGAACGGAATGGACGCAAATGTTTATGTCGCCCGGATTACGCCACCGCTGGGATCACTGGTGGCCGTGCTCGATTACGTGACGTATGTGGGCGGCAACGGCAGCGACACGCCGGTGGGAGTGAAGGTCGACGGCGCCAGCGAACCCTATGTTGCCGGAACGACCACCTCGACCAATTTCCCTACGTTCAATGCCTACCAGACGGCTCCAGCGAGCGCGAATCCACATGTGTTCGTGACCGAGTTCAAGAACGATGGGACTGGTTTGATGTACTCGTCCTATCTGTCGGGCAATGGAACGGATACGGCGAGCGGCATGACGATCGACGCAGGTGGAAACCTGTACGTCACCGGTACGACGACTTCGGATGAGACGGCCCTCACCGATCAGTTCCCGGCAACAAATCTGCCCCAGGCGTGCCTTACCAAAGTGCCTCGAAAGCGCCGGGCCGGCTCAATTTTTCGTGACCAAGGTGAATACCGATGCCCCAGGAAGCGCAAGCATCACGTACTCGACTTATTTTGGCGGCGGGACCTTCGACACGGCGACTCCGGTTGCTACGGGTGGCGGGATTGCGGTCGATACCGGGTAACAATGTTTATTTCACGGGGACTACGAACTTTCTGTACGCAGGATGCTCCGGCTGCGCCACCACGGATTTTCCTATTCTGAACGCCTACCAGCCTTGCCTGGATCAGGCGCCTCCCGCGACGATTGTCAATCCTCCCACCTGCACGACGTCCACGGCGACGACGGCATCGGACGCTTTCGTGGCGAAGTTGAATCTGAACACGAACGTGCCGCAAGGACAGCAGTTAGAGTGGTCGACTTTCGTGGGCGGTACCGGCGATGACGCCGGAAACGGCGTGGCTGTGGATTCTGGAGCGGCGAATGTTTATCTTGTGGGCACGACAGACTCCACTGACATCGGGGCGGGACTGACCAGTCTTAGTACCTCGGCGGCCTATCAACGCTGCCTCGACACCCCGGTGAATCCAGCGGTGGGAACGACCTGTACTCCTCCTGGCACGCTGGCGAACGATGCCTTTGTGGCGCGACTTTCGAATCCGGCTACCAGCACTACCACGACGACCACGGTTGTCACTCTGAATTACTTCTCCTATCTGGGAGGAACGAAAGACGAGGACGGGCTCGCGATCACCGTGGATTCCGGCAGCGGCGCGCTGGTAACGGGATGGACGCAGTCCAGCGACTTCCCTGTATTGCCCACATCCAACTCGATTCAGAGCAACAATGCCGGCGGGCAAGACGCGTTTGTGGCTCGGCTCAACACGACTGCCGTTGTGGGGCAGACGACGACCGCATCCTGGGCGAGCTATTTCGGTGGCAGTGGTACGGACTCCGGCACCGGCATCGTGCTCGACCCGAATCAGAATACCTACCTGGCCGGCGAGACGAATTCTCCTCCTGCAACTTTCCAGGTCGCCAAGCCACTGACTTCGGCCGACGGTGGAGGGTACCAGGGCGGCTATGACGCCTTTGTGACGCAGTTGGGAACGGCTGTGAGTTTGTCGATCCAAGGAGTGCTCACGCAGGGATCAAGCCAGACGTTTTATCAACGCCGGACAAGCTGCGACCTTCACCTACACGGTGACCAACAACGGACCGGATCTGGCCAGCAATATCACGGTCCTGGCGAACCTGAGTTCCACGATCACGGCAGTGCCGCTGACCAACATTACGGCGAGCGTGACCTCCGGTACTTGCGGTGCTGTCTCAACCAATTCGATCGTGAGTTGCAGCTTGCCATCGCTCCAGTCCGGTTCGACCGCGACGGTTACCATCACCGCTACACCTACCGCCAATAGCAGCGGTGCGCAGGAGACGTTCAACGGGGGCACGGTGCAGGCCATTGGGCCGGGAAATATTGTGCTTTGCGCAGACCTCCGTTTCCGCACAAATGTCGGACTTCAGCATGAACGTGAGCCCGCTAATCAATCCGTGCCGGTGGCTGGGGACTCGGCCCTCTATACGGTGCTACTGACACCACATCCGCTCTACACCGCGAGCATTACCGTCTCCTCTCGAACCTGCCAGCGGGGACAGCCTATCCGGTGACTCCCAGCAACTCGATCACCCTGCATCGCGACCAGCGCGGCGGAGCGACCTTGATCTGACTATTACCACCACCGCGCGTCCGATCACGACTCGTGCCATGATCTCTGTTCCCGCGCAGCTTTTTCGCGATCTGGTTCGCGTTCCCGGACTGATGCTGCTTGGTGTGGGAATGACAGCCGGGATCGCCGGCGAGGCGGGTGCAGGCATTGCTGATGTTGTGTTTGCTGTTTCGATTCTGCTGCTTGATACTGCCTGCTTGCAGCCAGCGGGAGCACTACGCAGCAACCGCCCAGCGGAACGCCTGCGGGCAAATACACGATTACTGTGAACGGCCTCGGCGGGAACCGGCAATTCGAAGAGTCAGTCGATCGGGTTGAATGTGCCGTAGTGCAATGCTTCAAAACGAGACTAAAAACGCCCCACGGGAAACCGTGGGGTGTTTTTCGATGCTTCAAAAAGGCCTAGGCTCCGGCGGAGAGCTTGTGGTGCCCCTTCGCCTCGGCGATCCCGTACTGCCGGATCTTGTACAGCAGGGCTTTGTAGCTGATCTGAAGAATCGCTGCAGCCTGCTTGCGGTTCCAGTTGGTCTGTTCCAAAGCTCGCGTGATCGCCAGGGCTTCCGCTTCATCCTTGGCGGAACGTGCCAGGGACTTAAGACCGCCCGGGTCCGAGCCCCGGTGAGGAGAATCGCTTGACGGCCCGCCGCTTCCGTCATTGCGCGGAAGAAGTTCGCTCACGGCCAGGCTTTCATCGCCCAGAATGAGATAGCGCTTGAGGAAATTGTTGAGCTCGCGCAGGTTTCCGGGCCAGGAGTGATTCTGACAGGCCTGCAACAAGTTGGGCGAGAGTGGCAGCGGCGGCCGCGCATAGCGCTCCGCCATGCGCGACATGGAATGCTTCAAGAGAATCGGAATTTCTTCTTTACGGTCGCGCAACGGAGGCAGGCTCAGGGTGAAGGCATTCAGGCGGTAGTAAAGATCTTCGCGCAGACGCTTGGTCGCCAGCGCTTCTGGAATGTTGATGTTGGTAGCGGCCAGAATGCGAACGTCGACCTTGATGACCGAACGGCTCCCCAAGCGGGAGAACTGCTGGTCTTGCAAAACGTGCAACAGCTTGGCTTGCAAGAGCGGAGGCATCTCGCCGATTTCGTCGAGCAGGATCGTGCCCTTGTTGCAAAGTTCGAACTTGCCCGGTTTCGCGTGGGTGGCGCCGGTGAAGGCTCCGGGCTCGTATCCAAATAATTCGCTCTCCAGCAGGTCGGCGGGCACGGCTGCGCAATTCACCTTCAAGAACGTGCGATGCGCCCGCGGTGAAAGCTTGTGAATCAGACGTCCCAGAACTTCCTTGCCCGTTCCACTTTCGCCGAGCAGCAGCACGGGGATGTCTACATTGGCCACCAGGGCTGCCTGCGAACGTATCTTGCGCATGGCAGGGCAGGCAGCGATGAAGAATACGTCATCAGCGAGTTCTTCGACTTCGCCCGCGAACTTGTTGCCTTGGCCCAAGGCTCAAATCGATGACCGCATCCAGTTCTGCCTTCTGGAATGGCTTGGTCAGATAATCTTGGGCGCCCAGCTTCATCGCCTGCACGACTTTGCGAGTGTCCGCCGACGCACGAAAGCATTACGACCTTAACGCCGGGTTTTTTCTGACGAAGTTGTTCCAGCGTTTGCAAACCGTCGATGCCGGGCATCAAAACATCGAGCAACACTAGGTCGGGTTCAAGACCCTTGTCGATTCTCTGAAGCGCTTCTTCTCCCGTAGTCGCGGTTTCGACTTTGTAGTCGTCGACCTCCAGCAGCGTCTTGATGTAACGCAGCATGCCGGGTTCATCATCGACCAGCAAGATCTTGGCGGTTTGCTTCATCGGTTCTTCCCCTTGCCAGCCGCCGCAACAGCGGGTTTGTACGGAATGAGAAATGAAAACTTGCAGCCCGGCGCCAGGATCACTCTCTACCCATATTTTACCGCCCATGCCGGAAACGAGGCGGCGCGCGATTGCCAGACCTAGTCCCATTCCCTCCTTGGCTTCGGTGCCGGGCAGGCGAAAGAAATCGTCGAAGACTTCGAGATGAAATTCCGCCGGAATTCCGGGGCCGGTATCGGAGACGCTCACCTTCACCGAATTGGGGTGACTGACGTTCTGACGGCGGCGCTCAGCGCCGGAGGGCTGGAGTCGCAGCGCGACGTTCCCACATGTAGGGTTCCGCATGCAGCCACACCGTGCCACTCTGGGGCGTGAACTTGAACGAATTTTCGAGCAAGTTGGAAATGACCCGTTCCAGCTTGGGTGCGTCGAATGGGAAAATCGGCAGCTTGTCATTTGCGAGAAAGTACAGCGCGATACCTTTTTCCTGAAAACGGTTCGACCAGAGCCGGCACACGCCCGGACAGACAGTCGTTAATGTTTCCGGCGTCAAACTGCATGCGCAGGCCGCCCGTCTCCAGAGCGCTGTAGGTCAGAAAGTCCTGAATAAACTGCTGCAGACGCTTGCCGCTATCGCGCATGTCCTGCAGAACTTCCCGTTGGCGTTCGCTGAGAGGACCGAGCTTTTCGCTATGCAGTAGCTCGACATATCCATTGAGGATCGACAGCGGCGTCTTCAGATCGTGCGCGGCAGAGGCCAGTGCGTT
This sequence comes from uncultured Acidobacteriota bacterium, assembly GCA_963725565.1. Taxonomy (GTDB): domain Bacteria; phylum Acidobacteriota; class Terriglobia; order Terriglobales; family Acidobacteriaceae; genus Sulfotelmatobacter. The sequence continues at coordinate 101,143 of CAVRZL010000012.1, forward strand.
GGTGGTGCGCTGAAATCGGTCGCGCAAGTTCTTTGTATTCCTGGAGCAGATTTTCAGGGCTGGGCACGTCTCCGTCGCGCGAACGCGACACCTGGCCACCGATTCGGAGGCGCTGCCGCCGTCGGGAAGACACGTGTTCTTGCGAGTCGACGCCATGAACGGGAATTACCACAGGTTGACTAAACAGGGAGAGGGGAAAACCGCACTCGACTTCGGCAACATGAGTGTCGGTAAAAAAATCGTATGCCATGCTTGATCTTTGTTGTCAACGAAAAATGCAAGCGAATTACCCAAGTGTAGCAAAAGTTTGCACTTCTCGGGTATCTTGATAGCCCGGGGACCGTATCAGCAGTTAGCGAAGAAAAGGCGAATGAATGGCCGAGGACATGGCCGTGCGGTTTGCAGGTTGGCGCCTGTAACACAGTGTTTCGTGGCTCTGTATCCCTACAGTATTCACCCGAAATTTGGCCACTGATGTGCTCCTGATACAGTGGAAGGGCGCGACGGAGAGGTGTGCATGCATGGATCAAGCAGGGGAGCTGAGCGCCGTAAGTGGCCAAGATTGCCGCTGGCGATCCCTGTTTTTGTACGCACCCGGGACAGCAAAGGGAAGGAATTCCTGGAGTTTGCCACCGCCCTCAATGTGAGCGCCGGGGGAATGCTGGTTGCGATACGTCGGGTATTGCCGCCCATCGCCCAGCTCCGCCTTGAGATTCCGAGTGCCCCGATCGCTGCTTTGGCCCCGCTTCCGCGCGCGGCGCGGACGCTGGTTGCAAAAACTCTTCGTACCACCCCCGCCGAGGGATACTATCTGCTGGGCCTGAAGTTCTCCCGCCCACTCTCCTTAGCCAAAGAGCCTGCCGCGCGTAGTAGGAAGTTAGGTTCCCGAGTGTGAAAAAGTTTGCGCACCGGTTACCGAAAGATGTTACCCTTGCCATCACAATTGGGTTACTAGCGCGTGCGGAGCCAGCTCTTTGGTAAGTTGCTACGGTTCAATCACATAGTCTAGATTTGGATGTTCCATCCAGAATCAGCACAAGGTTTGGGTTCTTGGGTGCTACGTAGAGCTGTCTCCCCCCAGTTTGGTAAAACCAGCCATGACAACCAGCAGTGTGAATACGCTCGTCCAGCCCTTGGGAGAAATGCCGCCTGAGTCGATAGTGTTTGGGCGCTCGGAAGCAATGAACGGAGTGCGCGACCGTCTGACGAAACTGGCGGGAGCCAATGTTCCGGTGCTCATCCAGGGGGAAAGTGGGACTGGAAAAGACATCATCGCGCGCATGATCCACGCGGCGTCGCCATGGCGCACAGGGCCGTGGGTAAAAGTAAATTGTCCGGCGATTCCCGGCACCTTGTTGGAGAGCGAACTATTCGGATACGAGAAGGGGGCCTTCACCGGCGCCTATGGGGTGAAGCCGGGCCGAGTTGAGATGGCCCACCGCGGTACGTTGTTCCTGGATGAGATTTCTGAACTGGATATGTCGCTGCAGTCGAAGTTACTGCAGTTGCTGCAGGACGGACAGTTCTGCCGGATTGGCGCGCAGGAAGACAAGAAAGTGGAAGTGCGCGTGGTTTGCGCGACCAACCGCAAGTTGGAACAAGAAATTGAGAACGGTACATTCCGTTCTGATTTGTTCTACCGCATCAACGTCGTGAATCTGCATTTGCCTCCACTTCGCGAGCGAGCCGGTGATATTCCGGAGTTGGTAGCGTATTTTCTCGAGTATCACAACCGTAAATACAACTGCAGGGCGAGGGCACTTTCCGGCGAACTGATGGCAGTGCTGCGAAAATATCACTGGCCGGGCAATATCCGCGAGCTGGAAAATCTGGTTAAGCGCTATGTGATTCTGGGCAATGAAGAGGTAATCTCTTCCGATCTCGCGCCGCCGACCGTGGATTTCTTTAACACCGATATTCCGGTAGACGGCCAGATTTCCCTGAAGAAGCTGACCCGCGCAGCCGTGCGTGAATTAGAGCGGAAGGTGATCCTGAAGGTTCTGCAGAATCATCATTGGAACCGCAAGCAGGCGGCCCGCGCGCTGAGCATCAGCTACCGAGCGTTGCTGTACAAGATTCGTGACGCCGGGCTTCCCTCCAATCGAATGGTGAAGAAGCAGGAGCTGGACGCTCCCAAGCAGAACCTAGCGGCGGACTGATTTGCCGCGTCGAGCCCGCAGACTTGCATCAACCGTCGCCCCAGGGTTTACCGCCGTCTCCCCAGGGTTTACCGCATGCGCAGATGTTTTCATCAAGCCTATTGAGCATGGTTCATAATCTCCGCTAAATGGCTGGCAGCCGGGCTGTTAGCGCAGTCGTGGTTTGGAACCAGGGGTGCATCGTCCGGGGGAAGTGCCTTAGCCGTTGATCCCTCGTAAGGTGCGAGCCACGCGTCATTCCATTTGACCGGGGCGAAGTAAATCCTAGGAGAAACATCAATGAAGAAGCTTGTATTGCTTGCTGTCCTGGCACTGGCCCTGCCAGTGGCAGCTTTTGCCGACAGCAACGTCGACTACACCAATAGCGGCGGCACTCTGTCGGGTTCCAACAGCGGACTTGGGCTGAACGGATCCGTCCTGATTGCTGTCAATGGGCTCAATGGGGGCGGCTTAGTCACCGGCTCCAATCTCGGCAGCGTTGCCTTTGAAACGGGCGCTCTCACCAGCGGCTCGTTGCAGATGGGCGGCACGTTCGCGGCCGGCGGCTGGTTCACGATTACCGGCAACGGCAGCAATGGCGTCCCGAACGGCACGCTGTTTTCCGGAACGTTTTCCGGTCCTGTGTCTTGGACCATGGTGACCTTAGCCAACGGAACCCACAACTACACGCTGTCGGGTTCTCTGCTGGCCACGGTTCCCGTGGGAGCACAGGGTGTGACCGTGCAGTTGACGATCAACACCGGTAAGGGATACTTCAACGGCAGCACAACCATCTCCAGCGGTGACACCAACGTCGTAGTGCCCGAGCCCGGTTCCTTGAGCCTGCTCGGCACGGGACTGATCGGTATAGCCGGAGCGATCCGTCGCAAGCTAAAGGCGTAGGATCGGCGTTCGCATTAAACAGGAACCCCGCCGCGAGGCGGGGTTTTTATTGGGGTATCAAATATGGGGCACCGCAGCTAGCCGCGTAACTCCGATAGAGCTTTGCGCGCGTCGGCATTCTCCGGTTGGAGCTTTACAGCTTTTTCCAGTTGCTGCCGCGCTAGCGCTTTCTGATTCGCCTTCTGATAGGCCAGGCCCAAGTGGTAGTGCACCACCGCGTCATCGGGGCTGCCATTTTTATCGTTCAGCCGCAGGGCCTCCTGGAATTGATTGATCGCCGACTGATAAACACCTTTCTGATAATAGGCCCAGCCCAGAGTATCGGCGAAGCTTCCCGAATTGGGCATGGCGCGCCGTGCGGTCTGCGCCATATTCATGGCGACGTCAACGTTCCCACCCTGCTCCAGAATCACGTATGCGAGGTTGTTGGAAGCGAGAGGATTGTCCGGAGAGATGCCCAGGGCCTGCTGGTACATGGCCTTAGCCTGATCCCAATTCTGCTTGGATTCGTACAGTTCGCCGGCAAGAATATAGAAGCCCACTTCGTGGGGATTGTCCTTGATCGATTGCTGGTAAAGAGCAATGGCCTGATCCGTGTTTCCTTTCAGCACCTGCACCTTGCCGAGTTTTTGCAGGGCGTCGATGTTGCTCTTGTCGAGTTCCACCGCCTTGCGTAGAGCTGCTTCTGCGCCCGGATAATCCTTCTTCAGTTCATAAAGTGCGGTGCCCAGCAGATCGTAGAGATTGCTGTTTGGTGATTTGGCAATCTGGGAGTTGGCGGCGGCGATGGCCTTATCGATTTCCTTCTGTCCGATGTAGGTGCGCATCAGGCCGTTGAGTCCGGCCGACGAAGAAGGGTCTTTCTCCAGAGCCTGCTGGTAGAACTTCTCCGCTTCCGGATAATGCTTCTGTGCCAGTTGGGCGGTGCCGAGTTGTATGTAAGGAGTAGGATTTTGCGGAGCTCGCTTGTTGGCCTCCTCGGCATCGTGCTGGGCGTCGGCGAGTTTTTGAGTTTGCAATTCCACCGCGGCCCTCAGAATGTATCCGTTGGGAAGATAAGGGCGAGTAGAGATGATCTGTTCGGCGGTCTGCAACGTCGCATCGGTTTCGCCGCGGCTGAATTCTAAATCGGCGAGATGAAGCTGCGCGTCGGTCAAGCTGGGCTGCAAGCGAACGGCTTCGCGCCACTCCTGCTCCGCCCTGCCGATATTGCGCTCCTGTGCATAAGCCAGACCGAGTTGGTAGTGTGCGACCGAGTTATCCGAGTCACTGTGAATCGCGGCCTGAAGCGATTCGACCGCGCCCGCACTGTCGTTCTTGCCCAAAAGAATCTGTCCCTTGTAAATCAAGCCTTCGACATCGTTGGGACGAGATTTAAGAATTTCGTTATTGAGCTTGGCGGCCTCATCGAAACGGTTTTTCAGGATCAGCAGTTGAATATAGTTCTTCTTGATGTGGATGTCTTTGGGATGATCGCTGTACAGAGTTCCGTATTCAGCCACGCCCTTATCGAAATCCCCGGTGTTGACATAAAAGTCGCCGAGGAGGCTGTAGGTGGCTGCATTGTCAGGCAGATCTTTTTTCGTCTGTTTCAGAAAGGCTTCGGTCTCATCCTTTTTCCCCTGCTGCAGCAAGACGAACTCGAGAGCAGCGCGCGGAGCCGCGTCCTTCGGATCAACCGTGATCGCATTCCTGAACTGCTCCTCGGCTTGCGCCAGCTGACCAAGAGTCTGGTAGTGACTGCCGAGTAGAAGTCGAGCATTCATCGACTTGGGATCCACTTCGACGGCCTTCTTGTAATTGGATTCGGCTCGATCGAAGAATTTCGATTTGTCCTGCAGAATTGCCATGACCAGATAGGATTCGGAACGACTGGGATTCAGGTTGATGGCCTGTTGCGCCTCCTGCATGGCGGCCCCCAGATTATTTTGGGCGGAGTAGTAATTAGACCAGGCCTCGTGCGTTTCCGGGCTGTTCGGCTGTTTCTCGCGAATAATATCGAGGTGCGGCTTCGCTTTCTGCAGCGCGTCAGGATCAGCCGTGTTGTCCGATCGTCGTACCGAACTCAGAAGATTCGCGAGGTCGGTGTGCGCTCCGTAGTTGTTGGGATCGAGGTCGGTGGTGCGACTCAGAGCGTTGAAAGCCCGTTGCTTATCTCCCAGTTTCAGGTACGACTGGGCTAATTGGTAATGTGCCTGGGCGAAGCGGGGGTCGATCTGGACAGCGTTCGAATATTGGATGACGGCCTCGCGGTATTTGCCTTCCGCGAAATACTTCTCGCCGCTGTCGAAATACTTCTGCTTGCGAGCATTGGGGTCGCGGGTGCAACCGGTAAGCAGGCTGGCGAGAAGCATGCAAGAAAGCAGCAGACGGAACGCAACCGAGCGACTCATATTCGATCCTCCAACTGGGAAGTGCCGCAGACGGACAAAGGCATTCGTCCGCACAATCATTGATGATAATGGACGGTAACCAAGGAAAACAGTTACTGGAGTCACACTCTGATACAGAAGGCAGCACCTCAAATGTTTTCTCAGCGCGGAATGTAGTCGTCCAACATGGGCAGAACGGTATCAACGAATGGAGTGATACGCTGCTGCGCGGCATCGATTGACTCGCCAGGTTCCATTGGACTGACGATGCGGATTAGCGACCCGTCGCTGCGATGCAGCTTAATAGAGTCCTTCACTAGATAATACTTGTTCCAGTATTCACTGGCGACGCCGTGGTTGTGCGCCCAAAACCAGTACAGGACCAGCTCCCGCGCGTCTCCTTTGACGATGATGTAACGGTTTACCGGAAAAGGGGCGTGTCCCGGCACGCTCAGCGCTATCCGCGTGTTTTCGATAGGAGTCCAGCCTGAGCCAGGCAGGCAGTTCTGCGGCGAATGCGGAGTCTCGCCGGCGCTCTGGCTTTTGTAGTAGGCGATGAACAGATCGATCCATGGTTGACCTTGCTGCTGATCGTCGTATTGCCGATGCAGGAATTCACCATTCCCCAGAACTTCGAGTTGATCTTTCTCGATCGGGATCTCGGTGCTTACCCGAGTCGCCAGTTGCGTGGGAAAAGATTGCAGGGAAGTCCGCGGAGGGTAGACCTCTTGCCAGTTGTGTGCCTGCAGATAGGCAGCGGTGGACGCAATCAACAGCGCCGCGACAATAAAGCGCGATGAGGAATTTGCTATGGGCTCCTGCCTTACTCGGCCCCAATCCGTCGGCTCTCGGCGTTCAGGGGGTGGAGCATCCTCATCAGCCCAGATCCAGCGGATCACCCCGTGTAATGCGTAAAGCATAAACAACGAGACCACGAAAACAATCCATCCCCAGGAGGTGTGAAAGTATCCTTCCGCCTTTTCCGGATCCCAGTATTGCACCATGAGGCCGGTGCTAATAATTCGGAAGCTGTTGGCAGCCACGGCGATCGGCACCGAAGCCAGCGCCAGTAGATAGCGCAGCCACAGCCGTTTTTCCATGAAATACCCATAGATGATGGCCAGCGTGACCAGGGACATCAACGACCTTATGCCACTGCATGCTTCGGCCACTTGCAGAACCTGAGAGGAAAGAACAATGACATTGCCTTGCCGCAGGACGGGGACTCCAAAATACGGCAGGGTAGCCGCCGCAATTTTCGAAGCCAAAATCTGCAAGGGAAAGGTGATCTGGTTGAAGATGATTTTCGGGACAGGAATCATCAGGAAAAGGAAGGCCCAGGGGAAGAAGACTGCACGGAAGACACTCCATCCCGCCAATAAAACCACCAACCCGGCGAGAACGAACAGCAGAGACGTTCGTTCCGTGAATAGCTCAACACCCATCCGGCCAAAAATGAGGAGTCCTAAACCCCCAACGATCAACGCCGCGCCGGACCAGGAGGGCCGTCGGATGATACGGGCAAGACGATCGCGCTCCTGCCAGATCACAAAAGCGGAAAAGAGCGGGACAAAGAACCCGTGAGAGAAATCCTCATCGTTCCGCCAGTTCAGCACCAGGCGAACCAAGGTGGTCCAGTACAACCACACGGTAAATGCCCCAAGCGTGAGGATTTGCCAATGTTGGCTGAGAAAAGTGGCTCGGCGCGCAGTCGTGGTTTCGGTTTGGGCAGACGGATTCACGGTCAATTCAAAAACGCCGAGGGAAGGCTTCCAGCATAAGCGAAGCTGTACCACGGAAGCAATTTAAGAGGTGGTTGACTTGGGTTCCCCTGGTCACCAAAGATTGGCATCCTGGAGGGTAGTGTCGAATGGGGATAGTTTTCCCAAACTTCAGTCCCATGGTCACGATTACTTGGGTAATATTGGGAAAGTTGTTTCCCAATTTATGGTTGACTGGCATTGGAGGGCGGCAGGCGAGTTATCGCATTCACGGGCGGGAGTACGAGCCCGGGAGAGTTCCAAATCAAACGATCCTTGTGGGAAAAACATTTCCCATTTTCCCCTGAAGCGGGGCATCAAAAAAGGCCAAAACTCGAAGGAAATCCGACTGTTTATCCCCCACGAAAGATTCCAAACCATTGAAAGAAAAAGCTTTACTGGATATTTAAGCAGGGAATGGGTGCTGGAGGCGGACTTCGGCAATTCCCGTGCATCCAGGGATAGCACTCCGAAGTCTCTGGCCGCACTGGCCCAAGGAATAAAACGGCAAAAATGGGGAAACGATTGCCTGACATTCTGAACAGCCGCGGGAAAGACACTCCTGGGGTACTCGCTGGAATGTTCGTCGAGGGCGTGAGCGCCAGCATGCTACCAGTGGAAGCGGTGATCAGCGAATTGTCGCAGAGCGATGTCCCGGTTCTGCTGCTGGCGGAGCCAGGCGCAGGGAAGCACGCCACCGCGCGCCGGATTCACGAGATGTCGAGGCGCAGCGGGCAGCCATTCCGCCGCTTTCAATGCTCGACTCTTAAGCCGGAAGATCTGGCGGTGGGCCACTCCAATGGTAGTGGGTCTGCCGCCGGAACCATCTTCCTGGAAGAGCTGGCAGACTTGAGTACGGCGGCGCAGGCGTATTTCCGGGAAGCGTTGCTGCAAGTAACGGGCAAGGAGCTTTCCAACGGAGCTTCGGCGCGATTCATTTGTGGCAGCGCCCGTGATCTGGAAGTTGAAGTCAAAGCCGGCAGGCTTCGGGAAGATCTTTACTATCGCATCAGCGGAGTGTGTCTGCGGCTGCCGCCTCTGCGCCAGCGCAAGGAAGACATTCCGATGCTGATGGATCACTTCCTCCGCAAGTATGCGCAAGAATTCCAGCGGCCGGTCCCGGAGCTGAGCGCGGAGATGCACCGCTTGTTCGAGGATTACTCCTGGCCGGGAAACCTGCGCGAGTTGGAAAGCGCGGCCCGCGTTCTGGTAGCGCTGGGAGATGAACGTCTGGCGATGGGTGGTCTGCGGGCTCTGTTGCGTCCACCGACTGAAGCTGGCAATGGCAACCGGGTATCGCTGAAAGCAGCGGCCAAAGCCGCATCGCACCAGGCGGAGAAGGAACTCATTCTGAAAGTTCTGACGCGTACCCGCTGGAATCGCCGGCGCGCCGCGGCAGAGTTGCAAATCAGTTACAAGGCGCTGCTCTACAAATTGAAACAGATTGGATATGAAGGCTATGGAGCGTCCTAGCTCCTTCGGAGAACGTATGCAGAAAGGCACGAACCTGGCGGTACTGCTGTGCATCTTTGGGTTCACCGCAGGAATGGTGGCGCAATCGAGCGCCAGCCCAAATGCCGCAGACAACAACAAACCCGCGGAAACGTCGCAGGATACGGGGACGTCCTCCGATTACGTGATCGGCGCCGACGACAACCTGAAGATTACGGTATGGAAAGAGCCCGACCTTTCCGAGACTCTTCCCGTTCGCCCTGACGGCAAGATTTCCATGCCGCTGCTGAACGACATTCCCGCGGCCGGATTGACTCCTCTGCAATTGAAAGATTCGATCACCGAGAAGTTGAAAAAATACATTTCGGATCCGCGCGTGACGGTGGTGGTCACGGCCATGAACAGCCGCCGCATTTTTGTCACCGGAGAAGTGGTGCACAGCGGTCCCATCACTTTGTTGCCGCATATGACCGTGTTGCAGGCCCTGTCCCAGGCAGGCTTTACGCAGTTTGCCAACCTCAAGGCCATTTATCTGTTACGCACAGAGAACGGCAGGCAAACCAAGTTGCCCTTTAATTACAAGGATGTGGTGAAAGGAAATCATCCGGAACAAAACATTCTTCTCAAGCCCGGCGACACGCTGGTGGTTCCGTAAGGACGCGATGAGCAAACGAACGACAATCTGGATTGTGGTCATGCTGGCCTGTGCGCTCAGCGGTGCGTGGGCGCAAGATAATTCGACGCCGCCTGCCGACGCGCAGAGCGCTCAGCAGCCAGGGCCGGTTCCGGCCTATGGCCAGGATAGTACCGCGGCGCCGGTCAGTGAAAATCCTCCGCTGTCAGGAATCGATTTACCGTCCCTGGAGCCGAATGCCGCCCCCCTGAGTTATCTGCAGCCGGGCGCGACGGTCAGCGAGACCGCGGATTCCAACGCTCTAAACACCCCGGGGGGCGGGCATTCATTCAGTTCTGTGAGTCGTGCCCTGGGAAGTGTGGCACTGCGAAGGCTGTGGAGTAACTACGATCTGGCGGTCGACTATGTCGGAGGCGCAGGCTACTACAGCCAGCGCGGAATTGGGTGGAAGTTACTGCAACAGATGGATCTGGACCAGAAGATTTCATGGAAGCGCGGAGCTTTGTCCGTTCGCGACAGTTTCAGTTATTTACCAGAGGGCAATTTTGGAGCGTCCTACGGATCGCAAGCATCCACGGGCGTGGGTTCTCTTGGTAATACATCGTTTGGAGCCTTCTTTGGCGGCACTGCGCTGGGAGCCTTTGGGCTGGCGCCGCGGATTCTGAATGTGAGCATCGTGGATGTTACCGAGAGCCTCACGCCGAAGTCGTCGGTGACCGCGGCCGGAGGCTATGCCTTCACGCATTTTTACGGCAATGACGTCTCGACCGGGGGTTCTTTCTTCGGAGTCACGCAGATCTCGGCCCAGGGTGGGTACAACCGCATCCTTACCCCGCATACGCAAGTCGCCTTGAGCTATGGGTACCAGGGGTTCGATTATTCCGTCGCTGGAATGGCTTTTCATTCCCACGTGATTCAGGGAATGTACGGGCACCGCATCTCGGGAAGAATGGATGTTCTGATCGCAGCGGGTCCGCAAATAACCCTGATCAACTCTTGCCAGATATTTCTTTTTGCGCAATGCCTCGGCCCGACTACCGACAGAAGAATTGGAGTCGCGGGACAGTTTCACCTGCGCTACAAATTTCCGCGCACCGCATACGATTTGAGTTATCAGCGTTTCGAGACGAGCGGATCGGGCCTGTTTGCCGGAGCGCAAAGTGACATCGCCCGCCTGACGGTCACCCGCCCGCTGTCCCGCGTTTGGAATGCCTTCGCTGACATTGGGTATTCCCGCAGCAGCCGTTTGCAGCAGTTGAGTGCTCAGCAGTTGCAGAATTGTTATTACCCGATTCCGGGGACAACAAACACGGGAAACCTTCCTCCCTGCCCCGGAGTGAATGCGAATACCTATCAATACGGTTTCATAGGCGGCGGGTTGCACCGCCAATTCGGGCATGACTTCCACGGCTTCGCGACTTACCAGTTTAATGAGTTCGCGTTTGATAACTCTTTCTGTGGCGGCCTGAGCGCCTGCAACCGCATTTCGAACCGTCAAGTGATTACCTTTGGATTGGATTGGACCCCCCGGCCGATTCGGCTGGATTGATTTCAAGGCCGCACCCCGCAAACACCGGGTGAGGGCCAGAATGGATAACGAGAGATGATTACAAACCGCGAATTGACGATGGACGATTACCTGGCGATGTTGCGCCGGCGGGGGAAACTGATCCTGACCCTCGGGTTGATTGGCCCGGTAGTGGGATTTCTGGCCTACCTGCCGGTCAAGAAGTTCTACGGCAAGTACACGTCTCAGGCGATCGTTCTGGTGGAAGGCCAGAAAGTTCCGGAGAACATGGTGCAGCCGGTAGTTTCCGACGATCTTCAGGCGCGCATCGGAATGTTGCGCGCCCTCGCGACTAGCGACTCGGAAATGCGGCCGGTGCTCGCCAATCTCTTTCCGGGCAAGAGCGCGGGTGAGATTGACGGCGTTATCGAGGATATGCGCAGCCAGCCACTGGTCGGACCATTTTCGGATCTTTCCCAGATCACTGGTTCCACCATTAAAAGGAAACCAGGCCAACAAGAAAATCCGGGATTCACAGTGTCCTACACGAACCCGGATCCCCGAGACGCACAACGAGTGTGCGAAGCGCTGACCTCAAAGATCGTGCAAAAGAACCTGGAATTCATCCAGGCGAACGCCAAAGGCACCGTAGACGTCTTGACGCAGGGCTTGGAAGATTCCAAGCGGACTCTCGACGACATGGACGGGAAACTGGCGGAGTTCAAGAAACAACATTCCGGCCAGCTGCCTACCGATCAGGACTCCAACCTGAAAATGCTGATGACGTTAAGCCAGCAGCAGGACGCCTACACGCAAAAAGAAAACATCGCCCAGCAGGACAAGGCCTATAACCAGTCCATGCTCTCGCAGCAATTGGCGGCCTGGAAATCAACCCAGTCGTCGACCAACCCGCAGACCCTGCAAAAACAGTTGTCTGACATGCAGTCCCAGTTACTTTCTCTGCGGGCACGCTATACCGATGACCATCCCGATGTGGTCAAGGCGAAGGCCGATATCGACGAGGTCAAGAAGAAGCTGGCGGAGATTAACAAAGCCACTTCCGACGCTGGCGACACGAGCAACGAGAAGGCTTCGGCAACGGAGCCGATTGAGATCCGGCAAATTCGGCAACAGCTTCATCGTGACGACGATGACATTGCGGTAGCAACCCGTGAGCTGAAGCGGTTGCAGCAGGGCATCGCGCAGTACCAGCAGCATCTCTCGCTGAGTCCCGCCGTGGAAGAGCAATACAAGGCCCTGATGCGCGATTACGATAACGCGGCGAAAGCATATCAGGACCTGCTGACGAAAAAGAGCACTGCCGATTTGACGGCGCACATGACCAACCAGGCGCAGGGAGAGCGCATGAGCGAGATCCAGCCGGCCAGTTTTCCGGATTCTCCCAGCTTTCCCAACGGGCTCATGTTCATCGGCGTAGGCTTAGCCGCTGGACTGGCGCTCGGAATGGGACTGGCTATGTGGTTCGAATTGCGCGACACCTCCATCCGCACCGAGGCCGATGCCGAGGCAGCCCTGGAGCTGCCCATGCTGGTGGCAGTGCCCTGGGTGGGCGTTGCGGCTGCGGAACAAAAGAACGGCAAGTTCTGGCACCGAGGCAAAAAACAGGACGAGCAGAAAGAGACGCTTTCAGTTTAAGCAAGACTGGCAGCGGACATAACCATGTACAAAGAGTTTTACGGACTACGGGCGAATCCGTTCAACGTGAATCCGGACCCGCGTTATCTGTTCCTGACGCGGCATACGGAGGAGGCGTTGGCGTGCCTGACCTACGGAATCCAGAGCCGGAAGGGATTTGTCCTGCTCACCGGAGAAGTGGGCACGGGCAAAACCACGCTCATCAACAAGTTGCTGGAATGGCTGCGGCTGCAGCAGGTCGCGACCGCCTTCATTTTCAATTCGAAGATGAACGTGCCGCAGTTTTTGGACTACATGATGGCGGACTTCGGCATTCCCTGCGATACGCGGGCCAAGAGCCAGGTTCTGCTACGCCTGTACAACTGGTTGCTGGATCGCTACCGCGCGGGAGAGACGGCGGTGCTGATCGTCGATGAAGCCCAGAATCTTTCCGACGAAGTGCTGGAAGAGATCCGCATGCTGACCAATCTGGAGACGTTTACTGAGAAATTGCTCCAGATCGTGCTGGTGGGGCAGCCGGAACTCGAACAGAAGCTCAAGCAGCCCCAGTTGCGGCAATTGAAGCAACGCCTGACGCTGCGCGCCAAGACACACGCGCTAACTCTCGACGAGACCAGAGCCTATGTGCAGCAGAGGCTGCGTATCGCCGGCTCCAACGGACAGCAGATTTTTGAGCCGGAAGCCCTGATCTCGATTCACCGCTACTCGTCGGGAATTCCCCGCGTCATCAATTTGCTTTGCGAGCATTGCCTGGTGAGCGCGTTTGTGGACCAGCAGAAGATCATCGGGCCCGGAGTTGTGGATGGCGTGGCCCGGGACTTCGATCTCGGGGACAACACGTCCGCGGGAGCGATGAAAGTCCCTCCGCCGGTTTCTGGAATAGATAAGTTTGACGTCGTAGAAGCGTTGCGTTCGATAGCCACCTTGGCGGACCGGATACGCCGGGAAGAAAAAGACCTCCCCGAGGAAAGGAAACTATGAGCCGAATTCACGAAGCGCTGAAAAAAGCGGAACAGGAACGGGCTGCGAATCAGGGAGGCGCCGTGCAGCCGAATTATGCTGCCGTTCCGGTCGCGGAAGCCCCAGTCCTGCCTGAGATGACAGCTCCGAGAATGTCCGATCCCATGTCGGCGGCAGTCATGCCGTCAATGTCCAGTCCCTACAGCCTGGAAACCATGATGGCCCGGTGCCCGCAGACGGAGTGGAAGCCGGACCTGGGCACCATGCTGTTCATGAACGGCGATGACACCGCCCGCGGCACGGAGGAATTCCGCACTCTGCGTTCGCGCCTGTATCACATGCGCGAAAAAATGACATTGAAAAAATTGCTGGTGACCAGCGCACTGCCCAAGGAAGGGAAGTCGTTCACGTCTTGTAACCTGGCGCAGGTCATGGTGCGGCAGCACGGGCGACGGGTATTGCTGATCGATGCCGATCTGCGCGGGCCGCGCTTGCACTTGATGTTGGGCACAACGGCGAGCCCCGGACTCTCCGACTACCTGCAGGGAAAGAACGATGAGTTCTCCATCATGCAGCGGGGCCCCATGGAAAATCTGTTTTTCATCCCCAGCGGCACGGGGTTTGATGATCCTGCCGAATTGGTTGGCAATGGACGGCTGAAGGTCCTGCTGCAGCGTCTGGAGCCACTCTTCGACTGGATCATTGTCGATTCTCCGCCGGCGATTCCGGTATCCGACGCCAGCGTGCTGGCCAAGGCTTGCGATGGTGTGCTGATGGTTGTGCGCTCCAATTCAACGCCCTCGGACGTGGCGCGCAAGGCTCGCGAGGAATTTCCCGATCAGGCTCTCGTGGGTGTTGTGTTGAACGGGACCAGCGATGACGCTGCGCCCTACGCTCGCTACTACTACGAAGCCTACGAGAAGAGAGAAACCGCAGTCAGACCCTAGGGGGAGGAAGTGATTCGGCTCTTCAACGTCTATTACCCGGTACGGACCTTGCTGCTTCTGCTTGGAGAAGCGCTAATTATCGGGTCCTCGTTTCTGTTGGCAACCGTGTGGACTGCCGAAAGCACTCTGCGCCTCAATAACGCATTGTTCATTGAGGGCGGCTTCATAAAAATCCTGGGGCTCACGGGCATCGTTCTGCTTTTGTCCCATGGATTCGATCTATACGACTCTGCACGACTTGGGGTGAAGCTGGACCAGGCGTTCCGGATTTTGCTGGTACTTGGCCTGCTAGCGTTCGTGCTAGGGGCGATCATCAAATTTGTTCCCACCTTCCTGCCAGAAAAAAATGCCGCTTTGTTCGGAGTGTTGATCCTTGCGGTTTCGCTGTTCTGCTGGCGGTCGGCTTATTCCTGGCTGGTATGCCAGCCGTTCTTCCGCGAGCGGGTGTATGTACTGGGCACGGGCGAACGGGCGCAACGCCTGGTCAGCGGATTACAACGCCCTGGGCTGGGAATTGAAGTTGTGGGCTGGACCGGCAACGTCGAAGGCGAACTGAAACTGGAGGCGGTGGCATCTCACCTCGTCGGATTGGCACAGGACAAGGGGGTACACCGCGTGATTGTGGCCATGCCGAACCGCCGTGGGACCATTCCTGTGGAAGAGTTACTGGCTTTGCGACTGGCTGGAGTGAAGGTGGAAGAAGCCACGTCGTGGCTGGAGAAAATCTCCGGCCGGATTGAAGTCGAGCAGTTGTATCCGAGCTGGTTTATTTTTGCAGAAGGATTTCGCTTCAGCACGGGCAACCGGATTCTGCGGCGCGTTGTGAATTTCACCGCCGCCCTCATTGGCCTGGTGTTTGCTCTGCCGCTATTGCCCTTTATCGCGCTGGCCGTCAGGTTGAGTTCCAGTGGTCCCGTGCTCTACCGGCAAGAACGTGTGGGCCGAGGCGGCGTCGTTTTCCACTGCTACAAGTTCCGGACCATGCGGCAAGACGCCGAGGCGGATACCGGCGCCACCTGGGCCACCGATGACGATCCCCGCATTACGCGCGTGGGGAAATATCTGCGCTTGCTGCGTCTCGACGAGATTCCTCAACTATGGTGCGTGCTGAAGGGCGATATGCATTTTGTCGGCCCGCGTCCGGAAAGGCCGGAGTTCGTGGAATGGCTCAACCGGGAGATTCCTTATTACTATATGCGGCATGTCGTGCGGCCCGGCATCACCGGCTGGGCGCAGGTGCAATACAAGTACGGCAACACGAAGGAAGATGCTCGGGAAAAGCTGCAATATGATCTCTTCTACATCAAGAACGCCTCCATTGGATTGGACCTCGTCATTCTTTTTCAAACCGTCAAAATTGTCCTTCTAGGGCGGGGGGCTAAATGACGTGGGTGTTTTGGGCGGCGGTGGCGATTGTCGCCTACGCCTACGTGGGATATCTGGCTTTGCTATGGGTGCGCGCGCAGTTCAACCCACGACCGGTAATGCGCGGCGCTGTGGAACCGCTGGTGTCGGTGCTGATGGTGGTACGCAATGAAGAGGCCGTGCTGAAACAGAAATTGCGCAACCTGCTGGAACTGGATTATCCGGCGGAGAGGTTGCAGGTCGTCGTGGTTTCGGATGGGTCCACGGACGGCACGGAAGCGATTCTTCGCGAGTATGCCACCGATCCGCGAGTGCATGTGATGCTCAACCAGTTGTCTCGCGGGAAAGCACAAGGGCTGAACGACGGCATGGCTTTGGCACAAGGCGAGATCGTCCTGTTCACCGATGCGCGGCAACCGATTGAGCGGAACGCCCTGTGTCTGCTGATGCAGAATTTTGCCGACACGGAAGTAGGCGCGGTCAGTGGTGAGCTCATGCTGGGAGATCCTGCCAGTGGGGAAACCGGACGAGGAATGGGATTGTACTGGAAAATCGAAAAACGCCTGCGGGAACTCGAGGCTTCCACGGGTTCCGTGGTGGGCGCGACAGGAGCTCTCTACGCGGTCAGACGCGATTTAGTCACGGAGATTCCGGCGGACACCATTCTGGACGATGTATTTATTCCGATGAATGTGGCTCGCCAGGGATCTCGCGTCGTGTTCGATAGTCGGGCGAGAGCCTGGGACAATCCGGATCTGGGAGCAGACCGTGAATTCCGCAGGAAGGTGCGAACCCTGACCGGGAATTATCAACTCCTGCAGTTGGCGCCCTGGTTGTTGCGCAGACAAAATCCACTGCGCTTTCAATTCATCAGTCATAAGCTGATGAGGCTGGTCGTCCCCTTTGCTCTGGTTGCAATGCTGATTGCTGCGGGATTGCACCCTGGTTTGTTTTATCGAATCGCGTTCTGGGCGCAGCTGGGATTTTACGGGTTGAGCCTTGTGGGATGGGCAGGCTGGAAACTCGGCCCGGTGTCGCGGTTCACGGACATCGCCTACACTTTTGCGGCATTGAATCTCGCTGCCTTAATGGCTTTTGGAAACTTTGCTACGGGACAAAAGGCGGTATGGATGCATCCTCCCCTGCGCAAGGAGATGCCAGCGCGATGAAGATTCTGTGGGTCAAGGCTAACAAGATTCTTCCCGTACACAGCGGGGGAGATCTGCGCTCGTTCAACATCCTGCGCCAGTTGGCAATGCAGCATGAAGTCGTTTTCTTCTCCTATTACGACGGACCGGAAGACGCGGAATACGAGAAGAAATTGCAGCAGCAACTTCCCGGAGCCGTCTGCGTGAGCATCGGCCGGGGGCATGCAACTACGATGGCGCGTGCCCTCGATTACGCTTGGCGATTGCCGAACGCGGCGCCTTATGCCGTGAGCCGTTTCGCTTCTGCCAAAGTGCGGGAGCGCCTGGGAAAATGTTTGTCAGAGCAGTTGCCCGATGTAGCGGTCTGTGATTTTCTGGATGCCGCCATCAATTTTCCGGATCAGATGCCGGTTCCCTCCGTTCTCTTCCAGCACAATGTCGAGAGTGAAATCTGGCGACGTCACGCTACGAACGGAAGCGGCGGGGTAAAGAAGCTAATGTACCGCATGGAATTCTCCAAGATGTTGCGCTACGAGCGAGCGGCAATGGAGCGGTTCGATCATGTGATTGCCGTTTCCGAGCACGACAAGAAGCTCATGAGCGCATGGACGCGGCCGGAGCGAATCACCGTGGTACCGACCGGCGTGGACACCGGCCAATTTTGCGCAGGCAAGAATACTGCCGCGGAAGAACCTCTGGTTATTTTCGTCGGGGCCATGGATTGGGAGCCCAATGTGGACGCGGTGAAATATTTCTGCGCGGAAATCTGGCCGCTCGTCCTCGCCCAGGTTCCGGAAGCCCGCTTCCGGATTGTGGGCCGCAATCCCGATCGCAGGGTGAAATCGCTCCAGGGGCCTTCTGTAGAGATTACAGGCCGGGTCCCGTCGGTTGTCGAACATCTGCGGGAAGCGGCTGTAGTGGTGGTTCCGTTGCGGATTGGCGGCGGCACGCGCATCAAGATTTACGAAGCCATGGCAACCGCAAAAGCGGTTGTGTCGACTACCGTGGGCGCCGAGGGACTGGACGTGCATCACGGTGAGGACATCGTTCTGTCGGACAATCCGGCAGAATTCGCGCAATCGGTGGTGGGTTTGATGCAGGATGCGGGCGGTCGCAACCGTATGGGGCAGGCAGCCGCGCAACAGGCGGCGAAATATGGATGGCCCCTTATCGGAGCCAAGTTCGCCGAGATCCTGCAGAGCCTGAAGCTGGAGTTGCCCCATGCGGTTCGCCAACCGGCGAAGGTGCACGCGGAGTCCAACACTGCATAGCGTTGCTGAAAGAGGGATCTGATGGCAGTTCTTGACAAAGAGAGTCCGGGGGCTTTGGGAACTCGCAGTTTTGGGATCCAGCGCGAGCCTCTGGCAGGAGCATTCTTTTGGCTTAGCGCGTTTTATATAGTTTATTGCGCCCGGCCCGAGGACTGGATTCCGGGGCTCATGTACATTCCCCTGGCGAAGATTTCAGGGATTTTCGCGCTACTGGGGCTTCTGATGAGTGCGGGCAAGACCAAGCGGGGCTTCCGCGACTTGCCGCGCGAGGCGTTTTATTTCTTAGCTATTATCTGCCTGCTGTTCGTTTCGGCGCTGCTCTCCCCGGTGTGGAGGGGCGGCGCGTTTATGAAGACGCTGGATTTCTGCAAGGCTTTCATTGCCTGGGTGCTGACTTTCCTGCTGGTCACGAGCTTTACCCGGTTGCGACGAATCATTTTCATCCAGTCGGCGTCCGTTGCGGTGATCACCGTGGTATCGCTCGTGAAAGGACGCTCCCACCCTCGCTTGGAAGGCGTGATTGGAGGAATTTATTCCAATCCGAATGATCTCGGATTCGCGATTGTGTTGAGTCTCCCATTCTGCTTTGCGTTTTTGCTAAGCACCCGCAGCATTCCGCGCAAGCTCGCATGGGTAGGCTCCATGCTGGCAATGTGCACCGCCTTATTCATGACAGCGTCCCGCTCGGCGTTTATCGAACTCATGGTTACGGGCGCGGTCTGCTTGTGGCTCTTCGGCATCAAGGGGAAAAGAATCCATCTGGTTGCACTGGCCGCGGTGGTGGCGCTGGTGGTTGGGGTTGCGGCTGGTGGACGATTGAAAGACCGCTTCTTTGCGATCTCCGCAAGCAATATCCAAAATGACGTCGACGAGAGCGCTTACGGTTCCTTTGAGCAGCGCCGGGCACTCATGATTCTGAGCGCTGAAACAATCCTGCGCTATCCTCAAGGGATCGGGTTGGGGAATTTCACCGTCTATTCCGGCATGTGGCGGGAGGTACACGTTTCGTACCTTCAAATCGGTGCGGAAGGGGGGATTGCCGCGCTGGTGTTTTATCTGCTCTTCTTTAGTCGGGGCTTTAGCAATTTGAGGCGGGTACGCCGGATGCCAATCCATGATGCGGAGACCGACCTTTTTTCGGGAGCCTTGTTCGCCAGCCTTATTGGATTTCTCGTGGGAGCACTGTTTGCACCCGAGGCCTATCAGTACTTTCCGTATTTTGCAGTCGCCTACAGTTCGGTGCTCGTGGCAATTGCCCGAGAGAGTGAGCGCTCCGCTTTACCCGATTCTGCGAAACCAGTGCGATGGTCGGAGCTGAAGGTGCCCGCAGGTGCGTCAATTCCTGCTCGCGAAGGCGGCAGCGGGCAATCCCCGACCTCCAAGGGTTTGATCGGAAACCGAAGGTGACTCGCCCAGGGCCTGATTTGCCTGTGCACTGCGCATCCAAAATAATCGTGAAAGGATAGGTCATGTGCGGCATCGCTGGACTGGTTCAAACACATCCCGACGGCACGGTGGATAACGCTCTCGTTCACCGGATGTGTGAGGCCATCGTCCATCGCGGCCCCGACGATGAAGGGATCTTCGTCAAGGGGGGCGTCGGACTGGGCATGCGCCGCCTGAGCATCATCGATCTGTCCGGCGGTCACCAGCCCGTCTTCAACGAAGATAAGACGATCTGGATCGTTTATAACGGCGAAGTCTACAACTTCCCCGAGCTGCGCGCCGAGTTGCAACAACGTGGTCACCGTTTTTACACCAATACAGATACTGAAGTCGTCGTTCATTTATACGAAGATCTGGGCGCAGATTGTGTGACCAGGCTGCGCGGTATGTTTGCCTTCGCTCTGTATGATGAACGCCGTCGCAAGCTTCTAGTAGCGCGTGATCGTTTCGGCAAGAAGCCCTTGCACTACGCGCTTAGCGGCGGCCGTTTCCTGTTTGGCTCCGAGATGAAGTCCATTCTCGCGGTGGCGCCGGAACTTGCCACCGTCAACCGCGAGGCCCTGCTCCAGTATTTGTATTTCGGATACATCCCCGATCCCGCGACGGCTTTTCTACCCATTCAAAAACTTCCTCCGGGCCACCTGCTCGAATTGGAGGCTGGGAAGATTCAGATTCGCCAGTATTGGGACTTGCCGCAATACGCTACCCACCAGCCCGGCAGCGAAGAAGAGTGTCTCGAAGAACTGGAAGCGCGGCTGGCGGAGGCGGTGCGGATTCGTCTCATCTCTGACGTACCTCTCGGCGCCCTGTTGAGCGGAGGAACGGACTCTTCCACCGTGGTGGCCCTGATGGCGCGGGCCAGTTCGAAGCCAGTCAAGACATTTTCGATTGCCTTCAGCCATGACGATTTCAATGAGGCTCATTACGCCCGCATGGTTGCGCAGCGGTTCGGCACGGATCATCACGAACTTGTAGTTGAGCCGAATATTCTTGAGACTGTCGAACAACTGACCAGCTCTCTGGAAGAACCCTTCGGCGACTCCTCCATGTTGCCGACGTATTACGTGTCATGCATGGCTCGCAAACACGTGACCGTGGCGCTATCGGGGGACGGTGGAGACGAAGTATTTGCGGGGTACGATCGCTACAGCATCAATCTTCGGCGAAACATTTTGGCTGGGATGCCGCGATCCGCAGGACGCTTTTACCGGAAGAGGGTCTATCCCTGGCTGCCCAAGAACATGCGGGGACGAAGAATCTCTTACAGCGTTTCTTTACCCTGGCGGGAACGTTATGTGGATAGCATCTCCTTCCTGCCGCTTTTCGAACGAGAGATTCCGCTGCTGTCGGATGATTTCCGGGCAATCCTGCGCCAGCACAACCCGGAGGACGTGATGTACCGGTATTTCGAGCAGGCTCCGGCCAAGGATCCGCTCGACCAGCTACTTTATGTTGATACAAAGACGTACATGGTCGGCGACATTCTGACGAAAGTCGACCGTATGAGTATGGCGACTTCGCTCGAGGTGCGCGTTCCGATCCTCGATCACTTGTTTGTGGAATGGGTGACCGGGCTTCCCATCGAGTGGAAGCTGCGCGGGCGACAGCAAAAGTATATTCTGCGAAAGTTAGCCGAGCGGGTGGGAGTACCCCACGAAGCTCTGTACCGGCCGAAACAAGGCTTCGCCCTACCGCTGGTCCACTGGATCCGCCACGAGTTGAAAGATCTCATCATTTCGGCCTTGCTGGAGCCACGTACTCTGCAGCGCGGTTATTTCAATCCCGCAGCTGTGAGGCAGTTGCTGGACGAGCACTTTCGAGGTCACCGCGACCATTCGGGCGGGATTTGGCGGTTGCTCATGCTTGAGCTGTGGCATCGTAACTACCTGGAGCGAATCCAGAGTGGAAGCGCAGAACCATACGGCGTCACCAGCGTGGCTGGGGACGTGGGATGAGTGTGCCCGCCTCTCCGCCAGCGGCTTTCAAGACGGAGCCGCAGTCGGTCCCATTCCCTGGCGAAATCTTCCTGATGATCAACAGCCTCGAACGAGGAGGCACGGAACGCCAATTTGTTGAACTGGCGGGCTCGTTGAAACGTGGTGGCTGCTCCGTACACCTGGGGTGCATTCAAAGAAAAGGTCCCTTCCTGGATGACCTTGCGCGATCCGGTTTTGACCAGCCTTCGCAGTTCGGCCTTGGCGGCAGCCTATACGGCCTTGCGTCTGTCAAAACACGCTGGCGATTGCTGCGCGATCTGCGCAAAGCCGGGATCGCCGTCGCGCACTCCTTTGACTTCTACGTGAACCTTACCCTGGTTCCAGCCGCAAAGTTGGCCCGGGTGCCGGTGATTGGCAGTCAGCGTCAGCTCGGGGATTTGCTCACGCCGGCGCAGTCCCGGGCTCAATTCGAAATGTTCCGCTGGTGCGACCGGGTGGTTTGCAATTCCACCGCTGCCGCAGATCTTCTACTACGCGCCGGGTTGCCGAGCCCCAAAGTGGTGGTGATCGGCAATGGCCTGCCATCGGCTGCGTTTGTTCCCGCTGCCCCGGTTTTTGAAAATCGTGATGGCCGGCTACGGGTCGTGATGATTGCGCGGATGAATATTCGCGCCAAAAATCACAGCGTCCTTCTGCGGGCGACTGCCCAGTTGAAGAGCCGGTTCCCCGAGGTTGAGGTCCTGCTTGTCGGCGATGGCCCTTTTCGGGCTGAACTGGAGAAGGAGGCAGCCGATCTCGGCGTGGGCAGCCATGTTCGTTTCCTCGGCGATCGCCGTGACATTCCTGCAATTCTGGCGAGTTCGGAGATTTCCGTCGTGCCCTCGGCTTCGGAGAGCTTATCGAACGTCATGTTGGAATCTATGGCGGCTGGGGTGCCGATCGTGGCCACCTCCGTCGGGGGAAACATAGAGCTTGGTGCCGGCGACCGGGCGGTACTGGTTCCGCTGAATGATGAAAAAGCTCTCGCGGACGGATTGGTGCAGTTGTTATCCGATGCAGGACTTCGGAAAAGCATGTCGCAGCGTGCCCGTCAGTTTGCGCAAGAGAAGTTCAGCATCGAGCGCATCCGCGATCAATATTGCGAACTTTATTCCGATGTGGCCGGTGGACGCGGTCAACGGAGTGCAGTAGCGCGCAAGTTGGTTTCAAATCGCGGGGTGGATTCCCGCATCCGGGTTGCCATTGTTGCTCCCAGTTTGCGTTATGTCGGTGGCCAGTCAGTGATCGCCGACCTGCTTGCGCGAAATTGGAAGGACGACCCGGACGTGGGCGCTCATATTGTCCCGGTCGATCCCCAATTTCCTTACGGGTTGCGATGGGTCGGACGTGTTCCCTTTCTGCGCACCCTGATTCGGGAACCGCTCTATGTGCTGACTCTCTGGGGAAAGTTGAAAGATGCGGATGTTGTTCACATCTTTTCCGCGGCGTATTCGTCCTTTCTGCTAGCGCCGCTTCCCGCGTGGCAGTTGGCCCGCATGCGCGGAAAGAAAACTCTGATCAATTATCACAGCGGAGAATGCAGAGATCATTTGCGCCGCTCTTCCATAGCACGCCGAATCCTGAAACGTACGGATCGACTCGTAGTCCCTTCCGGATACCTGGTTGACGTTTTGCGGGAGTTCGGCCTCTCTTCCCAAGCCGTGGCCAACATCGTGGATGGAACGCAGTTCTCATTTCGACTGCGACGCCCTCTGCGCCCTCACCTTGTGTGCACGCGGGGGTTTCACCCTTATTACCGCGTCGACATCGTGGTCCGCGCGTTTGCAGAAGTTAAAAAGGCATTCCCGGATGCGCGCCTCGATCTGGTTGGCGGAGGTCCGTTGGAGACTGACATCAAAGACCTGGTTCGCGATCTGAAGCTCACAGGCGTCTACTTCAAAGGGGTTGCCGCCCGAGATGAGATTGGCCGCTTCTACAACGACGCCGACATTTTCATCAACGGCTCCTGCCTCGACAACATGCCGGTTTCGATCCTGGAAGCCTTTGCCTCCGGTCTGCCTGTGGTGACCACAGAGCCTGAAGGAATGCGCTACCTCGTTTCACATGAACAGACGGGGCTGCTATCACCGCCGGGCGACGCCTCCGCGCTAGCGCAAAATGTAATCCGGATTCTGCGAGATCCTTCACTCGCCGAGCGCCTGGCTTTGAACGCCCAGCAGGAGTTCCATCGCTATTCGTGGCCTGTCGTCCGAGAGCAGTGGTTGGAGATCTATCGCAGTTTGGCGGGAAAGATGGAAACGCCGGTTAAAGATGAAATTCGCCGTGAGGGCTCTTCGGGGAACTAAGCAGTCGTAGCGGGAACCGGCTGGAAGGCTTCTTTTTCCAGACAGACCCGGTGCCACAATTCCAGATTCAGCAGACGCCAGATGCGGTCGTAGTGGTCGCGATAGCCGGATCGATGTTCCTCGAACAGCCGCTCGATCGCCTCGCGCCGGAACTATCCGCGTTCCGTAGACCGCGGTTCCAGCAGCAGATTTCGAATAACTCCAAGCTGCGGTCCAGCCAGCCATCCGCTCCACGGAGTCGGAAAGCCCAGTTTCGGCCGATACAGGATCGAGTGCGGCAGCAGATCTTCGACGCCTTTCTTCAGGATGTGCTTGCCCGCGAATCCCTCGAGTTGCAAGCTCTGCGGGATGCGGGTCGCAAATTCCACCAGCACATGATCGAGAAATGGAACCCGGCTCTCGATGGAAGCGGCCATGCTCATGTTGTCCTGCTTCATCAGCAACTCGACCAGATAGGTCTTGATGTCGGTGTAGAGCAGGCGTTGCAGCATCTCGCCGGAAGAGTGTTCCCAGTAGTCCAGCACATTCTCGTAGGCCGATCCGGCCGAGCATTCTTCTAAAACGTCTTCGCTCAGCAATCCAGCCTGTTCGCCTTCGCTGAACGCAGAGAAGAAATTGTCGAAATAGAATGATGCCCAGGAATTGCCATTGCGCGCCAGGAAGGTGTGCGCCAGTTTACGCCGGATGGTAGCGCCGAGCAATGGAGAATCCGCGATCAATCCGCGGATCCCGCTGCGCAACGCGCCCGGAGTGATGCTGCGGTAGACGCGGTCCCAGGCTGCGTTCTTCAGAGTAAAGGCATAGCGTGTGTACCCGGCCAGAGTTTCGTCGCTGCCTTCGCCAGTCAGCACGACCTTCACCCGCTCGCGCGCCAGCTTCGCTACGAAGTAGAGAGAAACGCTCGACGGCCAAACGATAGGCTCGTCCTCGTGCCAGATCAGAAGGGGCAGGGCATCGAAAAAATCCTGCTGGCTGACCAGTACCTCGTGATGCACCGAGTTCAGATGTTTGGCGACAATGCGCGCGTAGGGCAATTCGCTGTAAGCGTCCTCGGAGTATCCGACGGAAAATGTTTCGACCGGTTCCTGGCGGATCTTGGTCATCAGCGCCGCCACTGCGCTCGAATCCAGCCCGCCGCTGAGAAAGACGCCCAGCGGCACGTCGCTCATCAGATGGCTGTTGACCGCTTGCTCCAGCAGTTCGCGATAGGTGCGAATGTAGTCGTTTTGCGATTGCGGGCGTTCGCTCTTGGATACAGCCAGATCCCAGTACTGCTGGATGTTGACTTGCCCACTTCGATCAATCTCCATCGTGTGACCGGGCATCAGCTTGCGAATGCCGCGATAGAAGGTCTCCTCGCCAGAGAGATATCCGAATGCCAGATATTCGGGAAGGGCAGAGCGGTCAAACTCGGCGCCGCTTCCGGGATACGCGAGGATTACCTTGATTTCTGAGCCCCAAACGATTTCATCGGATGTGACACGATAGTAAAGCGGCTTAATGCCCAACCGGTCGCGTGCGATGAAGAGTCGCTGCCGGCGGGAATCCCAGATGGCGAAGGCAAACATGCCGCGCAGATGCTGCACGCAGTCGGGGCCGTACTCTTCGTACAGGTGAATGATCGTTTCGGTGTCGCTGTGCGTGCGGTATTGGTGGCCGCGGCTCTGTAAAACCTCACGCAAAGTCGCGTGGTTGTAGATCTCGCCGTTGAAGACGATCCAGACCGTTCCATCTTCGTTGCTGAGCGGCTGATGTCCGGTGGCGAGGTCGACGATGCTGAGGCGGCGCATGCCGATGCCCACCGCGCCGTCGGTGTAGATGCCGTCGTCGTCCGGTCCGCGGTGGACCATGACGCCGCACATCTGCCGCACCGTTGCAGGCTCGACTCTGGCTCCATCCCGGAATTTCATCACACCTGTAATGCCGCACATAAAACTGATATTCCTCTAGCGATTATTTAATAAACTCCACGCAGATTCTCAGATGTCTATTTCTGATCCGAGGACCGTGCCCGCGAATGCCTTGGCAGCAGCCTCGTCCGAAGAGGCGACTCGATCTCTGCCGTCGCGATTCGTCCACTCCAACCATTGTAACGGCCCGTCGCGCGAAATCAGGGACTTCTCGCGAAGTTGCACCAAGCTTCCCTCACAAAACACTAAGTGATCCGCTCGCCTGTTTCTTATGTGGAAGTAAAGGAATCTCGCATTACTGGTCCATGCGCCGAATTTCCACGTGGTCTTTGGCGCTGCGTGGAAAATCATGACATGGGTATCAACGCCGCTTTGGTACTGGTAAATCGCCTCGGGCGCGGCATCGGCATTCGGCAGGGCCATACGGACAAATTCCCCTGCTTCCTGCTCTCTGTTCTCCCCGCTGGCTGCAATCAAGATCGAGGCATGTTCAGCCGGAAGTTCGATCTGAGCGGCGCAGCGGATGACCGGCGCACCGACCTTTTCGCCATAGGCTGGAGAAACCTCCTCAGAGAGCAACTCGGAACTCCAGCGCGCATCGTTCACCGGCAAGAACGTCAACCGGCTGGGGTCTCCGGAGCTACGGGGGTTCGCCAAGAACTCGTTTCCTCGGCGCGCGATTTCAATCTCGGGCGCGAAGTGCCAGGAGGTTTCCAGCAGATGAGAGCCCAGTCCGCCGGCGACATCGCGGATCAACCAAAAGTTCTCCGTCTGAAAAACGATGCGGCCATGGCGCACCGGCTGTGAGAGCCGTTCATATCCGGAATGCGATCCGGCGAAAAAAGTGAAACTCGGTCCCGCGATATACGAATCGACCTGAGTCTTCGGAATCGCCCTCCAGGCGAAAGGTCCATCGGGCTGTGCCTGATCGAGGCCATCCACCGTCAAGGTGTTGTGAGCGCGCGTTCCGCGAAAAGTGTCCCGCTCGTTGCCCGGCCCGATGTACCAGCAGGTTCCGGCATCCACCAGCCAGCGCCGCCCGCCGAATGATAGTTTGACGCTCAGACGCATCAGCATGGCCGTGCCCGCAATGGCCCGTGCCCTGCGGGCCGGCGTCGAGGACCATCTGCTGTGGATCAGGCCCCGAAGACACGACAACGTAAACCCCGCCGTCCGGATAAGCCTGAGATTGCAGGCTGCGATGTGACGCGGGAGCACTCACGGCCTGTTCTCCGAACAACCAGATCGCCTCTTCCGTCAGAGTGGGCCGCTCTCGGAGGCTCTCATCGCGGTATACAGCGGCACCGAGCGCCAAGGGGTCGGTCAGGTATTCGGCGTGATTGCGGGACGAATCGAATAGTCTTCCTCCGTCGTCGTCACCGAACCCGTCCGGCGGACCCACTTGAGAAACAGCCTGCACGAACCCGAGCATCTTGCGCAGCACCTGATCATATGCAACCGGGACTTCCATGCCGTTCCTCGACGCCAGCAAACGCGCGTGGAGCAAGAAATCCAGCGCGTACACGTGGTAATACAATGTTTGCTCAAAGTAAATGCCGTCGGCACGTACCTGCCGCACGGATTCTTCCTGAACGATCCGCCAGCCCTTGCGCTTCCAGTTCTCGGCCTCCGTAAGCTGGGGATAGAGCGTCCCTAGAAAGAACAGCGCGACGGCCTCTCCCAGCAAGTGGGTGTTAGGAGAGAAATAAGTCGAGAGATAGCGGTCAATGTGCCGCCCATTCAACGCGAGCCCGTGCAGCAGATCATTGTGGAAGTCGGCTGGAATGCTGGGGCATCCCGCCAGCAGATGGTCGACCCAAATCCAGGACAGGCTGCGGAAAGCAACCTCGAGACTGCTGGCCCAGTTCGCCCCCATGGGATACGGATTGGCCCGTTTCCAGGAATACCACTGGGCAAACATTTCTTCCGCATAACCTTTTTCGCCGGTTAGCATCCAAGCCTTGGCCAACGTGACCAGGTGCTGATGGCGATTCAATTCCCATGTGACCTTATGGTCGCCGACTTCGTGAAAGTTCAGGAAGTTGATCTTGAACCACGGAATTAGCGGAGATCGCAAACCATGGACGGCATCGAGATGCCAGTCAATTTCCGGACCATAGGAGACATTCTGATAGCCCAAAAGTCGAAACTGATGGCGGCAAATCTCTTTCGCGTCCGCCACTATTTGTTTTGCCTGCTGGGGCAGGTGTTTTCGCAGCAGCCGAACCCTGCTATCGCGCTCCTGATCAGAAAAGAAGAACTTGCCGCCGGGCGCAGAGGAAAGATGCAATCCGTTGCGTGCAGGTTGCAGGCCAATCTGGCACAAAGCGACATCCAGCCGCTTGGAGAACTCCTGGCGCAGACGAGTGTCCAGTTCATCCCAACTCATGTTGGACAAACGCGTCCAGAGTCTTCGTCCGGTGAGAGGCACACCCAGATTTTATCCTCAACTTCTCGGTATACTCCAAGAGAGTAGAAGAAGATTGTTGAGACCTAAAACTTAGGTAACCTTCGAAGTAAAGGCGAAGCTGGCATACTGGAATTTCGCCTTCATCAAGTGCATTGAGGAGCTCGAGAGTGGGTCTATCGATCAGTGTGTTTGGGATGGGGTACGTGGGATCGGTGTCCGCGGCGTGTTTTGCGCATGTAGGCCATAAAGTCATCGGAGTCGACGTCAGCCCTCTGAAGGTGGAGATGATGGCCGCCGGCCGCACTCCCATTATCGAAGCTCGCATGAGTGAACTCGTCGAAGAGGGCCACCGCGCCGGGCTGATTCAGGCCACAACCAGTGCCGAAGAGGCGGTGCGTAATTCCGAGATCTCCTTCGTATGCGTTGGCACTCCCAGCATGCGCAGCGGAAAACTCGACCTGGGATATGTCGAGCGAGTCGTTCACGAAATTGGAGTTGCTCTCAAGCAGAAGAAGTCCTATCACATAGTCGTTCTACGCAGCACAGTTTTGCCGGGCACGACCGAATCTCTGGTGATTCCTACCTTAGAGAAGGCCAGCGGGCGGCGCGCGGGAACAGATTTCGCCGTCGTCTACAATCCTGAATTCATGCGCGAAGGCAGCGCGGTGGCAGATTTCCTACAGCCTCCCTATACCGTGCTCGGCGCGCAGGATCCTCGACATCTCACCGCGGTGAAGGAACTCTACAAGACGGTTGCGGGTCCGGTTTACGAAACCAAGATCCCTGTAGCCGAGATGGTGAAGTACGTTTGCAATGCGTTTCATGCGGTGAAGATCGGATTTGCCAACGAGATGGGGACGCTCTGCAAGAATCTTGGCGTCGACACGGAAGCGGTCACTAAGATCTATACGTCCGACACCAAACTGAACATTTCTCCGGCTTATCTGTCACCGGGATTTGCCTTCGGCGGATCGTGCCTGCCCAAAGATTTGCGCGCCATCAGTCATCGGGCGAAAGAGTTGGATGTGAGCTTGCCCCTGCTGGAATCGATTCTTCCCAGCAACGTTCTCCATATCGATCGCGCGGTCGAGTCCGTCTTGCACACCGGCAAGAAGAAGATTGCATTCCTCGGCCTAAGCTTCAAGCCCGGCACTGACGACCTTCGCGAGAGTCCTCAGGTGCAGATGATTAAAAGATTGCTGGGAGAAGGCTGCCAGGTACGCGTGTGGGATCGGGACGTATCCTTGGGACGCCTCGCCGGTTCGAACCGCCAGTACATCGAGGAAGTCATCCCTCATATCGGTTCTTTGTTATCCGCTAATCTGGAAGAAGTTGTACAGAGCGGCGAAGTAGTCGTGATCGCCACCAAGATTGGCAAAGACCAACTGGCCGCATGCATGGGGCGCGATCAGGTCGTGATCGATCTGGTGAACCTGGTCTCGGCGAACCGGCCGCCGATGGATAGCTCCTATCACGGGATTTGCTGGTAAACATCCACTTGGGAATGAAAGCAAAAATCATCGATCCTCACGCTGTCGACTGGGCCCTTCTGGACGCCTTCGCCGATCGCACCGTTTTCCAGACTCGCGAATGGTTGCACTTTGTTCACGAAACCCAGCGCGCCAAGGTCGTCGTGTGTGAACTGACCGAAAGCGGGCAGACCGTCGGCTATTTCTCGGGCCTGGTGTTTTCTCGTTTCGGGGTTCGCATTCTCGGCAGTTCGTTTCCCGGATGGACGACGCCGTACATGGGATTCAATTTGATCCCCGGAGCCTCACGTAAGGCTGCGCTAGCGGCGATTGAACATATCGCGTGGGACACGTTGAAGTGTTTGCACATGGAGGTATCCGATCCCTTCTTCTCCGTGGAAGACGGCCAGCAAAACGGATTTTCCGCGGAAGCGTTCATTTCTTATCGCACCGATCTGACCGAACCCGAAGACAAGATGTTTTCCAAGATGGATAGCGCCTGCCGCCGCTGCGTGCGCAAAGCGGAAAAGAGCGGCGTCACCATCGAAGAGGCCCACGATCCTGCCTTCGCCGATGAATATTACGAACAGTTGCAAGACGTTTTTGCGAAGCAAGGCCTCGTTCCGACTTATCCCATTGAGCGGGTGCGGGCGCTGATTCGAAATCTCGAACCCGTGGGGCGGGTTTTGCTGGTAAGAGCCCGCGATCCCCAAGGGAAGTGCATCGCCACAGGAATTTTTCCGGGATTCAACAAGATCGCCGAATTCTGGGGCAATGCGAGCTTCCGAGCCAGCCAGAACTTGCGGCCCAATGAAGCGATTCACTGGTATGTCATGCAGTATTGGAAAAGCCGCGGCGTCGAAGTTTATGACTGGGGCGGTGAAGGCACCTACAAAGAGAAATACGGCTGCGTGCCGCATCGCGTGCCCTGGTTCACCAAGTCCCGATTCGGGGTGATCTCGACTCTGCGCACCCAGGCTCGCGCCATGTACGAGCGCAAGCAACGATTTCAGGGTTGGCTGCAAAACCGCCGAAAAACAGCAGAGAGCGAGACTGCCGCGTCGACAGAGGCTTAGCTTACGGATGATGGTCAGTCAAAAATCTTTACCGGAGGACACGAAGTATCACGAAGGAACGTCAATCGCAGTGCTTTCGTAGTGCCTTCCTTCGTGCGACTTCGTGTCCTTCGTGGTTGATGATTTTTAGGTGTACACCAGCGAGATGAACTCGCTCGCAATATCGCTTGTTAAAATGAACATATATCGGCAGCTTAGATCGAGCCATTCGTGGGCAAGGCTCAAACACTCGAGGCAATGAAATGCTGAAAAGGGGACTGAAACATCTTTCGCGCGTGAGCGATGTGCTCTTCCGCAAGCTCAGGATCGAGCGCGATATCACAATCTATCCAGACGACGTTTTTCTGACGTCGTACCCTCGCTCCGGAAATACGTGGACGCGCTTCCTGATCGGCAATCTGATTCACCAGGAGGAAGAAGTCACTTTCATCAGCATCGAACGCCTCGTCCCCGACATGTACAAGCATTCTGATCGCGTGCTCCGCGGCATTCCTCGGCCACGCACCATGAAGAGCCATGAGTGCTTCGATCCGCGCTATCGCAAGGTCATCTACATCGTCCGCGATCCGCGCGACGTGGCGGTTTCCAACTATCACTGGGAATTGAAGCTGCGCTCTGTGGCCGACGGTTACCCGATCGAAGAGTTCGTGCCCCGCTGGATGAACCCGGATTTCTGGCCTCGCATCGGCTCCTGGGGAGATCACGTCGGCAGTTGGCTCGCGACGCGACAAGGAAAGAAGGGCTTTCTGCTGATGCGCTACGAAGATATGAAAGAGAATCCGCAGCGGGAACTGGCAAGAGTTGCGGAGTTCGTGGGCATCGAAGCTACGCCGGAGCGAGTGAAGCGTGCCATCGAATTGAGTTCCCCGGAAAACATGAGGAAGATCGAACGCAAAGAGAGCGGCAAATGGGTTGCGACCACTCTAACTCGCCAGGACAAACCTTTCGTCCGCAATGCGACTTCGGGCGGATGGAAGGGTGTGCTGCCCGAGAAGACCGTCGCCTACATCGAAGAGCATTGGGGACATCTGATGCTGGAACTGGGCTACAAGATCGCAACCCCAGGTCTCGATCCAACCGCAAAAGCATCTTTGGCGAAGAACTGAAGACCGCAGACTAGAAGTTCCGCGGCAGCCCGTCGCCGTCGGCCCGGTTAAAGTGAAGAAGCGACTGTTTTTCAGCAAAGGGTTGCAGCAGTCCGCTCAGACCCTTTCCCGCCGCAAAGATAAAACTGGAAGACGAGTTCCAGAAGCCAGCCTGCTCAAAAGCCTTAGCCCAAAGATAATGGCTTTGATTGGACACGATCAGATCCATCCCTAGATCCGACAAAGCGGCGGACGCAGCTTGCACAACCGCCAAGGCGTCTTGCGGTTCAGCCCAGCAATCCACGACTGAACCGACTCGCATTGCGCCATACTTGTCACTCTTGTTTCGCTGCCCGACCACGGCCCAGCCGATGTCTTGTCCCGCGCGGCGCACGCGCAATCTGGTGAAGTGAGTGTCGCTGGCGGGATAGAGAATGCGCAGTGTTCTGCTGTCTCGAACAGCGGTCATGGCATAGTGAGTTTTGGCTCGGTCCCATAGCGGATCGGTCCAATCGGAGAACTCGGTTACCCTTTCGGCCGTGAATGCCGCTGCCTTCGGTGTCCTCAATTTTCGCAGGCCTTGGACGGCCTTGATTCCCAACCAACCTGTTCCCGTCAGCGCTGCCAGATCCAGCGCCAGCTTGCGCGCCGCAGTTGTTCGCAGCGAATTCATCTCCTGCAAAAAGCGATTAGGTCGCACGATATGAAAGTAGAAGGGAACCGGGAAGTGCGCCCACCCCAGGCGCATCAGCATCTTGGGCAGAGGGCGATCGTAGCCACCCATGCCGAGACAATAGAGCAGTGGAGACCGGTTCATCGCATCTTTCAGCAACATTGCTCCTACGGCTGCGTAGGTGTGGTTGATGATGCCTTCGGACAGGGGATGGTGGTAGTAGCCCACTCGGCGAATGGTGCCATCTGCGAAGTAGAAATCTTGTTGTTTCAGGGCATATCCGCCGCGAACGATTCCGTTATCCAGCGCGACAAAATATTCCTGGAAGAGATTCGTGCCCTCGCTCGGAGGGAGCCAGCGCGGATGCGCGTAAGTAAAGAAAACCAGATCGCTGTCCGCGCCGCCGGCCTGCAAACGCTGATTGAATTCGCGCACCGCCGGTTCGTGCACTTCCCGATATGGCTGGATCACAATGGGCATGAGCGGCGCGAATGGGGATTTCGTGTGAAGCCGTCTATTGCGGCGTGTTTTGCACCTTGCTCTCCACCACTTTCGCGGCTTCGCCGACCGTCCGCATCTGCTCCATATCTTCGGGGGAGAGTTGGAGGCCGAACTTTTCTTCCAGCGCGAGGACGAAGTTCAAGTGCTGCGTCGAATCCCAAGTGTCGATCGTTTCGGGCGATGACTCAGGCTTGATGCGATCCACTGGAATGCTGAAAAGGTCGGACGCTACGCCTCGAACCTGGTCGAGAATGGTCGAAGTCAATGGTGATCCCCCTGGGTAGTTTTTAGCCGGATCCAATCCGGAATGGCGATTGTATTCTGCTGCAAGCTCAAGCTCCAAACGGAGCCGTCCGGGTTCTCTTCCAGGCGCTGAAAGCCGTGCTGGGCATAGAAATCGCGCGCAGGTGCATTCTTCTTCGTCGGAAGAAATTTTCCCAACAGGTTTCGTCGGTTTCGAGCTGCGGCCATCTGTGCTATATGGGCAAGCAGCGCTGTTTCCACTGATCGGCCAATGACCCGGCAACTGAGTAAGAACGTGTCAATCTCGCAGCTATCGCCTTCGTCACGGGTGATGGCGACCCCGACCAAGCCGTGATCTCCAAAGCGGTCTTTTACCTTGATCGCGAGCACCTGACTATCCGGCTGCCCGGCCATCTCCGCGACTTGTTGTTCCGTATACCTGCGTGTCGTCAGATTAAATTGGTTGGTCTTCTGCGTCAGTTGGGCGACGCGGGCCAGCGTGGCCGGAGACACTGGCATGACCTCGGCTTCCTGCTCCAGATAACGAAAAAAATCTTCCTTGCTCTGGAAGGTCTGTTCCGCTTGCGAGCGCTCTCGTTGTTCCGCGTACATGTTCGTGCGTTGCTGGTCCTCACTGGAGAGGGTCAGCCTTTCGAAGACGGGACAATCACGTACCGCGGCCGCGTAGCCTTGCGGGTCATGCGGCAGATCGATAATCGTGACCTCCGGCAGGGTTTTGCGAACCTGCTCCCGTTCGAACGGATTGTCATCGATGAATGCCAGCGCATCGATCCCCAGGTTCAATTCTGCTGCGATCTCGCGCAAGTTCTGTGCCTTTTCGGTCCAGTTGATGCGCATCGCAGCGAAATCTTTCGGCTTGAGCAGCATCCCGGAATGGCTCTTCAGAGCCTCCATCGCATCATCTTGATTGTTCTTGCTGCATATCGCCAGCAAGATTCCCCGCCTCGTGAGATCCAGCATGACGCGCTGCAGGTTCTGATACGCGGCTCCGGGATATTCCGGACCGAGTTTGATGCCATTCATGCCGTCTTCGCCGATTACGCCGCCCCACAAAGTGTTGTCCAGATCGGCGACCAGCACCTTCGCCGTCTTCCCAGTCAGCGGAACCAGGAAGCGCATCCACTCGCGCGCCAGATAAATCAGATGATCGGCGGCAATCGGCATTCGTGCGATGAGCCACTTCCGCTCGTCATTCCAGCGCAGGTGCCCATGGCGGGCCACGAGTCCCTCGTAATCCAGCACATAAACATTGCGATGCTCGCTTGCAGTCTTTCGGAGTTCGCGGTTGATCTGCTCGATTGCCGCTGCCTGCCCGCTCTCGCGTTGTCCATCGAGTACTCCCGCGCTCGGACGAGCCGGCACTTCCAGGGAATGCACGATCAGAGCAGCCGAGCTCCGCTCGCGAAAGGCTCGAATCCACTGGCGGAAACTGTCAGAGACCCGCCGCACGGCCGCGGAGATTGCTTCGGGATCGAGATCTGCATACTGCTGCCATAAATCCGGCGCAAGATCGGAGGTCTTCGCAGCGAGAATTACTGCGTTCGGTGCAAAGCCGTATAGATTACTGCCCGGATCGAGGATCTCCTGCGCGAAGGCGTTGAAGTCCCCGACGTGCACCGTCAGATCGATTCCTCGCACGAAAGTTTCGGCGCGAAGTAGCGGGACCGCTGGCTCTACCGTGAACGAGCGCAGCATCGCGATGCGACAGGGCACGAGAGGGACTTTGCCGCGAAGCTGCTCGAAGCGCGCGACCAGGAATGGCGCGACGGCCGAGCCGCCTTCTCTTCGCCAAAGCTCCGCCAGACAAGCCGAAGCCAGATCCGCGGATCCCGCCGCAATCAGGCGATCCGCTTCTGCGCGCAAATTCTGAGCTTGGGAGTCCGAGGTCATTCCTGAGCGGGCTTTCTCCGGCGTTCCAGATACTCAAGCAGGAGCTTGTTCTTCGTGTACACCCACGCAATGCGGCGTCCTTCAAACGCAACAGCGGGAAGAGGGGGTCTCACTACAAGCCCGCCTTGCCCGCGGCTCAATCGCAGTTGCTCCTCCAGGTCATCGATCTCGTAGCACAAATGATGCAGTCCTCCACCGCGCTTCAAGAAGGGAATGACCGGCGACTTTTCACCGGCCGGCTCAACCAGTTCAACGACCGGATTTCCGGCCTGCTGGCTATGCAGAAACGTCACTCTTACGACCTGATGAGGATCGTGAAAAATGATTTCGTCCCACTTTGCCTGCAACGACTGCAGGAATCCTGGGACAGAGTCTTGAATTGAAGCAACCACAAACCCGATGTGATGAAACGTAGCCTGCGATGTCGCAACCACACCCGCGGATGGTTCCATCTACGAGGGGCTCCCGTCGGAATTTTCGATTTGTTTCGAGACGGTCATTTCAGTTCGACGATGAACACATCGGTCCGATATTTGCCGTCCGGACCCTTTCCCAGCTGATCTTCCCAATCAGAGGTAAACATGAAAAAACGGCCATCTTGAGAAACGTTGCCGCGTGGGGTCGACCAGAATCCATTTCTGGCGGTGCTATATGTGTGGGCAAAACGCCAGACCTTGGAGCCCTTCCCATCGGTTTGAGCGCAGTCAATTTCGTTTTCCCATGGTCCCGTGACTTCGGGTGAGGTGCCGGGTGTCTCGGAGTTCTTTTCGTAGTAAGTCGAGAAGCATACCGGCGTGGAATCATTCGGATCCACGTTGTTCCAGGAATAATGGGAATCGAACCAATAATGACTGTTTTCCAGTCCCCCAACCAGCGGACTCGGTTTATCCAGGTCGGTCAGCGGCCTCTTCCAGAGATCCAGGGGATGGGTCAGGCCGGAGGGACCGATGATGTGCGAGTACCCCTCGACATGGTGCGACTTGCACCCTCGGGCGCACACGCTGACGTTCATGGTATCGATCTCCCACACCACCCACCAATGTCCGGGACTTCCACCCCCGCCTCGTGTGATGTAGACATACTTTCCGGATTTCGCCAAGCGCGCGTTATGGATCGGGAAACGGTCGGGGACCGAAATCGTCCCCTTGGGACCCCACTCGCCGCCGATCTCGCCCGTCTCTGTGTTAATCCATCGGCAGCCTTGGGTTCGGTCGTAAATGTAGACAAAACGGTTCTTATCTTGCTGCGGACCCAACACGGTCATGAATCGATTGTCATCGGCGCTCACAGTTATTGCATGCCCTGTTTCCCGAGCATCCAGCTTGACGCATTTTGACGGCGTATTGATCTCGGTTACCTGCCCGCTGGTCGTGTCATATTGCTCCAAAACCGCATTGGAGCGATTGATGCCGTACAGAACGTTCGCCTTTCCAAAGCTGAATTGCGGTTCTCCTCCCCAAGTCAACTTCGGAGTTCTGACCTGCCGGGCTGCCATCGTGGAGGGGTCGAAATCGTAGAGCAGGAACGAACCTCCATTGGTGGTCACATAAAACTTTGTGGAATCCTTACTCCATGAATTTTGTTCTCCTGACGACGGCGTCATGAGCGGACGATCACCAGGCTTAGGGTCTGATTTGTTATCGGTCACCCGCAAAATGCGCGATCCGAAAGTCGGGTCGTTGAAGACGGAGCCTGCAGGTCCGATGGCCGGAGGTTTATCCGGGTATGGTTCGACCTTGCGGTCGGTACGGGCGCAATATTCCGGCGGCCCACAGGACTTGGCGCCGCTGGAAGAGGGCGAGGCG
This sequence comes from uncultured Acidobacteriota bacterium, assembly GCA_963725565.1. Taxonomy (GTDB): domain Bacteria; phylum Acidobacteriota; class Terriglobia; order Terriglobales; family Acidobacteriaceae; genus Sulfotelmatobacter. Next base: position 138,067 of record CAVRZL010000012.1, read on the forward strand.
GTGCCTTGGCAAAGCATCGTGCCCGTGCTCAAAAGCAACGCGATCAAAGTGCATCTCAACATTGGGTTCGTTAGAATAGAAAGTCTTACCGCCGTCATAGCTTCATTTTAATGAGTTATCACGGCACTGCCAACCAAGACCGAAGCGTGTTCCGGCGGGGCTGTACTGGTAGCTGTAACCGTGGCGCCCCTCAACCTCGGAGCATCAGGGAACGCACACGATCATAGAATGCGTTACCCATAATCTGTTTGGCTGCTTGCAGGATCGAACTTTCAGCTCGCATTCGCGATAATTTGCTGCCGTCGCAGATGCCAGCAAATGAGTTCACTGAAAAATCTCGTAACATCGCCACCCGGCCCAGCCGATAAGGATCCGTATTTCCCGCATTCGCTTGGATGCGGCTGTTGGCGACCGTCCGGTACCCGGCTGAGCGCGCTACGTGCAGGACGCGTTCGTCCCAACGCCCTCCAGGACACGAGAAATGCTCCACTGGATGGCCCAGGATCTGCTCCAGTTCCGACTTCGCTTCCCAGATTTCATGCCTCATGCCGTTCTCGTCCAGGTCGGGCAAGTAGGCATGGGTCATCGAATGGCACCCGATTTCGAAGCCCTGTTGTCGGAGTTCTCTGAGCTGCGGATATGAAAGATACCCGGACTTTCCCAACCGGCCGGTCGTGACGTAGAACGTCGCGTTGAAACCGGCCTGCCGCAGGAGCGGGGCCGCTGATATCAGGTCGGTTTCGCAACCATCGTCAAAGGTGATGGCCACGTTATTTCCCGCGGCAAACTCCAGGGCCTGCCCCACCGACAGTCCCTGCCATCCTCGGCCTTTCAAGTACTCCATCTGCGACCGAAAGTTATCTTCCGGAAGCACATATCGTGCATATCCGGGTTCGCTCTCGCAGAGAGTCCGTCCGGGAACTTCTAATTCGTGGTACATCAGGAAAACAATGGAGTGGTTGGGCATCGAAGAATCTGTATTTTCACGGCCGGCCAGCGGCACTGGAGTTTTTCAACCCCGATTCCACCGGATCGGATTCTGCTGAAGGGGTTGGAAGCAAGCTGAATACCACCCCGATTCCATGGGGCTCCAGCTCAATTTCCTGTTCGCAGGTCTTGCGTTCAAGATCATACAGGGCGACGTGGGTCGATTTGTGCCGGTGGCCGTGTTTGATCCATGAAACATTTTCCACGAACTTCGTTGGGCGGACTCGCGTGAAGCCGACCCACAGCCAGCGTTCGTCAACCGGGAGCACGCCGCGGCACCAGCCCAACACCTGATCGGACTGATTCCGGATGTGGTTCAGATCGATGACTTGTTCGACCTGGAAAGTCTTTCGGTTGGCCATGACAATATGCCCGTCGACGGTGGTGAAGTAAATCCTGTCTCCGAAGACGTAACCGTCATGCGGTCTCTGCACCGCGATGTCGATGCGAGGGCCGGGAGTGGTCAGGCAAATCGCGTCCCGCTGCTGCAGGCGCGTGACCCACACCTCCTCGCCGAGTTCAAACGTGTGGTTGGGATGCGAGTGGTGCGGCTTGGTTGTCGGAACCTTGCGGTAGTCGGTCTGCCGGGAGAATCGTGCCCAGAGATCTTCGCCCAGAACGCTCCACTCGCGCACAACGGTGCCACTGATCGTGATCTCCACCACCATGTCTAACCCGGTTACGACGACCAGCAGGGTGCCCCGCTTCGAGGGATACACGTGATGGAGATCGTTAAAGCAGGGCAGAGAGATGTAATGCGCCAGGCGAAAACTGGGCAGCTCGTAAACCAATACTTCGGTGGATGTGCACGTATAAAGCTTGTTGTCCAGAAGGGTAGCCGACTTAAAGAGAATTGAGGGCAAAGTCTCCGGAATGGCTTCTTGCGGGGAGACGTACTCCACGCAGACTTGAGATCGACTCTTGGCCGGATCAAGCTCGATCACCAGGGCACGCTCGCAGGACTGCCACTCCTCTAGCTTGCGGAAAACCGTGCTCCGCGTCTGACCTCCCGAAACGTAGAATTTATCTGTCGGCGCCTTCACAATCGATCCTATTCAGGTAATCGTTCAAAAAATAATCTACTTTGTTGCTCCTCAGTTCCATTCCGTTGTCTGAAGCGGTCAGGATCCAGATTCGCCCGGTTGTCGCGATGGACCGAAGATTCTCTCCTTCAGTCCGACCCCAAGAGATTCCCGCGTCACGAGAAACCAGAGCAGGCCGGCGCCGTATACCGAAAGTCCCGCCAGCAGGTTCACCAGGAGTTGCAGATAGTGATGGGCGTAGAAAACGTGCTGCATCAAGAACAGCACAAGGCCCAGCGGCACGCAAAGAACGATTGGGTAAGCATAAGCTTCCACGATAAATTTGCGCACCGGAATGTCTAAATGCCGGCACAGATGCCGTGGCAGGAAGAATAATGCCGTGCACAGCAGTGGAATCGCTGTCCCGATTGCGTCCCCTACGATTCCCAGCGGTCGTACCAGGGCAATGCTGAGAATCAGGTTTGCAATTCCTTCCATAAGCACGACATAGGCCAGAGATTTGTGCAGACTCATTCCGAACAGGATTCGGTTCGATGTCGACTGCGCCATATAAAGCGTCGACGGAATCAAGAGAATCAGGAGGACGACGTAACTGGAAACATATCGAGGTCCCACCCAGGCCTCAATAATGGATTTGCCCATGATGATAAGGATGACGGTTAAGGGAAACATCACCAGGGCACACGCCCGGTTCCCGGAAACAAAAATCCTACGCAGTTGGGTATAGTTCCCGGTCGCATGGAAGTGGCTGGACATCGGGGTAAATATCTGCGCCAGACTGCTGACAACCTCTCCCGCGTAGTCGACCAGGCGTGACCCGATGGAGAAGTAGGTGATGGCCCCCGCCGAAAGCATCGATCCGATGATCACGGCATCCGTCTTGAACCGAAGGCGACCGGCGACGATGATCATGAAAGTCACGGAGCCGTAGTTGGCGACTTGCCGGAGTGATCCCCGGCTTACGTATTTCCATCCGTAGGGAATGCGCAGCAGGCTGTGCGCTATTACCACGCGCACTGCCGAAGCTACCAGGGGCAGGGATACCGTGATCAAAGCGACCATCAGAAGTCCGAAGCCGTGGCGCAGGACGTAAACGATCAAGACCGCCCGTACCAGTGTGGCCACGATGTTGGTCCAGTTCAGCAGGGTAAACCGTTGCAGTCCCTCCAGAATGCCGCCCGAGATCCCAAGGGGGAAGCCAAGTGCCAGGGAATACCCCACCATCCAAAACAGGATGCGGGCGTCCCTCAGAAATCCGTGCGGAACGTGGAATAGGCGATCCACATACATGCCGCCCAATGCAGTCGGCACCATGAGGGCAAGACCTACCAGCGTATAGGTGAAAAGACTGGTGTTGACGAGCCGTGCCAGTTCATCCTTGTCGCCGGTCGCCTGGAACTTGGAGACATACCGGACGAGGGAGGAGCGGATTCCGAAGTCGAAAATCCCATAGTACCCAGTCAGGGAGAAGATAAGGACCCATAGTCCAAATGCGTCATCCCCCAGATGGTGCAATATGAAAGGGGAGAGAAAAAAACCGACACCGATGTTGACTGCCAGGCCACCCCAACTCGACGCGACATTCTTGAGGGCTCGTATCTTGAGACTCATTTACCTCGCTCCGGTGACCTCGGTGTCGCAACAGACGAATGGACCGCCAGATTGTATGCAACCGAATCCGGAGAACCTGACTGGGTGGAGACCTGCGGCCTGCGGCGCAGGAAACGAGAATCGCGACTTATCGCTAAAGGAAGCGGCCGGCGAATATCGATGCTGTGAAATTGCGTCATCTAACAGGGTGGCAGAAAACGGCTTGATCTGTCTAGATTACCAGTGAGTCGCTCTCGAAGAGAAATCTGACGCAAGTCATTAATATTGAGTGGTTTAGCGCGGACACGGGTCGTCTCATGCCAATCTTGGTGTAAGTCTGACAACGTGCTGTCAATGCTAAGATTGTCGGGTCGTTAGCGAGGCTACGGCTGGGGCCGTGAGGTTCAGGTCGGCGCTGCCGGACTCCGGATGCCCTTGTTCTCCAAACGCCCGTTGCATGCCCTCAGGTGGCTTCTCGCTGTGGGATCAGTCGTTTTCCTTTCTTTCCTGCTTTGGGGAAACAGGCTCCTGATTGCCAATGAGCCCCCTCCCGGACATGTGGACGCTGCGGTTGTGCTCCAGGGTTCGATTGTGGGTCAGAAAGTCCGCACTGCCGGAGCCATGGATTTATTGCGCCGGGGCGTCGCAGATCGAGCCTTGCTGAGTCTTCCGAAAGAATCGTACTGGGGCCAGTCCATCCCTCCGGTGGCGCGCGCTTATCTTGAGCGGAATTTTGGTAGTGATCTCGCGGCGCGCGTTGATTTCTGTGAGACCGGCGAAGAGGTGAACTCAACCGCGCAGGAGATGCAGGCTCTCACCCCGTGCATCGAACAGCATCATTGGCAATCGATTGTCGTGGTCACCTCCTACTACCACACGCGACGTGCAGGAATGATCTGGCGAAAGATAAGCTCGAAGGATCCGCGCATTCATGTGTATATCCAGGGAATAGAGGATCCCGAATTTCAGCTGCCCTGGTGGCGCCATCGTCAGTCGGCGAAGGTTTTTTTCATGGAATTCATGAAACTAGCCTGGACTGCGCTGGGCGGATGATCGAATTTCCGGACAGCGGTTAAGAACTAGCACTGGGATCGTAGTTTGGCAGTGGATTCTGCACTGCCTTCCGGCGAAGAGCCATCAGGTCTCCTACTCCGCTGATCCAGCTTTCGAACTCAAGCTGAGTGCGCACCTGATGGTCGATATAACGCGGCAACAGCAGGCTGTCGCTGTCGCGCTCCACCAATCCGCTGTCGCACGTCGTAGCCGAGATTACATTTTCCTTCCGCAGCCACGGCAGGAACTCACGCCGGTAGACGCCGCTGGGATAGCAGAAGTGCACCGGTTGCGTGGCCGTGACAGCGAGAATGGTGGTCCGGTTGTCTTGGATTTCCTTCCGGAACAGGGCCTCATTTTCCGGCGTGCGATGACGATGGGTGTGTAACTGCACATCAACCCCGTTCTTCGCAATTTCCTGCAATTCGTGCTCATTCATCAACTGCAGAATCCTCTTAGCCTTCAGGGCGTTGTAGTCAATCTGCAGGAGGCTCGCTAACTGCGCTGCCAACTCATCTTTCTGCAGTCCAGTCCGGCCCTCGCGCTCGGATTTTTCGATCAGGCGGCGAACGATGGCGGCGCGGCTCGAATCTTGTTGCAGGTCCAGGGGACCCGGCACGCCAACACTCTCGCCACTTGCGATTACTTCGGTTCGGCGCATCCAGAGCATGTAGGAGCAAATCAGGTTGAAGACGGGCCGCTCCACCAGGGAGTAATACGTGGTCTGATAGACCGTCGCAGGAAAGCCGTATTGCTGCAGCAGGGGGTAAGCCTCGCGAAAAAAGTCATAGGTGCCGTCATCGAACGTGATCACCACGCTGCGCAGGGGCAGCGTGCCGGCTTGCAGCCGCTGTAACCCTTCACCGAGTGGCAGGACGGAGAAGCCGCCGTTTTTTAGCAAGGCTAGCCGCTGTTCCAGCTTCTGCGGCTGAATGTAAAGAAGAGGCCGCCATTGGTGCTCATCTTCGAGGGAGACGCCGTGATAGCAGAGGATGAGTAGCCGCTGCTGCCGCCAACGGCTGTTCGCGACCACGCCAAAAATGCCGCCGGTCCGAAGCATTCCCAGCGCTGCGAGTTTGACGGATTTCAGCATTCAGATTTTCTGCCCATGTTTTCTGCAGAAGAGCGGAAGAAAATTATAGGGCACGTACCCTGTGGCATGTAGTGGTGAGATGAGTAACTTTCACGAGGCTGATCGCGGGCATTCGGCTAGCTGCTATAGTTTAACCGTGGGACGATGAAGTTGCAGTCGCAGACACCCCTCAGAGCGCTGCAAAACGATGGCATTCGAACTTGTTCCGATACAGGCATCCGAACAAAAAGACCTTATCCGGTTTCTGCTGAAATCGTACCAGGCGGATCCTTCCCTCACATCCTTTCGTCCCGATGTCATCCATTGGAAGTACTTTGCCCCTCATCCCGACTGGACAGGTCCCCGTGCTCTGGCGATAAAGAAGGACGCCGAGATCGTGGCTTATGCGGGAGTATGGCCGATCCCGCTGGCTACATCCCAGAACGACATCAAAGGGATGCACCTGAACGACTGGGCGGCCAGCCGGTCGGCCGTAGGAGCGGGCGTGCAACTGCTTCGCAAGGCTGCCGCTTTCTGCGACGTTCACTTGGCTATTGGGGGCTCGGCAGATACCAGGAAGATCCTGCCGAAGATGGGTTATCGAACGTGCGGCGAGATGCGACAGTACGTCCGTGTCGTTCGCCCTTGGCTCTTGCTCCGAACCACTCCGAACAAGAACTGGAAGACTCCCATCAAGTTCCTCCGCAACTCCGTTCGGGCCCTGACCCGTATGCCTTCCATTCCCAGCGGCTGGCGGGTGACGCAGGTCGCAAATTTCAACTCTGATATCGAGAGCGTGATCAGGCCCATGTCGAATCTCACATCGCCGCGAAGAACTGCTGCGGGACTAAATCATCTGTTGAGTTGTCCAGCGGCCAGCTTTTCTGGATTTCAAGTGAGCGATGCCCGAGAACTGCGTGGCTATTTTGTGCTCGGTCAAATTGGCGGTCAGATGAGGATTGTCGATATTCGGATAAACAATGAGGATCAAGAATCCTGGCGGGCTGTTTGCACTCTCGCCGCTCACACCGCTGCCGACCAACCTGGCATTTGCGAGATTGTAGCTGCATCTTCCATTGAGTCGAGCGGAGCGGCTTGGCTGCAGGCTGGGTTGATACGTTTCCGAACTGATCCCATCTTTGCGTATGACCCTCGAAATCGTTTGATTTCCGGCCCGCCTCTCAACGTGAATCTGGCAGACAATGATTTTTGTATCCTGAGCGATCCCGGCGCACCCTATGTTTCCTGATGCCCCAAAAGGCCGCGGGAAACTCAAGATTCGTATCAAGGCATCGCTGTAAGCTGTGGGTAGAAGTAGGAGACGAGCTAAGCCCCGGATGTTCAGCGTCGCACGGGTTCAGCCGCGGTGGCGGTCGCCAATTCATAGCCCACCGAGCGCATTACGTCTCCCCATGCCGACTCGATCTGAGCCACACATTGCTCAGACAATGTGGACTTCCATCCCCCCGCGGCGGCTTTGCGAACGAACGGCTTGTCTTGACGGGTTTTCCTGGTCGCGCTCCACTGGCCGGCTTGCTCTTTTTCGAGCCGGCGCATGCGCTCGGCAGAACTCAATTCAACCGCGCGGCTGACCCGCTCGGGATTCGAGTCGAGCCCGAGAAACAAGGCGATCTTCATCGCTTCTTTTTGCGTGTTGGCGAGCATTTCTTCGTACCGCAAGAGCAGGAAATTCTTCTGCCCGCCCCGCGTGGCCGTCCAACTGACAACATGATCTCGCCATGACCCAATCTTGGGTTCGATCGCCGACTCCATGAACCGCGGCAGGAACTCCTCGAGGCTGCAACTGTCGGAAAGGACTCGGCGTTTGAGCTGATATTCGTAGTAGGAAATCAGCACGTCGCGCGGATCGCGCACAATATAAACGATCTTGTGATATCGGGGATCGAAGCATTCGTGGCTCTTGATGACGCGCGGCCGCGGAAAGGTCCGTAACACGCGGTCGGGAACGAAATAGATCTCAGGAATGCGCGATTCCAGTTCTGCGAAATTCACCGGATGATCCGGATCTAACAGGTTACAAACCAGAAATCGCGTCCATGTATTGCCCGATCGAGGGAAGGAAACCAGGAAAGTATCATCGGGGAATACTGTCAGCCCTCGCGCCGCCGCCTGTCGCTTGGTGATGACCCTTGCATACGCCGCGAGTTTTTCCTTGAGTGCCATTAGTTCCTGATTCCTGAGCCGGCAGGCGCTTAAGACTGCGCGGGTTGCCCGCGTTTTCTACCCCTTACTCCTACCGGGACATTCCCAATATTCATCGCTTCGAGCCCGCAGCTTTCAAACCAGCGGAATACCTGCTCGTAAGTGTGTTTGGATTGATACTTCGGCGAATACCAATCCAGCGTATCCAGAACCCGAACTTCCGGGTCGGGATGCGTGTTGACCGGGAAGACATGGTGAATTGCTCCCGCCGCCGGCTTGCCGACGAGCGGAATCACTTTCAGCCCACGATTCAGCCAGTAGAAAAAAGGAACAGCCACGCGAAAGAAGCCGTGCAATAGGCCGGGCGACATGCGATGCGTAACCTTCCGGTATTGATCGCTGAAGCGATACCACTTGTTGTAGCCGCTATAGAGCCATACCGCGAGCGTGCCGCCCGGCTTCAAATATTGCGGGAGTACTTTGACGGCCTTCTCGCAATCCGGTGTGTGATGAAGGACGCCCATGCTGTAAATCAAGTCGAAGCTTTCTGCGGCGAATGGCAGGGCAAAGACGTCGGCCTGGAAGGCCACGAACTCGCGGTCGGCCAGGTTCTTGGCAGCGACTTCACAAGCCTCGCTCAGATCGATTCCCACTACGCGAGCACCCCAGCGGGTGGCCACTTCTGCGAATCGGCCCATGCCGCAGCCTACGTCCAGCACCACTTTGCCTTTAAAGTCGTCGGGTTGCAATCCGGTCTTTCTGACGAAATCTAGTTCGGAAAGGTTCCGCCGCGCATTGTCCAACTGCGTCCGCTGGAACCGTTTCCACTGATATCCGAAGCTGTCGGCATAGTTGCCTTCATCGACAAAACGCGCGACGCCCCGGACTTCGGGAAATTTCTTGCCGCAGGATTTGCAGGAATAACCACTCTCTTGTTCGATCAGTGAGCCTCGGCAGAGCGGGCAACGGAGCAGCCCCAGCAGGTCTTCCGAAGATCGTGTCTGAGTCATTTCGTTAGTCGCGGACACCCACACACTCCTGGGTCGAGTATTGTGGCGTCTCTCCGACCCTATCTGGTTAGGTTACCGCAAAAGTGGCGGGATGTGCGATGGGCACCAGAACACGAAGGTCATAAGGCTTGGCAGCGCCGGCTACTTCGATATCTCGAAAAAGTCGAACGGCAGCTGCTCTGGAAAAAGCGGCTGCCGTTCGGGATGTTATCGCACCCTGGCTTCTTTATCTCAGTTCGAGCACAAAGACATCACCGCGGCAGTTGGTCCCGACGGTGCAGGTCTTGGATCCTGACTCCGAACCCAGAGTTCCCATCCAGTCGGAGGAGAAGGCGAACCACTTCCCATCCTGCGATACGCTGCCAATTCCGTACTGGGTGCTGAAATTCTGGTTGTGGGTGGTGATGAAACTGTGAGCGAAACGCCAGGTGGTCCCACTGCCATCTGCCGCCACCGCTATGATTTCGTTGTACCAGGGCGCGGGGAACGGGGTAGTCGGGCTCCACGTGGTCGAAATGAAGGGTACGGAGTCCGCAGGATCGACATTATTCCATGACTGATGCTGATCGAGATTGCCCGTTAACCCTTGCGGAAATACATGAGTGATGTTCGTCGCGGAACTCGGCACTCCGAAGAGCCGCATTACCTGGTTTGAGAGGGGTGTGCCGTTATTGTTAATCCAGTGGGAGTAGCCTTCGGTCCAGTGCCCGGTGCACAGGCCGCCCGCGCCGCAGGAACTCACGTTCGTAGTCCCAATTTGCCAGAAGTATGGGCCGTGGCTGCAAGTCGTTGTCAGGCAGCCTGCGGTTGCAATCACCAGCCAGTTTCCATCCTTGGACATTTTTACGTTGTGAATCAGCCAGTGGTCGGGGATATTGATCGCCCCGGTCTGTCCCCAATCGCCCGATACCTGGCCGGTCTGCGTGTTCAGCACGGTACAGCCGCTGCCCGCTTTGTAGGCCACCGCGTAAACACCGGTTCCCTGGCCGCCTTTGTTCGAGTAACCCATGCCGATCACAGAGTCGTCGGCGCTGAGGCCGCCGCGCGCCTGCCACGTCTTCGTGAACCCTGCCGGAAGGCACTTCGGACTGCTGGTGAAATCGTAGACCAGTTGCGGCGATGGAGGAGTGTTTCGGTCCGAGAAGTCATACTTGCTGATGGCAGTTTCCGGAGTTGCGTACAGAATGTTCGGGTTGACGCGGCTCCAAACACCACCTCCCGAGGTGGTAAGTCCGTTCGTGTCCGGGTAGCTCGAAACATACATACGAGCTGCCTGCATCGTATTCGGATCGAACGTGAACGGATAAGCTCGAGCGCCCGTGTCCTGCACGATCAGCAGAGTTGAATCGAGGTTCCAGATATTCTCGTCTGCGCTTCCGCTGGTTACCGTTTCGAAGGTGCGGTTTACAAAATTGGGGTTCGGGTTGGTATTCGCGTCGGTGATTCGGACAATGCGATTGCCGAAGTTAGGATCGGTGATGATCGTATTCTCGCCAATCAGATTCCCAACGTTTGGAGGAGTGGGCACTTGCACGATGCTCATATCCTTGCGTGAACAAGGGTACGTCGGCGGGCCGCAGTTCGTTCCGGGATTGGAAATCACAAGAGAATAGCTGCGCTGCGCAGTCTGCGACGCCGCGTCTGTTACTTGCACAGAGAAAGAGTAAGTTCCTGTCGTGCTCGCTCCGCCTGACAAGTTTCCGCTGCTTGCGTCGAGGTTCAAGCCCGCAGGCAAAGCCCCTGATGGAATACTCCATTGATAAGGAGACTGTCCACCGCTGGCGATGAACGATGCCGAGTAACTAGCCGATGTCGTTCCAGGCGGCAAACTCGCAGTGGCGATCACAAGCGTGGATGTGGAGCTGGTGACCGTTGCTATCGCGCTGGAGCGTACAGACGAATCGGCGGCGCTCGTCGCGGTAATCGTGATGCTCTTGAGGCTGGTGGAGGTCGGAGCTGTCCATAAGCCAGAGGTGGAGATGCTGCCCGCCGTTGCCGACCACATTACCGCTGTGTTGCTGGTATTTTTGACGGTGGCTTGGAATTGCACCTTCCCGCCGACCGTTACCGATGTGTCCGCCGGAGATACTTGAAGTGTGGGTACCGTCGAAGTCGCGCCCTTCACGGTCAGGGTGTAAACATACACTGCCGGATTCCCGTTCTCGCTGGCGCTGCGGTCCAGGCTAAATGTGAACGTGCCTGCCTTGGTCGGAACTCCTGAAATCGTCCCCGTCTGCAGATTCAGCAACAGTCCGGGTGGAACTTCGCCTTGCGTCGTAAATACATATCGCGAGGACGTCCCGGCTCCAGGCAGAGTGTCTTGATAGCTCACCCCGACCGTCGCACCCGGGAGCACTACTTGAGAGGTCGGTCGCAGCTGCGATTTCGCAGGGGAGGCCGCAGCACTCTGTGGAACCACTGCGGAACAGCCGTCCAGCACCAGAGAACACCCGATAATGCCCAGAGTAAAGGCGATTAAGAGAAGTTGTCTCGATTGCTCTTTCCGAGAACTGTACGGCAGGTTCGTTCGCATGAGAGCTATCCCTCGGAGAACAGATTTAGTTAGGGGGACCAAGGGGTATAAGTCCGCTCCCAAAATCTATCGAGCGATCTCAGAGTGCGACAGATAACCAGAGAACAGTGACCTTCCGGGATGGGAACGCTGTCCGTATCCCGTACCAGTCACGCCGCGAGGCTGACACTAAAGTTTGGTTGCCAGGAGAGGAACAGCGAAGCGCAGTGGGAGTTGGCGTTTGTTCACCGGGACGCGACTTGCTTGAGGAGTGCCGGCGTGCGTCCGTCGATTAATTCGATGTTGCCCGCGCCGTTATAGGTGTGAGTCCCCGCCATTCCCTCCCAGTGCTCCGGTGTGATGGTTTGCAAGGGACGTTCACGGTAGTGCTGCCGGGAAAGATCGGTAATCTCATTGAAAGTGAAGCTGTAGCCATACGTGGGAGCGCAGCTTTGACTGGGGCGGATCAGGCGATTGCGACTCTGAAATACGCGTCCCGCGCCCCGGTTCGTACGAATGTCGGTAGAAATCGGATTCTCGGGATGGAACTGCCAATCTCCGTCCAGCGACGTCGCAGAGTACAACCAAAGCGAACCCGCTCCCGGCACCGGGTCGGCGCTGGTAGTGGCGAGCCACCACAGTCCTTCGTGCTCCCACACCGTTGTGTCGACAAACCTGCCTTCCAACAGTTGCGCCGCATGCACCCAATGGTTCGGGAAGCGCTCGCAGCGATACAAATCCACGGAATTGGAGTCGTACGACTCGGGGATCATGAAGATCTCTGATCCCGCCCGAAATACGTGGGGATACGAATAGTGGTGGGCAGGATGTTCGAGGCAAAGCAGAGGCGGTCCGAAGTCTCCTTGCGGCGAGACTTCGGCGCAGGCAATCGTCGCACGCGTCTTTGCATAGGAATAGTCTTCAAAAAATGCCCAATACTTACCTTCATGTTCGAAGACGAAAGGATCAGCCCAAGCGTGACCGATGGGAGGTTCAATCCAGCGAAAGCCGCCAAAATCGGCTGCAGAATTCGAATCGACCAGAGGCACTCCATTGATGCGGCTGGCGATTCTCCAGTGCTGCACTGTTTCTTTGCGAAAAGGATACGAGAGCGCCTTCTTCAACAGAACCGGTCCCAGCCAGGTCACAATATCCGCATTGCTGGGGTTTCGGTACACATCGCGCTTTCCTTTGTAAGCCTCAGGCTTGATTGCTCTCTGTAGCACATGATCCCACCCGAACTCGTGAAGCTCATGGAGTTTTTGAATGATCAGGTCTGTGGAGCCCCAATACGGAATATATCGATTTCGCGAAACACTGATCGTCTGCTCCGTCGCGAACAGTGACTTGCAAAGGACCAGGTCTCCACTTTTTTCATCGCTCAGCACATGCAAACTGACGCCGGACAGCGGAGACTGTTCTCGCATTTCCCAAAAATGCGCAGGACCACCCCGGTAGTATTCGGCGTCTGAAGGTTGCAGAGACCAAACTCCATAACGCGCGGTGTTTAGCAGCGCTCCCGTAAGGGAGTCGAATCCGAATTGCAGAAGCACATCCAGATTTCTGGAACGAATTCCATCAACCTGCTCCGGAGGGCATTGACCGGAATCTCCTTCCAACGCCATCTCGGCCAACTCCACGCCGGCGAGCATACTTCCACAATCAACCTTGGCGAGAGGATCATTAGTCGGCTTCATGCGCGCGTCGAGACGCAGGTAGAGATTGTAGAAAAGCGGTGCCGCGGGCGGAACGGGGACATCTTTCCGTTCGATGACAAGGACGATTTCTGCGAAGTTGCTGGCTCTGAGGTCGCGCACAACCTTGGCAGCAAACGCGGGAACCGCGTGCCGGGAGTCCAGCACCAATCCGACGCGAAGCGCCGGGGCGTCGGAGGCAGATTGCAGGTAATAATTTTGCGGGGACTGGATCATTTTCTGACGGGATGAGCGGGCTGATCAGATTTATCTTCGCTCAGGATCGGCTTAAGAAGAAAACCGGCGTTCTCAGCTCCGCCGTGGTCGCCCCATCCGACGATTTCTCCTCGATCGTTGATGCTGCTGGCTACTTCCAGAGTCCAGTCAGATCGAGGCGGAATCAGCGTGTTGAGGTCGCGCATACCGTGCGCCTTGTCCCAGATGAAAGCCCGCTGCACTTCAGGATTCGAGCCAGACGACCCCACCACTACGTCGTCGTTATTCATGGCACGAGGCGTGGCCTTCGCAATATCAACCTGCTGCAACTGGCCTCCAGAGTCGAGGAACAGTCCGCCGGGGACGACTTTCAGAAGAATGTCGCCCCGGTTGTTGAGTGCCAGCGTTGAACTATATTCTTCGCCCGGTGCAGAAACGAGGCGCGCCCCATGATCGGCCTCCCACACAAAGGCATGATAGCGGCCTTGTTTATCATATGCGTCGCCCGCGACCGTATTCTGTCGATTGATATATTTCGCGGAAGCGGAACAGCAGATTTTCAAATCGATAGGTGAACCGTCTTTCCAAAGCACTGCACCAGCCACCTTGGAGCCGGGAACTATCGTTTGCCCGACAATCCCGCCGGCATCATTGATGCTGTTGGCTCGTGACTGCTCCCCAGCTAGAAGCGAGAGTTGATTTGCTTTAAATACGAACCCCCCTCGCCGTTTGTAGTCGCCCGTCGAAGCCGTGCCGACGGCGTCGCCGCGCGAATTGATGCTGGCGCACTCCGAAAAACTGAACTCGCGGGGCAGTGGCACACGAGACAGTCCAGTTTTTGAACTCCAGATTGCGGCGTGTTGATCGTCGACCGTACCTGCTACCCATTCTGTGTCGCTGATCGACGTAGGCCGAAGCGGCAGTTCAATGACCTTGTAATGCGGCGCCCCTTTGCCTTTGAATGACACCTGTCCGAGAGCTGCCGCCACCAAGATCACCAGCACTGCCGTCAACCGCCACACTGTTCGCAACGTCGTTGCTTCCATCATCGCCAACGAGAAATTCTTTCGGGGAGTTGGATTCGCCAAGCTCACTCCCACATTCTAGTTTACGGTGATACTGACGACCGGAGCGGTGTTGGCTTGAGTCACATTGTTGGCGTCTTTGCCGGTGATCGTAATGGAGTAGGTTCCCGCCGGAGTACCTCCGCTTCCATGTGGCGTGGTTCCACCACCACACGCAGGAAGGATGAGAATGCAGGCCAACACGGTCAGTAACGTGCAACCGCCGAGTAGCTTTTTCCGGCGCGAAGGGCCAGACCCCAGACCGAAGGCGATCAATCCCAATACAGGGAGAGGAAGCCATGACGCATAAAGCGTGGATGGACTATGGCGAAGAATTGCAGCCGATGGCCCCACTGTGGTGAACGTCAGTGTCGCGCTAGCTCCAGCGGCGCCCACGGTCAGCGGGTTTGTGCCGCCAATCGCGCATGTCGGTGCCGGTGTGACAACCGGCGTGATGCTGCAGGAAAGCGCAACGCTACCCGTGTAACCGCTGGATGGCGTAACTGTCAGCGCGACCTTGGATACTCCGCCCGGACTGATTGACGTCGGATTGGGTGTGCCTGCTTTGAGCGAATATGTTCCCGGTGCCGTAACGCTCAGATCGAAAGTCGTGGTCTGAGTAAGCGCTCCCGATGTTCCGGTGACGGTGATGGTGGCCGTCCCGATTGTCGCTGAACTGCCGGCCGACAGCGTCAGAGTGCTCGTGCCGGTTGCCGGATTTGGACTAAACGCGGCGGTCACTCCGCTGGGCAGGCCTGATGCGGACAACGTCACGCTGCCGGCAAAACCTCCGCTTGCAGTCACGGTGATCGTGTTGGGCATGCTGCTTCCCTGGGCTACGCTTAATGCACCGGAGGCACTCGAAAGCGTGAAGGCCGGCGCTGCCGTGACCACCAATTGAACCGCCGCGGTTTGAGTGATCGTTCCCGATGTACCGGTGACGGTGATCGTCGCCGTCCCGATTGTCGCTGAACTGCCGGCCGACAGTGTCAGAGTGCTCGTGCCGGTTGCCGGATTTGGACTAAACGCGGCGGTCACTCCGCTGGGCAGGCCTGACGCCGACAATGTCACGCTGCCGCTAAAGCCGCCAGTTGGATTTACAGTGATAGTGGCGGGTACGTTGTTGCCCTGAACTACACTGAGTGTGCCCGTCGGCGATGACAAGGTGAAGTTTGGAGATGGCGTACCAACCGTCACTGTGAACTTCAGAGGCGAGAGTCCTGTTGTGGTTGCGGAAACCACAACCGTCCCAACAGCGTTGCCAGTCGTGTACAAAGTACTGATTTCGCCCAGACCATCGGTGGTTGCCGAAGTAGGCGAGAACGTCCCTCCCGCACCACCATCGCTGAACGTAACGCCGACTCCCGGAACACCATAGCCAAAGGGATCGACCACCTGCATCACTAACGGAGCCGGCAATTGCGTGGAGGCGGGACCGGTTTGATTATTTCCTGAAACGATGATGGCCCCACTGACCGGTCCGGCAATCCCCGTTTCGGTGAAGGTACCCGTGGCGTATCCGTTGCTTGTACAAACGATGGTTACGGTTTGCGCCTTCTTGGGCAGGGTATAGCTGGTGGAGGCCTGGCCTTGGCCGTCCGTGATCATGGGCATGGCAGCGCTGAATGCACCTCCCACGCCGCCGTCCTTGCAAGTTACGGATACGCTGGCAATCGGCTGTCCCTGGTAGGCGTCAACCGCTTGAACTTGCAGCATCACTGGCAGCGTGGTTCCCACCAATGCTGACTGGTTGTTGCCAGTCATAACTGCAATCGTGGGAAGCAGGCCGAGGACCGTGAGTGCGCTCTTACCGCCTAAATAAACTCTGCCATTGGCGATGGTCGGCGCTACAAACTTGGGGATGCCTCCGATGAGGTCGCGTTGATTTGGCGCCTGCGCGGACGTGTATAGGATCGTCCCCAGGTCGGTGGCGTCATAGGCATACAACGTGGCTACGCTGTTCAGAGGCACGGCCCACACGATGCCATTGGTTGATCCATTGGCGCTGATCGACATGGAACTGGGGGATGGCCCCACGACGGTTGTTTGCGAAACCGGCGCTGTGGACAGCAAATTCGACAACGTGAAAGCCCTGATCGAATCATCCTCTCCGCTGATATAGACACGCCCGTTCCAATAGGCGGGAGCGCCGATGAGTTCTCCAGCGGATGCGCCCGGAATCGACTGCACAATTTGCGAATCGTCTGCCGCGTTAAAGCCCCCCATGTTGTCGCGATCCACCAGGTAGAGAGTTCCTTCTTTGCCTCCTCCCAGCAGTTGGTGGGTGTGCGGTATGTCCTGGTCGGGAAGCAAAACAACTCCTCCGGAACCGAGATCGACGTCGTCGTCAGAAAGCGCTTGCTGGTTAAACGGAGTGAAGTAGTCGAGAACCGACAACCCGCTGCTGGCGGGACTGAGGTGAAGCAGGCTGTCGCCGTAGTCGGAGCCGCCAGCATCCGCCGTGAAAGCTCCGTTCGCTGTAGCCAGGAAAATGGAACCGTCCCCGTCCGCCGCGAGCCCTCCACCGCCCTGCCAGATTGCTCCTCGTGCGCCGTTCGGAGTTGTGACGAATGCCCCTACCTGCTGCAGGCTGGACGAGTCGTAAGCCAACAACCAGCCGTGATAGGCATAGGTGTCACAGCCATTACTGCCAAACCCGATATACACCGTTCCGTTCGACAGCAGCAGAGCGGGGCGTTGCATCTGAATCGCCGGATTGAACTGTAAGGGGCCTGAGTTCGTGGAAACAGATGCAGTGATGACTGTGGGCGTAGCCACGTCCAGGCCTGTAGTCACGCTCAGGGCATGTAAGCGGAAAACATACGTTCCGTTCTCTGAGGTCTTGGCCAAAACGAAGAGTGTTCCTGTGTTCGGGTCAATTACAGGAGTGCTGACAATGCCGATCTCGAGAAATCCCGTGCCGCCGCAACCGAAGTCGGTAACGGCGTTGTTGGGCACGCTTGTGATGCCGTTCCCTGCGTCGATGAAACTGGTGGACCACAGAGGGGATTGGAGACTGTCGGCGTCAAATGCGTAAACGCTGTCGTGTTGCGTGACTACGTAGACCACATTATGGGTCGAGTTGTCCGGAAACTGGACCGCAGGAAGGTAAAGCGGCTGCCCCACGATGTACCCATCCACGCCTTGCGTGAATAGTTTTCCAAAGGTGTTGGCGTTCACGTTGCTTGCATTCAACCACGTCTCGTTCGTATTCGCCCCGGTGCGGCGCACGTCATTGTGCTGCGTGAGAACTTGGACTTGGCCGAAGGCGCTGACTGGCCAACCAAAATCACAGCAGAGCATCCCGAGGGTGCCCGCGAGCAAGACAAATTTGCAGCGCAGACGAACTGACGCAAACATGAACACTCCAGCACAAAGTTTGTATCGGATAGCCCCGTTCGCAGCAGGAGGAGGCAAAAACCTGATTCCACAGTTTGCCAGACTCGGGGAGATGATCTAGTAGCATTTGCGGTTCCAAAGCTGACCTCCAATGTCTGTCTACCGCGACTTAATTCCTCGTAATTCCAGGAACATACGGGTAACGCATACGAGGATCCGCCGCTCCCCCTCTTCCTTGAATTGATGAAGTGCAACAATTTGCGATCCCTTAGGGTTGCTTCGATCCAACGTTAGGGAGACCGGGGGACCCAGCGGGGAAGCCTAGAGGGTAAGCAGTCTGCCATCGCCGATATGGCGAATATGGGCCATTCCATCGATCAATAGCTGGGGCTAGAATTGAGTCCACTTCGGGGTTTCACGTGGAGTCGACTCCAGAACCCTCTGTTGCGGGGGAAGTATCTCAAATGCAGTTTCCGTTGATTCGTGCCACTCTGCTTGAAGGAGCGCGGCGGTTTTCTTGCGTCGCGATTTTTTTCTTCCTGACTTTCAGCCTCGCCGCCTTTGGCCAGGTGCTCACCGAGCACAATGATCAATTCCGAACCGGGGCGGTGACCAATGAAACCCATTTGACCTATGCGAATGTGAATCCAGCTTCGTTCGGGAAATTATTCACCGACAGCGTCGATGGCGTCATCGTCGGCCAACCCCTGTATCTGCCCGGCCTGCATTTCCCTGATGGGACGACCCACAATGTAATTTACGTGGCCACGCAGCATGACTCCGTCTTCGCCTTTGATGCCGACCGGCCTCAGGCGCCCTTGTGGACGGCGAGTTTCATCAATCCGGGTGCGGGAATCACTACGGTACCGATCAGTGATTTTGGTTGCACGGGCATCGCCTTTACTGAGATCGGGATCATGAGCACGCCGGTGATTGATCCATCGACTGGTGCGATCTACCTCGTCGCCAAAACTTTGGAGAACGGGTCCTACATTTATCGACTGCACGCCCTCAGCCTGACTACCGGGCATGACCTCGTAGTTCCGACGGTGATCAACGCGAGTGCGAATTCAAACAGTGGAACGGTGCAATTCAATCCTTCCATTCAAATGCAACGCATGTCGCTGGCGCTCGCGAATGGCACGATTTATGTCGGCTTCGGCAGCAATGGCTGCGACACCTTCAAATATCGCGGATGGCTCCTGGCCTACGAAGAGTTGAACCTGCAACCGATGGGAACTCTGCTCCTGACTCCCAACGGTTCGAAGGGTGGGATTTGGCAGGCGGGTGTCGCTCCAGCGGTCGATACCGACGGCACCATTTTCCTCGCGGTGGGCGACGGAACGTTTGACGCAAACTCAGGTGGATCGGATTGGGGAGACAGCATTCTGCACCTCAGTCCGGCCAGCAGTGGGTTGCAGGTTCTGGATTCGTTCACGCCAGAGGATCAACTGAATCTTTTTACCAGCAATCTCGATTTAGGTTCCTCCGGAATTCTCCTTCTGCCCGATCAATCCGGATCGGTTACCCACGAACTCATTGGCGGCGGAAAAGCCGGCAAGCTTTACCTGGTGAACCGGGACAATATGGGGGGATTCAACGTCGGAAGCGACAGCCAGATTGTGCAATCGATTCCCGGCGCCTCGACTGGAGAACTCGACGGCGTGCCGGCTTATTGGAATAAAAATATCTACGTGGCCGGGGAGGACGACTTTCTGAGAGTGTTCTCGTTGGCGAACGGCGTCCTTTCCAGCCAGTCCACTTCGCAATCATCCGTGTCCTTCAACCAGGCAGGTTCGGGCCCGGTTTCGGTGTCCTCCGACTCCAGCTTGAACAATGGAATTGTTTGGGCCATGATCCACGGCGGCTCCACGTCGTATCTCTTCGCTTTCAACGCCAACGATCTTTCAAAACAGCTTTATAGTTCGAGCCAGGCCGCCAACCGGCGAGATACGCTGGGAGGAGTCGCTCACTTTGCCACTCCCACGATTGCGAACGGAAGAGTTTATGTGGCTGGCACCAACATGCTTTATGCGTACGGATTGCTCCCGACCTTGTCTCCGGAAGCGGGCAACAACCAATCCGGTTATTTCGCTGCCACGCTGCCCACGCCCCTGACGGTTCTGGCGCAGGACTCTTACTCAGGTCAACCGGTGGCGAACTTATCGCTGACGTGCAAAGATGGCGGCGTCGGGGGCACGTTCAGCAATCCCACGCCCGTAACCAATAGCCAGGGATTGGCCTCGACCGTCTACACCCTGCCTAACAAGCGTTTGAACGTCACCATCACTTGTACCAACCCGGCATATTCTTCCGCGACGTTCTCGGAGTCAGCGGTAGCCGGTCCGGCGTCGCGTCTGGTGGCCACATCAGGAAACTTTCAGACCGTCGCGGTGTCGGCCAGCACCCCAGCTCCTCTGATCGTCACCGTCTACGATCCGCACAGTTTCGGGGTATCGGGCGTACCGGTTACTTTCAGTGATGGTGGCGCGGGAGGGACATTTTCCCCAGGTTCTCCGGTCAGCGGAAGCACCGGTCAGGCCTCCGCCGTGTATAAAGCTCCCAGCCACTCCGGGGTCGTCAACATCACCGCGACTGTTTCGGGGTTGACGCCCGTCTCTTTCAAAGTGACGGTTTATGGGACTCCGTCCCGCTGGGTCACCAGTTCCGGCAATAACCAGGTCGAGCCCGTGAGTACGCAACTTCCCCTGCCTTTGGCGGTGACGGTCTACGATTCGACGAATATCGCAGTACCCGGGGTCACCGTCTCATTCAACGACGGCGGAAAGGGCGGCAACTTTTCCGCAGCTACCGTAGTCACGGCAAACACGGGCAAAGCCACGACGCTCTACACCACGCCAGCCTCATCTGGAATCGTGAACATCACTGCGTCCACGTCAGGGTTAACGCCACTGAATTTTAAGATAAGCGTGTATGGCGCTCCGACGCACCTGGCAATGTCTGGCGGCAATAACCAGACTGCGGCACCCTCCACGCCACTGCCGTTGGGCTTCGTCGTCGGAGTCTTCGACGCAACCAATGTCGGGGTACCCGGCGTTACCGTCACGTTCAGCGATGGCGGGGCGGGAGGAACGTTCTCCTCTGGCACTGTGATAACAAATAGTGCGGGCAAGGTCGTGACGAACTACACGACGCCGCCAACGACCGGAATATTTTCGGTCACGGCATCCGCTCCTGGCCTCGCTCCGGTGACGTTCAAAGTTACAGTGAAGTGAGTTCTGGAAGGCCACGGCAAGTGCGGGTTTTAGGCAGGCGGGTATTACCTCACAGCTGGAACCGTGGCCGATGAGTATCTTCTTCGCGGACTTTGGGGCTCTACTTCGCGATCTTCGCGGTTAAGGGCTTATAGGTTTTCATAGCAACGCTCGCCACGAATCCGCAAAGTTTGCAAAGACGCGGCCCTTATGCGGCGGAAGGCTGACTGAATCGAAGAGGCTGAGCCGTACCGATGCGTACTGTGCGCTGGCGATAGAGTTGGTGCAGACGAACCGGAACGATCAAACTCACGATCGTCAGCAGCGCCAGCCCCAGCCCGACCGGTGCAGGAAGATTGCCGAGAGCGTGCGCCTCGAAGCGGCTGATGAGCATGGAAAAGGCGAATACCTGCAGCGAGTGTCCGCCCAGCGAGTTCAGGAACTGGCAGGTTCGCATGTGCATCAGTTTCGAATCCACTGCCCGCGGGATCCAGCACAAAATGTAGCCCAGGCAGAGCGCGTCGAGAAACCTTGCCGGGTTATGGTCCGGATGGCCTGAGAAGCCCAGCAGCGGCCGCATCCCGGTCAATGCCAACAGATGGCGGTCCACAAAGAGCACAGTGGCTACTGCCACACAGCCCGCCAGCAATGTCCGCGACTTCAAGATATTTATCGTCGGAAACTTGATTTGGCGATACGCCAGATACTGTCCCGCCACAAAATACGCCTGCCACGCACACAGGTTAAAGCTTCCCAGATCCAGCCACGGAATCCGCGCCGTGTTATCCCCCAAACCAAACTGAGAGGAGATCCACAGGCCTGCACTGACCACGCCAACCAGCCAGGCGCGTCCTTTGCTGAATTGCTTGAGAACGATTGGGGTGAAAAGCAGAAACACGCAGTACATCGGCAGGATCTTGTCGAAGCCTCCCTGGTATAGCAGTACCGAACCTAGAGCGAACGCGCGCAACGGGTGCAGGGCGCGAAACGATTGAACTCCCGAAAAGAGAGCGAAGAGTATGCCGAGCGTGAACAACGCAAAGTGGGTCAGATAGATCTGCCGCGCTCTCCGGAAGACTTTCGCAACCATCGCGTTCTCTCCACGTTTCTCTGAGAGCGGAAGATATACCCAGGTCGCAACCAGGCCGGAGAGGAATACGAAACCATCGGGCGCACTCGCATAGCCAAAGGAATATTCCGTGTATGGCGCCAGGGCGTTAGGAAAGTGCCCCAATGTCATCGCTACCAGGAAATACCCGCGAAGTGTGTCTACCCGCCAGTCACGCCCCATCCGATGGGTAGACGCAATTCAACCTCCAAAAGTCGGCTAAGGTATTGAATAACTTAGGGCTTACGGTCAATCGGGTTCGCGCAAGGATTTGCGGACTTATAGAAACTGAAGACCACCGAGGCAATGGTCCCAGACTGGCACTTTCTCGGCGCCTAGCGCGCTTGCTCCGCCGTCTTGATGTACGGTTCGGTCAGGGCCAACACCTCATCTTTCAAAAAAGGCCCGCATGCCAGCAGTCCTGACAGCAGAGGATCGCGACGATTCGCGGTCAGGCTGGTCCTCTCCAAAGTGCTGACAAACCCGCCCGCGCTTTCGACCAGCGCCACTCCCGCGACCACATCCCACTCGTTCTTAGGAGTGAGCGTAAACGTAACGTCCGCCAGGCCCGCCGAAACTAGTGCGAGCTTATAAGCGACGGAGCCCATCGGTCGCACGGTGAAAGAGCGATTTTCGAACGGCTTCCACTCGCCGCGTTTTACCTCGCTACGGCTGGCCAGTATGACCGCACCATCGAGTGTCTTGCGCTGGCTGGGTCGCGCGGGCTTTCCGTTGTACAAAACGCCTGTGTCCGCCGCCCCGAGAAAAGTCTCCTGCGTTGCGGGATTGTAGATGCCTCCCGCCACCGGCCTGCCGTTCTCGGCCAGGCCAATCGAGACACAAAATTCCGGCAGTCCTTTCACGAACTCGCGCGTGCCATCCAGCGGATCGACAATCCAGACGCGCTCTTGCTCGAGGCGGGACGGGTTGTCGGCCGTTTCTTCCGAAAGCCATCCTTCGCCCTCGCGCAGCAAATTCTGGCGCAGCACGGCATCGAGAGCGCGGTCCGCTTCCGTGACCGGATCATGCCCGATCTTGTACTCGGTTTCAATTGCCCCCGGAGTAAAACGGGCAAACACCGCACGGGCGGCTTCAAGTCCGGCCGCAATGCGCTGCAGGATGTCGGCGTAACGGGATGAAGTCATGTTGTCCTAAAAATGTCTGGCATCAGGCCCACAACATGCGGGCCCCGGTAATCAAGAGCAAGGCGCAAAGCAGGCGGCGTAGCCACAGCATGGGAACGCGCGTCGCTCAGGTGCGATCCGATCAAGCCACCGGGGATCGAACCGATCAGCAGCGACAACACCAGCTTGGGATCCACATTTCCCAACCGAAAATGCATCAGCCCGGTCACACCGGTCAGGATGACCGCGTGCAGGATATCGGTCCCCACATTAACCTTGGGCGTGAAACTGTAAAACAGCAATAACAGCATCATGATGATGCTGCCCGAACCCACCGACGTCATGCCTACTAGAAAGCCGGCGATCAGGCCGATGACCGTCATGCCGGCAAAATTCTTCATGGTCGGCGGCCGGTGGGCCACTCGTTCCTCAATCCGGCGCTGCAACAGCAACAGTGTCGGGATGATGATGAGCAGTATCCCCACTGCCGTCTTAATGAAGTGGTTGACGCCGTCTCCGTAGAGGTGACGGATATGCATCAGCAACTTCACTCCACAGATAGATCCGGGGATGCTCCCCAGGGCAAGGGCGATGACTACCTTCCGTCGCACCGTGCCTTTGCGGAGGTGCATCAGGCTGGCAGGAATCTTCGTGAAGAAATTGAAGAGAGCGTCGGAGCCAACCGCCATGATGGGCGGCACCTTCAATCCAAAAATCAGGATGGGGAGCAGCAACACGCCGCCCCCCACCCCGCTCAGGCCGATGAGAGTGCCAACGATAAACCCGATCAGGATTTTCAACGCCAGCAATGGCATAGTCGATCCCAAGCCAACTACGCGGCTGGTCCATTCACGCCGATGAAGCCTTCGCGCTCCAGGTGCAGAATAATTTCCTGCGCGGCTTCCTCGGGTGACAGTTCGCCAGTGTTGATGGTGACCTCAGCGTCCGGCGGCGCTTCGTAGGGGTCCGAGATCCCGGTGAATTCCTTCAGAATGCCGGCTCGGGCTTTCGCGTAAAGACCCTTGCGGTCACGCTGCTCGCAGACTTCGACTGAAGTCGCGATGTGCACCAGGATGAATCCGCCGTAAGGCTCGATCATCTGCCGCACATGCTTGCGGGTTGCGTCGTAGGGGGCGATGGGCGCGCAAATCGCGATGCCGCCGTTCTTGGTGATCTCCGAAGCTACATAACCAATGCGGCGAATGTTGATGTCGCGATGCTCCTTGGAGAAACCCAGTTCGGAAGAAAGATGCTTGCGCACCAGGTCGCCATCGAGCAGGGTTACCGGACGTCCGCCGACTTCCAGAAACTTGGTCATCAGCACGTTGGCGATCGTCGATTTTCCCGAGCCCGACAGGCCGGTGAAGAAAATCGTCACGCCCTGCTTGCTGCGGGGCGGAAAACTGCGCCGCAATTCCTGCACAACTTCCGGATAGGTGAACCACGCGGGAATGTCGCGGCCTTCGTTCAGCCGTTGCCGCAGTTCTGTACCCGAGATGTTTAGAACCCGATCCGTCTTCTTCACTTCATCGTCGGGCACGTAGCGGTCTTCGTCTTCGAGGTACACCATCATGCTGAAAGGCACCATGGTGACGCCGATTTCCGCCTCGTGCTTTTTGAATACTTCCTGGGCCTCGTAGGGACCGTAGAAGGGCTTGCCGTCCGTATCTTTGCCCGGGCCCGCGTGGTCGCGGCCCACGATCAGATGCGTGCAGCCGTGATTCTTGCGAATCAGCGCGTGCCAGATCGCCTCTCGCGGTCCTCCCATGCGCATCGCCAGGGGCAGCAGCGATAGCTTCTGCGTTCCTTGCGGATACTTCGAACTTAGCAGTTGATAGCAGCGCACGCGCGTGTAGTAGTCCACATCGCCCGGCTTGGTCATGCCGACCACGGGATGGATCAGCAAGTTGGCCTCAACCTGCTTGGCCGCGCGGAAGGTCAGTTCCACGTGGGCCCGGTGCATGGGATTGCGCGTCTGGAAAGCTACTACCCGCCGCCATCCCAAGCGCACGAACTCCGCCCGCAATTCCGCGGGAGTGAAACGCAACGTGCGGAAATCGTAGTGCGACGGCGCCTGCAGGCCCTCAATGCGCCCACCGACATACCACGGATTCGACTTGTTCATCGTGTAGTCGGCGCCGGGATGAGCCTTGCTCGTGCTCTTGAATACCGCCTTGGCCTCCGCGGCGCGGTCCGGTTGCCAGATCTCTTCGACATGCAACACGGCGAGCATCACGCCTTCGGCATCGCGCAGCGCCACTTTGCTGCTGCCGGCGATCAACTTCTTGGCAAATTCTTCGCTCACGTCCAGGGTGATCGGCATGGGCCAGATGGTTCCACTGGCCAGATGCATGTTGTGACATACGCCTTCGTAATCGGCTTTTGTCATAAAGCCGCGCAGGGGCGAGAAGCCTCCGCTCATCAACAGTTCAAGGTCACACAGTTGACGGGGCGTAAGATCCCAGGATGGCCACTCTCGCGAGTGGGCTTTCAGTTCGGCGGCCTTTTCCGGTGCCGCCATTAAATTCACAAGTTCGCCGCCATGCGGGGCAATCAAATGACTAGTCGAAGCAGACAAGCGCTGAACCTCCAGGTTCGAGTATGTGGATTTGAAGGCATTTCATTCAGTGTCTCGCAGAAGAATCTAACGATGACTGCCGGAAATCTTTAAGTTCGGCGGGACATGCATGCTGTGCTGTGGAGCAAAAAATCAAAGTCTTTTTTTAGTGTACACCACGGCCTTGCCATCCCTAATTCGCTCGCAACTGCGAGGCCGCTGCGGGTTTCGTCATTCTACTGTAAGTTGATAAGGATAAAAGCTAAAGTCCACTTTCCTGCCGGCTGCCAGTGTTTCGAGTGCCTGGTGTGCAAACCTTTGCGATGCCGGGTTATCAATTTGCCTCTACCGGCGACAGGAAATCGTTCCACTTTGCTCAGATTTTCCCGCGAAAATGAAGTGCACACTGTAGTGCATATTCACACTCAAAGGTGCCGCTCCCGATTGACTCTTTTCCGGTGCTGCAATAGTTTCTCGCTAGACAAATTCAGATCCCACTAGAACCGTTTGCCGTCGCTGTCGGGTAAATCTCGCCCGACCTCCCGCTCCAGCGGCAGCACTAAACGCAAGTCATGACGTAGTGCATCCACGCGTCACGCGCGCTTGTCGTGTGCGACGCTAACGCTCCTCGTGCGCCAAAACAAAGGGAGAAATAATGCATCCATTCGATAAAACTTTCTGGCTTCTGGTGATGGTCTTGACACTGGCGTCATTCGCCTGGACGCAAGTCGAGGATTCGTCCGCTGCGGCGACGGTCACCACCAATTGTGCTCCGCCGACCTACAACTGTGCGCGTAACGACCTCATCAAGACCAACAATTTGAATCCTCCGCCGGCTATGGCTAAGGGGAAGAATACGATTGTGACGCCATCGGACTTCAAGCTTCCTATCGTTCGCGTCACTGATTCCACCACATTCATCAACCGGACGATGTCCACAACTCCCACAGGTTCGAACACCGACAACATCTTCAACGTGGACGACACCTACATGATTGTCGACGATGAATATGGAGAGAAGTATCCTGTGGCATTCGACCCCTCGACCATGCACGTGATCAACTCTTCTCCGTGGAAGATCGGAACAAACCAGGTACGCTGGGGCGGAGGCACCTCCTTTAGCCGTGTCAATCGCAGCAACGTCTTCATCGTGCCAGGGCCGCTCACCAACATTCCGGGCGTGAAGGGAAATAACACGACGCTTTTCAAGTTGACGCTGGCGGGGACGACCTCCATCACGGCTACAGGCGCAAAGGTCTTCGATTTCGCCACCTGTCCTGGAATGCCCAATCCCTACGACATCGGAAATGGAGTCTGGCGCTCCGTTCTAACCGTCAGCGCCGGTGACAAGCGTTTCTCCCAGGCTTACTCCAACAAGGCGGGAGGGCAGAACACAGCTACCGATATCGTGGTGTATGACGCGCCATCAGGCCAGTGCTATCGCTACGACACCGCGCACGGCAAGCTGTGTACGAACACGGGATGCGCTCCCATGAGCTTGCCCGATGAATTCACCATCCACGAGGTCTACATGTCGCTCGATGGAAAGTATCTCCGCATCCTGTTCACTAAATGCATGTCTGGAGGATGCACCCAGGGTATCGGCGGGAATCCCTATTTCTGGGAGATCGGAACGACCAACGTGACCCGTTGCTATACGTCCGCGCATACGGCGGGTTGTACCGGTCACATGGTCGAAGGGTTTTCCCATCTCTACAATTCCGAGATTTGGCCGGAGGCCAACAAGCGGAGTTTTACCGATCCCCTCTCCTACACTCTCCTGAACTCGGGCCCCGATCTCACTCCTCCCACCGAATCCCATCTTTCCAACAATGCTGCGGATTCCTCCGATACTCATCCGGTCTGGCTCACCAACGTGCAAAACATTCATAAGAAATTTGGGGGAGCCGGGTGCAACACGAGCGGCAACATCTACGAAGGCTGCACCTTTCCGGGACCGTTGTATGGCGAGATTTTCGGTATCACGCAGGGCGGGAACTACATCCGGGCGGCCCATAGCTACAACACCGGATCATCCGCCGATTTCAATTGCCAGAACACCATTGGCGCAGTCTCGCAGAGTGGGAGATTCTTCGCCTGGACCTCGGACTGGATGACCACCCTGGGCAAGGACAATAACGGCCATTACCGCTGCGACGTATTCATCGTAGATTTAGCGGCCGCCCAGGGGGCGACCCACTAGTGTCCTGTCGCAACGACGGGGTTAGCGCGAAAAATGCAGGGGCGGACGCTTTCGTCCGCCTCACAGAGCGCAGTGAGTCGCAGCCCCCGAGGCCTGGCGGTTCACTTTTCTGCTCAGCACCGGCCGATCCAACTGGCGGGTTCCATCGCCCTCTGGGCTGGCCTTTTCTATTCCTGCAATCATGGGTATCCTTTACCCTGAGCCCTCCCACGTGACTTCTTTGCAAACGGTGCCCCCGGCGAAAGAAGCGGCGATTGCAGATCGCTGGGCCGGGTGCGTGTCGGTGATCGTTCCGGTCTATAACGAGCTAGCGCATCTGGAGGACTTGCTGCGTGCCGTGCTTGCCTCGCCGGTGAAGAAAGAAGTTATCGTTGTGGACGACGGTTCCACCGATGGCACGCGGGAGAAACTGGGGTCCTTACCGCTGATCGATGGCCTCACCGTCGTCTTTCACAAGAAGAACTGCGGCAAAGGTGCATCCATCCGCACCGCTCTTGGATATGCCCGAGGCGAATATGTGCTGATCCAGGATTCAGACCTGGAGTACGATCCGCAGGACTATCCCGCGTTGTTGCGCCCGCTGCAGTCAGGCGACACCAACGTTGTGTACGGAGTCCGGCCCGATCGCCCGGAGCGTGGCTTACGTTTTTTCCTGGGAGCGAAGCTTCTGACCCATCTCACCAATTTTCTCTATCGTACGAAGATTCACGACGAGGCCACCTGCTACAAGGTCTTTCGCCGCTCGGTTTTGACGCGCGTGGACTTGCGCTGCCGGCGCTTTGAATTCTGTCCCGAAGTGACCGCGAAGCTGTGCCGCATGGGAGAGACCATCGCCGAGGTACCGATTTCCTACAATCCGCGCTCTGCGATGGAAGGCAAGAAGATTCACCACTCCGATGGCTGGCTGGCGATCTGGACCTTGATTCGCTATCGCTTCTTACCCAAAAAAGGCTGGTTGCGCAGCGGTTCAGCGAATTCGGTATCCCCGTTTGCGGTAAGTTTTTCGCGCCAGGCTCCGGATTCGATCGAGCCCGAGATCTTCGCCGAGCGCGCCCGAAGCGGTAGCTAGAAGAAGTGAGCGCGTGCTCGATGCGGGCATTGAATGTCGGCGAGGAGTCAGGAGCTTTAACCACAGAGGGCACAGAGGAACACAGGGGAAATTGACGCCCATAAACGTCTATCTGTGGGACACATCACATGAGAGGCTCTCACCGCTCACCGCTCAAAGCTCATAGCTCAAAGCTGAGAACCTTTTTTCAACTGCTGCTTCCACCCCAGCACTCGCGCCTTCGCGCCCTCCGCCTCTGCCTCCGGGATCATGCCCTTCTTCTGATAGAGCACCGAAAGACTGGTATGCGCGAGCACGTCGTCAGGATCAATTTCCGCGATGCGCTGCGCCACCGCGATCGCCTCATCGTAACGCTCCAGATCCTGTAAAGCGCGTGCCAGTCCGTGCATCGCCTCGGTAAAAGTCGGATCGGCCGCTAGCGCCTCGCGATAGCGCGTGACGGCTTGTTCGAGGTGGCCCTCGGCCATCAAATCCAGCGCGGCATAGTAGTGGTCTTCAGCTCTTTCGCGGGCGTCAGGCATGCAAGAATTTCTCTGGCGGATTTTGGATTCTAACATGCCCCAATGTGGGGACTGCCCACGCCCATGTGGAGACAGTCGCTTTCCATTGGCAATGTGGGGACAGCCGCCCTCGGCTGTCCACGGGGCGCAGCCCCGAAGCCTTTCCATCATGTACGAGTCACCCCTTTCTGGTTATGATGTCTGCGTGCGCTACCGAATCCGCTTCCTGTGGAATGCGACCAAGGGGCATCGCCTGACTCCCTGGAGAAGTCCCTACCTGCTGTGGCGCATCGAGACTTATACCGGGGTCAAGATGAAGCAGATTGGCTTCCTGGAATTCTGGGAGTTCATGTGGCGCGAGCGCCGCGAACTTTGGCGCTTCCTGCGCTGGACGAGCGAAATGGAGCGCTGGGTTCATCCCAAGCCCAAGAGTTCTTGAATGATACCTGCGGTTCCTTCCCGCGCGATCACTCATGTTTGATCCACTATCCGACAACGAACAACGAAGCACGATTCAGGTTGTGCTGGGTTTTCTGGCGGGCGTCGTGTTCAGCCTGGCGTGCCTTTTTCTCTCGATCTTTTTGGCCTACACGCTGAACTTGCGCGGAGTGTGGCCCTACTTCGTGCTCAACACGCTCGCGATCCTGGGGGCAGGAATTGTCGCACTACGACACTTTCGGAGATCAAGCTATGCAGCGGGTGCCGTCATCGCCTTGTCCCTGGCACTGGTGCTGGATGCTGTTTGTGGAGCGTCTATTCTCCGATAGAGGAGTTCGTACGGCGGTCAGGCGGGCTGCGGACGAATACGGATTGTGGGCGGTGTTTGAAAGGGCGCGGGCTTTCAGCCGAGCCGTCAATCCAGCAAGATAGTGGCGCCTTCAGGCGCTGGATAATCTTCAGGTCAGCAGATGGTTTTTGGCAGCCTGCTACGCGCCGCCGCCTGCGGCTGCGCCCTCACCAAAAATGATGCTGATTTCGCTCCCCTTGCCCGCACCGGTAATCTGCGCGGCGGCGGCGCGGTTCGCGACAATCTCTAGATAGCCCATGCTGCCCAGCACGCCAAAGACTTCTCCCGGCGCGCCTTCGGCATAAGCCGTTCGAACTTCGGTGATTTCCTTGCTGCCCACGGCAATCTTGAATGTCGCCTTGCCCGTGAATAGAGCCGGCGCGTCATCAGGAGTGACATTGGTGATGATGTTTCCGAAGCGGTCCACCTTCAGCACTACGCCCCGAATCTTGTTGTCTCCCGCAGGCTTCGGCTTGGGCGCGGCGAAGCGCACGTAATCTTCGATTTCATCTCCGAACTTGTGCGAATCGACCAACTTCGCGAGGTATCCCGCGACCGGGGCAAAAACGTCGCGCGCGTGAAAGGTATTGCTCACCGGTTGCCGGAAATAATGATCAGAGGTGATGTGCCGCACGTGGATGCGCTCTTCCCGCGCGTACACCATGGAAAGCACGCCATTGTCCGGCGCGACAAAGTGATATCCGTCGCTCGAAGCCAGAATCGGCCGCCGCGTCGTGCCTACCCCGGGATCCACCACGACCATATGCACTGTTCCGGTGGGGAAGTACGAATAGGCCTGCGAGATCGCTAGCGCTCCGTCCAGAACGTCGAACGCCTGCACGGCATGCGAGATGTCGACAATTGCCGCCTCCGGCACAATATCGAGAATGACGCCTTTCACAGCGCCCACAAAATGATCGTTAGTTCCAAAATCAGTGGTAAGCGTAATGATCGGACGATGCGCCAACTTTATCCCTCGCTAGCAGACAGAATTATCCCAGTAAATGCGAAGTTAATTTGCCGGCAAGCCGGGAGTCAAGGCACGGAGGTAATGGCGCCGACGGAACGTCGGAAGCCCTGCCAGTTTTCGACTCTGCTCAGGTTTATGCTCGAATATCCATATGGCTGAACGTCGATCGCAGGATACGATTACCGCCCGATGAGGATGATCCCACGAAAATCAAAACTTGGCCCACACCCGACGATTCAATTCGGCCTGACTGATTTGCGGGGATCTTGTGTGGCATCCACGTACTCGGTCGAAGATGGACCGAAACCGGTAATCTGAACGACAACCGGTTCATTTCCGGTTTCTGCAAAGTGGTCCCGCGCAGACGGTTCGGTGTAAAAACTGCCGGGCGGCAGAGCCTTCAGCTTCGCCTCGTCAAAGTTATCGCCGTATCCGATATGCCACGTGCCAGAGATCACCGTCGCAACCCTGTCATCGCGATGCGAGTGTGCAGCAATGCGCGTATGTGCCGGCACGCGAAGCATGATGGTGTAGATGCCCGCCTGATCTGGATTGCCCTTTAAAACAACCGTCTGGATTCCGCCTACGCCCGAGCTGCCAGTGCCCGGATTGCCGACTTGCGGAAACTTGTACTCCGCAGGAGTTAGGCGTTCTTCGCTGGCGTTGCCGTCACTGCTAGCGACCGTATGAGCAACTGCAGGGCTGTCAAGAAATTTACGAATCAGGGCCACTGTGTACTCGGGCTTCTCCTCCATCAGCCAATGTCCCGAACCTGCGACTACCTCCTCTTGTACGTTAGTCGCTACGTGACGCATGATCACAGCTTGCAGCGGACCGAAGGACTTCTCCCCACCCACCGCCATCACAGGCATCGTCAGCTTCGTTCTTTCGAAGACCTTATTGTCCTTCGCATCCTGCGAGAACGCAGTGAACTGGGCGAACCCTGCCCGCATGCCGCCAGGTTGCGCATACGTGGCGGCAAAGAAGTTCCTGGTGTCCTCGTCAGGCTTAGCAGGATCGGCGGTAAAGTCGTTCCATATCCGGTCAAAATAGATTCGCTCCCGACCTGCCACCAACCGTTCCGCATCCGGTCCGTGAAAGTTGAAGTGCCAGACTCCGGGATTTTGGAGAATCTCGCTCCACGGACCAATCCCGGGAATGGGTGCGTCCATGACTACTAACTTTTCCACCTTGTCGGGATAAATTGCGGCATAAGCGTAAGCCACCATATTGCCGATGTCGTGAGCAACCACAAACGTCTTGTCGTATCCCAACGAGGTTACAACGGCGCGCATATCTCCGGCCTGCGTCTTCTTGTCGTAGCCATCGGCAGGCTTGGAAGATCGCCCAATGCCGCGGAGGTCGGGCACAATTACCGTGTGGTCCTTCATGAGATCAGCGGCCAAAGGAGCCCACGAATCGCTGTTCTCCGCGTATCCATGAATCAGGAGTACCGCGGGGCCGCTTCCTCCCCAACGTACAAAAATGTCGGCCCCTTCCGGGCTGTGGATCGTTCTTGCCTGAAAGCTGGACGGCAACGAAGGGTGAGCGTGCGCTGAAACCGCCCCCAAGGCGAAAACCACTAGGACAAGAAGATGTCGAATCATAAATATCCCCTTATGCGGCGAAAATCGGTTCAGAGATGGTAAACGAATGGAACTCCGGGCAGGGTGACAAATTGGAGACCACGCTTCATAACGTGGAGTATCGACTCCACTGATCACTATCGGAAGTCGGCGTGTCAGCTAGGCGGGGTGGATCTGAGGAATTCCGCCTTAAATTAGCGCTAAGGGGCGCCGCCCCCGATTTTCAATCCTCCCGCAGCGCTTGCATGGGCTGAATCGACGCCGCCTTCTGCGCCGGAAGCAGCGCAGCCACAAATCCTATCGCCGGCAGCATGAGCACGACGCCAACATAGGTCCAAACGTCCAGCGGATGGACCTCGTACAAGAAGCTCTTGATCAAGCGGCCTGCGGCGAATGCTCCCAGCAGGCCCACGCCCAGCCCGGTACCGATCAGAATCGAGCCCTGCTTCAGGATCATTTGCGCCACGCTCTGTCGCGTCGCGCCCAGCGCCATGCGCACGCCGATCTCGCGCCGGCGGTAGCCGACTAACTGCGACAGCACTCCGTAGAGGCCCGCAACCACCATGATGACCGCCAGTCCCGCGAACGAACTGACTAGATAGAGTCCGAGTCTCTGGCTGAAGGTGTTCATCTCCACGGCGTGTTGCATGGTCTGGAAATTGTCGAGGGCGAAGCCGGGTGCGGCTTGCTGGAAGACAGAACGCATCTCCGCCGCTACCGGAATGTCGCTCCTGGTTTTCACCACAAAGGTGACCATTGTCGTGAGCAGCGCCTGATAAAAAAGTGAAGTAGTTGGAACCTGTTGCTGCGGGATCAGCACGAACGGTTGAACTTCGCCGCCCACGCTGCGATCCACCTGGTCGCCAAGAATGCCGACAATCGTATACGGCTTGATCATGCCGGTATCTTTGCCGCCCAGATCGATCTGCCGTCCCAGCGGATCCTTGCCCGCAAAATACTTCCTGGCCAGCGTCTCATTGATGACCATCACGAAGGGACGCGTCGCGATGTCCTCGTCGTCGATCATGCGGCCGCGGATCACGGGGGTGCCCATCGTTCTCGCATAATCCCCACTGACCGCAGTGACGCGGCCGCTGGGCTTGTTGGCTTTGTCTGTAGGCTGGCCGACGATATCGAAGCTGGAACCCAGATCCATCCCAGAGAGCGGTGGAGACGTGGCTAATGCGGCGCTCTCCACTCCAGGCACTTGGCGGATGCGCTCGAGAACCGGAGCGTAGGTGAGCGTAGCGACCGAAGGCGGTGCGTTCGCGGTGTCTTCGGAAACGGCCATGGACGAAAAGCCCGACGAATTCGCGGACATGGCATTGAACGTCGTGATGTGCGCCGTTTCAAAGCCCAGCCGCGAGCGCTCCAGATTCCACAGCGTATGGAATAGCAGTCCGGTTCCCACCAGCAACAGCGTCGAAAAAGCGACTTCGGCTGCGACCAGCCCTCCGCTCAATTTGCCGCCGATCGCGCGCGACCCGACACCCCGCGAAGCCGCCTGTAGCGCCGCTTGCGGATGAGATCGCGCCACCAGCAGCGCCGGCAGCAATGACGACAGCACCGTGGTGATCACGGCGACCACGGCCAGTACGACCACGACAGTCCAGTCAATCGCAATTGCATCGGCGCGCGGGATGGTTCCATCCGGCAGCTTGCGGATTCCCAGCATGGCTAACTGCGCCAGCAGCACTCCTGCTCCGCAGCCGAGCAGGCTGAGCGCCATTCCCTCTGACAGCAGTTGCCGGACCAGCCGCATGCGGCTGGCGCCAAGCGCCGCCCGCACCGCGAACTCCTGCCGCCGCCCCAGGCACCGCGCGATCAGCAGGTTCGATACATTCGCGCACGCGATCAGCAGCACCAGCGCCAGCGCTGCAAACAGCGCATACAGCACCGGACGCACCGGTCCGGTCAGCAATTCCTGATAAGAACTCACGTGAAAGGTGATGGGGCTCTGTGTGCTCTCGCGAGGAATGTGCGCGGCGATGGCGTCCACTTCCTGCTGCGCCTGCGCGAGAGTGACTCCCGGTGCAAGCTGGGCCACCATATTGAAAAAGTTATAGCCCCGGTCTTTCAGCATTTCGGCCGTGGGTTGCAGTGGCACCCAGACGCCCTTCTGCAAGTCCGATCCCAATTCTTCCGGAAAGCGAAAGCTCTGCGGCATGACGCCGACAACCGTGTGCGGCTGGCCGCCAACTCGCACCACCTGGCCCAGGATGGCCGGATCGGAATGAAAGCTCTGCCGCCATAGCCCCTCGGACAGCAGCACCACCGCTGGCCCGGCGGTTTGCCCTTCGGCATCGGTGAACGTGCGCCCCAGTAGTGGCTTGACGCCCAACATGGTAAACAAGTTGGTGGTGACGTGCGGGGCCACGACGCCTTGCGAGGTGTTCTGAGCTTCGAGAACGGAGACGTCTTCGCTATAGCCTCCGGCATCGCGCAGCAATTTGGATTGGGTGCGAATATCGCGATAGTCCATCCACGAAGTCGTGACAAATCCAGGCTGATCGCGCCCCAGTCCAATGAACAGCATGCGATCGGAGGCCGCATAAGGCAGAGGCCGCAAGAGGACACTTTGAATCACGGTGAAGATCGCAGTGTTCGCGCCCACGCCGAGCGCCAGGGTAAGAATGGCCAGCGCAGCCATTCCGGGAGTCTTGCGCAGTTGGCGCAGCGAATAGCGCAAATCTTGGAGCGATGTCGACAAGAAGGCCTCCGGGCACACAATCTTAGGCGGGACACTGGCATTTTTCCAACCACACCCGCGCACGGAGTATCCGCCATATTTTCAATGAGTTTCCGTCGGTCGGTTCAGCGCCGAGAACAGGCAACCTGCCCAGAATTGAAAGCAGTTGTTCAAAAACGAACAGCCGAAGCTGAAAACAATCGTAGAGACGTAACTTGTTACGTCTCTCTCACCACGTAATCGAATGCCGTCGGCGGGTCAGAACGTGGCGAGAAAGACGCAGCAAGCTGCGTCTCTACGAATGAGGGCAGATGCGCATGGCTGGCATCTTGTGGCAGCAGCACAAACAATCGTGTCATCCTGAGCGGCGTTCTTGGCCGCGAAGGACCTATGCAACCGGCTGGGAGTGCAAAGATCCTTCGCGCCAAGTACGCGCTCAGGATGACAACGCGTTCTTATGGATTCGGAGTGTCGTGACGGACTTATTCGTATCTCAGCGCCTCAATCGGATGCAGCCGCGAGGCCTTCAGGGCAGGGAAGAAGCCCGACACGATCCCAACCATCGCGAGAATCGTGAACGAGATGATCATCACGCCCATCGAGGCGTGCAGGAAGATTGCACCTTCGTGGTCGGTCGTCTTGTAGAACTCGTCGTACAACGGCATCGGCGGAATCACCCAGGTCAGAAGTTGCGCGACCGCCATGCCAATCACTCCGGCAGCGAATGTCAGCACCAGCGCTTCAATGAGGAACTGAACCAGGATGTGGCGCGGCCTTGCCCCAATCGCCTTGCGTAGACCGATCTCCCGCGTACGCTCCGTAACCGAAACCAGCATGATGTTCATCACGCCAATACCGCCGACGGCCAGCGTGCAGACGCCAATCAGTCCCAGGACCGCCTGCAATCCGTAGGAGAAGGCATTGATCATGCTGCGATCTTCGATCGTGTCCCACTCGGGAGTGGCCTTTTCGTCTTTGGGATCGAAGTGATGCCGCCGCGCGATCACTTCCCGCACCGCCGTCAGCGCCTTCTTGTTCTACTCCGGCGCCGTCGGCTGAATGATGATTTCGTCCGGATCGCGCATGTTCTTCAGATCGCGCATCAGCGCGAACGGAATGAACGCATTCTCGTTGTCGGGACCCTGATACATCGAGTCCTGAATCTTATTGCGCATGGTGCCGATGCACTTCGAAGTCCAGCCCGCCGATCTCGACGTGCTGTCCGGCTCCGGGCGCCCCCTGAAACACTTTCTTCGCCGCCTAGTAGCCCAGGATCACCACCCGCCGGTGATCGGAGAAATCGGTCTCATTGAAGTATCGCCCGTCCGCCAAGATCCAGCTTGCGCATCTGGCCGTACGGCATGTCCACGCCGCGAATCATGATCGAAACCACGCGGGTGCCGATCTTGAATCCGAAATCGCGATCGATCTCGCCGCTCACCGCCCGGACGAGCGGCACTTCTTCGCGAATCGCCTCCACATCCTCCAGTTCGTAAGCGACTTTCTTGCCCGCCCTCTGCCCGCCCGCCTGCATGCTGGTCTGGCCCGGCCACATCACGATGACGTTGTTCCCCATGTTGAGAAACGCGTGCAGCACGCACCCACCCAGCCCCTGGCCGTAAGCCAGCAGCAGCACGACCGAGACCAGGCCCCATCCGATGCCCAGCATCGTCAGCGCCGAACGCGTTCGCTCCCGCATCAGCGACTGCCAGCCTTGCGAGATGAGCTCTCTTAGAAACATAAGCGATCTCAGATTTGCGATTTCAGATTGCAGATTCTTCGAGTGCGAAGAAATCTGAAATCTACAATCTGAAATCAGCAATTTCTTCGAGCCTATCGAATGTGAATATCGTTTTCTGCTTACTTTTCCACCACGGAGGCACGGAGTCACTGAGAAAAGCAAGTATTGGGAGATTCTCTGTGTCTCCTGTCTCCGTGGTGAATATCTCCTCTTACACAATGTGAATATCGCCCGACCCGGTGCGCACGTGCAGCAATGGCCCGCCGCCACGCACTTTACCGTGAATCGATTTGTGACAGTCCCCGATGCGCCCCTGCACCGTCATTTCGACCGGCGCGCCTACGTCGACGGAGCCGGAACTGGTCGAGATGTCGGCGTCAAATGCCGCATTGTCACGGCAGCCGCACATGCACATTGCCCGAGCCCGGTACGAACATCCCACGTGCCGCTCTGCTTGCCTTCGGCAGTGATGTCGCCGCTGCCGGTCTCGCCGTGGAAGCTGCCCTGTACGCCTCTCGCAGTGATATTGCCCGACCCGGTATGCAGGTCGATGTCGCCCGGTCCGGTTTCTTCAATCTCGACATCTCCGCTACCGGTGCCGCCCCTCACCGAGCCCGAGACCTCCCTCGCCCGCACGTCGCCCGATCCAGTTTGCAGGCGAATCTCGCCGTTCAGATTCGTGAGCTTTCACGTCACCGGATCCGGTCTGTACGTCCACATTGCCGTGCGTGCCCTCGATCGTCTGATCGCCCGAGCCGCTGCTCGTGCGGACAGTCGTTTCCGCGGGCACGGTGATCTCGTAAGTCGACGGAAATGTTGTGGTAATTCACGTAGTCGATGTGAATGCTGTTGCCCTGTCTGCCGGATCGGCGGATTCTGCTCGATGGCGTGCACATCTCCATCGCGTCGCCCGCCGAACCAGTGGTCGCCGACATAAATCTTCCCGCGAATCTGACACCGATCCCGACGAGCCGGCGCGCACGGTCACATCGCCGGAGTGCGTCAGCACTTCGAGATCGACCGGCCCATTGACCTGCAGCGTTTTCTCGAATGTTCCTTGCGGCGTCGAACCAAATACGGCGGTAGTGAGAACAGCACGACCAGCGCGATTGCCAGAAAGCTGAGCGACAATCGGCTGGACACGA
This sequence comes from uncultured Acidobacteriota bacterium, assembly GCA_963725565.1. Classification (GTDB taxonomy): domain Bacteria; phylum Acidobacteriota; class Terriglobia; order Terriglobales; family Acidobacteriaceae; genus Sulfotelmatobacter. Next base: position 176,504 of record CAVRZL010000012.1, read on the forward strand.
GAACCTTAGGCAGAGCGTAGATTTTTTTTATTCATAGCGTAGCGACTCCACAGGTGTCATATCCGCGGCGCGCTGGGCCGGATACATGCCCGCGGTCACGGTGATCAACGAAAGCGTCAAAATCGAAAGCACAATCGAAATCGGCGAAACAATCGGATGCGGAACGAAATCGGGCAGCGGAAGCGCCTGCAGGGCCACGCACGATTCCGATCCCAAAGAGAATCCCAAAAGGCCACTGACGATCGTCAGCATCGCGGACTCGGCAAAGAACTGCCGCAGTATGTCGCGCTTGGTCGCGCCCATGGCCTTGCGCGTGCCAATCTCGCGCGTGCGCTCGGTGACCGAGACCAGCATGATGTTCATCACGCCGATGCCTCCCAGGCACAGCGTTACAATCGCCACGCACCCGAAGAACAGCGTTACCACTCCGAAAAATCTTTGCCAGTTGCTTGGCGCCGTCCATGGTGTCCCAGATGAAGAGCGCGTCTTTGTCGAGAGCGATCGAAATGGCGCACGCGCCCGATCGCGCGCCGCACCTGCAACACCGCGGCTTCATGCTCTTCCGGATCGCCCACTTCAAACACGATGTCGTCCAGATATCCGCGGGTAATTCCCGCGCCCGGCTTTTCCGGAGGAGGGAAGTCGCGCGACACCGCCGAATACGGCGCGAACAGATAGTCGTTGTCGGGACCGCTGTAATTCGAATTCTGCTTCTTCTCCTGCAGCACCCCAACCACGGAATAAGGAATGCTCTTGACCAGCACCGTTGCGCCAATCGCGGGCTGGCCTGGAAACAACTGCCGGTACGCCTTCGATCCCAGCACCAGGACGCGCCTTCCTTCGCGCTCGTCATCGTCGGTGATCAGGCGTCCTTCGGAAACCTGCAGCGAACGGAATCCCTGGTACGACGGCCACATGCCCACCACGCCGCGGTTCGCCGAGATTGTAGGGGCTGACTTCCGGAATGGTGCGGCGCAATTCGGGGCTGACGTTCCTGACCATGTAGCACTCGTCCCGAATCAATTCGGCATCGTCGACATTCAGCCGAATCTCCCGCCCCGCGGCCCGTCCGCCCACCTGTGAGCTTGTCCGGCCTCCCCACACGATCACCAGGTCTTTGCCCAGTGTCTCCATGTGCTTCTTCTGGTCGACGACAAAACCTCGTCCCAGACCCACCAAGAGAATGACGGAAGCAATCCCCCACACCAGGCCAAACATGGTGAGGAACGTCCGCATCTTGTGGGCCCGGAAGGTGGCCACTGCTTGTCGAAGAATTTCGGAGAGAGTCATGGAACCGGACCTCTGACTTCGGACCTCAGACCTCAGACCTTGGACCTCAGACCAACCCGATGGAAATCGGGCTCTATGCAACTCAGACCTCGGAACGCCGCGATGCTGTGGCTGAAGTCCGAGGTCCGAGGTCTGACGCCCGCTCTTACTGCAGTACGACCTGATCGCCTTCCTTCAGCCCGCTCAGGACTTCCGTCTTGGCGCCGTTCGAAATCCCGATGTTCACGGCCAGCTTATCCTTGCCGTCCTTGCCCTTGGGGTTGGGAATCTCGACTGAGGCTTTCTTATCCTTGTCGTACAGGATGGCGCCCTCCGGAATCTGCAGCACGTTCTTGTGTTCTTCCAGGATGATTTCCGCATTGGCGGTCATCTCGGCCTTGAGTTCGCCGCCCGGATTCTGGATGGAGACACGCACTTCAAACGTGGTGACGTTGTCCTTCTCCACACCCATCGGAGAAATCTTGGTCACCTTGCCGTCGAAAGTCTTGTCCTTGAACGACTCGACCTTGATGCGCGCCCGTTGTCCCAGATACACCTTGCCGATATCGCTCTCATCCACCTTGCCCTTGACGTAGACTTCGCTGGTATCGCCCAGCGTCATGACCAGCGTGGCGGTGGAACCCAACACCAGAATCGAGCTGACCGCGTCACCCATCTGCACATCGCGCGATAACACGATCCCGTCAATCGGCGAAATGATGTCGGTATAGCTGAGTTGCTCTTCCAACTGCTTCAGATTCGCATCGTCCTGCGCTACTTGCGCCTGCGATTGCGCGATCTTCGCCTTCAGCACGGTAACCTGCGCCTTGGAGACATTCTGCTTGTTGAGCGCCAGTTCGTAATTCTTCTGCGCGTCTTCCAGGGCCGAAGTGGACACCACTCCATCCTTCGCCATGCTGACGGCCCGGTCATACGCGCGCTTTAGCAGCGGCACATCCGGACCTTCCGCGTCCACCTTGGCTCGCTCGAAGTCCGCCTGCGAGCTCTTCAGGTTGGCTTCCGCCGCTTCCAGGCCTGCCTTGGATTGGGCGACCTGGGCTTCGATTTCAATCTTGTCAAGCTGCGCCAGCAACTGGCCCTTCTTGACGCGATCGCCATAGTCCACCAGCAGTTTCTTCACGATGCCGCTGGCCTTGGACTTCACTTCGACCTTGATAATGGGAGTGACTTTGCCGGTCGCCACCACGCTCTTGGCGAGGTCTCCTTTTTCCACCTTGGCGAGCTTCGAGGGATCAATCTTGGTGCCACCGCGCGTTGCCGCAAAGACACCTCCTGCAATCAGCAGCACGATCACTGCGACCACGGAGCCCCAGATAATCAGTTTGCGACGCTTCTTTTTGCCATTATTGCCGTTACCGTTCACAACGCCTCCTGTATGTATCGCCAAGTGGAGATTGGGAGCCATAGCCACCCTCACTCCTATGTACGCGGGCCGAACTGCTTTTGTTCCTGGAATTCCCGGCTTAAGTGAATTGAGATTCCGACGGGCCCCGCAAACTACTCTCTCGTCTGCCAGTTAGACCAGCGGCTCTTCAAAAGGATAGCGGAAGCAACTCCGGAAAGTTGTGATCAAGAGCACGGTGAGTCGGATGTGAAGAATGTGGAACGGTCGAATGTGGGGACGGCCGCCCTCGGCCGTCCTCGGGCCGAAGGCCCGATGCTCTTCCTCCACCACAGATGCCTACCCCCTTCCAAATGTTAGAATTACCCTTCCATGATCGCTTTTGTGCTGCTCCGGGTCTTCCTGATCCTGCTCCTGGTCGCGGCCAACGCCTTCTTCGCCGCTGCCGAGTTTGCCCTGGTCAGCGTCCGCGACACCCGCATCCAGCAGCTCATCGAATCCGGCCGCATCGGCGCCCGCATCGTCCAGCGCCTCCATCAACACCTCGACGAGGTCGTCAACGGCGTTCAACTAGGTATCACCATGGTCAGCCTGACCCTCGGCTGGATCGGCGAGCCCATGGTTGCCGGATTGGTGGGTAACCTACGGTTTGTCCAGAGACTGCCGCACGTCGCCATTTACGCTCACGGAATCGCCATCGCCATCGCCTTTACCCTGATCACCTACATGCACGTGATCCTCGGCGAACTGGTGCCCAAGACTCTGGCCCTGCAGCGCGCCGAGCAGATCGCCCTCGCTGTCGCCGCCCCCATGGAGGCCTTCCTCACCCTTACCCGCCCCATCCTCTTCTTTATGCGCCGCTCGGGTGGACTAGTCCTAAGAATGTTTGGAGCCCAAGCCACTCGCCGCGGCGGCGCCGTGCATTCTCCTGACGAGTTGAAGCTGATCGTCACCGCCAGCCGCCAGTTCGGCCAGATTCCCGAATTTCAGGAAGAGATGATCCATAGCGCCATCGAACTCGACAGCATCACCGTCCGCGAAGTGATGGTGGCGCGCCCCGATATTTTTTCCTTGCCCTCGGATCTCATGCTGGATGACGCCCTGGTGCGGGTGGTCGAAGGCCAGCACTCCCGCATCCCGGTGTACGATCCGCTGCGCGGCCCCGAACACATTGTCGGCGTGCTCTATTACAAAGACCTGATGCGCTGGATGCGTCTCCGCCTGAGCAATCTCGGCCAGACCACCGCCACCCGCATCACCCGCATGCAGATTGGCCAAATCATGCACGACGTGGTGGTCGTTCCGGAGACAAAAGTACTGGCGGAATTGCTGGCCGAATTTAAAGAGCGTCGCCGCCATCTCGCCGTCGTCGTCGACGAGTTCGGATCTACCGCCGGGGTCATTACCGTCGAAGACATTCTCGAGCAACTGGTCGGAAACATCGAAGACGAGTTCGACGTCGCTCCCAGCGAGCCGGACTTGGCGGATGAGTCAGTCTTGGTGCTGGAAGGCTCGGTCAGCATCCGCGACCTCGAAGCGCAATACGGTCTCACCTTGCCGCGTGACGCTGGCTTCGAGACCCTGGCGGGATTCATCCTCGCCCGTCTGCAACGCATCCCGAAAGTGCGCGACACCTTCGAGTACGAAGGCCGCCGCTACACCGTCGAAGAAATGGAAGGCCATCGCATCGCCAGGGTAAGAATCGAGAAGGTCGCCAAAACAGAAGACGAAGCCGAAGCCGCCAAGGGAGCAGGGAATTGAAGCGCATCTCAATGGCTGCCACTATGCCGATGCATTGTCATCCTGAGCGGAGCACGACGGCGAGCAACGCGAGCCGTCGCGCGCAGTCGAAGGATCCCTGCAACAGGCACGGCGCTAAATGGCGAATGAGTCGTAAGGTCTGAACGATGCAAAAATGTCTCGCATGCGAGCGCAGCAACAATGAAAGGAATCCTTCGACTCCGCGCGCTCATTCGAGCGCGCTCCGCTCAGGATGACAAAGTGAGACTGACCACTGACCACTGACAACTGACCACTACCCCTGACCACTAACCGTGAAACCCCTTCTCCAACGCGTCCTCTACACTCTCCCAGTCATCTGGCTGGTGGTGAGCATCGTCTTCCTGCTGATCCACCTAGTCCCCGGAGATCCCATCGCGCAGATGCTGGGCGATGGGGCGCCGGCGGCCGACATCGCTGCCACGCGCCATGCCTACGGACTCGACGCCCCACTCGGCGAACAATACATCCGCTACTGGAAAGGCGTCCTGCACGGCGACCTCGGACGCTCCATCCGCTACAACCAGACCGTCACGAAACTTCTGCTGCAGCGCTATCCCTATACCCTGCGCCTGACGCTGGCCTCAGCTGTTTGTCGCGATCATTCTCTCCATTCCCGCCGGAGTCCGCTCCGCCCGCCGCCGCAACCGTTGGGACGACCGCCTGCTCTCGGTCGTCAGCCTGTTCGGGCTCTCGTTCCCCAACTTTGCTCTCGGCCCAATCCTTATCTTGCTGTTCGCTATCAAGCTCGGCTGGCTTCCGGTTTCGGGCGCGGGATCGTTCGCCAATCTCGTGCTGCCCGCGCTCACCATGGGAGGGGCGCTCGCCGCCATCCTGACTCGCATGGTGCGCACGTCGATGCTCGAAGAACTCAGCCAGGACTACATCCGCACCGCCCGCGCTAAAGGACTGCCCGAGCGCACCGTGGTCTACCGCCACGCCTTGCGCAATGCCATGATCCCAGTGCTCACCGTGCTGGGCCTGCAATTCGGCGCACTGCTCGCGGGAGCGATCGTAACCGAAAAGATTTTCTCCTGGCCCGGCATCGGCCGTCTCACCATCGACGCCATCTCCAACCGCGATTATTTCGTGGTGCAAGGCTGCATCCTCGCCATCGGCCTCACGTACGTTGCCGTAAATTTCCTGACCGACGCGATGTACTCGATAGCCAACCCCAGGATCAGACAATGACTAACGCCGCAGCCCAGAGAATTGACAGATTTGCGAAATGGGCGTACATTGTACGTACATATCGACAAGAAGGGAACAAGCCATGCCTGGGACTGGGGCCCGCAAGAAGCGCACCGAGCGGTTCAACGTTCGACTCAGCGAACGAGAAGTGAGTCTTATCCGCCTGGGTGCCGAACAGCGGGGCGTGAACATCACCAACTTCATCCTGGAAAGCGCCTGCGTCCGAGCCGAACAGGAACTCGCCGAAGCACGCCACTTCCAATTGAGTCGCAAAGACTGGCAAAGGTTCAGCGAGGCCCTCGACCGCCCTGTGAAAGTAAAGCCCAGACTCAAGGCACTCTTTTCCGAATCCACCCTCCTTGATCGGCGCTGATGCCGGGAAAAACGCCGTTGTCGACGGTCGAGCCGATCTCCCATTTCCACGATGTGAGCAGGTTCGATTGTGGAACTCACGAATCTCTCAACGATTGGCTGAAGCGCTTCGCTCTTCTAAACCAGAAGAATGAATCGGCCCGAACCTACGTGGTCCATCGCAATCGTTTGGTGATCGGGTACTATTCCATCTCCGCCGGGAGTGTCTCACTAGAGGAAGCGCCCGCTCGAATTGTGAAGGGACTTGCGCGGCATCCCATCCCTGTCATCTTGCTCGCCAGGCTTGCTGTTGATAAAGATGAGAAGGGTACAGGCCTCGGGAAAGCCCTCCTGAAAGATGCACTCACACGAATCGCGCAGGCCGCCGACATTGTGGGCGCTCGTGCCGTTCTCGTGCACGCGATCGACGATCAGGCAAGAAAGTTCTACGAGCACTTTGACTTCGAGCCATCCCCCGTCCACGAATTGCAGTTGATGCTGCTGATATAAGATCTTCGCAAGGCGCTGGAGGAATAAAAGGCCACCAGAAAAATTGGCGGGTGCCCCATCCTTCGCATTTTTTTTGCGAAGGGTGGGAATCGATGCTGCCTGCAGCGAGAGCCTTGCTCTTGACTGTATATACGGAACCGCACCGCAGAGAATTGGATCGGGCGCCTCAGAAAAATCAGAGGCGGAGCTTTTCGCCCCGCCTCCTTGTCAAACTGATCGACTTTGAACCTCTCTACGCGGCCTGCATTACTTTTTTCATCCGCTCTTCCATCTCTTTGGGCGACACATCTTCCACGTGCGTGGCGATGCCCCACAGGTGTCCGAAGGGATCACGAATGAATCCGTTGCGGTCTCCATAGAACTGGTCTTGCACCGGCTTCAGGATCTTCGCGCCTTCCGCCGTGGCGCGCTTCACCACGGAATCGACGTCAGGAAGATATACGTAGAGGCTCACCGGGCTTCCACCAACCGTGGTTGCGCTGGTGTGCCCCTCGCCCATGTTTGGATTTTCGTCGGCCAGCATGATGTGCGAGTTGCCGATTTTTATCTCGGCATGGCCGACCTTGCCGTCAGGACCGTTCATGCGAACCAGTTCGGTGGCGCCGAATACGTTCTTGTAATACTCAATCGCCTGAGCAGCGCCCTTGACGACCAGATAGGGAGTGACGGAATTGTAGTCTTTGGGAATGTACGAGACTTTACTCATGATTGTTCCTCCTTGGAATGTAAGGCTAGGGGTGGAGGTTTCGGCGCGCGCTTGCGGGAGAGGTTGTTGCGATCCCGCCTTCTTCTCCATGAGAACATATTCGCTGCCCGATCTCAAGGCCCGATTGCGGGCCCTGCGTTGAATTCTGCAAACGATTTCTAGCGTAGGAATTGGCGCTGCCATATAACATAGCCCTTTACATTCATGTCCTCTTCCATCGCATCTCCAGCCCTACCGCAGCCCTCGCGTCTATGGCGAGGCCTGCGTAGAAATGCCCGGCACAATCCACTCGCCGCTGCTGGAATCGTGCTCGTCTTCATACTCTTAATCTTTGCCCTGTTCGCGCCCTGGATCGCGCCCCAGGATCCCGCCGCCATCGATTTGCCCGCGCGTCTCGGCGCTTCCCAGCATGCGCACTGGTTCGGCACCGACGAACTGGGCCGCGACATTCTCTCGCGCACCATCTACGGCGCGCGCATCTCTATGCTGGTCGGCAGTTGCGTCGTGCTCACCTCGCTCTCTCTTGGACTCATCATCGGATCCATCGCCGGATACTACGGAGGGGCCATCGATCGCTTCGTCAACGTAGTTTTGATGAACGCGTTCCTCTCTTTCCCGGGAATTCTGATCGCCATCGCCTTCGTCGCCTTCCGCGGGCCGGGCATCTTCAATCTTGTCATCGCGCTTTCACTCGGCGGATGGGTCGGCTACGCGCGTCTCGTCCGCGGACAGGTCCTCGCCGCTCGTGAACGCGAGTTCGTCGAGGCAGCCCGCGCACTCGGCGCCAGCGATCTGCGCATCATCGTGCGTCACATTCTGCCCAACATCATTCAACCTGTGATCGTGCAGGCCGCCATCGGTATGGCTGGCGCGATTCTCGCCGAAGCCACCATGAGCTTTCTCGGGCTTGGTGTCCCTCCACCTACCGCAAGCTGGGGAGCGATGCTCAACGACGGCCGCGCCCACTTGTTCGACGCGCCGCACCTGGTTCTTTTTCCTGCCCTGGCCGTGATGCTGGCCGTACTTAGCTTCAACTTCATCGGCGACGCCCTGCGCGACTATCTCGACCCGCGCTCAAGGATTGAAGCCGGACTATAATTTCTATTGGCGAGGACAACTTTTCTGTTCGCCGGGCCTTCCATGCTTGCAAGGGGGCGTTTATGAACCGCGCTGGTCTGACCTCTTTTTTTCTGCTCGCGTTCTTCCTGCTAGCTTGTGGATCCAGTACACCTCCCAAGAAGCTCGACGGAGTCTGGTCCGCCAATCTGCAAAGCGGTGGCAATCCGGCCTATACGTTCTCGGCCACTCTCACCCAAAACAGCGGATCAACGGTCGACGTCACCGGCTTTAATTTCACTAGTGCCGCCCCTTGTTTCAGTTCTCCGACGGGGCAGACTGCGACGTTTTCAGTGAGCGGGAAAGCTGGCGGATTCCAGGTGGGAACGTTCGGGATGAATATCTCCACGATTTTTGGGACTGACGTGGAAAATGTACTCACATTGAATGGCACCCGCAGAGCCGACGGAACCATCTCTGGCACCTGGACTCTCACCGGCCTGGCGGGATGCTCCAGCAACGGAAACTACACCATGGCTGCCCCGAAGCCGCTTTAGCCGGAAGCGAATCGGTGGATGACTCGGCTAGCGTCTTGCGTCACACAGATTGACGTGTGTGAATCTTGATTTTCCTCCGTGTCCCCTGTGGTGAAAGCCTTTGACTTTTTCGCTAAGCCCGAAGTGCAAACCGGATCGAGTCACTCTTTAACGCTCGCGATTTTCAACCCACCACATTCGTGGTCGTGGTGAAAGCGCTACCGGCAGATCCCGCAGGGTTACGCCTCGCTGCGCTCGGCGGGGCGGACGAAGGCGTCCGCCCCTACATTCCTCGCAATAACGCGGTCTGATCCCGAGATCATCCTGTATCTAGTTGATTTTGTAGGCATATACATTTCTTGACATAGATTGCATATTGCAATATAACTATTTCGATTTGAGATACAAGGAAAACAGCCCATGAAGCTGGGAGAGAAAATTCGCTACCTGCGTGAGGTGGAGGGATCGCTCCGCGGGTTGGGCCGCCCCATGACGCAGCAGGAACTGGTGCGCGCTATTCGCCAGGAACTCGGTCCCGGACAGACGTTGAGCCAGTCGTATCTCTCGCAGATCGAGAACGGCACGCGCCCGCATATGACCCAATCGTCGCGCGCGCTGCTGGCCAAGTTTTTCAAAGTGCATCCCGGCTTTCTGGTCGATGACCCCGACGGCTATCACGCCGAGTTGACCTCCGACTTGCGCACTACGGAAGGCCAGTTGGACGTGTGGCTGCTCCAGGGTTCAGAACGTTTTGCGAGCGACCCGGAGGTCAGCCACGTGCTGATCCAGGCCGCCCGCGAGAAAGATACGCGCCGTTGTTTTCTGCTGTTAGGCGCCATTCTGGACACGCCCGGACTGGCGGATCGGTTGCTCGATGCGTTGCGTCCGGAAGCGGCAGCTGCGGGAAATCATCGCCGCGTAACCGGGGCGGAAGGGAGGCGAATCCGATGACCTGGTCTGATTTTTACTTGATTTGTTTTGCGGTCGGCTTCTGCTTCAGTTTTTTTTCGTTTGTATTTGGCGGATCGCGCTTCGGCCGTCTGCACCTGCCGCACTTTCATAGTCACGGCGTGGGTCATGTGCCGGTGGCGCACGCTCCAGTCGGGCATGCTCCGGCTGGTCAGCACGCCGGCCGCGCAAGCTCAAGGCTCGACGGGGACGGAGCAGTCGCACGGCAGCAGTGTTTCGCCGTTCAATCCGCCGTCGATCGCGGCGTTTCTGGCGTGGTTTGGCGGCACCGGCTATTTGCTGACGCGCTTCTCGGCGGTGTGGGTTGGCCTCGCGCTCTTGCTGTCGGTGGGGAGCGGATTGGTGGGAGGAGCGATCATTTTCTTCTTCCTGAGCAAGGATCCTGATCTCGGACGAGGAGTGTCTCGATCCCGGCGGACTTCGAGATGGTTGGCGTGCTCGGCAAGCTCTCGGTGCCGATTCGTGAAGGCGGGACTGGCGAGTTGATCTATTCGCAGATGGGTACACGCCGTGTCTGTGGCGCGCGCAGTGAGGAAGGCAGCGCGATTCGCCAAGGGCACGGAAGTTGTGGTGACGCGCTACGAGAAGGGAATTGCCTACGTACGCCTGTGGAGCGAGATGTCCGGCGAACTGGATGAGTCCAGCACCACCGGAAAAGCTGGGCAGTAACAGATTTTCACGGAGCTTGGCATGAACGATTGGTACAAACCGGCGGTTGGCCTGATGTGGCTAGCGCTTCTCACTTCGGCTTGGGATTACTGGCATGCCTGGGACCAGTTGCCCGCTCGCATGGCGGTGCACTTCGATGCCAACTGGCAGCCCAATGGCTACACCTCCCGCGAAGGAGCGGTGATGTTAGGCCTCGGAATTATGGCGTTCATGCTGCTGATGTTCACGCTCACCACGTTGATCGTACGCGCCCTGAAGCCGAGCGCCGCATGGCCGATCCTGGTGGTTTCGTACGTGGTATTGGGTTTTTGTTGGTATGGCAACTATTCGATCGTCAAGTTCAATTTGAACGCGCTGCCGGCCCATTCCGAGTTGGTGGGCTCGAATTCCCCCGCTACGAGTGACTCGCGCAAAGATCATCAACTGCATTTGTAACAGGAGGCGTTATGCCCGAGATGTCCCACATGGTAGAGATTTGGATCATTGTTGCCCTGGCTGTGATGGTCGTTCTGTTTCTGATCAGCGGAATGGCCAGAATCTACCGCAAGGCCGGACCGCATGAGGCGCTGATCGTTTACGGCATGGGCGGAACGCGCATCGTGAAAGGCCACGGCACTTATGTGATCCCCGATGTTCCAGGTCTGCCGCGGCCTGTCGCTCGAACTGATGTCGTTCGACGTAGCTCCGCAACAGGATCTGTACACCAAGCAAGGCGTGGCCGTGACCGTCGAAGCGGTCGCGCAGATCAAGGTGAAATCCGACGATGAGTCGATTCGCACCGCGGCCGAGCAATTCCTCACCAAGACCGATCAGGAGCGCGAAGGCCTGATCCGGCTGGTGATGGAAGGCCACCTGCGCGGCATCATCGGCCAGCTGACGGTGGAAGAGATCGTCAAGCAGCCGGAGATGGTTTCCGACCGCATGCGTTCCACTTGCGCCGACGACATGAACAAGATGGGCCTGGAAGTCATCTCGTTCACCATCAAGGAAGTCCGCGACAAGAACGAGTACATCACCAACATGGGACGTCCCGACGTCGCCCGCATCAAGCGCGATGCCGACGTGGCCGCGGCCGAAGCCGACCGCGACACGGCCATCAAGCGCGCACTGGCCACGCGGGAATCGGCGGTGGCCAGGGCGCAGGCCGATCAGGAACGCGTTCAGGCGGAAACCGCTTCGCTAGCGAAACAGGCGGAAGCGCAGCGCGATCTGGAAGTGAAGAAGGCGCAATACCTGGAAGTCACCAAGCGCCAGCAGGCGCAGGCCGACAAGGCCTACGACATCCAGACCAACATCATGCAGCAGCAGGTCATCGCCGAGCAGGTGAAGGTGCAGCAGGTCGAGAAAGAGCAGCAGGTCAAGGTGCAGGAAGCCGAAATCAACCGCCGCGAGAAGGAACTGATCGCGACCGTGTTGAAGCAGGCCGAGATCGAGCGTCAGCGCATTGAAACCCTCGCTGCCGCCGAAAAGCAGCGCCTGATCGCGGAAGCCGAAGGCCACGCGTCTTCGATCCGCGCGCAGGGCGAGGCCGAAGCCGAGATCATCTTCAAGAAAGGCGAAGCCGAAGCCAAGGCCATGAACGTGAAGGCCGAGGCGTATCAGGAATACAACCAGGCGGCCGTGATCGACAAATTGTTCACGGGCATGCCGGAGATCGTGCGGGCGCTGGCGGCTCCGCTGGCCAACGTCGACAAGATCACGATCGTCTCCACCGGCAATGGCGATGCATCCGGGATGAACAAGATCACCGGCGACATCACCAAGATGGCGGCGCAGGTGCCGGCGTTGTTCGAGACGCTTTCGGGCATGCCGATGTCAGAGTTGCTGGGCAAGGTACGTCAGATCGGCGACAAAACCCTGAAACCGGGCGATGCGCCGAAGAACTAGCGAGGGGCGCGGGAGCGGGCCGGGGCCCGTTCCCGCAATTCCCGAAACACGAATCGATTCTGAAACACGTAGCGACAGGCGCTTCGCCTGTCCCGCCGAAGCAAAGCGAGGCGGAATCCGAGGGAGCGAGGTATGGAAAATAAACCAAAGCACGCAGGATTAGGCATCGCGCTGGGCGCCGCCCTGGGAGCGGTCTTCGGCGTAATCGCCGGACACATGGGCGTCTGGCTCGCGATCGGAGTCGCCATCGGCGTAGCCATAGGCTCGACCGTCCGCCGCAAAGGATCGAATTGCCCACAGTGCGCAGAAATCCATCAGAAACATGGAGTGGAAAGGCAATTGGAGGGATAGAACCAGAAGCAGTCGAGAGGTAGGGATCCTTCGACTGCGTGCCTGCTCCGCTTCGCGAATCAGTCACTCCGCTCAGGATGACAAATCCGTAGTTGAAGAGCTAGGAGCCAGAAGCTCATAGCTCACAGCTCAAAGCTAAAAAGGAGTTCACCATGGCATTACTAGAGCGCGTTTCGACATTAGTCCGGGCCAATCTCAACGACCTGATCGACAAGGCCGAAGATCCGGAAAAGATGATCAAGCAGGTCATTCTCGACATGCAGAACCAGCTTCTGCAGGTGAAGACGCAGGTCGCGATTGCCATCGCCGACCAGCACCTGCTGGAAAAAAAACAAAAAGAAAACGAGGACAAGGTGGCCGAGTGGATGCGCAAAGCCGAACTCGCCGTCGACAAGAAAGAAGACGATCTGGCGCGCGCCTCGCTGCTGCGGGTCGAAAGCTATCGCGAACTGAGCGAAAACTTCACGCAGCAGGTCGCCGACCAGAAGGCGCAGGTGGAAAACTTGAAGTCCGCTCTGCGCCAGTTGGAGCAGAAGCTGACCGAAGCGCAAGCCAGGGCGGATGTCCTGATCGCGCAGCACCGCCGCGCCCGCGCGGTGGGCAAAGCCAACGACGCGCGCATGGCCTCCGGCGATGGATCCAAAGCCGCGGCCTTTGATCGCATGAAGCGCAAAGTCGCGCACTCGGAAGCCGTGAGCCAGGCCAAGTCAGAGATCGCCGCCGACAATCTCGACGACCGACTCGCCGCGCTCGAAAAGCAAGACCGCATCGAGCAGTTGCTGGTGGAGCTGAAATCGAAACGGGGCGCGTAAGGATTTGCCATGCTCGGGCAGGTCTAAACGAGCTTTTGCCAAAAAGGAGCTCTCAGATGACATACGGAAAAGCGCAGAACAGATCAATGCTCGTGTCCCTGCTATTGTTCGCTCTGCTGCTCGGTCCTGCAGTGGTGGCGCAGACCAAGCCAGAACAACTGGCTCAACAATCAGCGGGGGAATGGCTGGCTCTGGTCGATGCTGGGAAGTACGCGAACAGCTGGGATGAGGCGGCGCAACTGTTCAAGCAGGCCGTCAGTAAGGCCCAATGGCAAAGCGCGCTGCAATCTACTCGTAATCCCTTAGGCAAACTTCTCTCGAGGAAAGTGAAGTCGGCGAGTTACGCCAAGACTCTTCCGGGAGCGCCCGACGGCGAATACGTGGTCATTCAGTACGACAGCAGCTTTGAACACAAACAGTCGGCCGTGGAGACGGTGACTCCCATGCTGGATAAAGACGGAAAATGGAGAGTCTCAGGCTATTACATCAAGTAGCACGAGCCATGGGGCCAGGCAACGTCAGAGATGTGGCGCGGGCACTCCTGCCCGCGCTTGTGTGCGGTGAGAAGAACGGGGATAAAGAAGGAATCGGTCAGATTCTTGCGAACTACTTCGTCCAATCCTCAAGCTTCAGATGCCGCACTCGGTGAAAGACGCGGTCATGGCTGACCAGCGTAGCCCCGGCGGCAAGAGCTTGCGCGGCAATCATCATGTCGAGGTTGCCCATCGGGGTTCCGGAATCCTCCATTGCGCCACGCAGGATCGCATAGTGCCTAGCGGCAGAGGAGTCCCAAGGCAGGATCTCAACTCGAACCAGGAATTCTTCCACTGCGACCTCAAGCCGTGCCACCGCCGGTTTGCGCGCTACTCCGAAACGTAATTCGGCCTCCGTTACCGTCGAAACTCCCACCTCGGCCATGGGAACTCTTCGGAGATGCTCCCGTACCTGCGGAACATTCCCTTTGATTGCATAGCTGGCCATGTTTGTGTCCAACAAATAGCGCACGGACATTAGAAAAGCTTCCGTTTTTGCGGTGGCGTGTCGCGGCGATGCGAGAGGAAATCGTCCGGGATGTCGAGCCGGGAGGTGAGCTCGAAGAAATCCTCCCACGAATCCGGACGGCGCGACAGGATTACGTCTCCGCTGGCAGGATCGCGGCGTACGTACACCTCGGACCCCGGAAAGCGGAAGTCAGCTGGAAGCCGGACCGCCTGGCTCCGGCCATTGCGGAAAAGTTTGGCGATCTGTGCCATGAGAACCTCCTCCCTGGTCGATACCAAAGTATATCACGTGATATCTATCATAGTATATATCACATTCCCCCATCGCCCGGATGCTTAGCTGAGCGAATTCAAAGACATACGCTCTGCGCAACCATTTCCCTCGCCCGGTGTTTGTATAAGCAGCGATCCTCCCAGCGCTGCCGAAGCCACCGGCCCCGCCGATTTCAGCATCTAGTGTTTACGCGCCCCTTCGGACTACTTACGACTGAGGGATACTTAATGAAGCAATTTGCTATCGCGATCCTGCTGGCAGTGGGCTTGGCTCTGGTGGGATGCGGTTCCAATTCGAATCCAGCCAATGTGAACGGAACCTGGAATGCAACCTTGCTCAGCAATGGCAGCCAGACCAGCTTTGCGTTCGGGACATCGCTGTCCGTCAATGGCGATGGTTCGCTGACGATCACGAATTTCACCTTCAACACCGATTCGCCGTGCTTTGTCTCAGGCGAAACGGAAAGCGGGTCTTTCACGCTGAGTGGCAATTTTAACGGCCAGGTGCACGGCTCTTTCGGGATGACCGTCCAATCCGGGTCCCCCGCCGGCAATACCCTGACCCTAAGCGGCACCGCCACCGGGAATACGATCTCGGGTAACTGGACTTTGACTGGAGGCACCGGATGCACCGGGTCCGGCACGTTCACGATGACAAAAATATAGCTCTCGAAGTTCCGCGCTGTGCCAACGCGGGCTTCCGGCCATAGGCGTCCGGCTTCCGGTGACCGATACCCTTTCCCATTTGACCGGAGGCCGAAAGCCGGACGCCCGATCCTACCCTTACATCCATTGACGGGCCTGCCTGCATCTCTCTATTCTCAAAGAGATCCCATCCAAGGAAGGTTCATGAAGAAGCTTGCGATCCTGATCGCGCTGGCGCTGGAACTGGCGGTTTGTGGTTGTGGGAACACACGCTCAACGGTGACCAATACGTCCACCACCGGAAACTGGGAAGCCCAGCTCATCAGTCAGGCCGGCGGACAGCCCAGCCTGCTGAATTTCGTGGTGGCATTCAACGTCACGAATAGTGGTCCGTTGGACATCACAGGATTTGGTTTCTTCAATCAAGGTACGTGTTTTACGAACGGCATCAACGGCACGACGGAAACCGGAAATGCGTCGTTCGTCACCAGTTCCAGCAATCAAGTGACCGGTACGCTGACTCTGACCGTAAAGTCGTCCACGAGCGACAGTGTGCTGACGTTGGGCGCACCAAACCCAGGGACTCTGACCGGCACCTCCAATGGAACTACGACCACCACCGGCACGCTGAGCAACGGAATCGTGGTGGGAACCTGGTCTTTGCAAAGTAGCGATCCCAAATGTACCGGCGGTGGGGACTTCATCATGTGCCAGGGCAAGTCGACCTGCACCGCGCCTTAGGCGAGCTGAACCTGACCGTTGTTCTCTTCCTTCCGCTCACCCCATTGCTATACATTGAAAGCCATGAAGCGCTCTCTGCAGCAGATTGCTGACGCGGTCGGAGCCCGCCTCATCGGCGACGGCAACGTGGAGGTAAGTAGCGTGGCCAGCCTGGGATCTGCTACCTCCGAGGATCTTGTTTTTGTCGAAGATGCGAAGCACCTGACGGCGGCACTGGAGTCGCAAGCCGGCGCGGTGATTGCCGGAGAATTTGCCGCAGCAACTCCTTCCGGCCGTCCTATGCTGATTAGCACCCATCCCAAGCTCTCGTTTGCGCGAGCCGCGCAGCTTTTGCCGCAAGGAGCGTCCGTCAGCCCAGGCGTGCATCCCTCCGCCACAGTAGATTCGTCCGCCACGCTTGCGGATGGCGTCTCGGTCGAAGCAGGCGCGGTGATCCAAGCCAAGGCGCAGATCGGGGAGTCCACCCGTATTGGTGCCGGATGCGCCGTCGGAGCTGGCGTAACGATTGGGCGCCAGTGCGAAATTTATCCCAATGTCACTATCTATCCCGGTACCACGGTAGGGAGCCGCGTAATCGTGCACGCCGGGGCGGTGCTGGGCAGCGACGGCTTCGGCTACGTGCGCGACCGTGAAACTGGCCGGTATGAAAAATTCCCGCAGGTCGGGCGGTTGGTCATTGAGGACGACGTCGAGATTGGCGCCAACGCCACCATCGACCGCGGAGCGCTCGACGAAACCCGGATTCGCCGCGGCACGAAAATCGACAACCTGGTCCACATTGGCCACAACTGCCAGATTGGTGAAGACGTAGTCATCGCCGCGCAGACCGGACTCTCGGGCAGCATCACCATCGAAAACGGCGTGATTCTGGGAGGACAGGTAGGCATTGGGGAGCACGCGCGCATCGAAGAAGGCGTGATGCTCGGCGGACAGGGCGGTGTTCTGCCCAACAAAGTCTTGCGCGGCAAAGGGGTGGCGTTCTGGGGGACTCCGGCGCAACCGCTGCGCGAATATCTCAAGCAACTGGCGACCCTGGCGCGCCTCGCGAAAAAGGATTAAGTGTGGCTCTCATTGTGGTTGGCGGACACTCCCGCAATGTCGGGAAGACCAGCGTGGTCGCGGGCCTGATCTCGGCTATTCCAGAATTTCCCTGGACCGCGGTGAAGATCACGCAATACGGGCACGGAATCTGTTCCGCCAACGGCGTCGCGTGCGTCTGCGCTGCCGAGGATCATTCTTGGGCTATCTCCGAAGAGCACGACCGTTCCGGAGACTCGGACACATCCCGTTTCCTGGTGGCGGGTGCGCAGCGAGTGTTCTGGACGCGCACCGAGCAAGGCCGATTGGCGGAAGCCATCCCCACACTGCGCCAACTCCTGCTGAGCGCGCGTAGCATCATTATCGAATCCAACAGCATTCTGAAGTTTTTCCATCCGAGCCTTTATCTAACCGTACTCGACCCCGAGACCGCCGATTTCAAAGACTCGGCGCAGGAATTTCTAGATCGTGCCGATGCCGTCATCCTGCACGAGAAGCCGGGAAACGCCGCCTGGCAGTCTGTTTCCCTGAAGCCAGTAGCGAACCGCCCCATCTTCCAGATCACGCCGCCGGCTTATGTGACGCCAGAGATCGTAGATTTCGTACGAACCAAGCTCGCGATCCGACCATAGAGTCAGATCGGGTGCCTCATCCTTGTCGCGCTTTTTTGCGACAGGGTGGGGCTCTTGACTTGCTGCGCCGCGAGTCGCGTCGTGGTTGTTGAAACGAACTGCGCGAACGGTTTCCGGTGAGCAGGAGCATGTCATAGGTAGCGATCTTTCGACTGCGCATGCCGACTCGCTTCGCTCCATCGGCATGCTCCGCTCAAGATGACAAGACCATGCGACCCCAAACGAACCTGATACTGACCACTGACGACTGACGACTGACCACTGACCACTGACGACTGACCCCCGACCCCTGCTATCCTTCCCCCGTGCGCCAAATTCATCCCAGCGCCTGGCTCTTGGTCTTGCTCTCTGCAGTCCTGCAGGTGCTGATCTTTCCTTTGCCGAACCTGTACGTTCTGTCCTGGTTCGCGCTCGCTCCGTTGATTGTCGCCTTGCTTCGAGCGCGCCCCGCGGGTGAACTTGAGATCGCAGGTTCTCTGCGCCTGCGACCAGCCACACCGGCCCAAGGATTTTTGCTCGGCTATCGTCTGCGGAATTCTCTGGTACGCCGGCACCTGTTACTGGATCTACGACACCATGCGCCGGTTCGGCGGACTGAGTGCGCCGACGGCGCTGCTGGCCCTGTTTCTCTTCTGTTGTTATCTCGGCCTGTATCACGGACTGTTCGGTCTACTGCTCAGCCTGCTCGCCGGACCGCTCAACTATCGCCGAGCGCTGGTGACCGCGCCGTTTCTCTGGGTCGCGGTGGAACTGGCCCGCTTCGGCATCACCGGGTTTCCCTGGAACCTGCTGGGCATGGCGCAAGTCGATAACGTTGCGCTCTGCCGCATCGCCGCCTGGACGGGCGTCTACGGAATTTCTTTCGAGATCGTGCTGGTGAACGTGGCGCTCGCCGCGGCCTTCCTGATTCCACGACAAAAGCGCGGCGCCATGCTAGTGGCGGCGCTGGCCGCCGCCGCGGTCTTGCAGGCCGGAAGGCTGGTCGACGCTCCACCCGCCCGAGCGGACCACGCTGCCCTGCTCGTGCAGCAGAATATTCCGGTCTCCGCCGATTGGAGTCCCACGTACTTCCAGCAGACGCTGCGTGAGCTCACTGACCTGACCGTCCAATCGATGGCCAAGGCAAACGGAAAAATCGACTTGGTCGTCTGGCCGGAGTCTCCCGCTCCCTTCTTCACCAACGATGCGCACTTCCGCGGCGTAATCGGCGAAATGGCTCGCACTCTGAAAACTCCGATCGTGGTGGGAGCAATCGGCAGCAATGCTCCCAGTCCGAATGCAGATGCTCCCGTGTTCAACTCCGCTCGTACTCGTCGAGTGCGAACGGGGAATTCGTCGCGCGCTACGACAAAGTTCACCTGGTCCCGTTCGGCGAATATCTTCCATTCCCCAGCCTGTTTTCGTTTGCCGGAGGCCTGACCAAAGAAGTCGGCCAGTTCGAGCATGGGACATCTCGGCGTCCCCTTGATGTCGGACACGAGCCTCTCGGCGTCTTCATCTGCTACGAGTCCGTATTCCCGGAGAGGTTCGCCAGTTCGCGAACAACGGGGCACAAGTCTTCGTGAACATTTCCAACGACGGCTGGTACGGCGACAGCGGCGCTTACGCCCAGCACTTGAATCAGACACGCATGCGCGCCATCGAAAACGATCGCTGGCTGCTCAGCGCGACCGATACTGGCGTCACGGCCTCGATCGATCCCTGGGGACGCGTCGTCGCCAGCATCCCGCGCAAGCAACGCACGGCACTGGTCGCACCCTACGCCCTCACTTCCGTCACCACGTTCTACACTCGCCACGGCGACTGGTTCGCTTTTGCCTGTGCGATAATTTCGATAGGAGCGCTACTCGAGCGCTTCGCATCTGCCAAAAACCGCAAGAAGGCCAAAACGTCCTCATGAATCAAGAGTTCGAACAGGAATACGAAAAGCTCAGCAAGAAAGCCCACGAACTTCGGGAGTATCTTTGACGCGGAGAAAGTCCGTCCGCAGCTAGCCGAAATTGAAAAGCAGGCCGCCGACCCGAATCTGTGGTCGAATCCGCAACGCTCGCAGCAGGTCATGCGCGAGAAAAAGCGCCTGGAGCACGTGCTGGCCACCGACGCCGACCTGGCGCGCCGGGCCGACGACATCGCCGCCTACTTCGATCTCGCCAAAGAAGGCGAGAACGTCGACGCCGACCTGCAGCGCGAGATCACCTCTCTCCGCGACCTGATCGACAAGCTCGAAACCGAGACGCTGCTCTCGGGAGAGAACGACGCACGCAATGCCATCGTCACCATTCATCCCGGCGCGGGCGGCACCGAGTCGCAGGACTGGGCCGACATGCTCCTGCGCATGTATCTGCGATGGGCCGAGCGCCAGGGCTTTGAAACCGTGCTCTACGACTACCAGCCGGGCGAAGAAGCCGGGCTGAAGTCCGCCACCTTTGCGGTGAACGGCGAGTACGCCTTCGGACTGCTGCAGGGCGAGATCGGCGTGCACCGCCTGGTCCGCATCTCTCCGTTCGATCAGGCCAAGCGCCGCCATACTTCGTTCGCCAGCGTGTACGTCTCGCCGGAAATCGACGACAGCATCGAGATCGTCATCAAGCCGGAAGACATCCGCATCGACACTTACCGTTCGAGCGGCAAGGGCGGACAGCACGTGAACACCACCGATTCGGCGGTGCGCATCACGCACATTGCCACCGGCCTGGTCGCCAATTGCCAGAACGAGCGCTCGCAGCACAAGAACAAAGAGCGCGCCATGAGCATGCTGCGCTCCAAGCTCTACGAGTTCGAGATGGAGAAGAAGCGCGCGGCCACGAAGAAGATTGAAGACTCGAAGCTCGACATCGAATTCGGATCGCAGATTCGCTCCTACGTGCTGCAGCCGTACCGCATGATCAAGGACCACCGCACCAAGACGGAAGTCGGCGACGTCGATCGCGTGCTCGACGGAGATCTGCAGCCGTTCATCCGCGCGTATCTTGCTGGCGCGGCGCGGAGAGAAGCAGTGAGTTCATTCGCCTCTTGTCATCCTGAGGTGCGCGTCTTTTGCGTACCGAAGGCCCTATGTAACCTGCCTGCAGCGCCCGCGCTGCAAACGGGTTGCATGGATCCTTCGGGTCGCAAAGCGCGCGTCCCTCAGGATGACAAGCGCTGAAGTTACCAGGCAATATGCGCAAGCCATCTGATCTTCGAAGCGTCCGCTGTCAAGCTCGGCCCGCGTTTCCAGCGTGCGTTTCTCTTCGCCGCCGAGAAGCACTGCGGGGCAGACGCGCAAAGCTTCGACCATCCCTTACATCGCGCACCTGATGGGCGTTGCGTCTCTCGTGCTTGAAGCCGGAGGCGACGAAGATCTTGCCATCGCCGCCCTTCTGCACGACGTGGTCGAGGACTGCGGCGGCGCGCCCATGCTGAAAGAAGTCCGCCGCCGCTTCGGCACGCGCGTGGCCAAGATCGTCGATGGCTGCACCGACGCCGATACGTATCCCAAGCCGCCGTGGCGCGAGCGCAAGGAAACTTACATCCGTCGTCTGAAAAAGGAAGGCGCCGACACGCGGCTGGTTTCCGCCGCCGACAAGCTGAACAATGTCCGCTCCATTCTCAGCGATTACCGCGCTATCGGCGAATCTGTTTGGTCACGATTCAACGGTGGACGCGAAGGCACTCTTTGGTACTATCGGACTTTGCGGGACGAATTTCTGCGACATAAGCGGAACCGCATCACGCGCGACCTGGATCTGGCCGTGAATGAACTGGAGTCGCTGGCCGGAGGAGCAGCGACTTTCAATGACCGTTGATCACGTGCCGTCGAGGCATGAAGCTATGGCGCGCATGATCGATCAAATCCGCGCTTCGAAGTTGCCCTCGAACATGATGCAGTTCGCCGCGCGCGGCGCGCTCCAGGTGCCGCCCGCAGAAAATATCGAGATCCTCGTTTATCTCGCGCTGCACAACAAGGTATTCGGCGAACTGGCCCGCATGACGCTGGCCGGATGGGACGAGAAGGCGTCGCTGGCCTCGGTCGCCGATCCCAAGACGCCGCAGGAAGTGCTCAACTATTTCATCTCTCCGGACAATCTGCGTCCCCGCTTGCTGCCCGCGCTGCTCGAGAATCCGTCGGTTCGCGAAGCGAAACTGGTGAAGCTGGCCACCTCCGCCCTGCGCGACACCATCGAAGTTATGCTCAAGAGCAGTCGCGTGCGGTCCCTGCACCGTGTTCTCGATGCCCTCCACTCCAATCCGTATCTGCCCAAGGATGACACTCCGGAATTGGAGAAGTTACTGAGCGCCACTGCCCCGGCTGTTCCTGCACCGGACGGGGGAAGCCCGCCGGCTCGGCAGGAAACGACCGGGCACCCTGCAAATCCGGAAGCTCCCCAGACATCTCAATCCGGCGACGCTTCTGAAGCGACCTTCGGCATGGAGGATGAAACCGTATTCGCTTACTTTCAGGAGCATGCCGCTGACATCGAAGCGGAAGGCGACAAGCCGTTTCAGGCCATTGGCGGGATTGTGGATTTGCTGGGTCCGGATTATTTTCCGGTACACGATACCGCAGAGCTGCCGCCGCCGGAGGCCCCGACGCCGCACCCGGCCGCCAAGCCGGTCGCCCACGCTCTGCACCCGCCCGCTGCACCGAAGCGCGAGAACACGTTTCAGAAAATCAATCCCCTCGACGTGAAGGGCCGCATCCAACTCGCATTGAAAGGCAACAAGGAGGAGCGCTCCATCCTGATTCGCGACGGCACCAAGGTGGTGGCGCTGGCCGTGCTTGAGGCCCCCAAGCTTTCCGACGGCGAAGTGGAAAAATTTGCCAGCCAGAAAAACGTGCTGGAGGCGGTGCTGCGCCAGATCCCGCTCAAGCGCCGCTTCATGAAGAATTACATTGTGGTGCGCAACCTGGTGGCGAACCCGCGCACGCCGCTCGATCTGGGCCTGGGCCTGATGAAGAATCTGCTAGTGACGGACCTGAAGAATATTTCCGCCAACAAGGAAGTTTCGGAAACGATTCGCAAGCTCGCGATGAAGATGTACAAGCAGAAGTTGGACGCCGCGAACAAGAAATAGACTGGGAGCTGCCTTGGCTTCACTGCCGCAATCTGATCCCATCGCCGATCTGCTGCAAGCGATCCAAAACGATCGCCGTGGTCGGACTCTCCTGCAATCCGATGCGCCCCAGCCACGGCGTCTCCGCCTACATGCAGAGCCACGGATACCGCATCATTCCGGTGAATCCGCATGATCGAAGAATGCCTGGGCGAGAAGGCCTACGCGTCGCTGCTCGATGTGCCGGAGAAGATCGACATCGTCAACATCTTCCGCCGCCCGGAGTTTGTGGAAGAAGTTGTGGATCAGGCCATCCAGCTCAAAGTCCCCGCCATCTGGATGCAGGAAGAGGTGATCCACGAGAAGGCCGCAGAAAAGGCTCGCAAGGCTGGAATTTTTGTGGTGATGGACCGCTGCATTCTGAAGGAACACCGCGCCCGACTTGCGATGATTAGCGCGTGACACCCACAAACACCACGCTGGCGTCGTCGCGCACGCCCGATCCGTTAGCGTACGACTGCACCTCGTCCACGATACTCACCGCCGAAGCCTCCGGTTTGATGGCGTGCTCCGCCAGGCGGCACACCCCGTACTCTTCGTGCCGGGCATTCTCGGCTTCCGTGATGCCGTCGCTGTAGAAAATCAGCTTCGATCCCGGCGACAGCGAAATCTCCGTTTCCGAATAATCTCCGCTAGCCAAGCCCGAGCGGCAATCCGCGCTCCACGTCGAGGAAGTGTTCGCCACTCTCATCGATGAACAGCGGCCGCAGGTGTCCCGCGTTAGCAAACACCACGGTGCGCGTCGCCGGGTCAAGCACCGCATACACCATGGTCACGAACTTTCCCGCAGGGAAATCGTTGACCAGCAACTGTTCAGCTTGGTCAGCACTTCGCCCGGACTGCAGCAGGCCTCGGCCAGCGACCGCAGCATCCCGCGCGTCGCCGACATCAGCAGTGCCGCCGCCGTGCCTTTGCCCGAAACATCCGCCAGCACGATTCCCCAGCGTCCGTCTGGGAAGGGAATGAAGTCATACCAGTCGCCGCCCACGGCGCGCGCCGGAACGCTGCGTCCGGAGATCACGAATCCGGGAATGTACGGAGAACTCTTGGGCAGCAGTGCCTGCTGAATGCTGCGTGCTTCGTCCGCTTCGCGGTCGAGCGCGACTCGCTCGGCGCGTTCGACCTGCAACCGCCGCGCGTTATACACCGCGACCGCAACGTGATCGCACAGAGCCTGCAGCAGCCTGAGTTGCTGGCGCGGAAATCCATCGACTTCGGGATGCGACGCCGTGAAGACTCCGACCAGACGCTCGCCCACGCGCAGAGGAATCGCCACTTCCGATTATCGTCGAATGTTCGCACCCAATGTAGTACTGCGTCCTTGCGAACGTCGGGCGCATAGCGCGTCTGGCCGGTCGAAGCGACGTAGCCAACCATGCCTTCGCGGCCAATTTTCAGGCGATGTCCCTTGCCGTGGAGCATCGCAGCCGTGCACGCCGGCCATCACCATGTCGCCGTGCTCTTCGTCGTGCAGGTAGACGCTGGCTTCCAGGCAACCGAAGGAGTGCACGACTTCGTTCACGACGCTGTCGATGAGCTGGTCGAGATCAAGAATCGAGGTGATTTTCTGCGCGGCCTTTTGCACGCGCTGCAGATCTTCGACCAGATCGGCAGGCAGAACTTGCGGGGCAGATTTCGCGGATAGCAAGATTGGGAAGTGTAGCCATAATCGTACCTTGGCAGAACTTCGCCGGCATAGGTAAAGGATGTCGTTCGAGTGCGTTACGATTCTTTCTTTTGTTCCGCCCGCGCGTCGTCACTCGGCGGCGGGAGCGCTGGCGTTTGATCTCTTCCATCCGTTCGCGAATTCGCTTTTCGATGCCTTCACTCGTCGGCCGGTAATACACGCGATCGCGCAGGTTGTCGGGCAGGCACTGCATGTCGGCGACTTTGGACTCAAGGTCGTGCGCGTACTGGTATCCGTGCCCGTACCCCAGCCCCTTCATCAACCTCGTAGGCGCATTGCGCAGGTGCAGCGGCACCGCTTCTGCCGCGGTGCGTTCGACATCCTGCTGCACTTCGCCGTACGCCGTGTACAGCGCGTTGGACTTGGGAGCGACTGACAGATAAACCACGGCCTGTGCCAGCGCCAGGTTGCCCTCCGGCATGCCGATGAAAGTCGACGGCATCGCGGGCCGCCATGCACAGAGACAGCGCGTTCGGATCGGCCAGGCCGATATCTTCCACCGCCATGCGCACCACGCGCCGCGCAACGTAAAGCGGATCTTCCCCGGCCTCGAGCATGCGGCCCAGCCAATAGAGTGCCGCGTCCGGATCGCTATTGCGCACGGATTTGTGCAGCGCGGAAATCAGGTTGTAATGCTCTTCGCCCGTCTTGTCGTACAGCAGAATGCGCTTCTGCAGAGCGTCGCGCACGATCGCGTCAGTAATCTCATCGCCGTGGGTGCCCCACCCTTCTCGCGTTCTTCGCGAGAGGGTGGGATTCTGATCTTGCGAGCCCGGCCGCAACTTCCAGCACGTTGTAGGCGCTGCGCGCATCGCCGCTGGTATAGCTCGGCAATCGTCTTCAGCACATCGTCGGATGCGCGTCACATTCATCGATCGCCCAGCCCGCGTTCGGTATCTTCGAGCGCGCGTCGCAGCAAGCGCACAATCTGTTCTTCGGTGAGCGGTTGCAGCACGTAAACCCGGCAGCGCGAGAGCAGGGCCGAATTAATCTCGAACGACGGATTCTCCGTCGTCGCGCCGATCAGCCGGATGTTTCCCTTCTCCACATGCGGCAGAAACGCATCCTGCTGCGCCTTGTTGAAGCGATGAATCTCGTCGATGAAACACGATCGTCCGCGTGCCGTACTGCCGCGCCCGCTCCGCATCGGCCATGACCTGCTTGATCTCTTTGATCCCCGCCAGCACCGCGGAAAATTCAATGAAGTCCGCCTTCGTCATGTTCGCGATGATCTTGGCCAGCGTGGTCTTGCCTGTTCCCGGAGGCCCCCAGAAGATCAGCGATCCGGAATCATCGCGTTCGATCTGCACCCGCAGCGGCTTGCCCGGCCCGATCAGGTGCTCCTGCCCGGCGTATTCGTCGAGCGTTCGCGGACGCATGCGGTCCGCCAGCGGCCGGGTTGAGTCCGCCGCGTTGCCGGCATTCGGGATGGGCTGAAACAAATTCATAGACTCTTTGGCTTGCAAGCCAATGCCTCAGCTTAACTCATTGACTGGCAGGCGGGCAGCTTTGCCGTGAAGGTTTGCAGTGAGAGTAGTCCGAACGGCGTTCCTTCAGTGCTCCGCTGTCTTCTCTGTGGAAGATTGCGACTTTCTTCGTAACCAGCTGGCTTTCCTTCCAAATCCCTGTCGAATAAAATGACCCCGCTCAACGTTCGCGAAATTCAATCGTGGAGAACACAATGAAGAGACGTCCGTTTCTCGCTATCGCCCTGCTCACGGCGGCGTTCGCGTTGCCCGCTCATGCGCAAGACGCCATGAAGAAAGACGCTGCCGTTAAACCCGCCGACCCGGAAGTAAAGGTAGTGCTCGATTCCTGGAACGAGATTGGCGCCAAACTTGTAGCCATGGCCGAAGATTTTCCCGAGGACAAATATGATTTCAAGCCTACCCCCGCGCAACGCAGCTTTGCCGAGCAATTGCTGCACGCTGCCGGTGCGAATTATTTCTTCACCAATCCCGTGATGGGGAAACAGCCTCCTGCGGGAGAAGATCCGAAGCGCGAGAATTACAAAACGAAGGCAGACGTTGTCGCATTTCTAAAGAAATCCGTCGCCGATGGCGCGGCAGCGATTCAATCAAAGGGTGAAAAGGGACTGAACTCTACGGTTCCCTATGGGCATCAGGAAGCTCGCGTTCTCGACATCGCCTACGGCTTGATCGAGCACAGCGGCGAACACTATGGCCAGCTCGTTGTCTACTATCGCCTTTCGGGCCTGGTTCCCCCGGAGTCGCGGCCGAAGAAATAAAACCGGAATTCGGAAGGGTGCCCCGTCCTTATCGCGCGCAGTTTGCGCGATAGGGCGGGGATTTTGACTTCAGGAGAGACTCTCAGGTCAGTACTCAATCCGTCGAACCGCATACGGATGCCTCTGCTTCCGCTCGGGTAACAGCTTGATCATGATCAGCCCCGCAACCAAATCCGCTGCTGAAGGATCAGCGATTTTCGGTCTGGCGGGCGGGTGGCCCGGCCTTTCAGATTGTTTTTTCTTCCCATTACGAAACTGCGGGTGCCCCGTCCTTGCGTTTTTTGCACGAGCCTGCCCTGAGCGCGTCGAAGGGGCGGGAACGATGCAGCCGATACCATAGGGTGTTATGCCCGCGGGATTGCATCGTGCCTACGGCGCGCATCACCTGCACTTTATCACTTGGTCCTGCTACCGGCCCGAATTCGTTCTGCTGGTAGAACCTGTAACTGCTCCACCGCCACCGCTCCGGCGATTCCACCAGTTCGCGTTTCACCGGATTGCGATGCAAGATGGAGAGGAATCGGTCGCGCGCGCGCGCAGAACGCAGCAAGGGCAGTCGCCGGTAGCAGGGGATGGGCAAAGATCTCATTTCGCGATCAGGTGGCGTAAAAACTCTGGTTACCGGCAGCATCGTACCCGCCCCTTCGACGCGCTCAGGGCAGGCTCTTGCAAACTGCGCAAGGACGGGGCACCCACAACGGTGGTAGTTCGGGTAAGAGCAAGAGTTGGGCACCTGCGACTCAAAATCTCGGTCTGTAAGAACAAAGTTCGTAAGTGGTTGAGTCTCGGTGTAAGTCGTTGAAAAGTCGTAGAGGGCGCTCAGATTGCATGACGCGCACGAAAGTTCCGGAGGTCCCTTGGGTCGTTCCCGGCAACGATCGTCGCTCAGAGGGCCGTTTCCGGCTCCGCAATGGGTATTCTGCGGTCCGTCCAGGTCACGAATAGCGCTCTAAGTTTATATTACGTACATAATTGTACGTACATTACTGAATAACGTCAATCAACTGCGTGACTTAGAGTGTCCACAAAGTGTAATTGAGGTGCAACCGGCAAAGCTCCGATTTCCGCCGACAACTCATAGAACAGGCGCAGTCCCTCAAGACAGTCAGCATCCAGCTGATAGTGGATATTCTCCGTGAGATAGGTTCGGACCTGGCTTTCTGTAAGGCGCAACTTGCCTGCCCACTCGCGGGCGATCTCGGCTAAGTTGTCCGGTTCCAGTCCGTGATCGCGGGAATCGCGGAACACGGCAGCCAGATCTAGCGATGGATCGGCTTCCTTCATCGCATCTCCCCGCACCGCCCAGAAGGCAAAAACAAAGGGCTTGCCGGTGTAGCGGATCCACTCCTCCGCCAAGTCGAGCGTTTGATAGCGCGAGCGATCGATCTGCAGCGCTGGATCTCCGATGACCAGCCCGGCATCGCACTCGGCCAGCATTTTTTCAATATCGGGTGCCATGGAGGTGAATGCTCGACCGCCGCCCAGCCACTTCTCGAAAAGAATCTTGGTCAGAGCCACGGACGTCATCGAAGACGTGTCGAGCGCAACCGTTCGCACTTCTCGAATTGGAACTCGGCTGACCAGCAAAATGGACCGCACTGCCTGCCGCGAAGCGATCGCAACGTCGGGCAAGTACCAGCAGGCCGGGAATTTGGGTATAAGCCGCGGCCGGAATGATCCCGATATCGGCTGTGCCCTCGGCCAGTGCTCGCGCACAATCCGACGGCAGGGTGTAGGAGATTTCGAAATGTCGTCCCGCCGAGCCGTGCTCGAAATCCCACATTAAAGGAGCGGTATTCAGGTAGGAAATGGCGGAAATCCGCAAACTTCGCATACTTTCCACAATTTTAACAAACCCATTGTGACGGATGACCTTGACACCATTCTCCGCCGCTGATTAGAGTCCGCTCGGAGTCCTAATTGTGTCGACTGCTGCCGTCTCCCCTGCCGCCACCCATGTCCTGGAGTGGCTCGCCCTTACGCTGACCCCCGGCCTTGGTCCTACGCAGGTCGCGCAAGCTGGTCGAACACTTCGGATCTCCCGAGGCGGTGTTGCGCGCCTCGCTCACCGAACTGGAGAGCGACCGGCATCCAGGCTGTTTCGGCCCAGTCGATCGCTACCGGGAAGTCGCTGAGTTGGCCCGGGAAGAGATGGCTCGCGCGGCTTCGGCCGGCGTCACCGTCGTCTGCATGGATGATCCGTTGTATCCGCCACGGCTCAAGGAAATTTACGATCCGCCACTCATCCTTTATGTGCGGGGAGCGCCGGAGGTCCTCGCCAAGCCCGGGATCGCCATGGTGGGGACGCGTCATCCTACGCCCTACGGATCGGGGATGGCCGAGCGCCTGGCCTGCGATCTGGCGGCGCAAGGATTGGTCATCATCAGCGGCATGGCGCGCGGCGTCGATACTGCCAGCCATCGCGGCGCGATCTCGGCCAAGGGCAAGACCGTCGCCGTGTTCGGCACGGGCGTCGACGTGATTTATCCCAAGGAAAACTCGCGGTTGTCCGAACAGATTTTGCGCTCGGTGGAGCGCTGATCTCGGAGTTTCCGTTGGGGACCTTTGCCGCTCCGCAGAATTTTCCCATCCGCAACCGCATTCTCAGCGGAATGTCGGTCGGCGTGCTGGTGGTCGAAGCCGCCGAATATTCCGGCACACGCATCACCGCGCGCCTGCGCCCTCGAGCAGAATCGCGACGTCTTTGCCGTTCCCGGCAACGTCACCAACAAGAATTCCTGGGGACCGAACACGCTCATCAAACAGGGCGCCAAGCTGGTGGCGACCTGGGAAGACGTGTGGGAAGATCTCCCGACAGAAGTACGACTTGCGTTGACCCCGCCCGCCTCCGCTGAATCCCCAAGCTCGTCGTCCGCATCTCTATTTCCAGACGAAGGGCTCCCTCCTCACGAAAAGCGCATCCTGAGCCTGCTGAAAGCTGACGAAGCCACGCACATCGACGAACTGGTCGAGAAGCTGGAATCGCAAATGTCTTCCTCCGAAATCTTCGCCGCCCTGTTCGAGCTGGAGCTGAACGGCAAAGTGCGGCAGATGCCGGGGAAGAATTTTGTGAAAAGCTTTTGAGAGCTGTTAGCTCTTAGCCTTTAGCTCGACCCGTTTTGGAGGACATCATGAGGAACTACAAAGACCTGATGGTTTGGGAGAAGGCGCACAGACTGACTCTCGCCATTTACAAAGAGACTACTGTGTTTCCGAGGGAGGAGCGTTACGGATTGACGAGTCAGGTGCGTCGAGCGTCTTCCTCGATTCCGGCCAACATGGCGGAGGGTTGTGGGCGACGGTCGGATGGTGAAATGGGGAGATTTGTCCAGATAGCGATGGGGTCAGGCGCGGAACTCTCCTATCATCTGCTGCTGTGCCGGGATCTGGGCTTCCTGGGGATTGCAGAATTTTCTCGCCTGTCGGCCGATCTGGAAGAAGTGATGCGAATGCTATCGGCGCTGTCTGGGCGAGTGAAGGGCATCGTGCGGCCGAGTGTTCTGGAGCTAAAAGCTAAAGGCTAAGAGCTAAGAGCTTGCAGCCAGTAACTTGTTGCAGTCCGCCCATTCGTGCTAGCTTCGAAAACGAACTTTCAGAAAATTGAGGATCCATTGTCCAAAGGTTTAGTCATTGTCGAATCGCCGGCCAAGGCGAAGACCATCCAGAAATATCTGGGTAAGGGTTTTACTGTCGAAGCCTCGCTCGGGCACGTCAAGGATCTGCCCAAGAGCACTCTCGGGGTCGATACCAGCAACGACTTCGAGACCGATTACGTCGTCATCCCCGGCAAAGAAAAGGTTGTTGCCAAGCTGAAGAAGCTGGCGGCCTCGGCCGACTCCATCTATCTGGCGCCTGACCCGGACCGCGAAGGCGAAGCGATCGCTGCCCATCTCGCCAGCGAACTCGATGGGAACGGCTCGAAGAAGAAAGCCAAGAAAGCGAAAAAGGGCGAGCCGGAAGCGCCGCCGCGCATTCAGCGCGTGACCTTCAACGAAATTACCAAGCGCGCCGTGCAGGCCGCCTTCGAACATCCGCGCGCCATCGATCAGAATCTGGTCGACGCGCAGCAGGCCCGCCGCGTGCTCGACCGCCTCGTCGGATACCAGGTCTCTCCGTTGTTGTGGGATAAGGTTCGCCGCGGCCTCTCCGCTGGACGCGTGCAGACCGTCGCTCTCCGCCTGATCGTCGAGCGCGAACGCGAAATCAAGGCGTTCGAGAAAAAAGAATACTGGACGATCGACGCTCATCTCGCCGCCAGCAAGCCTCCGGCATTTGACGCGCGCTTTGTCGGCAAGGGCGAGGAAAAGGTTGAAGTCACCAATGGCGAAGATGCCGAGAAGATTCGCCTCGCGCTCGAAAAGGCCGACTGGGTCGTCCGCTCGGTCGACAAGAAAGAGCGCCGCCGCAACGCCGCGCCTCCGTTCACCACCAGCAAGCTGCAGCAGGATTCTTCGCGCAAGCTGCGCTTCAGCGTGAAGCGCACCATGATGATCGCGCAGCGCCTGTATGAAGGCGTGGAACTCGGCGAAGAAGGTTCGGTCGGTCTCATCACCTACATGCGTACCGATTCGACCCGCGTCGCGCCCGAAGCGATTCAGGAAGTGCGCGAGTACGTCGGCAAGGAATACGGTCCTACGTATCTGCCCGAGTCTCCGAACACCTTCAAAGAGAAGAAGGATTCGCAGGGAGCGCACGAAGCCATCCGTCCGACTTCGGCGATGCGTCATCCCGACCAGATCAAGCAGTACTTAAAAGAAGATGAGTTCAAGGTCTACAAGCTGATCTGGCAGCGCTTTGTGGCATCGCAGATCAATCCCGCAGTCTTCGACCAGACCACGGTCGACATCGACGCCAAAATCCGGCAGTGAGGTTTTCTGGTTCCGCGTGACCGGATCGGTGCTCAAGTTCGACGGCTTCCTGCAGAGTCTACGAAGAGTCAAAAGAAGGCAAGGACGAAGAAGACGAGGAACTGAAGCACAAGCTGCCGGCGCTCGAAGCCGGACAGAAGCTCACGCTCCGCGAACTGAAGCCCGAGCAGCACTTCACCGAGCCGCCGCCGCGCTTCAACGAAGCTTCGCTGGTGAAGGAACTCGAAGAGCGCGGCATCGGCCGTCCTTCTACCTACGCCGCGATTCTGACCACGATTCAAGAGCGGCAGTACGTGCAGAAAATCGGCGGCAAGTTTACTCCCACGGAAATCGGACTGGTCGTCACCGATCTGCTGGTGGAAAACTTCCGCGACATTTTCGATCTGCAATACACCGCCCGTCTCGAAGAAGAACTCGACGAGATCGAAGAAGGCAAAGAGAAGTGGCAAGACGCGATGGCCGAGTTCTACAAGAAATTCCAGAAGGATCTCAAATATGCCGAAAAGCATATGGAGAACATCAAGCGGATGGAGAAGCCCACCGACGAGAAGTGCGAAAAGTGCGGCGCGCCGCTGGTGATCAAGTGGGGCAAGCACGGATCCTTCTACGCCTGCAGCACCTACGATAAGGACGATCCGAACACCTGCACGTTCACCAAAGAAAATCCGATCAACCTGCCCGACCTCGATTCGGCCGACATGCAGGAAACCGGCGCCGCGGAAGAATATTGCGAGAACTGCGGCCGCGTGATGGTTCTGAAGCGCGGACGCTTCGGCCAGTTCATGGCCTGCACCGGATATCCGGACTGCAAGACCACGCGCCGTCTCGATCAGGGCAAGAAGGTTCCCGACATCCCGCTCGACGAACTCTGCCCGAAGTGCGGACGCAACATGATGATCCGCCACGGCCGTTACGGCGAGTTCACCACGTGCAGCGGATATCCCGAGTGCAAGTACGTGAAGCAGAACTTCATCGGCGTGAAGTGTCCCGACTGCAAAGACGGCGACCTGGTCGAAAAGCGCGCGCGCAAGGGCAACACGTTCTACGGATGCGGCGAATTATCCGAAGTGCAAGTTCACTTCGGCCCACAAGCCGATTGCCGGAGAAGTGCCCGAGTTGCGGCAGCGAATATCTGGTCGAGAAGAATCTGAAAGCCGGCCCGGTGATCGCGTGTCCCAACAAAGAATGCGACTACGAGCGCCGCCGCGCCGCCGCCGGAAGCGGCAGCGACGAGTGCCTGAGAGCGATGGGCAATGAGCTACGAGCTATGAGCAACCATGCTCATCTGCTGATAGCTCAGTAAGCTCAAAGCTCAAAGCTCAAAGGACTCGAAGCTCGAAGTAGCTCAAAGCTCGAAGCTCAACAGCTCAAAGCTCATTGCTCACTGCTCACTGCTCAACATTCGGAGGAAATCATGGCCAAGAAGCCGACCACAGCCGACGCCCACCTGATTCTGCAACTCTACGATCTGCGCCGCGAAGCGGAAATGCGTAAGGCCCGCAGCCTGGTGCGGGGGAGAGTTCTTCCCGCAGAGCGCCGATGACTTCCTGAAAGTTGCCTGGGCCATGGGCACGCAGGAAAACGCACTGGCTGCGCCAGGTGAGCGGCTACTGGGGATATGGTCGCTTCGTTCGTTCTGAGCAGGCGTGTTGAATGAAGAGCTATTTCTGCAGCCCGGCTTCAGCGGCGAGCTGTTTCCTGATCTACGCGAAGATCCATCCCTTCGTGAAGGATCTGCGCGAAAAGCTGAACGATCCCGAAGTTCTTCTCAATATCGAAAAAGCCGTCACGCGCACGAAATGGGGCAAGAACCGCCTGCAGTTCATGATGAAGCGCGTCGAGACCATGCGCCAGAAGCTTAAAGCAAGCTCCTAGCTCTTAGCTTCTAGCTCTTAGCTCCTAGCTTCTCGCTCTCGACTCCGATCCTCGTAAGCATCTGACCTCCCGTTCGGTTTGGGACGATCCTCTCGCCTTTAAGCCCTGGGATCCGCGAGGTCGATTTGGCTAGGAGCTAGCAGCTAGAAGCTGCTCTTCTGTTATCCTAAACGGCTGTGCGGATGATCTGGTGGTTTCTGATCCTGGGTGTCAGTGCGCTGGTCGTAGTGTGCGTAGCCATCGCGCTCTACATGCACCTGCGAAAACACCTGCAGAAAGCTCACGGCTCGCATGAGGGAATCGCGGGAGAAGTAGAAGGACAGCGGCGGATGGATTCCCTCGATCGCTAGGTCGCCGAGATGGGAGATGCAATCATGGCAAGAATGGCAACGGACACTTTTCACCCTTCACAGGACCGAATCCTCGAAGGCTCGCGACAGGTCGCATTGGTCGTCGGCGCCAGCCTGTTTGTCGCCTTGTGTGCGCACGTCACGATCCCGTTGCTGCCGCTGACGCCAGTTCCGTTGACGGTGCAGAATCTCGGCGTGTTGCTGGTCGGATTGCTGCTGGGAAGCCGGCGAGGTTTCGCTGCCCTGGTCTTGTATCTGTGCGAGGGGGCTGCAGGATTTCCGGTGTTTAATCCAACGGGTCCGGGCGGAGTGGCGCAGTTGTTCGGCGGCGTGACCGGGGGCTACCTGTTGGTATATCCGTTGGTTGCATTTCTGGCGGGATACATCTTCGAGCGTGGTGCAAAAACCTTCGCGCGGGCAGCGCTCGCCGGATTATTGGCGGAGATTTTGCTTTTCGCCGGCGGTCTGAGTTGGCTTTACATCTTCACGCATTCGCTAGCCAAAGCCGCCTATCTCGGCCTGTACTGGTTTCTCGCGGCCGAGGTGATGAAGGTGATGTTTGCCGCGGGCATCGCAAGTCGATGGCGCCGCGCTAAATAAAGTTGGAGTTCATGTCATGACCCCGGTGTCTGAGCAGGAAGCAAAAAATTCGGGAAGTTCTGCTTCACAGTTGCGCGAAATCGCGGTGGCGCATAGCCCTGATTCCGATGACGCGTTCATGTTCTACGGCCTGGCGACGCATAAGGTGCGCACTCCGGGCCTGCGCTTCACGCATACACTGTGCGACATCGAGACCCTGAACCAAAAGGCGCGCGAAGGCGTTTACGACGTGACTGCGATCTCGTTTCACGCCTATCCTTACGTGCAGGACAAGTACGCGCTGATGGCTTGCGGAGGCAGCGTTGGCGAGGGCTATGGGCCGATGATCGTTTCGCCGCGTCCCTTCTCCGCGAACGAAATCAAGACCAAGCGGATCGCGGTGCCAGGCACGCTCACCACCGCCTTTCTCGCGCTCAACTTGTTTGCCCCTGGGATCGAGACCGAGGTCGTTCCGTTCGATCAGATCATCCCGCAAGTGCTCGAAGGCAAATTCGAAGCCGGACTGATCATCCATGAAGGCCAGTTGACTTATGAAAAATCGGGCCTGCACCGCATTGTCGATCTGGGCAAGTGGTGGCTCAAGGTCACTGGCTTGCCCCTTCCGCTCGGTGGCAATGCGATTCGACGCGCGCTGGGCCCGCAACTGATGTCAACAGTCACGGCCGCGTTGCGCGAAAGTATCCAGTACGGATTGGATCACCGCGAAGAAGCGCTCGCCTATGCCATGCAGTTCGCCCGCGATCTGGACACGTCGGCTGCCGATAAATTCGTCGGCATGTATGTGAACGAGCGCACCCTCGACTACGGCGCCGACGGCCGCGAAGCCGTCCGTCGCCTGCTCGATATGGGGCACAAAGCCGGCATCATTACCACTGAAGCGAAGGTGGATTGGGTGTGAGGAAGCTTCTAGCTACTAGCTTCTAGCTAAGTCAGTGGCCCGACGATGACTCTGTTGGAAAAAGCGATATATCTTGTCGCCGGATTGATTCTGTTCTTGATCGCCGGATTTGTCTTCGCATATTGGTGGACGAGCAGAATACCCGGCAGACCGAATGGAGTGCGAGCTGACGCGGTTTTCCTATGGGCACCGGCCGTCGGCGTACCGGCGCCTCGCAGAGGAGATTGGATCGCTTGCTGGGAAGAAAGCCAGCAGATTCTTTGCCAGCTCAGCGACCTTGACGGCGCTCAAGAATACAAAGGCGACTTCCTGCTCTACCCAGAAAAAAGTTCGGTTCCGTCGAGTCCGTTGAAGGTAGATGCGGACAAGACTCGCGAAAACCACGTGTGGATAGGTCATGCCCTCGTCCCTTTGGTGTACCTGCAAACTGGGGTCATTTTGGTGCCCCAAGCGAAGTATGACGAGGGTGTTCGATTATTGCAGCAGCGAAGCCGCCCTCAGTGAGACCGCGAAGCCACGCTTCGATTTTCCGAGAGCATCGACTCTCACTAAACTGAGGCTCTGTTTAGCTAGAAGCTAGCAGCCAGGAGCTAGAAGCTTGTCCCAAACTCTCCTCATCGACGCCGACGATACGCTCTGGGAGAACAACGTCTACTTCGAGCGCGCCATCGCGCGCTTTATTTCGTTTCTGAATCATCACGAATTTTCTCCTGAGCAAGTGCGCGAAGTGTTGAACGATGTGGAGCGGGAGTGCATCGTGAAGCACGGATATGGCCTGGACAGCTTTGCCCACGCGCTGGTCGATACCTTCGAGCGACTGAGCCCGGTGCCGGTCACGCCCGAGGTGGACGCTCAGGTAAGAAGCATCGCGCAGACGATCCAGAATCATGCGATTGAATTCTTGCCCGAAGTTCCGGAAACTCTCGAATATCTATCGCATCGCCACCGCTTGATTCTCGTCACCAAGGGAGCGATGCGCGAGCAAACCGGCAAGATCGATCGCTCGGGCGTGAAGAAGCATTTCGCCGCGACCGAAGTGGTGGCCGAAAAAGACCCCAAGATCTACGCGCACATTGCCGAGAAATACGATTGCACGCACCATTCGACCTGGATGATCGGCAACAGTCCGAAGTCGGATATCAATCCCGCGCTGGCCGCGGGACTGCACGCAGTCTTCATTCCCCACGGAGATACCTGGATTCTCGAGCACGAGGAAGTGAATCCCGCCCCGGCGAATCAGAAACTGCTGATCGTCGGGCGGTTTGCCGAGTTGCGCGAGCACTTTTAAGTGGCCGCTCGGCTTCGCCTTCGCGGGACAGCCGAAGCGGCTGTCGCTACGTCATGACAGCGCTCTTCTCACCTGCTCGAAGACTGGCAGCATCTCAGCTTTAAAACTTACTGGAAGAATCGCGTGAATTTGTTGCTGTGCGAACGCGCATTCCAAGTCTGCTTTGGAGCTAATATCGCATACAACTTTAGTTGCAGATTCTTCAGGAGCAGATTTCTTTGCAGGCACATCCGGGGCAATGACTCGGATGCCAGAATGCTGCAAAAGCCGCGTCAATGCTCGGCCTGAGAAGCCAAGGGCGCCGGTGATTAATATGTTTTCTGGCGCTTGATTTTTCATAGCTGGCAGAGAATCAGCGGCGTTACCTTGTTTTCTTTGTCGTCACTACCGCATCAAACTAACCAACAAGCAGCTATCGCCCGCGCTATTTCCTGCATGGTACGCTCATGTTGCTCTGCGATCTGGCTCCCACTTCGTTCGTGGCGATACAGACAAACAATTTACGGCGGCTGTTGCACACAGTCGAGGCGCTTTCCGAACTCGGACCGGCTCTTACAGCGGAACGCGAGTTTTCGGAAACCTCGCGCTTGATGCTGTCTGCCATTATGGAAGCGGCAGGCGCGCGCGAAGGTGCGCTTTTTCTGTTCGGCGATAAACCCGCCATGCTGACCTCCGCGTCGGCCATGGGATTCGCCTTGATGCCGGATCCCGCCTTCATTCCTCTCCTTCCCAAACACGTGCACGCGCTGGTGGCAGCGCGCGGACCAATCGTTCTCAATTCGTCGACGTACTCGGTTTTTCTGAGTTCGAACGGCAACGTCGCACCGGAGCTTTTCAAATGTCTCGCACCTTTGAAGGCAGGAGGCCGGCTGGCCGGAGTCGTCGCTCTCGGCCGCCGTCCCGGGGATTCGCCGTATGACGACAGCGAACTCGATGCCCTGGAAATGCTGTGCAGTTACATCGCGCTGGCGGTGCAGAATCACGCGTTGACCCAGACCATCGCGCAACGCGTGTCGGAAAATCTGCGTTTGATGGCCTCGCTGCACGGCTTCTATGACAATGCTCTCGAAGCCTTCGCCACAGCTATTGACGTCAAGCATGTC
Organism: uncultured Acidobacteriota bacterium; assembly: GCA_963725565.1. GTDB lineage: Bacteria > Acidobacteriota > Terriglobia > Terriglobales > Acidobacteriaceae > Sulfotelmatobacter. The sequence continues at coordinate 214,294 of CAVRZL010000012.1, forward strand.
AACATTCACGGCCATTCCCTGCGTGTCGGACGCTATGCCGCTGCTATCGGGGACGCCATGGGCATGGAGTCGAGCGAGGTCGCGGCTTTGCGCAGTGCGGGATACTTGCACGACATTGGAAAAGTGGCCGTGGATCGACGGCTGTTCGGCAAGGCAGGGGCGCTTGATCCGGAAGAATTCCGCGAGATGGCGGACCATACCACGGTCGGCCACCAGATCGTGAGCACGGTGCAGTTTCCCTGGCCGAAAATTCCTGAAGCGGTGCGCTGGCATCACGAGCGCGCCGATGGTTCCGGCTATCCCGACCAGTTGATCCAGGAAGATGTGCCGATGAACGTGCGCATTGTGGGGCTCGCCGATTCTTTCGACGCCATGACCAGCGCGCGCCCGTATCGCGGTCCCTTGTCGGTCGGCAGTGCACTCAGCGACCTGGTGCGGATGTCGCCGGAGAAATATGATCCCAACGTGGTGCAGGCTCTGCTCATCCAGGTGCGACGCGATGCGGTGGGCAGTAATCGATCTCCTTTGCTGGACACGATGAGCGTCAATATCGCTGCTGCCGATATCGATCACCTGGCCGCGACGCTGCAGTATAAGGTCTCGCGCGGCAAGACCTATCTCACCACGTAAAGCACTCCTGACATCGGAAACTTTGAAGAGGCTGTCTGCACAGGGCAGGGATCCTTCGACTCCGCTTTTGCTCTCGTTTCGCGAGCACAAAGGCTGCGCTCAGGCTGACAGGACTTGAAGAGATTACAATCTGAGTCCGCAACTTTTCCTGCTGGGCGGGTTCATAAATGAAAGGGTTTTTGCGCCCGGGGGGCCTCTGTATGCAATCCCGATTGGCCAAGCTATCTTCTGCCGTGCTCTCGCTGAGCCTTGCGTGCGCCGTTCCCTCGCTCCTTGCCGAAAAAAGAGAAAAAGCCAAGACCGGCGCCGACGAGCAAAAACGCGCGGTTCACGCTTTGAACCGCCTCGCATTCGGCCCGCGTCCCGGCGACGTCCAGCAGGTGATGGCGATGGGAATCGATCGCTGGATCGACCAGCAATTGCATCCTGAAAGAATTTCTGATGCGGCCATGGATTCGCGACTCGCCCCGTTTCGCACCCTGCAGATGAACACGAGGCAGATCCTGGAAGAATTTCCGGATGCGCAGATGATCCGGGCGGTTCGAGATGGCAAGAAGCCCATGCCGTCGGACCCGGTGAGGCGGGCGGTCTATCAAGTGCAGATTGCGCGCTACGAGCAACGGCGCGAAAAGAAAGCGAAAAAGGCAGCCGCTGCGGCCGTGCCTGCTCCTACTCCGGTTTCTGCTTCGGAATCCTCCGAGCCCAGTGCGGCGGACAGTGCGAAAACAGCTGAGGAACTTGCCGCTGCGGCTGCCGCCAGTCCCGACGCGACTCCTGCCACCACCGATAACAATGCGATGAGCGCGATGGCTGTTTCCGATAGCGATGGCTCAGCAAAGCCTTCTAACGTGGAAATGCCCGCTCCCGTCGAGAATGCATCTCCGTCAGAAGATGCGAGTGCCGGCCGCCGCGAAGATCGTTTGGATACTGATCTGGACATGCAACCGCTGCTCGATCTTCCACCCGATCAGCGCTACAAGAAAATTCTGTCGATGACGGGCGACGAGTTACTCGCGGTCGCCGGTTCGCTGCGCGGAAACAAAAACCGGGATCTACTCACGGGCATGGACCCCAGGCAGAGAGAAACGCTGCTTGCCCTGAACAATCCGCAGGGTGTGGTCGCCGAAGAACTGGAGCAGGCCAAAGTGCTGCGGGCTGTCTATAGCGATCGCCAACTGCAAGAGGTGATGACCGATTTCTGGTTCAACCACTTCAATATATTCGCCGGCAAAGGCCCGGAACGTTTGCTGCTTACGTCGTATGAGCAGGAAGTGATTCGTCCGCACGCCCTGGGAAAATTCGAGGACCTGCTGGTGGCTACGGCGAAGAGTCCGGCAATGTTGTTCTATCTCGACAACTGGCTGAGTGTTGGCCCGAACTCGATGCAGGCGACGGGCACGCCGGGAGGGCCCGTGCGCTATGGACCTTACGGGCGTGCACGCCGCTCTCCTCAATCGCGCGGTGCGGCCCGCCGCAAGAATAGCGGCCTGAACGAGAACTACGGCCGCGAACTGCTGGAACTGCATACGCTCAGCGTGAACGGTGGATATTCGCAGCGCGATGTTACGGAGGTAGCCAAGGTCTTTACCGGGTGGACCATCGAGAAGCCCTTCGACGGCATGGGATTTCGCTACGATGAGCGCATGCACGAGCCCGGCCCGAAATTTGTGCTGGGACACCGCATCAAGCCTAAGGGGGAAGACGAGGGCAGGGAAGTGCTGCACCTGTTGGCGAACAGTCCGCAGACTGCGCGTTTTATCTCGTGGAAGCTCGCGCAACGTTTCGTGTCGGATGATCCACCGCCCGCGCTGGTCGATCGCATGGCCAAAACTTTTGAGCACAAAAAGGGCGACATCCGCGAAGTGCTCAGCACGCTGTTTCATTCTCCGGAATTCTGGGCTGACGCGTCGTATCGCGCGAAGGTGAAGACGCCGCTTGAGTTCGTGGCTTCGGCCGTGCGTGCAACCGGCGCTGAGGTCGAAGACGCCCTGCCCCTGGCGCGCCAACTCAACCGCATGGGCATGCCGCTTTACGGAGCGCAGCCGCCGACCGGCTACTCGATGAAGGCAGACAAGTGGGTGAGTTCATCGGCATTGCTGGACCGCATGAACTTCGCGCTGGCCCTGACCGCGGGCAAAGTGCGCGGAGTGAGAATCGACACGGCGCAGCTGGCGGGAAGTTCGCCTCCGCTGCTGGATGCGGGGTTCGCCTTGACGACGATGGAAGCGAAGCTGCTGGCGTCGGATGTGTCGAGGCAGACGCACGATTCGATCGTCGCGCAGATGAATGCGCCGGCAAAGAACGGGCAAGCGACGGATGACAAGGCAATATCGAACAAGCCTCCGGACGCGAATATGATTGCGGGCCTGCTGCTGGGCTCGCCGGAGTTCCAGAGAAGATAGTTCGCAGAGACGTTGTTTACAACGTCTCTCTGGCCACGCTTCAAATGGTGTCGGCAAAGACGTAGCAAGCTACGTCTCTACGGAGTGTTTTATGTCGATCACTCGGCGCGTTTTTCTTCATAACGGTGCGCTTGCTGTCGTGGGCACGGCTGCAGTGCCTGGCTTTCTGACGCGCGCTGCACTTGGCGCTCTCGATGGAGTCGCGCGTAGCAAGCGGCTCGTCGTTATCTTCCAACGCGGGGCGGCTGACGGACTGAACATTGTCGTGCCTCATGGGGAGCCGACGTACTACAGCATGCGTCCGAGCATCAACATTCCACGCAAGTCGGTGATCGATCTCGACGGCTTTTTCGGATTGCATCCGTCTCTGTCCTCTTTTCTTCCCTTGTGGCAGCAGCGGCATCTGGCCATCGTGCATGCCGCCGGATCGCCCGACGCTACGCGGTCGCACTTTGACGCGCAGGACTTCATGGAGACCGGCACTCCCGGCGTGAAAGCCACCGAGGACGGATGGTTGAATCGCTCGCTGCACAGTTTGCCGGGTGCCACGCCGGTTTCTCCTTTTCGCGCCATCGCGCTGGGGCCGTCTCTGCCGCGCATTTTGAATGGACCCGAGCCCGCGGTCGCGATGAATAACATCAAGGAGTTTTCCGTGGGCGGGAGAAATTCAAAATCTTCGGCAGCCACTGCGTTTGAGGCCATGTACGATCACTCCTCCGACAGCGTGCTGCATGGCACTGGGGCCGAGACGTTCGACGCGGTCAAGATGCTGAAGTCCGCCGATCCCGGCACGTACTCGCCTGCGCCCGGAGCCGACTATCCGGGAGGACGTTTTGGACAGAGCCTGCGCCAGTTGGCGCAGCTGATTAAGGCCAATCTCGGCGTGCAGGTGGCCTTTGCCGACATCGGAGGCTGGGACCATCACGTGAATGAAGGCGCCGTAGAAGGTCAGCTGGCGAATGTGCTCTCCGACTTTTCGCGGGCGCTGGCGGCGTTCTGGATCGATCTCGGAGATCTTGGGGACGACACCGTTGTGATCACCATGTCGGAATTCGGCCGCACCGCGCGCGAGAACGGCAATCGCGGTACCGATCACGGGCACGCCAACGTGATGTTCGTGCTGGGTGGGCCTGTGAAGGGCGGCAAAGTATACGGACGCTGGCCGGGACTGGATCAGGCCCAGCTTTACGAAGGACGAGATCTGGCTTTGACCACTGACTTCCGGCAAGTCATCGGAGAGGCGGTTACGCAGCACATGGGTAATAAGAATTTAGCGAATGTCTTCCCTGGATTCGACTCGTCCGGAAAATTTCTGCATTGCCTTGGTTGAGGCGAGAACAAAAACCTTCACCACAGAGGACACAGGGGACACAGAGGAAAACCATAATTTGTCTTCCTCTGTGCTCTCTGCGTCCTCTGTGGTTAAAAGCTTTTTCCGTTCAGATTTCCACTAGCACTTCGCCGTTTTCGATTTTCACGGGATAGACGCTTAGTTTCGCATTCGGATTATGGGCGGCCTCGCCGGTTTTTGGATCCCAGGCCCAGCCGTGCCAGGGGCAGACGACTTTGCCGTTCTCGATCATGCCTTGGCCGAGCGGGCCGCCGCGGTGCAGGCAGATGTTGTCCATGGCGGAGTACTGGCCGTTCACGTTGGCGATGCAGATCTCTTTGTCGCCGCAGCGGAATTCTTTGGCTTCGTTGGGAGCGGGGAGTTCGGACTGCGTGGTCAGTTTGATTAGGGGCATGCAGATTTCTTCGTGGTCAGGTGCCGAGCTTTGCTCGGCCGGACAGCCGAAGGCGGCTGTCCCCACATGAGCCATTTGGCTGAATGCTGAGTGCTGACTGCTATTTCGGCTGCAACGTCTGCGCGATCATCACCTGGCGCTTGAAGTTCTCGACCATGTTGGGATCTAAGCGGACTTCGGTCGGCTTGCGGGCGATGGTCATGGTATCGATCTTGTCCTGCAGTTTAAGCAGCGCGTAGAACAGGTTCTCGGGGCGCGGCGGGCATCCGGTGACGTAGACATCTACGGGGACAATCTTGTCCACGCCTTGCAGCACGGCGTAAGTATTGAATGGGCCGCCTACCGATGAGCAGGCGCCCATCGAGATTACCCACTTGGGGTCGGGCATCTGATCGTAGATGCGCTTCACGACCGGCGCCATTTTCAGAGTCACGGTGCCGGCGACGATCATCAGATCGCTCTGCCGCGGGCTGGGGCGGAACACTTCCGAGCCGAAGCGCGCGATGTCGAAGCGCGAGGTGGACGAGGCGATCATCTCGATCGCGCAGCAGGCTAAGCCGAAAGTCATCGGCCACACCGCGGACTTGCGCGCCCAATTGAAGACGTAGTCGACGGTGGAGATCAGGAAATTCTTTTCAAACTTGTTTTGCAACCAGGCCATGAATGGTCCTCGCGAAGCTCTACACAGGAGTCTAGGGAAGGCGGGAAAGCGTGTCAATCGTGCGCTTGCCGGATGCCGGCCGTGATGGGCGGTCGCGGAAGGAAGAAACTTGATACGATCATTCCGCATTAAAGCATTGGAGGCCGCCTGCCATGATTAATCGCCGCAACTTCATTATCACCAGTGGAATGACCGCGCTGGCTTCGACCCGTGTGTTTGGCGCCAACGACACTCTCCGCATCGGGCTGATCGGAGCGGGCCACCGCATGAGAGATCTCCTCGATGCGGCTGACCAAGCGGGTCGTTATCAAATTGTTGCGGTGAGTGACGTCTACGGGCCGAATCGCGACGCGTTCGTGCAGCGCTCGAACGGGCTGGCCACGGCTCATCTGGATTATCGCGAAGTTCTCCAGAAGGACATCGACGCGGTGATTATTGCGTCCCCCGACCACTGGCATGTGCGCATGGCGGTCGACGCGCTGGCGGCGGGCAAAGACGTTTATCTCGAGAAGCCCGTGACGCACACCTTGGATGAGGGTGTCACGCTGACTCACGCGGTTCGTTCGAGCAAGCAGATTCTGCAATGCGGCATGCAGCAACGCAGTTGGACGCATTTTCGCGATGCTGTCGATCTGATCCAGGCGGGCAGCATCGGACGCGTCCCGCAGGTGCGTACCTACTGGTGGCAGAATTATCAACCTCATGGGGCGATGAAGCCCACGGATCAGCAGGCGCTGGATTGGAAGGCATGGCTGGGCGCGGCGCCGGCGCAGGAGTTCAGCGAGGAGAAGTTCAATCACTGGCGCTGGTTCTGGAATTTCGGCGGCGGGGCCATGACCGACCTCTTCACCCATTGGGTCGACGTGGTGCACTGGGCGATGAAGGCTGACCAGCCGCGCCAGGCCTGCATGCTGGCCGATAAGTACATTTTTGACGCGTGGGACTGTCCCGATACGATTCAGGCAGCGTTTCGCTATCCGGGCTTCGATGTGGTGTACGAGGGCATGATGAGCTCGTCGATCGACGACGGTGGCATCGAATTTCGCGGGACCGAGGCGACGCTGAAGATCGATCGCGGAGGTTTCACCGTGTATCGCGAGGGCGTGGAGAGAGGACAGAATCCGGTGATGAGCGAGCACAGCGTGCTCGATGGCACGATTTCGCACATGGAGAATTTCTTCCAGTGCATCAAGTCACGGAAAGAACCGAATGCGCCCATCGAGACGGGAGTGGCCGCGGCAAGAGCAGGACAGATTGGAAACCTCGCGCACCAGCGCGGGGGGCAGGTGCAGTGGCCGCTGCGAGCCTGATTCACTAGTGAAAGAGGGTGGCCCATTCAAGCCAGATTTTGGCTTGAGTGGGCTTTTCCCACTCCATCCCATTTTGAAACAAGCGAGCCACTCAAAGCCTCTTTTGCCTTGAGTTGCGCAAGTTCAGCAAGCTACGCTGAGCTCATGCCTTCGGGGCTTAAGCGCTATCACCACACTGGGCAAAGTCATTTCGTAACTTTCTGTTGTTATCACCGGCGTCTTCTGTTCACGACCGACGCGAGCCGACGCATATTTGAGAACGCGCTTGAGCGCGTGCGCCGCAGCTTCCGCCTTCGCGTCTACGGATATGTCGTGATGCAAAACCACATTCACCTTCTCGTCAGCGAGCCCGAAGTCGACGGTGGCCCACTCAAGGCCGGTTTTGCCTTGAGTGGGGATGTCCATGGTCTCAAGCAACAGCACACGCTTGCCCACGCCCTGAAGTCCCTGAAGCAAGGAGTGGCGAGGCGTTTGATCGGCGACGCGGACCATTTCTGGCAGAAGCGCTACTACGACTTCAACGTCCGCACTCATGAGCAGTTTTTAGAGAAGCTCCACTACATTCATTGGAATCCGGTGAGGCAGGGATTGTGCGAGCGCCCCGAGGACTGGAACTGGAGCAGCTTTCTCCATCACGCAACCGGCGTCGAGGGACCCGTCGAGATTGAGTCCGAATGGACTGCTCGCAGACGCGAGCGAATCGCGGGGAAACTCTGTCCGGCCGCTGAAAACCCCCACTCAAGCCAAAATCTGGCTTGAGTGGGCCACCCGTTCCTTCCACCTGTCCTATTGAGCCGCAGTTTCCACCAGTTCCAGCGCGGCCTTGCGCAGCGGCTTCATCAGCGGCAACGCGGAGAGCCGCAGCAGGTTCACCAGTATTCCCAAGCTCTTCTCCATCAAGCGCTGGGTCTTCTCCTGGCTGGGCGAGCGATCGTAGAGCCAGAACATGATCAAGGCCATCTGGTAGAGCCAGAGCAGGTAGGGCAAACGTGCTTGGAGATCGGCGGGAACCTTGGCATCGCTGCCTTCCAGGGCAAGACGCATGTGCTCGATGGCGGCTTCGCGGATGAGGCGACTCTCCTCGCTGAAAGGGGAGAGCGGATCAGTGCCGTCGGGGGCGTGACGGAAGAGCGCGGCACAGAACTTGCGGTTGGGTGCGAGCAATTCCAAGCGCTTTTCGAGGACGCAGCGAATGCGGTCTTTCAGTTTTTTCTTGCCAGCGAGGGCTTCAAGGATGAGCTGGTTGCTGCTCTCCTGCGTCTCGCGGTAAAAGGCCAGCACGATGGCGTCTTTGGACGAGTAGTAATAGTAGGCGCCGCCGAGGGCCACGCCGGCTTTGGCCGCGATGTCGCGCATGGTGGTCGGCTCGAATCCTTTTTCACGGAACAGCTCCATGGCGGCTTCGTAGATTTTGCGGCGGGTATCTTCGGCGCGCGGCGTGGTCCGGTTTTTCAGCGTGGTGTTCGTCATTGTAAGTAATCTCGAACGGCGGGCGGCGGCGTGTGGGCGGCCGGCACTGGGCAAGGCTCAAGCTCGACCATGCGCAATTCGTTGGCAATCCTTTCTGGATCTTCCGCGCTCAACCAGCGCGAGAGAAGGTGACGATTCCTGGATAACGCAGCGAAGGCCTGTCGCGCCAGTGGCATCAACAGAGGATGCGTGAGGCGGGCGGCCCAGTCACGGTACTCCACCATCGCGTAGAGCACCATGATCCAGGCACGATCATTCAAGTAGACTGCGCCCTCGTCGCTGATGACAGCGAGATCTTCTTTCGTGGTCAGGCGATCGAGTTCAGGAAAGAGCCTCTTCGCTTTCTCCGAGCCGGCTTCGATTACCGCCAGGCCGATCCACGATTGCTGCACCAGGATCCAGTTTTTCAAGCGGCAGCAGAGTTCGCAATGCGGATCGTAGAGCACGTAGAGTTTTTGCATGGTGTGCATCCTTGTCTATCGGCCCTCAGGGGCTAAAGCCCTCATGTTTTGGCGGTCGGGCGGCACGGCTAAAGCCGTGCCCTTCCACAAACCTCACGAAAGCGGATTTTTTACGCAACGCAAGTCGTGCCCTTTCACAACCCATACTGGTTCGAGTCAGCGCGGGATAGCCAGGTTGAGCCGGGCATCGGGCGCGACTGGCGGTGGCGGAGGAACCGGCACGCGGGGACCGCGAGCGCTTCGGCGGATGCGGGAGAACACATACAAGTTGAAGAAGTGCATGGCGCCAAGGATCAGCAGGACCATGCCCATCTTGTCGCTGAGCAGTTCGATGGCGGCGCGGGATGTGCTGACCACCGCTGCCGTCTTGAGCGCGAGGGAAACGTAACCGATGTTGATGAGGTAGAAGCCTACGACCAGCAAGTGGTTGACGGAGTCGGCCAGCTCGGCGTTGCCATGAAAGGCGTCCACCAGAAAGATGGCACCCCGCTTGTGGAGCGTGCGGGCGACCCATATGGTGACGGAGACGCTGATCAGCAGGTAAATCAGGTAGGTGGTGACGATGATGTTGTTGGCAGTGACCATGATCTTGTCCCCTCTCGTGAACATTTGAACGTGTTCAAAACAACTATAACTCCGCTCGAAATCGACGTCAAGGGAAAAATTGAACGCGTTCAACATTTGTTCCTCGCGCCCGCAACTGGCGTGTTCTCAAATAATTACAAGCCAACTGGTTGATGTCGTGGCGCTTTGGGGGGAAAGAGCATACGATGAAGCCCCCTGCGCCGCAGAGAGTTGCTTTTGCGAAAGCGCTGTTTTCGCGGCAGCGTTATGATCGCAAGCCGATGATGAGAGGTTTTGAGGTTCTGTGATGCAGACCGCCGACCGGCCAGCCAGGAAGGATATCGGTCGCTGGATGTGGCTACGCATTTTTCTCTTTATCCTTTCCGCCATTACTCTCCTTTTATCTGATCCCTCAGTCATGAGTTCGCAGTCGGCCACGCCGGCAACACCTCCCGCGCAGACTGTCACCCCAAGCAGCCCGCCGCAGTCCGACAAAACCTCCGAGGAGATTACTTCACGAGAGGAAAAGCCAACCTTTAAGGTGAACGTAAACCTGGTGCTGGTGCGGGTGGTGGTGCGGGATCACGACGGACAAGCGATCGGGAATCTCAGCAAGGATGACTTTCAATTATTCGACAACCGAAAGCTGCAGAGCATCAGCCAGTTTTCGGCGGAGCAACTCGGCGCCAAACCGGCGGGGAAGGCGGAAGTCCACGAAAAAAGTGAAGCCGGGGAAACGCAGCCCGAAAGCGGCAAGCTGGAAGTTCCCGAGAATTATTTCGCTTACTTATTTGACGATGTACACCTGACGTTCGGGGATTTGGCGCAAGCGCGAAACGCGGCCGAACGCCACCTGGCTGCCATGCGACCAACGGAGCGGGCCGCAATTTTCACGACCTCGGGACAGACCACGCTCGATTTTACGGACGACCGAGCCAGCCTGCACGATGCTCTGCTGCACCTGCATCCTCGTCCGATCTCGAGTGGGGGTACCGCCGGTTGCTTCGACCTGACTTATTACATGGCAGATATGATCGAGAACAAACACGACTCGCAGGCCTTGCAAGTGGCCACGCAAGACGCGCTCATCTGTGAATTCAACGGCGACCCGACGTTTCGCCCAGCTGCCCAGCAAATGGCTGAAAGCATGGCCGTGCAAAAGCTGAGCGAGGGCCAGGCGGAAAGTCATGTGGCGCTCACCGTGTTGAACGACGTGATCCACCGGATGTCGGTGGTCCCGGGACGGCGCAACATCGTGATGGTTTCGCCTGGTTTTCTAACTCCCGAGATGGAATCCGAGTATACGGCTTTGATTGATCGCGCGGTGCGATCGCAGGTAACGATCGGCGGCCTGGATGCGCGTGGCCTTTATATTGTTCCCGCGGGAGGAGACATTGCGAGCCGGCAATCGCCGGATCCGGTCGTGGTGGGAATGAAGCAGCTGTATGCAACTTCGGAGGCTTCCGCGGACGCAGATATTCTTTCAGTTCTGGCGGAGGCCACGGGCGGAATCTTTTATCAAAACAGCAACGATTTGGACGAGGGCTTCCGGCGGACGGCGTCGACTCCGGAGTATTCGTATGTCCTCGGCTTTTCGCCGCAAAATCTCAAGCTCGATGGCAGCTTCCATAGCATCAAGGTGACTGTGAAGAGTCCGCAGAAGGCCACGGTGCAAGCCCGCCGGGGCTACTTCGCGCCCAAGCACGCGGCCGATCCGGCGCAGGAAGCGAAGCAAGAGATTGAGGATGCACTCTTTTCCCAGGAAGAGGTGCATAATCTTCCGGTCGAGCTGCACACCCAGTTTTTCAAGTCCACCGAGATCGATGCCAAGCTCACGGTTCTGGCTCACATCGACGTACGGCGGCTAAAACTGCGCAAGGCGGACGGGCGAAACCGCGAGGAGTTGACGGTTGTCTCAGCTCTGTTTAATCGAAATGGGAGTTTCCTCCAGGCCATTGAGAAGACGATCACGATGCGTTTAAAGGATGAGACGCTGGAAAAGAAGATGGGGTCGGGCATTACGCTGAGAACAAGTTTCGACGTGAAGCCGGGCAGCTACCTGGTGCGGTTAGTGGTGCGCGACGCCGAAGCGCAGTTGGTGTCTGCCGAGAGCGACGCGGTTCGGATTCCCTAAGCTTACTTGGAGGTCGAGTTATGCGATTCGGTCGACGGGATCTTTGGCAAGTGATTCTGGGCGCGGTGGCAGCGTGCACCATAATCTCCCTCCCCGCGGCAACGGCGCAACAGGCGGGCGATGCGTCCACGGATATTGCCGTTATCAAATCGGAGACGCGGCTTGTCCTTGTCGACACGGTCGTGACCGACAAGAAGGGCAACTATCTTCGCGATCTTAGCGCGAAAGATTTCAAGGTTTGGGAAGACAACAAGGAACAAGCGATCACAACATTCTCGCTGGAAGACGAATCGGCTTCGCCGAATAACCCGCAGAAGCGCTACCTGGTGCTTTTCTTCGACAACTCCACCATGGACGCGGGCGATCAAACCAGAGCGCGGCAGGCGGCGGCGAAATTCATCGACGCGAATTCGGGGCCGAATCATCTGATTGCAATCGTAGACTTCGGCGGGACGGTGAAAATTGCGCAGAACTTCACGGCTGACGCTGATCGTTTGAAGCAGGTAGTGAGCGGCGTGAAGATGTCGGCGGTTTCGCCCAATGCGGATGCGGGCCCGCAAGTTGCGTCCCTGGGTGCGCCACCAATCGGCGCGGGCGGCTATCCCAGCCTGTCCAATGCGGAGTCCGACTTTGGGGCCCAGAGCGTGATGCTGGCTCTCCGCAGCCTGGCGAAAAATCTTGCAACTGTTCCCGGCCGGAAAACACTGGTAATGCTCACGACGGGCTTTCCCCTGACGGCGGAACGCAATTCAGAACTCACGGCCGTGATCGATGCCTGTAACAAGGCGAACGTCGCGATCTATCCGATTGATGTTCGCGGGTTGGTGGCCGCGGCGAATGGGGCGCGTACTCGGCCTTCGCTCCACAGCGGTCGAGCGCGAGTCATCCCGGCTTCCGGAAGGCAAAGGAAGATGCCGGCCCCGGTTCGTCCTCATCTGCTGCTCGCATCGTTTGCTCTGGCCGCCAGTCCACCGCAACATCCGGGTGGGGGTGGTGGAGGAGGCGGAGGCGGAGGCGGCGGTCATGGCGGAACGGGCGGCGGTGGCACGGGCGGAGGTGGAACTGGAGGGGGCGGCCGTGGCGGAACGGGCGGCGGTGGGGGTGGCCGCGGAGGCACGGGTGGCGGTGGTGGTGGACGGGGTGGAACCGGCGGCGGGGGCGGTGGGCGCGGGGGTTCGGGCGGCTTCGGAGGGGGAAATCGCGGTGTACAGAATCCCTATACGCAACCGCGGCAGATTGTCCCTCAATTTCCGAACAGCGCTTCCACGAACCAGCAGGTGCTTTTTGCCCTGGCGGATGGAACTGGCGGTTTCGTAATCCTCAACACCAACGACCTGCTCGGCGGCATGGAGCGGATCGCCAAGGATCAGTCGCAGTACTACAGCCTTGGCTACAAGCCGAATGAATCGCAGGAAGGAAGTTGTCACACGCTGCGCGTGAAAGTGAATCGCGGCGGAACAGTCGTCCGGTCCCGCAGCGGATATTGCAACGTGAAGCCACGGGACTTGCTGGCCGGCAATTCGGTGGAGAAAAGTCTGGAGAGCCGCGCGAGCAGCGAGATGCCGGGCAACACTGCGGTTTCGGTGGCGACGCCATTTTTCTATGCGTCGCCCAACACCGCCCGAGTCAACCTGGCAATGGACATTGCCCCGGAGTCGATCAAGTTCGAGAAAGAGAAGGGCAAGCAACATTCGGCGATCAATGTTCTGGGGATTGCCTATCGCGCGGATAACACGATCGCGGCGCGCTTCAGCGATACGGTGAACCTTGACTTCGAGGACAAGAAGGAATTACAGGAGTTCGAAAAACAACCGTTCCACTACGAGACCCAATTCGACCTGGCCTCGGGCGACTACAGCTTGAGGGTTGTGTTCAATTCCGGAAACGAAAGTTTTGGAAAAGTTGTGGTGCCGCTGAAGATCGATCCCTATGACGGAAAGCAGTTCATCTTGAGCGCGCTCGCACTCAGCAAGGAATTTCATCCGGCCTCGGAGATGGAGACGGGGCTGGACGCGGAACTCCTCGAAGACCGGAAACCGCTGGTTGTGCGCGGCATGCAGATCATCCCAGCGGCGACGGACCACTTCAAGAAGACGGACAATGTGGCGATTTACATGGAAGCGTATGCGCCCGCATTGCTGACGCCTAATCCTCCAAGGATCGGCCTGGAGCTGCGCGTGACCGATCGCAAGAGCGGCGAAAAGAAGATCGACGCGGGAATCACGGACACGAGCAGCGCGATTCAGGCGGGAAACTTCGTGATGATCTTCGGGCTCAAGCTGCCGGTGGCTTCGCTCAATCCAGGGTCCTATCGGGTGGAGATCAAAGGGATGGACTCGCAAGGCAGGTCGACTAGTTTTCGATCCGCTGATTTTGAGTTGGAGTAAGGGCCTGAACTCGACGTTGTGACATCCTTGGCACCTTGCCACGGGAGATGAGAGTCAAAAGCCCCGCCCCTGTCTCCGCGAAAAGCGCGGAGACAAGGACGGGGCACCCAGCGTTCACACACCCAGCGTTAACTCCTAGAAGTTGTATCGCAGGCTGAACTGCATGGTTCTGGGCATGGCGAACGTTTCCAGGCTGGTGATCTGCCCGACACTGCTGCTGGTCAGATCGTTGACTGGAAGGCCGCGGTTGACATTATTGAACACGTTGAAATTCTGCCAGGCGAAGGCCAGCGACTGGCGCTCGGTGATTTTGAAAGTCTTCCCCAGTTCCCAGTCGGCTTCGAAGAATCCCGGCCCGCGCAGCGAGTTGCGTCCGGCATTTCCTTCGATGAGGGCGAAAGCCGGATCCGTCAGCACTGTCGCAATCGGAACATAGGCGTTGGGATTGAACTGCAAGCCAGAGGGGACGTTCGCGTGAGGATCACCAATCTGGAAGGCTTTCAAGGGAAAATTAGAGTTGAGTGAAGTGTTGGTTCCGTAGATGGGAGTGAACGGCCTCCCGCTGTACGCGGTGGTCAAGCCGGTGAATTGCCATCCACCGAGAATCAGGCTTTCTGCCCGATTCATGTTGCCGAAATACTTCCGGCCGGGGCCGAAGGGAAGCTGCAACACGTGTCCTACAGAGAACGCGTGCGTGCGGTCGAATCCCGCAGGACCGTAGTCGGCGGCCAGGTCGTAAGGATTGAACTCGCGCGAGTTGTCCCCATAGTTGAGAGCTTTCGAATAGGTGTACTGCGCGGTGAGAGAGTACCAGGCAGACATGTGTTTTTCGGCCGTCACCTGCAGACTGTTGTAGTTGGAACTCAGGTCGTTGGCGAAGGCAGTGATGTCCTGCGTATATCCGAACGTCGGGAAGTACGGACGGTTGCTGTTGGAGTCGCCGGGCCCGGGAACCGGGGCATTGGCATTGTAGAAATCGTACAGGTGCCGTGCATAATTGCCGACGTAAGCGACTTGCATGCTGAAGTTCTTGCCGATTTCATGCTGGATGGCGACGTTGTACATATCGACGTACGCCGTCTTGCGGTTGAGCGGGATTCCCGTCGCACTCACACCCGTGGGCAGAGGCAACAGTCCATCAGAGGGAACGGCGGGAGGCACGGGCAACGGCGGGCCATCGGAAAGAGTGAATGGCAAGGCTTGTCCGGTTGAAGCTTCGAGACTTTGCGCGTAGTCCACCGGATAGTTGTGGCTGATCTGAATGCTGAAAAAGTTGGGGAAGTAGCTGCGTCCGTATCCCGCACGTACTACCGTGCTTGGGCGTAACTGATAGGCGATGCCGATACGCGGAGCGAAGTTGTTGGTGCGCGTATTGATATCGGTGTAGCGATCAATGCCGCCCAACCCGGCCACCATCAACTGTCCGGTCTGCAAGTTGAAGTTGGCGCCATCGCCGCGATGAGCGTAGGGCGGGGTGTACAACTCCCAGCGCAGTCCGAGAGAGAGGGTCAGCTTGGGCGTGACGCGCCAGCGGTCTTGCGCAAAGGCGAACACGTCTTGCTCATATTCTTTCGGGATGCCCAGGAACTGGAAGCGTTGGAAACTGCTCGGGTAGCCGAGCAGGAATGATTCGAAGGCGTCGGTAGTTGTGCCGAATGGCGTCGCGACCTGGCTATTGAAACCGAATGCGCCGCGCTGGCTGGAGTCACTGCTGGAGCGATAGTTCACTACCCAGCGATAGTCTCCGCCAAATTTGATTTCGTGGTTTTTCCATTCCTTGGTGAATACCGGCGAGAGTTGGTGCAGTTGTTCCAACTCATGCAGGGGGGCGTTGGTGTTAATGGTAGTTCCGAACTGAAAGCTGCTGGAAGGGAATCCGGCAACGGTGGTGCCGCTCAGGGCGCTCCCGTTAAAAATGAAGTTGGAGAGGCCGCTGGTGTCGGCGGTGCCGAGATTGATTCCCGGGATCCCAACGGTAGTAGCGGTGTTGGTTCCGTAATCGACCGGCAAATTGTCGATCTGGTAACGGAAATAGCTGTAGCGCAGGTTGAGCAGCCAGGACGGGCCGAAGACATGATTCCAGTTGACGGCGCCGTTGTGATTCTGCCCTGTGGCGTCGCCAGGGCCGTAGAGGCTGGAGAAGGATGGGCCTCCCGCCAAGCCGAAGATGGCAGGCGAATTGATTGTGTCACGGAACAGATCGTAGCGGAGGAAGATGCGATCGTTCGGGCTGAGAGTGTAGTCAAGCCGGGCATCGTACTGATCGGAGCTGAATTTCACGCTGCCGGTGCCAAGGAAAGTGTTGGTGCCGATGTTGGGCAGCGGAATCATGGCGAGCAGATTGGCTGCGACCGGGTTGATGTCGCCGGGGGCAAGGACGGGACCGCCGAGAGCGGTGAGATCTCCGCTGCGTTCCGCGGCGGTGGGGACGAATTCCTGAAAGCCGCCGCCCAGGCGCTCGCGCTGCCCCTGGTAGGTGCCGAAGAAGAACAACTTGTCGCGGATGATTTTGCCGCCAATCGATCCCCCAAACTGGTTGAAGCGTAGGGGTTGCTGCGGAGTGCCGGCCGGCTCGGTGTAGGGATTGCGCGCATCGAAGACGTTGTTGCGCAGAAATTCGAACAGGTCGCCGTGCCAATCGTTGCTCCCCGACTTAGTAGTGTAGGAGACGAAGGAGCCGCCAGAGCGTCCAAACTCCGCGTCGTAGTTGCTGGTTGTGACTTTCATCTGGTCGAGAGAATCAGGCGGAGGATTCACGACCTGAATGCCGAGCACGGCGTCCATATCATCGGCGCCATCGATCTGGCGGTTGGTGAAGCCGAAGAGCAGGCCGTTGGTGTTGTTGGCCTGGCCGCCCTGGGGATTTTCGGATCCGGCAATATCGTAGGTATTGCGCACTGTTCCAGGTGCGAGTAATTCCAGTTGCGTGACGTTTTGGCCGAGCGTGGGAATCTCAGTCAGTTCTTTCGCAGGCAGGGTGGTGCTGATCTCGGCGCGGTCCGTGACCAGAACCGGCGCCTCGTTGGCGACGACCTCTACGGTCTGCTGTGAGCCACCGACTTGCATGGTGACATTGATTCGGGTTTCACGGTCGATGTCGACGACGATGTTGTTTTGTTGTGTGGGCTGGAATCCGCTGGCCGAGACAGTGACGTTGTAGGTGCCGTTCGCCAGTTGGGTTCGGGTGAACAGGCCCTGGCCGTTGGTATTGGTCGTGACAGACGTACCGTGTTGTGTGTCGGCGATGGTGACGGTGGCATTCGGAACGACGGCGCCGCTCGGATCGGTGACTTGTCCAGTGAGCGTGCCAGAAGTGGCTTGGGCAAAAGCTGTGTGGGTGGTGAAGCAAAGCAGGGTTAGAGTTGCGAGGGCAAACAGGAGACTAGAGGCCTGAAACAGCGGGCGAACAGCTTTCAGGCCCAGGGATACTTCGGACTTCATGACTTCCTCCCTGAAGCATTTTCATATTCATAAGTTGGACATCGAGTTGGAACGAGTACGACATTGGATGACGGAAGAGTCGCGAAGGCTGCTACGAAATAGTTGGAAACTTGTAACTATGAGATTAGTCGATGCGCGCGGGAATTTTTTGTTTGGCTGGGGCAGTCCACCGGGGATACGCCTCGCTGCGCTCGGCGGGACGGACGAAGGCGTCCGTCCCCACACTCCTGCTCGGCGGGACGGACGAAGGCGTCCGTCCCCACACTCCTGCTCGGCGGGACGGACGAAGGCGTCCGTCCCCACATTCCTCGCTCTGGTTGACGCACTACATTAGTTGGATAGAATTGAAGAGGTTCTGTGAATTCCTTATGGCACTGACAAAACAGCAAGCGCTGGAGATGTTTGAGTCCGACGATCTGATTGGGATCGGGATGGAGGCGGACGCGGTGCGTCGCAAGCTTCATCCCGAGGGCGTCGTCACCTACATCATCGACCGCAATATTAACTACACCAACTTCTGCACGGAGTACTGCACCTTCTGTGCGTTTTACCGGCCGCTGAAGGGGCCGGCGGCGAAGGAAGGGTACATTCTCGATTTCGCCACGATTTACGAGAAGATTCGCGAGACCGTGGAACTGGGCGGCACGGGCGTGCTGATGCAGGGCGGACTGCATCCGGACTTGAAGATCGACTGGCACGAGAAGATGCTGCGCGGGATCAAAGAACGGTTCCCCCAAGTGCATCTGCATTGCTACTCGGCGTCGGAGATTATCGCGATTGCCGAATATAGCGAGCTTTCCATTCGCGACACGATTCTGCGGCTGCGCGATGCGGGGCTGGATTCGATTCCGGGCGGCGGCGCCGAAATTCTCGACGACGAAGTGCGCTACAAGATCGCGCGGTTGAAATGCCTGACCGAGGATTGGATCAACGTGCACCGCACGGCGCATCAGATCGGCATGCGGACGACTGCCACCATGATGTTTGGAGTGGGAGAGAACTACGAGAACCGCATCCATCATTTCCAGAAACTTTATGAATTGCAGGAAGAGACTGGAGGATTCACCGCATTCATTCCCTGGAGCTTTCAGCCGCAGAATACGGCGCTGGGCGGACGCCATTGGGATGAGGCGACGGCGGTGGAGTATCTCAAGGTGCTGGCGATTTCGCGGCTGTATCTTTCGAACTTTCTCAATGTGCAGTCCAGTTGGGTGACCCAGGGATTGAAGGTCTGCCAGATGGGACTGCGGTTTGGCGGGAATGACGTGGGATCGGTCATGCTGGAAGAGAACGTGGTGCGTGCGGCGGGCGTGACCAACTGCACGACCGAGGAAGAGTTGCGGCGGATCATTCGGGATGCGGGATTCCGGCCGGCGCAGAGAGATACGTTGTACCGGCAGTATTTCTTGAACTAGGCAGCAAGCCGCGCTGCGCGCGGCGGACAGCCGAGGGCGGCTGTCCCCACATTTAATCGGTGCCCGCCTCCCATTTGATGGCGGTGGGTGTCTTCACATCTGATTGTTGGAAGAGACGATGGCATTTCCTATCAAAGTTTGTGCTGTGTGTGGCGAGGAGTTCGAATTGAAGCCGGGGAAGCCGGGGTTTGCCAACCGGTGTCCTTCGTGCAGCGAGGAAGAGGCGGATGCGAAGTCGAGTGGCGACGTGTTGAAAACCGATAAGGAAGCGAATGCTGCGCGACGGGAAGCGATGCGCAATCTGCTGTACCGCAAGGATAGTTAAGGCTTCGGGCTGTCTTCAGACCAAGATTTGCTTAGTTTAGATCAACACCTTACCTCGCTTCGCTTTGGTTGACGGACGAAGGCGTCCGTCGCTACACGAAATCTCAGGCGTGTGCTCCAATCCGCATTTATGAGACTGGCTTCAGCAGGTTTTTGGATCATGGTTCTAAGCGCCGTCGTGATGGCCCAGCAGGCGGCGCCTGCGCGAGTCTCTGCGCGCGCGGTGGTTGAGGGGATTGTGACGAAGGATCCGACCGGAGAGCCCGTCAAAAAAGTTCTGGTCGAATTGATTGCAGAGAATCAATCGGAGGGCGGCGATTACACGGCGGTGTCCGGTCCGGACGGGGCTTTCCGCCTCGAGAATATTTTGCCGGGGCGGTACCGGTTGTTTGCCGAGCATACGGGGTTTCTCGATATCGACAAGCAGCACGGGCGCTCGGAGGGGCACGTTCTGACGCTGTCGGCGGGACAGGAAGTGAAAGATCTGCGCATTCGGCTGCAAGCCGCGGCCGTGTTGCGAGGACGGGTGACCGATGAAGATGGAGATCCCATGCCGGGGGCGGAAGTCACCGTGCTGTCGCAGACATTCGTCTCCGGCCACAAACATTGGGAGCAGGCTGGAGCGGAGCGCACCAACGATCTGGGTGAGTATCGGATCGCAAATCTCCCGGCGGGCAATATGTATGTTTCGGTGAATCCTCCACCAGATTTCAAGAGCCTGATTGAGGCGGGAGGGGCAGCAGCGGGAGCGCGGAATGCAGGGGCTGCGCCGGACAAGCCGGTGACCTCCTACCAAACGACGTACTATCCGGGGACCTCCGATCGCAGCCAAGCCACGCCCATCCCACTGCACGCCGGGGACGAGTTTCCGGTGAACTTCTCGTTGACGCCGAGTCCGAGCTTGAGCATTCGAGGGCAGGTGGTGAACCTGCCGCCGCGCAGTTCCGCGACCATCATGTTGCAGTCGCGCGATTTTCGCCTGGTGCTGAACGGCGCCGAGATGCATAAAGACGGCAGCTTCGTGATTCGCGATGTGTCTCCCGGTAGCTACACCATTCTGGCGACGGTAGAGGGAGCGGCGGTGCCGATGACAGCGCGACAGTCACTGGAAGTCGGCTCAAGCAACGTGGATGGACTGCGGCTGTCTCCGCAATCGGGAGCAATGGTGCGCGGCCGGTTGCGGCTCGAGAGCAAAGGCAATGTCACGCGCTTCGATCCTGACCGGATTTTTCTGGTGTTGCAGTCAGTGGAAGGCGAGGAGGAAGAGGGCGCGGCCGTAGTGGGGGAGAAGTTCTCGAACCTTTCTCACGTCGCGCAGGACGGCAGCTTCGTGTGGAGCGATGTCCCTCCGGGAAATTACTACGTCCAGATCGTGGGCAATAGCGGCGCGAATGAAGACTGGTTTTTGAAATCGGTGCTGGCCGGCGGCCGGGATCTGGATGAATCGGGGATCTCGGTGAATGGCGGCACGGTCGCACTTGATCTAATCGCGAGCGCGAATGGTGGCGTGGTCGAAGGTTTCGTAACGGACGCGAGTGGCCAGCCGGTCGCAAACGCTGTGGTGGTGGCCGCACCCGAGCCGAGGATGCGCAAGCGCATGGACCGGTATCGCGAGACCGTCAGCGATCAGAGTGGGCATTTCAGCCTGCATGGCATGCGTTCCGGCGACTACACGTTTTTTTCGTGGCAGAGCGTGGACGGGCAGGCTTATTACGATCCGGAGTTTCTGAAGAAATATGAAGGGCAAGGAGCCGCCCTGCATGTAGGGGAAGGGGAGCGAAAGTCAGTGCAGTTGCAAGCGATTCCCGGGACTGACGAACCGCTCTGAAGAACGAAGCAACAGACATGGCCGGTGCCTGATCCTAATCGTTCCGTCCGTTTCAAATCACCCTGTCGATCCTCCCGATTCAAATCACACGGTGCAGTGACGGCCGTCACATCCCTCTTTTCAGAGTGCTGCTAGCCTCCCGCGAAACTAAAGCGCTGCTTCCAGTTCGCGATCGGCCGGTGGGGGTCAACGGACGGCGATGCCCCCGGTGGAGTTTGCGGTGGAAGTCAGCAGCACTCGGTCTACGACAAGGAGAGGACTTATGGGCCACTCCACTTCCACGATCTGGCAATTCATGCAGGCAAAGGGGTACGATCGCCGCGATTTTCTGCGGTTCTGCAGCTTCGCCGCGATGATGGCGGGGGTTGAAACTTCCGGATTTTCCAAGGTAGTGCATGCTTTAGAAACGCAACCACGCCCCCCGGTGGTGTGGCTGCACTTCCAGGAATGCACCTGCTGCAGCGAATCCTTTATTCGCTCCTCGCATCCGCTGGTGGCCGATGTCCTGCTGGATAGCATCTCGCTCGATTACACGGAGACGTTACAAGCGGCGGCCGGGCATCAGGCGGAGAAGAGCCTGCACGACACGATCAAGAATGCCGCCGGCAAGTACATCCTGCTGGTGGAGGGATCGATCCCGGTGAACGAGGGCGGAGTGTACTGCACGATTGCGGGGCGGACCGCCGAAAGTATTCTTCAGGAAGCGGCGAAAGATGCAGCCGCGGTGATCGCGTGGGGAAGCTGCGCCTCGCATGGATGCGTTCAGTCGGCGAAGCCAAACCCGACGGGAGCGACCCCGGTACACAAGCTGATCAGTAAGCCCGTCATTAATGTTCCCGGCTGCCCGCCGATTGCCGATGTCATGACCGGCGTGGTAACCCACCTGCTCGTGTTCGGCAGCGCACCGGAACTCGACAGCCTGGGTCGGCCAAAAGAGTTCTACTCGCGGCGCGTGCACGACACCTGCTACCGGCGCGCCTATTACGATGCCGGACTGTTCGTAGAGTCGTGGGACGACGAAAAAGCCCGTAAAGGATATTGCCTGTACAAGATGGGCTGCCGGGGCCCGGTGACTTACAACGCTTGTTCCGTGACCAAATGGAACGGCGCCACCAGCTACCCCATTCAATCGGGACACGGCTGCATCGGATGCAGCGAGGCCGGTTTCTGGGATAACGGGCCGTTCTATCAACATCTGGCATCATTCCCGGGCTTTGGAATTGAAAGCACAGCGGACACGGTCGGGACCGTTGTCGGGCTGACGGCGCTCGGAGGCGTGGCCCTGCACGCCATTGCCACCAACTTGCGCAAGGGCGACTCGAACGGCGAAGGCAAGCAGTCCAACCCAGATCAGAAGGCAAAGGAGTAGGCGCCATGGCGAGGATCGTGGTTGACCCCATCACTCGGATCGAGGGCCACCTCAGGGTGGAAGCGGTGGTAGAGAACGGCGTTATCACCGACGCTTACAGCTCAGGCACGATGGTGCGCGGCATTGAGAAGATTCTCCACGGCCGTGACCCGCGCGATGCCTGGGCCTTCACCGAACGCGTTTGCGGCGTATGCACGACCGTCCACGCGCTGGCCAGCGTACGCAGCGTGGAGAACGGCCTGGAGATCACGGTGCCGCAGAATGCGGAACTGATCCGCAATCTGATGTTTTGCACCCAATACGTGCAGGACCACGTGGTGCACTTCTATCACTTGCACGCCCTCGACTGGGTCGATGTGGTTAGCGCGTTGAAGGCGGATCCGCAGAAGACTTCGGCCATTGCGATTTCCATCTCCAACTGGCCAAAGAGTTCGCCAAAATATTTCGCCGATGTGCAGAACCCGGTTGCAAGGCATTTGTGGGCAGTGGGCAACTGGGCATCTTCGCCAACGGATACTGGGGACATTCGGCGTACAAACTGCCGCCGGAAGTGAATCTTCTCGCCGTGGCGCACTACCTGGAGGCGCTGGAGTGGCAGAAGGAGATCGTGAAGATCCATGCCATTTTCGGCGGGAAGAATCCGCACCCGAATTATCTGGTTGGCGGCGTGCCATGTTCGATCAACGCGGAAGAGGTAAATGCGGTCAATACGGAACGCCTGAACCACGTTGGCAGCCTGATCAAGCAGGCGAAAGCCTTTGTGGAACAGGTGTACCTGCCGGACCTGATGGCCATAGCGGGATTCTATAAAGACTGGGCTGGGTACGGCGGCGGATTGAAGAATTATCTCGCGTATGGCGATCTGCCGACGCGGGGTTACGGGCAGCCTGATTACTTCAAGTTCGCCCGGGGCGCGATTCTTGATCGCAATCTCAACGAGGTCCACCCGGTGAACGCACGCGATGCGCAGGAGATCAAGGAGTATATCGCGCACTCCTGGTATCGCTATGCGGAGGGCGATGCCGCCGGCCTGCACCCATTCGACGGGGAAACGGAGTTCAACTTTACCGGGCCGCAACCGCCGTACGATCAGTTGAACGTCGAGGGCAAGTACTCCTGGCTGAAGACACCGCGCTGGAGGGAGCATCCGATGGAAGTCGGCCCGCTCGCTCGCCTGCTGGTGAGCTACGCCAGTGGACGCACGGATGTCAAAGACGTCGTGAACGAAGCATTGCAGCGCCTCAATGTTCCCGTGGAAGCGCTGTTCTCAACCCTTGGCCGCACGGCGGCACGAGGGCTGGAGACCCGGCTGGTCGTGCACTGGATGCAGGAGTTCTATGACCAGCTGCTGGCGCAGATGAAGGGCGGCCATACCAGCACGTTCACACGCGATAAGTGGGATCCCTCGACCTGGCCCAAAACGGCGGAGGGAGTCGGGTTGACCGAGGCGCCGCGCGGCGCGCTGGCCCACTGGATTCGCATCAAGGAAGGCAAGATCGAGAATTATCAACTCGTGGTGCCGAGCACGTGGAACGCTTCGCCACGCGATGCGAACGGGCAGCGCTCCGCCTATGAGGCATCGCTGATCGGAACGAAGATGGCTAACCTCGATCAGCCGGTAGAGATCTTGCGCACGATACACTCCTTCGATCCGTGCCTCGCTTGTGCGGTGCACCTTTACGATCCACAGGGCAAGCATTTACACCAGGTGTCGTTCTATTGAGGAGCAGGCTTATGGCTACCAAGGCATTTGTTGCCGATGCGTCGGCTCCGCCCGCCACATTTCGCCGGGTCTATGTTTGGGAACTGCCAGTCAGGCTTTACCACTGGGTGAACGCCCTGTGCGTGGTCGTTCTCTGCGTGACTGGATATCTGATCGGCAAGCCGCTCGCCATCACCTATTCAAGTGAGGCCTACCAGCAATATTGGTTCGGCACGGTGCGCTTTCTTCACTTCGTTACGGCGTTCGTGTTCTTCTTCAACTTCCTGGTGCGCCTCTATTGGGGTTTTGTCGGGAATGCGTATGCCAGGTGGAGAAACTTCATCCCCAGCCAGCCGGGGCAATGGCGAGAGATGGTGGAGATAGTCAAGGTCGACATCCTGCAGACCCGCGTGCCGCGCTACATCACAGTTGGGCACAACGCGCTCGCAGGGGTCATCTATTTCCTGTCGTTCCTGGCGTTCCTGTTTCAGTCGGTCACCGGTTTCGCGCTTTACTCAAGCATGAGTCACGCGTGGCTGCCGCGGATGTTTACGTGGATCGTCCCCCTCATGGGTGGCGACTTTGCTGTGCGCCAATGGCACCATATTTTCATGTGGTTCTTTATTCTGTTTGTGCTGGTACATGTTTACTTGGTTTTCTACCACGATTATGTGGAAGGGCGGGGAACCACGTCATCGATGGTGGGCGGGTGGAAATTCGACAGCGAAAAGCACGATGAATAACAGCCCGCGCGTTCTCGTGCTCGGGATTGGCAACGTCCTGATGGGCGACGAGGGCGTCGGCGTCCAGATTGTGCGGTACCTCAGTCAACTGCGCCTGCCGGACGGAGTGGAATGCCTGGATGGTGGAACGGGCGGCTTCCTGCTTCTTGAGCCCATGCAGAAGGCGGACCGGGTCATTCTCATTGATGCGACCATCGACGGCAATGCCCCTGGTACGGTGACCCGGCTTACCCCGAGATTTTCCTCGGACTATCCTCCGACTCTCACGGCGCATGATATCGGGCTGAAGGACCTGCTGGATGCCGCGTACCTGACCGGTGGGGCGCTGCCGGTGACCCTGTTTGCTGTTTCCATTGCTGCTCCGCTGGAGGTCGGGATGGAATTGTCTCCCGGCATTGCCGAGTGCGTTCCCGGAATTGCGCGCGGGCTGATGGCTGAACTCTCGGCTATCTGCTGCCCGCCTCCAATCGCAGTTTGACGGCATTGGGATGGCCTTCATTTTCTCAGGAATCGCACCCCTTGAGTTCTTCCTCGCTGCTACCTTAAACTTCCTAGTATCAATCAGTTAGACGTGCATCTCGGCTCTCCCGCCGCACATCCAATGGAGTAGTTGTTGAGAGAGGAGAACAGGGGTTATGAGGCTGGCTGGATGGAAAACGATGGCTGGAACGTGGTTCCTGGCCGCACTTCTGTCTGTGCCCGCGTGGGGGACTAACACGGACAACAGACATACGGCGATGCCGGGGACGCTCAACTATGTAGAGGGCCAGGCTTCGATGGGCGATCAGACGCTCGATTCGAAAGCGGTAGGTACGGCCGATTTGCAGAACGGGCAAATACTTGAAACAGGGAACGGAAAGGCGGAAATCTTACTAACGCCCGGAGTGTATTTGAGACTGGGCGATAACAGCTCGGTAAAGATGATCTCCGATGGACTAACGAATACAGCGTTGGCCCTGGATCACGGCGAGGCGATGCTGGAAGTGGATCAGCTCTATAAGCAGAACGATATCCACATCAGCCAGCCGGGCGCGGACACGACCGTGGTGAAGACTGGTCTGTATGATTTCGACGCCACTAACCAGCAAATTCGGGTGTTTGACGGGAAGGCAATTGTGGCGGCGGATGATCGCAACACAACCGTCAAGAAGGATCACGAGGTAACGCTGAATAACGCCAAAATCAAGGCCCGTGGCTTCGACAAGAACGAGATCACGAAGAACAATGATCTCTACCGCTGGAGCAGTCTGCGATCGGAGTATTTGTCAGAGGCCAATGTGGACGCGGCCGGGATGTATTACGCGAACGGATGGTATGGGCCGGGATGGTGGGGGCCGGGTTGGTACTGGGATCCGTGGTTTGCGGGATTTACCTACCTCCCCGGAGATGGCTTCTTTTATAACCCGTTCGGCTGGGGATTCTATTCCCCACTGATGGCCTGGCGCGCACCGTATTTCATCGGCGGCGGTTATCACGGGTATCACCACTTTAACGGAAATCGTCCGGTGGCCATTGGTCACGGATTTCGCAATCATGCCGTGACGTCGTACCGTGGCGGACGTGGTATGGGCGGATTTCGCGGCGGCGCCGGCATGCACGCTGGCGGGTTCCATGGAGGCGGAGGAGTCCACGGGGGCGGGGGTATGGGGCACCGGTAAACGGCTTGTCAGATTGAAATCCCATACTTCGGCTGTCGAAATTTCCACTTCTCGCAACGGAGGCGAGAAGTGGGCACCCACCGAAATTCCCACATCGCACTGGTTCTTACTTCACTACTGGCGAATCTGCGTCGGCTGGCTTGGCTTCGTCGCCGTGGATCTTGCCGTCGTCTTCGGCGTAGAAGGAGCGATGCTGGGCGTCCATATTTTTGGGTGTCATGGTGAGGACGAAGCTGTCGTTCTTTCCTTTGAAGTTCGCCGTGTAGTCGCCGCGGTCAGTGTTGACCATACGCTTGGTGAACGATCCGGAATGGACGAGTTCGGGCAGCGTCGTGGCGAAATGTCCATACTGCTTCTCGAACTGCTTTTGGGCGCGCAGTACGACGCGCATGTAGCCGAGAGCGGCGGCCTCGGAGTCGGAACGGGCCGGATCGCCTTTGAATTTGGGGGTATAGGTTGAGCCTGCGTTTTGTTCCGGACGGGAGTAGTCGGCGGGAAGCTGCTGCGCGGCCAGCGATGCAGAACTGGCAAGGATGAGAAGGATGAGCGGGGTTTGTAAGAAGTTCTTTTTCATATTTGAGGGCCACTTGTTCGAAATTGCAGAAAACTCGCAGCCTGCGCGGTGTTCCGCCTGAATTTTCTATGTTACTCCCGTAATTTCCCTTCGGTCACCTTCTCTTTGCATTCCACCGAATTATTACTATGCTGAATAGAAGAATCTGACCCTACAAGGGAAAACTATGAAAGCAGCAGTCGCGAGAAAACCTGTTATCCGAATCGCAGTCGTGGAAAGCGATCCTCTACGCTTTGTAGGGTTCCGCGCATTGTTCGACGCCGAGCCGGAGTTCGAGCTCATCTCGGCCGCGCTTCCCGAAATCAGCGGGCTACAGGGAATTGATCTTATTCTGCTCGGTAACCGTTCCGGGCAAAACCTCTTTGATGTGATGGCCAGCCTGAAGGCGACGCGTCCGGATCTGCGGATCATTGTGACCGGATCGGGCATTGACGAAGAGACCATTCTGAAAGCGATTGCGTCGGGGGCCAAGGGCTACGTGGACGAGGCGGCGACACCGGCGGAGTTCGCGCAAGCCATTCGCATTGTGAACCAGGGATCGGTATGGGCTCCGCGTCGCGTGCTTTCGATGTTCATCGAACGCGTGTCCTCGGCCCCGGGGAGGATCTTTCCGGCCGGCCGCGTTACCTTTACGGACCGCGAGAAAGAGGTCCTGGAGATGCTGGTGGCGGGACGCTCGAATAAGGAGATCGGCGGTCAGTTGGGAATCGAAGAGCGCACTGTGAAGGCGCACGTGGCGAAGCTGATGCGCAAGGTCGGTGTGCAGAACCGGATTGCGCTGTCGGTGCATGCCATTACGCATTCGTTGGTAACGACCAAGTAGCTAGACGTGAGCTGTGAGCAGTGAGCTAAACTACGCCTTGCTCGTCGCTCATCGCTCGTTGCTCGCAGCGTAACTTCGGATCACTTACTTTCGTAATCTTGTTGGAATTTTAGAGTCGCCGCATACTCGCTTCACCTACCACAGAACCTGGGAGACGGGGTTGAGAGTGGCGATTAGGGTCACTGCTTTCAGCCCCGCATTTTTTTGTCCTGACCGTCCTTCCCGGAATTTCCTGACCGTTTCTTTATTGGCTGCTGGGGAATACTAGCCCCAGGGGCTGAAGCCCGACGCGATGGCGTACTCCACGTGGCCCTAGAAGGCCATTTTTCCACGTTTCCAAGAAGGCGCTTCGTGGCGGAGCACGAGTTTACGACTCTTTTCGAAAGCCTCGTCTGTGTTGCTGCTTTGATCCGTGCGTCATGCAACCAGAGAGATTTCATTTACAATCCAAGTACAAAGATCCCAGTTCATTTTGATGTGGTGAGGAACCATGAAAAAGCTAGTATTGCTGACCCTGGTTGTGGTGCTGTGCTCGCTCGCGCTTGGCGCGGATGAGACAACGAAAGAAACGAAAGCTACCGATCGCGTGCAGGCGGCGGCGGACGTGTTGAATGAGATTCAATCTGCGCCGGATTCCGGCATTCCTCAGGAAATTCTGGGCCGAGCCGAGTGTGTGGCCGTCGTGCCTTCGATGCTGAAAGGCGGCTTCGTATTGGGCGCCAAGTATGGACGCGGCCTGGCCAGTTGCCGGACGCCCAAAGGGTGGAGTTCCCCGGCATTTTTCACGGTCAAGGGCGGCAGCTTCGGATTTCAAATCGGCGGACAGGCGGTCGATCTGGTCATGCTGATTATGAACAGCGACGGCATGCAGCACCTGCTGTCCAGTCAATTCGCGCTGGGAGCCGATGCCTCGGTGGCGGCCGGGCCCGTGGGACGGCATGCCGAGGGCAACACGGATTGGAAGATGCGCGCCCAAGTACTGACTTATTCGCGCGCCCGCGGAATTTTTGCCGGCGCAACTTTGAATGGAGCCGCGATCAAGCAGGATAAGGACAGCACCCGCGAATTCTACGGGCACATGGTGACCAACCGGGCTGCGCTGACGGGAGAGGTCGAAGCCCCGGCTGCGGCGAATCCGTTCCTGAGCACGCTGGCGAAATGGGCCCAGGAAGCGGCGAAGTAAGTCAATCTGCGAGTTATGAGCGATGAGCCATGAGCTTTGAGCTACAAAACCCTTCGTGCTCAGCGCCGCAGCACATCGCTCACAGCTCAAGCTCACAGCTCACCGATGCGGCGGAAACTCGAATTCGCGGCAGCCTGGCCGTTCATTAAGATCCTGGGTATTTTGCCGCGCCCCCTGGCGCGGGCGTCCGCCATTGCAATTTCCCAGTTGGTTTACCTGTTCCACTTCCGCCTGCGCCAGGTAGGCATGCGGAATCTTGCCATGGTGTTTCCCGAAAAAAGTCTGGCGGAGCGGAAACGTATTTTGCGCGGAGAATTCACGTCACTGGGGAGGCAATTGGCCGAGTTGTGCCAGTTTCCCCGATACACGGCGGAAAATGTCGGCGAGGTCGTGGTGTACGACGGGCTGGAGAATTACGAGCGGGCCTTTGCATTGGGCAAAGGAGTGCTGTTTGTTACGGCTCATTTTGGCGGGTGGGAGCTTTCGGCCTTTGCCCACTCGTTGCATGGCCACCCGGTCAACATCGTGATGCGTCCGATGGATAACGAGTATCTGGACCGCATGCTGCAGCATCACCGCACCATGCACGGGAACAAGGTCGTGCCGAAAGATGACTTCGTGCGCGGGTTGCTGGCGGCAATGAAGGCGGGAGAAACCGTCGGCATATTGATGGACACGAATATGACTCCGCCGCAGGGAGTGTTCGTGGACTTTTTCGGCATTCCAGCCTGCACGGCAAGCGGGTTGGCTCGCATCGCACTGCGGACGGATGCGGCGGTGGTTCCGGGATTCACGATCTGGGATACAGAGTTGGGCAAGTACCGGTTGCGATTCGATCCGGCGCTGGAGCTGATCCGCACGGGTGATATCGAGAAAGATATCGTGGCAAACACGCAGCTGTTTACGAAAGTGATTGAGGATTATGTACGGAAATATCCGGACCAGTGGCTGTGGGTGCATCGCCGGTGGAAGACGAGGCCGGAGGGGCAGCCGCCGTTGTATTGATTTACGAAAGAAAGCGCCGCCCGTAGAGCGGGGCGGCGCGGGTTGATGAGAGACTCCCTCGGGCGGTGCAGCGCCTAAAGGCGGACTGATCTTGCGACCCCGGCGCCATCTCTGAAGGAATGGCCTGATACGAACCGGGGTGCTTTTTCAAACTGAGCCGCCGTCGATCGCGCGGCGCAATCTTCCTGCTCGTTGTTCCAGGACTATTTCCCGACATATCCCCTGGGGCTGCCAATGCCCGTACATGGATCCCATTTCACGGCAGCGATGTTTCCATCGTAAAAGCCGCAGAGTCCGTAGGTCACGTCGTTATAGTCAGCAGCGTAAGTCGATGCCGTGCCGAACGCAGTGTAGATTTTGGTCAGTTCGGCCGTACTGGTCGCGAAGAAGTGACCAGCTCGATTCACGATGCCGGCCCAGGTTGGCGACGAAACGCTGGTGCCGCCGACAATGTACCAGCAGCATCCGGAGGTGGCGTTGTTGTCGTAGACCCACACACCAGTGTTGGGATTCGCATCGGACGAGACATCGGGCACCAGCCGGTTCGTGGCAGTGGACAAGACGCTTTGATAGGCAGGACGAGGTTCATATTGACTCAACCCCCCGCCGCCGTTTTCCCAGGCCGCCTCGCTGATGAAATTGCCGAAGGTTGAGCCGCTATTGATGCGCGTGGTCGATGTTCCGCCGACGGCTACCACGAACGGAGAAACGGCGGGGTAGGAGGTTCCGGCAGAATCTCCAGTTGAGGCAAAGTAAACGACCGTTGATTTCTTGAAATGCGAATCGTAAGAGGTTTCGGAAGAGAATTCCGAACCGCCCCAGCTGTTGGAAACTTCACCGCCGCCCGCGGCCGCTACTTGCTGGCTGGCGCAGTCCTCGGCGACCAGGAGATCGGAAAGGCTGGACGAAGCCGCTTCCACCAGAAAGATTTTTGCTTTGGGCGCCATAGCATGGGCCCATTCGATATCGAGAGCCTGCTCGGTTTCCCATCCGGGATCGTTCCCCGGATCCGTGCCGGCGCAGCCGCCGGTACCACCCGCGAATATCACTTTGAAGGTAGACGAGGTCACGGTGGGCAGACCGAACTGCGCGGAGAAAGCGTTGAGGTCGGCCATGGCGGTGGGGTAATCGTAGGCATCAACTATCGCAATTGCCTTGCTGCCGCCGTTTGGATTTGTCTTAAATGTGTTGGGATTGCATCCGGCAACCGGCGTCACCAGGTGATAGATGCAAGCGATCGAAGCCGGAGTTTCGAATCCGTATCCGGAGAATGGTGGGCCGGCAAATGGGACGATGTTCTGTCGCGGGAAAGCCAAGCTGTTCGGGGCAGCCCCAAACTTTCCTCGATCCGCGGGAATGAGAATCTGATAAGTCGTATGCATGCGAACGCCAACGTCTTCGGCGCGTTCAAAGCCCGACTCTGGAATCACGATCCTGCCCTTATGGGACACGGAAGTTTGTTGGGCCGGAGCTGACATCGCGCTGCTCGCCAGCAACGCCGCCAAGGTAATGAAGAGAGAGGTGCGTCTCATTCGTCGTTCCTCCTGAATATGTTGTGGGGAAGGGACAGGGGTCTTCGGGTGGAATACTGGACTGAATCCCGACTGTTGTCAACATGCAGAAGATTGCACACCGGAGAAGGCACGCGGGAAGATTCAGGTTGTGATCTGGCGAGCCTCGCAGCGCCTGAATCCGAATTTTTTCCGCAGCCTGATCAGACCACCGTGTTGCGCCTGAGCGGTTGGGATTGAATCATCATGAGCAGCACGGTCTGCGCCAGGCGCTCGAGAATGGCGAGGTCGCCTTCGTCAAAAGCGAAGGTGTGGGGGGCAAAGACTTCGATCAGGCCGACGACATCGCGCTCGTAGCGGATGGGAGCAGCCGCTAAGGAACGAATGCCGAGGCGGCGGCAGGTTTCGACTGCGACGCGGGGATCAGTTTCGGCGTCGTCGCAGCGTAGAGCTTTGCCAAGGCGAATGCATTCCCCGGTGAAGCCGGAATCCACATCGACGCGAGTGCCGAGAGGAGGGCCGCCGGTACCGACACTGGCCCGGCACATCATGGGGCCTCGATCGACCAGTGCGATGGCGGCTCCGGTGCCGCGAAGAAGGGTGCGCGCGCGCTCGCTGATCACGCGCAGCGCCGCATTCAGATCTGAGCCTAACGAGTGAAACTCATATTGGATTGAACTTGAAACCTGCGCCTCGCCATCGGAGGACTCCGAAGTTGCCGGTGCTTCCAAACTGATGGATCGCGTCTTGCCTCCTCCGTTGCCGCCGTTCGTGCTGATCCGGGCTGGGCCCAGGACCCGATCAACAGTCAGTTTCGGGGCTTTGCGGCTGGGAGAGTTGTCGTTGAGCGCGAGCCAGTGATCCAGACGCTCGCGGGCTTCTTCGGGAAGTTCGGAAAAGCGCACGCCGGCACGGCCGAGCGCGTCGGCCCAGGCGATATAGCCGGTAGTCTCCAACTGGGCTTCGGAGTCTGGGAGATCGAGGCGGAGATGAAGGCGGCGATCGCGGTCCAGCGGCACCGTCGTCTGCATGGACAGGCCTTGCTCGCTGAGATCGAGGATCATGCCGCCGGTCACGCCATCGAAGCTGGCGAAGACCGGGCCATTCACTTTGTGGCGAACGCAGCTGCGTCGTTCTGTGAACATTGTTTAGCCTGGGCTCGTGCGGCGCTGGTGAATGCACGAGTTTGTCCGTACACAAACGAACGCACTCGCGACGCTTGCCATCGCGGTGGGCGTCTGTAGATGAGAGCTATTGGGATCATCGGATCAAATTTTGAGAATGGGAAGTACATGACGGGGTTCGCGGCGGGGCCTCTCTGAAACGAAATCATTCGTGCGTAAGAATTCCTATCTCGGCCTGTGCCTGCCCTCGCATTCCGGTAAAATTGATTCTTCCTATGAACACCTTTGAGCAAATCGCTGAACGTGAGCGGCAATTCCTGCTGCAGACTTATAACCGCTATCCGATCGTGCTGAGTCGCGGCAAGGGCGTCTTTCTCTACGACATCGAAGGCAAGAAGTATCTCGACTTCGTATCCGGTTTGGGCGTGAACGCGCTGGGGCACGCGCATCCGCGGATTGTGAAGGCAATTCGCGAGCAGGCGGCGAAGCTGGTGCATGTTTCCAATCTCTACTACCACGAGTATCAGGGACCGCTGGCGGAGAAGCTGTGCGCGCTCTCGGGATTGAATCGTGCATTCTTCTCGAACAGCGGCACGGAGGCGATTGAGGGATCGATCAAGCTGGCCCGGTTGGCGGGGCATCGCGCGGGTGGAGAGGCAAAGAGCCGTCTGGTTGCTTTGGAAGGGTCGTATCACGGGCGCACCTTTGGCGCGCTCTCGCTGACCGGGCAGGACAAGCATCGCAAGGGTTTCGAGCCGCTGCTGGAAGACGTCACCTTCGTGAAGCAGAACGATTTGGAAGGGCTGCGGGCCGCAATCACCGACAATACGTGCGCGATTGTGCTGGAGCCGATTTTTGGCGAAGGCGGAATTTACGAGTGTTCGGTGGAGTTTCTGCAGGAGTGCCGGGCGCTGGCGGATCGGCATAAGGCGGCGCTGATCTTCGACGAGATCCAGTGCGGGCTGGGACGTACAGGAACCATCTTTGCGTTTCAGGGCTTCGGCGTAACGCCCGACATTGTGGCGATTGCCAAGCCGATTGCGGCGGGCCTCCCGCTGGGGGCGTTCATCGCCAAGGAGGAATTCGCATCGGCGATCGCGCCGGGACAGCATGGCACGACGTTTGGCGGCGGTCCGCTGGCGTGCCGGGTCGCGCTGGAGTTCCTCGCGATTGTCGAGGAAGAGAAGTTGCTCGAGAACGTCAACAAGGTGGGCGCATATCTGCAGCAGCAATTGAAGGAGTTGGTGGACAAGCGGGCGGCAGCGATCGGAGTGCGGGGGCGCGGATTTATCCAGGGCATTCAACTGGATATCCCGGCGCGGCCGATCGTGGATGCGGGGTTGGCCGAGGGAGTTTTGTTCAACAGCACGCAGGATACTGTGGTGCGATTCCTGCCTCCGTTTTTGATGGAGGAGAAGCATGTGGACAAGGGGATTCGTGTGCTGAAGAAATTGCTAGGGAAGAAGCGGAAGGTCGCGGCTTGATTTGGAAGTCAACACCCCACCCTCTCGAAAAATCGCGAGAAAGGGTGGAGCACCCGCAGCAGGGGTGCAGAGATCCTTCGGCGGGAAAAGCACCCGCCTCAGGATGACAACAGTTCCGAAACGGCGCACCGTTCAGCGCAGGAAAAAAACGGGGAGCCGAAGCTCCCCAAAGTGAAGCGACAGAGGCGTTGTTTCACTTACATAGAGTCCAGTAGCTACGAAAGAGTTGTCCCCCGAGAAGGTAGATTTTGGCGGGTACTCAAAGTTCGACAAGGGGCGTGCAGGAGATTCCCGCGAATCCGGCCCCGAGCTTGGGTAAAGGCGTCGACGAGTCTTGGATGGATTTTGATGGGGCGCGGATGCGCTACCTGCGCGCCGGCTCCGGGCCTCCGTTAATTCTGTTGCACGGGTTATTCGGCTATTCGTTTTCGTGGCGATTTACGCTGCCGGGGCTGGCGCCCTACGCCACTTGCTATGCGCCCGACATGCTAGGGGCGGGTTTCTCCGACCGGCCGCAGGGGCTCGACCATTCCATGCGGGCTACGGCACGGCGGGTTCTGAGATTCGCGGAAAATCTGGGATTGTCATCCTTCGACCTGCTGGGAACATCGCGGGGCGGAGCGGTGGCGATGTGTGCTGCTGCCGAGTGCGTGGACGGCCGAGCTTCCGGATTGCGGCTGCGACGGCTGGCGTTGGCTTGTCCGGTAAATCCGTATTCTCCGCATGGCAAATGGCTCGCGCCATTTTTCGGCACGCGGTTTGGGGCGGCGGGTTTCCGGTGGGCATCGGGGCGCATACCATTTCTATTTCCCTACGCGCACGGGCGCTTGTATGCCGAACACAGCAAGATCCCATCTGACAGCCTCGATGGATATCAGGCACCATTAGCGATCCCGAACTTCTTCGATCACGGGCTGAGCATTGTGCGGACGTGGACGGCGGATCTTCAGGAGCTTGAGACGTTGCTGCCAAAACTGCGCTCCATTCCCACGTTGCTGCTCTGGGGAAGTAAAGATCCGGCGGTGTACGTTTCGTCGATGGAACCGCTGGCACGACACTTCGCCAACGTGGAGAAGGTAGTCTTCCCGGGAGTTGGGCATCTGCCGTATGAAGAGTGCCCGGAGGAATTTAATCGGGCGCTCATCGCGTTTCTAAACCGACCAGTCGAAGCGCACTGAAGACTCCTGCTGAAACTGCTAAAATCGCGCGTTCTGAAAAGGGGGCTGAAATGAAACCTGCTCGCCTATTCTCCGTGGTTGTGTTGATGGTTCTTCTCTTCTGCTGCGAAGTCCCTGCCCAACAAACGGGCACGCCTGATGCTGCGGTACGAGAGCAGTTAGAACGGGGCCAGCAGGCGATCAAGGAGCGCAAGTACAAAGGATGCGCTGGAGGCACTCAAAAATGCGAACAAGCTGGGGCACAATTCCTGCAGCGAATGTTATTTCCTTTCGGCCATCGCATACTCTCGAATGCTGGATCAGAATCACGCGCTGGAAAGCTGCGATAAAGCGATCGCAACAGCGGATTCCAACCAATTGCGGGCACTGGCGCACAACCTGAAAGGAAGCTTGCTATGGAATTCGGGCGGGGATGCGAAGGCAGCACACTCGGCAGAGGGGGAATTCCAAGCTGCGGTTCAAGCCGATCCGAAGGTGCCTGTGTTCCATATGAACCTGGCCAAGACGTTACTGCGGCAGTCGAAAGATGAGGACGCCAAGCAGCAACTGCACGAGTGTTTGAACTGTGCTCCCGACGAGCAGATGAAAGTTGAAGTGGAGAAATTGCTGGCGCGCCCCGAGCGCGGACGGGAAGAGATCGCCCCCGATTTTCAATTGACCACCTTGCAAGGGCAGCAACTCTCCATGCAAGGCCTTACTGGACGTGTGGTGGTGATGGATTTCTGGGCGACATGGTGTTCCCCTTGCCGCCAATCGGTGCCCGAGCTGAAAGAGCTTACCAGGAAATATCCAACTGAGAAGTTGGTGCTAATCAGCGTGAGTGCCGACAGCGACGAAGGCGCGTGGCGCGAATTTGTGGCCAAGAAGAAGATGGACTGGGCGCAGTATCGCGACCCGGAAGGCCGGATACTGGAATCCTTCGGGATTCACTCCTTCCCGACTTACCTGGTGATCGATGGCGAGGGCGTCATCAAGGAGCGCATTAAGGGCCTGAATCCACAGGAGACCGTCGTACACCGCTTGAGGGACGTATTAGGAAAGATGCCGCAACTGGAAGGCGAAGCGCGGAAGTGAGCGGCGGCGTGATACGTTCTTTCTGACCATGAGCCATCCCATTCTCGACATGCTGCTGAATGCGGTGGTGCAGTACGGGTATTGGGCCGTGGGGGGTGCGCTACTGCTGGAGAATGCAGGGGTGCCGGTACCGGGCGAAACTATTCTTTTAATGGCCAGCTTTCTGGCCTTCTCGCAACAAGAGCTGCGATTGCCCTGGATTATTGTGGTGGCGACGATCGCAGCGACTCTCGGCGACAATCTGGGATTTGCCTTGGGATACTATGGCGGCCGGCCACTGCTGGGGCGGTATCAATCCATCTTTCGAGTCAGGAATGCCACGCTCGCGCGTGGAGAAGACCTGTTCGCCCGATATGGGGCGGTGACGGTGTTTTTTGCGCGCTTTATCTTTGGCATGCGGATTATTGCCGGACCGCTGGCAGGAGTCCTGCGGATGCCCTGGCGGAAATTTCTCCTGTTCAATTTTCTTGGTGCCGCGGTGTGGGTGACCGTGATTTCCGGAGCGGGCTATCTCTTCGGGCAGCACTGGATGCGGTTGGAACGAGATGTCAAGAGATTCGACGTCGCCGTTGCCGTGTTGGTATTGCTGGTGG
The DNA here is from genome assembly GCA_963725565.1 of uncultured Acidobacteriota bacterium. Classification (GTDB taxonomy): domain Bacteria; phylum Acidobacteriota; class Terriglobia; order Terriglobales; family Acidobacteriaceae; genus Sulfotelmatobacter. The sequence goes on from CAVRZL010000012.1 coordinate 251,087, forward strand.
CTGCAGTCTTGTGGTGGCGCAGCCGGAGAAATGGAAATTCGGCATCTTCGAAGTAACCTTTTGCACAAGGCGCAGAATCCGCGAGGCGGCTATACTGTGCGGGTGTCGCGGGGTGACTTCTTCCATTGTGGGGTTGAGCATGATCCGTGGCAATGACATGAACAACGCCGGTTGCGTCCGAGCCGCAATTCGGACGAGGAGGACTCTATGAAAAACATCGGATTTCTCACGCTGCTGATCACGGCAACACTGCTCTTCACGCTCGCCTTCCCCGCGGCTGCAGCCGGACCAAAGGCACCTGCGGCCCCGGTGGCCGCCGCCCCCGCGGTTGCGGCGGTAGCTCCTGCAGCCCCTGCGCCGGAGAGACATCCGCACATTCACGAGGCGCTGGAGTCCATGCGGGCTGCCAAGCATCACCTGGAAACTGCCGCGCATGACTTCGACGGGCATCGGGTGAAGGCGATCGAACATCTGGACCAGGCGATCCGCGAAGCTGAGATGTGCGAATCCATGAAGTAAAGCGATTCGTGAACGAGGAAAAATGAGAAGGCAGCGTCCGCGGACGCTGCCTTTTTGCTGCACGGGAGTATTCGTGGTTTGAATTTTATGGGCTTATCGAGGGAGTCAAAGGCTTTAACCACGGGGGACACAGAGGAACACAGGGGTCAATCGGAGACTCATAAACGGCCATCTGTTGACCCATGACCCGCTACCCTAGCGGGACCCGAACGTGTAGCCCACGGAGGCTCCGATGCGGAAAAGATTGTCGGAGTGAAACTGGGTGTTATTCACAACGTAATACCAATGCGCTTCCGGACGGGCGAAAAAGTTGCGCCAGAAGTAATAGCGCACCCCGGCTCCGGCGTGAAAAAGAAAGTGAGTGCTGTTGAGATTAACTCGACAGCCGCCCCCGACGGCGCCACACCCCCCGAACTCGTTGTAGAACAACACGGTCTGGCCTCCCACTCCGGCCATGAAATCGCCACTCATCTTGGGAGTAAAACGGGGCGCAAACACACCATTGACGTCGTACAAAATAGGGCGGAATGGCTGAAAACCGTTGTAAAAGCTCTTCTTGTCGCGAAACGAGCCTTCGACGTTCAGTCCGAAGCGGTTGGGCAAGATGTATTGCAGAGTGGCGCTGGGATAGACTCCGCCTTTTACAGGAGGAGGCAGAAACCCCACCTCAGCGGTTGGATTGTGGGGGGACCACAGTGTGTTGCCGCCCACGGCAACGTCCACATGCTGGGCACAGGCGACGCCTATGCAGACGAGCAGCATGTACGCGAATGTGAACGACGCGAATCTTTTCAATCCACCCCCTTAGGTGCCCAACTGCCGGTCTTCACTTCTCAGTTTGAAGGGACCGAGCCACGAACCGTTTGAACGCGCTTGAGATCCGCTTCCCAGAGAGACAGACCTCAACCGGGCGATCAGGAACGCGACAATCGCCTATACCGAACAGATACAAGACTACATGAACGGCGGTTTAGTCTGGACCGATAGTGTATCCGATGGAGGCCCCGACGCGGATGACGTTGCCGGAGCTGAAGTTGTCTCCGTTATTGAGGACGTGATAGTAGCGAATCTCAGGACGCACAAAGGCATGCCCCCAGACATAGTAGCGAACGCCAGCACCGAGATCGACGAGAAAGTGGTTCGAGCTGGTGTAGCAGGCTCCAAAATAAACACAATTGCTGGTGGGTTGGTATCCGTAGAAGCGGGTGCTCTGCCATCCGATGCCGCCCATGAGGTCGACACCGGCTTTCTTGCTCAGGCGAGGCGCGTAGACTCCGTTGAAGTCGAACAGAATTGGGCGATAGGGAATACCAAAGCCGCCGAAATCACCCTGTCCGGCTTTCCATGCGGCGTCGAAGCCGAAACCGACCTGCTTATGAAAAATGACGTCGGCGCCGAGGTTCATGTAAAGGCCGCCCTTTTCGGGGCACGTGAAGTTGCCGGGCTGGACGCCGCAGGCAGCGGCCCCGGGCGACAAGGCAGTTCCGAAACCGATCATGGCGTCGGCTTGCTGGGCAGAAGCAACATGGCACAAGACGAACGTCGCGAGAATGGTCGCGAGGACGGTAAGCTTTCTCAAGAGAAACCTCCTGTGATAACAGCTATTGCCGGTAAGATGCGGCTGTCGAACCACTTGGATGCAAGGGGGCTACCTTGCTGTTCATCATAATTCCAGTCAAAGCCAGATTCAAATCGGTATGGCCGGAGTAGTTAACTCCCGCCAGACGGTCGATGAATTCGGAATTTCTGGCAGATGTGAACCCCGCCGCGATGACAAAGTTCCGCGACATTCGACCACAGCGGTCGATTCGGCTACTGTGCCCTTCAGCGCCGGGGCGCGCTGCCTCCCCCGCGAAGGACATGATCGATTGCGATAGGCCCTCCGCCGTAAAAAATTAGAGCAAAGGCTAGGGCGGCCAAGGCGAGAGGAAATTCGTACCCATGATCTCCGCTCAGGCCATTGTGCCAGTTCACTTTCCATATCGCGACGATCAGATCGATGCAGACTGCACAGGCAGCGGGCCGGGTGAAAAATCCGGTAATGATCAGCAGGCCACCCAGGAACTCGGTAAAAGACGAAACATAGCCGAGCCACGCCGGCAAGCCGAGTCCGGCGACCATGTGGACGTGATCGTGCAAGTGGTGGAATACATTCTGGTAGCCGTGGGCCAGCATGACGGCGCCGAGGGCGAGACGCATCACCAGCAGAGCCAGGGGTTGAAAGCGATCGAGATAGCGCAAGAGTCGTTCACCTCAGGGACGGAATAGATTACCGCAAGGCGGAAGGGCGGGGAAGAAAGGGGTGCCGAGAAGAGAAAACGATTGCACGACGCCGCGAGTTTTGATACCGTTTCACCGCCTGTGGGAAGCAGGCGCGGATTCTCCCCCGAAAGAATTTCGCGCATTGTTTTAAAGATCTTCTCTAGTTTTTGGGCCCCAGAAAAATAACGCGAGTTGTCTCGTCTGCACCAGCCATGTCGATCGCACTGACCGGCAAGTTGGGCAGGCGAGGGAAACCATTTTCTTTCGAGGAGTCTTCGATGAATTCCGTGAGTTGTAGCGCCCTTCGCCCTTACCTTCTGGCCGTGGTTGTGATTGCGGGATCAGCATTTGCCTGGGCGCAGAAGCCCGCCAAGAACAGCGCCCCGGCACCTCACCCCAGCGCTCCAGCACACAACTCCGCTCCGAGTCATGCCCAGGCGCCGGCGCAGCATCCGAATGCTGCCGGACAAAATCGCAGCCAGGGTGGTAACGCGAATCGTCCCGGCAACAACAACATGAATCGTCCCGGCAACAACAACATGAATCGTCCGGGAAACAACAATATGAATCGTCCGGGCAACAGCGGAAACGCGCCCGGTCACAACGGCGGCAACAGCAATATGAACCGGCCGGGAAATAACGCGAATGGTCGCACCGGCGGGAACATGAACGGACGCAACGGAAACGCCAACGGCAATATGAACCGAAATGGCGGCAACGCCGGCGGCCGAAACGGCGGGAACGCGGGGCATCCGGGGACGGCTAATGCCGGACGGGGCGGCCCGGGAGGCCGGGGACCAACGAATCATGTTGCGCCCGGACGGCAAGTTTCGTTGCGCGGCGGAGGATCGGCGCATATCCGGCCGAACGGGCAGATCCGAAGTGTGAACCGGAATGGAATGCACATTGAACGCGGGGTTCGAGGAGAACGCCGCGTGGTCAGCAACCGCAATGGAATGCGGGTGGTGAGCGTAGGGCACCGCGGGGGCTATGTGCAGCGTGCCTATGTGACGCGCGGCGGCCGAAGTTATTACTCGCGCACCTACTACTATCACGGGGCCTACCGCAGCGGCGTCTACCAGGGCTATTACTACGGAGGACGTCCTTACTACGGATACTATCCCGCCTATTACTACCAGCCGGTCTATTACGGATGGGCTTACAATCCATGGCCCGCGCCAGCTCCTTATGCATGGGGATGGGGAGGTTCTCCGTGGTACGGCTACTACGGCCCGTATTACCAGCCGTATCCGGTGTATCCGTCGGCAGCGTTCTGGCTTACAGATTTCATGGTCGCAGCCACGTTGCAGGCTGCATATGAAGCGCAAGCCAACGCCTGGCTGGGACCAAATGTGAATGACGGCGGAACGCTGGTGGCCAGCCTGATGCCGATCCCTGCGGCAGCCGAAACGACGAAGCTCAGTCCGGAAATCAAGCAGGCATTGGCGGATGAAGTGAAAGCAACGTTGGCTGTGGAACAAGCCGAAGCTGCAAAGGGGAAAAGCGATAGTGCGAGCAGCGGTGGACAACCGGCCCAGTCCAATGAAGCTCCGCCAGCCCTGGATCCCAAGTTCCGCGTTTTCCTGGTGAGCTCCGACATGAGTCTGGTGCCGGGCGAAGACCAGGAATGCCAGCTTTCGCAAGGAGATGTGATTCAGCGAACCACGGAAACTCCCGACGACGATGGCAATGTGAACGTGAAAGTTGTGGGCAGCACCAAGAACGACTGCGCAGTTGGCTCCGAAGGGCCGGTTTCGACCGATGACCTGCAGGAAATGTACAACGCCTTCCGTGAGTCGCTGAAAGACGGCATGGGAGAACTGGCAAAGAAGCAGGGCACGGGTGGGCTGCCGAAAGCGCCGGATACGAGCACGGTGAACGGCGATGTGCCTGCACCTCCTCCCGACAAGAGCGTGGAGAAAGCCCTGCAGGAGCAGCAGTCTTCGGCGGACCAGACGGAAAACGAGGTCAAGCAGGAAGCGGGCTCAGGCGGTGGAGGGTTATAGCGAACTCAGGGACAGGGAGCGTCGGCATTTTCGATGCTCCCTTTGTCTCACCAATTGGCATAAACGGCGGGCAAAATTTTCTGGAGGGTTTATGAGGTGGCACAGGTTCACAGCGGTGATTTTGGGATTAGCACTGGGGTTCACGATGATCGCCCGGGCGCATGCGCAGGCGCCTACGCTGGCAGAGCAATTGGCCGCGCAATACAAGATCGTCAAAATGGGATCGGACACCGGTGGATATTCGGTAGTGGATCCCGGCACTTTGCTGGCGATTCAAAAAGGCGGAATCTTGGGAGTGCCCTATTCCGACAAAACCGTTCTCACTACCAAGTATGAAGGTGGAACGGTGCACGCGCCCAGCGGCCTGATGGTCGCAGGACGGCAGAAACTTTTCGGGCACTTCTCGCAAACCGCATCGCAGGGGCAAACCACTCATCTGTTTCAGACCGGCGATAAGGTATACCCCACGAAGATTGACGTCAATGCAGAAAAGGACACGGTGACGATGGCAATCGTGGCCTGCGACACCTGTAACAAGACTGATCCTCCGACTTACAACAAGGCACAAGTCGTGTTTCAGTTTCCGAAGGGTAGCCTGGCGAAAGCGAGCGCCGGGGATGTCGAGGATACGATTGGCCAGTTGCTCTCCATCAGCGACGATTCGCAAGACTCACAAGGCGGCGATCAGCAGCAGGGTGGGCAGCAGCAAGGTGGACAGCAGCAAGGCGGCCAAGGTGCCGGACAACAGGGTGGCGGCGGCCAAGGCGGCGGACAGCAGGCGCAACAGGGAGGCGGCGAACCGCAGACAATTCAGATGGGGATGACGACCGATCAGGTGCAGAATGCTTTGGGGCAACCGACGAAGATCGTTAATTTGGGACCCAAGCAGATTTATGTCTACAAAGACCTCAAAGTGACCTTCTTTGGGGGCAAGGTAGTCGACGTTCAGTAATGCCAGGTCGAGTTTCGGCGGCCGAGGAAAAGGCCGCCGAAACAACAGCTTGGGCGAGCGACATAGTACCTCCGTACCGTGCCTAGTACTTCAGTTACCGGTCTGCGGATGACTCGGCGGCTTGTGCACGACGAGTCCATCTAATAGTATCCGTTCCTCAGTAAACCACTATATATAGATTCCGACTGACCTGCCGATCTTTCCTCATTCCAGAAAACAGGCAAAAAACGCGGGAAAACGCGGAGATTCGCTTGGAGCCGGGGTTTTTCAGGGCTGATATATGCTCGGGACACCGAAAGCCCTCTGAGCCGATAGAGAGGGCGAGGCAGTCTCCGAAGCAAACCCTGCACTGTGGGACAGGGCGGGTGGTTCTGGCGGAAAAAGGCAAAAAGGAACTATGGCCGACTCGCGAGAAGTGATGAATATTCGCCAAGCGTCGCAGTATCTGGGCGTGAGTCCGGACACTTTGTACAAGTACGTTGGCGAACAGAAGATTCCCGCGTTCAAGCTCGGCAATCGCTGGCGCTTCAAGAAGTCGAGGCTGGATCAGTGGATGGAAGAGAAGTCGAGCGAGATGGAACCGCAGGCGAAGCGTAAGCCGAAGGCAGCGGGAAAAGCTGCCGGACAAGTTTAGAAAACGGTCGCGGGCAGCGATGCCGGCGACACACAAAAGGTGGGCACATGTTTGGACTCGGATCGAAGTCGATTGTTGGCCTGGATGTGGGCTCCTCGAGCATTAAGGCGGTGGAGCTGAAGAAGAAGGGTGGGCAGATTGAAGTCGCACACCTCGGTCTGGAACCGCTCTCGTCCGATATCGTCGTCGATTCGATGATCGTGGACTCGGGCACAGTGTCGAGCGCGATTTCGAAGTTGTTCCTCGACAACCAGATCAAGACCAAGGCTGTGGCCACCGCGGTCAGCGGACACTCGGTGATCGTGAAGAAGATCTCGCTGCCCTCGATGAGCGACCAGGAACTGGCCGAAACCATCGAGAAAGAAGCGGCGCAGCATATTCCTTTCGATCTGGCCGATGTGAGCCTGGACTACCAGATTCTGTCCGACGAAGTGGGTACTCCGCAGATGGACGTCCTGCTGGTGGCGGTCAAGAAGGACAAGATTCTGAACTACACCAACGTACTCTCGATGGCGGGACGAACCCCGGCTATCGTCGACATTGATGCGCTGGCCCTGCAGAACTGCTACGAGTACAACTACCAGCCCGCACCCGGCCAGGTGGTGGCGCTGCTGAACCTGGGCGCCAGCGTGATGAACATCAACATCGTGAAAGGCACGACGCCACTGTTCCCGCGCGACGTCAGCGTGGGCGGGCATCAGTACACGGACTCGCTGCAGAAGGAACTGGATCTGAGCTTCGAAGACGCGGAATCGCTGAAGCTGGGCAACAAGGTCGGCACGGTGAGCGAAGACGCGAAGCAGCCGATCCTGCAGCAGGTGACTGAAATCATCGTGCTGGAAATTCAGAAGACGTTCGATTTCTTCCGCGCCAGTGCGGCCGGAGAGCATATCGAGAAAATCTACCTGGCGGGCGGTTCGTCGAAGGTGCCCGGTCTGGTGGAGGCGTTGCGGCAGGAGTTCTCGATGCCGGTGGAGTTGTTGAATCCGTTCCAGCGGGTGACACCGCCGGCGGAAGGACACGGAGCGGAACTGGTCGAGCAGAATCCCGGCCAGATGGCAGTGGCGGTGGGCTTGGCCCTGAGGAGCTTTGAATCCCTATGATCAAAATTAACCTGCTCGAAAATTCGAAAGGCAAGGGCAAGCGCGGCAGCGCCGGTCCGTCGATGCCAACGATGGAAATGGGCGATATGGGATCGCCCAAGCTGAAGATCCTGGTCGTAGTCGTACTCGTCGGCCTGTTGAATATGGGCTACTGGTACCGCCTGGATCACATGTCGCAAGAGATTGGCGCAAAGATGAAAGTCGCCGAGCAGAAGAACCGCGAACTGGCCGATGTCAAGGCGCGGTATCTGGAGCGGCAGACCCAGGCCAATGCCTACAAGCGGCGCGTGGACGTCATCGATGGATTGCGCGCGTCACAAAATGGCGGTCCAGTCAACCTGATGGCCATGCTGGGCGAGACGGTCAACAACACGGAAGCTGTCTGGCTGAGCAAGATGGACGACAGCGGGCCGCAAGTAAATCTTGAAGGCACGGCTCTAAGCACGGATGCGGTGGCGAACCTGATCGCCAACCTGCAAAAGACCGGATTCTTCAGGAACGTCGAGATCAAGGAAACGTACCAGGACGAGGGAATCAAGGACATGCAGGCGTTCCAGTTCACCCTGACCTGCGAGAAGGGAAAGTCGTAAAGGCAGACCTATGGCGAACTTTAGCGATTTATCCGGCATCAAGCAGTGGGGAACAGTGCTCTTGGGGGGAGCTGTGGTTACAGCGGCCCTGTACTTCACGTTATTCAAGAGCCAGGACGAGAAGAATACGGCTGCGCAGCATGCCCTGGAAGACAAGATTCGTGAAAACAACGAGCTCGAGTCCTACCGGCCGAAGTTGAAGCAGATCGAGCAGCAACTGGCCGAACTGAAGCAGCAGCTGGAAATCGAGCAGCGCATCGTTCCCGACGAGAAGCAGGTCGACGGATTCATGACGATGATGGACGCCGAGGCACAGCAGGCGGGCGTGGAACTGCGGCGATATGCGGCGAAGGATGTGAAATCGCAGCAGTACTACACCGAAGTTCCCTTCGATATGGAACTGGACGGCCGCTACTACTCGATGCTGAATTTCTTCGACCGGGTCAGCAAGCTGGAGCGCATCGTCAACATCAGCGACTTGCTGGTGTCGACAACCAAGAATCCGAACGGGGCCAAGGCCAAGCATACTTATCAGTACGCCCCAATGAGAGCGTGGTCGCTACGTTTACCGCGACAACTTATTTCAGTCACGATTTGACACCTTCCGCGGCAGGCGCCGGAGCAAAACCCGGAACGCCGGCGGCGAAGAAGTAGGGACCGCTATGAAGCTGACGACTGGCATTCTGGCAATGGCAATGATGGTGGGCGGGGTTTGGGCACAGAACCCGGACGCCATCGACAACGCGCGCAGCACAGTGAAGACGCTGCAGCAAAAACAGGCTGCGAAGCCAACTCCTGGAGCTCCGGCTCCGGCGGTGAAAGCTGCGGTCATTCCGGGGGAGAAGGCAGCTGCGAAAGCTGCGGCTCCCGCGGCCAAGCCGGCCTCCACATCCGCGCAGAACAAGCTGCAGCACGTGAACGTGGTGCCGGGTACGAGTGACATTCAGATCGAGATCAGCTCCAGCCAGGCAGTCACGCCCAAGGTGAGCAAGCTGAGTTCTCCGGCACGTGTCGTGGTGGAACTGCCCGAGACGGTGGTTGCCAGCTCGCAGAGCAAGATTCCTGTGGGCAGCGGTGGCGTCAAAGGCGTCCGCATCGGTATGGACGGCAAGACTCCTCCGACCACGAGCGTGGTGGTGGACCTGGAGAAGTCTCTGGCATACGAAGTCGCTCCGGGACCTGCGGGCAAAGTGGTGCTGATCCTGCACACGCAGGATGCGGGCTCGACGGTCGCGAAGATGGCTTCGGCCCCTGCCAGCAAGAGCAGCGCTCCTGTGGCGGCGAAGGCTGTTGCAGCAAAGACGCTGGCGATGAAGCCTGCAGTGGCGCCAAAGATTGTGGAAGCGAAGGCCCCAGCTGCAAAGTCTGCGGTGGCTCCAAAGGTTGCGGATGTTAAGACTCCGGTTGCGAAGCCGGGTCCGGCTACAAAGGCAGCTTCGGGGACGAAAGTCGCAGAAGCGAAAACACCCTTTGCAAAGCCAGTTACCACCGCGGTGAAGGCAGATTCCAAGCAAGCCAAGACCACGGTAGTAGCGGCCAAGCCTGCTCCGGTGGTTGCTGCTCCAGCCGCTCCGGTAAAGGCGGATGCTGCCAAGCAGCCCAAGCCGGAAGAGAAGAAGTGGGCGATGAGCGGCAATCGCGATCCTTTCTTCAGCCCGGTGGTACAGCAGACGGGTTCGGGTTGCTCGACGGGCAAGAAGTGCCTGGAGATCGGCGCGATCAACCTGCGCGGTGTGGTGAAGTCGGATAACGGCTTCATTGCAGTGGTCACCAACAATCTGAACAAGGCTTATTTCCTGCGGGAAAACGATCCCGTGTTTAACGGCTACGTGGTGAAGATCACGGGCGACTCAGTCGTGTTCCAGGAGACCATCCAGGACAAGCTGGGCAAGTCGTTCACGCGGGAAGTGGTGAAGAGAATCTTCACTCCGGCGGTTTAGGCAGGGCGGCGGAATCCGGAGACGGAGCGCCGAAAATCAAGTTACAAGAAGGACACGCGGGCCAGGCCCGCGGGTGGGGAGAGGCGAAATGCGAAAGCAACATCTGACAATGTTCGTATCGTTGCTGCTGGTACTGGTGGTGGCTGCGGCCGCCCAGACGCCCAGCCAGCTCGATCGAGTCAACGTAGTCCGGGACACGGACACTATCCGAGTCGAGATGAGCTCCAAGGGCGTGGTTACGCCGAAGGTCACCAGCCTGAACTCGCCCGCCCGCGTGGTGGTGGATCTGCCGGAAACCGTTCTGGCGACCGGGCAGCGCCACATCGCGGTGGACGCAGCCGGAGTCAAGGGCGTGCGCATTGGAATGGATGGCCAGTCGCATCCGACCACGCGCATCGTCGTTGACCTCGACAAAGCCTGCGCCTACGAATTGACTCCGGGATCGGCCGGCAAGCTGGTATTGACCCTGCATGCCAATGCCGTAGCTCAGGCGACTTCCGAGACGAAGACGGTTGCTGCGGCTCCGGCGACGAAGCCTGAGGCGACTTCGCCCAACAACTATGTATTCGTCGAGCCTTCTTACCAGGCCAAGAACGAAGTGAAGACTGACGCTCCGGCGGACGAACCGACGGTTCGCGCGCAGGAAGCGGCAGCACGCTTCTCCGACAAGACGGCTGCCGAACTGCTCCCAGTCAGCGCGAACGCGGCGCAGGCGCAGAGCAATGCGGCTCCGGCCATTACGCCCGCTGTGAATCTGGCGGCGGAGCAGAAGGCGCAAGCTGGTCAGCAGGCCGCAGCGGTTGGCCCGAAGTACACGGGCGAACCCATCTCGGTCAATTTGAAAGACGTTGACCTGAAAGATTTCTTCCGCCTGATTCACGAAATCAGCGGCCTTAACGTGGTGCTCGATCCTAACGTGCATGGCACGCTGACGATCGTGCTCGACGATGTGCCGTGGGATCAGGCACTCGACATCGTGCTCAAGAACAACGACCTGGCGCGTGAACTGGAAGGCAACGTCCTGCGCATCGCCACTGTCGATACCCTGAAGCACGAAGCCGATGCCCGTCGCGCCCAGATCGAATCAGAAGCGCTGGCCGTGGACAAAGTTTCGGTTACCCGTTTCCTGAGCTATGCGAAGGCGAAAGACGCCATCGTCACGGTAAAGAAGTTCCTCTCGCAGCGCGGCGATGTGGTGGCTGACGATCGCACCAACGCCGTCATCATCAACGATATTCCGAAGGTGATTCCGACCATCGACCGCCTGCTCACGCAGTTGGACCGCAAGACGCAGGAAGTCGAAATCGAAGCGCGCGTAGTGGCCGCGACCCGGCAATTCGCCCGCGACATCGGTACCCAGTTAGGCTTTGGCTGGGGCAACAGCACGACCAACGTAGGTGGCGCGAGCAGCGTCGGTACTTCTCCTGAAGGAGTATTTGGAGGCCCGCCGCCGTTCTATTCGATCGTCGGCACCAGCGCTCCGAGCGGCACCACGCTGAACCAGATCCCGTTGTTCTCGAACCTGGGTGTGACGTCGCCGACCAGCGGCTTCGGATTCCAGAGTTCCACCGCCAACATCCGCCTGGACGCAGTACTGACGATGGCGGAATCTCGCGGCTTGCTGAAGGTGCTATCCCGTCCGCGAGTCGTAACCCAGAACAATATTCAAGCACTGGTCCGTCAGGGCGTGCGCGTGCCGATCGTAACGCAGGCGCAGTTGGGCGGTCCGCCGACCGTGACCTACGTCGACGCGTTCCTGCGGTTGACGGTGACTCCGCAGATCACGTCGGAAAACACCATCTTCCTGAACGTGGACGTGGAAAACACTACGCCGAACTTCGGTCAGCAAGTACAGGGCAACCCGGAACTGATCACGCAGCAGGCCACCACGCAGGTACTGGTGACCGACGGCGGGACGGTGGTAATTGGAGGCGTTATCCAGACGCAGAACTCGATCAACGTCACGCAAGTGCCGCTGCTCGGCGACCTCCCGTTCCTTGGCAACCTGTTCAAGCACACCAAGGTCGATACCGCCAACCAGGAGCTGATTTTCTTCATCACGCCGCGAATCATTCAGACATAGTTTGTCCGAAGCAGCAGCGTAGTTCGAAGATTAAAACCGCCGGTTTCCGCGAAGAACCTGTCCCGGAACCGGCGGTTTTGCGTTTGGTGAGGTTAGTACTCAGTACCCGGTACTCAGTACTCAGTGCTCGCTCACACTACAGATTTTGTGGAAGCGATCAGTCCATTCAGGATTCGCCCAAGCTCCGCCGTCCTGGCCAGTAAGGGATCGACTGCTTCGGGTGACAGATAGGCTAACCTAGCTGCGATGGCGACCTGAGTTTCAATTTCTGCAAGCGAACCTCGAGCATTAGTCAGAAATCGATGAAACTCGCGATGAGAATATCGCGCCTGTCCTTCAGCAATGTTGCTCGGCACCGAAACAGCCGCCCGACGCAGTTGACTTGTCAACCCATACATCTCTTCTCGCGGAAAAGTCCGCGTAACCTCGTAAATCTCAGTCACAAGATCCATTGACTTACGCCAGGCAATGAGCTGTTTATAGGATTGGGCCATGCGATAGTCCTCAGAACAAATCCTCGCATCGAACAAGCAGCGAGTCAGTGACGCACGAGCATGAAACAATATAAATGCCCAATTTGGGAACGATCACTTCATGCAAACTGGATACATCGGCACTGAGTCTGAGTACTGAGTACTGCCCGCCCTTCCTGCTAAACTTTCAGCAATGAATTTTCACGCACGGCAGACGATGTTGCGGGACCATCTTGCCACTACTCGCTTTGATGCCCTCCTGATCAGCCATCTTCCTAACATTCGATATCTTTGCGGATTTACCGGGAGCGCGGGCCTGTTGCTGGTCGAGGCGACTGGAAGCGTGTTTTTCACTGATGTCCGCTATGACACGCAGGCGCACGAAGAGGTGAAGGCCGCTAAGGTAGTCATTGCGCGCAAGGGTTTGCTGCAAGCCCTGGGTGATTTCCTGGGGCGCCGCCGTCAGCGCGCGAAGGGATGGGACATCGGGATTGAGTCCGAGCATTTCACAGTGGCGGAGAAAAAGCGACTGGCCAAGCTGACCCCGGCCAAAGTCACGCTGAAAGATGCTCCACCCATCGTGGAACGGGCTCGGATGGTGAAGAATGCGGACGAATTGAAGCTGATCCGGGAGGCGGTCGCCTTGGGGGCAAAGCTTTTCGACCGCGCGGTCGAAGTTATGCGTCCGGGAATCAAAGAAGTCGAGGTGGCCGCCGAAATGGAGCTGGCAGCGCGCCGAGGTGGAGCTGAGGAAATGTCATTCTCCACAATTATCGCTTCCGGAGCGAGGTCGGCTTTGCCCCACGGGCGCGCTTCGAACCAGTCGATCGCCACCGTCGGGTTCGTAGTCTGCGACTTCGGTGTTATACTCTCCGGTTATTGTTCGGACCAGACCCGTACCGTGTGGGTAGGGCCAGTTTCTAAGGACGCTCGTCAAGTCTACGACGCGGTTCTAGAAGCGCAGCAGGCGGCGATCGATGTGGTGCGAGCCGGGATCGCGGCCGGTGAAGTGGACGCGGCTGCTCGTAAGGCGCTGCAAAAGCGCGGGTTAGGAAAGTATTTTACGCACTCGACTGGGCACGGAGTCGGGCTTGAAATCCATGAGAGTCCCCGAGTTGCCGGCGGACAGCGAGAGATTCTGCAGCCCGGTATGGTGATTACGATCGAGCCGGGAGTATACTTCCCCGGCAAATGGGGTGTGAGGATCGAGGATATGGTGGCAGTAACTCCTGGCGGTTGTGAGGTATTAACGCCGACCAGCAAGGATTTTCTGGCAGTTTAGTCTTCTTAAATTCAGCCGGGCGGATCTAAGCCCGGCTTTCTTCGCGCGCCTGACCGGTTGCGCGGCGGGAGTAGGCAAAGGTCCCACCGGACGCCAGTTCGAACATCAGAATGAATCAAAAAGAGCTGAAAGAACTCATTGAGTTCTTAATCGAGAAGGATATCGCCGAGTTTGAACTGGAACGTGGCGATGTCAAAGTCCGGATCAAGCGTGCCGGAGAGCAGACCGTGGTGCATGCGCATCCGGATCCGCGATTCTTCGCGATACCTCCCGTCGCCGCCTCCGCTGGGGAGGTTGGAGGATTCACTTCGGCGGGCGCCGCGCCTCCGGCGACTGCTCCTCCCGTGGCGGCGGCTCCCGCTCCTGAGGAAGGCCTGCACACGGTGAAGTCTCCGATCGTAGGGACCTTCTACGAAGCTCCCTCGCCGGGCGCTCCGCCATTTGTCAAGGCGGGAGACTCCGTCGAGGTGGGACAGGTCCTGTGCATTGTCGAGGCGATGAAACTGCTCAACGAGATTGAGTCCGATGTCGCCGGAGAGATCGTGAAGAACCTGGCGAGCAACGGCCAGCCAATCGAATACGGCCAGGAATTGTTTGTGATCCGGCCGAAGAAGTGAGAGTGGGGACATTTCGGGCGCGCCTATGCGCGCCTTTTTGTGTTTACAAGACTCCAGACCCAAAGCCGGACTGCGTCCGGCGGACGGCCGAGGGCGGCCGTCCCCACATTGTGTTCGCTGAGTCAAAGCTTTGGCTAAAGGTTGAAAACTGATTCATGTTCAAGAAGATCCTGATTGCGAATCGCGGAGAAATTGCATTGCGCGTGATCTGCGCGTGCAAGGAACTGGGCATCCGCACGGTTGCGATCTACAGCGAGGCCGACCGTAACTCGTTGCCAGTTCGTTTTGCGGATGAGGCGATTTGCATTGGACCGCCGCAGTTGGCGCATAGCTATCTGAATATTCCTGCCGTGATCAGTGCGGCCGAGATTGCGAATGTCGAGGCGATTCATCCCGGCTATGGTTTGCTGGCCGAGAATGCGAATTTCGCCGAAGTCTGCGAGATGAGCGGCATCAAGTTCATCGGACCGCGCCCGGAAGTCACGCGGCTGATGGGTGAAAAAGAAAAAGCGCGCGCTGCGATGAAGCAGGCCGGCGTGCCGATCTTGCCGGGATCAGATGGGATCATTGCCTCCGATGGCGAGGCTCTGGAGTGGGCGCGGCAAGTTGGCTTTCCGGTGATCGTGAAAGCGTCAGCCGGTGGCGGCGGGCGCGGCATGCGCATTGTCCGCAACGAAGAGGAATTGCCCGGACTGTTCAAGGCGGCGCAGGCGGAGGCCGCGGGCGCCTTCGGCAACGGCGATCTCTACATGGAGAAGTATGTCGAGCATCCGCGGCACATCGAGTTTCAGGTGCTGGCGGACGAGCACGGCAATGTCGTGAGCCTGGGTGAGCGCGAGTGTTCGATTCAGCGGCGCCATCAGAAACTGCTGGAAGAGTCGCCGTCGACGCAAGTCACTCCCGAGTTACGCGATCAGATTGGCGCGGTGCTGTGCAAGTCGCTGGCTGCAATCGGCTACTCGAACGCCGGAACGATCGAGTTCCTGATGGATCAGGACCGGAAACTGCACTTCATCGAGATGAACACCCGCATCCAGGTGGAGCATCCGGTCACGGAGATGGTCACGGACGTCGACCTGGTCAAGAGCCAGATCATGATCGCGGCCGGAGCCCGCATGGATGATGTACTGCACGGCCCTATCGTGCATCGCGGACATTCCATCGAGTGCCGTATCAATGCGGAGCATCCGGAGAAGTTCACGCCGTCGGCGGGGAAGATCACGGCCTTCCATCCACCGGGCGGCACGGGCGTGCGCGTGGATACGGCAGCCTATGCAGAAGGTGTGATTCCTCCGTATTACGATTCGCTGATCGCCAAGCTGATCGTGCGCGCCAAAGATCGCAACGAAGCGATCTCGCGCATGGCCCGGGCCCTCGAGATGTTTATCGTCGAGGGCGTGTATACGACGATCCCACTGCATCGGAAAATCTTGGCGGATCCGGATTTCAGGGCAGGGAAGATTGATACGGGGTTCATTGAGCGGTTTCTGGCGAAGAACGGGAAGACGTAGGGACGAATGCTGTCCACTCCGTCTGGCGGAGCGAAGGGGCGCATTGAGACATCATCTTCTCTGCGGTCGTTGGGATGGAACAGATGGCTATGAAGGTTCGCAACCTTAGGACCCTGGCGCCGCTGATTCTGAACGTGGCGCTCGCTATAACGGTTCAAGCACAAACTTCCTCGAATCCCGCTAATCTCCCTCAGCGCGATGGGTCTCACGACTTTGATTTCCTCATCGGGGACTGGAAAGCGCATGTCCGCCGCCTTCCCGATCGTCTCAATAACTCCAATGTGTGGGTTGCGTACGATGGCATCTCGAACCACCACAAACTCCTGGACAGCAACGCGAACTTTGAGCAGTTCGAGGTCACCAGCACCGACAAGAAACTCCACATCAAGGCGCAGACGCTTCGCCTCTACAACCCGGAGACGCGCCAATGGAGCATCTACCTGGTGGACCTGGATAACGGCACACTCGACAGTCCTCCTGTGGTGGGCGCGTTTACCGGCAAGCGTGGGGAATTTTTTCATCAGGAGACTCTCAAGGGCCGCACGATCCTGGTGCGCTACGTCTGGCTTGACCTTTCCCCGAAGTCGGCGCGCATGGAGCAGTCCTACTCACCGGACGGCGGCAAGACCTGGGAAGTTAACTGGATTTGCGAGCTGTCGCGATAGTACAGTCGTCAGCGCATGGTGCTTCCCAAGTTATATGCCATTCTCGACTCGAGCTGTATTTCTGATGTACAGGCCTTGTGCGCCGCGGCCGAGCATCTCGCATCTGCCGGCTGCACCCTGATTCAGTACCGCAACAAGTCCGGGAATGCGCGAGTGATGCTGGAGCCGGCGCGGGAACTGCGAAGACTATTCCCTCGCGATCCAGATTCCCACGTCTCGCAAAAACGGCGAGACATGGGGCACCCCAGTCTGGGACACCCCACTGTGAGGAGCCCTGCCAGTCACCCCGTGCGGCTCATCATGAATGATCGGGCTGATCTGTGCCTGGCCGCCGACTTCGATGGCGTGCATGTTGGGCAGGACGACTTGTCGCCGGAGTCCGTGCGGCAGATCATCGGGCCGGATCGCTGGCTGGGCGTCTCGACGCATAATCCTGAGCAACTGCGGGAGGCGGATCTGACTTCGGCGGACTATCTCGCCATCGGACCAGTATTCGCTACTTCGAGCAAGGACAAGCCCGATCCCGTTTTGGGGCTTGAAGGCGTGCGCCGGGCGCGGGCCTTGACCCGCAAGCCCTTGGTGGCCATTGGGGGGATTACCCGGGCGAATGCGGCTTCGGTTATCGAGGCAGGGGCCGATTCCGTGGCTGTGATATCCGATCTGTTACGGGAGCCCCGCAAATCAGCAGAGGAATTTTTCCGCATCTTAAGGTAAAGTTCTCACGGATTGCGAATATTCGCTTTTCGCTTGTCATCCTTAAGCGAAGCGAAGGATCCCTGTACTCGCCGGCCAGTTGCACAGGTCTTTCGCGGCAAAGTTCGCCGCTCAGGATGACAGAGCGATGGGCAGCCGTGGTGAACATGCAGGACAAACGACCGACGATCGGCCGACGATTCGCAATCGAGGGAGGAATTCCTGAGCACACCGACAACGACGCGTCACGCAGCGATTGGGACATTCACAGTCATCAGGATAAGGAACTGGTCCAGGGACTGGGCCTCACCAGCGCGACCATGCTGGTGATGGGCTCGATGATCGGCTCCGGCATCTTTATTGTCTCGGCGGAGATTGGGCGCGAGGTAGGTTCGCCTGCGTTGCTGATCGGAGCCTGGGCCGTTGCCGGCTTCATGACGATCGTGGCCGCGCTGAGCTATGGCGAACTGGCCGCGATGATGCCACGGGCGGGCGGGCAGTACGTTTATCTGCGCGAGGCGCTGGGACCGCTCTGGGGATTTCTCTACGGCTGGACATTGTTTCTGGTCATCCAGACCGGAACGATTGCTGCCGTGGGCGTTGCGTTCGGCAAGTTTCTGGGCGTCTTTTTTCCTTCCATCTCTTCTACCCACTGGATCTGGCACATCGGGAAAGTGCCGCCTATTCACATCGGGCCGATGGTGCTGGGCAACATGGATGTCGGCATCAATACGCAGAATCTGATGGCGATCTTGCTGGTGATTTTTCTGTCGTTCGTGAATATCTTCGGAGTGAAGACCGGGGCAGCGATTCAGAACGTTTTCACCGCCGCCAAAGTTTGCGCGCTCTTAGGGCTGGCGGTGTTTGGCTTCGCACTTGGACGCAATGCGGAAGCCCTGGCGGCGAACTTTAGCGGAAACTTCTGGCACAACGCGGGACTGTGGGCGCAGCACGATATCGGCGGGTCGACGTTTTCGTGGGCACACTGACGGTTCTTGCCGTCGCGCAGGTCGGCTCGCTGTTCTCTGCCGACGCCTGGAACAATGTGACCTTCACCGCCGGAGAGGTGAAGAATCCCAGCCGCAATCTGCCGTTATCGCTTGCTCTGGGCACGGGCGTCGTCATCGCGCTCTATATTGCGTGCAACTTCATTTATCTGAGCGCGCTGCCGCTGGACGGAACCGAAGGCGCGTCGACAATCTTGGCGCGCGGGATCACGCATGCCGCCGAAGATCGCGTGGGCACTGCCGTCATGACCCAGATGTTCGGGTCGGTCGGCGGCTAGCTGATGGCGGCCGCCATCATGATTTCCGGCTTTGGCTGCATCAATGGGCTGATTCTTTCCGGTGCGCGCGTTTATTACGCCATGGCCAAGGACGGCCTGTTCTTCCGCAATGTCGCGAAATTGCATCCTACCTACAAGACGCCCGCGGTTTCGCTGATGGTGCAGATGGTCTGGACCTGCGTGCTGTGCATCTCGGGCAGCTACGGGCAGCTTCTGGACTACATCATTTTTGCGGTGCTGGTGTTCTACATTCTGACGATTGTGGGGCTGTTCGTGCTGCGGCGAACGCATCCCGACGCGCCGCGGCCCTATAGGGCGGTGGGGTATCCGGTGCTGCCGATCATTTATATTGTGATGGCTTTATTCATCGATGTCGTACTATTGCGCTACAAGCCGCAGTACACGTGGCCGGGGCTGATCGTGGTGCTGTTGGGAATTCCGGTGTATTATGCGTGGTCGCGAAGCGCGAGAATCAGAGAGTACGTCCGCATGAGCAGCACTGCAGCCACTCAGGAGAAACCCAAACGAATGGCGAACCTTCTGGCAACGAAGCCGCTGAAGCCTGCTGATGGAAGAGGCGCGCGAGACGGGCGAGCACAGCCTGAAACGGACGCTAGGAGTTTTTCAGCTCACCGCGCTGGGCGTGGGCGCAATCATCGGCGCCGGCATCTTCGTCATGGTCGGGACTGGGCGCGCACTACGCCGGCCCGGGACTCATCGCTGTCGTTCGTGCTTGTCGGGATTGGGATGCGCGTTTGCCGGTCTCTGTTACGCCGAGTTTGCTGCCATGATTCCGCTGGCAGGCAGTGCCTACACCTACGCCTACGCCACGCTGGGCGAGTTGTTGGCGTGGATCATCGGCTGGGATCTGACGCTGGAATACGCCATGGGCGCCAGCACAGTGTCTTCGGGCTGGTCGAACCACTTCATCGAACTGCTGAATATCTTTCACATCAAGATGCCGCTGTGGCTGGCCTACGATCACTGGACGGCGCTGAAGACTGCCGAGAACATGGTTGCGCGGCAGATGGCGCAGGCCTCGGATTCCTCGCTGGTGCCGGGGACGCAGGCCTTCCTGGACAAGGTGACTGCAATTACGAGTGCGCCCTCCCCGGAATTGCTGCAGCGGGCGCATGCATTGCTCGGCGCGCCGCACCTGTTCGGGATGGAGATCGGTTTCAATCTTCCCGCCTTCCTCATCGCGCTGGTCATCACGGCGATTCTGGTGGTCGGCATCAAAGAGAGTGCGCGGTTCAACGCGACGATTGTCGTTATCAAGGTGGCGGTCGTGCTCTTCGTGATCGCACTGGGCGCTCACTACATCAATCGCGCCAACTGGGGTATGGACTGGCACTCGTATGCGCCCCACGGCTTCGCTGGAATCGGAGCGGGCGCGGCCTACATATTCTTTGCCTACATCGGCTTCGATGCAGTTTCGACCACGGCGCAGGAAGCGAAGAATCCGCAACGCGACTTGCCCATCGGCATGATTGCCTCGCTGGCGATTTGTACGGTGTTGTACATCGCGGTGGCCGGCGTGCTGACCGGAATGGTGCACTGGCAGCAGATCAATATTGAGGCGCCGGTCGCCGTCGCATTTCTGGACCGCGGTCTAACGACGGCGTCGCACATCATTACGCTGGGCGCTCTGGCCGGGCTGACCAGCGTGATGCTGGTGATGTTGCTCGGCCAGACGCGCGTGCTCTATTCGATGGCCAATGACGGACTGTTACCCAAGAAGTTCTTCGCCGATGTTCATCCGAAGTTCCGCACTCCGTGGAAGAACACGATTCTGGTCGGCCTGCTGGCGGCGATTGTCGGCAGCGTGACGCCGATCGACGATATCGGCAAGATGGTGAACATCGGCACGCTGCTGGCCTTCGTGATCGTGTCGATTTCCGTGCTGGTCTTGCGGCGCACGAATCCTAACCAGCCGCGGCCGTTCCGGACTCCGTGGGTGCCGCTGGTGCCGATCCTCGGCGTGATCTCGAACGGCTACATGATGTACAAGCTGGGCTGGGTGAACTGGGCTCGCTTGTTTATCTGGCTGGCGATTGGGCTGGTCGTGTACTTCACCTATGGACAGAAGCACAGCCGGGTGCAGGCATTGGCGGCAAAAAATCCGCGAAGAGATGATTAGACTGCAGGTCACGGCCCTCCGCACAGCGCGGAGGGCCGTTTTGTTTTATAGTCGTGGGTCGAGAAAGTGGTCAGTGGCCAGTGATCAGTGGCCGTAACACCGGCGCAACCAGATCGTTCTTGCTGGCCACTAGCCACGATCACTGGCCACTGCACTTCCATGAAAGCCTTCCGCAATCTTCGAACGATCGGCGCTCTCCTGCTGCTGGTCATGGCGATCGGCACTGCCGGCTATCACTACATCGAAGGCTGGCCGTGGTTCGACGGCTTCTACATGGTGGTCACGACGCTGACCACCATCGGATATCAGGAAGTGCATCCGCTGTCGCATGCGGGGCGCGTCTTCAACGTGTTCGTGATTCTGGCGGGCGTGTCCTTGCTGTTGTTGGGAGTCGGGGCGCTGAGTCAGGCTTTGCTAGAATTCGAGCTGCAGAGCTTCTTTGGAAGGCGGCGCATGGAGCGCGAAATCGGACGTCTCGACGGCCACTTCATCATCTGCGGCATGGGACGCGTCGGCCGCAGCGTGGCGCGGGAGTTGGCGCGCAAGCCGGTGCCGTTTGTGATCATCGAGAATGCCGAAACCAAGCGGCAGCGCTTTGCCTCAGAGAACTGGCTGGTGCTGGCCGGAGATGCGACCCAGGAACAGATTCTGCGCCAGGCGCAGATCGAGCGCGCCCAGGGACTGATCGCCGCCACCACCACCGACGCCACCAATCTCTATATCGTGCTGACCGCGCGCGGACTGAATCCCCATCTGAAAATCATTGCGCGCGCCAGCGAAGATGGCGCGGAGAAGCATTTGCTGACGGCCGGGGCCGATTCCGTGGTTTCTCCTTACTCGTTCGCCGGGCAGCGGATTGCGCAGTCTTTGTTGCGTCCGCATGTGGTCAGCTTTCTCGATACGGCGACGACTCACCTCGGCATGGATCTGGAGATCGGCGAGATTCATATCACGCCGGCGTCCACGTTCGCCGGTAAGACGATCGAGAGTTCGCGCATCCGGCAGGAGCGCGGAGTGATCGTGCTGGCCATCAAGCGGCGCGACGCCATGCGCTTCAATCCTGCGCCCGATGAGCGCATCGAGGCCGACGACTGCCTGATCGCCATGGGCGAACCCTCGCAATTGCGGCAACTCGAACAGACTGCCTCGTCATGAAAATTGTGACTGCGGCAGAAATGCGCGCCATCGATCGCGCCACCAGCGAGCGTTTCGGCGTGCCGTCTCTCACGTTGATGGAGAATGCCGGCGCGGCTGTGGCCGAACATGTACTGTCACTCCAGAGAGACAGCGCCGACACGCCCGCGCCAAAGGCTTGCGCCGGGGCGCCCCGGACGAGGGCGTCCGGGGCTACATCGTCCGGGGCTACATCGTCGGGGCTACATCCAAGATTCTTGTCGTGTGCGGTAAGGGCAACAATGGCGGCGATGGCTTTGTGGTGGCGCGCCTGTTGCACGACAAAGGGAAGCCGGTTCAGGTCATTTTGCTGACGGATCCGGCAGAGTTGAAGGGCGATGCCGCCGTGATGTACAGCCGACTCCCTTTTGCTGCCACCATTGTTCGTCACAGCGATGAATTGAAGAGCGGACCAGTGCGGCAGTCGTTCTCCGCCAACATGTACGTGGACGCGATTCTGGGCACCGGATTCAAGCCGCCGGTGAGCGGGCTCTATGCCGAGGCGATCGCGATGCTGAATGCCAGTCAGGGGAAGGTGATTGCGGTTGACATTCCATCTGGCGCGGACGCGGACGCGATGGGCGCCCAGCAGGGAATTATCGCCCGAACGGATATGGTCGTCACGTTTACCGCTCCACGCCCAGCGCATGTGTTCAGCCAGTTAACAAAGGGTCCAACGTACGTCGCGGGAATCGGTTCGCCGGATGAGGCGATCGTCTCGACACTGCATCTGAATGTGATTACGGCTCGCGATTTCGCGGCGCTGATTGCGCCGCGTTCGCAGGAGTCGAACAAGGGCAACTACGGGCATGTGCTGGTCATTGGCGGATCCGTTGGCAAGGCAGGATCGGTTGCCATGGCCGGGATGGCTTCGTTACGCGCAGGCGCCGGGCTGGCGACCGTGGCGACGCCGAAGTCGGTGCTGCCAACGGTCGCGGGATTTCATCCGGAACTGATGACCGAACCTCTTCCTGAAACGGCGGAAGGCACCATTGCTGCGGCAGGAGCGGGTCGCCTGGCTGAGCTGGCAAAAGCGAAGAGCGTGCTGGCCATTGGTCCGGGGATCTCACGGTTTCCGAAACGTCAGAGCTGGTGCGAAACCTGGTCCGCAAGAGTGAACTGCCCGTCGTCCTCGACGCGGATGGCCTGAATGCGTTCGCAGGCAAGGCCAGTGAGTTGAACGGCAAGGGCCGTACGCTGGTGATTACGCCGCATCCGGGTGAGATGGCGCGGCTGGCGGGATGTTCCATTGCCGAGGTCCAGAAGAACCGGCTGGAGGTCGCCCGTCAGTTTGCGCGCGAACATCAGTTGATCGTCGTGCTCAAGGGCCATCGAACTCTGGTCGTACAACCGGATGGCGAAGCCTGGGTTAACACCACAGGAAATCCCGGAATGTCGACCGGCGGGACGGGCGACATTCTCACCGGAATGGTTGCGGCGATGATCGCGCAGCATCCGAAGCAAGCCATGCTGGCTGTGTGTGCTGCCGTGCATCTCCACGGACTGGCAGGCGATGTCATGCGGGACATCGTCGGCGAGCACTCACTCGTGGCTACCGATTTGTTGCGGGGATTGCCCGATGCGTTTAATCGCGCTCAGATAGCGGCGCGAGCGAACGATGTGCGCTGGGATGGATAAACGGTCCAGTGACTGAAGCCATTTCCGTTTTTGATTCGCTAACTACGACTGCAGTCCGTCGCTAACTCACTGGATGGGTAGAATCGTCGGGCGTCTTGTCCTGGCTTTACTGTCGATTGATCCCACGAAGTGCCCCTCAGAGAAGTTCGAGATTGAAACATCTCAAGTCCCCAACTAAAATGCCGCCAGTCAGATCAACGGATGGAGCGTGCCTATCGCAATCTCGGCTTTGTCTTGATTTTTCTTCTGCCTATATTCATCGCTGGGTTCTGGATTCCTTATTTATCGGAAATCCCACACTTCGACCAATCTATTACGACGGCCGTCCACGTGCACGCGGTCCTGCTGTTTTGCTTTCTTACCCTGTTGATCGTCCAGCCATTCGCTATACGCTACAAGGCATTCTCGACCCATCGCATTCTCGGAAAACTGTCGAATATCATTGTCCCCTTAGCTCTCGTCTTCTCTGTCGCGATGTTGTGGAAGGAATACCATGAGCATTTGGCCGACGGCGCGACGTTGGAGATGGCTCGCAACGCCGAGTTCCTCTCCGCTGCCCAGCTTCTGCTCTTCGGCACGTTGTACGGCGTTTCGATCGCATCGATACGCCAGCGCGATGTCGCGACGCACATGCGATACATGATCTGCATTACGCTGGTTCTGTTGCCAGCGGGTCTGGCAAGGACGCTGGGATACTGGTTTCACGTTCGGCAAGCTTCGTCTCAGACCGCCTGCCTTGCGTTGATCGACGCTGTGTTGTTTGCCCTAATCCTTTTTGATCGGCGCCGGCGGTTGGCAGCGCGCCCTTACCTTCTGGTGCTCCTGGCCTACTTCGTCATCGAAGCTTTGTGGATCACCCTCGGGCGCCCCGTTTAGAACTCAGGTCATTTGCTAATCAGGCCGCGCCTCGAGGGCGGGTGGCGCAGCTTTTCGTTCGCGGATGGCCCACCTTTTAGGTTTCGATTTTCTCGATCTATCTACAAATGAGGCTGCCCCACCCTCTGCAGTTCTTAACAGGGTGGGGATCGATGCAGCTTGCATCGTGCAGATCTTCTATCCCTTGCCCTGTACACGGTAAGCGCCAAATCCAATGTGCAAACCTCAATGCGTTCACCATAAAATCAAAATCTCAAGGAATTGAGAGCATCGTCTTCCACCCTCTGAAATTCGCAGAGGGTGGGGCAGCCTCGGTTAATTTGATGGAAGGATGGGCCATCCCCCCATGCAATCGTTCTGCTAGCGTGAGGAAGTCATGCTTCCGCCACGGCGGCTCAAAACGGCGCTTCTCACTTGCAGACCGCGCCGGCATCTGCGGTGAAAGTTCCCGCGAGGGAATACCATGCGTTCAGTGCAGTTGAGGGCGAGATCCGGTAGTACCAGTCGAAGAAAGCCAGATCTTGCACGTGGTAGGTAAAACCGTTGGGCATCTTCACAGCCAGAAGGGGCTTTCCAGAGAGAGGATCTCCCACTTCATAGTTGGCCTGGCAACCTGACACCTGACCGATGTGACCCCATGCGGGCGTGGCGTTCACTCCGATCGGATTGTTTACCCATTCGCCGAGTTCATGGCTAAGAGGGGAAGTATCGGAGGCGGCAACGATCCAGTTCGGGTCTCCCTGGAAGTCGCCCACGCCGTAAGTCTGCGCCCCCTTGAAAGAGTGATAGCCCAACGTGCAGCAGGCGTTCACGGGAGAGGCGGACATGACTGAGTTGTAAAACAGGAAAAAGACGAACGTATTGGGATTAAGACCAAGTTTGGTGATCAACGATTGAGCCGTCGGGTCCCAGAAGTTAATGTTCATCACTCCCAGCGCTCCGGCTTTATTGACATTGCCCGTGTTCTTGCCACAGAAAACCGATTCACTGTAGACAGTGCCCTTCGGGATACCGGTGTTGGCACTCGCCACCGTCACGGTCTGCACGGGAAGCATGGCAGCACCCAGGAGAGTGTGGTAATTCGCGCCGCCCGATGCGGAAACATCGTTCCAAAAATTGGCCCGCTGGAACAAATCAATGTACTGAGAGTTGCCAACATTTACGCCCTTTGCTGTGTACGTTACGTCGTTAAACAGCGGCGACGCCTGCAACAGGCTGGCTCCAGTGTTGCCGGTACCGAGGCAACCGGCATCAGCAACAGTCGGATCGAAGATGAAACTTGTGGTCGAGTTGTACTTGAAGATCAGCCGCACCGGAACGATCACCATTGGGACAACGGTGATCCCACCGGGTTTGGTGGCTGGATTGTTTCCGATGATGGTACCGGTATATGTCTTCTTGTCGACCGGCGAAACGACGCTGTAGTTCCAGGTCGGGATGGTGGAACCGGATAGCGCCGGCTCTGCCGAATTTGGATCTGGAACCGGGTGATAGTGCAACTGCGGAAAGGTGGTGCCCGCTGGAATCGGCATGGGCTGATCGGTTTGCGCGAATACCGTCTGGGCCAACATGAATACACACACGACCACTGTGAGGTGGGTAAACTTCATTGGGTAATCTCCTGGGATTTTTGCGCTCAGTGGCTGCGGGGAGGGAGCCGGCACCGATGGCGGCTATTCTCAACATGGGTCAAGCGGCTGTCAAGTCTCAATTGAATTGCACAGTCAGGCGGCGAATGCTAATGGACATACCTGATACTCTTTAGCAATTGGGCCTAAGTTGAACTTTACTTTTTGGGTGCGGCATCCTGAGGTGAGGTTTGTTATGAGAAGTTGGACGCTACTGCTGGTTGTCTGCGCTGTCACAGCGGCGCCGTCTTCGGCGGCACAGGACCGGCTGGCAGCGATTCGCGCCGCCTGCGCGGCGGATGCGCAGCAGTTTTGCGCGGGAGTGCAACCCGGCGGGGGCCGAATCGTGGCCTGTCTCAAGGAGCATAAGGACTCTCTCTCTGATCGGTGCAAACATGCCGCCGGGCTGGATGCGAACCCAGGCAATAGTTCTGCGCCCAGCGCTGACAGTTCCACGGCTCCGTCGTCGGACTCCGGTGCAGGGCCGAGCGTACCGGCTGCGCCCTCCCCGGCGAAACCGGCCCCAGCACCCAAGGCCTCTCCATCCAAAACCTCTGGGGCCGAAGGCACTCCGGCCAAAGGCACAGAAAAATTCGCGGAACGCGTGATCACGGATACAGAGCATCAAGGGATGCGCGCTGCAACCGTTCACCTGCCCGAGAAGTGGCACTTCGAGAGCAAGCTCGAGTGGCACTATGGCTGGGTGGAGTATCCCCTTACTTTTTCCTCGCATGCGGAGAATCCCGACAACGCAGAGGCTTATTTCCAATACCCGCTCCTGCGGTTTGATTACACCGAAGTTGCAGCTCAACTGAAGCAATATGACAGGGGCCGCAAATTAGGGCCCGGTGAGCGCCTTCCCACCGGCGCGTTTTCGTCTCCGCCGCAACCTGCGATCCAGGCGATGGCAAAGTTCATTCAGCAGACTCGCCCCAATCTCCCCAATTTCAAATGGCTCGGGCAACAGGACTTGCCGGACCTGGCGAAGGTCCTGAAGCTCGACCCATCGCCCAACCAGCATGGCGTGGCCATCAAGATCGGCTACGACCTGAATAGCCGACCCGTCGAAGAGGCCTTCTTTGGCGTTTACTTCATCTCGCAAGGGGCGAACACGGGAGTGAACGCCGGCATGATCAAGCAGACCAACTGGGGATTCCAGGCCCTGCAAAGCTTTCGAGCGCCCGCTGGCACTCTCGATCGTCGCATGCCGATGTTTTGCGTGATTGCCAAGTCCATGTATGTAAATCCGGAATGGGTTCGGCTCTCCAAGGCGATCACCGCCAAGATGCTGGCCGACTTCAACCAGAAGCTGCAGCAAGGCTACGATCAGCTCCGCGCGGCGCAAGCGATCGTGGAGCAAACGATGAAGCAACAGGCTGCTTTTCAGGCGAACTTCGACAAACAGGAAGAGGCCTTCCGTAACAGCGGCGGCGTGGACGACAGTTATTTGCGGGATGGCGGCGCCCGCAGCGCTGCTGACCACTGGGACGATGTGATCCGAGGCGTTGATACGGTCAACGATCCCAGCACCGGCGGTACGACGCAGCTCTCCAACCTGGGTCAGTATCACTTTACCGACGGTTTCGGCAACTATCGCACCACCGACAATCCCAACTACACCCCGGAACAGGCGGGTGAAGTAGGATCATGGACTCAGATGACGGCTGCACCGTAAGCACTCTCAGGCAGAGCCGGGACTAGATGGACGCCGTTTTACTCAAAATACTACCCTGCCGGATGGAGGAGACTAAGGTTCTAGGGCAACGATCCCTGGTCAGTCCTTTTTACTTACGAAGCAACTCGCGTACGCTCCTGAGCAACGTCGATGATGGGGCAATCTCTCTCAGTTTCGCAATCTCCGCTAACGCCTTGTCAATTTCCGCATAGCCGCAACGATCCATCCACGCGGCAATCATGATCGGCGAGCGGTTCATGCCCTGCAGGCAATGCACCAGCAGGTTCCCGCGACGCACTCCTAGCGCGATGGCGAACATGATGTCCTCAAACTTTTGCGCGGAGATGGGCCGCGCGTCCGGGATTGGAATATGGATGTAGATGATCTTCGGGGCTTGCTGCACCGCCTTTTCGCGGCATAGCGATAAGACAGTCGAAATTCGTTGGGGATTGGGGCGCACCAGTTGCGCTCCATCTTTGAGACCGCCGAGATAGATTCGTTCCCAGATCTTTGTCAATAGTTTTTCGGTCGCATAAGCCCATTCCGAGTCCTTATCGCGGCGGGGACCTATGCTGACGGATTTTACCTAGTGTACTTGCGTCGGAAGTATGATCGTTGAATATTGCGACCTCGACCGGCGTGACCCGTGGCGTGGACGAGGAAGTCAAAGGCTTTCACCACAGAAGATCACAGGGGACCCGGCGACTTATAGACGTCGATCTGGTTGGACGCACTACGCCAGGCGGTGACCGCCGAGGCAAGCGCCTCAGGCCGCTGCCAGAAGGTGCGCTCGTACCCGGCGCAGCACCCGCATAGCCGCATACAATTCGGATTCTTCCAGGGTAGGAACGCTCTCGACCGTTTGTCTCAGCCGTTCCTGGATCGCCACCTCAGCCTCTTCAATCATTAGTCCGAGTTGCATACTTTCGCCTTCCAGCATGGCCGCGGCATACAGGGTTCGCCAGTCTCGCAGGGCTGATTCACTCATTTCGATCTCCACCAATAGTAGAGTTTCCAGATTTGCTGTTGGACGCTTTCGATTGCAGACGGTCCTCGATCGCGAGCCTTTCGGACTGGCATTTGTGACCGTAAAACCGCACCTGGAGGTTCTCCAAGGCGTTAATGCTTTGCCTCATCCGCGTGAAGGGAGTTCTGAACTCACGCTTGCAAAACGGACACATCGCAATCTCAGGAACAGTCCCAAGCCATTTGACGATCCTAAATTCGCACTGGGTACGTGCCGGGTAACGGTTGCGTTCTTGCATGGGCAAAATCGTTGCTTGCTCAGCCAACAATGCCCCGCCCAACACCAAAGAGAGGATGCCCGGCTATCGGGGCCGCCAGCCGGGAAACGAAGTGAGGACGATCAAGACGACGCTCCGGTCACTTTGTCAGATACCCTACAGTTGGGCAATACGGTGAACTCCGTAGTCGCAGCACGGTCGCTGCGTTGAATGCGTCCGCCGGAAAGGCGCGAAACCGCTCAACGTCGCATCGAGTATCGACCCGATGTTTCTGCTGTCCGAATGAGAGAAGAATCAAACATGGGGCAAGCGGTTCTGGGGTCTAGTGATCCGCTTGGGAGGTCACCCCCTCAGCAAGCAGGGTCCGACGCCGCTGGCCGTTTTGCCCCTGCGACACTTTAGTCGACTTTTGGAAATAGGCTTTATCGAGAAATGGCTCCGCGGGGTCTTGCGCTTTATTTATCTCGGCTCGCGCAACTGAATCGTTTTCCCTTCCAGCGCGGAACGTCTTGCGGCATCGAGAATCTCTGTGACCGTCACATTTGTGTCCAACGATGACAAGCCGTCTTCCTTGGCTCCGTCGAGGAGCACCGCGCGCAGATACGAAAGCTCATTGTCGTAGGGCGAAGGCACCGGTTTCGCGGCGACTTGTTCTTCGGGTTTGTCCTCCGTGCGGCGCACTCTGATGTAATCGCGCTTCACTGTGATCGCAGTTCCGGTTCGTCCGTAAACTTCCATGTCTTTCCGGTCGAAGGGCCAGTTCCACGAGGCTTGGATGATGGCTTGTGCCTTGGGATATGTGAGGATGATGGTAGCCTCATCGTCCACGTGCGGATAGATTTCAGGCTTGATCTGTTGCGTGACAGATGTGACGGCTTGTGGGCGATGACCGTCCATCAGCCAGGTCATGAGATCGGCACCGTAGCAGCCGAAGTCGAAGAGGGCACCTCCACCATTGAGTTTCGGGTCGGTGAGCCAGGAGAAGAACTCCGGCTCCACTCCAATTTCTTTCGGTCCCTTGTGTCCATCGTGGATCACAACTTTGCGAATTTCGCCCAATGCGCCTTCGTGGACCAGATCGTAGGCGGCGTGATTGCTGCGGTACCAGGACGTCTCATAGTTGACCAGCACATGAATCCTGGCAGCCTGGGCAGCTTTCTGCATGGCTAGCGCGTCGTCGAGGCTCACGGCCAATGGCTTCTCCATCATGACGTGGACGCCGTGGCGCGCGCAGATTTCGACAACCCGCCGGTGATCGAAGGTATTGGTGTAAACCAGCACGGCCTGGGGATGGACTTTCTGCAGCATCTCTTCTACATCGGAGAAAAGCAGGCCGGGGCCGACGCCGTAGCGCGCACCTGCAGCCGCTACAAGTTGCTTGTCGGATTCGGCGATACCCACGATCTCGATCTCGGGACTGTGGCGCGACTGGTCGAGAAATCCATGCACATGTCCGTGGACCAGGCCCACGATTCCGACTCGCAAGGCGGGATGCGTTTCTGCGGATGGTTGCGCCAGCGAGATGATACTGAGAAACAGCGTCGTGATGAAAATCCAAAGTGCTATCCGAAGCATGAGTCCTCCTGAATGATGTGCAGACATGGTAAACCTGCTGTTTCAGAAAGGCGTACGCCGATCGCCGGCACTGTCCCGCAGGACATTAATCAATTAGTAAACGTATCGTAAGTGCTTCAAAGGACAAGCTTGCGGTCTCTTGGTCCGCCGCTATGGGTGCGGAATCCGGCCAAGGGGCCTCGGTAATCTGTTCGATAACAGCGGCGAGTGTCATAGTGATGTTGACCTATGACCCACTTCCCCCAACCGCACCCCACGCGGCGCGCGTCCCGGGTCCAGCTTGGCGATTCCGTCCTGGCTGCGATTCGCCTGGAAGACGGCCGCCGCACCAAAGCAAAACTTCAAACCATATCCGTGACCGGCGGCTTGCTGCGTCTGGCTGATTCGTTGGCGCAAGGCGATTTCGTTGAGGTCGCCTTTCAAACGCAATCCGGACCGGTGCACGGCATGGCGGAGGTTCTTAGCCCGGCGCAGAAGATGCCTGACGGAGTGTTACAGCCGTTTCGCTTCGTGGCCCTCGAGGACGATGACCATCGCCGTCTGCGCAACTCCCTCGATCATGTCGCGATGCGGAATTCGCTGGGAATGAAGTCGGGCGCGTTCTCTACGTACTGAGTAGGCCACTGCCAGGTGTCGAGCTTTGCTCGACCGGACAGCCGAGGGCGGCTGTCCCCACATGTTCGTATCTTGCTCCCGATATACTGTGCTGGTGAGCGGGCGGACTACGGCGCGGCGAGAGATCACTACTCATTCGGCGGAGGAGACTATTGCCTTCGGGCATACGCTCGCTGCGCTCCTTACGCCTCCCAAACTTGTGTTGCTGCGCGGGGATCTTGGGGCGGGCAAGACCACGCTGGTGAAGGGGATTGCCGCTGCCTTTGAGGCTGCCGCTGAAGACGAAGTGACCAGCCCTACATTTACCCTGATCCACGAATATCGCGGCCCGCAGGTTACGATTTACCACATTGACTTGTACCGTATCGATACACAACGCGGGTTGGATACCCTGGCCTTGGACGATCTGCGCTCGGAAAACAGCATTCTGCTGATCGAGTGGGGAGAGAAATTCCCGCGCCTGCTACAGGATTGTGATGTAGAAATTTCGCTGGAGCGCGAAGGCGAGCAGGGAAGAAGAATTCAGATTATGGCCTAGCGGGTCGTTTCGTTGGCCTGAGACGAAAGCAAAATTGAGCGTACGCAGGCGCTCGGCGCATTCCATTCGCGCACCATCGAGAACAGGATGGCGGCGGCGAAAAAGGCGAAGGCCAGACGGCGCGAGGACATGGATCTATTCTACAAGGCGTCCGGAGCCTGGAGTCATTCTCCGCAGCTACAGGCCTTGCCGCGGAGGGCCTCCCGGGCTTCCCAACCGATCAACGGCGTAACAGCCAACGCTGCAACCGGGTCGCTCCATGCAACATGGAAGACCGCATGAATGGCAAGGCCCGCCAGGGCAATCCATGAGAGATATGCGCACAACATTGATTCCGCCGCGTCGGCACGGAGCGCGGCGCTAGCCGTGAGTGAAGATAATTTTCGCTTCTGTCGTGCCAGCCAGGGCATGATCACGCCCGCGGCGAGTAAGACGACAATTCCCAGGCGGCTGGATTTTGGTTCGCTGTAACCGATGAGCGTTGCGACCGATGCTGCCAGAACATAGACGAGCAGGACGAGAAGGAGCGCTCCTGTGATCTGAGCGGCGCGATGCTCCGCCTGTGGATCGGAATTGTGAGTGCGAAATCTCCACAGGACCACTGCAGCCGAGAGTAGTTCGATCGCGCTGTCGCCACCAAACGCAAGCAGTGCAGGGCTCCTTGCTTGCCACGCAGCCCACAGCGATAAGGCGGCCTCCGCAATCATCCAAGCGATGGTAATCGTTTGAACAATCTGAATGCGCCGCAGTGAGTCGGAGGGCGTCGTCATCCAGCGGGAAGCCATTCGCTAAAATCCCATGATGTTGAACCCGCAATCCACAAAGATTACTTCGCCGGTGATTCCGGAGCTGGCATCGGAGGCGAGGAACACTCCGGTTTTGCCGACCTCTTCGACTTCCACGCGACGGCCGAGCGGAGCGCGTTCTTCGTGCCCCTTCAACATGTCACCGAAGCCGGCGATGCCGCGAGCGGCCAGTGTTTTGATCGGACCGGCAGAAATAGCGTTGACTCGAATCCTTTCCTTTCCCAACTCGAAGGCGAGATAGCGTACGGAGCATTCCAGCCCAGCCTTGGCTACCGCCATCACGTTGTAGCGGGGCACAACTTTTTCGGACGCGTAATACGTCATGGTGATGATCGATCCCCCATCCTGCATCATGAGGGGGACAGCGGCACGGCAGACGGCGATCAGAGAATAAACGCTGACATCCAGGGCTACCTTGAATCCTTCACGCGTGGTATTGACGAAGTCGCCCTTCAATTCGTCGGCCGGAGCGTAGGCAACGGAGTGCACGAGCGTGTGGATCTTGCCATAACGCTCTTTGAGAGTTGCGAACAAGCGCTCAATTTCGTCGTCCTTGGTGACGTCGCACATGAAGGCTTCGGCACCGGGAAGGGAAAGGATGAGATCCTTCGCCTCCTGTTCCAGGCGCTCGTTCTGGTAGGTGATGGCAAGTTTCATGCCGGCGGCGTGCAAGCCTTGCGCGATCGACCAGGCAATCGAGCGCTTGTTGGCGACTCCGAAGACAACGGCATTCCGGCCTTGTAGGTCCGAAGACATGGTTGCTCCTTAGGAATGGGAAAGAATATCAGCGAAAGCACTTCTTTTACCACGGAGACACGGAGGCACGGAGAATCTTAACCGCTTTTCAATCCTTCTAAGCAAATTCGAACTCACCACAGAGGACACGGAGGACACAGAGAAAAAATTAATTGCCCTCCGTGCCTCTGTGCCTCCGTGGTGAAAGCTTCTCAACCGGCCGCCACTTCTTCGCGCGTCGCGGTCTTCACCGGCCAGCTACTGGCTACGAAAGACAGGCCGTAGACAGTGGCCATGATTCCAAAGGCCACGACCAGGCTCACTTTTTGCGCCACTACTCCTACACAGATGGCGAGCACGACCTGGAGGAATGTTCCGAAGAAATAAAAGGTATTCTGCACCCTGCCCATCAGGTGTTTCGGAACCATTTCCATCAGGCTGGTATTCATCGCGACTCCACCCACGCCACGGCCTGAGCCCATCGCAAAATAGGTCGCGATGGCGAGGACCAGGAATCCAGAGATCGGGGCGAATGCCACGCAGACTGATAGCAACGCCATAGAGAACGCGATCGAGCGGCGGCCGCCCAGACGAGCGATTAATTTCGGAGCGTAGAGTGCGCTGACGAAGGCTCCGGTGCCCCATCCCGCGCTGAGCCAGCCGTAGCCCACCGGCCCGGCATGAAAGACGCGGTCACTGAGCGACGGAGTAACGACTCCTCCGGTTGACATTGCTCCGAGAAACAGAGCCCAGCTGGTTCCCAGAAACACAACGGCGCGATGATCGCGCAGAAAGTGCAGGCCCTCGCGCATCTCGAGCCAAAAACGCTTCAATTGATTTTCCGCAGCCACAATGTCGGCGCGCAGTTCTGCGGGGCGCAACACCACATGCCGTCCTTTGCGCACCGCAAAGTAGCAGAGGAACGACACCACATAGGTGGAGACGTCGATCATCAACACGCCGCCAAGCCCGATGTGGTTGTACATAAAGCCCACGATCGCACCGGCAATGAGCCATCCACCCTGCACTCCCGCTAACAGGAACGTATTGGAGTGTACGAATTCATTTTCAGGCGTGAGCTCCTGAATCAGTGCGGTAATGGTGGGCCAGAACATCCAGAACCCGGCGGCCACCAGTGTGTTCATCAGGTAGAGCTGCCACACCTGCACGCGGTGGAGAAAGGCGAGAACTGCCACGGTGACGATGATGACTGCGCGCAGAGCATCGAGCCACATGACCAGGCGCCGCCGATCTTCACGATCGATCAGGACGCCGGTGAAGGGAAGCATGAGCATGGCTGGGATGGTTTGCACGACTACCAGCGTTCCCAGCGCCATTTCCGAGTGCGTGGCCTGCAGAATGTACCATCCAACGGCGGCAGAGTTCATCCCGCTGCCCAACATGGAGATCAAATTGGCGGCAAAGACGAAGCGCAACGGACGCTGGCCGAAACTGGCACGCATCTTTCTAATTTAGCTGAGGAAAGCGGAATTCACCACGGAGGCACGGAGACACGGAGAAAACAAAATCGGGAAGTCGAGAACGATGGTCTGATGCACTATTTTTTGGGTAGCTGTGGGAAACCGTGCAAGGCGGGAGCCTTTAGAATGCTCCGTGTCTCCGTGCCTCCGTGGTGAAACGCCGTTCCGGCTTGAGATAGTGACCGTGGCCCTTGCGCGGAGCCGCATTCGGCGCTACGATTCGCCTGCTATTCCATAATCAGTCATCTCTCGCATACGCCGGAGGCGGGCTATGAGACGCTGCACGGGATTTTTGCTGCTGATTTCTTTCTCGTTAGTTGTTTTCACGGTCGCGCCATTGCTGGCACAAGTCGATCGCATCGTGATTGCGGCTGGAACCGACGAAGACCACGACCTACAGGCCATCACGAGCGAGCAGGACGCGCAGAAGAAGTTGGCGATGTACGAGCAATTCGTGCAGAAGTTCTCCGCGAATCCAGCGGCCGTGGCGTATGGAAACTGGCAGCTTGCACAGGCGTACTCTTCCACGGGTGATTTGACCAAATCTATGGAGTGCGGGGATAAGGCACTGGCTGGTTCTCCTCATAATCTCGACATCCTGGTATCGCAGGCCAGCACTGCGCAGCAGGCGAAAAATAGTCTCAAGCTGGTGGATTACTCCGCCAGAGGCGGCGAGGTTTGTCAGTCTATCGCCAAACAACCGAAGCCAGAAGGCATGAGCGACGATGACTTCGCGCGCAAGGTCGCAGAGGACAAATCCGCGTCGCAAAACAATTGCGAATTTCTGGAGACCAGCGCATTCAACGGCATCACCTCGGAGACTGATCCGAAGAACCGCATGGCGGAAATCGAAAAGTTCACGGCCGCCTACCCAGATTCAAAGTTTTCGGAGCAGGTTTCCAATTACGCGATGTATACCCTGGGACCAGGGCAGTTGAACGATCAGGCGCGCCTGGTGTCATTCGGCGAAAAGACGTTGGCCACCAATCCCAATTCTTTGCCCGCACTGCTGCTGCTGGCCACCTATTACGGCGATACTCACAGTTCGGCGAAAGCCATCACGTATGCGCAGAAGGCGATCGAAGTCGCCAAAGCCGATGCCCCCGATGCCGACAAGTCCCGTAAACTCTCGGCGGGCGCGGCGCACAATACGATCGGTTGGGCGTACTTGAATCAGGAGAAGACCGCTTCCGCGATTCCTGAACTGAAGACCGCGGCCGGGCTGCTGAAAGGGCAGGACGATCAGCAGTATGCGCGGGCTCTTTATGGTCTGGGCTTCGCGTATGGCAAGTTGAGCAAGCTGACCGAAGCCCGGGAAGTGCTGACTGAATCGGTGAAGATTGCGGGACCGTTCCAGGCGATGTCGCAGGACCTGTTGACCAAAGTGAATAGCGCCCGCGCGAAAGGGAAGTAGATCTGGTTTGGATGAATTTGTTCCGCAGGTCCAGGAAGGCTTGCTACTTCTCCGGTCCGACAAGGTCTTCCGAGAGCGTCTTCGCTTTCCAGGCCAGTGTGCGAGCGCGTTCGAGATTCCCGTCAGCGATCGCAGCCTTGGACTGGTCCATGAACTGTCGAATCTGCGTCGCCGTATCCTGCTCGTTGGAATTAAGCGGCTGAGCCGCGATCTTCTTTAAGTTCTCTTGCGTAACTCCTAAAAGCTGATTGACTTCATCTTTCTTGCTGGAGGCCTGAGCCGTGCCAGGTCCACCCGCCAGTTGGATGCTGGGATCAGCCGTTCCTCCCTGGCGCACGACAATCTTCGGCGGTGGGCAATCTTTGGGAGCAGGCGGCGCGCCCGTTGCTTGTCCCGAAGTATTCGCGGAGGGCGGAGCTGTTGCGGCTGCGCCGTTTGAGCCAGTGCTGCCGGATACAGCACAGGGGGAGAGCCGCGGGATTTTTCTTCGGGGGCCGATGCTTGGCAGTCGCAGATTTGTGCGGCTTAGCAACATGCGGCGGCGATTGAACCGGTGGCTGAGCTTTCTGAGGCGCGGTTGTTTCCTCCTGGCTCGTCGGCGCCGGAGCAGGCTCCTGCCCTATCGCTGCCACTGAAGGTGCAGCAAATGAAATCCACGAAGCGAAAAGGAAAAGGACGGCCAGAGTCATACCGAGGTCCAGAGCGGCTCAACTGCAGAAGCTTACTTATCTTACCCTTTCGGCGCCTGCGAAGCGAGAATTCCGATCTTGTCCATACCGAAGATTTAGTCTCCCCGCTGAGACGTTGCGGTATCCGCTTCATGGTCCAGTTTGGACTCCGCCTTTGCGCCCACCGCTGGAATCTGAAATCGAAAAATGGTTCCCGTCGTACCAGAATCAAAGTCCACCGTGCCGTAGTGCCACTGCAGAATCTGATAGGTCTGCGCCAGACCGATTCCGCTGCCCTCTTTTTTGGTTGTGAAATAGAGCTCGAACACTTTGTCGTGCATCTCTTTAGGGATGCCGGAGCCCTGATCCTGAACTTCAGTGACCACGATATTGTTTTCACGCCGGGCCGAAATCGTGAGAATTCCGCCGTTGGGCATGGCCTGCACACCGTTGATCACGACGTTGAGCAGCGCCTGTTTCATCAAGTCAACATCGACCTTCACTGGCAGGCGCAATTCCGGCAGGTGTCGTTCGAGAGTGACGCCATGTTGCTCAGCATCGGGAGCGGCCAGTCCTGCAACGTCTTCCAGCAATCCACGCATGTCGACCTCTTCGAGGTGGAGGTCGCGAGGCCGGGTGAAGTCGACGAGAGTTTGCACGACTCGATCTAGCCGGCGAATTTCACTGTCGATGATATCGATGTGACGCCGCGTATCCGGCTCCTGCTGCGCGAGCTTGTTTTGCAAGAGCTGCAGGTGGAGCACGATGGCATTAATAGGATTCTTGACTTCGTGGGCCACGCCACGGGTAAGACGTCCGCTGGCGGAAAGGCGGCGAGACATCTCGATCTCGTCACCGATCCGCTGCACCGACTCGGTGTCGCGCATGATCAATAGCGCCCCAATCTGCGAATTCTTTTCCTGCACGAAATCGAGCGAAACCTGGACGCGTTTTCCCCCTGCGGTCTCAAACTCACGCTGCAGGATAGGACGTCTCCGCTCGAAAGCATCGAGCAGGGCGGATCCCAGCAGGGAGTCCCGGTCGAATACCTCCTGCACTGTGCGTCCCAGCAGTTCGCCGCGCGGACGCCCAAGAAACGACTCCACCGGCGCGCTGACCAGCACCACGCGCGAGTCGCGCGCGAACAGCATCAGGCCGTCCTGCAGCTTCGCCATCAGTTGATCGACGTTATCTTTCAGGGCCGAGAAAATCTCCCTGCTATCGCGAATCTGGCGGCCCAGGTTCGCAATCTTCAGCGTGACCAGTCCGTACTCGTCGTGGTCGGACTCGTCGCCATACAGGGAATCCGGCTCACCTGCGGTCACGCTGTCGAGGTTCCGATTGATCTCTTTCAGCGGGCCCAGAGCGAGATTGGAAATTCCCGCGGCCAGAAACAGAGACACGAAGATCAGCGTGACAGAAATGTAGACCGACTTGATCATGCGGGCCTGGACTTCGCTTTTCAGAAAGATCGTCTGCACGCCGATGCGGATCGTGCCGAAGGGCGCGCCATTCAATTCCAGGGGATAGGTGACGTCATAGACCGCGGCGGGGCTGAAGACCAGGCGAATCTGCTCGCGGACCCGAGCACTCACCACATGATCGAAGTTCGTTCGCGGGGGAACCACTTTGCCAACCATGCGAGGCATTTGTGTGCAGCAATGCCTTCCCGTTGGTGTCAACGATGGCGACGTCGTAGATGTATCTCCAATCTCCGGGATCGGATTGGAGCAGGTTGTTGAGGTCGACGTCGGTTTGAACAAATTCCGCGAGCGCGCGCTTTACGGCGGCGGGATCGCTGGTGTCGATCGATGTGCTGCTGAAATCAGGAACCGCGTTTCCGGCGGCATACGCCAACTGGTGCGTCAGACTGGTGGCGGTCTCGTAGGCATTGACAATCCGCAGTCGCAGGATCTGCGAGATGTACAAGTACGAAAAGGCGGACACCATCGCCGTCACCATGAGGGTGATGACCAGCACGATGATGGTTTTGCGGCGCATGTAAACTGAGGACGGACTACCTAGCCGCTGGAGACTTCTTCCTTGCCTGCCCTCCGCCGAAGCGCTGCCGTACTCCTTCAACTTGTTGTGAAGGGTCTTCAGGCTGATCCCCAGAATCTCGGCGGCCCGAGTCTTGTTGTTGCTGGTGGCCTCCAGCGTCTTGAGGATCAGCATCTTCTCCGCTTCTTCCACTGTGGTGCCAACGCCCAGGCGGACGGCGTCGGGATCGTTGGCCGCGGTCCGCAGCGGGAGCCTGGCCAAATCCCGGCGGCAAATGCTTGGTCTCGATCATGCCGGAGTCGCAGACAATCACGGCGCGCTCGATCGTGTTGCGCAGTTCGCGGACATTGCCCGGCCAGGAATAATTGTTGAACTGATTGAGCACCGCTTCGCTGACTGCGGTGACTTTGCGGACGTGTTTGTTGCTCATCTCGGCCAGCAAAAGCTGCACCAGAGCGGCAATGTCTTCTTTGTGTTCGCGCAACGGCGGCATGTGGATGTTGAATACGTTGAGCCGGTAATAGAGATCGCTGCGCAACTCGCCGCGAGCCACGGCCTCGTCGGGAATCTTGTTGGTCGCGGCGAGGACGCGCACATCGACCGCGGTCTCGACCTTGCTTCCCAGACGGCGCAGTTTGTGATCTTCCAGGACGCGCAGCAGCTTGGCCTGGGTTCCGATCGGCATCTCGCCGATTTCATCCAGCAGCAGCGTGCCGCCTTCAGCCAGTTCGAAGCAGCCGGTGCGGCGTTCCAGAGCGCCGGTGAAATGCGCCTTTTTCGTGGCCGAAGATTTCGCTCTCCATCAGGGTCTCGGGAATCGCGGCGCAGTTGATCGCGACAAAAGGCCGATCCTTCCGCGGGCTGAGTTCATGGATCGTCCGCGCCACCAGTTCCTTGCCCGTTCCGCTCGCCCCGGTGATCAGCACGGATGCGGTGCTGGGAGCGACCATCTCGATCAGGCGGAAGATTTCCTGCATCTTGCGCGAGGCGCCACTCAGGCGGCCGAGGGATCCGGTATCGCGCAGCCTTCGCCGGGTCGCTTCCAGTTCGGCGCGTGTGCCCAGCAGCGCCGAAGCATTCGAAAGAATCGTTCGCAGCCGGTTGGTGTCGATGGGTTTGGTGATGTAGTCGTAGGCGCCCATGCGCATGGCCTGCACGGCGCTGTCGATGGTGCCTTGTGCAGTGACCAGGATGACGGCAATGGTCTGCGCCTGCTCGGCGAGATGCCCCAGCAATTCGATGCCGCCCATGCGGGGCATCTTGAGATCGGTGATGACGATTGAGGGCGCCCACTGGGTGGCCTTCTCCAGACCTTCGGCGCCGTCGCGCGGCGGTTTCGACCCGAAAGCCCCAGGAGGTGACCAGTTCGGCCAACCCGGAGCGCTCGTTCTCTTCGTCTTCGACAATCAGTATTTTTTCGTGGCTCATGTGTTTGCTCAGATCCTGTTCGATCGAACTCCTTCGTACTCCAAGGTCGTCATCGTACCCAATCGAATTCCCACGATACGCGGCCCGTTCCGGTCACGACAAGGTCTGTAGTCCCGCCGAATATTCTCCCGGGTCGACCGCCTAATTTCAATTTGAGACGCCGATGACTGTCGCAGGTGCCAAGATCGGCAACATCCCCAGTGTATGCTTTCGCTTTAAGCTCTCGTGAGATAGAATTTTGTGTTCCATAGTGGTCTCACTCCCCATTTTATTTGTCGATGGTTTTCTGATCGACCACCGGTGTGCTCCGCTCAACCGGTGGCGATTACATTTTGGAGGATCTATGAAATTGGGTAGGACTAGACGCGCTCCTGGCGCTGGATGATGGTGCGTGTCCGCAGTCATCGCAATGATTCTGCTTTCAGCCTCCGCTTTTGCGCAGAGCGATATCCACCCCTAAGTGGGATTTGTTCGTTGGGTATCAATACCTCCATCCCGGGGGAACAGTCCCAGCAAAAGCGAGTGATCCCAACAATCCCACTCCGTTTAAGCTGCCTGGCGAAGTACCGAGGCATCGGCACGGCGCTAACTTACAACTTCGATTCGCATTGGGGCGGGGAAGTGGACTTTGGGTATAACCGCGACAAGAACTCGGCGACGGCAGAATGGACTGCGTCGGCCGGGCCGCGGTTCATGTGGCGCTCAGACTCTGGAGCGAATCTCTTTCTGCACGCCTTGGTCAGTTTCAACCGACTCACGTCCGATGGCTCAATCGCCAATTCCAATGGCATTGGAGCGATTCTGGGCGGCGGCATGGACATTGCCATCACCAAGCGGGTCAGCTGGCGTCTATTCCAGGCAGACTACGTTTGGGCCCGTCACAATTACGCGAATGAAGCCGCTCCCCAGTTTGCGAGACTTGCGTCGTCCCACCCTGGAAGGCGTGCGGCTGCGCACCGGACTTGTGTTCAGTTGGGGAGGCGCGGCGCCGGTGCTACCCGCTGCCGCTTGCTCCGTCCAGCCCACTGAAGTAA
This sequence comes from uncultured Acidobacteriota bacterium, assembly GCA_963725565.1. Taxonomy (GTDB): domain Bacteria; phylum Acidobacteriota; class Terriglobia; order Terriglobales; family Acidobacteriaceae; genus Sulfotelmatobacter. The sequence continues at coordinate 292,371 of CAVRZL010000012.1, forward strand.
TGGTCGGCGAACCGATCACGGCGACGGTGACGCCGAGCAACTTCAATCCCAAGCACACCGTGACCTACAGCTGGAGCGGCAACGGCGGTCAAGTTACTGGCAAAGACACGACCGCCAGTATCGACACCACCAACGCGGCGCCGGGTAGTTATACGGTTACGGCGCACGTGACCGATCCCAAGCTGAAGAAGGAGAACGAAGCGAGCTGCTCGGCGAACTATACGATCAAGCCGCTGCCGCCGAAGAATCCACCTACCATGTCGATGTCGGCGAACCCGACAGAATTGGTACCCGGTGGCACCGTGAATCTGTCGGCCAATTGCACCAGTCCTGATGGCGTTCCGGTTTCGGTCGCGAACTGGACCTCCAGCGCGGGCACGGTTTCCGGCACCGGCAACTCCGCTACCTTGAACACGGCCGGGCTCCCTCCTGGACCGGTGACGGTAAGTGCAACTTGTACCGACTCCCGTGGCCTGACTGGACAAGCTTCGACGCAGGTTACGATCCAGAATCCTCCTCCGCCGCCAGTGGATAAGGCGCTGGAAGCCCGCTTGGCTCTGCATAGCGTGTACTTCCCAACCGCTCAACCCACGCCGAAGGATCCGAGTGCGGGCTTGCTCCCTGGCCAGCAGAAGATCCTTCTGGGTCTGGCCACCGACTTCAAGAAATACCTTGAGGCCAAGCCAGACGCGCATATCACGCTCGAAGGTCATGCCGACCACCGAGGCACTCCGGAGTTCAACCAGGCTCTGACGGAACGCCGCGTTGCCCGGGTTAAGAGCTTCCTGGTTGAACAGGGAGTTCCGGAGGCAGACATTGACACCAAGGCGTTCGGCAAGGATCGCAACCTGACAACCGAAGAAGTGAAGCAGTCGATCCAGCAAAATACCGAGCTGACCACCGAAGAGCGCAAGCGGGCTTTGGCGCGAATCGTGGTCATTCGGATGGCCAGCAATCGCCGGGTCGACGTCACTCTAAACTCGGCGGGCCAGACCGAAACCTCGGTTCGGCAATTCCCGTTCAACGCCACCGACGCTCTGACTCTCATCGGCGGTCGTGAGAGCGAGAAGAAAGCCGTAAAGCCTGCGCCTAAGAAAAAAGCGGTGAAGAAGCCGTAGGGCTTGCGGTCTCAACAAAACAACTGAGGCGGAGGGCGAAATGCTCTCCGCCTTTCTTTTTGGCTTCCGGCTGCAACGAGGAAGCGGCGTTAAGAATGAAAAATCTACACGGCCTGCTCCCCGCCCACACAGTCAAGTTGTTCATTCTGATGAAAATGTATCTGGTATTCGGGTTGCCACTTACAAACGCAAAAGGGCGGCGCGAAGATGTTTTCAATGTCCCAATTGCGTACGACTGGCAGCTGGCTATTTTGCGCCATATTGATGACTGTCGCTGCCACGAGTTGTACGCGACCCGAAATCGTGCCACCGGACCAGACCGCTGCCCAGACGGAGCATCAAGTCCCCTTTCATGATGTTCCTCAGATGAACGGTGCTGGCGAAAGCAGGCTCTTGCTCGCAAAAAGCAGCGGTAATAGCGATGCCGAGGGCAGCCTCCCGTTTCATGACCCTCAGAACCTTCCAGCCGGCACCCTGGTCACTGTCCGGCTCAAGAATGCCGTAGACGGCGGTATCACGGATTCGCACTCCTCGTTCGAAGCCGTGGTAGCGGAGCCGGTGGTCGTTGAAGGAAATACTCTGATTCCACGCGGCGCCAGCGCTTCAGGGCGCGTGGAGTCGGCCCGCACGTCAAAGGTTAAGCCGAACCGTGGCTATGTTCGTCTGGCTCTTCAATCGGTTCAAGTCGAAGGCTTGGACTTGCCCGTTCAAACCGCCAGCCTGTTCGCCCGGCAAGCGCCCCTGACGAATGACTCCACCTCGCTGATTCGGTTGGAGAAGGGGCGTCGCCTAACCTTTCGGCTTACCGCAACGGTCTATACCACGAACCAGCGCGCCCAAGCTGGGCATTGAAATCATCTCAGCCGAGTTTTCCACAGAAAGATTTCCCGTTTTAGTGACATCTGCCCTTCGCACCCACAGGTGCACCTATCTATATTGAGCCGAAGTGAACCGAACGGGACTCGAGTTCGAGGCTCAGGTCCCATTTTGGGAAAACTAAGGTCTTGGGCTGACGGGAAACTGGTTCCTTCCGGAACTAGTTCCGAGCAAAGTAGGAATTATGAGCGCAGCTCCAGAAATCGGCTGGGTACCGAAGGGTCCCCAAACGGACTTCCGTTCGCTTAGCGAAAAAGCCCCCCTGGGGCTCGTCCAATGTCAGGACTCGGGAAATGTGACTGCATTAAATCCGGCTCTGGAAGACCTGCTTGGCTTGCGGTTCGGCGTGGCGGAGTCATTGCGATTGGCGGATTTAATCCATCCCCAAAATCGGGCAGAAGCCGAACGACTGATATCCGAGCTTTTCAACGGGAAAAGGGACAGCATTCAGATCGGGTCGTGGGCTGACGATGGGACCAGCCACCCTCTCCGCTGGACGGCGTGGAGGATTTCGGGCACGAACGGCAGAGCAGATTCCGTGCTGGCGCTGGCAGAGGAGTTTCCCAGGGTTGCGGAGGCCGACCAGCGGACCCAGCACGCCGCTCGACTCGAATCTGTGGGCAGGCTAGCCGGCGGAGTGGCCCACGATTTTAACAATCTTCTTACCGGCGTATTGCTCTACTGCGATCTGCTGATGGCCAGCATCGAGCCCGGTCACCGGGCGCGGAAGTACGCCGACGAGATCCGTAAGGCCGGGGCTCAGGCCAGTGGTCTGGTGCGGCAGCTGCTTGCCATTACCCGGCCGCCCGATTTCCAGCCGCGCCTGCTTTCGTTGAACGAAATTGCGGAAGGCATGCGCAACCTGCTGGTTCGCCTGATTGGGGAAAATATCGAGCTGCAGTTCCTTCTGGATCCCCATCTGGGTTTGGTCAAGGTGGATCCCACGCAGGTACAGCAGATCCTGCTCAATCTGGTGCTCAATGCACGCGATGCCATGCCTGCCAGCGGTGGGCGCATTCTCGTCGAGACGCGCAACTGCAGGCTGCAGGCACTGACTGAGTCAGTTTTGGGCAGCAGCACCCATGCCTCCCTGCCGTGCGCTCTGCTGATCGTAGAGGACAACGGAAAAGGGATGGATGCCTCCACTCGGGCTCACATGTTCGAGCCCTTTTTTACGACCAAGACCGGCAAGGGCACCGGACTGGGCCTGGCCACGGTTCACGAAATCGTGACTTCCAATGGAGGCCTGATCCACGTCAGCAGCGAAGTTGCACGGGGCACGCGGGTCAGTGCGGTTCTGCCCCTGGCGCCTGAAACACGGCGCCCATCCTTTGACCACAGTGATTTTCATCCCGTCACAAACGGGGAAGTACTTTCGTCCAGAGAAGAGGAATGAACGCCATGACGTCTGCCGCTGTCAGTCCGATCACTGCCGCTCCGCAAATGGAACCAGCCAATTTCCTGAATCTCCTTATCGTCGATGATGAACGCTCCATCCGCGAGGCCTGCCGCGAAGTGGCTCAGTCGCTGGGTTACTCCGCCTACATCGCCGACTCGGCCGAGCAGGCGTACCGCGCTCTGGAGATGCAGTCCTTTGACGCGGTTTTGCTAGACCTGCGCTTGCCGGGAGCCGGAGGTCTCGATGCCTTGCGGAGGATCAAGGAACGCCGTCCCGAAGCCGTGGTGATCGTCGTAACCGGCTACGGCACCGTGCAGTCGGCAGTGCAGGCAATGAAGAACGGAGCCTACGACTACGTGACGAAACCCTTCAGCGTCGATGAACTCAAACTGCTGCTGGAGCGCGTGGCCGTCCATTTGAAGCTGAAGTCGGAAAACCGAATGCTGCGCGAAAAGGTGAAATCGAAACAAGGCTTTGGCGGAATCGTCGGACGCTCTCCCGAGATGGAGAAGCTTTACCGCATCATCGCCAAGGCGGCAAACAGCATTCATCCCGTGCTGATTCTCGGCGAAAGTGGTACCGGCAAGGAGATGGTCGCGCGATCGATCCACTACTCCGGACCCTTCCGCGATAAGCCATTCATTCCTGTCGATTGTGGTTCCCTTGTGCCCACGTTGATTGAAAGCGAATTGTTTGGCTACGTGAAGGGAGCCTTCACCGGTGCCAACCAGTCCAAAGATGGTTTGATGGCGATGGCCGAAGGCGGCACCATCTTCCTCGACGAAGTCGGAGAACTGCCCGTCGATCTGCAGGCAAAGATGCTGCGGGCGATTCAGGAAAAAGAGATCCGCCCGGTGGGCAGCACGCGCCGCATCCCGATCAACGTCCGCATCCTGGCCGCCACCAATCGTGATCTGGAGCAGGCGGTGATGCAGGGCAGTTTCCGCCGTGACCTGTACTTCCGGCTCAACGTGCTGAGCTTGCGCATTCCGACACTGCGCGAGCGCCGGCAGGATATTCCTCTGCTGATCGGACACTTCCTCGATCGCATGACGCGCAATTCAGGGCAGGAAAAAATGCTAAGTGATGATGCACTGAAGGCCATGCTGGCCTACGACTGGCCGGGCAACGTTCGCGAACTGGAGAACTGTCTGGAGCGCACTTACGCATTTACCAGCGGCCCGCTGATCCATATCACCGATCTACCGCGCGAGATTGCTAATCTGCCGGTTCACGAAGCATCAAACGGGAATGGCAACGGGAACGGGAACTTGAAAATCGTCCCCATCGCAGAACTGGAAAAGAAGACGATCCTGCATGCGATATCGGAACTCAACGGCGACAAACTGCAAGCAGCGCGTCTTTTGGGCATTGGGAAGACCACCCTTTATCGCAAGCTCAAGGACTATGCCACCCAGGGATACTGACTATCCAATTCTGAACCAGACGCGAGAGCCTCGGTACCGCAACGGGAACCGGGGCGGCGGCTGGCATGGGTAAGCGCCCTGTTTCCAGCGCGTGGTCGGATGGCGGCAGACTTGCAATGAAAAAGCCATGATTTTACTCATTACGCCCTCAGTCAACGGTCTACAGTGCGCCGAATCCGTGTTCGCGGAAACCAGTCAGGAAACGCACTGGGCCCAGTCCTTGCAGGAGGCCGCCACTTGCCTGCGCGAACGAACTTATTCCGCGGCGATCATCGACCAGTTCTTGCTCGAGACTGAGCCCGAGGAAAGTGATCAGATGATCGAACATCTGGGCACTGCCTTTCCCGTATATATCAACTTCGCAGTCACCGGCCTGGAGCGCCTGCTGCGCGAGGTGCGATCGGCTTTGCACCGCCGTAAACGCGAAGAGTCCGCCGCGTTGCAAGCCGTGGTCGAGCAGATGAATAGTGAAATGCGCGAGACGTTGACCGCCATGTTGCTCTCTTGCGAACTGGCGATGTCGGTGCCCAACGTTCCTCTCCCGGCCGCGGAAAAAATCCGCGCCATCGATGATCTGGCCCGTGCCATGCGGCTCCGGCTGGAGGTTAACTGATTCCGCAACCGCCATCGTCGTAATATTTTCGAGTTATTGTGCGTAGCACTGCGCTCCGTTAAGGTTTCGCTGCTCGTTATTCTGCGGACTGGGGTTCCAGAAAAATCCAAACGTACGACTTCGCCGGTGATGGTGCATTTGTGTCTGCGCTACGCCCAAGGATTTTGCGCGTCACAGCGACGAATGATTCGCTCGAGAAAAAACTGAATGCCTATGATTTTGCTCAGAAGCCTCACCTGTGCCGTGCTAGCAGCCTTTCTGGTCCTAAGCGCGGCTGCGCAACAAATCTCTGGGAGCATTCGCGGAACCGTCGTTGATCCCACAGGGGCCACGGTGCAAGGTGCGTCTGTCACTGCCATGCAAACGGAAACGGGTCTGACCCGAACGTCGACGACGGACCATTCCGGCCAGTATGTGCTGCTCGAACTCCCGGTAGGTCATTACCGCCTGCAGGTGGAGGGCAAGGGCTTTCAGAAATACATTCAGCAGGGCATCGTTCTCGACGTGAACGAGACCGCGACCGTTCCAGTCCGACTCGTCGTCGGGGCCGAGACGCAGCAAATCGACGTGCAGGCTGACGCTCAGCTCATTCAAGGAACGGTGACCAGCCTGGGCAAGACCGTGTCGGAGCGGGAAGTGCTGGATCTTCCTCTGAACGGCCGTAACTTTACGCAGCTTGGCCTGCTGCAGCCGGGCGTCGTGCCGCTTACGCCGGGCCTGGCGGAGGCCGGAGGATCGCTGCGCGACGGTCAGGCTTATGCCGTGAATGGCCAGCGCCCTGAATCCAACAACTTCCTGATCGATGGGGCCAACAATTTCAACGGCGTCGACGGTGGCTTTGTTCTCAAGCCGCCGGTGGATGCCATCACGGAATTCAGGATTCTCACCCACAACGCCAATGCCGAGTTCGGAAATAGCCTGGGCTCGACCACGAACATCATCACCCGTTCGGGCACCAACGGATACCACGGAGCGCTGTGGGAATTTCTGCGTAACGATGTGTTCGATGCCACCAACTACTTCGGGACGACCACTGAGCCTCTGAAGCAAAATCAATTTGGCGGGACCTTCGGCGGCCCCATCCGCAAGGACAAGAGCTTCTTCTTCGGATATTTCGAGGGCTTCCGCAATCGCCAGGGTGAAACGGATTCTTCTACCGTGCCTTCGCTGGCGGAGCGGCAGGGAGATTTCTCGGAAGTATGCCCGGAGGGCTTCTCCGGAGGATTTTGCAACAATCCGAACCATCAGCTGTTCAACGTCTTTCTCAACCAGCCCTATATCAATAACCAGTTCGATATGTCGTCCGTCAGTCCACTGGTTCAGAATCTATTGAACTATTTCCCGTCACCCAACAATGGAACGAATGTTTACACGGCGACGCAGGTCGTGCATCAGGACACGAATCAGTTTGGATTGCGTCTGGACCAGTACCTGGGAGCCTCCGACGTCTTAAATTTCCGCTACGCTTTCAGCGACGGAACGCAGTTCCATCCCATCGCGACCTCAGGTGCCAGCGTGCCGGGATTTCCGGTCGGGCAAGACCAACGGGCGCAGAATTTCGTCGCGCAGGAGACCCACACATTCTCTCCGTCCATGATCGGCGTCTTCCGGTTCTCGTTCTTGCGGAATAAATTCCTTTACGGGGAGAGGACTAACCACACCACGCCCAAAAGCCTCGGCTTTGGTTATTCACCGAGCTTGGATCAGGCGATCGGGCCTCCGTTCATCCAGGTAAATGGCTACACCACCATCGGAGATCCCATCACCGGACCGCGCAATACCTACGAAAATGCGTTCGACTATTCCGGATCGTTGAGTTGGGTGCACGGGACGGCACGAAGTCAAGTTCGGAGGCGGTTACCAGCATTTGCAGGTCAACGTCCTGCAGGGTATTGCCACCAACGGCTTCTTTGTGTTCGCTCCTTTTCCCGTCGTGCCGGACGCGTTCGCCAGCTTCTTGTTTGGACAACCGGTCTTCTTCCTGCAAGGCCGGGGAGATTTTTCGCGCGGCATTCGCGGCAATTCTCTGAACGGGTATGCCCAGGACACGTATAAGGCAATGTCGCGTCTGACGTTGAATCTTGGCCTGCGCTACGAACTACCATTCCCCTACACAGAAATTCACAATCGGCAGACGCTGTGGATTCCCGGACGGCAATCTACGGTCATGCCCAACGCTCCCCAGGATCTGCTTTATCCGGGCGACGCTGGCGTTCCAGCCGGGTTGATTCCAACTTTCAAGAAGGGATTTGCACCGCGCGTCGGCCTCGCATGGGATCCGACGGGAAACTCGAAGTGGCTGGTGACGTCCGCCTACGGAATCTTTTACGAGCCGTACTATACGGGCCAAGGTGGACCGCTGCAGTCGCCCATCAGCGCTCCGCCGTATCTGCAGACCCAGCAGATCAGCCTCACTCGACACGACGTTTCTCAATTTCCCCGATCCCTACTTCGGGAACCCGCCGCCCAATGGTACTTTTGCAACGCCACTGACCAACCTGACGCTGGCTCCGAACCTGCCTCTGCCCTACTCGCAGGACTGGGACCTGAATGTGCAGCGATCCCTCGGCTCCGATCTTCTGCTCGAGATCGGCTACGTAGGAACCAAGGGAACCAAGCTGCCGCGTTTCGTGGAAGGTAATCCGGCAATCTACATTCCGGGATTCGACTCCAGCCGTAACCCGATTTCAACCTCCAGCAATGCGGACCAGCGACGCCTTTATTCCGGATGCACGCTCGACCCGGCATCTCCTCCGTGCACGTACTCGTCTACCGGGACTGATCGAAGGTATTGCGAATTCTTCCTACAACGCGCTCGAGGCCAGCCTGAGCAAGCGTTTCAGTCATGGCATTTCGTTTCTTGCGTCGTACACGTACTCGAAGTCCATCGATGACGCGTCCTCATTCAACATGACCGGATCGGCCGCCAAGCCGGTGGCCGGAGAGAATGATCTGGCGCAGGATCCCTTCGATCTGGCTGCCGAGCGGGGACGCTCGCTGTTCGATTCTCGGCATCGCTTGGTGCTGAGCTACCAGTGGAGTTTGCCCTTCTGGAGACAACCTCACGGCTGGTACCAGCAGGTGCTCGGCAACTGGCAGGTCAACGGAATCGTCACCGTGATGAGCGGCACTCCGTTCACGGTCTTCGATTCGACCGACTTCTCGGTGCAGGGTTCGGCCCCGGAAATCAGCGGATTCTTCTCGAACCGGCCGAATCTGGTCCCCGGCCAAAATCCTAACTCCGGACCGCGCACTCCGGCCGCATGGCTGAATGCGAAGTGCATTTCAGCAAATCACCCAGGATCCCAACTCGCCGGTACAGCAATTCGGCACCGCGGGCCGCAACATTGCCCAGGGTCCGGGCTATGCCGATTGGGATTTCTCTGCCTTCAAGAATATTCCGGTGGCCGAAGGCAAGGAATTTCAGTTCCGGGCGGAATTTTTCAATCTCCTGAATCACACCAACTTCCGCCTGCCCGACAGCGACATCAGTTCACCCACGTTTAACCAGATTCTCGAGGCCCAGGCTCCGCGCCTGATCCAGTTGGCGCTGAAGTTCCTGTTCTAGAAGAAGTATGCTGGGGACCAGACTGCCGCCCTCGGCTGTCCAGCCAGGGCGAAGCCCGGCCGTGGCTCTGTACCCCCATGCAAGATGTTGCCGCCGGTCCCGAATCAAATCCCTTCCCGTCGAGGCCGATTCCCACTAGAATGGACGCACGCTAGGCGGAATCCCGTATCCCTCGCGGCATTCCGCAGTCCCCCGGAGGTTCTGTGCACGTCCTGGTCACCGCCGATTCGCTCTCTGGATCGTGGACCTACGCCCGCGAACTCGTGACCGGCCTGGTCACGCGCGGCGTGCGCGTCACGCTGGTCAGCTTCGGCGAAATTCCTCTCCCCGACCAGACCACGTGGATGGATCACCTGCACGGCCTCGACTACCGTCCGACCGCGTTTCGTCTGGAATGGATGCAGGAAGCGGAGCAAGATCTTGCCCGAATCGTCCGCATTCCTCGTTTCGCTGGTCCGCGAATTGCGGCCCGACGTTCTGCACCTCAATCAGTTTTGTTACGGCAATCTGCCGGTGGATGTGCCGCGCGTCGTGATGGCGCACGGCGACCTGATCACCTGGACGCAGGCCGTCCATGATCGGCCGCCTCGGCCTGAGCGCTCATTCACCTGGTATCGCAAGACGGTTCTGAATGGTCTGGCCGGCGCCGACGCGGTGGTTGCTCCTTCGGCCTGGATGCTCGATCGCATCTACTGCCTGCTACGGCCGCCCGCGGCGCGCCGAAGTGATCTATCCCGGACGCAATCCGATCTTCTTCAATCCCTACGTCAGCAAAGACGATTGCGTGCTGGCGGTCGGACGGCTGGTCGACGCCAGCAAACAGGTTTTTCTGCTCACGCAGCAGCACGCATCCGCTGCCGGTGTGCATCGTCGGCGCCGAGCATACCGTTCCCATGCCGCGCATTCCGATTCGTGCCGATGTGAAGGTCGCCACCGAGCAGACCTCGGTGGCGATTCGCGGTCCGCAGACCGATGCGCAACTGCGCGCGCTCTACAGCCGCGCCGCGATCTATGCCGCGACTTCGCGCTACGAGCCGCTGGGCATGCCTGCGCTCGAAGCTGCGTTCTCCCGCTGCGCCATCGTCGCCAACGATATTCCGAGCTTCCGCGAAATCTGGGGAGACGCCGCTCTTTACTTCCGCACCAACGACGCCGCCAGCCTCGCCGAGAATATTCGCCTGCTTAACGAAGACCGCCCCATGCGCCGCGCCTATGCCGAACTGGCCTACACCCGCGCCCGCGAGCGCTTCACCACCAAGCGCATGATCGATCAGTGCCTGGAGCTTTATCGCAGCCTGTGCTTCGCCAAGTCGAGGCTGCCTAAAGACTCCTATACCGTGCCCCTTCGCGCGGGGTCGAGCCCCCAAGACATTCATGACAGGTTGGTGGTATCTTTTTAAGGCTTACTAGAAACCCGTAAGGTTGGAGGAACATTCATGGCTCAAGTCAAGATCACCGTCCGGCCCAATGGCCCGTATCGCGTCGAGGCTCCCGAAGGCACGATCGAACTGGTCGATGTCAACGGCAACCAGTTCGATCTCACCGGCAAAGCCTGCCTTTTCGCTCTGCCGCTGCGGCGGTTCGGTCAACAAGCCTTTCTGCGACGGAACCCACAGCAAGATCGGTTTCCAGGGCGCGGAACTGGCTGTGAAGAAGGCCGAAGGCACGTCGTAGAGACGTAGCTTGCTACGTCTTGGCTGGCGGCGCTCGGACGCCGCATTTGGAACGCTGCGGGCAGAGACGTTGCAAGCGACGTCTCACAGGAGTATCGACAGGGAGCAGATCGTGCACGATTCACGGGACCGGGAACTGGGAATGCATCGCAGGATCACGCGCCGTGATTTCCTCAACGGCGTGGCGGTGACGGCTGGCGCGGCCATGATGCCGTGGCATCTGTTCGGCCGACGATACCACGGACCCGGAGAAGTCTGCCAACTACTATCCTCCCGCGCTGACCGGCATGCGCGGCAGCCATCCCGGATCGTTCGACGCCGCTCACAGCTCTGCGCGACGGCACCTTCTGGGATTCCGCCGGCAAGCCCGAAGATACCGGCGAAACCTACGACCTGATCATCGTCGGAGGCGGCATCAGCGGCCTTGCGGCCGCTCACTTACTACCGCAAGGCGGTGGGCGACAAGGCCCGCATTCTCATCCTCGACAACCACGACGACTTTGGCGGACACGCCAAGCGCAACGAATTCCGCGTCGACAACGCTTTCCGCCTCGGCTTTGGCGGCACTTTCTCGATCGAGAGTCCCGCTCCCTACAGCGCCGTCGCCAAGGGGATGATCGAGGAGTTGGGCATCGATGTTCCCTCGTATTCGAAATATCTCGACAAGAATCTCTATCGCTCGCTCGGCCTGCGTCCCAAGATTTTCTTCGACAAGGAAACCTTCGGCGCCGACAAACTGGTGGTGAATCTCAACCCACGCGGCGGAGGCGAAAGCGAAGATACGAGTCGCCGGAATCGCCCAAGCTTGCTGAAGCAGTTTCTTGCCGATGCTCCCATCGCCGATCAGGCCAAGCGCGACCTGCAGCGCCTGTATCGAGAGCCGAAGGACTATTTCCCGGGCCTGACTTCGGACCAGAAGAAAGCGAAGCTCGCGCGCATCAGCTACGCCAACTATCTGAAAGACGTCGCCGGCGTTCACGACGATATCGTCAAGATCTACCAGGCGCTCCCGCACGGACTGTTCGGCGTGGGCATCGACGCGGTCTCCGCGCAGGATGCGTGGGGATTCGACCTGCCCGGCTTCGAGGGATTGAAACTTGATCCCAACGCCAGGCAAGGGAATGAATCGCGATGCGATTCCCAACGAAGAGGCCGAGAAATACTTCTTCCATTTCCCGACGGCAACGCCACCATCGCGCGCCTGCTGGTTCGCAAACTGATTCCCGATGCGATTCCCGGCAGTTCGACCGCAGATGTCGTTCTCGCCAAAGCGAATTACGCGAAGCTCGACGATGCCGGTTCGCCGGTGCGCATTCGCCTGAACAGCACCGCCGTGCGCGTGAAGCATCTCGGCGACGCCGCCAGCGCGAAGGAAGTGGAAGTCACTTACGCCCGCGGCGGCAAGGTCTACACCGCGAAGGCGAAGAACTCGATCCTCGCCTGCTGGCACGTGGTGATTCCATACATCTGCGAAGAACTTCCCGACAAGCAGAAAGAGGCGCTGGCCTCGGCGCAGAAAGTTCCGCTGCTCTATACCAACGTCGCTCTGCGCAACTGGAAGTCGTTCCAGAAAGTCGGCGCGAATTCCATTTACGCGCCCGGCATGTATCACACTGGACGTGAATCTCGATCTGCCGGTCAGCATCGGCGGATACGAGTGCGCCCGCAAGCCGGACGAGCCGATCGTCGTGCACATGATGAAGGCCGCGTGCCATCCCGGCCTGCCCGCGCGTCAGCAGCACAGCTTCGGCCGCATGGAACTCTACACCACGACGTTCGAGACGATGGAGCGCAAGATCCGCGATCAGTTGGCCCGCACGCTGGGTCCGGGCGGATTCGATCCCGCCCGCGATATCGCGGCGATCACCGTCAATCGCTGGCCCCACGGCTACGCCTACGAATACAACTCGCTGTTCGATTCGTTCTGGCTGGAGGGTGGAGAGACTCCGTGCGAGGTAGCACGCAAGCCGCACGGGCGAATCGCCATTGCCAACTCCGACGCCGGCGCATATGCCTACACCGACGAGGCGATCAATCAGGCCTATCGCGCGGTGGAAGAGATTACAAAAAACACCTAGCCCCAGACGCATTCGTATGGCGGCGCTCGCTCCGCTTCGCTGGACAGACGAAGCGTCCGTCCCTACGTGATCATTCTCTACAGAATATCTACGGTGTCGCCTGCCCGCTTTTCAGCTTGGCCGCTCTCGTGCGCGCCTCTTCTGCTTGCTGCGTCATTCCCTTCGCCTGATACGCATCGGCTAATGCATTCTCGACATCGGGATCGTCGCCGTCTTTTTCTTTCGCTTTGGTGTACGAAGCAATTGCGTCGTCGTACATTTTCAGCTTAGCAAAGGCATTCCCCATCTCGACGTAGATGCCGGATACGTCCGCTCCATCGGCAAGGGCAGCTTTGAATTCTTCAATCGCTGGCTCGAATTTTCCTTCCTGCAGTAGTGCTGATGCCGATGCCGTAATGGGCTTCACCGCTGTTCGCGTCTTGCGCCAGCATCTCGTTGAATGCCGCCTTGGCATCTTCAGGACGGTTCTCGGCCAGGTATGTCAGTCCAAGATCGAACCGGGCGCGCGCGCTCTTCGGCTGTAATTCGATAACGCGCTTGAATTCCGCTTCCGCCTCGGCGAATTGCTGTCGATTGAAATAGGCATCTGCCAGCAGAAGTGAGCAGGAGCAAGGTTAGGATTCTGCTGCATGATCAACTGTAATTTTGCGATCGAGTTGCCTTGATTCTGACCCAGGGCCTCGAACGCCCTGGCCATCCGCATCGGACCGCTCCGCCATTGCCGCACGCCCAAACCGCCAGCGAGCACCGCCAGCGCAACTACAAGGATTACGCTAATGCGGCGGACCGGAGAGTCGTGTTCCGGGGCAACCCGGGCGATCAAGGCTCCCATAATCACGCCGCTGATGAGTCCGCCGACATGCGCCGCATTGTCGACTCCGCCATTTCCGCCGAAAAAGAGGTTATAGCCGAATCCAAACAACACGTTGAAGCCGATGAAGAAAACGAGGCTCCTCAGGACAGGTTGGATGGCCATCCTCGGCAGGGAAAACTCGCCAAGATAAAACGAGGCGGCCAGCGCTCCGGCCAGTCCGAAGATAGCCCCCGATGCGCCGACGCTCAGCACGCCCGGATTCCAACCCACGCTGGCCAATCCCGCCGCGATCCCAGTCGTGACGTAGATCGCGGCGAAGGTCCAACGTCCGTATAGCGACTCGCAGAACGCTCCCAGGTCCCAAAGGCACCACATGTTGAAAACGATGTGCCAGATGCCGCCGTGCAGAAACATGTAGGTCAACAGCCGCCACCAATCGCCGGATAATGTATAGGGTCCGAAGTTGGCTCCGAATGGAATCAGTACCGACCCTGGAAAGTTATCGATCCCGTGGCTATCCAACGCCATCGCCAGAAAGACGGCGATGTTGGCGCCGAAGATTACGTGGGTGAGGGTGATGGTGGACTCGCTGCTGGACCCAGGGCCTGCGGATTACGGGTTGCGGCACATCTTCCGCAGTCCTCGCCGCGCTGCGCAGCCTCGTGCTGCACACACCACTGGCAGATCTTCTTGAACGTGAATGGAGGAAGCTGCCGGCCACATCGAATACAGTTCGCCATGTCTGTCTACAAAAAGAGTATCAGCAGTCGATGAAGTTTGGGGAGGGACAGCTTACCCCATTAACCACGAAGGACACGAAGTAACACGAAGGAAAACATCAAAAAGATTTCTTCGTGATACTTCGTGTCCTTCGTGGTTAACGATTTTGTGTTAGTGGATGGTCTTAGTCTTGCGCGACATGTAATCCATCAGCAGATACTGTCCCAGAGTGTAGGGTGTAGTGAAGTAAGCTTTTCCGCGGCACATCTCGGTGACCTTCTGCACGAACTGCACCAGTCCGTAATCGGAGGCCAGCATAAAAGTATTGATCAGCACGCCGGCGCGTTTGCACTTGGAAACTTCCTCCAGCGTCTGGCTGACCACTAGCGGATCGAGTCCGAAGGCATTCTTGTAGATACGCCCGTCTTCGAGCGTGAGCGCGGATGGCTTGCCGTCGGTGATCATCACAATCTGCTTCATGTCTTTGCGCTGGCGCTGCAGGATTCGCTGCGCCATCCGCAGTCCCTCACGAGTATTCGTGTAATAGGGCCCAACTTTCACGCGTGCCAGTTGCGAGAGCGGAACCTCTTCGGCAGAATCGTGAAACAGCACCAGCGAAAGGGAATCGCCAGGATATTGTGTGCGGATCAGGTGCGACAGGGCCATCGCAACTTTCTTGGCCGGAGTAAATCGGTCTTCGCCGTACAGAATCATCGAGTGCGAGCAATCGAGCATCAGCACCGTCGCGCACGACGATTGGTATTCGCACTGATGTACTTGCAGGTCGGAATATTCGATGTTCAAGGGCAGGGAGAGCCCTTCGCGCTGAATCGCATTGGAAAGCGTCGCCGTGATGTCAAGATTCAGCGTGTCGCCGAACTCGTAGGTCTTGGACGATCCGCTGGCCTCGATACCGGTGGCGAGATCGCGCGTGTCATGCCGTCCAAAGCTTGATTTGCCCAGCGACCCCAGAAGATTGCGCAGCGATTTGAAGCCCAGGAAATCGAGACTCTTGTCGGTGATTTCGAACTTGGCTTGCTGCGCTTCCCCGGTTTGTCCGCCTACGCTCGACTGCCGCGCCGGATCGTGCGGTTCATCGACGGAGATGTAATCTTCCTGCTGCATGCGCTCGATGAGTTTCTGGATGAGTTCATCCAGTTGCCCGTCAGCCGTCATCTGCTCGATCTGTTCGCGCAGATTCTCGTCGAACATTTCGCCGTTCAGCAGAGCCTCTTCGATGGCGCGCTTGAGTTCGTCGAGCGTGTGCTCGCCCTCGGGCATCTCGTACCACATGGAATCCTGAAACCCGCTCTGCAGCAGGTAGTCCGAGAGCGCGCCGAGCAGGTCTTCCATGCTCATCTCGCCCGCAGGATCGGGCACGTATTTGGAATAGCGAATGCGTTTCATGATCGTAGAGACGTAGCTTGCTACGTCTAAGCGTCCAGCGTTTCGGACGATGGCAAGAGAGACGTTGCAAGCAACGTCTCTACGTTCGTTAAATGTTAGTTAAACTGCCTTCTCTGCCGGTATGGCCTCTCATCCGGCTCGAACGACTTCTCCCGCACAGGCTCGGGCTTCTTCTCTCCGGCCTTGAACACACGCTCTTCGCTGCGGCCGATGCGCTTATGCGCGTGCAGGCCTTCGAGAATGAACTCCGCCGCCGACACCTGCTGTTCCGGACTGTCTTTCTGCGAGATGCCCAGCGGCCCGAGTTTGTCGACTAGTCCCTGAATCCCTCGCAGATTCTCCAGCGCTTCGGCGGCCGGAACCGAGTCGGAAAGCTGAATCTCTCCACCCAGATCGAACCACTGCACGATCTGCTGCACATTGGCGCCGGTGAAGTACTCGTCGTAGGTTTTGGCGATCGCAGTGCGGATCAATTCGCGGCCAACGTGGTCCGCGCCCTTCATCTCGCCTTCGTACTCGAGTTCGAGTTTGCCCGTAATGGCAGGCAGCGCGGCATAGACGTCGCTGATGCGCGGGACCACCAACTTTTCGCTCGTTGCGGATCGCGCGCCGCTCGGCGTTCGAAATCACGTTTTCCATCGCCGAGATCGGCAGACGCTGGCTCACGCCTGAGCGCTTGTCGATTTTCTTGTCTTCGCGCGCGGCAAAGGCTACGCGCTCGATCACTTCCTGCACGTAAGTTCGGAAGATGCAAGGCATGGCCGTTGCGACGCGTCCAGGCTTCCTGCGCGGTAATCGCGATACCTTCTTCGATCGCGTGCCGGATAGTGCGTGCGAATCTCCGACCCAATGCGGTCTTTCAGAGGCGTGATGATTTTGCCGCGCGCCGTGTAGTCCTCCGGATTCGCGCTGAACACCAGCGCCACATCGAGCGGCAGCCGAATGGGATATCCCTTAATCTGCACATCGCCTTCCTGCATGATGTTGAACAGTCCGACCTGAATCTTTCCGGCGAGGTCGGGCAGTTCATTGATGGCGAAGATCCCGCGATTGGCGCGAGGCAAGCAGGCCGTAGTGAACGGTCATTTCGCTCGACAAGTTCATGCCCGCCGCGCGCCGCTTTGATGGGATCGATATCGCCAATCAGATCGGCGATAGTCACATCGGGCGTCGCCAGCTTTTCGACATAGCGATCGTCCGGAGTCAGATACGCGATCGGGCGCGGCGTCGCCGAGCCGGGCAACCTCGTCGCGGCAGCGGCGGCAGATCGGGCGCATACGGATTGTCGTGAATCTCGCATCCCGCCAGATATGGCATCTGCGGATCGAGCAGCGTCGTTAACGCGCGCAGGATGCGGCTTTTGGCCTGTCCGCGCAGTCCGAGCAAAATGAAATTGTGGCGCGAAAGAATGGCGTTGATGATCTGCGGCACGACGGTGTCGTCATAGCCAACAATGCCGGGAAAGACCGCAGCGTCGCCCTTCTCCCGCAAGCTGCGCAACCAGGTTGTCGCGCAGTTCGTCTTTGACCCGGCGCGTACGCAAACGCTCTTCGGAGAAAATGCTGCGGCGCAGATCACCCAACGTGCGCGGAACACTCATGAAAGGAACCCCCCACAAACTACAATGGAGTGATTATACGCTCGCCTTGCAGCGGCGGTTTGCAGCCGGGCTACGAAGAATTCGATGCGAAGACTCATTCAAATCGTTCTCCTCCGGCGATCTTGCCGCGCCACAGTATTCCGTGGAGCGATCGGCTGTCTGGCATTGCTGGTCAGCGTGACTGCTGCCGGCCAAGCTGGGCCGCCATCCATTTTGCCTAAGCCGGGCCAAATTGCCGACGTCGTCTGCGCGTCCGACTCTACGCAGAGTTACGCTTTGTACCTGCCTTCGAGCTATACGCCGGAGAAGCGCTGGCCGATCATTTATTTTTTCGATCCGGCTGGACGCGGCCGACGCCCCCTCGATCTTTACAGACAGATCGCGGAAACCTATGGCTTCATCTTCGCCGGTTCCAATAATTCGCGCAATTTTTCAAGTGACGAGCCCAATAGTGTGAATGCAATCTGGCAGGACACCCATCTGCGGCTCGCACTCGATGAACATCGTGTGTATGCCAGCGGATTTTCGGGTGGAGCCCGCGTTGCCGGCGCGATGGCGCTCAGTTGCCCGCAGTGTCAAATCGCTGGTGTAATTGCCCATGGAGCTGGCTACCCGAACAGCAACTCCGCATCGAAAGACAAAATGCTCTACTTCTTTGCCGTCGGGGATCGCGACTTCAATTGGCCGGAAGTGGTCGGGATCCGACGCGAACGCGAGGAACGCGCTCAACCCTACCGGGTCCAGGTTTTTCCCGGATCACATCAATGGGCGCCTGACACGGTGATGGAAGATGCCATCCAGTGGCTGACGTTGAAAGCGATGCAACGCGGCGACCTACAGCCCGACCGCGTTCTCATCGATCGCTGCTGGCGAAGTGAGCAGGCGGCAGCGGATAGTGCCGAACGAAGTGGAGACTCGTTGCGTGAGCTCAGTGCGCGGCGCTCGTTGGTTTCCGACTTTGCCGGTCTCGAAGATGTTCGTGAAGCCGACAAGAAACTCGCCGCTCTAAAAGGATCCGGAGCCCTAAAATCTGCCCTTAAGAGGGAACGCGAGCAGGTCGCCGAGCAATCGGCTCTGGTGGGCGACGTCGCCCCGAAACTTAGTGCTTATATTAACGGCAATGTGCCCGATGCTAGTGCTATGCGGATCGAGATCGAACGAGCCATGAGCGTTCTAAAAGACGAGGCAGAACACGCTAAGAGCGAATCTCGACGGCTGATTTACGGACGAGCATTCGACGATTTGCGGGTACAAGGAATCGAAAATGGGCAGCAGCAACTTGAAATGAAGCATTTCACCAACGCAGAGGCCTGCTTCGAACTGATGAGCCGGGTTTCCGACGATGCCTGGCCTAGCTTGCTCCTCGCTGAGACTCATGCCGATTGGGGCAAGAATACGCAGGCCATCAAGGACCTGAAAGAAGCCATACGCAGAGGGTTGAAGGATTCCAGGGTGCTGGAGGCTGATCCACGACTGCAAGCACTAAAGCAAGACAAAGAGTTTCAGAAGTTGGTGGTTGATCTGAAGCACTAAGATCTGGCGGTCAATGGGCGTGCCCGTTACCGCCTGCCTTTTGCCGGGTCTGCGCCACCCGCCGGAGCTTGGGAAGAATTCCTTCCAGGTATGCCGCGACTGCCTGCAGGCGTTCGCCTTCCGACCGCATGGCCAGCAATTTCTGTTTGAAATCCAGATCAAGCGGCAGAGATCCGGCCAGATAAAACGAAAGCTGGTTCTGGTCGGCCGCGGAAAGATCCTGCACCGCTCCTGCCAAGGATAGGATTTCCAGGTGCAACTGGATCGCCCGCACGCGCACTTCCTCCTGAGGACTCCCCGCCTCATCGGGGACAACTAAGACTTCCGCGCGCAAGAATGCTCGTTCCTCGTTGAGTTCGATAACTTCAAAGCGTTTGCGCCCTTCCGCGATAAGGTCGAGCTGTCCGTCGGGATACTCCTTCGTCACCGTGATGATCTCCGCCGTGCACCCGATTTCGGCGATGCCCTCCTCCAATGCGCGCACTACTCCAAAGGGCGCGTCATTGGCCAGGCACTCGCCGATCATTTCCTTGTAGCGCGGCTCAAAAATATGAAGCGGCAGGGGAGTGCCCGGAAGCAGAACCACTTCAAGCGGGAACAGGGGAAGAAGGGTCACAAGGTCTCCGAATACGCAAATATGTGCGATTGTACGACAGCCGCATCGGTTACCTTGACTTGCCACGCCGCGAAGAATACAACGCGAACATGGAACTCGACGGAAAGGTAGTCGTAGTGACTGGCGCCTCGATGGGCATCGGTGAGGCAATCGCCAAAAGGTTTGCAACGGAAGGGGCTAATGTCGTCCTGCTTTCCCGCGACGCTGCCCGCGCGGAAGCCGCTCGCACGCGAATCGGGTATCCGGAGCGTACCGCTGCTCTCTCGTGCGATGTGCGCCACTCCGAGGAGATCGACCGCGTTCTCGCTCTTACGCTCCACCATTTCAAGCGCGTCGATATCTGGATCAACAACGCAGGACACGGCTTGCTCGACTCCGTTGCTGAGGTCGAAATGCCCGCTTGCCACGAACTGTTCGAGACCAATTTCTTTGGAGCACTGTCGGCGATGCAGGCCGTGATTCCCGTCATGCGCCAGCAAGGCGGCGGGACCATTGTCAACATCTCCAGCGTCGCGGGGCACATCCCTTTGCCGTTTCACGCCTCCTATAGCGCGACCAAGTTTGCTCTGAATGCAATCGGCAAGGCCGCTGGAGTGGAACTGAAGAAAGATGGCATCCATGTGCTCACCGTTTGTCCCGGCTATGTGCGCACCGCGTTCGGTGAGAATGCCGTTCGTGGAAGCCAGTTAAAGAAAGTACGTCCCAATGCAGTTCGCGGCATCACGGCCGAACGTGTGGCCGCGGCTACGCTGCAGGGAGTCTTGAAGGGCAAGAGGGAAGTGATCGTCCCCTGGATGATGCATGTGCCGGTGAAGTTCTATCAGTTGTTTCCTGGACTGGTCGAATGGGGAATGAATCGGATGGCGAAGTAAGCAAGGTTTCAAAGTTTCAAGTTTCAAAGTTTCACAGTTTCAAGGTCTCAAAGAGTTCTGAGGAATCGGAGGTAAACATCGATCTGTCCAACCACAATCGGTCGGCATCCAAGGACTTTCTTCTTTGGCTCTTCGGTGAAGCGATCATTTGGGGTTCTCTTCTATGAACTTCTCAACCGCCTACCAAATGCCGTGCAAGTGATTTTCCTTTTTGTGGCCATACTGGTTATTTGGCGTGATCCCCATTTTCCGCAGAGACCAACGAGAAGCTACGCAACACTGCTCTTCTGGGCTCCCCGTCGCTCTTGGCCTCTTTTGCGGTGTCATCTGGAAAATAACCAGCCAGGATGCTTGGGTAAGATTCGGTATCGTTTGTATATACGTGAGAGCTGTCCATAGAATTTATCCACTACCAGAGGGGCGCTGAATCGAGGGAGGGAAGGCTAAGCGGTGGCTGAGATTCAAACCTTGAAACCTTGAAACCTTGAAGCCTTAAAACCTAAAACCTTCCTACCCCAATTCTCCCAGCATCGCTTCCATTTCCGATTGAGCGTGCAGATTTCCAGTTCGCCGGGCCGAAGCGATGCCGTCGGCTAGCATTCTTTTTGCATCGTCGGCCCGCTCAGCCCGCGCCAAAGTTTGCGCCGCCATGAAATATCCGGCAGTGTAATCAGGATGATTCTCCAGAAGAATCGAGAACTCTGCCAGGGCACGGTCGAAGTCACCCTGCTTGGAATATTCCATTGCCAGGCCATAGCGGGCGAACGCGTCCTTCGGGTTTTCAGTCAGAACTTCGTTAAGCGCCGCAATCCGGTCCATTCGTTCAGGACTCCTTGCCACGAGAGTACTACAAATTCGAACTTATCCCTTGGTTTGACTGGCAAGTGGTGAGTTTGGCTTACGCATGCGGCCAGTTAAGCGGGAGATCCCTCGCTACGCCTGAAAAACGGCTACGCTCAGGATGACAAAGTCAGGTAAAGGCCAAACTGCACCACTATCCTATTGACGGTGCAACTGGTCAGACTTCCATTCCCTGATTACAATGGCACGTCCCCATAAATTCGAATTGCGAGGAACGCATTGGCCTGCCCGTATTTCATGCCGCTGGCAAAATTGGAAAATGGCAATTGGCCGCATCCTGCCAGGCTTCCTCTCGGCTGTGGGTGGACTGGCCACTGCACTGCCCCTGGGCACGAAGGCAAAATTCCGTCGCAGGATGTTTTGGAAGCTTTCTGCAATCTGGGCTATGCCAGCAGTTGCGGTTGGACGCCGGCACAGCGAACTTGGGATGCGGTTCGGTTCGCGGTTTCGGCTCCGCTCTCGATCGACCGACTGCGTTCGGGTGCAGATGTCCCCGCCCGCGTTCTTCGGCTGATTTACGTTTGTGAACGCGACCATCGTCCCATTGTCCAGGGCGATCTGATGTTTGACTTGGCGAGCGCCACTTGGACCAAGTGTCACGAGGACGCCCGCGTGCAGAAAATGGCAGAGTGCTTTTTGGATTCTTACCTGAAAAAGAAAGCTTGAGAGCTCCACGGTCGAATAGGGCCAGGCCTCAATGGAAAGACACCATGTTAGACGACAGCCCCGCCGCACGCCCCGTCAGTGACTCGCAATCTGAAATGGCCGAGATCGTACTTCCCAACGACGCGAATCCTCTCGGCGCCCTTCTGGGCGGACGCCTCATGCACTGGATCGATCTGGCCGGAGCCATGGCCGCTCACCGCCACTCCCGCAATTATGTTGTCACCGCTTCGGTCGATCATATCGATTTCCTCGTTCCGGTCCGTGTTGGAGATCTCGTCATCCTCCGTTCGTCGGTGAACCGCGTCTTCCATTCCTCGATGGAAGTTGGCGTGAAGGTATACGTGGAGAATTACATCGCCGATACTGCCGAGCACGTTGCGTCGGCCTACCTGACCTTTGTCGCCATTGATGGCGCCGGCAAGCACCTGAAAGTCGCAGCTGTGATTCCTGAGTCCGACGAGCAGCGCCGCCGCTACGACGATGCTGGAAGGCGCCGGGAAGTCCGTCGCTCAGAACTGGAACGACGACGCAAAAAGCGCTGAATCATCGCGCAATCGACGGACTTTGTGAAGGTCTTCCCCGGATGACGGGAAGTCGGAAGTTTTTTATGGATAGCGCCCTCTTAGTTCATCGCCTGCACTTCGCCTTTACCATCACGTTCCATTATTTGTTCCCGCAGCTCACCATGGGCCTTGCGCCGCTCATCGTGGTCCTGAAGACGCTGGCGCTTCGGCGCAACGACGAAACCTATAACCAAGCCGCCCGTTTCTGGGCGCGGATCTTCGGCATCAACTTCGTTCTCGGCGTGGTGACCGGCATTCCCATGGAATTTCAGTTCGGCACCAACTGGTCGCACTTCTCACGCTTCGCCGGAGGCGTTATCGGTCAGACGCTCGCCATGGAAGGCATGTTCGCGTTCTTCCTGGAGTCCGCGTTCCTCGGATTGTTCCTCTATGGCGAAAAGCGGCTCGGCCCGCGCGGACACTGGTGGTCAGCCGTTGCGGTGTTCCTGGGATCGTGGTTGAGCGGATTTTTCATCATTGCTACCGATGCCTGGATGCAGCATCCCGTGGGATACAGCAAGGCCGCCGATGGCTCGGCACAACTTTCCAGTTTCTGGGCGCTGGTGCTCAATCCGTGGGCGTGGTGGCAGTACGCGCACAACATGAGTGGCGCTGTGATCACGGGCGCTTTCGTCATGGCTTCGGTCGGGGCGTTTTACCTGTTGTGGGGAAGGTTCGAACAATATGGACGCATCTTTCTACGGGTCGGAGTGATTGCTGCGCTGATCGCAAGCGTGTTGCAGTTGTTCCCCACTGGCGACGGCCAGGGCCGGCTCATCGCCGAAAATCAACCGGTGACTCTGGCGGCCATGGAAGCGCTGTTCGCCACTCAGCCGGGAGCGTCGATCGTGTTGATTGGCCAGCCGAATGTGCAGGAGCGAAAGATCGATAATCCATTGGAAGTGCCGAACGCGCTGAGTTTTCTGACCTACCGCGCGTGGAAGGCCGAAGTAAAGGGGCTCGATGCCTTCCCGCAAGATCAGTGGCCGACGAATATCGAGCTGCTTTATTACAGCTATCACATCATGGTGGGGCTGGGGACGCTGTTCATTGCCATTGCGGTGATCGCTGCCTTTCTGCTGCGAGGCGGCAAGTTGTATTCCAGCCGCTGGATGCTCTGGATCCTTCTGCTGACTCTCCCGTTTCCCTACATCGCGAACACTGCCGGCTGGATGACTGCTGAACTCGGACGTCAGCCTTGGCTGGTGTATTCGCTGATGCGCACGGCAGACGGCTATTCGAAGACGGTTTCGGCGGGGAATGGATTGTTCACGCTTCTGGGATTCATGGGAATGTACACGGTGCTGGGGATTCTTTTCCTGTTCCTGGTTCGCCGCGAGATCGAGCAAGGCCCGGAAGCCGAAGTCGCAGCGGGACACTAGGTCGTCGCGCCTGGCGGCGAGGCGCCGCTATGACAGCCAACGGGACGCCAGCGCTACTGAGAGCGGGCGCTACTTAAGATCGAGGATGAAATGGAAACACTTTGGTTCGCAATCGTCGCAGTCATGGTGGCCGCCTACGTCGTGCTCGACGGGTTTGACCTCGGCGCGGGCGTCATCTATCTCAGCGCTGCGCGCACGCCGGCCGAGCGCCAGGCCATCATGCGCGCCATCGGCCCTGTCTGGGACGGCAATGAAGTCTGGCTGCTCGCCGCCGGAGGCACGCTCTACTTCGCCTTCCCCCTGCTCTACGCCTCGAGCTTCAGCGGCTTCTATCTGCCGCTGATGATGGTTCTATGGCTGCTGATGCTGCGCGGCATCGGCATCGAGCTGCGTACCCACATGGACCATCCGGTGTGGAATGGATTCTTCGAGTTCATCTTCTGCGGGTCGAGCGCGCTGCTCACAATCTTTTTTGGAGCCGCTCTGGGCAACGTTGTGCGCGGCGTGCCTCTCGGTCCCGATCAGTACTTCTTTGAGCCGCTCTGGACCAATTTTCGCGTGGGAACTGATAACGGCATCCTTGACTGGTACACGATTCTCACTGGCGTGATCGCGCTGGTCACCCTGACCGCGCACGGTGCGCTCTATATCGCGGTCAAAACTGAAAATGATTTAAACCGCCGAGCGCGCCAGATCGCGCAGTGGGCGTGGCCGGTGCAATTGCTCTTGACCGTAGCTGGATTGATCGCGACGGTCTCGATCCGTCCCAGCGTGCTCGACAACTACAAGCATCATGCCATCGGATTTGTGATCCCGGTGCTGGTTTTCGGCTCGCTCGCTGTGATGATGCATGGCATGCTCAAACGCGCCGACAAACTTGCCTTTGTTGCCTCAGCACTCTACATCGTCGGCATGCTGGTGGGTGCGGCCTTTGCGTCTTTATCCAGTGGTGCTGCCCGCCAGCACCGATCCCGCGCGCAGCCTGACCATCTACAACACCGCCGCCGGCCATCACGGTCTCAGCGTCGGATTCACCTGGTGGATCCTGGGCATGATCCTCGCCCTGGGCTACTTCTTTTTCCTGTTCCGCATGTTCAAGGGCAAAGTCCGGCTGGAAGGGGAAGGGTACTGATCTGCCACGGATTTCACCGATGGTCATAGATAAATCAATTGCACTGAGATGTATCCGTTCAAGTCCGTGAAATCCGTGGCGTCGTTTCGTGAACGCAGCCGCAGTCGCCTCAGCCCGCGGGCTTCCGCCTGTATAATCAAGCTTTGGGGTTCTGCACCATCTTCGTAATTCATTCCTGGAGTGTGATCTTTTGAGCGCACATACGCCGCATCAGCATGGACAAGGTCCCGCGCAGCAAGGCCCGCAACCGCTGCCCGGGGTCGACGCCATCATCGCCGTCGGTTCGGGCAAGGGAGGCGTCGGCAAGACCACGCTGGCGGTGAATTTGGCCGTTGCCCTCGCCAAGATGGGACACAAAGTCGGCCTGCTCGACGCCGATGTCTACGGCCCCAACGTCCCGCTGATGCTGGGCGTGAACTCGCAGCCGCGCATGGTCGGCGAAAACCGCATCGAGCCGATCGAAGCGTTCGGCCTGAAAGTCATCTCCGTCGGATTCCTCAATCCCGGCGACAAGCCCGTCATCTGGCGCGGACCAATGCTGCACCAGATCATCCGCCAGTTTCTCGGCCTCGGTCGAGTGGGGACAACTCGACTACATGGTCGTCGATCTTGCCTCCCGGCACCGGCGACATCGCGCTCTCGCTGGTGCAGACCGTTCCGCTGACGGGCGCGGTCGTGGTTTCGACTCCGTCGGACGTTTCGCTGCAGGACGCACGCAAGGCCATCGAAATGTTCCGCCAGATGAAGGTGGATGTCGTGGGCGTGGTCGAAAACATGAGCTACTTTGTCTGCCCGCATTGCTCGCACGAGGTCGACATCTTCTCGCGCGGCGGAGCCGAAATGATGGCGAAGCAGTTCGAAGTGCCGTTCCTCGGCAACATCGCGCTCGATCCCGAGGTGCGCAAGTCGGGAGACGGCGGCAAGCCGGTCGTGCTCGAGGGCGAGAATTCTCCGCACGCGAAGTCGATCTACGAATTTGCACACAAAGTAATCGATCGCGTCGACCGAAATCAAAGCGAACGCGCCGGCGAACGTGATCCAGATCCAGTAGTCGTAGAGACGTTGCTTGCAACGTCTCTGCCGGCAGCGTTTCGAAAGACGGCCACTGTGATCCGGCGTCCGGCTGCGTCTCCGTGGCGATAGAGACGTAGCGAGCTACGTCTCTCGAATCGCGACAGCCGCCAGATCGCCTCCGGCTCGCGATCCTTCAGATATCAATTCCGCCATCATCTCTCCGATTGCCGGACCATGCTTGAACCCGTGACCCGAGCCTCCGCCGAGGAGCCACACATTTTCGTTCGCTGGGGTGACGGTCGACGATGAAATGGCTGTCGGGAGTCTGCTCATACTGGCAGACGCGCGTCTCGAGCAGCGGCGCATTCTTCAGGGCAGGGAAGCGAAACGCAACGTATTCGCGAATGTCTTTTAGCGTTTCGGGACTCACTACCCGCTCTCCGTTGGTCGGATCGAAATCAGGCCCGCGCGTGTCGTCGGCAATCTTGAAGCCGCGCCGATCGCTGCCCGGAATGCCGTAGCGAAAACGGCCGCGATGATCCGCCCACACGGGCATGTGCTGATCGGTGAAGCGCGAATCGCCGGTTGGCGTGCCGAAGAAAAATACGTCCTGCTTGGTAGCTCGGACCAAGTCGCCGACAGTTTGTGGAAACAGCTTGCCCAGCCATGGCCCGCAGGCGAACACGTAGCCGTCCGCTTTGAGCCGCGATCCGTCCGACAGCGTCAAACTCCTTAGGTGCGCGTTTTCCAGATCGTCGGCTATCACCGCAGCCTGCCGGTACTTTCCTCCCGCTGCCACAAAAGCTTCGACGACCGCCTGGCAGCTGGCCCGCGCGTCGAGATATCCGCACTCCGGCTCGAAGATGCCCCACCGAATCCCTTCGAAGTTGATCTGCGGCCAGCGCTTCTTCATCTGGGCCGCTGACAGTTCCTGATATTTGATCTTCGCCTCGCGCAGCGTCTCCACCGATCCGCGCTCAAAGGCATCATCGCGTCCGGCAGCCATCCACAGCACTCCAGTGCGATGCAGGAATTGCTGCTTCCAGCGCCGTTCGTATTTCGCCCACAGCTTGAGCGCGCGCGCCGCCATCTCGGTATAAGGCTGGTTCGGCCCATAGGTCCCGCGCATGACGCGGGTCTCCCCGCCCGAGGATGCGCGCGAATTTCCCGGCCCCCAGGCGTCTAGCAGTGTGACGCGAGCCCCTCGCTCCAGCAGATGCAGGGCAGTCCATCCGCCGAACGCCCCGGCCCCGATGACAGCAATATGAGGTTTGGACTTTCATGGAAGGAAGAGCATAACAGCAGGTTTCAAGGTTTCAAGGTTTCAAAGTTGCAAAGTCTCAGGACCCTTCGGCCAAAGCTTCAGACACTGTACTTTGAATCTGAAACCTTGAAACCTTGAAACTTTCAAACCCGGCAGCCTTGAAACCCCATTTCTCCCCCTTGCTCCAAAACCCAACCTCCTGCATCTAAGATAGTTAGGTAAAATAGATTGGGAAGCATTCTTCTCCCCCGTGACTGCTCGATTGAGATACCTGACATAACGACGTATGCCCGCTGACCCCAATATCGGGAATCGCGAACGCGAAATTCTGACTGCCATCGTCGAGACTTTCATCTCGACAGGCGAGCCGGTCGGATCGCGCACGCTCGCTCGCTCGAATCGCGAGGGACTGAGTCCGGCTTCGATTCGCAATGTGATGGCCGACCTCTCCGACGCCGGATTTCTCGAGCAGCCGCATGCTTCGGCGGGACGCGTGCCGACAACCGAGGCGTACCGCTATTACGTCGAGCAGATTTCCGGCACGGCTCGGCTGGCCCCGCAGGAAGAGACGATGATCTCCGACTCGCTGGCCGGTATCACCGACGTGCAGGAGTTTATGGAGCGGACTTCGCACGTGCTCTCGCTGATCTCGCGCAATGTCGGCGTGACCGTCGCGACCAGCGGTCCGAAGAACGCGCTGGAGCATGTCTACTTCTCTCGTCTCGGCGATCAAAAAGTGCTGGCGGTTCTGGTGACGCGGTCGGGCCTGGTGCGCGACCGGGTGTTGCGGCTCGATCTGCCGCAATCGGATCTCGACCTGGCGGCGCGCTATATCAACGAGAATTTTCGCGGCTGGACCATGGAAGCGATGCGCGGCGAGCTCTCGCGCCGCATCGAAAAAGAGCGCAGCGAGTACGATCGCCTGATGAATTCGATCGAGCAGCTGTACAAGCAGGGCGCGCTGGCCGCCGAGCAGGGATCGCAGGTGGTATTCGTCGAAGGCGCGGCCAACCTGGTTACCGGAGAGCAGGACCGCCAACGCCTGCAGGAGATGCTGAAGACGCTCGAGGAGAAGGAAAAGGTCGTCCAGCTTCTGGGCGCTTATCTCGACGTGAAGCAGGAGGCGGTGCGCGTGGTCATTGGTCTCGACCAGGCTCTGCCCTCGATGCAGAATTTCGTGCTGATCGGCGCCCCCGCGCATGCAGGCAATGAAGTCATGGGCTCGCTGGCGGTCATCGGGCCCACGCGTATGGATTATCAGCACACGATCACCGCGGTGTCGTACATCGCGCGTCTCTTCGACAAAATCTTGAATGAATCGGAGTAATACCGCAGTTATGGGGAAATCAAACGGAAAGCAAAAAGAAGCCGCAGAGCTTGATCTGGAGCACGAGCTTCCTGCCGGAGACGGCGATGAGCGTTCCACGGGGTCCTCGAATGTAGGTGCATCTGGTGCAGACGTGTCTGGACCTGAGGCCGAGTTGCAGAAGGTGAAGGCCGAGCGGGACTCATTGCTCGACCGGCTGGCCCGGGCACAGGCGGAATTCGACAACGCCCGAAAGCGGGCCGCCAAAGAGCAGCAGGACTTTCGCGACTTCGCCACCGTCGATGCCATCAAGTCGCTGCTGCCGGTGATCGACAGCTTTGAGCGCGCGCTGCAAGCCAAGTCCGAGGCCAAAGACTTTCGCGCCGGCGTCGAACTCATCTACAAGCAGTTGCAGGATGTACTCGCCAAACTGGGAGTGCGATCGATCCCTGCCAAGGGAGAACAGTTCGATCCGCATGTGCATGAGGCGATCGAGATGGTCGAGACCACGGATGCTGCCGATCACGAAGTGCTCGAGGAGTGGCAGCGCGGATACAAATTCAAAGACCGCCTGCTGCGTCCTGCAATGGTGAAGGTGGCGAAAAATCCGGAGAAGTAAGGCTCCCGTTTCGATGCTCGATTTCGGCAACGGCTCATCTGTTTATTGACGAAAGGTTGATTTGACCACCAACGCAAAACGCGATTACTACGAAGTGCTAGGCGTGACCCGCACGGTCACCGAAGTTGAGCTCAAGAGCGCATATCGCAAGCTCGCGCTCCAGTACCATCCCGACCGCAATCCCAATAATCCGGATGCGGAAGAGAAGTTCAAGGAAGTCAGCGAAGCCTATGCCATTCTGGCGGACTCCGACAAGCGCGCCGCCTATGACCGCTTTGGCCACGCCGGTGTGAATGGCGGCGCAGGCCAGGCTGCGGGCTTCGATCCCACGGTATTCCAGGATTTCAGCGACATCTTCGGGGAGTTCTTCGGCTTCGGCGATATGTTCGGCGGTGGCGGTGGCGGACGCCGTCGCAGCCGCGTGCAGCGCGGCGCCGATCTACGCGAAGATCTGACGCTCGAATTCGAGGAAGCGTTCTTCGGAACTGAATCCCGCGTCACGGTTCGTCGTCACGAGGCTTGCGAAGATTGTCACGGCTCGGGCTCGGCTCCTGGCAAGGGACCCACTACTTGCCGTTCCTGCAACGGCCGCGGCCAGGTTCGCTACCAGCAGGGATTTTTCAGCATTGCCCGTACCTGCCCGACCTGCCAGGGTGGTGGCAGCGTCATCACCGATCCTTGCCTGAAGTGCAAAGGGGAAGGGCGCATTCTGCGGCAGCGCACGGTCGACGCGAAGGTTCCCGCCGGCGTGGAAGACGGGACGCGCATCCGCTTCGCCGGTGCCGGCGAGGTCGGCCAGTTCGGCGGGCCCGCTGGAGATTTGTATGTCGTGCTGCACGTCAAGGAGCATCCGTTCTTCGCGCGTGAGGGCAATGACCTGCATTGTGTGGTTCCGATCTCGGTGGCGCAGGCGGCGATGGGCGCAGAGATTCGCGTGCCCACCATGGAAGGCGAGCACACGCTTAAGATTCCCGACGGCACGCAGCCCGGAACGATCTTCCGCATTCGCAACAAAGGTGTCCCGGTGCTGAACGGACACGGCAAGGGCGATCTCTACGTTGAGATCCGAGTGCAGGTGCCCACGAAGCTGAATAAGCGACAGAAGGAATTACTGCAGGAACTCGATGCGCTCGCCAAGGTCGACAACCAGCCGTTACTGCGCTCTCTGCTCGACAAGATGAAGGACATCTTCGGACAGGCTTAAATACCTTCCTCTCAATGACACGCCGCCGATGGATTGCGGATGAAGTCTCGGGTGATAAGGCCGCTCTCACCGGCGATCACGCCGATCATCTTGCTCGCGTCCTCCGCGCCCGCGTAGGCCAGGAATTCGACATTGCGGCAGGTTCAGTCCTGCGACGCGGTAGAGTCGTGTCGATTGCCGAAGGGCGCGTCGATTTCGAACTCCACGAAGAAATCCCGATTGCCGTTGCAGCAAATCTCACGTTGTTGCTGGCTATCTTCAAGTTTGATCGCATGGAATGGGCGATCGAAAAGTGCACGGAACTCGGCGTCTCGCGAATCGTTCCAGTCATTGCCCGCCGCACGGACGCCCATCTGGCGTCCGCTTCGCCGAAACGAGCCGATCGCTGGCGCAAGATCGCTCTCCAGGCCTCGGAACAATCTCGGCGTAGCGCTCCGCCGGAGATCGCCGATCCGATCAAGTTGCGCGATGCCATCGGCCTTCCCGGCGCCCTGCGAATCGTGCTGGCAGAAACGGAAGAGCAGACCATGCTTCGCGACGTGCTCGCCGCGAATGAATCCGCAGACGGAACTCATTCTGGCCATCGGTCCTGAAGGCGGCTGGGCTGAAGATGAGCTGCAACTCTTTGCCGACGGAAGGATGGATTTCAGCCTCCTTGGGCTCAACGATTCTTCGGGCCGAGACTGCCGCCATCGCCGCGGTCGCGATTGCGACATCGTAACGCTGTGAGTTCCTGCAACCGACCTCCCGCAGAGTTGGCTGTCCTTTTACGCACAGCCTTCCACATCCTGCGGGTGATATCCTGAGCCCCGATGTCGTCCCCGAAGTCCAACTCCCGAATTGCCCCCTTTGTTCCTGACGATCGCCAGCGCGAAGCGATCGATCATGTTTGCGGCCCCATGCTGGTGGTTGCCGGTGCAGGAACCGGTAAGACCTCGGTCTTGACGCACCGCATCGAGCGCCTGGTCAAGGATGGGCATGCGAAGCCCGACGAGATTCTTGCCCTCACCTACACCGTCAACGCCGCCAAGGAGATGCAGGAGCGCGTGCGCAAGCTGCTGGGGGGCAAGGTCATCGAAGCCACGACCTTTCACGACTACTGCCTGCAATTGCTGAAGCGCGTACACCAGGATTTCGGCGTACTCGATGAGAAGGATCTCTGGATCTACCTTCGCCGCCGCATTCGCGACCTGCATCTCGAGCACTACATTCGTGCCGCCAACATCGGACAGTTCCTGAATGATCTGCTGGAGTTCGTCAGCCGGTGCCACGACGAATTGGTCACGCCGGAAAAGTACGCGCAATATGTCGAACGGCTGGAGCGTGGGGAAGTCCCAATTCCGCGGGTAGTCAAGTCCAGGACTGAGCTGGACGAGGAAGAAGTCCTGGGCCGCTGCCGCGAGATTGCGCGCGTGTTCTCCACGATGGAGCGCTGGCTTCGCGAAGAGAATCTCGGCACCTTCAGCCACATGATCACGCGGGCCCACGCCTTGCTGCACAGCGACGATGCCGTGCTCGCCGAAGCTCGTGCGCATGCCCGCTTCATTCTCGCCGACGAATTCCAGGACGCCAACTTCGCCCAGATCAAGATTCTCTCCCGCCTCGCCGGTACGGACGGGAACCTGTTCGCGGTGGGCGATCCTGACCAGTCCATCTACCGCTTCCGCGGAGCCTCCAGCGAGGCATTCGAGTTGTTTCACCGGAACTTCCCGGCGGCAAAGCTCGTCGTGCTCGAGAAAAATCGCCGATCGACTACTCCGATTCTTCGAACGGCATTTGCAGTCATCAACGAAAATCCACCTGTTTTCGCGAAGAACGTCAGCGTCGCCCTCGACTACCGGCGAGTTCCTCTGCAATCTGCGCGCGAGGAAGAGGCTCTCAAGGCAGGGACGCAGCTTCCCAGTCCACCGGTCACCGCAATCATCCTCAAAGATAAAGGGACGGAAGGGCCCGACCTGGTGAGCTACCTGCGCGAAGTACAGAGGAAGTCGAGGTGTAAATGGTCCGATTTTGGAATTCTCTATCGCTTGCACTCTCATCGCGATGAACTGGTGCAGGAACTCGCCGAGGCGGACATTCCTTTCGTCATCGAGAGTATGGACATCTCGGATACTCCCGAGGCCCGCGACCTGTTCGCCTGTGTGAATGCGATCGTCTTAGAGGACGATGTCAGCCTGTTCCGCGTGGCGGCCCTGCCGTGCTTCCACGTCGATCCGGAGAAGCTGCGGCAGGTGATGCGCGCTATGGCACGAGAGAATCGGAATCAACCAGTTGTTTCCCTGTCGTCCGCGCTCGACCGGGTCGAAGGCGGCGGAGAGGTGATCGCCGCGGTACAAAACGCTCGTGCGGAGATCCGGCGCCGCGAGGCCAAAGCTCGCCAGGCTCTCGACATTATTGTTCGGCAGTTCGCCTTGGACAGCGCGTCGCCGATTCTGCAGGCCGCCTTGCAGTTTGTGACTGATTGGGAGAGGAAGAAAGTCAATAAGAGTACGGAACTCACCGAACTGGTGGACTACCTGGCTTATTTCCGCGAAGCCGGAGGAGTGATCCCTCTGCAGGCGAGCGGAGCCGATAATGCCGTTCGCCTGATGACCGTGCACGGAGCGAAGGGGCTGGAGTTCCCGCACGTCTTCATTCTCCGCGCCATCAAACCGTCGTTTCCGAATGCCTATCGGGAGACGGTGGTCGCCTTCCCGCGTGAACTGCGCGATCCGGATTCCATTACCGAGGCCGATGACAAGACACTCCACGATCAGGAAGAGCGCCGCCTGTTCTACGTTGCCATGACCCGCGCCCGCGATTCGCTTCGTATCTATGCGCGCGAAGGGAGTGGGAAGAACGACAAGACTCCGCCCGGGTACCTGCGGGAACTGATGGCCAACCGCACCATCGGGCCATGGTTCCGGGCCATTCCAGCCGGCGGAGCCCAATCGACGCTCGACATCGCTGCGTCAATGTCGCCCGTCTATCCGGCGGAATCGCAAACTACAGCCTGGTTCGAGTTGCCGGTGCTGGATGGCTTGCACAGGCGTCTCAGCGCGTCCGCAGTCGATACCTACGAACGCTGCGGATTGCAGTTCAAGCTGGAGCGTGACTGGCGCATCGCGGCCAGGCCGGCCGCGGCCATGCAATATGGAGCCGCGATCCATCGCGTGCTGAAGACATATTTCGATTCCGTGCGTCTCGGTCGTCCGAAGTCTGACGACGAACTGATTGCACTCTTTCAGCAGGATCTGGCCGACGCAAAGATTCAGGAAGCGTACCAGCACGAACTGTACGAGAAGCAGGGAATCATACAACTTCGAGACTTCCTCAGTTCCATCCGCACGAGCGCGGCTCCCAAGGTCCTGCACACGGAGGAGTCGTTTGAGATCCACATCGGAGAGACATTGGTTGTCGGCCGTATCGACCGGATCGACGCCCGTCCCGATGGCACCGTCGCCATCGTCGACTACAAGACCGGCAAGGCCCGCGACCAGGAAGATGCGGACGAGAGTCTGCAGCTTTCGTTGTACGCCATTGCTGCGAAAGAGAAGTGGGGATACAAGGTCGGCGCGCTCATCTTCCACAACCTGGAAGAGAACGTTCCGGTCACGACTGTGCGCTTCGATTCCGATCTGATCGCGGCCCGCGAACGCGTAAAGGCTGCAGCCCAGAACATTGCCGATGGCATCTTCAATGCGAAGCCAGGAAATCACTGCAATTTTTGCGCCTATCGCAGCTTCTGCCCGGAAAAAGAGAAGCGTATTCCGCGCCGCGTAGAAGCCGGAACCGCCCGCCCCATCTGAACTCGAACCCGTTGTCATTCTGAGCGCAGCGAAGAATCCCTACCTGCATTTCTGCTGCGTCCATGAGCGCCTTCGCCGCCAGAAAATCTCCGCCAAAAAAAACTTAGGGGACGCGTTAAGCGTCCCCTTTTGACTTCGTACTGAACTTGCTTAGTGCTTCTTTTTCTTCTTTGCCTTTTTCTTGGTTGCCATTGTTCCTATTCTCCCTTCCATTCTTCATGGAAAATGTGCAGTGGTGTTCTACTGCAACTAGTTGATGTATAGAGTTATTGAAAAATGAAGTCAAGAAAAAAATGACGATCAAATCGCGCGAGTCGTGACACCAAAGTCACGCGCAGGAGTTTTGATGGCAAAAGTCAACTACATTTTTCGTAAGCGTCGTGCATTCCGCCTTCGATCTCGTCCGAGGATGGCGTCGCTACTCTGATTCGCGCTCGCAAACCCCAACCGGATCGCGTCTCAATGACGCAAAATCAAAACCGCGCAAAATGTTTGGCGTGAAGCGAAACTCACGCTGCTGCATCTATAATGAAGCCAGCAAAATCTTCGCGGGAGCCTGATTCATGGCCTCTTTTGACGATGTTGTCATCATCTCCGGGTGCCGCACTCCGGTCGGAAAATTTCAGGGCAGTCTCTCCGATTTCACTGCGCCGCAACTCGGCGCCATCGTTGTGCGCGAAGCGGTCAAGCGCGCCGGCATCGATCCCGCGCAGGTCGACGAGTGCATCATGGGCAACGTCGTCTCCGCCGGACTCGGTCAGAATCCCGCGCGTCAGGCCGCAATCTTCGGCGGACTCTCTCCCGCGACAGGTGCCATGACAATCAACAAGGTTTGCGGCTCAGGATTGAAATCTGTGGCGCTCGCAGCGCAAGCGGTGCAGACCGGAAACAGTTCCATCGTCGTCGCCGGCGGGATGGAATCGATGACCAACGCTCCCTATCTTCTGCCGCAAGCGCGCAAGGGATATCGTCTCGGCAACGCGCAGATCGTCGACTCCATGGTTCACGACGGTCTCTGGGATATTTACAACGACTACCACATGGGCATCACCGGCGAGAACGTCGCGGAAAAATACGGCATCACGCGCGAGGAGCAGGACGAGTTCGCCGTGAACTCTCACCGCAAGGCGGTCGCAGCGATCAAAGAATGCCGCTTCAAAGCCGCAGATCGTGCCGGTGGAGATTCCGGCGAAGAAGAAGGGTGCGCCCCCGTCATCTTCGACAAAGACGAGAGCCCGCGGGAAGACACAACGATCGAAGTGCTGCGCGCTCTGAAGCCGGCATTCAAGAAAGATGGAACCGTCACGGCCGGGAACGCTCCCGGAGTCAACGACGGAGCCGCCGCAGTGGTCGTCACCAGCGCCACGCGCGCGAAGGAACTCGGTGCGAAGCCCATGGTTCGCATCGTCGCGCAGGCCACCAGCGGCGTCGAACCCAAATGGGTCATGATGGCTCCGGTCGGCGCGGTTCGCCAGATCTGGGAGAAGACCGGCTGGAAGAATGAAGACGTTGATCTCTACGAACTGAACGAGGCGTTCTCGGTCCAGGCGCTCGGCGTGATGCGCGAACTGGGGCTGAATCCCGACAAGGTCAACGTGAATGGCGGAGCGGTGGCCATCGGCCATCCCATCGGTGCCAGCGGCGCGCGCGTCCTGGTCACGCTGATCTACGAAATGATCCGCCGCGATGTGAAGCGTGGGATTGCGGCCTGTGCCTGGGCGGAGGGAACGCGGTAGCGATGGCGGTGGAACGGTAGAAGTCACGTAGAGACAGCCGCTTCGGCTGTCCAAGCGAGGGCGAAGCCTAGCGTAGCCAACTGGATTTCTCGAAGTCTACCGTCTACGGGAGCTCTCAGTTCACTCCCGCCACCGGCAGCGTCACCGTAAACACCGCCCCGCCGTCCGGAGCATTCGCCGCTTCCACGCTGCCGTTGTGTTCCTTCATGACCGACTTGCAGATGCTCAGGCCCAGGCCCGTTCCGCGCCCCGGCCGCTTCGTCGTGTAGAACGGATCGAAGATGCTGGGCAGGTTTTCCTTCGGGATGCCCGGCCCATCGTCGTGAAAGCTGACCCAGACCGTCTTGCGCTCTTGCCCAGGCGAATTCGTAACGTTCCTTTGTCGCGCGCCTCGCGGATGGCCTGCTCCGCATTCAGAATCAGGTTCAGGAACACCTGCATCAACTGGTGCGGATCGCCCAGCGCGTAGGGCATCGCCGGTCTCTTTCAGGAAGTCGACGGTGATGTTGTTCTTGCGCAGCGAATAGGCGTGCAGGTTCAGCGTGCGCTCGACCACTTCGATCAGATTGATGCTGCTCTTGCCCGGCGCCGGAGGGCGCGAAAAGTAGGTCAGGTTCTGCACGATCTCGGCCGCGCGCCGTGCCTGCTGCTGCAGCATCGCCAGTTGCTTGCGCGAGGTTTCGTTGGTCTCGGTGTCCTGCAGCAGTTCGCTCACGCCCAGAATGCTGGTCAGCGGATTGTTCAGTTCGTGCGCGACTCCGCCGATCATCGCTCCCATGGCCGCCAGCCGCTCGCTCTGCACGACCTGCTGCTCCAGTTTCCGCTCGATCGTGATGTCGCGGACGGAAATGATGACGCCGCTGATCTTTCCCTCGGCGTCGACCAGCTGGCTGCCCGAGGCGCGCATCGTCCGCCAGGTTCCGTCGCGATGCCGCGCGCCGTATTCCGCCGACACCGAACGCCTGCTCGCCGGAAACGACGTCGTGATACAGCGACGCCAGCTCCGGCGAATGATCTCTCCAGATCCGAGATCTTCTTTCCCAGCATGTCCTGCGGCTCGTAGCCCAGCAGATCGTGGCCCGTGAGCTGACGAAGGTGTAGCGCTCCTCGAGATCGACCACCAGAATCAGGTCCGGGAAGCTCTCCAGCAGCCGCCGCCGGAATTCTTCCTGCTGCGCCAGTTGCCGCTCCATCGCTGCGTTTGTCGGTGATGTCGACCAGCGTGCCCTGGTAGCGGATGATGTTGCCCGATGTATCCCACACGGCCCGCGAGGAATCGAGGAAGATGGCTGGCTTGCCGTCCTTCCGCCGCAGCTTGATTTCGCGCGTGCGCACGCCGCCGCGATCGTCGACCGCCCGCCCCAGCACCGGCTGGCCCGGATCGAAATTCAAGGCCGCACGGCTCGACCGACAGCAAGTCTCTCTTTTCCTCGTACCCCAGCATGCTGACCAGCGCTGGATTGGCATCGAGCAACTGTCCCTCGGGCGTGCTGAAGTAGACGCCTTCCTGCAAGGTCTCGAACAGTTCCGTGAAGCGCAGTTCCTTCTCGCGCTGCTCGGTCACGTCGCGGCCCAGCATGCTCGCGCCCACGACTTCGTCGCCCTTGACGATTCCGTTCAGCACGCAGTCGAAGTAGAGCGGCCGCGAGCTGTTCTTCAGCCGCAGCCGCACCGTTCCGGCCCAGCGCTTCTTCTCCAGAAAACGTCCCAGACCTGCGCTCCACCTCTTCGCGCGTCGGCTCCTCAACCAGGTCGTAGATCTTCTGTCCCACCAGTTCGGAGTACGTCAGGCCGGTCAGTTCCGTGACGCGCTTGTTGACCGTGCGCAGCGTGCCATCGAGTGAAACGGCGCAGGCCGGATCGTCAAAGGAGTCGATCAGCTCCTTGAAGTTGCGCTGCGAGCGCATGATGACCTGGCTGAGTTGGTCGAGTTGCTCTTCCGAAGGCGCGGCGCCGACGTGCTCCTGCAGTCCGCGCAGCAGCGCCTTTGAGTTCGCTGACTTCGCGCCGGCGCCCGTAGGCATAAACCGCGAACAGGATCGACAGCGCCAGAACTGCCGATCGGAATCGCGCGCAGCGAATAGGGGATATTTTCCAGCCGCTCCCACAGCAGGCGCCGCCAGGGCGACCGCCAGCAGGACCATGAACCCAAGCGCCCACCGCCACAGCTGGGATTCTTCGCGTTCCAGATTTCCGGACGGGCGAGAAGCACGCGAGGGGTTGATCGGGGTCGGGGGTCATGAAGAAGTGGGGATTAGGCCTAATCCCATCCTAATTCTATACGCGTTAGCGGAGCAACCTAGCAGTTCCACTCTTCGGTACGGATGGACCATCCCCGTGTACCCTCTGGCAGCCCCAGACACCACTTGGGCTGTGTTGTCAGCTCGTCGCTGAAATTCCCATTTTGGTTTTCCACAGCGGCTCGGTGACATCCGTCACAGCCAGCGATCCTTTCCCGCCCCTAAGGTGGTTGTCCGGAACGTTCGGCAAGATCAGGACTTCGTGTGCTCCGACCCTTCAAGTTTGTCCCGCGACTTAGAACCGGAGTCGAGCAACTCCATGCTCTATAAGACACTCAGCGCCGCGGTCTACGGCATCGACGCCAACATCATTCAGGTGGAGGTCGACTGCTCCGGCATCAAGTGCGATCAGGACCACTTCCACACCGTCGGCTTGCCCGACGCCGCGGTGCGCGAGAGCCGCGACCGCGTGCGCGCCGCGCTGAAGAATTGCGGCTACGACATTCCGCCCACGCAGATCACCATCAATCTCGCGCCCGCCGACATAAAGAAAGAAGGCTCGGGATTCGACCTGCCCATGGCGCTCGGCATCGTCGGAGCCTATGGCGGGCTCACCAAGAAGGAAATTTCCGACTGCCTGTTCGTCGGAGAACTCTCTCTCGACGGAGGCGTTCGCAGCGTTCGTGGCGCGCTTGCCGATTGCCATCGAAGCGCGCGGACGAAAGATTTCCCGCATGGTTGTCCCCGAGGCCAACGCCAAAGAAGCCGCCATGGTCGGCGGGGTGGACGTCTATCCCGTGCGTTCGCTGCTCGATGTGATCCACTTCGTGAACTCGGGCAACGGCATCGTTCCCATCAAAGCCGACAGCGACTCGCTCCTGCGCGAGTCGCAGCAGTTCTTCGTCGACTTCAAAGACGTTCGCGGACAGCAGACCGCCAAGCGCGCCATCGAGATCGCCTGCGCCGGCGGACACAACATCCTGATGATCGGCCCTCCCGGCTCGGGCAAGACCATGCTCGCCAAGCGCATGCCCACCATCCTGCCGCCGTTCACCTTCGAAGAAGCGCTGGAGACCACGAAGATTCACAGCGTCGCCGGAGTGCTCGACCAGGGCACGGGCCTGGTCGGAACGCGTCCCTACCGTTCGCCGCACCACACCATCTCCGATGCCGGACTGATCGGCGGCGGAGTCATCCCGCGTCCCGGCGAAGTCTCGCTCGCTCACAACGGCCTGCTGTTTCTCGACGAACTGCCGGAGTTTCCGCGCAACGTGCTCGAAGTTCTTGCGCCAGCCGCTCGAAGACGGCACGGTCAGCATCGCCCGCGCCTCGATGTCGCTGACCTTCCCGGCGCGCTTCATGCTGGCCGCCGCCATGAATCCCTGCCCCTGCGGCTTCCACAACGATCGCACGCGCGACTGCCAGTGCACGCCCGCCGATGATCCAGCGCTACATCTCGAAAATCTCCGGGCCCGCTCATGGACCGCATCGACATCCACATCGACGTCCCGGCCGTGAACTACAAAGAGATGCGCTCGACCAACGAACCCGAGAGCTCAGCCAAGATTCGCGAGCGCGTCATGCGCGCCCGCGCAGAAGCAACTGCAGCGTTTCGCCACGTCCCGAGAAAAGCTTTACTGCAACGCCCAGATGTCTTCCCGCCACATCCGCAGTCTTCTGCGAGCTCTCGGCCGATTGCGAGCGGCTGCTCGAACGCGCCATGACGCAGCAGGGCCTCAGCGCCCGCGCCCACGACCGCATCCTGAAAGTCGCCCGGACCATCGCCGACTTGGAAGACGCCGCGAACCTTGAGCCCAAGCACATTGCCGAAGCGATCCAGTACCGCAGCCTCGACCGCACTTACTGGGCTTAGGGCGAGTAAGGGCGAAGCCCGCCTTCCTTAAGGTGCTCTCCCTATTGGCTTCGGAACATTCCATGCTTCATAGTTTGAAGGCCTGCGCTCTTTGCAACTCCGAAGGTTCGCCGCTCCGACCTCGACTCCTGCGCGGGGGACGTATTCTTTGGAGGTCGGTTAATGCGCGCTCACTTCTCGGCGGTTCGTAAGCCGTCGCTGCCCGGAACTCTTCTCCTACTAATAGCAAGCCTCATATCCGTGGGCTGTGGCACAAGTTCGAAGATGACAACCACAACCACCCCTCCCCCCACCCAACCTTCGTATCCCTCAACGCCCCCAGTTCCCATCACGTGGTCACCCAGCACCAGTTCTCTGCCCGCACCTCCGGCTTGCGATCCGCCGACCGCCACTTGCACACCGCCCGATCCCAACGGCTCGAACGATTTCCCGCTCACTGTTTCCGACCCGATCGACCAGGCGAGCGTTACATCGCCCATGCACGTGGTGGCATCGGCTACGCCCCAAAATCCCATCTTCTTCATGCGCGTCTATGTCGACCAACTGGCCGTGTATTTCACCTACACTGACGCAATCGATACGCAGATCTTCGTCGCGCCGGGACAACATACTGTGGAAGTGATGGCGGAGGATAATCAGGGATACATTTCTGCGACGATCGTAAAGGTCAACGTCACATCGCAGGCGGCGCAGACCACGATCAGCGCAATTCAAAATCTGCCGGGATGGCAGTCCTGTGCTGCGGATTTTCCGACAGGCTCGGGACGCGATGGACAAGTCTGTGCCTCCGGCAATCCTAACCCGCCAACCTCGTCTATCACCCAGAGCCAGTCCTCCCCGGCCATGGACGGCAAGTCGGCCAAGTTCAGCATGAGTGGCCCTAACGGCTATTCCAACGAACTCTACTTCAACGCTATCGCCGGCGGAAACAATGTCAGTCACTTTACCTACGAGCTGTATTTCTCCATCGATAACCCCGCGGCCCCGCAGGCATTGGAGTTCGACCTCAATCAAACCTTCGGGGGGAAACGCTGGGTGTGGGGATCCGAGTGTAACTTCAAGGGCGAGACTCCACCGCTATGGGATATCTGGGATGATGAGGCGGGTCTGTGGCGTCCGACGAGCGTCCCCTGCAATCCTTTCCCCGCGAACACTTGGATTCATCTGGCATGGCAATTCGAGCGCGTCGGAGATCAGGTGCATTACATCAGCCTGCAGGTGGCCGATCAGACCTACAACGTCGATACCTATTACAACAATCAAACCGACTGGACCCTGGAAGAAATCGATACCGCATTCCAGATGGACTTAGCCCAGCCCCCGGTGCCCTACAACGTCTGGCTGGACCAAGTGAACCTGACAGCCTTCTAAAAGCTGAAGAAGCGGGTGCCCCACCCTTCTCGCGTTCTTTGCGAGAGGGTGGGGATTTTGATTTTCGCTCGAGATTCTACTGTGGCGTCCCAGAAATTCACGCAATAATTCAGCTTGTCATCCTGAGCGAAGCGAAGGACCGCTGCACTATTGCTTGCAGCACCGATACTCTCGCATCCCCACTTCGATGGACCGCCAACTTTGTTCGCGTATTTCCGGACACCACACTAGAATCCCTTGGCCTTCAGCATCGTATCCAGATCGTCCGGGTGGATCGCCCGCGTCATAGCATCCTCACGGGTAAGCTCCTGCTGAAATACCAACTGCGCCAGCGATTCTTCCATGGTGAACGAGCCTTGCTTGCGCGTGATCGTGATCTCCTGATGCAGATGCTGCAGCGCATTCTTCCGGATATGCTGCCGCGCCCCATAACCGACCATAAGCAGTTCGGCCGCGGGCACGCGCCCTCCATTCCGCCTCGGGATCAGAGTCTGCGTGAGCATGGCGGCCAGCGCCATCGCCATCTCCGCGCGCACGGTGTGCTGCCGCTCCTGCGGAAATGAATCCGCGATCCGCGATACCGTCGACGCCGCATCGGTCGTGTGCAAGGTAGTGAAGACGAGATGCCCCGTTTCCGCCGCCGACAAAGCGATTCGCGCTGTCTCCGGATCGCGCATTTCGCCCACTACAATCACATCCGGAGCCTGCCGCATCGCGGCGCGCAGCGCGGTAGGGAAGTCCGGTGCATCGATTCCGATCTCGACCTGCTCAATCAGGCTGCGCTCATGCCGGTGCTCGTACTCAATGGGATCTTCGATGGTCACAATGTGCCGCGCATCGTTCTGATTGATGGCATTGACCAGCGCCGCCAGCGTAGTCGTCTTGCCTGATCCGGTCGCACCGCCAATGATTACCAGCCCGCGCTGCAATTTTGCGAGCGCCCCGACTCCCGCCGGCAGATGCAGTTCCTCAAGTGCTGGCACCTTCGACGGCAGAGCCCGCACGGTCGCTGCCGCCCGCCCACGCTCGCGATGCAAGTTGATCCGAAACCGTCCCAGTTCCTCGACGCGATACGACGAGTCTGCAATCCCGTATTGCTGGTACTCTTCGCGGGCATGGGCGGCCAACACAGGCAGCACCGCGGCCTCAATGAGTTCCCCGCTCAGAGGACTATCCCCAACGGCGTGAAGAACCGCCTCCACTCGAATCGCTGCCGGAGCTCCGGGCACCAACAGCAGATCGCTCCCCTTCTGCGTAACGAGATGCTCCAGCCAATGCCTGAGCCGAAGCGAAACGTCGGTTCGGTGTTCGGAGGTTATCGCTTGAACGCGTGTGGGATTTCCTTCAGCAGTCATGGTTTTCTTAGATGCGCAGAAATTGCCACGGATTTACGCGGATCAACACGGATTGCAACGAAATCATTTTCGAATTATCCGTGTAAATCCGTGGCCCTTGACCTGTTGCATTCGACAAGATAGCCTCCCGGAGACACATAACAGCAGTCTTCTTTAACAGGAGGCTTCGCATGGTTCCACTCTCCGCTCTGTGGATCCCCATCGTACTCTCGGCGGTCATCGTCTTCGTCGCCAGTTCCATCATGCACATGCTGCTGCCCTATCACCGCAGCGATTACCAGAAACTGCCGGATGAAGAGAAACTTCTCCCGGTCCTCCGGGCTGCTGGTCTCAAGCGCGGCCTTTACATCTTCCCCTTCTGTACACACAAGGAAATGAACTCCCCTGCGGTGTCGGAGAAATTCAAGCAAGGCCCCGTCGGGATGATGACCGTCTCGCCGAACGGTCCTCCCGTCATGCCGAAGTTTCTCGGACAGTGGTTCGGCTATTGCCTGCTCATCGGGTTTTTCGTCGCCTATCTCACCGCGCATACGGTCATGATGGGCGCGCACTACCGGGCTGTGTTTCGAGTAGTCGGAACCGCAGCGTTCCTCGCATACGGCCTGGGCACGATCAGCAATGCCATCTGGAAGGGACAAACCTGGAGCATGACCATCAAGGAAGTGATTGATGGCTTAGTCTATGCCCTGCTCACGGCCGGAACCTTTGGCTGGCTCTGGCCCCGCTAAGCGAATTCACGTAGAGACAGCCGCTTCGGCTGTCCAGCGAAGCGAAGCGAGCGGCCGCTTGAATGAGGTACTAACAGAACTGGGACTTCCCACTTCTCGCAACTTCGGCGAGAAATGGGGCACCCAGTGGGCTGCATCTTGCGTAAGGCTAATTCTGCCGCAGCGCCGGCATTGGAATCGGAATCGTGAAGGCGCTGGCAGCGCCTCCCATTCCGACCTCACACGTGTTCGGCGGGAAAGTGCAGCCTGTGCCGTTGCCCTGACACCCCACAGCCCAGAACATGTATCCCAGCATGCCGGTGGTTGTTCCGGCTCCCGCAGGAGCCAGATTTTCCACAAAACTGGCGGCGGTATTCTGATCCGAGTTGCTGAAGTTGTTGCAATTCGGCTTTCCACCGATCAACCACAGGCTTCCGGTGAGCTTGGCTGGCGCCGTCGGCGGCACCGATCCTGACACTCCATCCACATGCTGCTGCCAGCCTGTTTCCAGTGCTGCCACACTCGTCTTTTGAGACGCAACCATGGCGTTGGCATAGTCCAGCACCGGCGCTCCGGTTTGCAGCCAGTTAGTCTCGGCGTAGTTGGCCAGTTTGGTCAGGTACAGATCGTCGTTGCCCAGGTCAATGGTGAGACGTGCGGCATAAGTTCGCGCCGGTAGCATCGTAGGGCACCACCGAGCGATAGGCGGTCACGAATTTTTGCAGTCCCGTCAGGTTCGGACTGCTGCTGTTTTCGTAGTCAATTTCCATGCCGACATTGAATTGCTTGGCGGCATTGGCGGCGTTGATTCCCAGTTGCGTTGGATTGCCGGAGAGCGCTTTGTCCCAGTTCTTCCGATAGCTGGCGCCCCCAATGGACATCATCACCCGCACGCCCCGGCTCTGGAAATAGTTAATGACGGCGGCATTCATGCCGACGGGAATGCCTTTGGTGTCTCCCGAATCCGTGGTCAGGTTCATCAATTTGACGGGATCGACAAAACTGAGGATCACCAGATTCACCGAGGGCTGATACGTGCCATTCATGCCGCGGTCGATCATCCAACGGTTGTCGGTGTCAAAGGTCGTCATGTTGGGGACCGAAGCCCAACTGCACCCGTCGGTATAGCAATGCCATGCGCCGTAAATCTGCATCTGGGTCTGTGCGTTCGCAGGGGAGGCGATCATCCCCAAAAGAAAGAGTCCGCCGAAAA
This sequence comes from uncultured Acidobacteriota bacterium, assembly GCA_963725565.1. Taxonomy (GTDB): domain Bacteria; phylum Acidobacteriota; class Terriglobia; order Terriglobales; family Acidobacteriaceae; genus Sulfotelmatobacter. The sequence continues at coordinate 336,979 of CAVRZL010000012.1, forward strand.
ACAGCCGTGAAATGGATCGAGTCATAGGATGTCTCCTTTCAGAATGTCCCAGGGGTGCCCCACCCTGCTCGCGTTCGTCGCGAGAGGGTGGGGATTTTGATTTCCCAAGCTGTGGGAGCCGACAAGCTGGGGAGGGCTAAGTCTTCTCCCGGGAAATCAATCTATGGAGTTCCCGACGGCGCTCCCGCCATCTGCCATGAAAATGCGAGGAACGATGAGGCTGTCAGATCGATGGCAGGCTCCACCGTCGAGTAAGACTGCACGAAATCTTTGTATACGGCCTTGCCATTGAACTGCGCGAAGACGTCTACGCCGTTCGGTGGGCAGGTAACCATCCCCGACAGAGTTCCCTTCGCAGCGATTGAGTTCGGGCCTTCGACCGCTGCCCCCGCCAGGAACGGAGGCCCATTCGGAGGCGTGGGCACCAGATTCGTGACCTGGTGCTGCATGCAGAGTGGGAACGTGGTGCCGTTGCCCACGATCAAAGAAGTTCCCCAGCCATTCGTGCCTAAAATGTTGGACAACTGCCGGTGCGCATAAACCGCCGGAGAAGTGCCGCCATTTAGCGTACAAGTCGCGCCCAGGTAGCTGCACTCCGCCGCCATCACCGCCAGGCCGCTGCCGTGGGAAGTGGTGTCATAGGCGGCCCAGGGAAATCCAAAACCGAATGGATCCGTGGCACTCTGGGCGATGCCCTTGTTCAGCTGTTTCACGATATCCGCAACCAAGGCGGCTTGCGTTGTTTCCAGTCCCGTCGAACCGCCGTTGAGGGCGATCGCCCGGTACAACTCGAAATGCGCCAAACCGCTCACGTCATAAAGATTCAGCGTGTCGCCAGCATCACCGGGTCCCGTAATGTACGCATTGGCCCAGTGCGCGGCCTGCTGCAGGTAATAAGACGCGGGGTGAGGCACAAGTGGACAACTGCTGCCGCACGTCTGCACGGCGAAGTACAGTTCCGTTGCTCCCCACTCGAGGTCGTCCCGCCACTCCGTCTCGGGATAAAAGCTGAAGGGAATCACCGTCAGCAGATTGCCACTGGGAGCGGTATTAGCGTGATCGTAAATATGCCCGGCCGAGAGCAGGCACTGGTTGGCATAGGACGGATTGCTGGTTTGATAGATGTGATAGCAGAGTGCGAATGCCGCTGCCATTCTTCCTGCCAGGTTCGGACTGATCGGCGCGCCGGCGCTGATTTTGCCCGACGATACCGCGGCCGGGTTGACGAAGACCGGACGGTGGCAGATGTAACGATAGTGAGAGCTGCATCCGCTGTATGTGTCGTCGGCCTGCGGCAGGCGCCAGATGTCATGATCGCTGACCGTCTGCGCGTTGCCATTGCCGATCGCCATCTGGTAATACAAAACCTGGTTCTGGTCGTCCCACATTTCCTGCAGCCAGTCGAGGCCAAACTTCGCTTCGTCCGTAAAGTGCAAACCGTTCTGCGTGACCCCCGCTGCGCCCATCTGGCCGGGAAAGTCACGAACTCCGATCAGCATCATGGCGTCCGTATAGGACTCGGTCTGGACGAACTTCATATAGTCCCCCGCGTCCCACCATCCGCCGGCGCCGTTGATCACCGGTTGGGTCCCATTCAACGTCGCGGGGGTTAGATCGCCGGAAAATCGTCCACTGCTGTTGACATTGGGTGTCACGTACACTTTGGCGCTCTGATCGTTCAAGTGTCCCGCGGCCGTACGCAGCGGCGTGCTGACAAAGTTCGGCCCGTCGCGTTCATTCTGGTAGTAGTACAAGCTGTTGGACAGCGCGCCCGTATAGACGTTCGGTGCAGTATCAACCTTGAAACTGGGCGATGATGCGGCAATCGTTCCGCTGACGCTGATCGTGTACGTTCCCGCCGTCACGAAGCTGTCGAAGTCCAGAGCGTACACATCCGGATAGCCTGCGCTCCAGGAACCCAGATTCGCGCCAACGGCCACCGGTCCAAACACCGTTGAGCCGCCCGAATTTTTGATCACAAATGTGGCCCCGCTCTCTGCTGCCGAGGCCATTAGATAGGCGCGCTTCGCTCCCCCGGAAACATAGCCAACCTGATTGACCCGAACGAATGCCGTCTGTGCCAGTGCGGCGCCGCTAAGAGCGAAGAACATGGTGATGAAAGCAATCGCGGGGAGGGGGTGGCGGGTACGATTCGATCCGATAGCGACAGGGCTTGAGCTCATCGGGAAGCCTCCATTACTGAAAGCGTTTAATAAAACGCATGAATACTGCTCCGGAGTTCCGCTCCTGTCAATAGGATAGAGGCCCTATTTTTTAGAGTCGATCCAAGCGGAAGGCTTAAAACCGGGAAGTCCCATAGCGCGCGTATAGAGCAGGGGGCAACGGAGACGAAAGACTCTATTCGTAGGGCCAAAGTTACCGATAGCGACTCCCCCGGGGGTCGCGCTGCCTGATGCTTGCCTAGTCTTCTTCCCGCGGAAGCATATTCCCGCTGCGCAGATACCGGTTGTGCCAGCCCAGGGACTCTGTCAGCAAATGCGGCGTGTGTTTTCCATAGGATAGTTGCTCCGAGCGCGATAGATAGTCCTTCAGCAGGGATTTGTATTCCGGGGCGGCGCACTTCTCGATGACCAGCTTCGCACGTTCTTTCGGGGACAGTCCCCGCAGATCGGCCAACCCTTGCTCCGTTACCAGTACCTGCACATCGTGCTCGGTGTGGTCCACGTGCGAGACCATCGGCACAATTGTGGAAATGGTTCCTTTTTTCGCGGACGACGGCGCCATGAAGATTGATAGATATCCGTTGCGCGCAAAGTCGCCCGAGCCGCCGATGCCGTTCTGAATTCGCGACCCCATCACATGCGTCGAGTTCACGTTCCCGTAGATGTCGGCCTCGATCATCCCGTTCATCGCGATCACTCCCAACCGCCGGATGATCCCCGGATTATTCGAAATATCCTGAGGCCGCAGAACGATCCGCTCGCGATACGAAGCCATATCCGCGTTCACTTCGTTCAGCATATCCGGACTGAGCGAGAACGCCGTCGCCGACGCGCACGTCAGCTTTCCGGACTTCAGCAGCCGGATCATTCCATCCTGAATCACTTCGGTATAAGAAGTAAGCCCCTCAAACGGGCCTTCCTCCAGGCCGAACAGAACCGCGTTCGCGATGTTGCCTACGCCGGATTGCAGAGGCAGTAGATTTTCCGGCATTCGCCCCTTCTTCACTTCCCAGCTCAGAAACTCAAGGATGTGTCCGGCGATCCGCTTGGAAGCGTCGTCCGGAGCCTTGAAGGGACTATTGCGGTCCGGGGAATCGGTCAAGACGATTCCGACAATCTTGTCCGCTGGGATGTTGAGGTAAGGCGATCCGATCCGTTGCCCTGTTTTTATTAGCGGAATCGGTTTGCGATTCGGAGGCGGCTCCAGCCCGTAATAGATGTCGTGCATTCCTTCCAGCGCCTCTGGTTGCCACGAATTCACTTCGAGGATCACGCGCTCTGCGCAATCGATCCACGTCTTGTTATTGCCCAGCGACGAACTCGGTACTACCCGGCCATCCTCCAGAATCGCTGTAACTTCAATCAGCGCCACATTCAGCTTGCCCAGGAATCCATACTCCACGAATTGCGCCACATGGCTGAGATGGATATCCATGTAATCCATCTCTCCGGCATTAATGCGCTTGCGCGTCTCCGGATCGGACTGGTACGGCAGTCGCAGATGAATGCCGCCTGCCATGGCCAGCGCACCGTCCAACTCCGGCCCAGTCGATGCCCCGGTGAACACGCTGACCTGAAACTTCTCGCCGCGAAAATGTGCGTCCGCAATGCGATGCGCCAGTTGAATCGGCACCGCCTTGGGATATCCCGACCCGGTAAACCCGCTCATCCCGATCTGATCGCCTGACTGAATCAGCGAAGCGGCGGTCTCCGCACTCATGATCTTTCGCTCTAATTTGGGGTTCAAAATACGCGTGCTGGTCGGTGAAACCGTAGACATGAACATTCCCTCGCAATCTATAAATACGTCTCTAGTCAACGGTAGACGGCAAGGCAGCAGACCGGCTGTGACTTCGATCACAATCCGCTGTGGCGGGGGTACTAACTGTCTCAAATCAGGATGGTTCAGGTCGGTATAGATCAGTGGGCAGGATCAAACTCGTTCTTATAGGCTTCCCAGCGCTGCCGGACTCCGGCCATGATTGCCTGGTACTCCGGATCCCCCCGCAGGCTGTCGTAATTCTTATCTCTCTGGAACCAGGGATAGTTCACATTTCCGAGGGCGACCGTTCGCTTAAGCCACCCCAGGGCGTGCTCCCGATCTCCCAGCAAAGAATAGATGCCCCCGGTCCAATAGGCTTGATCGCCATCGATGACCTGCATCAGCGGGACCTGGAGAATCCGCGGATCGATCTTTTCTCTCTGCTTCCGCGATGCGTACAGGAACCCCGCCATGATGACCGCAGTGTAGTCGCCCGACTTCCCGGACAGTTGCACTCCTCGGGCAAGGGTTGGCTCCGCCTCCTCAAGCTTTCCTTCGTAATAGAGCATGCAGCCGAAGTAAGCGAGTGCCTTGAACTGGTCGGGATTCTTTGCCACCACGTCCCGCATCTCCAGCTCCGCCTCCGCGAGTCTTCCCTGGTACAGCAGCATCCGGGCGTGCATCCAGTGAGGCTGTGGCGTCGAGGGATTGAGTTCGACGACCTTCGCGGTAGGCCTGCTCCGCCAGTTCGTTTAGCCCGGCGTAGTAGTAGCCGTACCCCAGCATCTGCCATGCCGTTCCGTTGTTCGGGGCGAGCGCAACCGCCTGCCGGAGAGTCCGGATCGCCTCCTGCTCCCGCCCTTCCTCGCTGTAGATTCCCCCCAGGGCGATCAAACCTTCCGAGGACTGCGGGTTAATCCTTACGGCGTTCCCCGCCGCCACCTCGGCGCGCTTCAGATTTTCCTGCTGCTTCCTCCACGAAATTGGACGCTTGAAAGGAATAGAACTCGGCGAGCAGCGCGTAAGGCATCCGCGAAGTTCTTATCGATCGAGATCGCATGCAGAAGCAGACGCTTGCCTTCATCAAGGCTGGCCAGGTGCGAATCCGTGAGGTACTCGTTGAAATCGGATCGTCGCCTGCAGGTAGTCGTTGTAGGCCTCCACGTTGCTGGTTACAGGCTGCTGGATCGCCTTCTGCTCCGTGGGTGAAATCTGGATCTGCAGCCCTTCCACAACTTTGCTGGCCACTTCATCCTCGAAGCTCAAAATGTCCGCGCTCTTCAGGTCGTAGCGTTGCGACCACTTCGTCGTTCCCGTCCGCCCGTCGATCAGTTGCACGGTGACACGGGTCACTCCGGACACGCGTTGATACGTCCCCTCGAGAACGCTGTCCACGCCCAGCGCTTTGGCTACCTCCCCAGGCTCCGGACTCTCTTTCGCGTACTTCAACACCGAAGTAGTCGGCCGGACCGCCAGATTCTGCAGCGAAGTGAGACGGCTGATGATGGCATCGGTCATTCCAATGGCCCAGCTATCGCTTGTCGTGGCCGAAATATCGCGGAAGGGAAGTACCGCTATGGTCTCCGGGGAAGATTTCAACGCCACCGTGCTGGTTAGCGCCTTTCGTGCCCCGAAGTCGTAAGCCCGAAAGACTAGTAGGGCCAGCAATCCAGCCACCAGCGCACCTGCCGCCAGCATCCACGCTTTACGGCTCCCGCGCCCTGCGATTTTGGATTGCCCGCTGCCGCCCGCCGTGGTCAGCACACGCTGCGATTCCGTATCGCGCTTCATCCGCTTCAGATCGGCCTTCAGCTCCGCGGCCGATTGATAGCGGGTCTCCCGGTCCTTATCGAGGGCCTTCGAAATGATGTTTTCGACTTTGGGCGGCAGATCGGGATTCATCCGCACCGGATCAGCCGGAGTGTGGTGGAGGATGGAATCGAAGATTGTGCCGGTGGTATCGCCGCGAAACGGCAGCTTGCCCGTCGCCATCTCGTACAGCACTACTCCAAACGAAAACAGATCGGTGCGCCGGTCGAGTTCCTGTCCACGGACCTGCTCCGGCGACATGTAGGCGACCGTGCCCAGAGTACTGCCTGGGCTGGTCAGATGTTCTTCCCCGACCAGCGTCGCAGTAGCCTCGATCCCCACATCCTCCGGCTTTTGGGGTGTCATCTTAGCCAGGCCAAAATCGAGAATTTTGGCGTGCCCGCGTTTGGTCACGAAGATGTTGGCCGGCTTGATATCGCGATGCACAATCCCTTCGGTATGAGCCGCATCCAGCGCATCCGCAACCTCAATGCCGACCTCGAGCAACCGGTCCAACTCCACCGGACGGTTACCAATCATGTGCTTCAACGTCGTGCCGTCCAGAAACTCCATCACGATGAACGGCTGCCCATTCTCTTCGTCGATCTCGTGCACCGTGCAGATGTTGGGATGGTTCAACGCCGAGGCAGCCTTGGCCTCGCGTTGAAAGCGGCTCAACGCCTGCGGATCCTTCGCCACATTTTCCGGCAGAAATTTCAGAGCCACAAAGCGCCCCAGCTTCAGGTCCTCCGCCTTATAGACCACGCCCATTCCCCCGCCGCCGAGTTTTTCGACGATGCGGTAATGGGAGATGGTCTGCCCGAGCAACTGAGACGGTGTCACCATTGGCAGAAATACTAGGTGGGATGTGCGTATCGGTCAACCGCGCGCTTGGGGTGTCATCGGATCTCTGCTGTGTCCACGGATAGCGCCATCCTGCAGGGAAGATTGCGCTTGCTACCCGCGGCCCCGAAACTGGATGATTCTCCGCCGGTCCCGCTTCGACGGCCGGCCTGCCGGCAAGATCTCAAACTCCCGTGCAGCTTTCCTCTCTGCTGCAGCCTTGGCTCGCGCCTCGCGGCTGGCTTCGCTCTCTCGATAAAGCGTCTGCGCCACCGAAGCCGGGCCCCTCACATCGCTGACAACAAGCACCTCCACCTCAAAATCACCGCCATCGTTCGTGATGCGCAACCGGTCTCCGACTCGCACCTCGCGAGCCGCCTTCGCCAGCTGGCCGTTCGACAGCACTCGCCCCAGGTCGCAAGCCTTTTTCGCTAGCGTCCGCGTTTTGAAAAACCGTGCCGCCCAGAGCCACGCATCCATTCTTATACCGGTCATGTTCGCTATTTTCCTACAAGCAAAGCATCCTTCCAACGCCGGAAAATGATCTTCACAACAGCGGTTTGCACCTAAAGGTAACTCCTTTATATGCCATCGCTTGTACCAAAATGGTTAGGCACCCGGATGATATTGCATCCCGTTTACAAATAAATGCTTGACCTCTCTTGATGTAGCGACTAAATTAACGTGTTCCGAGGGACTTCCGAAGCTTCCGGGCCCATGTTGTGGTACCTACCTAAGCCCAGAAAATTGAGCATCTTCGGGGTCTCATCGCGCATCTATTCACAAGAGTGAGTTATTACGCTTAATCCTTTACAACCTACTTGGAATCAGTGACTTCGGTCGGAAGCTGGGGTTTCCGGTCACCACTGTGGCGAAAGGACGAAGGCGGAAGGCCACAATCATACAGTAAGGAGAAATACGACACATGCGCTCTGATCGTGTGTTTGATGCTTTACAGACTCTTCGTAACCGTTATATGCTGTGTCAGCTTGCCTCCAAGGCCACGCGGAAGTTCCACCGGCCCAGCACTCGTATCCAGGAAACCATGAACGGCGTATTGGACCGGATCGCTGACTCGGAGCGGCAAGAAGTTTTGTCGGAACCAGAGAACGTTGCCGAGGCACAACGGCGGGCTGCTTAACCCAGCCCCGCCCTCCTGCCTGGCGTTGTATTCGCATCTTTCCTGAGTCCCCTCCTTTTAAAAATCTCCCGTTGACACTACCGAATACGCTCTAGTGCACGGGTTCAGGTGAATCATGACCATTGCTGAACTGAAAGAAAAGAACATCACCGAGCTGACCAAGATCGCAAGGACCTTGGATCTGCCCGGTGCCAGCGGTATGCGCAAACAGGACCTGATCTTCAAGATCCTGCAGGCGCAGAGCGAAAAAGAAGGCCACATCTTTGCCGAAGGCGTCCTCGAAATTCTCCCCGACGGATATGGCTTCCTGCGCTCTCCCGATTACAACTACCTTCCCGGGCCCGACGACATCTACGTCTCGCCCTCCCAGATCCGCAAATTTGACCTCAAGACCGGCGACACCATCAGCGGACAGGTGCGCCCTCCTCACGAAGGCGAAAAATATTTCGCTCTCGTCAAGATCGAAGCCGTCAATTTCGAATCCCCGGATGAAGCGCGCAACAAGATCCTGTTCGACAACCTGACGCCGCTTTACCCCCAGGAACGCATTAAGCTCGAGACCACGCGCGAGAACTCCAGCGCCCGCGTCATGGATTTGCTCACGCCGCTCGGCAAGGGACAGCGCGGCTTGATCGTATCCCCGCCGCGCGCCGGCAAGACCATGCTGCTGCAGAACGTCGCCAATTCGATCACCGCGAACCATCCCGAAGTCGTGCTGATGGTTCTGCTGATCGACGAGCGCCCGGAAGAAGTCACCGACATGCAGCGCTCGGTCAAAGGCGAAGTTATCTCCTCGACCTTCGATGAGCCCGCTGCCCGTCACGTCCAGGTCGCCGAAATGGTGATCGAAAAAGCCAAGCGGCTCGTCGAGCACAAGCGCGACGTTGTCATCCTGCTCGACTCCATCACGCGTCTGGCTCGCGCCTATAACACCATCGTTCCGCCTTCCGGTAAAGTGCTCTCCGGCGGCGTGGATTCCAACGCATTGCAGCGCCCCAAGCGTTTCTTCGGGTCCGCCCGCAACATCGAAGAAGGCGGTTCGCTGACGATCATCGCCACGGCTTTGATCGACACTGGCTCCCGCATGGACGACGTGATCTTCGAAGAGTTCAAAGGCACCGGCAACAGCGAAATCATCCTCGAGCGCAAGCTCGTCGACAAACGCGTCTTCCCGGCGATCGACATTCAACGCTCGGGCACGCGCAAGGAAGAGCTGCTGATCCCGAAAGAAGATCTCTCCCGTATCTGGGTGCTGCGCAAAGTGCTGAACCCGCTGTCGCCCGTAGAAGCCATGGAATTGCTGATCGACAAACTGAGCAAGACGAGATCGAACAACGAATTCCTGGCGAACATGAGCGCGCTCTAGAATCGCTCACCAGAATCGGTAGTTCACAGATAGCCAGGGCCGACAGGCTCTGGCTCTTTTTTCGTAGCGCCGCCGTCCCGGCGGCTGTCCGGAGGGCGTCCTCGCCCGCCGACCCTGACCGCTCCTCCGACGCAGGCTAGTTTTCTCCCCGTGCCTTTCGTGGTTGATCGGTCACTGCCGCCGTATAATTTTCCCGAGGAGTGTCTAATCCCGCCGCTCCCGCGAGGCTTCCATGCAACCGATTCGATTCCTGTGGATTCTTCTCCTTCTTCTTCTCCTTTCTTTCCCCTGCTTCGCGCAGACTCCGGGCTTCCCACGCCAGTCCGGTACAGATCCGAATTCTCCCACCGCTGACGAAGACGAAACTCGTTCCCGCATTGCCCACGACATGGAGAAAAAAGCCGCGAAAGATCGAGTCGCCGCCCTCAAGAATGACACCGATAAACTGGTGAAGCTCTCCATGGAACTCAAGTCCTACGTCGACAAGTCTGACGAAAACGTCCTCTCGCTGAGCGTCATCAAGAAGGCAGAAGAGATCGAAAAGCTGGCCAAGAGTGTGAAAGACAAAATGAAGGGTCCAAACTAAGGCGGGCGGGCATATCCTCTGTGTCCTCTGTGGTTTAGCTTTTGACTCTCTGACCTCCAGCAACTTCTGCGATGGGGAAGTGTTTGATTTCTTCAGACCCGTTGAATTGGCGATCGGAGGGCATTTATGAAACGCGCAATTACTGGGATTCTCCTGTTAGTCGCAATGGGTGTGGCGCCAGCCCTGGCCTATGACGGCGACCGCGGCGTGAATCGCGATCGCCGCGAGCTGGGATGGCGGTAGTCCGAGTGTCGTAGAGACGTAGCTTGCTACGTCTCTCTCACCACGGAGGCTTAAGGCGAACGTACCGATCGCGCTTGCCATCGCTCGAGACGCAGCCGGCAGAGACGTTGCAAGCAACGTCTCTACGACGCGGCGCTTACAAAAAAACGCCATCCGGCTACTCCGGATGGCGTTAATGTCCCCAGAGCTACGTTACTCCGCGCCCTGCTTGATCCGCATTCCGTAGAACGACCGGTACACGAATGTAAACGACACGATGAAGAAGACCAGCGCCAGGATTCGCGTCAACGTTGTGCCCTGGTCGGTCGCCAGCTTTACCGCCAACTCAACCGCCAGCAGCCCGAACAACGTCGTGAACTTGATGACGGGATTCAGCGCGACCGACGACGTGTCCTTGAACGGATCGCCGACCGTGTCACCGATGACGGTCGCATCGTGCAGCGGCGTTCCCTTCTGCTTCATCTCGACTTCCACAATCTTCTTGGCATTGTCCCAGGCTGCTCCCGCATTGGCCATGAAGATCGCCTGGTACAAGCCGAATATTGCGATCGAGATCAGATAGCCCACGAAGTAGAACGGATCGACGAAGGCGAATGCTAGTGTCCCGAAGAAGACGGCGATGAAGATGTTCAGCATCCCTTTCTGCGCATACTTCGTGCAAATCGCCACCACTTTCTTGCTATCGGCGACGGATGCTTTCTCGACGCCTTCAAGTTTGATATTGGCTTTGATGAACTCAACGGCACGATAGGCGCCCGTGGTCACGGCCTGGGTCGAAGCTCCCGTGAACCAGTAAATCATCGCGCCCCCCGTGATCAGGCCCAGAAAGAAGGGAGCGTAGAGCAGAGAGAGTTTGCCGACACCCTCCGTGTCGGTAAGCCCGTTGGTGAGTGCCATGATGATGGAGAAGATCATGGTGGTCGCACCCACCACGGCTGTGCCAATCAGCACCGGTTTGGCCGTGGCCTTGAATGTATTCCCCGCGCCGTCATTCGCTTCGAGCAAGTGCTTGGCGCGCTCGAAATCAACGCTCATATTGAAATCTCTCTTGATCTCAGCTTGCACGTTTGGTACAGCCTCGATCAGCGAAAGTTCATACACGGACTGCGCGTTGTCGGTGACCGGTCCATAAGAGTCGACGGCGATCGTGACCGGCCCCATGCCCAGGAATCCAAACGCGACCAGCCCGAATGCGAACACCGCCGGGGCCAGCATTCCCGCCGCCAGCGCCAAGCCCATAGTGCTCATGTAATACGCGATCGCCATCAGCATCATCATCGCCAGCCCGAGATAGTAGCCGGAGAAATTGCCTGCTACGAATCCCGATAGAATGCCGAGCGACGCTCCGCCTTCCTGCGCCGAGACCACCACTTCTTTTACGTGGCGCGACTCGGTCGAAGTGAATACCTTTACCAGTTCCGGAATCAACGCTCCCGCCAGCGTGCCGCACGAAATAATCGTAGCCAGCTTCCACCACTGCGTCCCATCGGTGCCGAGCTGCGGAATGACATAGTACGAAATCAGATAGGTGATGCCGATCGAAATAATCGAAGTGAGCCACACCAGCGAGGTGAGGGGCGCTTCGAAGTTCATCTCGTTCGCCGATCCATACTTCGCTTTGGCAATCGCGCCATTGAGGAAGTACGACAGCGCGCTCGAAACCAGCATCATCACGCGCATCACGAAGATCCAGACGAGTAGTTGCACCTGCACGTTGGGATCTTTCACGCCCAGCAGAATGAATGTGATCAGAGCGACGCCGGTCACGCCATAGGTCTCGAATCCGTCGGCGGAAGGTCCGACCGAGTCGCCCGCGTTATCACCTGTGCAATCGGCAATGACGCCCGGGTTGCGCGCATCATCTTCCTTGATTTTGAAAACAATCTTCATCAAGTCCGACCCGATGTCGGCAATCTTGGTAAAGATGCCGCCCGCAATACGCAAGGCCGCTGCTCCCAGCGACTCGCCGATGGCAAATCCGATAAAGCACGGCCCGGCATAATCGCCCGGAATAAACAACAGGATGAACAGCATGATCAGCAGTTCCACCGAGATCAGCATCATGCCGATGCTCATGCCGGCCTCCAGCGGAATCTGATACACGGGATACGGCTTGCCGGGCAGGGAAGCGAATGCGGTCCGCGAGTTCGCGAAGGTGTTTACACGAATGCCAAACCAGGCCACGCCATAGCTTCCCGCGATTCCAACTAAGCTGAACCCAAGAATGATGGGGAGGGTTAGGCCAACAGATTTTCCCGGTACCGGCGAAAGCCAGCCAAAATAAGCCGCGATAATGACCGCGATGAATGCCCACAGCAACAGGATGAACTTGCCTTGGGTGACCAGATAGGTCTTGCAGGTCTCGTAGATCAGCTCCGAGATCTCGCGCATCGACCGGTGCACGGGCAGGTTCTTCAGACGCATGAAGATTGTCATGCCAAAGCCCAGTCCAAAGAGGCAGAAAAGAATGCCGATCAGCAGCAGCTTGTGTCCGTCAATGGCTCCATTGAAAAAGCTGACTTGGGATAGATCAGGCAGCTTCAGCGCAGCCTCTCCACCGCCAGCCTCGGCAGGTTGAGCGAAAGCCGCAGCCGCGCCAACGGTAAGCAGCGCAGCGACAGTCGAAATTTTCACAGCCATGCGGCGCGTGCACAACGCGGCAGTGGCAATCCAGGTACGCATATAAGAAGTCCTCCGAATTAGAACGGATTAAGGAATATGAACGTGTTTAGGCTCTGCCTTCCGGACCCAGTCTCCCGACCCGCACGCGGCAATCCATTCTTTCCATCGCCGGTACGCCCGAGCAGTACGCTGAGGCTGGATTTGGAATTCCGAACACGCTTCCACCGCAAGACCTATGGAGTGTTGGAGCTTGGCCGCGTCGGATTTTGCGCCGGATTTTCGACTTCGCCTTCACGCCGCATAAGGACCAGAGAAGTAGCACTCTAGTCCCGGCGTACCAGCGCAAAACGGGCATTTATAACACTTTCGATAACCCCGGTCAAACCTTTAAACCAGGTGGCCGGAACCGCCGTCCCTTATTGGGCAAACGACCGCTTTTCTCGTTCCTTTTCTTGCAGATATCCCACGTCTAGTGGCCGCTCAGCGACGCGCTATACATCGCATCCAGCAGGTCCTGAGTGTGCCCATCATAGTCCGCGTCCAGCGACCACATGAACGTTCCACCCAGTCGCCGCTGCCAGTCCGAATACCACACCCGGTAATACGTCGAGAAGGCGTCGTCGTAGGTGATGTACCCCTCTTTATGGTCGGTTTTTACCATGTAGGGAACCATGGCAATCGGATCGTAAAACGTCTCCCACCCGTTGTTGTTGATCCGCGCCTTGATGGTCGGACCATAGCTCTCGCTGGTCACCGCGTTATCGCAGTCGCCATCAGGAGTCCACGCAGAGTTTGGACACAGGCCAAAAAGCTGGTTGATATTGCGGTAGTGGTATCCATAGAACGGCGTTCCCATGTTCAGCTTTCTACCCCCGACATCCTTAAGAAAGATGTCGGCGGCGCCCTTCGCGCTTCCTCCCGGTTGGCATTCCCATGGCGCCGGGTCGTGAGAATCCCAGAAGATCGGCGAATTCAACTGTCCATACTGCGTCCACGGACCGGCGCAGTCGTACATCATGATGTTGAAATAATCCAGAGAGAGTTTCAGATGGTTCAGGTCATATCCGTAGCCGCCCCAGGGCGCTGCGTCAATCGACAGCACGTACTCGGGATTCGAATGGCGGAGTTTCGCCATCAGTTCCACCAGGAACCTGCGATCGGTAGAGGTCGCCGGGTACTCCCAGTCGATGTCTACGCCGTCGTACCTGTGTTGCTTTTCAAACGCCGCAATGTTGTCGATGAGAGTCTGCACCTCGCCGCTCGCTTCCAGTCCGTTGAAGTCGCCGCCGAGCAGCAGCAAGACTTTGACTCCTGCCGAATGAGCCTGGTTGTTCAGTTCCGGCTCAATGAACCCCTGCGGCACCGTCAGCGTTCCGGTCGCGTCAAAGGACACTCCCGCATGATTGATATGACTCAACTTGTGATAGGGAATCTGCGCGGCACCGTAGGCCGGCGTCTGGTATTTGCTCCAATACCCGTAGTCGCCCACTACCCGCTTGGCGAGGTTGTTGGGGAGTATGGTCTGCGCTGCGACGCGCGGTGCCAGCGTTGCGGCAACCAAAACGGCGGCCAGTGACATGCTGAGACGTGAATACCAGAAGGAACGAGAGTTCATTGAATTTGCCTCCGAAGAGAGGTTGAGGCCAGAAGAGGATGCGGAAGCCGCATCCCACCGAAAGTGCGCAGATTCTACCACGGAAGCCAAGGTGTCGAGATTCACCCTCCGTAGTTTGAAGGGTGAGGATCTCGGACGCTGTCATACTCTCTTACTAAAAGGCCACGTTCATATTCAAATTGTGCGCCACAAACGCCCACTCATCCGCCATCTCATCAATCGTTTTCGAGATCGGCTTGCCCGCCCCGTGCCCCGCTTTGGTCTCAATGCGAATCAGCACCGGAGCCGGACCCGCCTGATCTGCCTGCATGGTCGCCGTGAACTTGAAGCTGTGCCCCGGCACGACGCGATCGTCATGGTCGGCCGTCGCAATCATGGTCGGCGGATACTTCGTTCCCGGCTTCAGATTGTGCAGCGGCGAGTATGCGTACAGTGCCTTGAAGTCCTCGGGATTGTCCGACGATCCGTAATCCGACGTCCACGCCCACCCAATCGTGAACTTCTGGAAACGCAGCATATCCATCACGCCCACCAGGGGCAGGGTCGCCCCATACAAATCCGGACGCTGCGTCACGCATGCCCCAACCAGGAGGCCGCCATTACTGCCGCCGCGGATCGCCAGCTTCGGCGTCGACGTGTACTTGTTGGCGATCAGCCACTCTGCCGCGGCAATGAAGTCGTCAAACACGTTCTGCTTCTTGGCATGCGTTCCCGCCAGATGCCACTCCTCGCCATATTCGCCGCCGCCCCGCAAGTTCGGCTGCGCGTAGATTCCTCCCATCTCCAGCCACACCACATTGGCAACCGAGAACGCTGGAGTCAGCGAGATATCAAATCCGCCATAGGCATAGAGCATTGTCGGATTCTGCCCGTCCAGTTTCAGTCCTTTCTTGTAGGTCAGAAACATGGGAACTCGCGTGCCATCCTTGCTGTTGTAGAAAACCTGCTTGGTCTCATACTTCGAGGAGTCGAAATCCACCTTCGGCTGTTTAAAGATTGAACTCTTTCCCATTCCCGGCTCATACCGGTAAATCGTCGTCGGAGAAATAAAGCTGGTGAACGCGTAGAAGGTTTCCTTGTCCTTGCGCTTGCCGCTAAATCCACTGGCCGTCCCAATCCCGGGCAAGTCGACGTTGCGCACGAATTTGCCCTGCAAATCGTGAACTCGAACTTCGGTGCGCGCGTCCTTCAGATAACTCAGCAGGAACAGGTTGTTCACCACGCCGGAACCTTCCAGCTTATCTTTGCCCTCAGCCACCAGGGTCTTCCAGTTGCTTTTTTCCGGATGCGTCGTATCAATCGCAATCAATTTGCCGCGCGGCGCATCCAGATCGGTTTGAATCCAGAACACCGGCCCGTCGTTATCGATGAATTGGTACTGCGCGTCGAAATCGTCCAGCAGTTTCACTACTTGCGCGTCGGGCTTCGTCAGATCTTTATAGTAGAGACGGTTCTTGGGCGAGGTTCCCTGCGCCACCGTGATTACCAGGTAATGCCCGTCGTCGGTGACGTTTCCGCCGAACAGCAACTCCTTATTGTCCGGACGGTCATAGACCAGCTTGTCGTCCGCCTGCGATGTTCCCAGCTGGTGGTAATACAGCTTTTGAAAATAGTTGGTGTCGCGCAGTGCCGTCCCTGTCGGCTCATCGTACCGGCTGTAGAAGAATCCCTTTCCATCCTTCGTCCAGGATGCCCCTGAAAACTTCACCCACTTGATCAAGTCGGGCAGGTCCTTGCCCGCCCCCACATCGCGCACATGCCACTCCATCCAGTCGGATCCGGAAGCTGCCGTTCCGTATGCCAGCAACTTACCGTCATCGGTGATTGCCGTTCCCGACAATGCGACGGTTCCATCCGCCGATAGCGTGTTGGGATCGAGCAGCACTCGTGGTTCCGCATTCAGCGACTCTGCCACCAGCAGCACGTTCTGATTCTGCAGTCCGTTGTTGTGCTGATAAAAATATCGTCCACCCTGCTGCTCCGGAGCCGTGAAGCGCTCGTAATTCCAAAGCTTCAGCAGCCGGTCGCGGATCGCTCCCCGGTAGGGAATCTTCTCCAGATATCCAAACGTCAACTTGTTCTCTTCTTCCACCCAGGCCTTGGTATCAGCCGAATCCGCGTCTTCCAGCCAGCGGTACGGGTCCGCCACCTTTACCCCGTGATAATCGTCCACCTGATCCACCGTTTTCGCCTTGGGATAGGCCAAAGGCATGCCATCGGTCTGAGCGGCCACACGAAGCGTCGTGACGCAGGCAGCGACACTGAAGACACACAGAAAAAGGCGGAGCAGTCTCATGAGTAAGTCCTCCAAATCAGTAGACACGTTTAATTCGTAATGGGGAGCGGTGTCAAGCATACGCGCCCTTGGGTAGTGGATCAGTTTGAATTTTCTGATGGCGATTTCGCTGGTTGATGGTGTCATCCCTTCGACAAGCTCAGGGCAAGCTCTGAGCGTAGCCGTTCTTCAGGCGGAGCGAAGGATCACCGCTACGACGCGGTGTGCCACGGAAGATCCCTAGTCCCACTGGTAACCACGCGGGCTCTTCGGGATAACTCTTGTGATGTTCAGAGTTCGAACTGATCCACGAACCGCCTTTGCATCTCCGACGAGAGATGGATTCGTATCAGGGCACGCCTTCCAGGCGTGTCATTCCGCCGCTGCGCTCTTGCAGTCCCTTCCCCACGTGGCATATAGTGCTTCGGCCAAGGAGGATTTCCATGAAGACGTTCGCCATTCTGCTCCTCGCCTGCACCTTTGCGATTCCCGCATTCGCCGCCAAACAATATTCTTATTTCCGGGTCGGCAATTCCAACGACGTCGCTCCCTCGACCACACCTGGAACGGTCCTCATGGGTGGCGGCACGGACGTCGACGCTGCCTTTCAATGGATGTGCCAGCGCAGCGGCAATGGCGACTTCCTCGTGATCCGCGCTACTGGAACGGACGCATACAATCCCTACATCCAGCAGCTTTGCCCCAACGAAAACTCGGTGGCCACTTTGATCATTCCGAACCTGGCTGCCGCTAATGATCCCTTCGTCGCCAGCACCATCCAGCACGCCGAAGCTCTCTGGATTGCGGGCGGCAATCAAGCTGACTACATCAACTTCTGGCAGGGAACTCCGGTCCAGAGTAATTTGAACACTCTGATCGCCCGAGGCGTTCCTATCGGCGGCACCAGCGCTGGAATGAACGTCCTCTCCCAGTTCGTCTACACCTCGTTAACCAGCCAGGGAGTAACTTCCAGCCAGGCGCTCGCGAACCCTTACACGAAGTACATCACTCTGGGCGAGAATTTCGTGAACATCTCGATCTTGCAGGGCCTCATCGACGACCCTCACTTCGTCACCCGCGATCGCATGGGACGCGACCTCGCATTTCTTTGCCGCATCTACAACAACGGCTGGTCCAGTCTCCCCCGCGATATCACCATCGACGAGCAAACTGCGCTGCTCCTCGACAGCAGTGGCAACGGCACCGTCGTCGGCATCAGCACGGTCTATTTTCTGCAAGCGCCCGGGAGGCCGCAGGTGTGCCAGTCAGGAACGCCTCTGACGTATGACAACATCGCCGTATATCGGATCACCGCAGGCGGTACGTTCAATATCTCCAGGTGGAGCGGGACAGGCGGCACGTCCTACACCGTTTCCGCCAACGCCGGTGTGCTGAGTTCCACCCAGCCAGGAGGCGGAATCTACTAAATTGAATGAGGGAATGAAGGAATGAGGCAATGAGGGTGCCCCACCCTTCTCGCGCTTTTCGCGAGAGGGTGGGGCCTTTGACTTTCCGACCAAGACCCAAGCCCCAAGACGTAAGACCTAAGCCCAAGGACCCAAGGACCCAAGGACCCAAGACCTAAGACCCAAGAGCTCTCAATTCTGCCGCAACGCCGGCATCGGAATCGGAACGCTATAAGTCTTCGCTCCCACTCCCACTCCGCCTTCACATGTATTCGGAGGCGTTGTGCACACCGATCTAGTCCCCTGGCATTCTGCCGCCCAGAACATATATCCCAGCATGCCAGAAGTTGTCCCAGCCCCGTTCGGTGCGACGGTCCGGACATAACCTCCAGTACTGTTCTCGAGCGAGGAACTGAAGTTATTACATTCCGGGGCAGGATTGCGTCCCGTCACGATGTATACGCTCCCTGTAAACTTCGCCGGAGCCAGTGGTCCAATTGGCGGACTGTACTGCGGCTTGCCATCGATATGCTCCTGCCAATTTGACTCCGCAGCGGAGGCCCCCGGCTGCTTGTTGGGTACCATCGCGTTCGCATAGTCCAGAACCGGCGTCGCCGACGTGAGCCAACTTGCGGTCGCTGTTTGGCAGAGCCCGATCAGGTACCGATCTCCCGCCGCCAGATCGATCGTCAACCGCGCCGCCGGATTTGCCCCCGTCGCGTCATACGGAATCTGCGACCGGTACGCGTTGATGAACGCCTGCAAACCCGTCAGGTTCGGACTCGAACTGTTCTCATAATCGATCTCGATTCCTACCCCCAGACTCTGCGCCAGGGCTGCTGCATTCAAGCCAAGCTGCGTCGCATTCTGGGCCAGAGCCTGATCCCAAAAGCTGGTATAAGTGATGCCGCCAATCGAAAGCATGACGCGGATGTTCTTGCTCTTGAAGTAATTCACCACCGCCGCATTCATGCCCACGGGGACGCCATTGGTGTCGCCAGAATCGGTCGTCTTATTCAGCAGTTTCAACGGCTGCACAAAGCTCAATACGACCAGGTTTACCGAAGGCAGTCCCGACCCGTCTCCGCGATCGATCATCCAGTGATTCTTCGTATCAAAATCCGTCATGTTGCGCACCGATGACCAGGTGCAGAAATCACTTCCGCAATGCCAGGCGCCATAGATCTGAATCGGAGTTTGTGCGTTCGCGGTTCGTACGACGGACGTTGCAGCCGTCAACAGGATGACAAGCAAAATCACTTTCCGTGACATCCGGCCTCCTCTACCTCAAATGAAATTTAAAACCTCTCGCGCTCCCGTCCGCTTGAATGACGCGATTGTAGTCCGGATCATCATCCTTGGCTGAAATTTGTTATGGGGCTAGCAGGACGTCACCCCGCCACCTGTGACCCTGTTCCTCTAGCAGGCTGCGGAAAAACTCGAGATTCGTATCAGGGCATCGCTTTAGCGATGCCGCAAGTCGCCCATTATCAATTCCCCTTTAGGGGCTGCGGCTTGGACCTTCACTCTTTGCGCAGTCTGCTAGTGATCGATTGCAGCAAGGAGCCGCATCAGATGTAAAAGATTTCAGCAAATGGATATCGAAGGCTTTAACCGTTCGCACGCCGGGGGACGGCAAGCCATTATCCTGCCCGCAATCGATTCGAGATCAGAAGATAAATCGCGTGTGATGCTTGCACGAGTCGCTCAGTTCCGGATCGCAATGCGCGTGAAAAGTGTGTGCTCCGATTCCAATCCCCAGCGCCGCTCCGACGAACATATCTGATGACCAATGATCTCGGGCCAGGAATCGGCTCGCGGTGACTGCAGCCGCGGCGGTGTAAGCCAGCGCTTGCACCCACTTCTGCGAATACTCGTGCGAGAGGACGGTCGCCATCGCGAAGGTGAACATCGCGTGTCCACCGGGGAAAGATGTATTGATCGCAGAGTGCTTGAGAAAATCTCCGTGCCCGTTCCCCTCTCCCGGGCGTTGCCGGGCCGCGATCAATTGCATGGGCAAATAAATCAGAAAGGTATTGGTGAGCGTCTCCAGTTCCAGGAATCCAGTCTCGCGCGCGTGGTGATGTTCGGTCTTTGCGCCGTAGATAAACACTCCGCCTAGCGAAGCCGCCAGCGCGCCGATCGCAATGTTCGACGTGTCCTGGTAGAACTGGTAATGTCCGCTCGGCAAGTTGTTCTCGATATGCCGGTCCTCGATCAGAAACAGTGTCGTGCCAGCTAGCACCAGCCCGTCCCACTTGAAATTCGATGGCTTGAAGGGCGCGCGATACAGTTCCTTCTGGTCTTCCAGCGTCCGCTTGATGGAGCGCATCACAAATCCGTGGTGATCGGAACCCTGCACCGACTGCGGATCGCCAGCATCTTCTCCAAACGTTCCCGGCGGTAACTCAGACACATCAAACCGCGCCGCCGTAATAACAGGCACGTTTTCCTGCGGGGAGGGCAGCGAAGGCAGGGAATCGTAAGACTCGCTCTGGCAATATGCGCTGCCACACAAAAGGGTCGATGCACTTGCTGCTAGAAATAATGTTCGAAGTCTTCCTGAAGGGTGCAAGTAGTCTCTCCGCTAACCGGGGACAGCCACGACGTACCCTTGGATGCGGTTTCCCGTAAAAGGTTAACTGGGACTCGGGACAATGTACGGGCAGGTGCACGGGCAGGTGCACGGGCAGGCCCTGACGGTGATGCGGGCGGCGGCAACCAAGCCTCACATCGCGCCCCCAATTCAGGCGATTCCTGTATGCCCAATTCTCCAGCGAGCACCAACCGCAGGATCTATCCCTGCATCAGACTTTCCGCGACTGGTTCTCCGCCTCCTGCTGATCCGCTGCCAGCACGCCAATCGCTGGAGTAGCTGTTCACTCTTATGCGAAATTGGTGGCGTTGTTTCCTTCGCGCAAGGCGCGAGCGCTACGCTCTGAACCCCTCGTGCAACTCTTATCTTCGGACCAACCGTTACCAGAGGCGAAACCCGTGCTACCAGGTTCACCCCAAGATCATCGGCGGAAAGCAGACTTGAAGAAAGCCATGCCCAGCCCTGGGTTCCCGCTTTCTACTTCCTCCTTTTAACCGCTATCGTCGTCAGCAGCAACATCCGCTGCTCGCTGCTGTGCGCGTCATGACATTGCACGCACGATCCCTTCACCGCCGGCACATGTTGTCGCAGGGCCGCCGATTCTTCATGGCACGCCGAGCAGATTTTATTTTTCGGCATCGAGAGGTTTACCGTCGTCATGTCCCCCTGCGTGCTCGTCACATGGCACACCGTGCACGGAGATCTCATGGCGGAATGCACCGATCGTCCCATCATCTTCTGTGCGTGGCACGTCGAACAGTCAGCATCTTTTTCCAACGTTCCAGGATGCTCTACCGCGAATGCACTCGACGCGCACAGGATTAAAGCCAGAAGAAAAACCTGCATCGCGCCGTTTCGCCTCTCGCTAGACATAAGGTGGCGTGATTGTAGGAGTCGCGGAAACCGCAAATCATTACTAAGAATCAACTATTAGTGATCCCAGTCACACCCTCCTGAGACTCCGATCACAACCGCCCGCGGTACAGTCCTTTCTCGCCCGCAATACACGAGTCGAGGGATAGCGACGCTGATTTCCCCCGACTATAGGTTGAGTATCAAGCTGCGCTGCTGCGCGAAGGATGTCGATCATGAATTCATTGCGAAGACGCCCGAATACCAAGAATTGGATACGCTTTGCCTTCAAACTTGGCCTTCTCGCTACCGATGCCAGCGTCTTGGCCGCCATCGCCCGCATGCTCACCGAGCGCAATGACGCCCGCGAGCCGCTGCGTCCCCGCGAAAGGCTCGCCGCGGATCTGCACGCCCGACGCGGCTGGTCGCACGGTTCCACGTTGCTGGTCGGACTCGCCGTCGGTGTTGGTGTTGGAATGATCTTCGCCCCTGTCTCCGGAGACGAAGCCCGCGCCACCATTCGTGACCGGGCTATGAATGTCCGCGACAGGGTCAGTGATGCCGCGGCTTGGGCGAGCCGGCTCGGTCCGTCGTCGACGTACCGCCGCTCCACCGGAACTTACGCGGACTAACAGCAGCACCCACCGGCGTCGCCATCGTTTACGAACCGCGCGCCCGCTCGCGCGAATTCAACCTGAGGATATGTCTATGAAAACTCCTTTTCTGATCGGCCGCATTCTTTTCGGCGGATTCTTTCTCTATAACGGCATCAACCATCTGCGCCAACGCCGCAACATGGCGTCCTATACCGCTGCGAAAGGCGTGCCCTCTCCCGAGTTGGCCGTAACCGTTTCCGCCGTTCCTCTGATCATGGGGGGAACCAGTTTGCTGCTCGGTCTTAAGCCCAAATGGGGCGCCCTCGCCATCGTCGGATTTCTGGCGGGCGTCTCGCCCATCATGCACGACTTCTGGCGCAACGAAGATCCCACTGAGCGCATGAATAATATGATCGCCTTCACCAAGAATCTCGCGCTCGCAGGCGGTGCCCTGGCTCTGATGGGAGTCGAAGAGCCGTGGGAAGCAAGCGTTACCAAGCCCACGTTAAGCGATAAAGTCCGAAAAGTTAGACGAACTCTGGCAGCCTAGTCGCTCACCCAGGGACGGGCCCCCAAGCCCGTCCCTCTTAACGACTCGCGTAGCGACGGACGCCTTCGTCCGTCCCGCCGAAGCGAAGCGAGGCGGAACGATCTCGAGCGCCGGAAATGTCATCGAATCCTTCGGTGAATCCATGCCTCTACCGATAAAACTCTCCTACGCACCCATGGAGGCTCTACCGGCCACTGAACTGCCGACCGGCCCCAACTGGCAATACGAGCCCAAATGGGACGGCTTCCGCTGCCTCGCCTTCCGCGATCAGGCCCACCTCGAACTAATGTCCAAAGCGGCCAAGCCGCTCAGCCGATACTTTCCCGAACTAGTCACGAACCTCTCCAGCCTGAAGGCGAAACAATTCGTCCTCGATGGCGAGATCGTCATTCCTCAGGACGGCCGGCTTTCCTTCGATGCCTTGCTGATGCGTATCCACCCCGCCGCCAGCCGTGTAAAGAAGTTGAGCGAGGCGACACCGTCGACGCTGATCGTCTTCGATCTCCTGGTCGACGATCGTGGCAAGTCGCTCGTCGCGCTTCCCCTTGAAGCTCGCCGCGAGAAGCTCGAACTCTTCGCGAAGAAATATTTTCCCAGCGACCATTCGGTTCGCCTCTCGCCCATCACCCAGGACTTATCCGTCGCCCGCAAGTGGTTCCATATGGGTGTCGCGCTCGACGGAGTAGTAGCCAAGCGCCGCGATCTGCCGTACCAGTCCGGAGAGCGCACCGGAATGCAAAAGATCAAGAAAGAACGCACCGCCGATTGCGTCGTTGGAGGGTTCCGCTACCTGGAAGGGAAGCCCTTGGTCGGATCGCTTCTTCTCGGTTTATACGACGCTCAGGGCAAACTCGACCACGTCGGCTTCACCAGTTCGATTCAAAACAAAGACCGGCCAGCCTTGACGAAAAAGTTGAAAGCCCTCATCAAGCCTCCGGGCTTCACCGGCAAAGCTCCCGGAGGCCCCAGTCGATGGAGCACAAAACGCTCCACCGAATGGCAGCCACTCTCCCCTACGCTGGTCGCAGAAGTCGGCTTCGACCACTTCACCGGAGGCCGCTTCCGGCACGGCACGAAATTCCTCCGCTGGCGTCCCGAGAAATCTCCTCAAGACTGCACCTTGCAACAAGTAAAGCGCGAAAATCGCTCTGCCCTGAACCTGCTCTGATTCGAGTGCGAATCTGTGGTTAAGTAATGGATGCTCACGCGGACGTTATGCGCTTGATCCATGTGCGAAGCCGCATTATTCAGGAGAATGACGGCATGCATTCACACCCGCCGTCTCCACTTCCGCAATAGCTTCCACGCCTGCACCAGTTCCTGCACCGCCCGCGCCGGAGGAAAATCCCGCCCTGAAATCCGGCATTCTCGGTACGCCCGCTCGTAAAACTCCCGCACTCCCTGCACGCTCAGATGCGCCAGGTTGTGCGCAATCTCCTTCAACTCTTCCCGCGTCCAGATCCTCTCCTCGCCGAACTCCGGACGCCGCGCCATCTCGCCAGCAGTCTACCACTTTCGCTATTTGTTCGCCTACAAAAGTTCGAGGATGCCCCGTCCTTGTCCCTGCGCTCTTGCAGGGACAGGGCGGGGAATTTGACTTTAGCTGTTTGCGCGCTCTTCGAAGCGAGAGCCCGGAGGGCGGACACACCTCTTTCACCGTACCGCGGCGACCTTAATCGAATTAGCGCGGCAATCCCGCAACGCTTCGCAGGCTCGCGGCTGCAGGTTCTTGTCGAGGCAGACAGAAATTCCAGTCAGCCAGTTGTTCCCGCAGCTCACCGCCAGGTCTTCATCCTTCAGCCGCGGATTCGCCGCAACCAAATCTTCTTTCAATTCCTGCGGAGTCAGGGAAAAGATCCGCCGCGGCGCCGCCAGCTGTGCCGGAATCGTCACCGACTCGAACGCCTGCCGCACCAGCTTGAAGTAAGCCTCCGGATCAAGCCCGCTACACGTCCCATGCGTCGCCCACTCGTGCGCCACCAGGCCAGCATCCGGCATGATGTCGCTCATGCTCGCCGGATTCGCAAGCCCCGGCTCGGTCGAACAATTCTCCGGATACCCTTTCGTGTACTGCGGCCATAGCCCGTGCACGATGAATCCGAAATGTCCCGACGCGCACTCGGGCTTGTCCGGATGTCCATGACAAAACTCCGGCGACCACGACAGCGTCAGCACGTAGTAATCAAACGCGCCAGGAGAGCCCCGCTCGCGCAACTCCCGCCGCGGATGGTTCGACGCCCGCGGCTGATCCTGCTCGCGCGGACGCGGGGCGGGAGCCTGCTCGCAGCTAAGCATTATTCCTGCGAGGGACAAACAGAGCGATACAGCGAGAAGCGCAACCAGTGTTTTCATCAGCACGGATCAGGTCCTCGCCCGTGATGATAAACGCAGCCCGTGCGGGACGCCTATTCGGGACCCTCGGCTCTGGTCACGCGCTCCCGGTCAGCCTAACTCTCCCAGTACTTCCCAGGCCTCCCGCCACCGCTCCCAATCGCGAGGCCCCCGCCGCATGAATTTCGGTTGCCCCACCCTTCGTGCCGTTCGCAGGCTGGATATCCGGGACGCCTGCTTCTCCTGATCCGGATACAACCGCAGACTCTTCGCTCTTCCTACCTTCTCGATCGGAATCAGGTACCACGCATTCGCCGGCTGTACATGCGCCGCAATCACGTCGATATCTTTCTTCGTGTATCGTTTCTTTCCGCCGTTCCGCGTCGCATGCACCGGCTGCACCTCGTATCCTCCGCGGTACAGTCTCCCCGTTCCCTTCACCTGCACTCGTACGACGCGCGCCCCGTCAGCGGCCCACACCGCAAAGTCCCACCGCTCGCTGTCTCCCCAGGGCAGAGCCACGTGGAACCCCATCATCTCCGCCTTCAGCAAAAACGCAGCCTGTGAAACCTCCCCCGACCGCTTCGGATTCCCCCGCAACCGTTCCCACCACTTCGCCTGCGGATCCACCGCCGCGAATATCGAGGGAACGATGCAGTCGAATGACTTTGCGCTGTCCGTGACGCGGGTGCCCCATTTCTCGCGCGCACTCTGCGCGAGAAGTGGGGATTTCCCGTCCCCGCCATCAAACTCTGAAGCTGTCTCCCCCGGAAGCCCCGCTGGCGTTTTCTCCACCATCCACTTGTACCCGTTCTCGGTTTTTCTGATCACTAACTCCACAAAACACTCCTCCCCATCCGCGCCCGCCAGGCGCAGTCTGTATCCCCAACCTGATTTTCAGGCAGATATTTGAAGTTACTAACAATCCGTATCAAAACGCCGTGATCGTCAATACGGATCAAGGTGACGGGAAATACGTGATCGACAACCAGCCAGAAGCAGCGAAAGAATGCACCCCAGGGCACCAGCCCGGGATAAGTCTTCCAGCTCTGTCATCTTGAGCGAAGCAGGCCGGAAAATAAGCCGGCCTGCGCAGTCGAAAGATCCCTACCCACATCAACGACCCGTTGAATGCCCCGTCGCGTCCGCACGTTCTCCACCGATGGTGTCATCCCTTCGACAAGCTCAGGGCAGGCTCTGAGCGTAGCCGCTCTTCAGGCGGAGCGAAGGATCTCCGCTACGATACAGTGTGCCAAGGGAGATCCCTCGGCCCGCTGGTAAAAACACGGGTTCTTCGGGATGACGCCCCGCAAGATTCCGAGTAGGGGCCACCGTCGTAGTCCGGCGGGTGGCCCGGCCCTTTTGACTTCGCTTCCCGCAACCAACGCAGCGGGTGCCCCATCCTTTCGCGGTTCTTCTGCGAAAGGGTGGGAACCACGGACGCATGCACCGGGGAACTCTGACATGATCCTCTCCGTGTCTCGGTGCCTCCGTGGTGAAAAGAACTACTCCTTCACCCCCAACTGGCGGGTGGCCCGGATTTGTCGTCCATTTTGTTTCCCGTTTCGATACCGTGGGTGCCCCGTCCTTGCGTTTTTTGCAAGGGCGGGTACGATGCTGCCGATACCATGGGATTAACCATGGCTAGCGGTCTGCATCGCACTTACGGCGCACATCACCTGCACTTCATCACTTGCTCCTGCTTCCGACGACTGCCGTTTCTGAAACGAGCGTGTAGCCGCGACTGCTTCCTGTCGATTCTCGAAGAGGTGCGCCAGCGATACCGTTTCGTCGTTGTGGGATATGTCATCATGCCGGAACATATTCACCTGCTTATCACAGAACCGGAGCATGGCAATCCTTCTACCGTCATGCAGGTTCTCAAGCAGCGCACGGCGCGAGCGTTGCTTCCCGAGCGCGGGCGAAAAGACCGGCGACAACGCAGCCTCTTTAGCGAGGAACGCCGACCGCGCGCATTCTGGCAGGCGCGCTTTTACGACTTCAACGTGTGGTCTACAAAAAAGCGGGTCGAGAAGCTAAGGTACATCCATCGCAATCCGGTGAGGCGGGCATTGGTTGCGTCGCCGGAACAGTGGCGATGGAGCAGTTATCGTTTCTACTTGCTCGACGAACCCGGACCGGTGAGCATCAATGTAGGTTGGACCGAGATTTCTTTTCGTGATCGCGTAGCCTGAGTCCATCCCAGCGCAGAGGCACTTGCCGCATGTGTTCGTGGTTCCCGCCCTTGCAAAAAGCGCAAGAATGGGACACCCTCAGTGACGATGGCGTCGGCAACTCAAAGGGCCATTGATTGTCCGTTCTGCACAAAGCCCGTTGCGTATGCGTTCGTGGAACCCGCCCTTCGCCACGAACGCGAAGAGCGGGGCACCCCTTGTGTTGGTGATGCCGGCGAGATCAAAAGCTTGGGCCACCCGCCCCCAAGCTAGCCCTCACTCCTTCACCCCCAACTGCCAGAACAAGAACGAATACACATCGGTGAATTCTTCGATCTGCTTGGTCACCGGCTTGCCGGCGCCGTGGCCTGCCTTGCTTTCAATGCGCAGCAGGATGGGGCGCGTGTGGCTCGATCCATTCCTCGCCTCGGCCTGCATCAGCGCGGCCATTTTTTTGGCGTGCATGGGATCGACACGCGTGTCCGTGTCCGCCGTCATAAAAAGGATTGCGGGATACTCCGCGCCCGACTTCACGTGGTGATACGGCGAGTAGGCGTAGAGCCACTTGAACTGCTCCGCACTTTCGGATGAGCCGTACTCCGGGATCCACAGTTTGGCGATCTGGAAATCCTGGTAGTGCAGCATGTCGAGCAGCGGTACCTGGCAGACCACGGCGCGAAACAGGTCGGGACGCTGCGTCATCATGGCGCCCATCAGCAGGCCTCCGTTGGATCCGCCCTGGATCGCGAGATGATTCTTGTCCGTATATTTTTCGGCGATCAGGTGCTCGGCGGCGGCGATCATGTCGTCGAAGACGTTTTGCTTTTTGTCGAGCATGCCGGCGCGGTGCCAGTCTTCTCCGAACTCGGCGCCGCCGCG
This sequence comes from uncultured Acidobacteriota bacterium, assembly GCA_963725565.1. GTDB lineage: Bacteria > Acidobacteriota > Terriglobia > Terriglobales > Acidobacteriaceae > Sulfotelmatobacter. The sequence continues at coordinate 364,808 of CAVRZL010000012.1, forward strand.
CAGGTTGGCCACGGCGAAGATGCCGCCGTGCTCCATCCAGAGATACGCGGTGCGGCTGAAACTGGGCGTCAGGCTGACGTTGAATCCGCCATACGCGGTGAGCAGCGTGGGATTCTTGCCGGTCTTCTGCAGACCTTTCTTATGCACGATGAACATGGGGACGCGCGTGCCGTCTTTCGACTGAAACCACTCCTGCGCGACTTCGTAGGCGGAGGGATCGATGGAGGGGGCATCGACCTTGGTCCAGAGAGCAGGCTCGACCGCCGAAGAAGCTGCTTGATCAACGGATTTGGGAAGGGCACGGCTTTCAGCCGTGCCGCCAGACTCCGCCAAGGATGCGGGCTTCAGCCCCTGAGGCTCGCTGCTCGCAAGCGACTTGAGATCGACGCGGTAGATGCTTGGCGCGAACGTGAAGGACTGGAAGCCGTAGAACATCTCATCGTGATTCCACTTTCCGCCGGTGCCAAAGACCGTGCCAATCGCGGGCAGGGCGATATCGTTGAGCTTCTTGCCATCGAGATCGAAAAGTCTTGAGCTGCGAGCTTGCATTTTGCTCGTACTGTGCAAAAAGCTTTCCTCCGAACACGGCCGCACCCTGCAGCACTGCGTCGGACTGCGGAATGATTTCTTTCCAGGCCTCACGGTCGAAGTTGCCGGCGTCGGTGACGAAGACGCGATAGCGCGGCGCGTCTTCATTCGTGGTGATGTACACCTTGCCGTCGCATATGTCGGCGTTGTAGAGAAAATTCTTGCCCGTGGTGAGCCGGCTCGCGGGCTTTTCGGATTTCAAGTCCCGCAGATACAACTCAGAACTGGTCCATCCCTGGGAGACATGGATCAGCAGCCAGCGCCCATCGTTCGAAAGCGAAACACTGGGCCAGTCTTCGGGATCGCGGCCTTCGCCGAAAATGAGATCGTCGGTCTCGGGATCGGTTCCCAGGAAGTGAAAGAAGACATGCCGGTTGTACATCTCCTGCCCCGCCGGAACGTCGCCCTTCTTGGGATAGCGGGTGTAATAGAAGCCGGAGTTGTCGTGCAGCCAGGCAATCGAAGCCGCCCTCGTACGCTCGATGGTGTCGGGAAGAGCTGTGCCGGTCTTGGTCTCGATGATGTGGAGCGTCGACATCTCGGACCCGCTGGGAGACGTTCCATACGCGACGTACTTTCCGTTATCCGAAGGCTGAAACCAGTCGAGCGCGATGGTGCCGTCAGCGGCGAGGGCGTTCGCATCAACAAGTACGCGGTCGGATCCGTTGAGCCCGTCGCGTACGTACAGGACGGCTGATTCTGCATCCCCTCGCGCCGCGTATAGAAGTAATGCTTGCCCGCGATGACAGGTGCAGTGACGTTGCCGATCGAAAGCAGTTCGGTGAGCCGCTTGTGAATGGCCTCGCGTCCGGGCAGAGGATCGAGCAGTGCGCCGGTGTAAGCCATCTCGTCGGCGACCCACTTCTGTGTCTCCGGAGAGTCGGATTTCTCCAGCCAGCGGTAGTTGTCGATGACGCGAGTCCCATGAAAAATGTCGGCAACCGGCTTGGGCTCAGCGACGGGAGGCGCATCGGGAATGCGCGCATGAGACTTCGAATCCCCCGCATAAACCGCACCGGCAATGAATAAAGAGGAAAGAGAAAAGAGAAGAAGCAAACGCCCTCCCGCCATATTTACCTCGAGATCCCCAGCGTACCAGAAAGGTCCCGAAGCTATTTTCATCCCCCATGCCGGGATGTTATGATGACAGAGAACGGGCGCGCTCCCGCACGCCCGTGCCACACTCCTCAGTAGCTCAATGGCAGAGCATTCGGCTGTTAACCGAAGGGTTGTAGGTTCGAGTCCTACCTGAGGAGCCATTTCTTTTCTGCAGGGTCGCAGCAAAAATATCAGGGAAAGTTGGTCACCTTCGGCGTCACGCGAGGATGAATCGCGGTCGACTCGCCGGTGTCGTTGATCACGTGGCTGATCGCGCCGAGATCGCCCAGGGCCACGGTGATCATGTCGTGGAACCGTATCTCCGGACTCTTCGGCGTCTCGATGGCCCGGGTCAGCACCACGTCCGGATGCTCGAAGACGCTGTACACGCCCAGTCCCCACGCCTCATGGCTCGTCACTCCGTCCGCCACCTTGTACGAGGCCCAGCCGTTCACTCCCGGCGCACTCGTGTAGCTCGCCTGGTTCGGAGGATCGTAAGGAATCTCGGATTGATAGAAGTACGTGCGCCCGCGATTGCCGTTCCACAGAACCTGGAATTGCTGGTGATGTTCCACAAACAGACCGTAGATCGTGACGTCGTTTCCATTGACCACCAGGCCGTTCTCGCTGGTGTTGAGATTCCAGCCGACTCCGTCGCCGTGATCGGCTCGCCAGATCCAGGTGTGGTCGACGAGTGTGTCGTTGCTGTTGATTCTCAGATTCACTTTGGCCCGGCCGACGCCGCGCCGCCCACGCGAAAGAAAACATCGTGCAGCGCGATCGGATCTTGGGCGTGGCGCGCCCGGCTTCCCTCCGGCCCCACCTCGAGCAGCACTGGAGACTCGTCGGGCCGGCATCGAACAGCAGGCCGGCAATCTCGATCCCGTCCGCATCGGCGGTCGTCATCGCCGCCGTGCCCTTCACCGGATGCAGCGTCGCAAAACCCAGCCCCAGCACTACCGTATGCGGCCGGGTCACGCGAATCGGAGCGGTGAGCTCGTAGATGCCCGGCGTCAGAAGCAGGTTCTTGCCCTGCGCAAGCTGCGCGTTGATCGTCTCCGCGGTGTCCACATCCGGGCGCGCAATATAAAACGCGATCAATCGGAATCGTCTCTCCCGGCGGTTTCTCCGCCGCGCCAGGTAATCCCGACGCTGTCGCTGTGCAGATCCGGAACGCGCACGCTGAACTCGCCCGCGGCATTCACTTGCAGAAACGGTTTCTCGCGCACGACCGGCGTTTGCGCCACCTTCGTGTAGGGCGGGTCAGGCCATGCGCCTGTCGGCGGATGCACGACGCCGACAAACACCATGTTCCAGTTCGAGCCGGTCCAGCTCTTCCAATCGCAGTTGCGCGAGATCCATTGCTGCTGGCTACCGGAGTCGACATTGCCGTCCACGAGCGAATCCGACATCCAGCCGCCGCTGGCCCAGCCACGATGCTGGTGCAGCACCAGGTCGCCGCGCACATGCATGCGCCGCAGCGAGACCGCCTGCGAGACTGCCCATTGCATCGTGCCGCCCGTCGGCGTTATCGAGAGACCCTTCGGCAGCTCTCCAGAAGGTCGTGGTCGCATTGTTGTGCTCATGATTGGCATCCGCATGCATGTTGCCCGTAATCCGCGTTGCATCGGGCGACGCGCCCAGCCCCATCACCTCCGTGTAGAAGCCGACCGGCACGTCCACGGAATAGCTTCCGGGCAGGAACAGCAGCGCGTTCCGCTGCGGCCCAAACTCGTTGTGCTCCTGCATGGCATAGACCGCGTCGATCTGCTTCTGGATCGCCTGCGATGGCATCGACGGATCGAAGATCAGCACGTTGGGTCCGAAGTCGGGTTTGACGGCCTTCGCCGCAAGCGCCGGCAGAGCGCCTGCCAAGAATCCGGCGATAATGGCGAGCCGTCTTAGTACGTTGGAGAAGGAGCAGTCATCGGTGCCAAGGGCCAATCTGAGCGGCTGAAGTGTGTGCGTGAGAACCTCTCTCTCGCCCCCAGGGGCTGGTCATTTTCCCGCTGGTACCCCAAAGCCTTACCAGGCTGCGGAAAAAGTAAGATTCCAAGCCGCAGGCCCGAAAGGGGCCGCTGATAATGCGGACTTGCGGCATCGCTAAGACGATGCCTGATACGAGTCTCGAGTGCTTCCGCAGCCTGTTACGGTGCGGGCATGATTCGGTAACGATCAGAGCAGGGTAGAAGTGGACTGTCAACCCCGGCCGTCCCGCGAGACTTGCGTCGATGAAGGGTCAGGACTCAAGTTGCTACGGTCCAGGACTCAGGTACTGGTGTCCGAGGACGGCGTTCTTGCGTAAACTAAGAGTTAGTAACGAGGAGAATCCAAAGCATGCCGCAATGGGTCTGGGTGATTGTGTTTGTTGCCGGATATGTGGTGCTGACTCAGTGGCTGCTGCCCAAGCTGGGCGTGCCGACTTGAAGGAGCGCTCGCTGCGCCGAGGAGCGGCGCGAGGATTCTTCGGTGAAGGTTGTCCCTGAGAAGAGAGATTGATCGTTCATGACGAAGCGGGCAAAAACAGCCGAAGTGACGAAGCCTGAACCGGGAGCGCTGACGGGCTGGCAGCAGATTGCGGCGTTCCTGGGAGAGCCGACCTCGGTGGTGCAACGATGGGCTGCGGAGGGGATGCCGGTGCGGCGAGAGGGACGGTTGGTGTCCACGACAGCGGACGAGTTGAACGCCTGGCTGGGGCGCGAGTCGGGCAAGCCGGTGCACGTGGCGACGGAGAACACCGATCTGACAGCGGAGTTGAAGCGCGGCATCTCGTACGTGCGACGAGCTCAAGAATCGGAAGGTAAGAAGTCGAAGGTGCGTCGCAAAGCATAGTTCACGCGCAAGTCCATCCATTCGAAGATTATTGACTTGTACCTCGGATTGGCCATCCCGAAGAGCCCGCGTTTCTACCAGTGGGCCTGAGGGATCTCCCGTGGCATAGAGCGTCTTGGCGGAGATCCTTCGCTCCGCCTGAAGAACGGCTACGCTCAGGATGACACCATCAATGAGCGAAGGTGCCATACAGAAATTCAAAATGGGTCACTACCAAAACCTCCGCTGCTCGCCCGGTTTGCACTGATACACGGTTTTTCCGCAACCGCGAGAGCCTGAAGATTTCAACGTCAATTTAATGGTATGCAAACCTCCTGCGGCGATCGGGCATCTATAAAGCTCGGTCATTCATAAGCACGGAGTTACATCATGCGGGTTATTGCGATCCTAGCGGTCAGTTTAGGGATCTGCATGCTGGAGGCTGCGAACGCACAGTTCTCGCACATCGACGCCAGTGTCGGTGGAGGATTCACTGAACCGGAGAGCCGGGCGGGCAGCAGTCTGAATACGGGATGGAATGTCGATGTTCGCGGAGGGTATAAGACGAGACCGAATCTCGCTCTGGATGTGGACTTCAATTACAACCGGTGGAATTTGAACAGCGCGACCTTAGCGCGTTATGGGGAACCCGGCGGATATCAGACGATCTGGTCGGCGAGTTTCACTCCAGTGTTTTATGGCCCCTCGCACTGGCATGTGGCGCCGTATGTCTTAGGTGGGCCGGGTGTGTACTACAGGAACTTGAGCTTGACGCAACCGGCGCTGATTAACACATTGGTCTGCGATCCATTTTTTGGATACTGCTATCCCGCAACCGTGGGAGTGAATCAGGTAGTGGCTTCGTCGACGACTTACAAGATGGGATTCAATGTGGGTGCTGGGCTGGAAGCTCCTTTCGGACACACGCCGTTGAAAGTGTTCGGCGAGGCGCGGTATTCGCGGATGTTTACGACGCACGGCGCGGATTTGACGCTTGTTCCTGTCTCCTTTGGACTACGTTGGTAGTCCTCCCACCAAACCACGCGAGCGGTGCGCGTCCGCGGATCGCTCGCGTGGGCTCACCTCTGGAGAAGTCAGAATCCCCACCCTGTCGCAAACTGCGCGACGACGCTGGGCGCCCTTAGACAGAGTGCTCGGCTTCGCCTTCGCTTGACAGCCGAAGGCGGCTGTCACCACATGGCCGGTTGATTCGGCTATTCGAATTGAAGGACGACGATTTCGGGGTTGGAGCCCAGGCGGAGAGGCGGGCCCCAGGTTCCAGCGCCGCTGGAAGTGAATACCTGCATCTTGCCGATGCGACTCAGGCCGTAGACGAACTGGCGGTACATACGACGAGCGAGCCAACTCCAGGGAATGAATTGGCCGAGGTGGGTGTGGCCGGAGAGTTGGAGAGAGAATCCGGCGGCTTCGGCGATTTCGGGATAGTCCGGAGCGTGAGTCAAGAGAATGCTGGCGCGGTCGCGATCGAGGGGAACGCGACGGAGAACCGATGCCAAGGAGCCGTCGTTGGAGGCCGCATTGTAGGGTACGCCGACTACCTGGAGGCCATCGACATCGACCTTTTCGCTGCGTAGGACGCGCACTCCGGCGGCGGCGATGGCGTTCAGGTACTTGCTGTCATCGCCGAACTGCTCGTGATTTCCGGCGACGAAGTAGACGCCGTGAGGAGCTATCAGGTTCGCGAGCGGCGCGGCGGCGCGCTGAGCATCGATGGCTGTACCGTCATAGAGGTCGCCGGCGATAAAGATGGCGTGGGGCTCTTCGCGGAGGATTTTCGCGATCATGCGACGGAGGAAGTTGCCATTGCGGACGTGGCCGAGGTGGACGTCGCTGATCAGTGCGGCTTTGCGTCCGCGCCACGTCTCCGGGAGATTTGCGAGGCGGATTGTGGTGCGGGTAATGCGGGTCCAGCCGGCGTTGAAGACTCCGAACGTGCCGACGATAATTGCGGCCGCGAAAAGAAATTCCACGAGGCGGTGGAAGTTGAGATCAATGCGCGCGAGGATGGCGAGGGCGAAGACAATCCAGGAGAGGACTGCGGCAATGAGGAGGAAACTCAGCAGGCCCATCCATACCGCAGCGGCCTTATAGAAGGCGCGAACGGCAGCGTTCGTATACCGGAAGGCGAGAAGGGAAGCGGAGACGAAGGCCACGGACAACAGACCGAGACCTACGCCTACCCAAAGTGTTTCGGTCGGGCGGCTGCCGGTGGGCGAAAAAGTCCAGGTCTTATACAGGAAGAAGTGCGTAAAGAACAGAACAGCCTGGATTGTAATGATGAAGTAAATGAGACGGCGTGGCAACTGCATGCGGATTTGATTCGCTAATCCGCCAATTGGATTCCGGGGGCGTAATTGCCCGCCCAGGCGCGTGTCCTACGACAGGTACAACTCCTTTAGATGTGCAATCTTTTGTGGGATTTGCACGCTATTGCGGCAAGAGGCCAAACAGGACGGGCAATCGCGGCAAGCCATCAATCCGCGGTCCAAGGGGATTCCGGCCAAGGTGTCGTACGCCATGGCGACATTGCGATATTGGACGGTGTACATGTGCGAGCGCATCAAGGCGGGGATGTCTACGCGCTTGGGACAATCGTCCCGGCACTGGCCGCATTGCTGGCAAAACTCCGCTTGGGCGGTGAAAGTTTTGTCGGCTAGAAACTTATTTTCTTCTTCGGTGTAGGCAAGGTTCCGGACAACGGAAAAGTCCTGCTCCAGATGTTCATAGGTGCTGAAACCAGGAATCGCCGTGGTTACAAACTCGTGGTTGAGTGCCCACTTCAACAATGCAGTCTGGCTGGCCGGAGGGAGCAGCTTGGGAAGTTTCGAGTCGGGGCGGACTGTGCCACCGGCTTGAGTCTTCATGGCAACGATTCCGATGCCGCTGTTGGCGGCTCGTTCGATCGTGCTCAGGATTCCATTGTCATGCGCCATGGTGTAATTCAGCATGACCAGCGTGACATCGAAAAGCCTCAGGGGAATGATTGCATTTACGACTTCGACCGTGTTGTGGGTTGAGATTCCTATGAAACGAGTCTTGCCGGCCTTCTTGAGAGCTTGCAGGGCCTCGAGCGGGCCTTCGGCGCGGGCTGCATCGGCGGAGTCGGCGGAGTGGTAGTAGAGAATGTCGACGTGATCCATCTGCAGACGTTGCAAGCTCGATTCGACACCGTCGATGAAGCGCTTCTTTACTTCCGCAGTCGGTTGACGATGGTTGCGGACCGGTTGCTTGGTGGAGATGATCACTTTGTCGCGAACGCCGAGTTCCTTGATGACGTTTCCCACCATCTCTTCGTTGCGGCCTTGCTGGTAGCCGGAGGCGGTATCGAAATGACGGATGCCGAGTTCATAAGCGCGGCGAAGAATTCCGGGCACATCAGCATTCATCACGCCCATGCTGACCACAGGGAGGGTGATTCCGGTCTTGCCCAGGGTGCGGGTCAAGAGCGGTCCCTTGGCGGCTTCCGTTGCGGATCTGGCGAGCAGGTCGGTGCCAGCGAGGACGCTTGCGGCTCCTGCCATCACGATCGGTTTGACGATGAAATCTCTCCGGTTCCACTCCCGCTGGTTCTTCATAGCGCAACTCCTATAAAGATCTAACTAAGAAAATAATGTCCACCGCTGGCTCACGGGAGAGCCTGGGCTACGGCCTTCAACATCTCGGGACCATTTTGCGGTGGATTCAGTAACAAGATGACGTAACGACCGTGCGTGACTGCAAGGAGGCGTCCTTCAAAACTGTTCTTGGCACGAATGCCATTTGAGCCCAATTCCGGCGACGGGGTGCATTCGCCGGTCTGCTTGAAATGCGCGGCGAGTTGATCCAGACGGGACTTGGCAGCAGTGGGCTCGTTCGCCACAGAGATCAGCAGTTTGCTCTGTTCGGTTCCCGACGCATAGGCCGCGACATAGGCAGGCGCGAGAAAGGCGTGGCCGAGAGGATCTTTGCGAATGTATTGCTCGGAGTGCGCTATGCGGTGTTCCGAAGGCAGTTTGCGCAAGAGAGCCGGAAGAGTTCGCGTTCCTCCGATGCGCTGCGAGAGCAAGGCGGCAAATTGATCGAGAAGCGTCGCCGCGTTCGCGCCCGATCCGGCAAGCTTCACATAGTAGTGGTCCTGCACAAAATTCAGGATGCCTTGGCTGCGGTAACCCTCGATTCCTATCTGCGCGAATTTGTAGGTCGGAGAGCGCTCTGCGGCGTAGATGCCGAAGGCGTCTTCCGGATTGCGCATGTCGTATATGTCGACGGTTACGCTGGAGGCTCCGTTCTTGTAATCCTGATGCAGCAAGATCTGGAAGTCATAGAGCAGGTACAGGTCGGCGCCACCGTCGATGTACTGGTACAGGCTATCGTCCTTATAGAAGTAGGATTGACCTTCAGCGGAAGTATGAGGGGGCAGGGGAGCGTTCAGGAACTGCTGCAATCGCTGCTGAGCGGCATCAGCGGCGGGAGGATTGGCGCTGAAGGCAGACTGAGGCGCCGAGACGATTCCAGCGACGACGGCTATACAGGCCAGGAGACTGAGGAGTTTGGTCCGGAGGTTCACTTACCTTTATATGCCTCTGGATCGCAAAGGACAATGGGTTTGGTCGCGGCTCAGGGAGCATCGAGGGAGCGTGGGAAAACGGGTCTACCGGTTGGAGCATCGTGTAGAACCCACCGTGCGCGTCGGGACCGAGGGTAGACGAAGTGGCGCGCACGGGGTGGATCTGCGCTTAGAAAAGCTGCATCGATCAGTCAACCGGAAATGATCTCTCCGTGCGGCCAGTGCACAGCGATCTCACGAGCTTGGAAATCCAAGCCCAGAGTCTCTGAGATGTTTCCGGGTGCTAACGGAATAAGGATGGAAGAAGAAGGAGCGACAGTCAATTCCGCGAAAGTTGCATTTCCTGTGCAACTTTTGTTGTAGTCGAGCAGTGCGGTAAGGGTGACAATGATTGCTTGAGCAGGTCGGCAACCGTATAATTTGCGTTCTATCAGCCAGGAGTCACTCTCTTGTGGGGACTGCGGAGCCGCCGGCTGGCGTTGCAGCGCAGCGCCGGCGAGCGGATTGAAACCGAGCGGATACTCGCCGTCGCGCGAATGGTTCTCGCGCTTACTTCCATTTTTACCTTTCGTTATAACGAGTCGGGGTTCCAGCAGCCGGAATTCATTGCCGCGCTCCTGCTTGCGTACTGTGCGCATTCCCTGGCGCTGATGGGGTCGTTGTGGTTCCGGACAAAAAGCGCGGCCAAGTTTTCCGGGCTGGTGCATGCGAGTGATCTGCTCTGGCCAACGCTCATCAGCCTGTTTACGAATGGACCGAACAGTCCTTTCTTTCTCTACTTCATGTTCGCCCTGCTGGGGGCCGCCTTTCGCTGGGGGATGGGCGAGGCGCTGCTGACGGCGGTGATTGCCGTCGCCGCCATGACGGCGGATTCTGAAATCTTGACCTGGAGATGGATGGCCGAGCACTTCGGGTCGCATTTCGACGCGAACGGATTTGTCGTTCGCATCGTGTATATGGTGATTTTTGCCCTTCTGATCGGATACCTCGCCGATTCGGAAAAGCGGCGACGCGCCGAGGCTATGAGCATCGCGCAGGTGTCGGCTGAAGTGCGAGTGGATGCCGGATTGAAAGGCACGCTGCAGGCCGTGCTGACAGAAGTGTTGAAACTGTTTGGAGCGCGTCAGTTGCTGCTGGTGGCAGGTGATCCAGAAGGGGGACGAGCGAACTTATGGCGGGCGGAGCGACTGGACAGCGAACCCGATGTGGTTTTTTCGTGGGGACATCTGGAAGAGGATGAATGGCGCAGATACGCCCTGGAGTTTCCGGAGCCGACCGTGATCGGGGCATGGCGACGAGGGCATCAAAAGAGTTCCATTGCGCTGGATCGAGATGGAAACCGGATACGGGAGCCGAAGTGCGTGCTGCCAAGCGGATTTGTGAAGGCACACGGTTTTGATCTGATGCTGAGCGCGGGGGCGTCGTTCGCATCCGATGTATCAGCCCGGTTGTTCTTATTTGAGCCGAGGCTGGGCGGAGGCGCAGAGGAGCAGTTGCGGTTCCTGCAACAACTGACGAACCAGGTATCTCCGGCGGTATACAACGTTTATATCTTGCGGCGGTTGCGCGCGCGCGCAGCCTCGGTGGAGCGCGGACGTGTGGCACGAGAATTGCACGATGGTGTGGTGCAATCACTGCATGCGATTGCGTTTCGCTTGTATGCTTTGCGCACCAGCCCGGTGGTCGATTCCATGGAATGCAAGCAGGAGCTTAGCGACATCCAGGAACTGGTGCAGAACGAGACCACCAGCCTCAGGACCTTGATTCACCAGTTGAAACCGGTCGACTTCGATCCCAGGCATCTGGTCGACTTTCTTGCGGGGATGATCGAACGGTATCGCTACGAGACGGGGATTGCAGCCAAGTTCGTCTGCGATGTGGGAGACCTCACGCTACGGCCCCAGGCGTGCAGAGAGATCGCTGGAATCGTGCAGGAAGCTCTGGCCAACGTCCAGAAACACAGCGGAGCGGAGAATGTGCTGGTTCGTCTGGGCGCCGAGGCGGGCCGCTGGATTTTGACGGTAGAAGATGACGGGCGCGGATTCGCCTTCAGCGGGAGATTGTCGCAATCGGAACTGGAGAAGATCCGGGGAGGACCCCTGGTGATTAAAGAGCGCGTGCGGTCGCTGGGAGGGGAACTCACGATTGAGTCGAAGCCCAGCCAGGGAGCGCGACTGGTGATCACATTTCCGCAAGTTAGTTTGCCGAGCAGCGCATAAAACTTATGCCGGGACGACCCATTCGAATCATCATCGCCGACGATCACGCCATCTTTCGAGACGGACTGCGCCGCCTGCTAGTCAGTGAAAAAGATTTCACTGTAGTTGCAGAAGCGGCGGATGGCAAGGAAGCGGTCCGTTTAACGCGGGAGCTGAGTCCCGACATTCTGCTGCTTGACTTGGCTATGCCCCGGGTTCCCGGGATGGAAGCGCTGCGCGAACTGGTGCAAGCCAAGATTTCGGTATATGTCATTCTTTTGACGGCCGCGATTCAGCCGTTCGAGGTAACAGGGGCGCTGCAGCTGGGGGCCCGGGGCGTGGTGCTGAAATCGTCGCCGCCGGAGTTACTGCTGAAAAGCATTCGTGCGGTGTCGGAAGGGCAGCACTGGGTTGAGGGCGAAGTGCTGACCGACTGGGCACGGGTAGCGCGCAAGCCGACAGGGATTGGCGGGCTGACATCGCGCGAGGTCGAGATTATTTCCGCGATTCGAGCGGGGAATAGCAACCGCGAGATTGCGGTGAAATTGTCGATCAGCGAAGAGACGGTAAAGCGACATCTGAGCAACATTTTCGGCAAACTGGGTGTGTCCAGCCGGCTTGAACTGGCTCTTTTAGCCACACGACATAATTTGGGAGACTTGACGCCGAGTTGAGGGTGTCGTCGATTCCTCAAGCCTTGCCCGAATAACGCATCCCGTTTCGGCTAATCTTTCTTGTTCTGCCGGCCTTCTGCCTCGGCCAGCCATCCTCGTTTTAATTTCTCATCCGGAATATTCGACAGGTACGGCTTCAAGTCGAGGATCGGGGTGCCGTCGAGCATGTCGACACCACGCACATGCAAGCGCGGGCCTTCGCGGCGGATGAGTTCCACAGTCGTGAGTCCGATCGGATTCGGCCTTTTCGGAGAGCGAGTGGCAAACACGCCGTGCTGACGATCGTCGGACGGAGGAGATGCGAGCAATTCAAATCCGCCGGCGCGGTCGAATTCCCAGAGGACAATCAGGTGGGAGAAGCCTTCAATGTCGGTGAGTCCGATTTCGAACTGAGGAAGGATTTCGAGAACTCCTTCTTCCGGATGTTTGGCACCCAGGCCCTTGGGAATCTGCTGCGTTGTTTTGAACGGGCTGCGAACGTGGCCGATTGGCTGAGAAGAAAACATATGGAAAGTGTAGCGCCAAGGGAAGACACGTGCCGAGCGTTCGTGAAATTTGCTTACTCGTTCGCTGAAAATCTTTACGCCGGCTTGACGAAACTCTAGGTTCAGAAATGCAACGCTGCTGAAGAACGTCCGCATCCCAGCAACTTACAAGCAAGAGGTCCTGCATTCGAAGCGCGCATTTTCCCGATGCGCGAATGGGACGGTGTGCGCTCCTCGCACTGACAGAAACTTCAACAGAAACGAGCAACGGAGGGAGGCGTTCTTATGATACGGAAAGCAGTTGTGTTGGCGGGTGGCATATTTGTATGTCTATCTCTGGCCGCGGTAGCACAAGAAAGCAGGTCTGAAATCAGCGTGCAGGGTACAGGCTTCTTCACGAAGAGCACAACGGGAAACGGCAGTGCCTACGACGCGACCGAAAGCGGCGGGGTCCTGAGCACTTATCGATATCACTTGAATCACTGGTTCTCAGCAGAAGCGGCATACGGATATGACATGAATTCACAAAAGTACCTATTCTCTTCGAGCCCCTTTCGAATTCAGTCGGGCATTCACCAGTTCACAGGAAGCCTGGTGATGAATCTACCGTCACGATCCAGGTCAAGATTGAATCCTTACGTCCTTGTCGGCGGTGGAGCGCTGTTGTTCCAACCGAGGAACAACGAATTCAATTCTCTCTCGGGAGCGCAATCGCAGACGAAGGGAGCGTTTGTGTACGGGGCCGGGGTCAATTATGCAATCCATAAGGGGATTTCCCTGCGAGCGGAATATCGGGGACTGGTGTACAGCACGCCCGACTTTGGGTTTGGCGCGTTGACGACCAATGCAGTGACGCACACGGCAGTGCCATCCATGGGAATCAGTTTTCGATTCTAGGCACTGCGATAGAAATGGCGATCATTCGCATGGCGCCCCTAATCAGCGTTGAATTTCGGGGCCTAGCTAGGAAGTCAAAGGCTATCACCACGGGGGACACGGAGGAACACAGGGGAAGTCGGCTGCTCATAAATACCGATGTGCCTGACGCACTACGCTGCGAGGCACGGATTGACTTGACCCTGGCTTAGTCTTCTTTCTTCTCTGGTTCCCTCGGCAGCGGCTTCTCGATCGGTTTGCGGGGAAGCATTTGATCGCGCATGGCAGCTTCGTAGACGAAGCTGGCTACTATTACTGAAATCTGCTTCAAGTCTTCGGGCTGCAGGCGATCGTAGACGTCCATGTTGGAGTGGTGAGTGCGAGTTTCGTACTCAATGGGATCCTGGATGAATTGGAATCCCGGGATGCCGACCGCGTCGAAGGACAGATGATCGGTGCCTCCTGTGTTCCGCATCGTGAGCGTCGTCATGCCGAGGTCTTTGAAGGGCTTCATCCACGCTTCAAAGATGGGAGCTACAGCTTCATTCTCCTGCATGTAAACGCCACGAATTTTGCCGGTGCCGTTATCCACATTGAAGTAGGCGGAGACTTTGGCCTGCTCCGGCTTAACGGTGACCGGTCCAGCCTCACGGCGCAACAGGGTCGGCATACCTTTCATGCCGGGTTCGTCCATGGGCGGGCGCGAGCCGAAGTGTTGCTCGACATAGCCTTGAGATCCGAGTAGGCCCTCCTCTTCGCCGCTCCACAGGCCGATGCGAATGGTGCGGCGCGGCTTGATATCGAGAGCTTTGAGAATGCGGACGGCTTCCATCATGACCACGCTGCCTGCGCCATTATCGGTGGCGCCAGTCCCGGCGTGCCAGGAATCGAGGTGAGCGCCGAGCATGACGATTTCGTCTTTCTTGTCCGTGCCGGGAATTTCGGCGATGGTGTCGTACTGCATGGGATCATCGTCGTAGAAGGTGTTGGTGACGTTCAGTTCCAGAGAGACTTCCTTTTTCTGATCCAGGAGGCGTGCGATCCGGCTCCAGTGCTCGGAGGCCATGGTGAGTTGGGGAACGGTCGCAGTTTCTCCGGTCTTATAGGAGCCACCAGATTGAACAAAGACGGTGCCACCGCCGGCGGTACCGCGGCTGTGATCGATGACGGCCAGAACTTTTTCGTCAGCAAAGAATTGATTCAAGTCTTTTTGGAATTGGCGGCGCTTTAGGATTTCCGCCATGCGAAAGGGCGGGCGCTCTCCCGGGATCTGGTATTCGCCGATCCTGGAAAGGTCATCATCTGTGAGGCGCTTGTAAGGAGATTCCGCGATGGGCTTCACTTCGGCATCCGGGCCGAAGATGACGATAGTCCCGGAAAGCTTGCCGCGATACTTGTCGAAATCTTTCTTGTCCTCAATGTTGGCGCGAATGCATTTTCCAGTCACGACGCCGTTGGTCCCCGGGGTCCAGGCTTTGGCGTAGACGATGAGAGGCACGAGGTCGGGTGCAGTCATGCGCGCATTGACGTATTGATTGGCCCATCCGCGACCGAACGGTCCCCAGGCTTCGAGATGCGCATTGATCAAACCCATGGCGGTGAATTGATCACGCGTCCATTCGTTGGCGCGCTTCATGTTGGGAGAGCCGGTCAGACGCTCTCCGATGGAGTCCATCAGGCCGGAAGCAATGTCCATCACTTTGGAGTTATGAAAGCCCTCGTACCGGATGCGCGTAATGGTTTCGAGGTCGACTTTCTCTTGAGACCAAACGGCAGAAGCGAAGAATAAAACTACCAGAAGAAAAAAGACCGATCGGGGGAAGCGCTTCATGAGTCACTCCTGATGGAAATCAACCGGGGATTATAACCTGCAGAGAAGATCGCAGACGGATTGCGATTGTAAAGTTATTTCAAGGTGGGATGAGCTGTTCCCTTGAGCTGGACTGTGCTTCAATCGTCTGTCAATTTTTTACGGGGTGAGGATCTACCGGTTCTTTCCGTTTTTCCTCGGCGTCGACCGAGTACAGCATGTAGTGGTCAAAGCTGTGGCGGCGATAATAGCGGTGGCGTGCGGAAATCAAAATAAATTTCCGCGCTCTTGGGGAGCCACAGCGAGTCTTCTTCTTGGGGAAAGGTACAGGTCCGTATTCCACGATCTGGTGTTCGCTGAGAAGCTGAATCTCAGGCATAGGCTTCACCATTTCGGCTTCGATCCGCACGATCTGGAATTTGTCGCCGTGATCCATGCCCTTCCTTTCAAGGGGACGGGTAGAATCTGATTGCCGAGCTTGTAGCCATGCATCCGGTTCGGACGGTCGTCGCGCTGTGGAAAGTGTATCGAGCCAGGTTGCTTGTCCGTGCCAGTCGCCCAAGCCCTTCACAGGTCATCTCGAAGTTGTCGCGGCCATGCGGATGAAAGACGAGCGCGAGCGCGGAAAAGCCAGTGCTGGCGATCTGGTCAGGATAGTCTTGCAGGGTGAGTTTCTGGGCCCGGTATTCATCGACGGTCAGAATTCCGGTTTCCGGCTCTGAGATGGCCGCGACGTAGTTATACTTGCGGGTTTCCGAGCGGATCGGGATGCCGTAGTTGTCGAGCGTCTGATGGAACAAATCTTCGACCGCGGCAAAGCGCTGAACATCGTGGACCAGTTCTTCGGCACGCTTGCCAGACTCTTCAATGACCTGCGCTGAGGGGCACACCATGTCGGGCGCGGTCGAGAGCTTCATCTCATCAATGCCGGGGGGCTGCCACGATTTCACGGCTAACCCAGGTGGTGGGAGTGCCGCAAGGGGATCGAAGGCGGATATGTGGGGGGCGGAGTTGGCCGACCCTTCGGCGGATACGCTTGAGCTCCGGTCTTTGAGTTCGGCGATCACGCGGCCAACCGAACCGGCCATGGGAGAGCGGGGGGAGTCTTGCAAGAATGTGGTTAGAACCTGCGCGGCTTCCTGGTCGCGACCTAGTCCGATAAGCGATTCTCCGAGGACCAACTGTGCGGGAGTCGCGGCCGTCTTTCCTTTATTGATTGCAAGCTCAGCTTCCTCGCGCGCCTGGTCATAGTTTTTCTGATGAAGATAGGTATCTGCCAGCAGGTTGTGGGGAAGCCAATTCTCGGCATCCGCCAAGACCGCCTGCTCTAATGCCGACCGGGCGGCGGGGTAATCTTCGCGTTCCAGGTTGGTGCGGCCGAGCAGCGTGAGCGCCTGAGCGTTATGCGGACTGAGGTTTACGGCGGTCCCTAAATAGGTTCCCGCGTGTACAAGGTCTCTTTTTTGGAAGTACACGTATCCGAGAAGAAAGTTTAGCTCCGGACTCGCCGGAGTCAGAGCGTAGGCGTGATCCAATCGCTTTTGTGCTTCCGGGAGTTTCCCTGACTTCAGCAGAGAAATGGCGCGCTTCGCGTCTTTGCGCGCTTTCGGCGACATGATCGTATCCATCACATCCAAATTGACGGCGGATGGATCACGACGAAGCACGATTTCGATTTCTGCTGGACGCAGTGTGTCCATCACGCGGAGTTCTTTGTGGGTCGTGAGATAACCCACAGCGCTCACCTCGACGTCGTAACTGCCGTAGTGAACGTTGGTGAGAACTCCTTTCGCATCATTTTCTGTCGTCGCCCAGGTAGTCGAATGATCGGAGAGGTTGACGAGCGCCAGCAATGCCTGTCGGTCGAGGCGAGCGCTGGCGCGCTCGGCAAAAACATTGAAAATGAGTATGGCCGTGCCGGGTTCGGTGCGGTAGGCGTCGATTCTCTCTACGATGTTCCCTGGTTCAGTTGTTGGATCAGGGGTGCGCTGAGCTATCGCGAGGGACGCGAGCAAACAGAGAAAGGATATGACGACATAAGACCGCGAGGTGGAAGGTAGCAACGACCAGCTCCGCATCATGACGAATTCCGCTGGAGCAGTGTGGCACAGCACTAGCACGGGGTCAATTAAGTCATATGCAACCAATGTTTTATGTTAGGTTTCGACGGCGAGCAGTTTCCGGGGATCATGCCTGCAACGTTGAATTCAGGGATGAAGATCCGGTTGCTGCTAGGAGGACTTTTTTGCTTCAGGAGTGTCGGTTGTGCGTCCGGGCGCAACAGTTGGCTCTTTGCGCTTCTCCTGCGAATCGACCGAGTACAGCATGTAATGGTCAAAACTGTGACGCCGGTAGTAGCGGTGCTTGCGAAAGTCGAAATAGATTTCTGCGCTCTTGGGGAGCCAAAGTGTAACGCTCTTCTGAGGAAAAGGCACGGGGCCGTATTCCACAACCTGGTGCTCGCTGAGCAACTGGATTTCGGGCATGGGATGGGTCATTTCAGCTTCAATGCGCACGATCTGAAATTTGTCGGCGGTGATCCACGCGCGGCCTTTCAAATCGACCGCATGCTCGAATTTGCCGACCTTGTAGCTGTGCATATGGTTAGGCCGATCACCGCGCTGGCGGAAATGGATTAACCAACTCGCTTGTCCATGCCAGTCGCCGAGGCCTTCACAAACCATTTCGAAACCGTCGCGCGTATGCGGATGGAAGACTAGCGCAAGAGCTGCAAAACCAGTGCTCGCGATGTTATCGGGAAATTCGGATAAGAGAAATTTGTCGGTACGGAATTCGTCCACGGCGAGGTATCCGGGCTGCAATTCGGAGATCGCGGCGACATAATTGAACTTCCGCGTATCGGTGCGAATGGGATTGCCGTATTCATCGAGCGGTTGGTGAAAAACGTCTTCGACAGCGGCGAAGCGGCTCACGTCCTCGACCAACTCCTGCACACGCCTGCCTGATTCTTCGACTACCTTGTCCACGGGACATGGAGCGTCGGGCGCAACGCTGAGCTTGATGTCGTCGATTCCGGGAGGTTGCCAGGCGCTTATAGCGAGCTTTGGCGGAGAAAGCGCCAGCATCGGGTCTACGCGGGAGAGTTTGATTTGTGGTTGATTGGTCTGGGATTGATCGACATTCTTCAGCTTGACCTGGGCGATCAGGGTGCGGACCTGCCCGGCCATTGGGTGGTGGGGAGATAGTTGCAGGAAAAGGGTCAGAGCTTTCACTCCCGCGTCGATATCCCCCAGATTCAGGAGGGCCTCACCCAACACCAGTTGAGCGGGACTGGCAGCCCCCTTGCCCTTCGCAATTGCGACATGCGCCTCGTCGCTCGCCTTGGAATAATTGTTTTCGAACAGATAGGCATTGGCCAGGAGGTTATGCGGTAGCCAGTTCTCTGCGTCAGCGAGGATGGCTTTTTCCAATGCAGACCGGGCTCCAGGATAGTCCTTGATCTCCAGACCGGCGCGTCCCAGAAGCGTTAGTGCCTGGGGATCGCGCGGATTGTTTGCCGTTGAGGTGATGAGGTAAGTGACGGCGCCAGCGAAGTCGGCTTTCTCAAAGCTGAGATATCCGAGCAGGAAATTGACGCTCGCGTCAGACGGTGAAGCTTTGTAGGCTCCATCGAGGTGCTTTTGCGCCGATTTGAGATTCCCGGATTTCAGGGCAGAGATAGCTTTCTTACTCTCCTTGCGCGCCTGCGGAGACAGAATGGAAGCAGTGACGTCGAGATTGGCGGCGGAAGGATCGCGGCCCAGCACAATATCAAACTGCAGAATGTTTCGAGTGCTGATGACGAGCAGTTCCTGATGTGCGCTCAGGTAGCCGACGGCGCTGATCTCCGCGTCATACTGCCCATAGGGAATGTCGGTAAACACGCCGGTGGAGTCTTCGTTGGTCGATTGCCACACCGCGGACTGAGTCTGACGATTTACCAGCTTTACGACGGCTTGCCGGTCGAGACGAACTCCGCGACGTTCCGCAAAAACATCGAAAGAGATGATACCGGTGTCGGGAGCTGTGCTGTAGGTGATCCTCGAGTTGCCTGGATGGCCCAAGCTTCCGGCTACTTGGCCGGAGAGCGAGGCGGAAAAAACGCATGCGAGAAGAAGGGCGTTTCCGATATAACCGATGCGAGAGCCCTGGAACAGAGGCATGGCGAATTTCCGCGGGCTAGTGTGGCATAGTCCCAAGCACCGGTCAATTTAAGCGCCCAATGTGTACGGCGGCCCGTTTTTTCAGCAGAAGATTCGGTAGGATGCAGTCGCGCTGTTCACCTAAGGAGATTTCTTTTCCTCCGACGAAGTTTGTTTTTCACCTTCCGCAGCGGGCTTGGTTTCGTCCTCGTTGTTCTTCAAGATGTATTGGACGATGACGGAGATGCGGCGATTGGAGGGGTCAAGGGGGGACTCGGGCTTACGCAAGCGCTGATCCGCAAAGCCCCGAACTTGGGTGACCTGATCGGCACGGATACCGTTGGCCTGCATGACGCGCCGGGCTGCGTTCGCGCGGTCGGAGGAAAGTTCCCAATTGCCGTAGCTGGCGGACGGAGCGTAGGGCTGAGAATCGGTGTGACCTTCGATGGACAGCTTGTTGGGAAGGCTTTCCCAGTTCCTGGGCGAGAGTGACGAGGAGTTGGGCTCCATCTCCGTTGAGCACGGCCTTGCCGCTGTCGAAGAAGGTTCCGCTGGCCGATTCAGAGAGCTCAATGCGAAGGCCTTCAGCGGTGACGGTCATTTCGATGTGGCTTTTGAGCTTCTCGAAGTCTGACATCTGGCGCATCGCCTGGTGCAGTTGCTCTTTCAGCTTCGGCATGTTGTCGCGGGTGAGAATGAAGTTTTCGCCCGAGCCCTGCATGTTCGAGCCGACTTTCTTGGCCGTTCCAGTGGGATCTTTGAAATATCCGCCGACGGCTTCTTGCACTTGCTTGCTGCTGTTGAGCAGCCAGAGGACGATGAAGAGCGCCATCATGGCCGTGACGAAATCGGCATAGGCGACCTTCCAGGCACCTCCGTGATGGCCGCCGTGGCCGCCCTTCTTCTTCAGGATGATGATGGGGCGTGTCTTGTCCATATAGCCTGAGCGATTAGGAGGCGGTAGCCGCAGCAGCCGCTCCGGCTCCTCCCTGACGGCAGGCCTGCTCCAACTCCTTGAACGAGGGCCGCACGTGTCCGGGGACGGCTCGACGAGCGACTTCGACGGCCATGATTGGTGCCGTCCCCTTGAGGAAAGAAACCATCAAAACGCGCATTACGTAGAGGAAGGCGTGTTCTTCGTCGGCGGCCTTTGTCATATTCGAGGCAATCGGGCCAACCAATCCGTAGCAGAGCAGAATGCCGAGGAAGGTCCCGACCAGCGCGGCGGCAACTTTGTGGCCGATTTCTTCTGGAGGACCTCCGAGGGCGCCCATGGTGATGACGACACCGAGAACGGCGGCGACGATGCCCAGTCCGGGCAGGGAATCCGCCATGGTGCTGAGCGCGGCTGTGGGCTGCGTGGAATCGTGATGGTGGACTTCGAGGTCGAGATCGAGCATCTGGTCGAGATCGAAGGCGTCCACGCCGGTGATGGCCATGCGCAGGGAGTCGCAGACAAAATCGCGGACGTGATGATTTTTTAGAAACGCCGGGTTCTTGGTGAAGACCGGACTCTTTTCAGGCTCTTCGACGTCGGCCTCGAGAGCCATCAAGCCGTCTTTACGGGCCTTGTTGAGCAAGTCATACATCATTTTCAAAGTATCGATGTAGGTTTGCTTGCCGAATTTGGAACTGCCGAATACGCTGCCGATGCCTCCGAGGATCGCTTTGATAATGTGGAGCGGGTTGGCGACCAGGACGGTGCCGAGGGCAGCGCCGCCGATGATGACGAGTTCTGCCGGCTGCAGAAGAACCCGGATGTTGCCGTGCTCCATCAGATAACCGGCAACCACACAGCCGAACACGACGAAAATGCCAACAATTGCAAACATTCCTAGCTCCCCGGCGATGACTGACTACCGGCGGCTGCGGCGCGCATCCGCCAGGCTGACGCAGCCTCAAGAGATTTCTGAACGCGATCCAATATCGTTGCGACGGTGTCATCGGCTTGTGCCAGGGCTTCCCCGATGGAGACGGGCAGCGAGCGCCGTTCTCCCCACCATTCGATGCTTTCTCCGGCTAAGGCACGACGGATGCGCTCGCGTGTCGAATAAATTGCGTCTTCGCGACAAGCATTCACGATGATGAAGAATTGATCATCGCTCCAGCGTCCGACGAAGTCGCTGGGCCAAAGCGCACTCTCAACCGTGCGTGCTACCACGCGCAACAGAGAGGATGCGGCTTCGAGTCCGAGGCTGGCACGGAAATGGGACAAACCTTCGACGCGGAGCAAGAGCACTCCGAAGTGGACCTTGACGTCGGCGAAGGTCAAAAGTGAGTGGCGCAAATGGGATTGCATCATGGCCCGGCTCGCCACGCCTGTGATGCCGTCGATGCAGTCGGGCAACGGGCGATGCAGTTCACCACGATCGGGACCTGCGGCCTGTTGCAGATCCTCAAAGACTTCGACTGCTCCGATGATGGAACCATGTTCGTTGTGTACTGGCATGGCGCGGATACGGACCGGCACTTCGTGTCCATCTTTGTGATGCAGCAACCCGGTGGCATCCGCGGGGTGAGAGGTCTTGATGGAGCGGGCCGCGGGACACTCTTCGCTGCAAAATTCGCAGCCTGGCTGGTCGCAATGCAACAGCGGCTCTGAGACGCAGGAATGTCCAAGGACTTCGTGGCGAAGGTATCCGGTAATGCGCTCGGCGCCGGAACTCCAGAACATGATTTTCTTATGGGTGTCGACGACACATAATCCGGTCGGCAGGTTTTCCAGAATGCTGCGACAAATTTCGGAATCGCCGAATGGAGACATGCGGGTGCGCGGAAATACGCGGCTACAAGGGATTCATCGGCGAGAATTCACAAAACTTCAGTGAGCTGGAATGTTGGCGTAACGGGATCTAGTTCGTAGAGATGGTGAAGTTCACAGTAATCTTGGCTTGAGCTTCCACCGGGTCCGTACCTTGATAGTGCGGCCTGAAATGCCATTGCTTTACGGCTTCTTGCGCGGCATTGGCCAAGATGGGCGGTCCGCTGACCACGTGCAGGTCCTGAATCAAGCCGTCGCGGCCGATCAGAGCTTGCAAGATGACCGAGCCCTGGACCTTCATCTGGCGTGCCAGCGTGGGATAGTTCGGTGTTACCGTGCGCGTGACCAAGTCAGGGGCCTCGGCGGAAACGTCGACCCGTTCGGCAGCTTTCGTGGTCACACTGGCTGCAGTTTCCGCATCCGTGGACGGCTGGGAAGGAACCTGTGGCAGATTGGCACTACGCGCGAGATCGATTTGAATCGAGTTGCTGGCAGGTCGAAACGTTCGATGGACGTTTCCGGCGATTACCTCTACTTCCAACGGCGGTAAAACGGTCCGGGTCGCCGTGGCGGTGGCGCCAGAGTTTTCGGGCACTTCAGAATTCGTGGCAACGACCTCGTGTAGGTGTGCCTTCTTGTTTCGGGCGGAGGCGTGTTTGGATTTCGTCGGCGACGTAGACGAGGCGACGACGGAGTTTTCCTGGGCCTGATCCTGGGCTTGTTGAGCTTCAGGAAACCAGAAGTTCCGGTCGCGGTAAAGAACGAAACCCAGAGCAAACAAAAGTAGCGCTAAGGCAGCGCTCATCAGGCGCTGTTGCTTTGGCGCGATGGTCCGTTGAGAACTTTTCGGGCTCAAGAAACTGGCGTCGTTTTTCGGAATTATTGTATCGAGATCGAACATAACCGCACCGTCGCTACAGCAACAATAACTGTGGGCATTATGCCCTGAAATGCCGCGAAAAACCAGTAAAAACGCGCATCGCAGCGGGGCAAGAACAGCCGCAGATGGCCCGTTCGTGCTATTTTGTCGTAACTTTGTGAGACGCTGGGAATCGTATAGGCAAGAACTTGGTCGGAGTGTGCAAAGATATGCGACCGGACGACGAAAAACGGGAGATGAGTCAGCCAAAAGATGCCGCAGCCGAGTCCTCGCCTCGGAGAGATAGCGATGCTTCCGAGAGGAAAGTGGCCGATCCGGAGAACTCTGGTGCTTCCGAACGGCGCATCGTAGCTCCGGCGACCAGTCATCGGTCGATTAACCATGGGACGATGGACCACCGGAAGTTTGTGCGAGTCTCGCGAAGGGAAATGTTGAAGGTTGCTCCGGTGCTGGCGTTGGGTTTATTTGCGATTCCGAAAGTCCAGGAGGGGCTGCTTAAGAAGGGCCTGGGATTCAGCGATTGGGCTTCCGCGAAGTTGTTTCGGCAGGGGCATCTGGCGCCGACTTTTCAGGATGCAGAAGTCACACCATTCGAGAAATTTCCGATTAACGATTATGACGTTGACGATCCCGGCGTGATTTTTGAGAACTGGACTCTGACGGTGGGTGGAGCGGTGCAGAAGCCGGGCGAATACCGGCTGGAACAGATTCAAGCGTTGCCGCGGATGCGGCAGAACACGCGGCATATCTGCGTGGAAGGCTGGGACGTGATCGGGCGCTTTGGGGGCGCGCGCTTGTCGGATTTCCTGAACCTGATTGGCGCCGACACTTCGGCGAAATTCATCACGGTAGGTTGCGCGGACGATTACTACGAGTCTCTCGATATGGCGACGGCGCTGCATCCGCAGACGCTGCTTTGTTACGAGATGTATGACCGGCCGCTCACGCGCGAGCACGGCGCACCGTTGCGGCTGAATGTACCGACCAAAGTCGGATACAAGCAGGCGAAGTATTTGACCGACCTGAAGGTCACCAATGTTCTGGAGAAAGTTGGATATTGGGAAGACCAGGGGTATTCATCGTTCTACGGGCTGTAAGGGGAGTGTTGATTTTCGATTGTTGATTGCTGATTTCACCCTCTGTTACGGATCTGCAATCGAGCGTTGGCAATCAACGGAGGAAACAAATATGAGCGGAGCGGTCGTCGAGATTGTGCGTACGACGGGCGAGGAGACCGAGGTCGTCGGCCGCGCGGTGTACGAGCATCCGCTGATTGTGCGGCTGTGTCATTGGATCAACGCAATTGCGCTCTTCGTGATGGTGGGCAGCGGGTTGCAAATTTTTCGGGCCTTTCCCAGCTTCGGCGCCAAAATTCCGCAGAAAGATTTATTGAATTGGCCGAAGGCGTTCGCGATTGGAGGATGGCTCGGTGGGGCGCTGCAGTGGCATTTGACCTTCATGTGGATTTACATCGCGAGTGGGGTGGTTTATCTGGGCTACGAGATCTTCAGCGGAAATTATCGCCAGGTGCTGTTCACTCACCGTGACATTCCGGGGGTCTGGCCCATGGTGCGGCATTACTTTTTCTTGGGTACGAAGCCTGAAGTGCGGGAGGCGTACAACCCGCTGCAGAAGCACGCGTATACATCGGCGATTGGGCTGGGGGCGCTCTCGGTATTGACCGGACTGGCGATCTGGAAGCCAGTGCAATTTTCCTGGCTGGCTTGGCTGATGGGCGGATTCCACTGGGCGCGGTTGTGGCACTTCCTGGTGATGTGGGCGATGTTGGCGTTTGTGTTCGGACATCTGGTGATGGTGGTTCTGCATGGCTGGAATAATTTTGTGTCCATGCTGACTGGTTGGAAGAAAGATCCAGAGTACTGACGGCAGGCGAATGGCCGAACCGAATGTGGTCTTGAACAACCCGGGGCAGGTGGGCACCACGCGTGAGCAGGACTTGATCGCGCGGGTGCAGCACGGCCAGAACGAGTTGTTTTACGAACTGGTCCGGCCGTATGAAAGACGGGTTTTCGCGGCGGCACTCGCCATCTTGCGCAACGAAAGCGATGCCGAGGATGTGGCCCAGGAGGCGATGTTGAAGGCTCTGGCCAATATCCGGCAGTTTCGCGCCGAGGCGAGGTTCAGCACCTGGCTGATTCAGATCACTGTGAATGAAGCCCTGATGCGGCGACGAAGGGAACGGAGCGGGATGATGGAAGCGATCGACGACCGGCGCGATGATGAGGGCGAGTACACGCCCCGCGACTTCGCCGACTGGCGCGAGATTCCATCCGAAGCGTTGGAGCGCAAGGAAGTACGGCAGAAACTGGCGCAGGCTTTGGCCTCGCTTGATCGAAAATACCGCGAAGTGTTTGTACTGAGAGATATGGAGCAGCTGAATATTCAGGAAACCGCCGAGGCTTTGGGAATTTCGGTGGCGTCGGTGAAGACGCGGCTGTTGCGGGCACGGTTGATGCTGCGCGATCTGCTCGCCGCAGGGTGGGAGCAAGGCTGGTTCAGCCGCCTGCCCTTCGAGAAGGGGACCAAGCCATGGTGAACGGGAAAGCCGTGAACTGCGAACAGGTGTGGCAGGAAATCTCGAACTACGTGGACGGTGAGGTGGATGCCGGCTTACGCGCGGCGATGGATGAACATTTTCGAACCTGCGCGCGCTGCAAGTCGGTGCTGGAAGGGACGCGCAACATCATCCAGTTGTTTGGCGATGAGCGGATGATCGACGTGCCGTCAGGTTATGGGCGGCGATTGGAACGGAGGCTGGCACAGAACGCACGGGTTCGCGGCGGCGGCTGGTCGACTTGGTCGGCCTGGCTGGTTCCGGTCGCGGCTGTGCTGCTAATTGCAGGGGGAGTGAGAATCGCAAGCTCGCGGACGGTTGCGCATCCGCTGCTGTCCGAGCATGCACAGCCGGCGCATCAGATTCCGCCCGATATGCTGGTGGTGGTGTCGGCTGACGCTAAGGAGTTTCATGTCGCGGCGTGTCCCTTTATCCACAACAAGGACAAAGAGCGGACTCTGACGGCTCGCGAGGCGGTGCAGGAGGGTTACGTTCCGTGTGTTCGGTGTATGCGGAAGTATTTGGAGACGGCGAGAGTGCAGCGTCGAGCGGCGGAGATGCACGCCGAATTGGTTGAGGAAGGCTACGGACTCGCGCAGGAACAGCGGTAGGGAACACCTCTTAAAACTTGGAATGCTGTCGGGTGCGCGGGCGGGTCGCCCGTTCGACTACGCTCAGGGCAAGCCCCGCGACAGCCGCCGGGACGCCGGCGCTACGAAGTTGACGCTACGAACTGCGCGGGCGGGTTCGCCCGCGCCTTCGTCAATTGACGGTATTAGTTGTTCTTCATCTCGTCTTTCTTAGTGTCATCCTTCTTCATCTCGTCTTTCTTCATGTCGTCGTGCTTCATACTGTCTTGCTTCATTTCGTCTTTCTTCATGGAATCTTTCTTGGTCTTCTTCGCCTTCTTGTCTTTCTTCATGGCGTCGTGCTGGGCGTCGTCTTTCTTCATGTCATCCAGTTTCATCTGGTCTTGTGCGAAAGCGGCCATGGAGGCTGCCAGAACACACGCCAGGGTCAAACTGCTGGAAAGCTTTTTCATAGTGTCTCCTAGCGATGAGTATTCGATTTTCGGCAGGTCTTCCCTGCGGTAGAGATGGGATGTACCAGACACGGGGAAGTTACAGCAAAGCATTCACCACAGAGGGCACGGGGTCACACAGGGGAAACCTGGCGACGACTAGCAGGCTAGTTGATCGCGGGTCAGCTTCAGGCCGTTCAGATTTCCCAGGGCTGTGACAGCGACGGATTCCGTTTTGAAGAATTCGTTGGCCAGCGTAATCAGGTCTTCAGAGGTGACGGCTTCGATGCGTGCGATCAGTTCGTCGAGATCGTAGTAGCGGTCGAAATACATCTCCTGGCGCGCCAGGTTCGACATGCGGGAGGTGCTCGATTCGAGCGAGAGCATCAGGCTGCCCTTGAGTTGAGCTTTAGAGCGGCTGAGTTCTTCGTCCGGTACCAGGTCGGTCTTCAGCTTGCGGAATTCACTGACCACCGACTGCACGACCTTTGACGCGGAGGCGAGCGAAGTTCCGGCATAAACGGCAAGGCAGCCAGTGTCGCGATAGGGATTCAGGTCGCTGTAGATGGAATACGCCAGGCCCTGGCGCTCGCGAATGTTCTGGAAGAGCCGGGAGCTCATGCCTCCGCCCAAAACGGTGTTGAGGATGTAGCCGGCGTGACGCTTCTCATGGGCAATGGGATAAGCGGGAACGCCGATGCACAACTGCACCTGCTCCAACGCCTTCTTGTTGCGCAGGGTGATGCGCGAGACCGTCTTTGGAGCCGAGGAATGGAAGCCGTTCTTCATGGGCTTCATGTGCTCGAAGTGGCTGGTCACCAGCTCGACGAAGCGGTCGTGATCCAGGTTGCCGGCCGCCGACAAAATGATGTTGCCGGGCGCAAAGCGGTGAGCGTAAGCATCGAGGATGGGGGCGCGCTCGAAACGCTTCACAGTTTCCTTGGTGCCCAGGATCGGTTTGCCGAGGGGATGATCTTTCCAGAAATTCTGGGTGAAGATTTCGTGGACGAGGTAATCAGGATTATCCTCGTCCATCTTGATTTCTTCCATGATCACGCCGCGTTCGCGAGCGATGTCGGCTACGTCGAAGACGGGATTGAGAACGAGGTCGCTCAGAATATCGAGGGCGGTGGGGATGTGCTCATCGAGAACCTTGACGTTGAAGCAGATACATTCTTTGGCGGTGAAAGCGTCCATGTTGCCGCCGAAGGAGTCGACTTCACGCGCAATCTGTTCCGCAGTACGATGCTTCGTCCCTTTGAAGACCATGTGCTCGATGAAGTGGGAGATGCCGTTCCATTCGGCGTCCTCGTCGCGGGAACCGGTCTGCAGCCAGACGCCAATGGAGGCCGAGCGGATGTGCTGCATCTGCTCGGTGATAATCGTCAGCCCATTGGGCAGCTTTTGACGACGAATGTTCCGAACTTCCTGAGCCATGATTGCTGATCCTGCCATCAAACCCACTTGTTACACTACTGAGGAACCTGCTGCAGAGGGGCTGCCCTATTCTGACATAGCGCGGATGGACGTGCGAAAATAGTTTAATCCTATTAGAATCAATAAGTTGAGTTATTCTCCAACTATGCTGAACCTCCCGCAAAATGCGCTTCTCGGGCTGGATCGGGCGGAACTCGCTTCGCTAGTGGACAGCATGGGCGAACCGGCTTACCGCGCGAGCCAGCTTCTGGATGCGGTCTACCGGCAGAGGGTTGATTCGCTGGAGAAGATTCATACCTTACCGCAACCGTTTCGGACGAAGCTTGTGGAAAAAGGGGTATCGGTCGGCCTCCCCAAGATCGAGAAACGGTTTGTGTCGCAGGATGGAACGGTCCGGTATCTGATGGCGTTTGATGACGGACAGACCGTGGAGACGGTTTGGATGCCAGAGGGGGATGGCGGGGAATCGGGAGAGGGGGCAGGGGACGCGGAGGACGAGTGCGCTGCGCGGGGATGGGGACGAGCGACCATCTGTATCTCGAGCCAGGTGGGTTGTGCAGTAGATTGTCAGTTTTGTCTGACGGCGCTGCTCGGCGTGAAACGGAATTTGAGCGCGGGTGAGATTGTCGGGCAAGTGGCGGCCGTGCTCAGGGATCAGAAGGTTTCACCGCAGCATGACCGTATCAACCTGGTGTTCATGGGAATGGGTGAACCTTTCCTGAACTATGACAATTTCATCAAGGCGGTGCGGTTGATGGTGCAGGAAGTGGGACTGGCGGAATCGCGGATGACGGTATCGACGGCGGGGATTGTTCCGCGAATATCCGAATTCGGACGGGAGACGATCAGGCCCAGGCTGGCGATTTCGCTGAATGCATCGAATGACGATCTGCGGACCCGGTTGATGCCTCTGAACAAGAAATGGAGCCTGGCCATGCTGATGGCGGCAGCGCGAGAGTTTCCGCTGCGGAACCGGGAGCGGGTGACGTTTGAGTATGTGCTTCTGCACAACGTCAACGATCTCCCTGAGAACGCGCTGGAAGTGGTGGAGTTGCTACGCGGGATTAAGGCTCGGGTGAATCTGATTGCGTTGAATCCGGGACCGGGAATTGATTTTGAAACGCCCGCGGATGAGAACGTGGCGGCGTTTCAGAAAATCCTGAGGGATGCGGGCATCCTGACATTTGTGCGGCGTCCACGAGGGCGCGATATTTTCGCGGCATGTGGACAGCTCAAGCGTACGGTCGAGATTGCCACATCACCGGCACCGTAGTTTCCCTTGGTCTGGCTGGAACCGAATCGCTGGCAGGCAATTCCACGCGCAACAGAACGGCGCCATCGTGGTGCGGTTCGCAGGAGATCTGACCATGATGTTCCTGGAGAATCCCCTGACAGGCGCTCAGCGCCAGCCCATGTTCTAAGTCGATCACCAACGGAAGTCTGGAAGAGGGCAGGGCTTCGGTGGAGATTTGCAGGACGCAGATCCCGGCTTGCCTTTGCGTGGTTAGAGTGATGACTCTTCCGCCACGTTCAGCCAGCAAGTGCAGGCAATTTGCGACCAGTTGGAGGCAGACTTGGAGCAACTGGTTGGAATCTCCCAGAACTTTGGGTAGCCCAGGGTCGAGATCAGTTTGGACTTCGACTTCGAGGCCTTCCCACTGCGGTTGAGTCAATTTGACGGCGGTACGCGCCAGAGTATTGAGATCCAGAAGAGCTTTGGGAGCAGGTGCATGGCGCGCAAAACTAATGAGGCTGGCAACCAGCGACTTGGTACGGCGCACGTACTGGCCAATCCTGGTTGCCACGGGACGCTGTGCGGGGGTGAGGTTCGTGCTTAGAAGAAGATCGGAATATCCCAGCATGGCAGTGATGGGATTGTTGAGTTCATGAGCCGCACCGCCGACCAACTGCCCGATGGAAGCTAGTTTTTCCGACTGCAAGATCTGCGCCTGCAAGCGCTTCAGATTGTCGAAGGCTGAGCGCGAATGGTTCAGCAACCGGATCAATTCGCGGTCCAGGAACTGCTGGCGAACAAAGACCATGATTCCCAGCAGGAATGCTGCCAGCAGAGTCAGGGCCAGACGAAAGATGCGGATTCGGTGTGGGATATAGACATCGGAGAGCGTCCAGGCGGCGAACAAGGGCAGGGAAAACACGGCGATCATACTGCATCGCGCGACCCAGACACCGTAGACTGTCGCGGCCTGAGGTGCATCGGCTGCGGGCTTCTCGGCTTTCGTCCGCAGCCCGATCCAGGTGATACTGGCCATGGCCGCCACCATTGGAATGTCGTACAGACTTCCGCTGTAATAGGTGGTGCGGGCGATCGCCCAATTGGCTGTAGTAGAACCAGCGGAGTAAAGAGAACTCATAAAGAAGAGGCTGGCGTAAAGTTTTCTCCACTCCTGCTTGCTGGTGAGGAAGCAATACACCAAGCCGCCAAGAAAGGCGAGCTTTTCGACGTTGTAGACTCCGTTGAGATTGCGGTTATAAGCCGAGATGTTGGGTACGGTGTACTGCCACGGCATGACGATCAAGACGTAGAGATAAAACCACCAGACCAAGAGCAGGGCAAAATCAAGGCGGCCGACGCGAGCCGCGTATTCATCGCGTGGTACGTGAGGGCGAAGGGCGATTGCCGCCATCAGCGGAACGAAATGCAAGAACAGGACAGCATCCCAGGCGCAGAGATCGGGCACGTCGGTCTGCAGTCCAACTTCGTAATAAGTCCAAAAAACCTGGTAGCTGAGCCAGAAGGCAATGCCGGCCGATAATAGCGACCAGAACAAGCGGATACGCCCGTGAGAGTGTAGCGCGAGGGGCGCAAAAGCCGCAGCCCCAGAGATCAAAAGTAAGCACTGGACGATATCGCTGAGAGCGGTCAAACCGAACGAGCGTGGCATCAGCAAGGCTGCCAAGACAAAGACAGCGAGCAATCCGGCCACCGCCGCCAACCAGAGTTTCGACCAGAGGCGCAAAACGACACTCCTTCGTTCCTAATTCTAGAGGCGAATGGGGAATGGCAATGGTTACCCTAGTAACCTCCAGACAGGCTATGATGTGCGGTAACGAGTCGAGCTTGCGGCCTCCCAGGGAGCTCACTTGATCGATAAGCTTTTCTCATTCAATAATGTGCAACGCAGCCGCCACTTCCGCGGAGGACGGAATCCTTGAATCCGCACGTTGAGCGTTTTCGACAATCCTGGAGATTGAGGATACCTCCTGATCCGGGGGAAACCCGCCGCATTGAGAGTTGGCTGGCGACGGCGCGCGTCTTTCTGGCGGTGTCGACGCTGGTGGCGATCCGGATGGATCCCACAGAGCTCGGTCATTCCTGGGCAGCGTACGGCCTGTTCGTGTTCTACATGGCGAATGGGAGTTTGATCTGGATGCTGCTGCGCCGACGGCAGCAATCGACGGCTGCCTTTCGCTTTTTGGTGCACGCGGGAGATATCGTTTGGCCTGCGGTCATTTCGGTTTTTGCCGAAGGACCACGGACTCCGTTTTTCCTGTTCTTCTTCTTTGTTCTTGCTGCGGCAGCATACCGATGGGGTCTGTGGGAGACGCTGGGCACGGCTTCGGCTGAAGTCGCGTTGCTGTGGATTGAGAGCTTCGTGGTCCGCGCGATGTGGCTGGAACCTGGGGGCGCAGCTCGTCTGCGTCATTTTACCGGTCTCAATATCAGTCACATCTCCTATGAGCCGCAGCGTCTGTTCATGCTCTCGGTTTACCTGATCGTGATGGGCCTGCTATTAGGCTATCTGGCAGAGCAGCAGAAGCATCTGCGAGCCGAAAAGGCGGTACTGACGGGAATCCTGTCGCGGGTGCGGGTCGAAGCCGGTCTGACGGGAACAATCGGCCAGATCTTTCAGGAAGTGGCGACGATGTTTGGAGCTTCGCGGGTGATGGTCGCGTCGCAGGAAATCCACAGCAAACGGTCTTTCGTGGGAGATTTGAACCGGGCAAACGCAAATGGGCGGGGCGAATTCCTGTGGCTGGAATCCGGCTTGCGCGATGCCAAGACGTATCTGGAAGATTTTCCGGGCGAGGTGTGCCACGCGTCAGTCAAGGGAGATCGCTGGAAGGCGTTGGCGCTGGATCATATGGGCCATACGGTCTCAGCCACGAACCTGGCCGCGCTTTCGCAACTCCGACAGCAGCAGCACTTCGATTCGATCGTTTCGGTTTCCTTCCTTTTTGGAACGGACTGGAGAGGCCGAGTCTTCCTGTTCAATCCATCATGGCGCGGCGAGAAGCAGGAGGAACTCCGCTTTCTGCTCGATCTGGTGAGGCAGGTGGGGCCGGCAGTGTACAACGTTTACCTGTTGCACCGGCTGCGGCGTCGCGCTTCGGCAGCGGAACGGGCGCGATTTGCACGCGAACTGCACGATGGTGCGGTGCAATCTCTCATTGCGGTAGAGATGCAAGTGGACGTGTTGCGGCGGCAGGCGGAGGCTAATCGCCCCATTGGCGGGGAACTGGGGCGCATCCAAAGCTTGCTGCGTGAGGAAGTGTTGAAGCTGCGCGAACTGATGCAGCAGATGAAAGCGATTGACGTCGATGCCCAGCGGTTGCTGGCTGTCCTGAGAGATACGGTCGAGCGATTTCAACGGGAGACAGGAATCAACGCCAGCTTTGTGACGGACATCGATAGTTTGGATATGCCCCAGCGTTTGTGCCGAGAACTGGTAAGGATCGTGCAAGAGGGCCTGGTCAACGTCAGGAAGCACAGCGGGGCTCGGCATGCGCTGGTGCGACTGGCATCAAACGGGGACAAATGGAGTCTCACCGTGGAGGACGATGGGAAGGGATTTCCCTTTGCGGGCCGCCTGGATGAAAACCAGATGGAAGAGAGCGGGAAAGGGCCTATGATCATCAGAGAACGGGTTCGTTTGATAGCCGGCGAACTCACGGTAGAATCGAATCCGGGACAAGGAACACGGCTGGAAGTTACTGTGGCTCGGAACGGGGACATGCCGAATGAATTTTAGAAAGCCGCAACAAGTTCGTCTGGTCATTGCGGACGATCATCCGATTTTCCGCGATGGCCTGCGCCGATTGCTGGAAGCCGAGTCCGATTTGAAGGTCTTGGGCGAAGCTTCCGACGGAGCCGAGGCAGTGAAACTGGCGCGGCAACTGAAGCCCGACATTCTGTTGCTCGATCTGGCGATGCCCAAGCACCCGGGATTGGAGGCGCTGCGGGACCTGAGTGTGCCCGCAAACGCGACTCCGGTTCGAGTGATTTTGCTGACGGCGGCGGCGGAAAAGAGTCAGATCGTCGAAGCCCTGCAACTGGGCGCCCGCGGAGTCGTGCTCAAAGACTCCGCGACACAGTTATTGTTGAAGGCGATTCAGACGGTGATGGCCGGAGAATACTGGGTAGGGCGGGAGAGTGTGTCGAACCTGGTGCAGTACCTGCGAACCCTGATGCAGTCGTCGCATGACGAAGCGCGGCAGAAGAAGTTCGGATTGACGCCGCGCGAACTGGAGATCGTTTCCGCCGTGGTCGCCGGATACTCCAACAAGGAGATCGCAGAGTACTTCAAGATCAGCGAAGATACGGTGAAGCACCATCTGAGCAATATTTTCGACAAGCTGGGTGTTTCCACCCGCCTGGAACTTGCCCTTTTCGCGGTGAACCAGGCGTTACCCCTCAAGAGCATCGCATGAGGACCGGTTACCTTCCAGTATCGGATGGGGCCGAGTGGCACTTTTGTGCCATTGGCCCTTCCAAGCTCAGTGAATAGACTTAAAGTACCAGCCTTGGGGAAGGGCGATTTCGTGCTGTGGTTTTGAAGATCTTCGGGTAGATGTGGGAGATCTTAATTCAAGCAAGTAGCTTAAAAATGAGGAGCCCCGTGGCAAATTGTCTACAACAACTCTGGAACGATGAGCAGGGCCAGGACATAGCGGAATACGCCGTGATGTTGGCCGTGATTCTCGTCATCGTCGTGGGTACGATCCGGCTGATCGGGTCGAATGCCAACAACGTGTTCTCTTCCGTTGGCAGCAGCATTCAGTAAGAGACAGTTGGGCTTTGTACACTTCGAAATTGCGCAATCCTGCGCGAGGGCATTTGTGCGACCTCTTCCTGAGGTCGCCTGACTCCGGAGACTTCCTGAAGGCTATTTCGGCTGATTCTCCGTGGCAGCAGGGGTCGTAAGCGCCACCTTCTCGGTTCCTCCAGTAGACAAACGGGTGAGGTGGGGGAAGAACGGGGTTATCTCGAATTCCAGTTTTTCGCGCGCTGACGTCAGGGCCACGGGTTTGGCCTTGGAGAGTTCGACCTGATCGCTCCAGGGTTCGACCTTGATGCGTCCCCCCAGGGGCAAGGCTGCGATTTGGTCGAGGCGTTTTTCGTCGAGCGCTGGAGCCGAAGCCAGCAAAACTGACATGCGGTTGCCGGCAGCAAAGCCGTTGCCCAGGTGGGGACGAATCAGTTTAGGTAGGTCGGGCGCCTTCTGCTGCAAAGCCTTCAGGAATAGTCCGGCGTTCCCCAGTTTGTCTTTATAGGGAGAGTTCTTGAGTAACTCGATCGCCTTGGCGTCCGCGGCTTCTTCATCCGCAGGCCTCTGTTTGAAATCGAGGCGCTGGAAGGACTGTTCATCGGGGAAGAACAGTTTGTCGTTGAAAGCCAACTTGGTATCAAAGGGATGGCCCAGCACGATATGGCTAAGTTCGTGGGCCAAAACCATGGCCAAGGAAGCCTCGTCGGGAAGGACGTCAAGCAAGCCACGGCTCATCACGATCGTGTGACCGATGGTGAAGGACTCCAAGGGTGCGGTCAACAAAATGCGGGTGTGAAAATCGCTCTGCAGATCGATGTTGTTGGTGACCAGGAGATTGGTTACAACTGTGGAGAGAATCTTGTCCACTTCGCCCGGAGGGGCCAGCAAGCCAATTTTCTGCAAGCGCTCGACGGCATTTTCTTCCGCCTGCTTCTCCCACATACGTTGCGCGACGACGGGAGTTGCGTCAGCGGCGGCGTCGCTCTGATCTTTTACCGACTGCGGGGAATCCACCAGGATCTGGGTAAACTCCTCGTTCTTCCCCAAGCCTTTCAGGTCATACCCCCAGAGACGCGTTTGAGCCTTGAAATGGAGCGTCTTGGTGAGGCCCGTCTTCATGTTGGATTCTTCGGTGTAGACGTAGGCGGGAAGCCAGGTTCCGGGCCGCATATTCAGGCGCCAGCTGTCGAAGTGAAAGAAGAAATTGATTTTCGGCTGGGGATCATAGGTTCCGTTGAAGCGCACGATGTTGTAGTCCTGGTCTTCCACCCAGATTCGGCCCTTGAAGCGAACAGATTTTTCGCCTTCTTTGGGCTGAACATCGATGACCAGGCAACGCACCTCGCCGAGGAATTCACGACGGACAAAAGTGAACTTGTAATATTTCTTTTGGAAGTCGGTATCGAGTAACACCATCTGAGCGAAGCCCATGGGAAGGAAATGCAGCGAGTAAACCCCGGTCAACTTAGCGAGCATGCGGTGTCCAAAACCGGGCTGGCCGACAAAAGAAACGTCTTCGGGCCCATCCGTCATATCGAGCCGGCCCAGGAAATACTGATCGCCGATGGGAACCGCGTGCGCCTCCGAGTCATTTTTCAGGTTCTGCAGATAGGTCTCGACCAGGGGATGCATGTGACGCATCTGGGCCATGAAATAGTGTTCCCGTTGTACGACGCGGTCCATCACGTCGTTGAGCGTTGCGGCCGGAGGAGCGGCTTCAGTTTGAGCCGGGACGCTGGAAACCGTCGGGTTCGAAGTCGCAGCAGTCGGAGGCGGAGCAGAGGAATCCTGAGCGGCCGCGAAGATACCGGCCAATAGAATGAGCGGCAAGCCCGAACGAAGCATACGCATAAAGAACCTTCCGGGAGAAAGTTACGCCAGTTGAAAAATGATGTGTACGACAGCGGTCGAGTCGGAAGGCTGACCGTCTCGCAATGCGGGCTTGAAACGGATCTGTTCGGCAGCGTGGACTGCTGCATCATCCAGACCGTGTCCGAGTCCGCGAACGATTCGTAGCACGCGGAGTTTGCCAGATGCTTCGAATACAACTTCGAGTAGAACTTCGCCCTCGACTCGTGCGGCGCGTGCATCTGGAGTATAGGCGGGAACCGGCTTGGAAAGGATTTCGGCCGGAACCGTTTTCGCAGGGGTTTGGGCGGCAGAGCGCGATTGCACGGTGGGAGGCGCGGGAACATCAGCATCGCCAAATCCCGCCTGGCGCACAGTGGCGGATGAGGAGGCGTGCGCATTTCCAGTAGCCACTCCGCTGCCGAAACCCGTGCTGGCAACCACGCCACGAGCGCCGTTGGCGCCGCCCGTTCCGTTTCCGTAACCGGGGCCGGTCGGCATATCGAACCCGCCAGCCTGCGCGATGTTAACCGCACGAGTCTGAGTGGTTCTCGCGGGGACACCGTTAGGATCTCCGAATCCACCGGTCTGCACCTTTTCCGGAGCGCGATTGATGGTTTGCGGCGCGGAACTTCCCGTAGAGAACAGGTTGGTTCTTACGATCTGCTTCGGGATTGCGGCAACGGGTACAGGTACGGGATCAATTTTCTTTTCAGCGATCTTTACTTCCGGCGCAGGGGCATCTTCGACCTTGACTCGGGGTAGTGGCTGAGGCGCTGGCAATCGCAATGCCGCAGCAGGCGGATCCATCTTTGCTTGCATGATGGGGGTGCGAAGTTGACGCTGCGGCTGATGATTTTCCGGGACTGGAGTCGGCACCAGTTCGATGGCGTGATAGTCCTTTTTGGGTTCCTCGAGGATTTCAGGATGAAGGACGGGGATCCACACCAAGATTGCGATGACGACGGCTTGCGTTCCGTAGCTCAGGAAAAACTCAGACCACGGCGCGCGCCACCTGGGTAGCGAAGTAAACAGAATCGCTTGGTCGGAATGCGGCGACATCATAATCACGTCGGATGCTTCAGTTACTTGCAAACACTGCTCACGCTGAAAAATTTCCCTAATCCCGTCGAGTACGAAGCCTGGGAGGACAGGATTTCAAGCTGAGTGTACTACCTCGTATTCAGGAATGCACGACAGAGGCCACTCTCCGAACCGCGTTGTAGCAACAATTCTTTAGCGCTCAATCTGTTAGGAGAACCGCTCATTCACCCAGGCCGGGACGAGGGGGGGCTATGCAAAAAACTACACTGTGGAGGAGAGATTTTCTGATGTACTTCTGAGTTCCGAATCGATCAGCAATGGACGATTTTTGGACTCTGGATGCCACGGGTCGCATTGCGAGTGTCGACCACGAGTTGAGCCTCCTGCACGATGCGCCGGTAGTCATAATCGGAGTGATCGGTGACGATGAGGACGCAATCGTACTGGCCCAAATCCTTTAATTCCACACACTTCATCTGGAGATCGTACTTGCGGCCTTTGCCAATAAATGGGAAGTAGGGATCGTGGTAGCTGACCTGGGCGCCGTCTTTCTGCAGGAGTTCGATGATGGTGAGCGAAGGCGATTCACGCAGATCGTCGATGTCCTTCTTGTAAGCGACGCCTAAGACCAGCACCCGGGATCCATTCACGGATTTCTTTTGGGCGTTCAAGGCGCTACCGACGGAGGCGAGAACATGGTAGGGCATGTTGGTATTAATCTCGCCGGCCAACTCGATGAATCGGGTACGGAAATCCCACTCTTTTGCCTTCCAGGAAAGATAAAAAGGGTCAACCGGAATGCAGTGTCCACCGAGGCCGGGTCCGGGATAAAACGGGTGGAAGCCAAACGGTTTGGTAGACGCGGCGGCGATGACTTCCCAGATGTCGATGCCCATGCGGAGGGACAGCAGCTTGAGTTCATTCACCAACGCAATATTTACACAGCGATAGATGTTTTCCAGAAGCTTGGTCATCTCCGCGGCAGCGGGAGAAGAGACGGGCACGGTGCGATTGAAGATGGAGCCATACAGAGCGCCAGCCACATCGGAGGCCAGGGGATTTAGTCCGCCGATGACTTTTGGGATGTCGCGACGAGCGACTGAAGTGTTTCCAGGATCTTCGCGCTCGGGAGAGAAAGCCACCATGAATTCGTTTCCCCCGAGAACAGCGCCACGAGCAGCCTTGAGGCTGTTCTTATTTTCTTTCTCGAGGATCGGAATCATTACTTCTTCCGTGGTGCCGGGGTAAGTTGTACTTTCAAGTACGACCAATTGTCCGGCGCGCAAATGGGGCGCGATGGAATGCGTTGTGTCGGTGATGAAGCTAAGGTCGGGTTCGTGATATTCATTCAGCGGCGTCGGGACGCAAATTATGACGGCGTCCATGGCGGTGAGTTGCGAATAGTCCGAGGTGGCGGAAAAGCCTTGCGCCTTGGCCGCCTGGATCTCTTCCGCCGTGATGCGGTAAATGTAAGACCCGCCCTTGGCCAGAGTGTCGACCTTACGGGCGTCGATGTCGAAGCCAGTGACCCGGAATTTCTGTTCGCTGTAAAGCAGCGCCAGGGGCAGGCCAACATAGCCGAGTCCGATAATGCCAACCCGGGCTTGGCGCTGTTGAATCCTGCTTTTGAGTTGGTCGATGGATGAGTCTGCGGCGTGTGTCGTCATGGAAGATTCCGGGATAAAGAATTGATGAAACGAATGAAAGCGCCACAATTTTAGCATGCTCATGCGGCACCGCTGCGCGTGCGAGCGTTGCAGGCGATGAAAAAAGCAAAATTTGGAGCATCGAGGGGACGAAAGTTGTCGATAAAGGCTTCTGTAGTGACAAAACGCGGGTTGGTCAAAGGCATAGGCCTGACCGTGGGAATCGTAACTCTTGCGGCAAATGCGGGAAAGATTCTGGTGGTGGATGCCCCGCTGCCATCGGATGTGATTGTGGTACTAGCAGGTGACAGCGACCGTCGGCCCGCGACCGCTCTGTGCCTGCTGAAACAGGGGGACGCGCCTCGATTGCTGATGGACGTTCCGGCTGGCGGGAGGATTTACGGTACCACGATCTCCAAGTTGGCCGAGGATTACGTTCGGGACTTGCCGGAGGCTGCGAAGGTGCGGATTTGCCCGATTCAGGGACTGTCGACTCGGGATGAAGCACACGACGTGGCAAAGTGTCTGGCAGAGGAGGAAGGATCGCGGATTCTGATCGTTACGTCCGACTACCATACGCGCCGATCGCTGAGCATTTTCCGGCACGAGATTCACGGTAAGACGTTTTCGGTGGCGGCAGCGCGCGATGAATCGCAGTTCGGGACACGTTGGTGGACCCACCGGCAGTGGGCCAAGACTTGTGTGGATGAGTGGTTGCGCTTGCTATGGTGGA
The DNA here is from genome assembly GCA_963725565.1 of uncultured Acidobacteriota bacterium. Classification (GTDB taxonomy): domain Bacteria; phylum Acidobacteriota; class Terriglobia; order Terriglobales; family Acidobacteriaceae; genus Sulfotelmatobacter. The sequence continues at coordinate 404,010 of CAVRZL010000012.1, forward strand.
GTGCGGTGGAGCGATGGCGGTAGAGCAAGACAGCCGCTTATTGCGAAATGCATCGGTGTTCTCCCGCAGAATAAGTTTTCCACATAGAAACGAATTTCGCGGCGGGAAAGGCATTGACGGAGAACAGTGAGGAGGGTACGATTCGAGGCAAAGTAACCAACAAAGTTATTAACGGAGTGTGGGATGGGCAAGTCCGCGCTGCGCGGTATGGTCAGTTGTGTATTGATGATTTTGTTTCCCGTCTCATTGTTGGCTGCGGATTCCAATGCGGCGATGCTGTACACCAATGGCGCTGCGTGGATTAATGGAGCGCATGTTCCCCGTTCCTCCTCGGCAATCTTCTCTGGCGATCTTGTGCAAACGCGTTCCGACTCCGTGGCTAACATCAACGAATCCGGTTCCACCATTACGGTTTTGTCCGATTCCCTGGTGACATTCGAAGGCGCTTCGCTGGATATTGAGCATGGTGGGATTCGGGTCGCGACGTCACGGGGCGTTGCTGCGACGGCTGGAGATATAAAGGTGACTCCGGCCTCGAGTTCATGGACGGAGTTTAACGTCAGTGATGTGGACGGAACCGTGCGCATTGCGGCGCGCAAAGGGGATCTCACCATCAGCGACGGCAAGGGAACTGTGACCCTGGCGCAAGGTCAGGAGACTACTCGCGACGAATCATCGGATTCTGACACCAACGGCAAGAAAAAGAAGAACCGCAAGCGCGGTGTTGGTGCGGCTCCCGCTGCAGGTGGCGGCGTGCTGAGTTCTCCATACGCGGTGGGCATCGGCGGGGCCGCCGTCATTGGCGTGACTGCGTGGGTGCTGCTAAGAAACGACCAGCCAGCTAGCCCTTGGAAACCTTAATTTGAGTCCGGCTCACCTTTTCGACTCTTCCTGCCCTCGAAGCTACCGCACTGTACCGATCCCTGGACGCCATCGAACGTAACGGTCGCTTTGGCGAGTTCAAATCATAAGTCGCCTTACCCATAATCACCGCATTCGACTCAGGATGGAAGTCATTCAGCGGAGCAATAGTGGATCTTTTGTAGCCGAGGGCCTGCAGCAGAGCCTTGCAGAGTTCTCGCTCACTGTTTCAAGTAACGAAGCGCAACACATCCCGATTTAAAAGGCTTCGACTCAACCAGTTTCAATTGCAATTTCTCCGGCAGACTGACGGCCTCCATCAACCGTCTTCCTTCTCCGGCAAGGATTGGCCCAACCACAAAACGGTATTCATCCACCAGGCCTAGCTCGATCAGTTGGGAAGGAATACTTACGCCGCCGACCAGAATGTTTTTGCCTGGTTCCTGCTTCAATTTGAGTATTTCGTCGCGAAGGTTCGTGCGGATGATTCGCGTTTTTTTGTCTTCAGCGCTGCCTAATGATCGGGAGAAAACAATTTTTTGGAGGGAGTCAAATGTCCGGGCGAATTCGTTCTCTGCTTTCGTCATCGACTGGGTCTTTGCGACTTCGGGCCAAAAAGGAACCATCAATTGATAGGTTTTACGTCCGAAGACAAGCAGGTCCACGTTTCGCAGGAGGTGGGTGAAATATTCATGTGTTTCATCATCAGCAAGTTGTTTGGTGTGGTCGCAGCAGCCATCCAGGGTAGTGTTGATTGCGAAGATTACATTTCTCATTGGACTCTCCTGACCCCGTCTAGCGCCCCTGCGCTGATGAGAGTTTAATTTTAGAGTCTCCCTCCAGGCTCTAAACAATACTGACACGGGTTCCACGGGTCGTTTAGACGACTTCAGAAGCAGGAAATGCCTCGTCAACTTCTGCGGGTTCGGGACGGCGTTTGTGCGCTCGCTGGCGCAGGGCGGGGCCGGCAGCCAGCGTGCAAAAAACATAAAACATGGCCGCGTTTGCGGGAATCTGCAGATTGAAATCGAAGAAGCTGTGGACCAAAATCCCACTAAGGCCCAGAATGCAGGCCAAGGTGACCGCACCATTGACGTCAGAGGTCCAGTTCGTCAGTTTGGTCACCGCACGGCGATAAAGAACGACCAAGAACCACAGCATGACACCGAATCCGAGAAGACCCGTCTCGGCCAGCAGTTGCAGATAGTCATTATGAGCTTCATTCACGAAGAAGTTGGTGTAGAAGCTGCGGAACTGGGGATAAACCACCGGGAACGTTCTAAGTCCCCATCCCATCACGGGCTTCTGCCGAAACATGTGCACAGCGTCGCGGTCGATTGACAGGCGCATTCCTCCGGAAATTTCACCGCGCGTTTCGGTCGAGATGCTGGAAACCCTGGTCGTCAATCCCTGGCCACCGAGCCATGCGAGCATGGCAATCAAGACTGCTGCGAAAGCCGCGGCAGCGATGGCAATGCGAACACTCTTCTTCTGACGAAGCATCACTACAGCGAGAAGAGCCAATTCCACGAAGATGGCGAGCATGCCACCCCGGGAGCCTGAGAGAAAGATGGTTCCTACCATGACGGCGGCAGCGACGCCGGCCACGATGCGTTCCTTCTCATGGGCCAAGCGCGAGAGCGCGAGAACTAGAGGAATGGGGACCAGAAGTTCCATGATCCCCGCGTAGTGATTGTGGTTTACGTAGGGGCCGTAGATCCAGCCACCCATGCGTGGCTGGCGAACCCAGTACAGCTTGCCGTTCGGGGAGACGCCTTGAAGAAGGGCGAAAGCGGCCAGCGCAAAGCCGAACACGGCGAGAATGACGGCGAGCTTGCGAGCCTGGGAGCTGCGCGTCAGAGTCTGGGTAGCGAGGAAACAAAGCAGGGCATAGCTGCAATAAAGCATGGCCCCGGAGATGGTGTCGTGCGGATAAGCGCTTCGTCGGGAAGCAATCTGCAGAGCAATCAGTGTCCCGAATGCGCCCATCGGCAGGTATAGCGGATTCCAAACGATGGTGATTTGATCATCCAGCCATTGCCTAGTGAGCCAGAAAAGTGCGAGCAGAACGGAGACAGTTTCGAGGACGAAGATCGACCAGGGTTCAACCGCTCCGAAGGCCAAAGGCCCGAACATAAGCAGGCCGAAAGTGCCATAAAGTGTGATCGCCCCAATCCGCTCGGACCGAGCTCGGCGCCTGACCTCAATCGCTTCTTGATGGAGCTTCATGGTTGCTTCTAACTGGGTGGGCCCGCACTGGGAGCCGGTTTTCGGGTGAGGTGGAAGTCGCCGACCCAGAGCTTACCACGGATCGGACTGCCTGCCGGGAGCCGCCGGATATGCAGGACGACGAGTTTGCACTCCGGTCCTGTCGTGAACTCACCATCCGCCGATTTCCAGAATCCGGAGTCCTTTAGTTCGTCGCTTTCGTAATACACGGTCTGGTCATACACGTCTTGAATCGTGAAGTGAGGGCCGCCAGCGCCGTCTATGTCGCCCGTTTTGTAATACGCGGTGAAATCGTACGGCGTATTGGGCTGTACGGCCACAAGCTGATAAATACCGGCGTCATTAATTCCTGGACCGTCGAATGTGATTTGCAGAGAACGGCGTCCGCTATGGAAGTCGCTCGGGTCGAGATTCAGGTTGACGCTGGATTGTCTCTGATATTGCCAGTCGAATCCGCCGTTCAACACTTTAAAGTTGAAATTGCCATTCACCACCAGATTCGCGGACGAGGGTAAGTAAGAAGAAAGCCCGAACCGGTTTGCCGTCTGCTCCCATACGAGGGCCGCCTGATCGGCCTCTTTGTGCTGGATCAGGTAACGGATGTAGTCGAAGCTGAATCGCGCTTCGAAGGGCTCATGGGTCTGCATGAGAGCATTCCAAACTTTTACCGTTCCGGCGGTCTCCTGTCTGGTTTGCAGAAAGGAGAGGAATCCAAGATAAGACTGACTGCGGGCAGGGATGACGTTGCGAAGCAGTGAGTCCACATCCGGTTCGATGCGCCAACAGAATTGCAGGGCAGCGTCACCCAGGGAAGGATCGTTGGCGATTACGACTTTGAACTCGCGCAGAGCCTTGTCAAATTCACCCTGGACAAGGTAGAAATTCGCGGTCTCCCAGGCTACGTCGGGCGTCATGGAGTCGGCCTGGATCGCGTGCTGGAGAGAGGCAGCTTGATTGGGAGTGTCTCCAAGAATCTGATAGGCGCTGGCGAGATCGAACCAGTAGCGTGCCGAGTGAGGATTCAGCTGCACGGCCGATTTGTACTCTCGCAAAGCAGACGCCGGATCCCGAGCCACCAGATCGTAATATCGACCCACGTTGTGGCGATATTCGGCGTTTCCGGGATCGAGCCGCGTTGCTCGTTCCAAGCTGGAGAGTTGGGGACGGGTGGCCAACCATGCGGCCACAAACTGGCTCGTAGCGAAGCTCAAATAGGCAATGGACACCAAGACAACAATGGCCACCGTCAGCCGCTTGCGAGCGGGAGTGTTGAAGGCAATCTTCATGCTATCCGGCTGGAGAACTGCTTGCTAAGCACTACTCGACGAAGGTGAAGTCTCTTCGACTTCATCATCCTCATGTCCTGAGGAGTCATCATCGCGATAATAGCTGGCGTACTTGCCCTTATATTCGTAGTAGTAGTAGTAGTCGGGCGAACGAAGATCGACAGCGTTCAGCAGCACTCCCACCACTTTGGCGTTCACCTGCATGAGAGTATCGCGGGAGCGGCGCAGCGCTTGCTTCGTGGTCTGTCCGGAACGGATCACCAGCACTACGGCGTCGGCCCGCGGAGACAATACGACTGCGTCGGTGACGGAGAGTGACGGCGGCGTATCGATGACAATGTGATCGTACTGGCCACTTAATTCCTCCAACACATCGCGCATGTTGGTCGACGCCAGCAATTCGGCCGGATTCGGCGGGGGCGTTCCAGCCGTCAGAACGAACAGATTGGGAAGAATGACGCTTCGCGTGATGGCTTGTTCCAAGGTCGCGGTGCCGGTGAGGACGTTGCTCAGCCCGCTATGCGGTCCCATCCCCAGAGTTTTGTGAATGCTGGGACGGCGCAAGTCAGCATCGACAAGCAGCACGCGCACGCCCTTTTGGGCGAGGACGACTGCAGTGTTAATGCTGGTCGTGGTCTTGCCTTCCTGCGGCAACGCGCTGGTGACCATGATGACCTTGGGCGGAGCTCCCAGGTTTGACAGCAGAAGGGAAGTGCGAAGGGCTCGATAGGACTCCGCCATTTGAGACTGTGGCCGGACCTGGGTGACCAGTTCCACAGCTTCTTTAGAAGTTGCAATTACCAGTCGCTTCGGGTTGGCTCCTTCGCGGGCGGCTTTGGAACCCAGCGGAATCATCCCCAGCGACGCCAGCCCTGAAATGATCTGGGCTTGTTCCGTAGTTCGAACTGTATTGTCCATGCCTTCAAGCAAAAAGGCTAACCCGATGCCTGATGCGAGGCCCAAGACGACCGCGAACATGAGGTTGCGAGGAACATTCGGCTCGATCGGCCCGGTAGGAGCGCGGGCGACATCGACAATCCGGAAATTATTGGACTTCAGGCCTGCCGAGACCCCAGCCTCTTTCAATTTTTGGAGAAGACCTTCATAGAGCTGGCGATTGGTGTCGACGTCGCGCTTCAGAAGGGTATATTCGATGGCGCTTTCATTGAGCTTGTTGGCTTCCTGCTTCTGCTTCTCCAGCGCGTCGTGCAGCAGGTTCTCGCGCTGCAGGGCGGCGCTGTATTGCCCGCGAAGCTTGCTCGCAATCTTCTTCAACTCCGCCTGCATCTGGACATCGATTTCTTTCAGCTGATTGTTCAACTGGGTGAGCTTGGGATACGAAGGTCCAAATTGCGTGCTCAAATCGGCGGCTTGAATCTTGAGGTCTGCTTGTCGGCTGCGCAGGGTTTCCATGAGTCCCGAGGCGGACTGCGAACCGTTTCCTCCGTCTTCTAACCCGCCAGCGCTGGAGGCAATGGCGTCCGGATCTCCGGACTCCACCAACCGGTAGAGCGATTCCTTCTCCATGCGCTCGGTTTCGGCGGAGGTGAGCTCCTTGTTGAGTTCGTCCAGCTTCGCCATGATGATGTTCTGCTTCTCGTCGGTTCCCAGGATTTCGTGCTGTTTCTGATAGCGGACCAGCTTCTCCTGAGAAGTTTCGACCTTCATCTGCAGATCTACGAGTTGTTTCGAGAGCCAGTCCGAAGCCTGCATGGTGGATTCGAACCGGGCCTTGAAATTGTTCTCGACGTAAGTCTGCATCAGCGTATTGACGACGTTCGCGGCCATCTGAGGATCGGCGCTGCGATAGTGGACTTCGATGATGCGGGTGTTCGGACTCAGGGCGACCCGCAGGTTGCCTTTGAAGCCTCCAATCATGGCGGGAACTCGTGAGGGGTCGCTCTGCAGCGGGTCAGGGCCGGAGTCGAGAGACGGCGGAGATTGGGGCGCCTGGCCGCCAACCTCGGGACGGCGGTCCAAATTCAATTCGTGGATGACTTGGGTAGCGAGCAGATCGCTCTGGAGAATTTTGAGTTCCGTTTCCAGTTCGGTGGGATCGTAGTAGTCGAGGCTGAACGAACCTGAGTTCTGGAAGGCGAGCGTCGTATCCGGCTTGTTGATCTCGATGGTGCCGCCAGCTTCGTAGACGGGAGTCATCTTCAGGGTGGCGATGGTCACCACGGAAAAGATGGCGACCAGGCAACTCACGACCACCCACTTGCGTTTGACCAGAACTCGAAGAGATTCGTTCAGCGCGGATTCGTGCGAGCGCAGTTCAGGATTAATGTGGGGTCCGCCCTGCCTGGTCAGGTCGAGTCCCTGAGGAGACTGTATTTCGCGAAGATTGGGATTATTCGGTACCAGGGGCCCAAAATCCATGCCTGCTCCTCAACGATGTTGTGACTTCATTCTCAAAGGCCCGATCGGGGCCTTTGTTACACACGTACCGCGAATCCCGGGTCGAAGAGGCTGGTCTATCTCGCTGGGAGTTGTTTTATACAAGGAACTGGAGAGTTCGTCGGTCATTTTAGCATCGATGGCGCAAGAGGTCGTGGGCAATTTTCAGCGCAGTTGGCTGCTCTGTAAACAAAGCCTGGAGAATTCGAGATGGTTGGAGGTTGCGGGCAAGAACTGCGCGTCCCACGAGGCTACTGGCGGTGCCCAGCGGTCCAAACTTATGTTACTGTTTCCCTCAATGCACGAACCAAGATCACGGAATCGGGTTCTGGGAATTGTTCCTGCACGAGGTGGATCTAAGGGAATAAGCCGTAAAAACCTGCGTTTGCTGGCCGGCAAACCTCTTCTCGCCTATACGGCGGACGTCGCCTTGAAGAGCGTGCATCTATCCCGTGTGATCTTGAGTTCTGACGATTCTGAAATTTTAGAGATCGGGCGAGCCCTGGGAATGGATGTGCCATTTGTCAGGCCCTCCGCACTTGCGCTGGACTCAACGCCAATGATCGATGTGGTGGCCGATTGTATTCGCTGGGTTCAAAGCCATGGCGAGGACTACGATGCCGTTTGCCTGCTGCAGCCGACAAGCCCTCTGCGGAGTGTCGAGACTGTCGATCGATGTATCTCGACTCTGTGGAAGCGGGATGTCGATAGTGTGATCTCGATCAGGCCGGTTCCATCCGAATACAATCCGCATTGGGCCTACCTGGAAGGTGAGGGCGGGTTACTTCATATCAGTACGGGGGAAAGCGAGCCGATACCGAGCCGCCAGCAACTCCCTGCTGCATACCACCGCGATGGAAGCGTTTTCGTTGTGCGTACGCCAGTCGTGCTGGAGCGCTGTTCACTGTACGGTTCGCGAACGATCGGAGTTTTGTCGCCCGAGTCAGAAGCTTGTGACCTGGACACCGAAGAGCAGTGGGAGCGGCTTGAGCAAAAGCTGAAATCAAGTGGCGCGTGCAACTCGCAGCAACAATTTTCAACGGCGGATTGATCGGCGCCTTGGAAGCGTCCCGGAAGAATTCGAGTGCCTGACTGCGATTGCCGCTCATGTCCAAAACTCTTGATCTGTCTGCCGGCGGCAGTGATCTAACTCAGCCCACCGGGACAGTCGGTCTGCTCTGCGAATTTGCCTCGGACAGTCGTTCGGTTCAGGCGACCGGGCATGGCCACGGGCCCCGCGAACTGCTCGGGTCGCCGGATGCCGCGCTGGCAGTTGCGTATCCCCTCGTCGCCAAATTACTGCAGGCTGCGCCGGTGTTTGACGGATTTTCTCCTCTAGGAGTTTTCGAGGAAACTCTTCTCGAACAGTGCAGCTCCATCGTGCAAGCCTTCAATCTCGACCGTTGGATTTCTGCCGGAGGATTCTCGAGGTGTCGCTTCGCCTCGCACACTCCCTGGCTCGATCGGTTGCGCGGCGTGCAGGGTGTCACGGGTTCAACGTATGAGATCGACGCTCACGTGCCGGTTCTCGAAACCGGAATCAAACGGCGGGCGCTGCAAAGACTGTGGAAATCCCGTCCAACCCTCTCTGAATTTTCCCGTCGAATAACGCCCCTATGGTCACGCTCTCTAACGGCACTCTCGGAGCGCGCGCGCGCCAGAAGTGCGCCGCGTGGAGGGATCTGGTTCTATTCCACGGCATATAACTACACCAAGATCGGGTTGGAATATGAACGGTATTTGCCCCTCCCGATGCACTACGTGGTGGAAGACGCGGCGACCGGCGGCAAACGCCTTCGCGAACTCGGACGCGACCTGCATCTTTTGTACGCATGGTCGCGGAAATCCGATATACCGTCCCGGCGTGAAGTGCAGGCGATCGGCGAACGCATCACAGCAGCGGTCTCGGCTGTGACGCTTTCCGAAGAGGAAAGCGCACTGCGCGCAGTTCTGCTGAAGAGTGAGTGGTGGCAGCTTTTCCTGACTCGCCGGCTGGCTTTTGTTCTCTTCAACAGCCGTGCGCTACAAAGATGGTTTCGAGATGTAGAGCCAGAGATGATTCTCGTAGGGAATGCAGGATACGAGCGCGCGCTTCTATTGCATGAAAATGTGCGACGCGTTCCGGTCGTCATGTTGCAGCATGGCATTATGCATTGGGTTTACGGCGTGGCGGATCAGCCGGTTGACATCTTCGTTTTGCGCGGGGAGTTTTTTCAGCGAGTGCTCAACGCACCCTTGCGGCGCAAGACTGTCATCCACAATTTCCCGGAGCCGGCGCAGACCACTGCGCCGCAAGACAAAGGGATCGTTCGGGAGAGCATTCTCTTTATCACGACCCCTTACGACGTGCCGGCGCTTTACCATCCTGCAGATCGGCGCGACATTCTGTGCTCGCTTTTGCGTGCAGCGCACGGCACGGAACGACCTCTAATAATTCGCGCCCATCCTTTGGACAAGGTTGTGGTCTACCAGGAGATCATCGCTGAATTGAAGGCGGAATTGGGAGTGCAGGTGGAAGTTAGTTATTCGCAGGGCTCTGGAGTCGAAGAAGTCTTGGCGCGCTCCTGCGTTGCAGTTCTGCATTTTTCCACGATGTTTCTGGATTGCCTGCGCCACGGTATTCCCATCGTAACTCTCGGCTGGCACTGGTTTCCGAATCAGCGACAGTTCGAGGAAGAAGGGATTTTTAACTTCGCTCGCGATCTGGCTGATCTGGAACAATTGATTGCTAATGGAGTGGAAGGGCGCCTCCCCGACCGCCATTTGGGGTTGCAACAGTTTCTCGCGCCCGCCGAACCTGATGAAATTTCCATGTTCTTTCGGGAGACCTGGAATGCGAGAAGATCGAACAACCAACGAGCGCACGGCGACTGACCGGAATCGATTCAGGTCGAACAGAAGACGATCGGAGGCTTGACGAAAACAATGGGTCAAATTTTCTTAGGGTTCGACACCGACAAGTGCTGGGATTACGAAAATGGCTTTTACCTGACCAGCCATGTGACGCGAATGGCGAAGATGCTCGCGCACTATGAGCTTTACAAGATGATCATCGGGTTGCCGGGTCACATTGTCGAGTGCGGCGTATACAAAGGTGCGTCCCTCCTGCGCTTTGCAACGTTCCGCGAGATTCTGGAAAGCCCGTATTCCCGGAAGATAGTCGGCTTTGATGCTTTCGGACAGTTTCCACGGGAAGGTGAAGACGAGGCTAATCAGGCATTCATCGAACGATTTTCGTCTGCAGGAGGAGATGGCATAACGAAGGATTCGCTGCTCGAGGTTCTTGCTCACAAACGATTCGAAAACGTCGAACTGGTTCAAGGCGACATTTGTTCCACTGTCCCGCTGTATGTAAAGGAGCATCCAGAACTGAAGATCGCGCTTTTGCATGTTGATGTCGATGTTTACCGGCCCACGAAAGTGATTTTGGAGAACCTGTTTCAGCGGGTCGTGCCGGGGGGAGTGATTGTGCTGGATGACTACGGCACGGTCGCGGGTGAAACTCAGGCGGTCGACGAGTTTTGTTCGCAGGCAGACAAAGAACTGCTCATTCAGAAGTTGCCCATGTCGCACGTGCCGGCTTACATCCGGAAGTAAGATTACGGGATTGGAGACCGCGCCTTTCGAGTGTGGCTAACGGTTCTCCACAATCCGCATGATGACTTCTTCCCACCGTGGTGCAATCTCATCCCAGTGCCAGTGCTTGACCATGGCTGCCCCCCTTGCGCCCATGCTCCTGCGGGCCGCCTCGTCCGCTATCAAACGGCCTACATGTTCGGTTAGTTCGTTGTCGGACCACGCTACCAAACCGTTTTCTTCGTGGAGGACTGTCGGCGCCTCGAAATAGCCGTTGAGCACGATCGGCAGTCCGCACGCCGCGGCTTCCTGGGTTACCTTGGGAACTCCTTCTGCGTGGGACGGCAAAACGAAGAAGGAAGAATTGCGGAATTCTTCCGCGAGTATGTCCGGCTGGAGCGCTCCCGGAAAAGTGAGATTGTCCAAACCTCTGCGTCTAGCTTCATCCAGCAGTGACGGCCGCATGGCACCGTCGCCAAACCAGACGAACTCAGTGTTGCGGTAACGGGCAGCCAGTTCGAGAAACAATTGCGGATTCTTGGAACTCTTGACGGTCCCGCAGCCCACGACTCGGCAGCGAGCTGGCTCGTTGTGGTGGTCGTTGTGGAAAATGCCATGATCCAAGCCGAGAGGTAGGCAGGAAACCTTATCGCCATATAGAAGGGTTGCGACCCGGGCCAGAAATGGGCTGATGGCGATGATGTGATCTGCGGTTTCGTACATCCAGCGAATGCGCGGGATTGCGGCGTCGACCCCCGGCTGCGCGAAAACGGGATGCCCTACGAAGGCCGATACCTGCGCAACTTTCTCGGGAGACGCGATGATTCCTTCCATAGTCGCGATCCGAGGTATGCGCCGGCGCACCAGGTGTTGCAGCTTGATCCCAAACTCATCGGGCCACATCACACCGGGATAGAAAATCGCGTCGAAGGTGCGCTGGTAAGCGAGGAGCAACTCGAATTGCCACCAGCGCGAGTGGGACAGCCTGATGAGGTCGATGCCATTGTTCGTAACGCTCTCGACAGGATCATCGCTGTAAATCGCTGTCCAATGAGCAGTGGAACTGGAGAAGCGCGACAAGAGCGCCTTCGCATTGGCATTCTGCGCATTGTTGTTGGCCCGATTCATCCATCGAGGGACAAAAATGTGAACCGGCGCTTTGCCACCCGTTCGACTGGTAGTGGACCGTTCAAGTTCAGCAGCGCACACGGTAACATCCTACCCTAGGGCGTTGCATGACTTTCCTTTGTTGTTGCGAGAGAATGTACGCTCTCAGGCGGGACGAGCGAACAAATAGAATGAGCTCGAGAAGGCCACATCCACCGGGCGCTTAGCCGGACGGATGGTAAGGTGACAGGATGGCAACTGCAAAAGTCGAAGTCCCGACGTTGGCGATCGCGGGAAGGAAGATTGGACGGGAATATCCTCCCCTGGTCATCGCCGAGATCGGGATCAATCATGAAGGCAGCTTCGAAAAGGCTGTGACCATGGTTGAGGAAGCGGCGCGGGCTGGATGTGAGTGTGTCAAATTCCAGGCGCACGTGATCGAAGACGAGATGATTCCCAACGACGTGATTCCCGGCAACGCCCAGGAATCAATCTGGGACATCATGAAGCGCTGCGCTCTTTCCGAGGAGCAGGACACAGAACTCAAGGCCAGGGTCGAAGCTCTGGGGATGATTTACCTCTCGACGCCGTTCTCGAGAGCCGCCGCGGATCGCCTGGAACGGCTGGGCGTAGCCGCCTACAAGATTGGATCTGGAGAATGCAATAACTATCCGCTGATCGAGCACATCGCGAGGTTTCGGAAGCCGGTGGTGCTGTCTACGGGAATGAACGACCTCGCGTCGATCACGCCGGCGGTGGACATCTTGCGTCGGCATGGAGTCCCGTTCGCGCTGATGCACTGTACTTCGATGTATCCCACGCCCTACGGAAAAGTGCGCCTGGGCGCGCTGCCGGAACTGGCGGACGCCTTTCCCGACGCAGTTCTCGGCTTGAGCGATCATTCCCTGGGGAACTACACCTGCTTTGCGGCTGTTCCCCTGGGCGCCAGTTTGCTGGAGAAGCACTTTACCGCTGACAAACGGTGGCCTGGCCCGGATATTGAGATCTCGATTGATCCTGCGGAATTGCGGCAGTTGATCGAAGGCACGCAGGCGATTCATGCGGCAATGGGCGGAGGCAAAACAATTTTGCCCGAGGAGCAAAAGACGATCGACTTCGCATATGCTTGTGTGGTCACGACGAGAGATATTGTTGCCGGAGAGCCGTTGACTACCGAGAACATCTGGGTGAAGCGTCCCGGGACCGGCGAGATCAAGGCGCGTCACTATCACGAGATATTGGGCCGAAAAGTGAAGCAAGAGTTGACGCGGAATTCACAAGTCAAATGGTCGAACCTGCAATGAAAATCCCGGTGCCGGAGCGAAAACGGAAGATTCTGTTCCTGACCGCAACCCGAGCCGATTTCGGCAAGTTGAAGTCGTTGATGAAGATTGTCAGCGATGGGGAAGAATTCGAGTGCGCCATTTTCGCCACCGGAATGCACATGCTGGCGCGTTACGGATCTACCGTCCAGGAGATTTACAAGAGCGGCTTTTACAACGTCTACCCGTATATCAATCAGGATGGCTCGGTCAACTCGCAGATGGACCTGGTGCTGGCCAATACGGTCAGCGGATTAGGGCTTCACATGAGGGAGTCGAAGCCGGATCTGCTGGTGGTTCATGGTGACCGGGTGGAAGCTCTGGCCGGGGCGATCGTGGGCGCGCTGAATAATATCCGTGTGGCTCACATTGAGGGAGGGGAGGTCTCGGGAACAGTCGACGAGGCGCTACGCCATGCGGTTACCAAACTGTCGCACATTCATTTCGTCGCCAATGAGGAGGCGGCGGTTCGTCTACGGCAGATGGGGGAGGCCTCGCGTTCAATTTTCGTCATCGGCTCTCCGGATACGGACATCATGTTTTCTCCGCACCTCCCCGATCTGGATGAGGTGAAGAGTCACTACGAGATCCCATTCGATCGCTACGGGATTGTTTTATACCACCCGGTCACGACCGAGCAGGACCAGACACGGCGGAATGCTCGTGAATTGGTCAACGCCTTGCTGGCAAGCGGGTTGAATTTCGTGGTGGTGCACCCCAACAACGATCAAGGGGCGGAGACAATTTTGCAGGAGATGGAACCGCTCAGAGAATCACCGAGATTCCGCTTCATCCCATCGATGCGGTTCGAATATTTTCTCGTGCTAATGAAAAATGCCTTGGTCATGGTGGGGAATTCCAGTGCTGGAGTGCGGGAAGCACCCGGCTACGCCGTTCCTTCTGTAAACATTGGCAGCAGGCAGAACCGCCGCTTCCGTTGCGAATCGATTGTGGATGTGGAAGAAAATCGCGAAGCCATCCAGCGCGCACTCGCCTCTCTGCCCCAGGGCTTAACGCCAACCCACCATTTCGGAAGAGGCAATTGTGCGGCAGCATTTTTGCAGGTTTTACGCGACAGCCAATTCTGGAACCTGCCGACGCAAAAAGTATTCAACGATGCGCTGGAATCAGCGGCGAGCTTCGCGAAGTGATGGTCTTGGGGATCAGGATCGTTGGAGGTGACATCTGGCCGTGCTATTCCCGAAATCGTTCGTCCCATGAAACCTCATGAGTGACCCTGTAGTTGCCCCGAGTGTCGTTGCCGATCGATCCCAGCACTTCCGTTCGCAGGTCGGACACATCTCGCGGAACTCCGGCGTGTACCTCGCGGGCACGCTCTTCAGTGTCGTCCTTGGCTACATATTCAAGGTATATCTGGCTCGCGTCCTGGGGGCGGAGGCGCTGGGCATTTACGCATTGGGCATCACCCTGATCGGATTTCTGGGCGCTTTCAATTCCCTGGGTTTGGTGGAGGCTGCGGTTCGGTATGCCGCGGTGTACCGGGCTGCCGATAAGCCAAAACAGTTGCAAGCTCTGTTGTGGCGCGGCGGAGCCTCGCTGCTGCTGGCGAATGTCGTGTTCGGGATCATTCTTTTGACGACGGGCGGCATCGTCGCTCGGCGTTTTTACCATTCAGTTGCGCTGGTTCAATATATTCCGTGGTTTACCGGCTTGATGTTGCTGGGCGTGATTTCCACGTTCTATGGCAGGATCCTGGCCGGTTACAAAGAAGTCGGGCGGCGCACGGTTATTACCAATTTCATCGGAACGCCGCTGACGATGCTGCTCGCAGCAATTCTGATCAGCCTGGGGTGGGGACTGCGGGGATACCTGCTGGCGCAAGTGCTAGGGTCGGCAGTTGTCATTATTCTCGTCCTTACTTTTGTACGGAAGCTTACTCCGAGACAGGCGCGCCTTACCGTTCACTGGCCGCCACCAATGGAGCGGGAGGTGTGGAGTTTCTCAGCCGCCGCCATCGGCGTCCTGTTGCTCGAATTCCTGATCGGTCAAGTGGACAAAGTTGCTTTAGGTTTCTTCCGGGGCGCGCGGCAGGTCGGCATCTACTCGGTGGCGGCGGCGGTTGTGGCATACGTCAGCGTTATCCTTTCATCGGTGAACCAGGTCTTTTCGCCCATCATCGCAGATCTGCACACGCGGAACGACCAAGTGATGTTGGGTCGCCTGTATAAGGCGCTCACCAAGTGGATATTGGGGCTGACCTTGCCCCTGGCGATCACAGTCATGGTGTACGCTCGTCCGATCTTGCGCGTTTTCGGCCATGACTTCGAGGCTGGCTGGCCTATCTTGATCATTGGGACGGCTGGTCAATTGATAAACTGTGGAGTCGGCTCGGTGGGCCTGCTTCTGTTGATGTCGGGAAACCAGCGACGTTTGTTGCGGGTGCAGACGGCGATGGCAGGGGTGGCCACGATTGCGAGTATCGCACTGGTTCCGTTGTGGGGCATCGTGGGCGCGGCCGTTGCGGCCGCCATTACCAACGCCGGAACCAATTCCTGGAATTTGTGGGAAGTGCGTTCTCGGTTGAGTTTGTCGCCATTCAGCCGGAGCTATCTGCGACTGTCGATTCCGGCGGTTGTATCGTTGTTGACCGTTCTATTCTTGCAGGGTGAGGCCAGTTGGTTTCGACACGATTGGCTTGCGATTGGCGTCGCATTGTTAGCGAGCTACCTGGTTTTCGCCGGAACACTTGCAGTCTTGGGATTGGACGAAGACGACCGTCTCGTGGCCAATGCGCTGTGGTCACGGGTTGCACGATCTCCGGGCGTGAAGGGGATGAAGCTTGACTGAACTGCGAAGTGTTCATCTGCCCGCGGAATTATGTTCGCGGGCGGAGAAGAAATTCGGCGAAAAGTTTGGCAGCCTGGAACAATTGCTGGAGTTCGTTCTCAGTGATCTACTGCGAGACGAGGCCGTGCAGGCAGATCAGCGGGAACAACTCATCATCGAACAACGGTTGCGAGATTTGGGCTACTTATGAGAACACATCAGGCCGCTACCGTGTCGGATCATGCCAACTCGCGGGTGCGGCACTCGCCAAGCGAGCGCATCGAGATCGTCGACTCCTTTGAGTTTCTTAACTCTTCTGAGTGTCCGGCGCCGGTTGTTCTTGAAATAGCGGACTTCCTGGATCGCCAGAATACATCTCATCCGTTCCAGTTTCCGCAATGGGCGGGCGAAGGTGCCTGGCTCGCCCTATCCCGGCGTCATGGAAAACTGCGATGGTTTGCCCTTTGCGGCATGTCGTATCCCGCGAGCCGGCTACTGCCACCGATCCGCGCTTTGACTGTGAATCGGGGTCCAGTCGCGGATGATCTCGATACGATGGAGACTGGACTTGATCGACTGGTGAAGAGGGCCGCACTCGAAGGCTTCACCTTCGTCGACATCATGCCGGAATGGACTGGCGACTTTGCTAAGGCTGCGGAGAATATGCTGGCACAGAAGGGCTGGAAAACGACCGACGCAGCCAGAACCTCGTTGCGCCTGAATATCGAGAGCAGCCTCCACGAGTTGTTTGCTGGTTTCAGGAAAGTGACCCGTTATGAAATTCGCCGCGCAGAGCGCGAACAAGTTGTGGTGAAGTGGGCGAGTTCTGAGGAGGAGCACGACGATTGGTTCCGCATGTACAGTGAGATGGCGACTGCCAAGCACTTTGCCGCGGGCGACCTCGAACATCTGCGCGGCGTCCTTGGCTGGGTTAGCGCCGAACCGGACCGCGGGGGCTTACTGCTTGCTCGCAAAAACGGGCGACTCCTGGGGGGAGCGGCAATTATCCGGTCAGGAGCACGCTGCTGGTATGTCCTGGGAGCGACTTCCAAAAACGACAAATTCAGTGCGGGACATTTGCTGCAGTGGAAAGCTCTGCAATGGGCCAAGGAAGAAGGCTGCCGCGAATATGACTTCGGGGGATTTACGCCCGGAGCCAAAGGTGGCCCGGCTTTTTTCAAGAGTGGATTTTGCAATAACATCGTAAATTTTCTGGCTGCACATCGCTTTGTCATAAGCCCGAATCGATACCGCACGGCACAGATCGTCGGGCACCTGCGACGGAAACTGCTTTCCGCTCCAAAGCGGTGAACATAACCCTGCATGATGAATCCTTTGCGGCAAGCCTGGCGATTCGTTCAAGATCACCGTCCTGTTCAGGGATTTCACTTCGATCGGCCGCTCGTGCTCTTGCAGAGCGATGATTGGGGACGCATCGGAGTACGTGATCAAGAAGGATTGGAGCAACTACGAGCTGCCGGAATCAACCTGGGTGAGCGTCCCTATGACTTCTATTCGCTGGAGACCACAGCGGATCTAGGCGCGTTGAGCGCCGTCTTGCAAAGCCATTCGGACTCTGCCGGAAGGCATCCTTGCATCGAAATGAATTTCGTAGTGGCAAATCTCGATTTCGACAAAATGGCTGATGATCCATCGGGATCGATACAGGTTCTGGCGCTATCGGACGGGCTTCCACGAGGTTGGGAGCGGCCGAATCTCCTCGAGGCCTACCGTGCCGGGATTGCTGATGGAGTCTTCTTTCCGGCATTGCACGGAATGACTCACTTCTGTCGTGAGGCCGTCGAGCGCAATTCTTCTAATAAGAATGAACGCGGAAAGCTGTTACGGACATTCTGGAAGGCGGGAACGCCTTACATCCATTGGCGCATGCCGTGGATAGGATATGAATACTGGGATCCGGAGAAGCCTTCGACAGAGCAGTTTCTGCCTATGGAGGAACAGGGTCAACTGATTGGCCAAACCGTGGGAGGTTTCGCCAAAGTGTTCTCCACTCTGCCACGTTCTGCTTGTGCTCCGGGATATCGCGCGAATGATGATACCCACCGCGCCTGGGCCCAACATGGCGTACGGATCGCACAGAACGGCCCGGGAGCGCTGGTTCCGCCATTTTTCGGACGCTATGACATGTTGCATCTCACGCGCAACATAGAGTTTGAGCCGGCGGTGGATGCGGCGTGCAGGATCGAATCATGTGTGCAGCAAGCGGAACGCTGCTTCGAACGCGGACTTCCAGCAATTGTCTCTGTGCACTCCATCAATTTTCATTCGACGCTGCAGGATTTTCGGAGCGGAACGCTGAAGATGCTGGACAAGTTGTTTTCGGTTCTTG
The DNA here is from genome assembly GCA_963725565.1 of uncultured Acidobacteriota bacterium. Classification (GTDB taxonomy): domain Bacteria; phylum Acidobacteriota; class Terriglobia; order Terriglobales; family Acidobacteriaceae; genus Sulfotelmatobacter. The sequence goes on from CAVRZL010000012.1 coordinate 421,925, forward strand.
AAGAGCGGCATCCGGATGTGCTGTACCTTCACGATGAGGATTTGCATAATCTTGTCACGAACGGGTGTTACGAAATTCCGCAAGGCAGCGTGCAAGTGAACGTGCGAAAGGAAAAATTTACGAACAAATCGTTGGAGCGGCTGGAAACTTAGATGGGAACGCGGAAATCAATCATTCTCGTCACGGTCGACTGCCTGCGGGTGGATCACGTCGGTTTCATGGGCTACGGGCGCCCGACGACGCCGTTTCTCGATTCGCTGGCCAATGAAAGTTTCATTTTTCCAACGGCCATCGTTGCTGGAGTTCCGACCTATTATTCGTTTCCCGCGATATTTGGCTCGCGATATCCAATGTCGTTGGGACGAGATGTCCTGGGACTCGCTCCAAGCGAGCCGACGCTGGCGACTGCGCTGAAACAGGCAGGATATGCAACGGCCGCCTTCAGCGCGGCAAATCCTTATCTCTCCTCGCGCTTTGGCTATGCGCAGGGCTTTGACGCGTTCTCCGATTTCCTGCAGGACGAAATTGCAGCGCTTACGAATACGGCCGATCCGGCATCGGGCATGGGCTGGACGAGCCGCCTCAATCGGAGGATACAAAAGATTCGACCGTCACTAGGGCCGCTTGGATTCATCTATGACGAACTTTACTTCGACTATTGCCAGCGTGTGACCCCTGCAGCCAAATCGCTGGACGAACTTCGACGATTTCCCGCTGCGGACGTAATCGTAGATCATGCCGGTACCTGGCTCGGTGGCGTCGGCAATCAGCCCTTTTTCCTGTGGCTACACCTGATGGATCCACATGCTCCTTATTATCCGAAACAAGAAGCGGTTGCCCTCATGGAACAGGAGGCGCTCACTCCCCAACGCGCGCGCTATTTGAATTCTTACTGGAACCGATCCGATATTGGACCGCGCCGGCTAGCCCGTCATCGCGAGGAAGTAGTCGCTTTGTACGACGCGGGCATTCGCTGGGTGGACTTGCAGATGGCGCGCTTGGTAGAGATGTTGCGGCGAGGCAATCTTTGGGATGACTGCGTCTTTGCGTTTACAGCGGATCACGGCGAAGAATTTCTTGAGCATGGCGGACGCTACCATCCCCCCTCACACTTGCCGGAAGAGTTGATCCACGTGCCGCTGTTATTGCGCGTGCCCCGCGCCCGGAAGATGGAGATGGCAAAAACTCCGTTCAGTCTTGTCCATCTGGCACCGACGCTGCTGGACGCTGTCGATCAACCGGGTGCAAAGGAGTTCCAGGGCCGCAGCCAGTGGCGACAGATTTGCGATGGTATAAGCGTTGACGGCGTCGCGGTGTCAGAATGTGTTGCGACTTGTGCTAATCCTTTTCGTTCTGCGGATCGCATGGGACCGCGTGTATTGTCGGTGAGAGAATCGCGCTTCAAGCTGGTTTTGCACTTCGGTCCAGTGGCGGAGCAGCTCTACGATTTGGAAGCCGATCCCGCCGAACGAGCTCCCCTTGCCTCAAACGTTCAGAAGGCTGTGCGCCGTCGTTTGCTCGAAGTTGCCCGCGAGCACCTATGCCAATCGACGCAGAATCGAGACTCCAGAGCGAGGGTGCAGACGCGCCTCGGCGATCTTCGGCTAGAATGGAAAAAACCAGCACACAAGTCTTCTAAATCGGCCAGCTGACACGCGGCTGGCCATCCTTATCGAATGATTACAATCTTTGCCCCATCAATTGCGGACAATGCCGACACCAATGGACAAAATCTTTCCCCGAGAGAGATCGTGACGAGGCTGGATCCTGGCAGCGTCGCAGTCACCATGTTTCATCGAAGGGCACTGATCCCCGCATCGCAGCGCACTCCAACGCACATTGCTTTGCTGGTATAAACAGTGCTGCCTGTTGCCGGCCATGAAAGGAAGAAATCCGCAGAACCCGCAAGCGTGACTCAGAATCCACAATTGCCTTCTATTCTTGGGCAGACAGCGACGCCACGACAGACGCGCACGCCGCTTCACGTTCTCACGCTGACGCCGTTCTATCCGAGCGACGGTGACGATTCCGCGGGTTGTTTCGTGGCTGAGCCTCTCGCAGCCCTCTCGAACATTGGAATTGTGAACACCGTTCTCGCCGTGCAACCGTTCTATCGCAAGAAGCTTCGTGCACCGGGAAATGCAGTGTCGGCGAAGTGGCTGCGATATTTTTCTCTCCCGGGTGGACTCGGGCTTCCGACGGCAGGTGCGTTTGTCTTCGCCAGAATCGTGTCGGAGGTCCGAGCGCTACAGCAAAAGCAGCGCATTGACGTGGTTCACGCCCACGGGCCGCTTCCATGTGGGCACGCGGCGATGCTTTTGTGCGCCGAACTGGGGCTTCCGTATGTCGTTTCCGTTCACGGGTTGGACGCTTTTTCCACGAACCAGGTCCGCGGCCGTGCAGGGGAATGGTGCCGGCGCATCTCGCAACGCGTCTACCAGTCATCCAAAAGAGTCATTTGCATCAGCGAGCATGTGCGCGAGCAGGTTCTCGAAGGGACTGGGCGCACTTGCCGCACTTCGGTCGTTTACAACGGAGTGGATGAACAACGATTTTTGCCCATGCCTGAGCCGCCTGCGCCTGAGCCCCGCATTCTCGCTGTCGGAAACTTGATCCCGATCAAGGGACATAACGTACTGATTCGGGCGGTCGCATCCTTGGTTGCTGAATTTCCAGGTTTGTCACTCGAAATCATCGGGGAAGGCATTGAACGTTCGCGCCTGCAGTTATTGGCCCGTGAACTCAAAATTGAAGGATGTATCCATTTTCGGGGACGCCAATCGAGACACGGCGTTGCGGAAGCGATGCGACAATGCACAATCTTTGCGTTGCCCAGCCGATACGAAGGATTGGGGTGTGTCTATCTGGAAGCGATGTGCGCAGCTAAGGCCGTCATAGGCTGCCGCAGACAGGGGATCGCAGAAATTGTCCGGCATGGGGCCAACGGATTTCTCGTCGGAGAAGACAACGAGAAAGAACTAGGCTTGGCAATCGCCATGTTGCTACGTGACGAAACGCGGAGGCGAAATGTCGGAACGGCGGCGCGAGATACTATTCTGGAGCGACTTACCCTCACGCAGCAGGCAGAAAACCTGGCACGAATCTACCGGGAGTGCGTCCGATGACGCAGCGCTTGGTGATTATTACGGAGATCATCTCCCCGTATCGGATTCCACTGTTCAACGCACTTGCGCGGCGGCCAGAAGTGGACTTGCACGTAATTTTCCTGGCCGAGACCGATCCAGGTTTGCGCCAATGGCAAGTTTATAAGGATGAAATCAAATTTTCGTACCAAGTGCTGCGGTCGTGGAGACGGCGGATGGGCCGGTATCACGTGCTATTCAACGCCGGGATTTCCCGGGCTTTGAGATCAGCGCGTCCCGACGTGATTGTTTGTGGTGGGTACAACTACATCGCCTCGTGGCAGGCGCTCGTTTGGGCGCGGATTCATAATGTTCCATTTTGCTTGTGGTCAGAGAGCAATTTGCAGGAGCGGCGGCGCGGCCGAGTGCTTGTGGAGATAGTGAAAACCGAATTCTTGCGTCAATGCAGCGGCTTTGCGGTTCCTGGCCGGCGAGCTCGCGAATACCTGCTCGCTCACAAAATGAAGGAAGACGTGATCTTCACGGCAGTCAATGCCGTCGACAACGACCTCTTCGCTTCCGGGACCGCGTCGGCTCGCGCAGTTGCAGCCAAGGCTCGGACTGAATTGAGCCTACCCTCGCGCTATTTTTTATTTGTTGGCCGCCTGGTACGAGAAAAAGGAGTGTTTGAATTGCTGGCGGCTTATGCCAAACTGGATCGAACTGTTCGCGAGCAAATCGGCCTGGTTTTCGTTGGAGACGGAGCGTCCCGCGGCGAGTTGGAGCAGCAGGCATCCTCGATTACACCAGGAACGATTCGATTCGTTGGTTTTGCGCAACGCGAACAGTTGCCAATCTACTATGCTCTGTCCGAATTGCTGATCTTGCCAACCTATTCAGACACCTGGGGCTTGGTTGTGAACGAAGCAATGGCTTGTGGATTGCCCGTAGTCTTGAGCCAGGCAGCTGGATGCGCAGACGATCTGGTCACAGAAGGTTGGAATGGACACTTGGTCCCGGCGGAAGACGTGGATGCTCTGGCGGCGGCGATGAATCGTCTGGCCAGTCAACCCAGTCTCTGCGCGGAGATGGGTATTCGCAGTCTGAAGAGAATTGCAGAGTATTCGCCCGTCAATTGGTCCAAGGGAATTGTCAAAATGGTGAATGCCGTGGGAGACGGCCATGACTGAAAGGAACGCCAAAAGCGCTATGGTAATGGTCGGCGTTCTAGGAGCCTTCCTTCTGGCAGGCCTGGCCTATGCACGGCCAGATTATTTCACCAGCCCACTCTACCTGGGTGGCCTGCTGCTCCTAGAATTCAGTCTGGCGGCGGTTTGGTTTTATCGGAAGCTGTTCTTCCTGCTGGTGATTGTGAGCTTTCTTTTTGCGGGAGTGGATTTGCCGGTAGGTTCGTCCTGGAACATCGCGCGCTGGATGGTCCTGGGCCTGGGAGCGCTGGCGGGTTCTGTGATCGTATTGAAGGAGCGCCGTTACAAATTCGGCATGTTCCACGTGTTGGCGTTATTTGCAGTACTCGCGGCTCTGGTGTCCGCGGCGGTTTCGCGATACACGGTGCTGTCTCTTTTGAAAGTCTTAAGCCTCGCACTGCTGTTTCTTTATGCGGCAACAGGAGCCAGACTGGCGGTGGCGGGCCGGGAAAATAAGTTTTTCTCGGGATTGTTGATCGCTTGTGAGGTTTTCGTCGCAGGCGTTGCGCTATCGTACCTTTTGGGCAGGGAATTGATGGGTAATCCCAATTCGTTGGGTGCGGTTATGGGCGTAGCCGCAGCCCCGATCTTGCTTTGGGGTACGCTCTTGCCGCAGGAGACGTCCACTCGCCGTCGACGGCTGTTGTTTTTTCTCATCTCGATGTACCTGACATTCGCAAGTCACGCGCGGGCGTCTATGCTTGCGGCATTCGTTTCCTGTGCTGTGCTCTGTATTGCTTCACACAGATACAGGTTACTGGCGCAGGGAATCGGAGTGATTGCGATTCTGTTCGCCACCGCCGCCATTTTTCAGCCAGAGGCCGTTTCCCGGACCGTTGCTTCGGCCACTTCCAGCGTGTTATTCAAGGGGAAAGATTCCAGTCTGGGCCTGCTGTCTTCACGCACGAGCCCTTGGCAGGACAGCATGGACGCAATCCGCGAACATTTTTGGTTTGGCAGCGGCTTCGGTACCTCTGATACAGGACATGGTACAGACGAAGCGTTTGGAACATTCTCGACTCTCAGCACGACTACGGCTGAACATGGCAGCAGCTACTTCGCGATCACAGTGTGGGTAGGAGTTCTGGGTGTATTGCCGTTTTTGCTACTGCTGGGCTCGCTCCTGAGAAAGGCCGCGCGTACGGTGTTCTGGTTGTGGAAGACAGGAAACCCGTCGCATGGCGCGGTTCCTCTGGCGATGGTGATTATAGCGGGGATGATCCATGCTGTTTTTGAAGATTGGCTTTTCGCGGCGGGATATTATCTGTGTGTGTTCTATTGGAGCATGGCCTTTGTTTTTGTGGACCAGGCCCTGTCGCTCACCATCCCTTCTTCGCAGAGCATATTTGGGTGGAACACGCGCGGAATGCGGCAGGATCTAAGTGTGGCAACTCCGGTTCGATAATGCACCTGTTCATCAACTCCGTCGCCGCCAGCGCCGGCGGAGGCCTCACCTACATTCGCAACCTACTTCCGCAGTTGGCGGCGAGACGGGATGTGCGCGTTACGATTGCTCTCCCCTCAGGGCTGCGCAGAGAATTTCCAGATTTCGCCAACATCACCTTCCTCGAATTGCAGGTTCCGGTGGCCCGGCGGTTTTGGCGTGAACAGTTGGAACTTCCAAAAACGATTCGCGGATGCGGAGCGGATGTCCTGCTTTCGACGGGAAATTTTGCTCTTAGAAATTCGCCTGTGCCGCAGATATTACTGTCCCGGAATTCGATCTATACATCGGCGGATTTCGGCCGTGACTTGCTCGGACGTCGTGAATACCGATTGTGGCTGGAGACGCGATTGCGGGCAATCGTTGCGAAGAAATCGATTCAGTGGGCGGATGTGACCGTCGCCCCCAGCCACGCATTTGCGACGCAATTGGAACAGTGGACCGGACGGCGGGTTGTCACCGTCCACCACGGATTTGATCGGGCAGCTTTCACAAGCGATTTGACTCCCCTGGCGGGGGAGGTAGAGGGAAAACTATTGGCCCTCGATGGATGCCTGAAGCTTCTTTTTGTGAGCCACTACAACTATTACCGCAACTTCGAGACTCTCATTCGAGCTCTGCCGCTGTTGCGGAGCCACCTACCGAACCGCTCGGTCAAGCTTTTGCTGACTTGCCAGTTAGCGGCAGGAAAAAACCCGGGGCCTTATCACCCCGAAGGGGCCGCGAGTTTGGTGAATCAACTCGACGTAGCAGAAATGATTGTTGAACTCGGAATGGTACCCTACCAAGCCTTACACCAGCTTTACACTCGGGCCGACATCTACATCACGCCAGCATACACGGAGACTTTTGCCCATCCCCTGGTCGAAGCGATGGCCTGTGGGTTGCCCGTGGTGGCATCCGACCTGGAAGTGCACCGGGAGATTTGTGAAGGGGCGGCAAGGTATTTCCCCAAATTCTCGCCTGAGCGATTGGCTCAAACCGTCACGGAGGTGGCGACCTCGCCGGAAACAGCGCAGGACATGGTGGCAGTTGGGGCGGAGAGAGCCCGGCAGTTTTCTTGGAAAGGACATGTGGAGCAAATCCTGGCGCTATCATTCCAACTGGCCGGTCTCGCGGGAAAGCACGAATGATCGCACTACTTGAACCTTCGGATACTCGGCAGCGGTTTGACTCCTTCAAGATGCCCCCAACAAAAAGCTCTCACCTTTCCATGCCCTTGAGTGTGAGACAGAGGTGACAGCGAGCGGATGGCGGGGCATCCTGATTGCAACATTGCTCTTCGCCTCCACAGCGGAGTTTTGCATTCGTGGGCCGGTCCGTTTGCTGGAAGACGGCTCAGGCTGGAACGATTTCCTGTCCACGTATATTCAGGCGAAGGCGTGGGGTTGCGGCAAGGATCCGTATTCTCCGCAATCTCTCATCGCGTTGTGGCCCTCTGATAACCGTCGGCCTTCTTTCGTGGATGCTGAGGCAGCCAAAGGAGAGTTGGAGAGAAGAGCAGGAATTCCATCTCCTTATCCGCTGACCAGTCTTGTATTGCTGTCTCCCTTTACGCTGTTCTCGTGGTCCATCGCGCTGCGATTGTGGATCGCGCTTAACGTTTGTGCCGTTGTCCTGGCTTTCTTTGCGCTTCTTTCGATCTGCGGATGCAGCCTGGCCGAGATCAGGTCGCAGGTTTTTCTGGGATGTGCATTTGCCCTGGCTCCTTTTCACAGCGGCCTGGGAACGGCGAACCCAGCGATGCTGGCCGTCAGCCTCACGGTTGGCTGTGTCTGGGCGATGCACTCGCGCCGGGAAACAATAGCAGGCGTGCTGCTGGTATTGGCTGTCTGTTTGAAGCCGAGTGTCGCGGGTGCACTATTACTCTTTTTCCTGATCCGCCGCCGGTGGAGAGTATCTGTGATCTCGATTGTTGGCATCGCATTCGTCGGTGCGGTCGGCGCCGTGCGCCTCGCAGTGAGCGGAGTTCCGTGGTTTTTCTCTTATCTTGAGAACACCCGGAGAATGTTTGCGCCGGGGTCGGTCGACGACTTCACGCCGGCAAATCCAATTCGCTTCAACATGATCAATGCGCAGGTGCCTTTCTATAGCTTGTTCGGAAACGCTGCGCTGGCGAATCTGGCGGCATGGTTCCTGGCGGCATTCCTGCTAGGTTGCTGGTTGTGGGTCAGTCGACGGCACAAGTCATCTGACGTTTTGTCCATCAGCTTCATTTCGGTTGTGAGCCTGATTGCGGTTTACCACAGGTTCTACGATGCCGCCTTGCTGATCTGGCCTTTGGCTTGGAGCATTTTGCTGGCCAGAAGACGTTCGGTCGCACTTGGTGTGTTTCTGCTGCTGTCGCCCTTCTTTGTGCCGGGTGCAGTTCTCCTGGATCGACTCGCAGTCACGGGCCACGCTTCATTCTTTGGTGCGAATCGATGGTTCTGGAGCGATTTCGTGATACCTCACGAAGCGTGGGCCCTTATTCTGCTGGCAATTCTGCTTCTCTACTGCAGCAGCATGGTCGCAGAGGAACCTAGGAACATCGATGGCGTTTCATAGAGCCCCAGTTCAGCATGTACGGCCGCTCTACTTGTATTTTGGATCGTAAAGAGGTGGCCAGGAATTGCGCACCGCGGTCACAAAGAGTTCGCTTCCATATTGCCCACCGAAATTCACACCAAACAGCCTGTGGCGGATGCGGCTTTCGAACAGAAAGCATTGGCGGAGGAACTCGCCGGCGCGCTGCTTTAATCCGGGTTGCCGGGTGCGAACCGGATGAAAGCGAACATCATCGAACCCACAAATGTCCAGCAAAGATAGGAGATTCGAACCGCAGAAGCCATACTCATGGGCAAGTGTCACGAAGAGAGAGGAATTTGCTGCCGGCCCTTCCATGTTGGGAGTGCGAAGGCAGAGCACTCCCTGCGGGCGGAGACTGCGATAAAGATTGTCCACTACCCACAACAGGGAATACTTGGGAATGTGTTCAATCACGTGTGACATGTGGATAAAAGCGTATTGCTCGGGACGGGTGGCAAGGAAGGTGCCGATGTCCTGTTCGATTTCATGCAGGGTGATGGCCTCGGGCCTCCAATCGCGAACGTAAGCTTTGTTGGCAATTCCAAAATCGGCTCCGGAAATATTGGTATAACCCAGCTTGAGGCAAGCGGCGATGAACCATCCGCGCCCGAAGCCGAGATCCAGAATGGGCGCACTCTTGTCGTCAGGCAGAAGGGAACCGTATTCGAAGACCGCTTGGAGAACGCGGCTATCCTCGCAAACATCGCCATAGCTGAGAGTGCGGTGTTCGGCGCGATGGCGTAACGACATCCGGCGATACACTTCTGCGACAAAAGCGTTTGGTTCCATAGAGATTTCAATTCAGGGTAACGCAGAACTGCAGTGCAAGATCAGCCGATTTCCCAAAGCTTGCCGAGTTTCGACTCTGAGATAGGCGGCGAGCCGCGATTCAACAAAATAAGGATTCGCCATCTCATCAACGACCAGTATGCGCCGGTAACGGGAGAAGAAAGAACGCATCGCAGGATCGCCATCCTGCACCTTTGTCAGAATCGGCAGCAGTTGGTTTCTGACCGAGTCGATGCCCTCCTGCCGTTCGGCAACATCCGTCGTGACCTGCCCAAGAAATGTAAGACGCGCCAGTTCAGCCTCGGCCCTCGGATTCTGCAGTATCCCCTCAACCCAAGCGGCGTCTTTGCCTGTGAAATAGAGATAGAAGGCCTGGCGCTCGCGCTGGATCTCACCGTTCTGTTCCGGGCTCAGCAGCACTTGCGCGCTGCGGCAGAAAAGTACATGCGACCGGGTAATCAGCGGAACCCACCCACAGTCATCATCCACTACCAGGGAACGAGCGATTACGAGATCGCTGGCTTGCGGAGGATCAGACTGGAGAACCCGAACCAGTTCAGCTTGTCGCTCGTTGGCGGGAAGCGCGGCACGGTAGGTTGCCTGGGCCAGCAATTCACCGTTTAGCAGCAAGAATGCATTCAGTCCTAAGAGAGCGAAGCGCCACACTGGCTCTCTGTTAGCAAAGATTCCAACGGCTGCCGACAGCAGAAAAGTGAACAGGATCGCAGCCGTCAGATGAACGAAGTAACCAGCATGATGAGATACCTGCAAGGTAGTTTCGGAGAAGAAAGCGTCGCCCAGCAAGAGAAACAAGTTGCTGACGCCCAGGCCTGCCAGAGTCCATTTGACCTCCGGGGCAAGATCGCGAAGCAACAATACCAAGGCAGTGAGACCAGCCAACATCAGCCAGATTCCGCCGATCCTATGCGGCAATACGGAGAATTGAAGATGAATCAGAGAATACTGGCCCGGCGCGCCAGTTCGACCGGTCTCACTGCCGTGGAGGAGAAATAGCATGTCGCAGGCTCCGCAAGCCACCGCATAGAGCGACAACGTGATCCATGAAACGGCAGGTCTTCGGGAGATGAATAGCCCGATGACCGCGACCGCCGTGATCCCGGCCATCATCAGCATGGCGTAGGGAAAGATGGTGAATGCGAGAAACTGAGTTGCGACCATCGCCGCCCAAAGCTTCCAGTCGCGTTTCTGCAGAGCTTTCACTTGCAGGCCTAGATACAGGATCAGCAGCGGGACTGGAACTTGTGGGAAAAATGGCCGGATGAATGCCAGTTGTACATCCTGGAACCGAAGCAAAGAGGGCAAGTGCACCCACGCCGCGAGCTGGCTCTGCAGGCTTCCAAAGTTGAACAGCATCAGAACCGCCAGGCCGGCAAGCACGATCAAGAGCGAACGATCGGGAAGGAACTCGCGAAAGAACCACAGCGCGAGCGCACACAGCGCCCCCCACCAAAACAGGTTCCACAATAGCAGCGACCACCACAGATTACCGTGCAGAAGTGTGATCAGATAACTAAGCAAGAGAAACGCCATCCGAAATTTCAGATATCCCATGCTGGCATTCGGAATCCCGGCTCCGTAATAAGGATCAACAAACTGACCGGAAGTTGCGGTTGGGATCGTGCTGATGTTGAGGTAAAGGCTCACATCCGGTGCGAACCCGGCGGGCAGTACCTGGGATCCGGTGGCGATCGAGGTGCGTATAGCAGGGAAGGAATAAATTCCGAGAATGAGAGCAATTGAACTCAGCAAGAATAGCCGGGTTTTCAGCGTCAAAGGATCTGTTTTCAATCGACCACTCGCGAGTCGAGGGCGGCTTCAAAGGATGAGCGATGCACGGCGAAAGTGAGAGACTCCCTCAATTCGATATTGCGTCCTGCGTTCGGTTGGCAACAAGTTTCTTCACAGCCGCAGCAACTTCCTCTACTTTGTTTCGAGACAGCTCCGGGTGCATGGGAAGACAAAGAACTTGTCTTGCGGCTTTTTCCGACTGCGGAAATGTTCCGGTCGAATATCCCAAGTCCGCATATGCCGGCTGCAAGTGCACTGGGATCGCGTAGTGAACGCCAGTCTGAATTCCTTCGGCCAAGAGCGCGGCTTGTAAGGCGTTGCGGTCATCCGTGCGAAGGGTATAGACGTGGTACACGTGCCGAGCCCATGACATTTCTTTGGGAGTTTCTACTACTCCGCAGTCCGCCAGCAGTTCGTTGTATTGGCGCGCGATAGCCCGGCGTGCCTCTGTCCATTGTTCCAGATGACGCAACTTGACGCGCAGGATGGCTCCTTGAAAACCCTCCATGCGGTAGTTGTATCCCCGCAGCACGTGATGATATTTGCGGTCTTGGCCCCAGTCACGCAGTGTGCGGACGGTGCGCGCGTATTCAGGATTGCTGGTAGTGACCGCGCCGCCCTCGCCGTAAGCCCCCAAATTTTTAGCTGGGTAGAAACTGAAGCACGCCAGGTCGCCGATACTGCCGACTGGACGGCCCTTGTACCTGGCTCCGTGCGCTTGCGCGGCGTCTTCGATGACGACGAGGTCGTGCCGGCGCGCAATCTCCATAATCGGATCCATGTCGGCAGGCTGGCCGTAGAGGTGCACCGGCAAAATCGCCTTTGTGCGCGATGTGATCGCAGCCTCAATCGCAGAAGGATCCATCGTGAACGAGTGGGGATCGATGTCCACCAGTACCGGCCGTGCGCCGGCGTACTCCACTGCCGCCACACTGGCTACAAATGTGAACGGCACGGTAATGACTTCGTCGCCGGGGCCTACCCCAGCGGCCAGCAGCGCGAGGTGCAGCGCACTCGTGCCGGAATTCAATGCAATGCACTGCGTGGTCCCACAGTACGCTGCGAAATCCTGCTCAAAAGCCGCCGCTTCCGCGCCCAGAACGAATTGGCAACTGTCCAAGACTCGCGCGATGGCGGCATCGATCTCAGGCTTAATGCTCTGGTACTGCGCCTTCAAGTCGAGATACGGTACTTTGATTTCCATGAGTTATTGAGAGGATTCCATTGTCTCACTGAACGGGCCAGCCCGGCAGACTGGCGAAACTGGCGTGCAGCCCTTACAGTAATCTGAACCCACACTCAACTGGCGAGTCCTCAGATTCTGGGAGGGATTATGTCTCATTCGGATCATGTGCCCAGCGTACTGCTGCACAAATTGCGGTCACACATGCGCGCCGTGGCTGCGTCCGCGGGAATTGTAGCCTTGATGCTGGTGATTTTCATCTCGATTCATCATGGCCCGTATGCGACTGCGTCGGATTCGGGTCCCTTGGCAGCCAATGAAGTACGATCGGCCACCGATTCCAATTGGCGACAAAGTCCATCTTCCTCTTTAACCTCAGCCGGAAAGAATTCCGTGACGCTCGATGCCTGTCCGCCAGGCGTGATCGCAACCGAGCCCTGGTACTACGTCTACATCTTGGGTACCGGCACGCCTGAGGCGGTGCAGGTGACTGGCGGAACGTGCAAAGGGGATGGCCACCCCGGCACGCTGGAGTTCACCACGAACAACGATCATCCTGCCGGTTATGTGATCGGGAGCGCCTCGGGAGGAATTCAGGAAGCCTCCATCGCGGCTCGCTTCGCGCCAACGAATCCTAGCGAGATATTGCAATCAGGCCGGGTGGTTATTCCCCCGGGCGAATATGACGTGTTCGCGCCCATTTCCATTCGCGCTTCCAACCAGACCGTGGATTTTTCCGGCGCCATCCTCAATTGCTACACGCCGAACGATACCTGCATCTTCGTGGGCGACCGGAAGTCATCCAGCAGGTTCATGAATATAACGCTTAATAGCCCCCGGGGGCGCCCGATGATGGTTGCCGGCACCAAGCCTTTCATCGAGGTCAATGGGGAGCAGACCAGAATTTTCAATGTCAGTACACGCAGACCTGCGCAAGGGAACAGTTTTGGCGCCTATGTCCAGGTAGATGATGATCAGGCGTTCTTGCTCGATGGGCTCGACACGGGGATGGGTGGCGGGGGCGCAACCTGCAATCCGACTTTCTGTGGCGCGGTAATCTCCGCGCCGGGCCCCTTTAACCGTTGGTCCGCCGTGGGTTGGTTGAAAAACCTGAATCTCACTCTGCAATGTTCCGGCAAAGGCGTGGAATGGATCTCCGGAAACAGCGTGCGAATCTCCGATAGCGTGATTCAGGGATGGTCGGTGTTTGGTGTGCGTGTCGCCAACGTGCGCGGCGGGTATGCCGGGGTCATGACCGACAATGTTTACTTCGAGGCGTCGCCAAATTGCAAACAGTACAGTCCGTACGGCAACGTTGGCAGTGCGGCGATTATTGCGGAAGGTGTCCAGGTCAAAGTCGAGGGCCTTAAAGCCAATGGCCCTGGCGGCGTATATCCGAACTGGGGTGCTGCGTCCGGATCGCACACTTGGGTGTACTGGGTTGTGCCCGTGAGCGCAAAGTTCGGGGATGGTGTTCCTCTTCCGGCTGGCCGTGCTCTTACGAATGGCTCGGGGAGCATCACCGGCACATTCCCTAAGATTGCGGGTGCGACCAGTTACAAGATTCTGAAGATGGACTGGAATGGCAGCTCGGTTCCGTACCCTTATCCTGTGGGCACTGGCAATTATCTACTTACCACTGTGCCGCAAAGCGCGTGTGCAGCCCTCACATGCTCTTTCACTGATAACGGGGAGGAACTCTCTTCTTACAGCAACGCGGGAGAAAACTTGAAAGGCGACGTGTACATGCCGCGACTGGATTTCTGGCCGGGCGGCATCGTCATCAGCCCGGATGACGATGTGTTGTCAGGCTCATATAACAGTCCGCTGCTCGCATTGCAGGCGGATGTCGTGGGGGCGGGTTCGATCGTTTCGACGCTACCGGCGTGGATGGTATCGGCCGAGGCCAATCAGATGGTAGGTTCGCCCGCGACGCCCGCAGCGGCGGCTAACATCGAAGCCTTGCATACGAATGGACTCGGTCCATTTCCCGGCGCCACAATCTTCAAATCGGCGAACCTGGTGCAGAACGCGATTCCCGGCCGCAAAGGCAGGCTCAATTTCGGGCATCAAGGTGCTCCCAATGGTTTCACTCCGATCATTACGCTGGCGGACAGCAACTGGGGAAAGACTTGGGCCACATCCGGTCATCGCCCGCCGGCCGACGTCAATGATCTCGATCTTGGCTACGAAACAGGCCTCAGTACGCTCTATAGCCGTGCGCAGAACGAAATCCGGCAATACATTGGGAAATTCCCTGACGGTAATCCCCAGGAAAAGTTGACTGGCTCAGCGAAGACCTTCAACGTTCCCGTCACTATCAATGGAAATCTCACCGTGACCGGCAAGTGTGCCGGCTGCGGCGAAGGAGGAGCCTCTCCAAGCGGTGGCCTAGGCCGCTGGTCGGTCTCTCTGGCGAACCAAAAAACGGCGATTTCTTCTGCCGGTCTTTGTGCGTCGACGGCCTGTGGATCCGGTCAGTACAGAATTGACTATTACGTGGACTCGACGACCGCTTGCCCATCTGCAGGCGGTGCTTCCGCTGCCCTGGCGATTGCATGGAAGGACGAAACTGGAGCGCGCACTCTTCGGGTGCCCCTGTCCGGTTCCGGCATTTCCGGAGGCAACACGCTTTCGCTAGGTACCACGGCGAATTTCGGCGGCGGGGATCTCTCAGTCTGGTCTGCGGGTGGTGGCATTACGTATTCCACTTCCTACACTGGGTGCGCCAGCGGTGGCGCAAGCTACGCGCTGCGAATCGCCGTCGAAAAGGTGCAATGATCGATGAGCCGAAATTTCCAACGCCTTAGGCTTTACTATTGAGAACTCGCGTCAGCCAACGTTTTCATGTGCGGAATTTTCGGAATCGTGTCGCATCGTACCCAGGTTCCAGAGGGCGTGCTCGAGCGCGGCACAAAATCGCTGGCTCATCGCGGTCCCGATGACTCGGGCACGATCCTTCTGCGCGAAACCGTGCCAGACTCCGTCGAAATTGGTCTCGGCAACCGGCGCCTGGCGATTCTCGATCTCTCGCCTCACGGGCATCAACCCATGCAGGATGCCGATACTGGCAACTGGATTGTCTACAACGGCGAGATTTACAACTTTCAGGAAATCCGTGTTGAGTTGGAGCAGCTGGGCGCGAAGTTCGCAAGCCACTCCGATACTGAAGTCGTGCTGAAGGCCTACGCCCGTTGGGGAAAACAGTGCCTGGCCAAATTTCGGGGAATGTTTGCTTTTGCCGTTTGGGACGCGCGTCAGCACCACTTGTTCCTGGCACGTGATCCAATGGGCATCAAGCCGCTTTACTTTTCTCAGGCAGGGCAACATTTCCTATTCGCATCAGAAGTGCGTACGTTGCTGAGCACGGGTTTAGTGCCGGCACGGGTGGACCCTGCCGGCCTGATGAACTATCTCACCTTCGGCTCGGCATACGATCCCCTCACTTTGATTGACAGTGTGCGGGTCTTGCCTGCAGGGCACACGCTGACCTGGCAGTGTGGGACAGTGCAAATTTCTCCCTATTGGGATCTTGCGGATAACTCCTCTCTCGCGGGGTTCGAGGCGCCCGGAAACGGAAACATTACTGGCGGACGTTTGAGGGGCATCCTCGAAGAGACCGTTCGCATGCAGTTGATCAGCGATGTGCCTGTGGGGGTCTTCCTTTCCGGCGGGATCGATTCCAGCGCCGTGGTCAGCCTCATCAGTCGCGGAGGCATCACTCCCAGCACATTCTCTATTGTCTTTCGCGAAGCCGATTTTTCTGAGGCGCAGCATTCCCGCGCCATCGCCGCAAAATTTCACACCGATCATCACGAAATCAACGTCTCGCAATTGGATGTGCTGAACGCCATCCCCGATGCTCTTCGGGCCATGGATCTGCCCACGATGGATGGAATCAACACCTTCTTCGTATCGCGGGAAACTCGAAGAGCAGGGGTGAAGGTTGCTCTGTCGGGGTTGGGTGGCGACGAAGTGTTTGCCGGATATTCCTCGTTCCACACCGTCCCACGTATGGAACGCTTTGCCCGAATGTGGAGCCACATGCCTGGTGTCGCTCGCGGCGGTGTCGCGCGTGCATTCAATGCGGTAGCGCCGGACAATGACCGGAACCGCAAGGTGACGTCCTTGATGCTGAGGCCGGAGTCCGTTTTGCATCCGTACTTCGTGTCTAGAATGCTGTTTGCTCCGGAGCAACGCGACCTCCTACTTCGAGAAACAAACACGGATGTTTGGGAAGGCGCCATCGGCTCGCAACGCGACATCCTCACGCGCTCACTTTCCTTTGATCCCATCAATCGTGTTTCGTATCTGGAGTCGCGCTGTTATATGCTCAATACACTCTTGCGCGATGCAGATTTCATGAGTATGTCTCAGGGCCTGGAAGTCCGTGTCCCGCTTATCGATCATGTTTTGGCCAAGGCAGTCCTGGCGCTTCCAGGAGCCTCGAAAGTCAACGGAACGCCCAAGAAATTGCTGGTCGATGCGTTGCAGGGATCGCTGCCCGACGAGATTGTTCATCGACCCAAGCGCGGTTTTACCTTGCCTTTCGAGCATTGGATGCGGCAAGAACTGCGCTCTGGGCTTGAGCCTGTTCTCGACGCGAGGCGTATTGACCAAGGCCCGCTTGGCGCCTTTCTGAACGGCAGGGAAGTGCGGTCGGTTTGGGAACGGTTTCTGAGCGGATCGGTTTCCTGGTCGCGTCCCTGGTCCCTGTATGTACTGCAGCGCTGGTGTGAGCTGCACTTGTAACTCTTGGTTGCAATGCAAAAAGTTAAGGAACGCGCCAATCCGTCGTCCCCGCCGTTAAGCGGCAAGCTGCCGGTCAGCGTGATCGTAGCGACTCGTAATGAGGAGAAGAATCTTCCTCGTTGCCTGGAGGCCTTGCGCGATGTTGGCGAAGTCTACGTGATCGATTCCAACAGCACCGATGCCACATCGGAGATCGCCCGATCGTACGGCGCCAAGGTCATCCAGTTTCACTATCAGGGAGGCTGGCCCAAGAAGCGACAGTGGGCAATGGAGAATCTTCCTCTCGCATACGACTGGATTTTCCTGATCGATGCCGATGAAGCGCTCACCCCGGAGCTTGCTGAAGAAATTCGGCAGGCGATCCAGAACCCCGAGATCAATGGATACTATGTGTCCCTGCGGATGTACTTTTTAGGCCGCCTGCTTCGTCACGGCGGGGCTGGGTTCTGGAAGCCCTCTCTATTTCGCCGCGGCAAGGGTGGGTACGAGTGCCGCCTGAGAGATCAGGACGTCTCCATGGCCGACATGGAGGTTCATGAGCACGTGGTCGTTGAAGGCAACACCGCAAAACTCACGAATCCTTTGGTCCACTACAACGTTGAATCGCTGTCGCGCTACATACAGAAACACGACGAATATTCCAATTGGGAAGCCAAGGTGTGGGTGCAAGGCGAAACGAATGGCCAGCTCACGCCGAGATTTTTCGGCACACAAGCGCAGCGCCGGCGCTGGCTGAAAACAAAAACTCTCCAGCTTCCTGGATCGCCGCTTTGGTTCTTCTTGTTCAAATATCTATTTAATTTTGGCTTTCTCGACGGAGTGCCGGGCCTCATCTATTGTGGTTTTCAGGCGGTTCAAGTGTTTCACGTAAAGGCAAAAATCTTCGAGCTCCGGAAAGCAAAGAAGGCTCAGGAGCAGCACGGTTAATGATTGGCTTGACGGAAAACACGGTGGTCGCATGGCGGGGAGAATCGGCCCGATACGTCATGCAGGCTCCTTTTCCTCCTTCGCAGGCCTATCCCGAGGGTGCGTTTGGCGATTTGTCATCCGAGTTGAATCCGGCCTATGAGGCGGTTCGCGGCTGTTTTCAAATTGCGGGGCTCGATTCTGCCCGTTTTGGTACGGCGGAGTGGAATCCACTGCAGGAACTGATCGGTGCGGGTGAAACGGTTCTATTGAAGCCGAATCTCGTCCATCAGCGACATCCCCGCGATCCAGAAGGCTGGCGCTACGTCATTACCCACGGGACCGTGATTCGCGCGGTTGCCGACTATGTTTGGAAAGCGGTGGGACCGAATGGAAAAATAATCCTCGCAGATGCCCCGCAGACCGATGCCTCGTTTGCGGAGATGGTGAAACTTCTTGGCCTGGATGCCATTCGAGACTTCTATCAGTCTCGCGGCCTGGCTTTCGAACTCATCGACCTGCGGCAGGAAGAGTGGAAGACGCGCGGAGAGGTCATCGTCGAGCGCAAGAAACTTCCAGCGAACCCATACGGGGCGGTTGCGTTCAACCTGGGGCACGCCAGCGAGTTCTGCAGCCATACCGGTGCCGGGCACTACTACGGCGCAGATTATGACTCTGGGGTGGTCAATCGCCACCACAGTGATGGCAGACACGAGTATCTGATTGCAGGCTGCGCTATCAAGTGTGATGTCGTCTTCAGTCTACCCAAGTGGAAGACCCACAAAAAAGCGGGCATCACCGCGAGTCTTAAAAATCTTGTTGGAGTCAATGCTGACAAGAACTGGCTGCCCCATCATACGGAGGGCTCACCGCAACATGGCGGAGATGAGCATCCGAACCCTGATCTGAAGCACCGTACCGAGCGAAGCGTTGCCGCTGCGGTGCGAGGATTTTCGCGCCGCGTGCCGGTCATAGGGCCGTTCGTCCATCGCGTGGCGCGCAAGGCGGGTAAGCCCGTCTTTGGGGATACGGAAAACACGGTGCGCAGCGGAAACTGGTTCGGCAACGACACCATTTGGCGAATGTGCCTCGACCTGAACAAGATTGTGTTTTATGGCAATCCTGACGGAACCTTGCGTAACCCCGGAAAGCAAAATCGCAAACGGCATTTCGTGCTGGTGGATGGAATCGTGGCAGGGCAGGGAAGGGGGCCGCTGAATCCAGATCCCCTGCCGGCTGGAGTTGTGTTATTTGGGATTCATCCGCCGAGCGTCGATGCCGCCTGCGCGTACTTGATGGGCTTCGATCCGGACAAGATTCCGATCGTGTCGCGCGCGTTTCAATGCAAAGAGTTTCCACTCTCCGATCACGACTGGAAAAGCATTCTCGTAAGCAGCAATGCCGCAGAGTGGTGCCGGCCCCTGACGGAGATCCCACTTGCCGACACCTTTCACTTCGAACCTCACTTTGGCTGGAAGGGTCACATCGAACAGGCCGTATCGAATGCAGATTTTAGTGAAACGGTCGTGGCAGGCCGGGAACCATGAGCGACTCGATCCTTGCTGAGCGAGTCTATCCACGCTTGCCCGTATTTTTGCAGAACGCTGCCTGCTGGTATTACGGTGCAAAGGAAAAGCAGCTTCGCTTTAGTCACTTCTTCGAGCGGCACCTTGAACAACTAGTCGCTTCTGAAAAATGGAGCGCGAGCGAGATTGAGGCCTACCAGAACGAAAAACTGCGCGCTCTGGTGCGGCACGCGTATGAAAATGTTCCATATTATCGAGATCGATGGAAGGCGTTGAAGCTTTCTCCGGACGACATAAGGAGCCGCGCGGACCTCTGGAAGATTCCGGTGCTGACGAAAGAGGACGTACGCCAGCATGCCGATCGCTTTATCTCGCGGAAGACCGCACGGCGTGAACTGCTGTCCCGTCACACTAGCGGGACTACGGGCAAGGCGCTCCACTTTTACATGACTAAAGAGGCCGTTGCGTTCCAATGGGCGGTGTGGTGGCGGCATCGCCTGTGCTTTGGTGTTTCCCCAGGAACCTGGCACGCCAACTTTACGGGACAGCGAGTTGTTCCGATCACACAGCGCACGCCCCCCTACTGGCGCTGGAATCGGCCCATGCGACAAGTGCTGATCAATATGCAGAGCCTGGCTCCTGCCAAGATTGCCAGCATTGTAGAACTCTTGAACTCGCGACAATTTGATTTCTATGCCGGGTATCCGTCTTTCATTCACATGCTGGCCCTGAATGCGATGGATGCTGGTCTGCGGCTCAGCGCGCCCCCGCGCGTCATATTCACTGGAGCCGAGAATATGCTCGACTTTCAGCGGCGCGACATCCGGGCATTTACCGGCGCGATTCTCAGCGATCATTACGGCTCCACGGAAGCGTGCGTGAATGCTTCCCGCTGTCCGGAGTTCGTTTACCATGAGGACTTCGAGTTCTGCATTATGGAAGGGATTGAGCGCGCACCGGGCGATCCGGCCAAGACGATCGTGTCGACCGGATTCGGCTGCGATGCCTTCCCTTTCATTCGTTACGAGGTCGGCGATACAGCGGTGTGGCAAGACGCCCCAGGGTGTGCTTGTGGCCGCAAGTCGCCGGTGCTGCTTCGCATCGAAGGGCGATGTGACGATTATGTAATCACGCCGGAAGGCGCGCGAATTGCCCGTCTGGATTACCTCTTCAAAGATGCTCTTAACGTGAAGGAAGCCCAGATCGTTCAGGAGGAAATCGGTAAGATAAAGATCCTCCTTGTACGGAGAAGTACCTATGACACAAAAGATGAGATGGAGATAAGGCGGGACATACGCAGTTGGCTCAGCCCTACTCTTGAAGTTGAATTCGAATACGTCGATGAGATCGCGAGGGCATCGAACGGAAAGTTTCGCGCAGTGCTATCAAAGTTGAAATCGCCGGCACACAGGATGGCGGCCGAGCATGTGAATCTCTGAAAATCTTTCGAGTCCCAAGAATAGATCCGGTACCACAATCCTTAGCTTTCCCAGGAGACAGAGCTAGTTCATGCTGATTTTAGGCCTCAATATGTTTCACGCCGACGCGTCTGCGGCGATCGTGCTCGACGGAGAAGTGAAGTTTGCCATCGCCGAGGAACGTCTCAACCGGCATAAACATTTCGGCGGATTTCCGGCACTGGCCGTAAAGGCGTGCCTGGATGCCGTCGGCGCCAGGATTTCCGATGTAGAGCACGTAGCGGTGGGTCAGGATAGCGATGCAAACCTCGCCAAAAAAGTTCAGTACGCGCTGGCCAATCCAGCCAAGATTCTGAATTTCATTCGACTTCGCCAGCGCAAAGAGGCGATGCGCGACGTGCGCTCCCTGATTGCGAAAGCGCTGGATACGGAGTTTAGCCGACTGCGATTTCAGGAACATCATCTCGAACATCACATTGCCCATATCGCCAGCGCCTACTATTGCTCACCCTGGGAAAAGGCCGCTGGATTCAGCTATGACGGGTCGGGCGATTTCGTGTCGACGATGATGGCGCGGTGTGAAGGCAACGAGATTGAAGTGCTCGACCGCGTGTTCCTTCCACACTCGCTGGGCAGCCTCTATACGATGATCTGCGAATTCATCGGCTATGCGAAATATGGCGATGAAGGCAAAGTCATGGGGCTTGCCCCTTATGGCAAGGAAACTTACTGCGATCAAATCAGCAAGATCGTCGCGGCGAAGAATGGCGGATTTCAGTTAGATCTCAGCTACTTCAAGCCACTGGGCAGCAATCAGGGAATGCAGGTTTTGCCGGATGGGACCGTCCGCCTGGCGCGGCACTTTTCGCATCGTGTAGAGAAGCTATTCGGCGCGCCACGCCAGCCCCATACGGAGATTGCGCAGCGCGATATGGATCTGGCCTTCGCTGTGCAGCATCATTTCGAAGAAATCTGTTTCCATCTGCTCAATCAATTGCACACGCGTGTTCCCCTGGCGGATCTCGCGATGGCTGGCGGGTGTGCTCTCAACAGCGTTGCCAACGGCAAGATTTTCGACCGAACGCCCTTTCACCGGACGTATATCCAGCCTGCTGCGGGGGACGAGGGACTGGCCATCGGCGCCGCGCTGCATACTTATCATTCCGTTCTCAAGCACCCGCGTCGGCACGAGTTGAAGAACTCTTCTCTGGGGCCGGAGTTTTCCGAATCGCGAGTTCAATCTGCTTTGCAAAGCGCTGGACTGAAATATCGCAAGCTGGAACACTCCGCGCTATTGAGCGAGGCGGCAGATCAGATCGCAGCCGGCAACGTCGTCGGATGGTTTCAGGGGCGCATGGAATGGGGGCCGCGCGCGCTCGGCAACCGCTCGATCGTGGCGCACCCGGGCCGGACAGATATGAAAGATGTCCTCAACGCTCGCATCAAGCACCGCGAGTGGTTCCGTCCGTTCGCTCCATCGATCATGGCCGACTACCAGCATGAATATTTCGAACACGATCACCCCTCGCCCTTTATGCTGCACGTTTACAAGATCCGCCCGGAGAAACGCAAAGAGCTGTGCGCGGTGAATCATGTGGACGATACTGGCCGGCTGCAAACGGTGACTCGCGAAGAGAATCCGATGTACTACGATCTGATCTCTGCGTTCCATCGCAAGACGGGAATTCCGGTGATTCTCAATACGAGTTTCAACGAGAACGAGCCCATCGTCTGCACTCCGGAAGAGGCGATTGACTGCTTCCAGCGCACACGTATGGATGTGCTGGCGATCGGCCCATTCATGGTCGTGAAGGCGGGCGTCGAGAATGAACGGGAAACTGCTGCGGTACGAGATCGCGACGGAATGTAAGTAGTTTTAGAACAGGCAAGTTGTCCCTTGCCCTCAATGCACCAGGAAACCCGTGCATGCGAGAATGATCCCAGTTGCTCCGAATATGATGCCCAATCCCCAATAGAGTTTGCGACCGGAGAGCAGGGTGATCGAAGTGATCACGAGTCCTATTTCGAGGAAGACCTCAGCCAGATCGAACCGATCTGCCCGATGGCGCTCTACCGCTACTTCCGCCTCCAACTTGCGAGCTTCGTCTTCCGTTTCCTTCTGATCATTCTTGTAACGCGAAGCTTCCTGCGAATACTTCTCGCGTAACTTCGCCAAAGTGGCAGCATCGGTAGTGCCTTGCACAGAGGTCAGGTCAGTAAAGAGTTCATCCGTGTGCCGCCGAATGTTTTTGGATTGGTAGAAGGCCCATTGATCCGACGCCTTTGCTTGCAGAACGACTTCTTCCGTATGGGCACGGTGTCCGAGCAGGGTGGCGACGGCCACGAGCACCGCCAGGAAGGCCATGGTTAGGGAGACAGGTGCCAGTTCAGGATTGTGCTTGGCGTGCTCCGCATGTTCTTTGAGTTCGTTCAGTTCTTCTGTCATGCAATCACTCTCCCATGACCTTTACGATGACGCGCTTGTCGCGCTGGCCGTCAAATTCAGCGTAGAAAATCCGCTGCCACGTCCCCAGATCCAGTTTGCCCGCGGTGATCGGAACAATGACTTCGTGATGGATCAGCAGCGCTTTCAGGTGCGAGTCGCCGTTGTCCTCTCCCGTCTCGTGATGCTTGTAATTCTTGCGAAACGGCGCCAGGTGTTCCAGCCACTGGTCGATATCCTCGATCAGTCCGCTCTCATTGTCGTTCACGTAGATGCCGGCCGTGATGTGCATGGCCGACACCAGCACCATGCCTTCACGCACAGCGCTCTTGCTGACGATCTGCTCCACCTGCGGTGTGATGTGCACGTACGCCCGGTGTGTCTTGGTGTGAAACTTGAGATATTCCGTAAGCGTCTTCATGCCTTGAACCCCGTCGAATACGCTAGCGCAGCGCCTCCGCCACTTTCCCGCTGGCAAGGAGTTCGGCAATCCGTGCCAGATCTGTGTACATCACCCGGTCCTTCACCATCGTCGGGCATACCGAGCGAATCGCAGCATGTGCAGCCTGCCCCCGCTTCGACGTTTTCAAAGGAGCCAGGAAATCGAGTGCCTGAGCTACAGCCATTGCTTCAATCGCGAGAACGTTGCGCGTGTTCTCCACAACACGCTGGAGCTTGAGTGCCGCCGTCATCCCCATGGATACGTAATCTTCCTTGTTGCCCGAGGTGGTGATGGAGTCAACCGAAGCGGGATGCGCGAGCACTTTATTCTCGCTGACCAGCGCCGCCGCGGTGACCTGCGGCATCATGAAGCCGGAATTCAATCCCGCGCCAGGTGCGAGGAATGGAGGTAGTCCCTCGCTCAGAGCGGGGTTCACCAGTCGCTCAGTACGCCGTTCACTGATGCCTGCCAGGGCGCTGAGCGCAATCGCCAGAAAATCCAGAGCGAAGGCGAGAGGCTCTCCGTGAAAATTGCCGCCAGAAATCACATCGCCTTCAGCATTTTTCGAATCGGTAATGAAAACCAGAGGATTATCGACCGCGGAATTAGCCTCGGTCTCGAAGACACTGCGGCAGTGCGCCAGAGTGTCACGCACCGCGCCGTGCACCTGTGGGATACAGCGCAGTGAATAGGCATCCTGAACCCGCCCGCACTCGCGGTGCGACTCGCGGATCTGGCTGCCTTCCAGCATTCTCCGCAAGTTGGCGGCGGTCTTCATCTGTCCGGCGTGCGGCCGTGCCTTGTGGATGCGCTCGTCAAAGGCTGCGTCCGTGCCTTTCAGTGCGTCGCAGCACAGGCCACCCAGTACGTCGGCAGAATCTACCAGCGTTTCGGCTGCGAGCAGGGATAATGTGCCCACAGCCAACATCGCTTGCGTGCCGTTGATCAGGGAGATCGTTTCCTTCGATTCCAGAACAAGAGGCTTCACTTGGGCGCGCTTCAACGCCTCAGCGCTCGAAATGCGCAGGCTTTTATCGTCGAAACATTCACCTTCGCCGATGAGAGCCAGGGCCAAGTGTGCCAAAGGAGCCAGATCGCCGCTGGCGCCTACGCTGCCTTGCGATGGCACGAACGGCATGACGCCGCGATTGAGCATTTCGCAGAGCGTGTCGATGACGATCGCTCGCACCCCGGAATGGCCTTTGGAAAGAGAATTCGCACGCAGCAGCATCATGGCGCGAGTCTCGGCAATCGGAAGCGGAGCGCCCACTCCCACCGCATGCGACCGCACCAGATTTACTTGTAATTCTCGAATCTGCTCGCCGGCGATGCGAACGTCGCTCAATTTGCCTACGCCGGTCGTGATGGCATAAGCGACTTTATTGCTGGCGACGATTTCATCCACGACGGCGCGGGCCTGATTGACCACTGCGCGCGCGTCCGGCGAAAGTAGCACCGCGCGCCGTTCGACGGCTACCTCGCGGACAGCCTGCAACGTCAGATCGTTTCCATTAATGTGAAGTGCGTTCAAGAGAGTCCCCGGATAGCCTTAGGCTTTTACCGCCGCCCGAAATACATTTCGATACTTATCTGGCAGCGTAGATACTTTCATCTTCGAGTCGGTGACGATGTGGGTCGTTTCCCCCTCTGCCAGCAGAGCGCCGGTCTCGGCCCGAGCCAGTTCGTAACTAAAAACGATCACCGAGTTGCGCACCGTTTTCAGCCATGTGCGTACCAGAACTTCCTCGTCGTAATATACCGGAGCCCGATACCTGCACTTGACCTCAGCGACGGCGATGAAGCGTCCCTCGTCGCGTTCCATATCGCGATAGGAAAAACCCATCTGACGCATCAGTTCTACTCGTCCCACTTCAAACCAGATCAAATGGTTGGAATGGTACACGACTCCCATCTGGTCGGTCTCGGCATAACGGACACGCAGTCGCGTCTCATTCACGGTGGGATGAGGGTTTGAACTCATTTGCCCGTCCATACCGGCTTGCGTTTCTCCAGAAACGAGGAAATTCCTTCGCGGAAATCAGCCGTGGTGCGAATTGCGGCATTTTCCCGGACTGCGGCTTCAATCTGCGTTTCAAGGTCCGCCCGGGCATGATCGGTAAGCAGTTGCTTAGTAGCGCGAAGCGATGCCGCGCTATTCTCCATCAGGAGTGCCGCCAATTCGCGGGCTCGCGCCATCAGATTTTCGGCCGACACAATCTCGTTGATCAGTCCCATGCGTGCCGCCTCTTCCGCGCCGAAGATTCTCCCGGTCAGCAACAGATCACGTGCTTGTTTTTCTCCAACCTGCCGCAAAAGAAAGGTCGACACAATTGCGGGCACGAATCCGATGCGAACTTCCGTGTATCCGAACTTTGCCTCTGCGACCGCCAGCGTGAAATCGCACAGCAGCGCGAGTCCGGTGCCGCCGGCGATCGCTGCTCCGTTTACGGCGGCGATGGTTACTTTGGGAAATTCATACAGAGAGCGAAAGAGCCGCACCATGGTCTCCGAGTCCTGCAGATTCTCTTCTGGCGTCCGTCCCAAAAGCGACTTCAGATTGTCGAGATCCATTCCCGAACAAAACGCCTTGCCAGTTCCAGTCAGGATCAAGACAACTGTATTCGACTTGGCGACCTCATCCAGGGCACGCAAAAGATCGTCAATCAGTTCGAAACTGATGGCATTACGCTTCTCCGGACGATTGAGCGTGATCGTTGCCACGCCGCCATCAAATTCGAGTTGGATAGTTTTGTAGCTCATCGCGGTCCTCTTTATCATCGCGCGTGGACAAGGCAACCACGTCCCATAAGTTCCTCATGATGTCGGAAAAGGGCAGGCCAGCTAATCCGCGGCATGGGAATCGGAGTACTTTGTCGCCAAGCCGCCGGTCGCCTTCAGAAGAGTATCGAGTGGCTTGAGGGTTGGCAACTGCGCGCCCCGCTGACTCAGGGCTTCGATTACCTTTTCGGTAGCAATGTTTCCAACCAGCGCGTCTTGCGCGAATGGACACCCGCCCAATCCTCCCAGGGCGGAGTCAAAGCGCCGGCAGCCCGCATCATAAGCAGCCAGAACCTTAGCTGCCGCCTGATCGGGACGGCTGTGCAGATGGACGCCAATTTCGAGATAGTCGAACTTCACCATTACGGCGCCTACCAGGTTGCTGATTTGCTGCGGGCTGGCCACACCGACAGTGTCCGCCAGAGAGATCATCCGCAAGTTCTCGACTTCCATCAGTGAGATGGCCTCAACCACTTCCTCGGGAGTCCACAAGTCGCCGTAAGGATTTCCGAACGCCATCGAGATATAAACCACCACATCGAGCGAGGCATCGTCGGCTTTTTTCTGAATCTTCTCCAGTTCGTCGAGTGCGTCCTCGGGAGACTGATTCTGATTCTTGCGGAGGAAGGTCTCCGAAATCGAATAGGGAAATCCTAAGGTTGATACAGCTTGGGTTGCAATCGCGCGCTGCGCGCCCTTTTCGTTCACCACGATCCCGATCATTTCGACATCATCCGGCGGATCGAGTTCCTTGAGCACTTCTTCCGAGTCCGCCATCTGTGGCACAGCTTTCGGCGATACAAACGAAACTGCATCGATGTGCTTGAAACCCACGCTGATCAAGGCTTTCAGGTAGTCGGCCTTTAGTTCGGCAGGGATCATCCCTTTCAGCCCTTGCCAGGCATCGCGGGGACACTCGATCAATTTGACATTGTCAGCCAACTAATTCACCACGGAGACACAGAGGCACGGAGAATCAAAGAATCTTTCTAACGATCCCACCACGGGCTAGGACTGCCACATTGAAATTTAGGAATTAATTCGATCCGTTTGCCTGTCATCTTCAGATATGTAAGGAGCTGTGCTTCATGAACCGGCAAAACACGCTCCAGGCACTTAATCTCAAGGACTAAGACTTTCTCAACAACCAAGTCGATAGCCGCAATCCAGTCTCACGCCCTGGTATCCCACCGGGAGCGGAACTTGCCTCTCAAAAGAAATGCCCCGAAGATAGAACTCGTGACACAGGCATTCCTCGTACGCTGACTCCTATAGGCCCGGACCGAGCACACGATGCACCTCGATCGCAGCGCCAATTACGCTCTCGGCGAGTTCTTCATAAAGAAGTTTACTCGGTGACTCCGTGGTGAATCAGGTCTGCAGCACTCCTACCTTGAACTCAGGTACATCTGGATTCAGAGCGGCGGCCTCCAGCGCCTGCGTGATCGCGTCCCGTGTTTCGATCGGATCGATGATTTTGTCGATCCAGAGTCGCGCCGCCCCGTAGCGTGGATCGGTCTGCTCGTCGTAAGTGCGTTTTATCGATTCGTACAACTCTTTGCGCTCTTCTTCGCTTAATTTCTTGCCGCCGCGCTCCAGTTGTTTTACTTTGATTTCAACCAGTGTTCCTGCCGCCGAATCCCCACTCATGACCGCATAGCGCGCGGTAGGCCAGGCAAACACGAAGCGCGGATCATAAGCTTTCCCGCACATGGCGTAGTGTCCGGCCCCAAAAGACCCGCCAACAATCACGGTGATTTTCGGCACCACAGAATTGGAAACCGCATTCACCATCTTCGCACCCGCCTTGATGATGCCGCTCCACTCCGCGTCCCGGCCGACCATGAATCCGTTCACATCATGGAAAAAGACCAGCGGAATCAGATTCTGATTGCAATCCATGATGAAGCGCGAGGCCTTCTCTGCCGATTCGGTATAGATCACTCCGCCGAATTCAACCCGTTTGTGCCCCTCATGATCAGTCTGTTGAGCGTGCAACTTCTGATTGGCCACGATGCCTACGGCGAATCCGCCGATGCGTCCGTACCCGCAGATGAGGGTCTTCCCATATTCCGGCTTGTACTCGTCAAAGCGGCTGCCATCGAGCACGCGTGCCAAAATCTCCTTCATGTCATAGGGGCGCGCCGGGGAAGGATCGTAGATGCCATAAATCTCTTCGGCCGCGAGCGCAGGCTCAATGGGCTTCTTGCGATCCCAGGGGGAGAGCCGCCGGTATCCCCACTTTTCAACAATCGAACGAATGCGAGCAAGGCACGCCTCGTCGTTTGGTTCGCGGAAGTCGACCGTCCCGCTGATCGACGCATGCATGGCCGCCCCGCCCAGTTCTTCGGCAGAAACTTTCTGTCCGATCGCCGCCTGCACCAGGGCTGGACCAGCGAGAAATAATCCACTGCCGTCAGTCATCAGCACGTGATCGCACATCACGGGGAGATATCCTCCACCGGCCACGCACATTCCCATGATGGCCGCAATTTGCGGAATCCCCATCGCTGACATCACCGCGTTGTTACGAAATACGCGCCCGAAATCGTCCGTATCTGGAAACACATCCTCCTGCAGCGGCAAGAAGACGCCCGCCGAGTCCACCAGGTAGATAGTCGGAATGCGATTCTCGATCGCGATATTCTGCGCCCGAATCACCTTCTTCGACGTCATGGGAAAGAACGCCCCAGCCTTCACGGTGGCGTCGTTGGCAATGATCATCACCATGCGGGTCTGTACGCGGGCCAGCCCGGTGATCACCCCGGCAGCCGGAGCTCCGCCCCACTCCTCGTACATCCCATGTGCGGTGTAGATCCCCAATTCAAAGAAAGTTCCTGGATCTGCCAGCAGGCCAATGCGCTCGCGGGCAGTCAACCGCCCTTTGGAGTGCTGGCTCCCGATAGCCTTGGCTCCTCCACCCTCACAGATCGTTTCGCCTTCGTTGCGTACCTGCGACATCAGGTCGGCGAGAAAACGCATGTTGGCCTCAAAGCGAGCGGAGGTTGGATCGATTTTTGTCGCCAATACGTTCCCCGTTGGAGCGGGAGGTACGGCAAGGGGCTCATTGCGGTCGGCCATAGGTCAAGATCGCACCAGCGGACTGATTACGGTATACCACGGGACTGGAACGGCGCAATGCAGCAGACTCCCGAGGAGTCGCCGCTCCTGGTTGCCGTCACGTGCAGGATCGCTTGCGCAGCCAGATCGTCGGTTACCGCATCTACCAGTGACGCACTTAGGACCGGCGCTCCAACCATTCGGCCAGACGGCAGCCGTCCTCTTCCAGCAGAAACGTCCCGACTCCAAAGCACTCGCCCACGATGCGCTGCGATTCCGCATCGCGGTTGGCTCGGGTGATCCATTGCTGACCTACGCGATATTGGGCTTCCGTAAACCACCTTTGCGGAAGCACCTCAACTAACCCCGCCTGTAAGTAGATGACAAACAGAGCGAACGCGGGGTCGTCCTTCGACATCGCTTTATAACTCGTCGGGACAATCAATTCGTCCAGGGTGGCAAGTTCTGTGGGCACGTTGATTTTGTGCGTGCCAGGCCCCAGAGACAGCGGTACCTCAAAATCGGCAACCGGTGCCGTTTTTGCATAGATACGATCCGACGACTGCTTGAACCAACCGGCTACTTCTGCCAGATCAAATGCTTGCAGTTGATCGGGATTGAAACAGGTCAAGCGCACATTCCGCCCTTCCGGACACCAGACTCCAACGAAATGCGGCGGCACCAGAAAGGGGCGGCAGTAGGTATTGAGCGCGAGACGCGCTTTGTCGGTTTCCTGTTCAAGTCCGAGGGTGACCAGGTGCGCTAGAGGCCCGTCGGTCCCGTGGTGAGTCCAGACAAAGTGCTGTCCAGAAGGCGAACGAAAGGAGGGAAATGATTGCCAATACCAAGGTGTAGGGCCGATCGTCGCGGAAAGGATTTTTCGCGCGCGCGCCGCATCGATCTCGGACATTACCCCGCCGCCGGCACGCCCGGTCCCTGCACGTGCGCGCGAATAAACTGGACGATATCGTCCATGGTGGTGCCGGGCTGAAAAATTGCCGCGACCCCTGCTTTCTTTAACCCGTCGATGTCCTGGTTCGGAATAATCCCACCGACCAGCACGATGACATCATCCATCTTGTTCTGCTTCAGCAGATCCATGACGCGCGGAACGATGGCGTTGTGTGCTCCGGAAAGAATCGACAGCCCGATCACCTGCACATCTTCCTGCAATGCCGCTGTGACTACCATTTCTGGCGTCTGCCGCAGTCCGGTGTAGATCACTTCCATGCCAGCATCCCGAAGAGCGCGGGCAATCACCTTGGCACCGCGATCATGCCCATCGAGGCCAGGCTTGGCCACCAGTACCCGAATTTTCACGTCAGCCATCGACACCATTTAACCACAGTTAACACCTTGTTATCTCGCTAGATGGTTTTGGTATCCAGACTGCGCCACATATACCAGCAGGCTACGCTGCGATAGGGCTCCCAGGCACGCGCGATCTTCTCCATGTCTTTGGGCTTTGGCAGCTTTCGCTTGTTGTAGTGTTTTTTCACCGCCATCTGCACGCCGTAATCGCCGGTGGGAAGCACGTTCGGACGCCGCAACGAAAAGATCAGAAACATGTGTGCGGTCCACACTCCGATGCCCTTCACCTGGGTCAGATGCTCGATCACCTCATCGTCCGACAATTCCGGCAGTCGCGAAAAATCCAGTTCTCCGCCGGCTGTTTTTGCCGCCAGGTCCTTCAGATAGGAGGACTTCTGCTTTGACAGACCGACACTGCGCAGTTGCTCATCGGTCAGCTTGAGGATGCCTTCTGGCGTGAGCGGCTCTCCTGCCAGAGCCGCAAATCGTTTGAAGATCGTAACCGCCGCTTTCCCATTTAATTGCTGATAGACGATCGCCTCTGCCAGACTGCAGAACTCTGCCGGACCGTACTCGATCCGGCAGGGCCCAACCCGACCGATGATCTCACGCAGAACCGGGTCACACTTTTTGAGATGGTTCACAGCCTTTCGCATGACTTAAATATCTACCACAAGTAACCATTCGGTGGCGAACAAAACACGAAGCAATTTCTTGCTATTGCGATTTCTTCACCGCAATTCCGAGCACTTCGTAGTGACCGCCGCGCAGCAAACTGGCGGCGCCAACGAACGCTCTTGCCGGATAATCGCCGTGGAAATAGGTCTTGTAAACGTTGTTGAAGGTTTCGTAGAGCTTCAGGTCGGTACAGAACACCTGTATCGAAACCACATCGTCCATGGTCATCCCCGCGGACTCCACTGTTTCCTTGAACCCGTCCATGACTACCCGCGCTTCCTGTTCCGCGTCCCCAGCGGCCTGCCCGGTCTTCGGATCCAGTCCGATGTGTCCTGCAATGTAGAGTGTGTTTCCTACCAGCACTGCATCACTAAACGGCAATGCCTTCATGTCAGAGGCGCGTTGTTTTACGATGTGCTTACGATCAGCCGCGACCGCGAATGTGCAGAACACCAGCAGCAGAATTCCGACAACCAGTTGACGTAGCCTCATGGTTTTTCCTCAAATGTGGATTTGAATTTCGTCAGGAGACTACCACTGTCACCGCCAAGTGGCCAATAGCAACCCGGCCAATCCCGCTCCCAACACGATCCATGCCGGGCTTATCTTCCAACGTAGCAACACTCCCAAGGAACTGAGTGCGATCACCCAGGCCGGCCATCCTCGCAGCGCATCCGCGCCGAGACGGTACGTGACTCCGGCCATCAGCGCGACGGCGCACACATTGACCGAATCGAGGAATGCGGCGATCCACGCGGACTGCCGCAATCGAAACAGTACCGGTGCGAGCAGTGCAACATAGAAGAACGAAGGCAGAAAGATTCCGATGGTGGCGACTGCCGCTCCAGGCACGCCGCCGAGAATGTATCCAATAAACGTCGCCGTCGAAAGCACTGGCCCGGGCGTGAACTGTCCGATTGCGACCGCATCCAACAATTGCCGCTGCGTCAACCACGCATGTTGCTGGACCAACCCGTGCTCCAGAAAAGCTAAAAGGACATAGCCGCCGCCGTAGAGAACAGCCCCGACCTTCAGGAAGAAAAACCCAATTCTTGCAACCGACGGTCGTGCGGCTGCTCCCCATGAGATTGAGGTAAGGACAACCGCCGCGATCCGGCGCAATGATGCACTCGGCGTCCCTCTCATGAAAGTGAAAACGATCACTGACCCGGAGCCACGTAGATTGCTAATCCGCCGTGCCAGCATCCCGATCAACCCTCCGCCAAAAAGAATCGCGATGGGATTGAATCCGAAGAAAAAGCCCGCCAGAGAGACAACACCCAAAATCGCCAGTCCCAGATCCTTCACGGCGGTCTTTCCCAGGCGCCAGATGGCGATCACAATGACCGCAAGAACCGCTGGTTTGATGCCTGCCAGCACCACCGCCGCTTGCGGCAGGCTTCCAAAACTGACATAGGCCCATGCGAATGCTCCCGTAATCAAGGCAGCGGGGAGGATGAAACTTGCGCCCGCCACGCAGAGTCCGATGAATCCCGCGCGGACGAACCCCACATTGATCGCCATCTCGGTGGAGGTTGGACCAGGAATCAGATTCGCGGCGCCCAGCATGTCGAGAAACTGCTGGCGCGTCAGCCACTGCCGCTTGCGGACAATCTCAGTTTCGATCAGTGCGATGTGCGCCGCGGGGCCGCCAAAGCTGATGGTACCCAGCTTGAGGAACAATACGGCGAGTTCACGCAATCGCGCCGGAAATGGAGGAGAATCCTCGGGCTTCACGCGTGGCTTGCTCTAGTCGGCGAGTGTCCACCTGGTCGCAGACTTCGATCGGGAAGATTCGGTCTATTCCGGAAATCTGTACTACGGCCTACGACAGGAACTTGATCGTCTGTTCCACCATCTCCGCTGTCGGCTTGTAAGGATCTCCCGGAGAGTCGTACTCGATCGAACAATATCCCTTGTACCCATGCGCCTTCAGTATGCCGAATGTCTTCGCCATGTCGACGTGAGATGCATTCCCTTTCTCGTCAACTTCGCCGGTTTTTATATGGCAGATACCATAGGCGTGCGCAAACATGGCTTCCATCGCCCGGTCCTGAAATGCTTCATCATGCGCTGCCAGCGAGTTGCCAAAATCGGGTAAGGCCCGCAGCCATGGACTGTTGACCTTGTCAATGATCTGCACGATGAAAAACGGATCTTCGCTGACCGGATTATCGTTCTCCAGATGGATCACAACGTTCTTCTTCGCCGCATATTCCGCCACGCGCGCGAGGGTGTCGGACGCGCGCCCTACCTCGGGTTTTGAATCCTTGGCATCGTCAATGTGGATGCGAATGCTGGGCGATCCGAGAGCTGCCCCAACGTCGACCCAGTGCTTGCTTCCGCTCAGGGACTTCTCACGCTCGGCCGCATCAATCGAATACTGGCTGTGGCCGGCGTCGACCGCGATATCGACCACGGCGGAGTGAGCTTTCTCGACCGCAGACCGAAATTCATCCAGATACTTTGGGTCGGTCGAAGGGAAGACCGCGCTCCAAGGCTCGATCTTGTGGACGTTGAACTTTTCGGCCACATGCGCCGCGAAATCCTTCAACTCCATCTGCTGCGCCAGGGGCACCGTACTGGGAGTCTTCCCATCCCAGCCCTTCCATCCACGAGTAAACTCGCGAAACGGATAAGCCGCCACTGCTATGCGTTCACGCGCAGCAGACGGGAAGGTGATGGATGGCTGGGAAATCGACGCCTGCGCAAAAGCGGGCAGCAGGCAGGCTCCGGCTGCCACGCCCGCACATTGGCTAACAAACTCTCTTCGTGTGGCACGGCTCATGCGCGAAAGTGTACCAGAGAATGATTCCACTCACAGTGCGTATGAACTCGTCTCGTAGTTCAGTGAACCTTGGCTTGCTTATTCCCCGGGAACTGCTGGTCGAGGTCCAGATTCAGCTCAAGGACATTGATGCGGGCTTCACCGAGAATCCCCCACTGCCTGCCCTCGGTATGTTTGGCCACCAACGGACGTAGTTGATCGACGGTTGTACCGCGTGCTTTTGCCACTCGCGAAAGCTGGAACTCCGCAGCCGCGGGTGTGATGTGCGGATCGATCCCGGATGCAGAAGTTGTGACCAGATCGATGGGCACTGGAGTTCCTGGATTCTCCGCTTGGGCGGCGGACACGTCACCCTTCACTCGATCGATGAGTTTCTGATTGGTTGGGCCTAACTGTGAGCCGTTAGTGTTGGCGGCATCATACCCATTTCCGGCGCTTGACGGCCGCGAGTGAAAGTATGTTGGGCCGGAAAAACCCTGACCGATGATGGCGGACCCCACGGTCTTTCCGCCTACCTGGATCAGTTGGCCGTTCGCTTTTTTGGGAAATAGGACGAGTGCGAGTCCGGTTACGACCAGCGGGTAGACAATCCCCAACAGCACAGTTGTCGCGATCGTCATCCAAATTGCGGTCAGCAAATTCTTTTTCATGGTCAAACTCCTCTAGGCAAGGCCCATGTGCGTAATCAGGATGTCGATGATCTTGATACCAATGAAGGGCACGATGATGCCGCCCGCTCCATAGATCACGAGGTTATTTCGCAGCAGCACAGCGGCCGCCATTGGCCGGTACTTCACACCGCGCAACGCCAACGGGATCAGCGCAATGATGATCAGCGCGTTGAAAATCACGGCCGACAAAATTGCCGACTCAGGTGTCTTCAGATGCATGATGTTCAAGGCATTCAGCACGGGGAAAGTTCCGGCAAACATTGCCGGAATGATCGCGAAATACTTCGCCACATCGTTTGCAATCGAAAACGTTGTCAATGCGCCGCGCGTCATCAGCAACTGCTTGCCAATTTCGACAATCTCAATGAGTTTCGTAGGATTCGAATCGAGGTCCACCATGTTTCCGGCCTCTTTCGCGGCCTGGGTGCCGGTATTCATCGCCACTCCAACATCGGCCTGCGCCAGCGCCGGAGCGTCGTTAGTGCCGTCACCGGTCATGGCAACTAGTTTTCCGTCAGCCTGCTCCTTCTTGATCAAATCCATTTTGTCCTGCGGAGTTGCCTGGGCGAGAAAATCATCCACCCCGGCTTCCTGCGCGATGGCGGCCGCCGTCAGCGGATTGTCGCCCGTGATCATCACTGTCCGGATTCCGATTGCCCGCAACTGATCGAAGCGTTCCCTCATGCCACCCTTGACGATGTCTTTCAATTCAATAACACCGAGGGCCCCGCGGCTCTTTTCGGCAACCACTAAGGGCGTTCCGCCCGACCGTGAAATATCTTCCACGGTGGCTTTTACCTCGTTCGGCAGTTTGATTCCATTCTGCGTCAGGTACTTGGCAATTGCGTCGGTGGCGCCTTTGCGAATTTCAAAACCGTTGAGATCGACACCGGACATGCGGGTCTGAGCGCTGAAGGGCACAAACTGCGCATCGTGGGATCCCAGTTCACGTCCGCGCAGGCCATACTTCTCTTTGGCTAACACAACGATGGAGCGGCCCTCAGGAGTTTCATCTGCCAGGGACGAGAGTTGCGCCGCATCGGCAAGTTCCTTCTCCGTAACGCCCGGTGCCGGAACGAAGCGCGATGCCTGGCGATTTCCCAGCGTGATCGTGCCTGTCTTGTCCAGCAGAAGCGTGTTGACGTCGCCTGAGGCTTCGACTGCTCGTCCCGACATGGCCAACACGTTGTGCTGCACTAAGCGATCCATGCCCGCAATGCCGATAGCGGACAGCAAGCCGCCGATGGTGGTGGGAATCAGGCACACCAGCAAGGAGACCAGCACAAAAACCGTCTGCGGCGAACCGGAGTAGATCGCGAATGGCTGCAGCGTAACCACTGCCAGGAGGAAGATAATCGTCAAGCCCGACAGCAGGATGTTCAGCGCAATCTCATTCGGCGTCTTCTGGCGTTCGGCGCCCTCCACGAGGGCGATCATGCGGTCGAGAAAAGTTTCGCCGGGGTTGGAGGTGATCTTTACCTTGATGCGATCGGATAAGACTCGAGTTCCGCCGGTAACGGCCGAACGATCTCCGCCTGCCTCGCGAATGACGGGAGCGGACTCGCCGGTGATCGCCGACTCATCCACCGATGCGACGCCCTCTTTGATTTCGCCATCCGATGGAATTAGTTCCCCTGCAGATACGAATACATAATCCCCGGCACGCAGCTTGGAGCTTGGTATCTGCTCGATGTCTTCGTCACTGCCAAAGATTCGGTTCGCCATGGTTTCAGAGCGCGCTTTGCGGAGTGTGTCTGCCTGTGCCTTGCCACGGCCCTCTGCCATTGCCTCGGCAAAATTCGCAAACAACACTGTGAACCACAGCCAGAGGGTGATCTGCAGGTTGAACTTGAACGCTGAGCCACCCTTGAACAGTAGGGCGGTAGTGATGACGCTGCCGATCTCCACCACAAACATGACGGGATTGCCCATCATCATTCGCGGGTTCAGCTTAAGGAATGCGTCGAGCAGCGCCCGCTTAACGATCTTCCACTCCCAAATAGCTTTCTTTCGCGGCTTCATGGGTGAGTGCCCGAGCCGAACCGATTGCACTTGCGGAAGGGTTGCTGGTTGCGTTGTCATCGCCATATCCGATCCTCTAGAAGGTCTTGCCTGCGGCCATCAACAGATGCTCGAGAATTGGCCCAAGGCTGAGTGCGGGGAAAAATGTGAGTGCGCCGACGATCAAAATCACACCAATCAAAAGCACGGTGAACAGCGGAGTGGTGACCGGGAAGGTGCCCAACGAGGGTGGCACGTATTTTTTCTGAGCAAGGTTCCCCGCGATAGCCAACATCGGAATGATCATGAAGAACCTTCCGACCAGCATTGTGATCCCGATGGTCGTGTCGTACCACAGTGTATTGGCGGTTAGTCCGCCGAATGCGGATCCGTTGTTGCCGGCACCGGATGTGAATGCGTAGAGGATCTCGCCAAACCCATGCGGACCAGGATTCAGGATTCCAGCCGTACCGAGTGGATGGACCACCGAAATCGCCGTGAATGTCAGGATGACCAGCGGAAATACAAGGACGAACAACATCGCTAACTTCACGTCGTAGGCTTCGATCTTCTTGCCCAGATACTCGGGTGTCCGGCCCACCATCAGGCCGGCGATGAACACTGCCAGCACGACGTCAATCAGCATCCCGTACAGCCCGGATCCCACTCCGCCGAAGACGACCTCACTCATCATGATATTGGCGAGCGGAATCATCCCGCCGAGCGGAGTATAAGAATCGTGCCAGCCGTTGATGGCGCCGCAGCTCGCGTCCGTCGTCACAGTAGCGAACAGTGCACTATTCGCGATTCCAAAGCGGACTTCCTTGCCTTCCATGTTTCCGCCAGGCTGCAAGGTGCCGACTTTTTGATCGGCTCCCGCCAACAGGGGATTCCCGCGGGCTTCGGCCCAATAGGCCACCGTAACGCCGGCCAGAAACAGAATCACCATCGCCGCCCATACGGCCCAGCCATGACGTTGCGAACCGGTCATGCGTCCCAGGGTATAAGTGAGGCCTGAACCGATCGCAAAGATCGAAACCATTTCGATCAGATTGGTCAGCGGAGTGGGATTCTCAAATGGATGTGAGCTATTCGCATTGAAGAAGCCGCCTCCATTTGTCCCAAATTCCTTGATAATTTCTTGCGAGGCGACTGGCCCCTGTGCAATCGTCTGTTCGTTAACTGTGTCCATTACGGGTTTGCCATGGCTGTCGACGACCGGCTTGCCGTCCGCACTGACCCGCTGTACTTGCATCGGTTCGACCAGTTTCACCGTGTCGTAGGCCTTCAGGTTTTGTACGACGCCCTGCGACACAAGAACCAGGGCACCCACAACGCAGAACGGCAGTAACACCCACAGCGAGGAGCGAACCAGATCCACCCAGAAGTTGCCGATGGTCTGCATCTGCCGGCGCGCGATGCCACGAACAAACGCAATCGCCAGCGCGATACCGGTCGCGGCAGAAATAAAGTTGTGATAGGCCAGGCCCGCCATCTGCGTGAAATAACTCATCGTCGTTTCGCCGGAATAGACTTGCCAATTTGTATTCGTAGTAAACGACGCAGCAGTGTTGAATGCCAGGTGAGCGGGGCCAACCCCACCGAACTTCTGTGGGTTCAACGGCAGATATCCCTGCAGACGCTCGATCAAATAGAGCATCACCATCGAGACCATGCTGAACAGAAGCATGGAAATGGCATATTCGGTCCATCGCATCTCGTGATTCTCATCGACCCCGGTGACGCGGTAGAGAAGCCGTTCGATCGGCCGCAGTACGGGATCCATAAACGTCTTGTCGCGGTTGAACACTCGCGCCATGAAAATCCCCAAGGGCTTGGTGACGAGGAACACGATCAACAGAAACAGTAGGATTTGTAACCACCCGTTCGCGGTCATATCAGAATTTCTCCGGACGCAGTAGGGCGTAAACCAGGTAAATGGCGGTCAGCACGCAGACTGCAAGCATGATCATCGATTCCAGGCTCATACACGCTCCTCACTTCACCCGTTCACAAAAATGAACGTAGGCGATCGATAGGGCAAAAAAAATGACGGTTACAGCAATCCAAATGATGTCTTGCATGGCTGCCTTCTCCTAGAAAGTCTTTATCACTACCACGCGCCCTCTTTCCGTCCCCACCACCAAATGACTCCAACGGTCGCGGTATTCTGATTTTTACTTAAAATATTTTGCCGGTCCGTGAGGAATGAAGCCTGGTTTGAAAAATCGCGACGCCATTCATAACGCATCAGGAAACCATCCGCTACCCTGTAATCGAACGTGACGGTGTTCTCTTTCAGGGCCTGAGTAAGGCCGCTAAACAGGCCTTCGCGATCCGACATATACTCCGCGCGCGTGGCAAGAGCGACCTTCGGCGTCAGTTGATATTGGATATAGGCCGCGCCGCCATCTACGTGCGCCGGAGTCGACGAATGGCCGGGCACCGCCTCTCTCCAGAGCCGCTGAATGAAGTAATCCCCTTCGAGCGCGAAAGTCAGCCTGGGGGTGGCGTTCCATGTCACATAGCTGTCGAAGATATGAGTTCGCCCGTTGGGCGCTGGAGTGATCGCGGTGAAGCACAGCCCCGGTTGAACGGGTATCGGCCCGCAGGTTGCGGACGGTGCGCGGTCGGGGTGCTCTTGGCCCAGATAATAGTTCATCGTCCAAGTGACATTGTTTCT
The DNA here is from genome assembly GCA_963725565.1 of uncultured Acidobacteriota bacterium. Taxonomy (GTDB): domain Bacteria; phylum Acidobacteriota; class Terriglobia; order Terriglobales; family Acidobacteriaceae; genus Sulfotelmatobacter. The sequence goes on from CAVRZL010000012.1 coordinate 461,466, forward strand.
TGGCTTGGCAATGAACCCAAACAATTCGTCCTTAAAACCGTTCGTCGCTTCAACCTGATTCGTGCCGTTCACGATCCAGTAGTTCACGCTGAATCGATCACTCAAAGGAATGTTGGCACGCACTCCCATGTGATAGAACGGCAGGAAGTCGAACCAATAGGCCCGCGAATAGTTGATTTGATCTTTTGTGTAATTCCCCTCGATACCCAGCGAACTCCCCCACTTCCCGAAGTCCACGGTCACACCCTTGCCGAGGGGCAGCACATAAGTCCCATAAACTTGGAAGATGTTGCGGTAAGTGTCTGGCCTGGGTTCGTTCGCTGAATTGCCTTGCAAGGTATCAGTCGCTTGCCCAAACTGCAGGTCTAGGCGGCCACCCCACCGGCGGCCGGATGCTATGTCTGGCGCATGTTCAACGATGACGCTCGCCTGATTCAGGCTGAACTCGTTGCTAAGGACGTCGTAGGTACGAAGCAGATTAACGTGCCCAACCGGGGTATTGAAGTTGTAGTCGTAGTACGTATCAAGCCCCACGTTAAAGGTAGTGCCTTTCAAGAAATTGAACGCCTTGCGATCATCGCTACGTTCGATCGATGCCACAGGGGAACTGATCTGTGGGGACGGTGTGTCCAACGCACCCATGACGGGCGCCGACCCGTCATTTGCAGCACCTGCATTGGCTTGTAGCTGCCGCAGGACTCGCTGCAGTTCTTTCACCTCGGCTTCGAGACTCTCCACTCGCCTTTGTAAGTCATCTTTTGACTCCGCGAGCGGCGCGGATGAGGGTTGTTGCACCTGTCCATAGGACAAGTCGATGAGCGCTAAGAATATGCAAATAAAATGAGGAACAATACAAATCTTTCGACAATTCATGTCGTCTCTGGCCAACAACTTTCAATTGGAAACGATGCCCCATAAAACTGGTCTAAAGAGTTCATAAAGAATTCGTAAAGAATCCCGGACCTTTCCTTTGAGAATGACCGGGCTTCAGGCTTGTTCGCGATCATTGAACAATGGAATTTCCGTGATACCTAATGCCGCGATGGATTTGTTGGTTCCTGAGGATAAGGATTGCTGATTCTTCTGGGTCCGGGATCGCAAAGGCATACGTGGTATGGTCCAAGCAGGTCGGAACTCTTTACACAAGGCGGCCAGAAATCTCAGGTAAAACGCAACCCCCGTGGTGCAGAGCGCCGTTATGATGGGTACCATCCACATTTCAATTTCTCGTTCGCCCAGGGCATCAACTCTCTGGAATCACACTGGTCATTGGATACGAAGCCCCGTAAATTTTGAGTAAAAGGTTCATAAAGAGTGCGTAAAAGTACGCTCCAATTTCCAGGAGGTCCGAAAGCTTTCTTATGCGAGGTTTAACGATTTTGGGGTGACCGTACAGTCGCGGATTGCCCGCGACTCATTACCTAAGCTCCTGGCTCGAATCGGTACCCGACCCAGGGTTCGGTGAGGATATAGCGGGGAACCGTTTCGTCCGGTTCGAGTTTCTTTCGTAAGTGCCCGATGCATACCCGCAGGTATTCCGGCTGTTCTACGCTGTTCGGCCCCCACACGGCTGCGAGCAAAGCACGATGCGTAATGACTTTGTCGGGGTGTTTGGCCAGATACACGAGAAGATCGAACTCCTTGGGGGTAAGGTGGACCTGATGATTACGCACCTCCACCAGTCGGCGGGAAAGGTCGATGTGGAAATCGCCAACATCGATTACCGGAGTCTCTGACTCTTCGGCCGTCGAGCTTCTACGAAGCGCTGCTCGTACTCGCGCCAACAATTCATTCACGCTGAAGGGCTTTGTGACATAGTCGTCGGCGCCGGCATCGAGTGCTTCCACCTTGATGGTCTCTTCGCCCTTTACCGACAGCACGATAATCGGAATACGGGATTCGCTTCGAACCTTGCCTGCACAGCTCGAGTCCATCCATGTTGGGCATTCGCAGATCGGTGATGATCAAGTCCGGTAGGCCATGTTCTTCATCTCCTCAAGAGCCTGCATGCCATCGGATGCAGTTCGAATACCGTAGCCTTGAGCCGACAGACGTGGTCTTGAGCACCCGGGTAATCTGTGCCTCGTCGTCGACCACCAAAATGTTGCGCTTGCCGTCTGAAGTGACCATAGGGTTACTTCATTTCTTGTGTGACGATGTGGACATCGACAGGTGGAGCGTCGCGCAAAAATTTGTGGATCGCCGAAAGATAGAGATAGCGCTTCCAGCCTTTCTGGGCTGAGCGTCCGAATACGACCTGGGTAATGTGGTTTTCCCGGACTACCTTGGCGACTTCTTCTGCGACGTTCTTACCCTTCGATCGAATCACCTTCGCGCCAAGATTTTCGGCGAATCGCAGGTTTTGCGCCAGGCTGCGTTGATCCTCGGGCTCTTCGTCGGCGCCGACATCGATGTACAGCACATACAGTTCTGCATCAATGCGTTGCGCCATCCGTCCCGCTCTCGCGATCAGATATTGGGCTGCGGGACTGGAACTCACGCACACAGCAATCCGCTCTCGCAATGCCAGGCTTTTGCCCGATCCTTCGCGTTCCAGGTACGACTCCAGGCTTCGATCCACGGCCCCGGCAACCTGCTGCAACGCCAGTTCGCGGAGCGCGATTAAGTTGCCGGGCCGAAAGAAGTGTCCCAGCGCTCTCTCCGCACGGTCCAACGGGTAGATGTCCCCGCGTCGCATTCGCGTCTGCAGCGCTTCTGGCGTCAGGTCCGCGAGCACGATCTCGTTGACCTTCTGCATCACCCAGTCCGGAACGGCTTCGCGGACCTGAACTCCGGTAATGTTGAGGACGGTGGGAATCAGGCTCTCGATGTGCTGAACATTCATCGTCGAAAGCACATCGATCTGCGCGTCCAGCAAGTCCATAACGTCCTGGTAGCGCTTGCCATGCTTGCTGCCTTCGATGTTCGTATGCGCCAGTTCGTCCACCAGAACAACTTGAGGCTTCCGAGCAAGAATGGCGTCGACATCCATCTCGTCAAAGGTTGCGCCCCGATACTGAATTGTTCGTCGCGGAACCGTCTCTATTTTCGACGATAACTCGGCGATGCCGGTGCGCCCGTGCGTCTCCACGACGCCAATGACGACGTCTTCGCCGCGGCTGTGGCGCCGTATGCCCTCGCTGAGCATGTTGAAGGTTTTGCCTACGCCGGGGGCATAGCCGAGGAAGAGCTTAAAAACAGCATCTTTCTTTTGCGGCGCGGTTTCTTCCAGCCACTGCTCGGGTGTCTTCGGCATGCGTTGGTATCATCCTCAGTAACGGTTTAGAATCCGGATCGATTGGAATCCTCGCACGTGAAGGCACCGTTTAACAATCCGATCTTACGTGTTGCCACCTGCGTGGCGATCGTGGCGGGAATCGTGCTTCTCTTTTCTCGGTGGCTGCATGTGAACCCGACGACCGTCGGTTTCAGCTTCCTGCTCGCTGTTTTACTGGTCTCTACCACCTGGGGATTGCGCTACTGCACTGTTTACGGCGATCCTCGCCACCGCCGCCTACAATTTTTTCTTTTTGCCTCCCTTTTTCCGGTTTGTCGTTGCCGATCCGCAGAACTGGATCGCTCTGTTTGCCTTTCTGGTCACGGCCGTCGTTGCCAGCCAACTTTCCGAGCGCGCCCGGCGCGGCACCGAGTATGCCGACCAAAGGAGGCGCGAAGTTGAGAGGTTGTACGCATTCAGCCAACAGTTGTGGCTGAGCGAGAACGTCTTCGAGTTACTGAATATCATTCCGAGGCACATCGTAGAGTCCTTCGAAGTCAGCGGCGCGGCGCTCTTCCTGGAAGGCAAGCAGGAAACGTATTTTCTGGACGATCGTAGTCGAACTCTCTTCCCGACCGATCAGCTGAAATCGATCAGTGATCGCGGGGAACCCGTTCTCGATCGTCAGCAAAGGGTCTGCTACATGCCGGTGCGCATGGGGGTACGCTCCGTCGGAGCCCTGGGGCTGGCTGGTTGTGATCTATCTCGCGAGAGCCTGGAGGCGATCGGCAGCCTGGTTGCCATTGCGATCGAGCGTGCCAACACCGTCGACAAACTCACTCGCAGTGAAGCGGCTCGCGAGAGCGATCGGCTCCGTTCCGTCCTGCTGGACTCGGTAACGCACGAGTTCCGTACTCCGTTGACCTCCATCAAAGCCTCTGCGGAAACATTGCTTTCTGACGCCCACCTCGACAAGGCTCAGAGAACGGATTTGCTGCAGGTAATCAATGAAGAAAGCGATCGCCTGAACCGACTGGTGGGCGAGGCCGCAGAAGTCGCACAGTTGGATGCGCGCGAACTCCAGTTTCACTTCGAATCCCATCCCATTCGTGAAGCGATCGACAACGCAATCAGGAATTCGCAACCGGCTCTGCGCGGCCACCCGGTCGAGATCTCGATTCCTCCGAATATTCCGCTGGTGCGCATGGATCTGGAACGCATCACTGAGGTAATTTCTCAGCTCCTGGATAACGCGGGAAAGTACTCTTCCCAGGATGCTCCGATTCGCATCAGCGTGGAACTGCAGGGAGCTGAACTGATCACAAGTGTCGCCGACCAGGGACACGGAATCGACGAAATGGAACAAGAGATGATTTTTGAAAAATTCTATCGCGGCCGCGACCAGCGCATGATGATTCCGGGCACCGGCATGGGACTACCCATTGCGAAAGCGATCGTCGAACTGCACGGCGGAAAAATCGGAGTTATTAGTCAGTTGGGCCGAGGCTCGGTTTTTTATTTTTCTCTTCCGGTGGCTTAGCCGAGACAGACGAGAGGTAAAAGTGGTGGAGGCGGCGGGAGTCGAACCCGCGTCCGAAAATGTTACTGGTCAAGAGAACTACATGCTTAGTCGTGTTCATGCCCCAGGCATTACCCTGGGACGTTCGCGGCCCGCGCTCAGAACCGACAAGAAACGCGTTCCGCTAGCCTGCGGTCTTAGCCTCCCAGCCCAGACGTAGCAGGGAAGAGCAGCTCGCTGTGTGACGTCCTTCGGAGGCCCGCGAGCAAAGCCTCCTGGGACGGCTGCCTAAACTAGTTAGGCTGCGTATGCCATCTGTTGATTGGCAATTATCATTTTGCCCACGATTACGGGTGTGTGCACCCCGGCATGCCTCTTGGCCGCAAGCATCTCCGTCGAAGCCGTGACGCCCCCACTGGTGGGATTGGCCTTGCAAAGAACAAACATCCACTTCCAGACTAGGTTGCCCGAGAAGGGAAGTCAATGCGTTAGATGACCGGCAACCCTCTCAAGGTTCGGGCGGCGCGCTTCGGGTATCCCTCCCCCCCCATTTTTTTTTGCGAACTCTCGGTAAAATACTGATTTCACGATGGTTAGCGTTGGCAGACACCACAAATCGCTCCCAAAATATTGTGGAATAAGAAGTTACCGGCAAAATATTCCAAAATAAGGAGTTAGAGGCTAGGCCGCGTCTGTCGGAGCCGGTTGCTAGAGCGCCTTCGGTTGCGATGCTGGAAGATCCTCCGCGCACGCTTCGAGGTTGTCAGATCCTGCAGTCTCAGTAAAGGTCGTTCGTCACACTCGGGCGCTTCTTTTCTGTGGAAAGGTGTGGATCGGGGGGCCACGGAATCCTCCATGACAGGATCGAAGGACTTGGTGGAGTGGCAGATTAAACGCTCAAGCCAAAACTGTGCTTGAGTGGGCCACTGCCTCACCGTAGCATCCCGGCCACAAATTTGCCGGCTTCGAAGCCTAGGCCACGCCACTCGCCCAAAGTGGACCGGGTACATCCGATTCGTCCCCTGACTGACTTTGGTTGCAGTTTACGCATGAATATGCAAGAATAGCATGCATGACAAGCAATCCTGCGTTGGGAACGAAACCCGACTCTGACGCGGTTCGACGCCATGCCTACGAGAAATACGTTTCGGCCGCGCGCCGCCGGAGAGATAGAACCGTATCGATTAACGTGGGGGAAGTACACCGGGCCCTGGCGCTCAACAATCGGGTCCCATTGGTGTGTGCGGCCCTGGGATCCAAGAAGTTCCTGACGGAGCACGGACTGCGCATCGTGTCGAAGACGGGACCTCCGTCCGGACAAAGCACCACGGTCACATTCACCTACGAGATCGTCAGGTCTGAGTCACGAGAGCCTTCCGCGGACGAAGCCTGGCGGTCGCTCCGAGGAATTGCGAAGGATATTTACGCATCGTTTGGGGGTGGAGAAGCCTATCTGAGGCAGGAGCGCGCCAATTTCTATGGGCCCGGCCAGGACCCCTTGAAGCGCAAACCATGAGCCGGATCTATTGGGATACGATGCTGTTCATTTACTGGCTGGAAGATCACCCACGGTACGGTGACCGGGTCCAGCGAATCTTCGAGCGCATGAGGGACCGCCAAGACCAACTTTGCACGAGTACCTTTGCGGTGGGGGAGACGCTTGTCGGCTTCCACAAGAGAGGTGCTATGGAGACGGCTGCCCGTGTGAGGAATTTTTTCCAGGGGGATTCGGTCGAAGTAATTCCTTATACGCTGGAGGCATCAGATTTGTATGCGGGTATCCGCGCCAGGATCGGGGTCTCTTCCGCAGATGCGATTCACCTGGCCTGTGCCGCCAGCGCAGGCACAGACTTATTTCTGACCAATGATAAGAACCTCGTTGGCAAAGTGATCCCCGGAATCCAATTCATTGCAGGACTGGACTCAAACATCATTTGAGTCTGCTGTCGTGCACCATTGCTTCCAGCTTCTTATTCACCTCTGGCCATTCGCTATCCAGAATGCTGAAGTACACCGTGTCACGCACCCGCCCGGTGCAGGTAATCAGGTGCCGTCGCAGCGTGCCTTCCTCCTTCGCCCCAATTCGCAGGATTGCATTGCGCGATTTCTGATTTAGACCATCCGTCTTCAGCTCAACCCGAATGCATCCCCATGTGTCAAAGGCATGGCGCAGCATCAGATACTTCGCCTCCGAGTTCACCGCGGTCCGTTGCCAGGCGGGCGCGATCCATGTGGACCCAATCTCGACCCTCCGGTTCACCCGATCAATATTCATAAACCGCGTGCTCCCGATTGTTCTTCCGGAACTGCGCTCAACCGTGGCAAACACCACCGAGTCGCCGCGTTCCTGTTCTTCAAAGGCTTTCTCGACGACGCGCTCGAAGTCATTCGGAGTTTTCATCGCATAGGGAATCCAGCGGAAAATATCTTCCAGATTATCCTTCGCGACCTGCCAAAACAGGTCGGCGTGCTCCGGTCGAATCGGTTCCAGCCGCACTACAGATCCCTCCAGAGTGACAGGGAGAACAATGCTCAACGGCGTCCAGGCTGAGTCCATGCATTCCTTTCTCAAATGAAACTGGCAGCATTATCTTGCATCTTGCGTCATTTTCAGGCATCTCTAGTACAAGCTACTTTTGTGCCTGGCGTAAGGAATCCGTCACAGTATCACCAACCATGACGTCAAACGTCCAACTCTTGAGCGTGCATCAGTCCTCAAAGCCACAATGTCAGGAGTGTTGTCGGTGAAGGCGCACTGTCTGCCATTCTCCCAGATTCCGCACACGACGCGCCTTTTCACCGACTTTTTGGCTTACTCCCCCAATATTCAGCCCTTTTATCCCCGGCCCCCGCTGTTTCGGGAGTGGCTCAAGGAAGAAGCCCAGAAGATTTCTTACGATTCTTCCCGCCGCGCTTCCGTGGTAAAGATTCTCGAACGCCAAAACAAAGGTTGGAACGCATCCCCGAAGACCCTGGCCAACATTGACCGTCTGCGCCAAGGAGCCACCGCGGTCGTTACCGGACAGCAAGTCGGGCTCTTCGGCGGGCCTATGTTCGCCATCTACAAAGCTCTTACCGCAGTCAAACTCGCGGAGGAAGCAACCGCCGCCGGCGTTGACGCAGTCCCGGTTTTCTGGCTCGCAACCTACGATCACGATCTGGCGGAAGTGAATCACGTTTCCATTCCTGGTTCAGACGGAACACCGCAACTTCTGGCCACGCCCAGCCATGATGTTCCCGGGGCGCCCGTTTCTGCAGTGCGTTTTGGAGACGAAATAAATCCGGTCATCGAACAGGCAACGGCTCTACTCGGCGAATCTGAAGCCGCGCAATTCGTGCGCGAGGCCTATGGTCCGGGCGAGACTCTAGGTACGGCGTTCGCCCGCCTCTATGCTCGCGTCTTCGCGGACTGGGGCGTGATCCTGCTCGATGCCTTCGATCCTGAACTCTCCCGCCTCGCCGAGCCCATCTATCGGGCCGCCATCGAGCGGTCCGGTGAGTTAAGCTCTGCGCTTCTACAGCGTGGCGAGGCTCTCGAAGCTGCCGGGTATCACCAGCAGGTGAAGGTCACAGAGTCTTCCGTATTGTTGTTTACGATTCGCGGGGGTGCACGTACCCCGATTCATCGCCGTGGCACTGGAGCGACCGAGGAATTTCTGATTGACGGGGAGCAATCGGGAGAAAAGCTCTCGCGGGCGGAGCTTCTGGCTCAGCTCACAGCTCATCCTGAACAGTTCAGCCCCAATGTTCTGTTGCGTCCAATCGCAGAAGACTATCTTCTGCCCACGCTCGTCTACACCGGAGGCGCCGCCGAGACGGCATATTTTGGCCAGGCCGGCGCCGTCTATGAAGCGCTGTTGGGCCGTGTGACTCCGATTGTGCCCCGCTTCTCCGCAACCATCATTGAGCCTAAGATGCAGCGCTTGCTCGAGCGCCACGGCATAACCCTTCTGAATGTCTTTAATGGACCTGAAGGGTTGCGACAGGAGATCGCGGCGCGAAGCTTGCCCGCCGATCTTCAAACCGCATTCGAGGGCGCAAAGACATCGTTTGATGCCACTTTCGGCGCGCTGAAAGACAAGCTTGAGAAACTCGACCGTACCCTGGTAGACGCCGCCGAGACCGCACGCTCAAAGATGCAGCACCAGTTGGAAAAACTGCTGTCGCAGGCTGCCCGTGCCGAAGCCCAGAAGGGCGAGTTAGTATCGCGCCACGCCGATCATCTTAGCCAAGCTTTGTATCCCGACAAGGGCTTGCAGGAGCGCGGCGTCGGTGCCATGTATTTCCTGGCGCGATACGGGCAGGATCTTCTGACGCAGCTTCACGACGCCATCCACACCGATTGCCCGGACCACCAGATTCTGGAGTTGTGATCGCGGAACGGTTTCGGGGAACCGTCACCCCTTCCCGAGAGCTGCTGATTCGTTCTGAATCATCAGCCATGCGATGGCACTACTGGCCAGCGAGAGGCCTGCGCAAATCAACATCACCACTCGATAGCCCGACACGAAGGCTTCCTTGACGAATTTACCGACAGCGTCCTTAGTGACAGAATCCAGGTCGTCGGGCGCCTGCAAGCCTGAGAGCCGGGTCTCTTCCGCCTGAAGCTGCTGCAACACTTTGGCGGGAAGCGAGAGATGTGCAAGATCCTGGTTCAAGCGTGAGCCAAAGACCTTCACCATGACGATCCCAAGGATCGCAATCGCCAGCACTCCGGCCACGCGTGCCACCGCATTGTTGACCCCAGAAGCCGCGCCGACTCGGCCTTGCGCCACAGAATTCATCACTACTGTGGTGAGCGGTGCGACGGTTACCGCCATTCCAAACCCCAAAACAAGTACTGCCGGGAAAAAGGCCTTCCAGTAGCTCCCTCCAACGGAAGGAAATGAGAACAAAGCAAAGCCCATCGCTGTGATCACCGGACCAATGACTAGCGGAGTTCTCGCCCCATAACGCGCTACCAATCCACCCGACCATCGGGAGAGAACGAACATCAGCAGAATAAAGGGGAGAACCGCCGCTCCGGTAGCAGTGGCAGAGTAGCCTTGCACCTGAATCAGGTTCAACGGAAATACGAAAAAGAAAATCCCAACCGCTCCGTACAAGAACAGAGTAAGCAGGTTTGCGCCGCTAAAGCTGCGGGAGTCGAACAGCGCCAGCGGAAGCATAGGAGCAGAGGCGCGAGCTTCGACAGCGACGAACGCAAGCAGACAACCGAGCCCAACTACCAGTCCTCCCCACACCAGGGGATTTCGCCAACCTACGTTCACCGATTCCATGAATCCGACGACCAAACCGCCTAGTCCGATGGTGGCCAGGAGTCCTCCGAACCAGTCGATCGCACCCGCATCAGAGCTGCGACTCTCCGGAACGCGCCAATAGGAAATGGCGATGACCGCCGCCGCAAGAGGGAGGTTAATAAAAAATACCCATCGCCAGGAAGCATGCTCCACTAACCAGCCGCCGAGAACAGGGCCGATCGCAGTCGTGATGGCGGTGAAGCCGGACCAGGTTCCAATCGCCTGGCCACGACTCTTCTCATCGAACGCGTTGCTGATAATTGCGAGACTGCCGGGGACAAGCAGTGCCGCACCAAGACCTTGAATGCTCCTTGCGATGATTAACTGTTGGACGCTAGAGGCGGCTCCGCATCCCGCAGAAGCCGCCGCGAAAATAGCTACGCCGGATGCGAACACCAGGCGGCGGCCAAGCAAATCTCCCAGAGAACCTCCCACCAGGATCAGCGCACCCAGGAATAATCCGTAGGATTCGACCACCCATTGCACATCTACTACCGTCGCTCGAAAGTTGGCCTGCACGGCGGGCAGAGCAACATTCACCACGGTGCTGTCGATGAATGCCATGCTCGAACCGAGGATGGTCGCAACCAGGATCCAGCTTCTGGCTTCTTTTCCGCAGGGAGTTTGCGCGACCTCCGAACGTACTACCGCTTCATCGCATGGCGTTCTCATCATGGCTATGGATGCCAAAGCAGAGGTTTTGGCTTCCGCCAGATCAACCGGGCAGAGTGAGGCAGGGGCTATTTGCTATCGCTGGTCGCCAGGTAAGTTCCCAGTCCGATCATGATCGCGCCAGTAACCGTTCTTTGTCGCTTGCGAAAAACGGCGGAGGAGCGAATCCGTTCTCCCAGCGGCCCCGCCAGTGCGATCACAATCAGGTCCGCCGTGGTATTCATCACCACCGAAATCGTTCCCAGAGCCACGAACTGCAAAAAGACATGGCCGTTTCCTCGGCTCACGAACTGTGGAATGAAGGAAAGAAAGAACAATGCGGTCTTGGGATTCAGAACCTCCGTCGCCACGCCCTGCCAGAGCGGATTGCGCGTCGGCTTCAAGTCGGGAGGGACCAATTCCGTACTCGTCGTCTCCTTGTACGCATCGACAATCATCCGTACGCCAAGGAAGCAAAGATACGCTGCGCCCACATATTTCACCGCGGAAAAGGCGACTGCCGATTTCGCCAGAATGAGGGACACTCCCAACGCGGCCGCAAGGACATGCACCATGCCGCCGAGAAACGTGCCCAAGGCCGACAGCACTCCCTCGCGCTTTCCTCCCGCCAGGCTTCGCGCCAGAACATACAACATTCCAGGTCCGGGTGCGATCGCCAGCAGTGCGGCAGCCGTCAGAAAAAGTGTGACCCGCGTGAAATCAAACATGTTCGCCAATTCCTCACTATCATCTGTCATGCTGAGCGGAGCCGGAATTGAGCAACGCGAGATTCCGGCGCAGTCGAAGCATCCCTGCCCATAGAAGTATTCCCACATCGAAGCCAATCACTAACAACAACAACAACGACCCAGTTTCTACTCCACCTTCAACCAATCCTCCAACTCAGCCAGCGTCTCCACCCGAGGCAAGTCCCGGTCCCGGTATGCTCCCGCTACATCGAAGAGGACAGCTTGCATCCCGGCGTTGTTGGCACCCACGTAATCCACCGAATAGACGTCTCCCACGTAGAGGCTATCGGCTGGATCGGCCTTCATTTCACGCAGAGCTGCCGCAAAGATCGCCGGATGTGGCTTCTCGTGCCCCACATTCCCCGAGTCAGTGATGCTAGCAAAGCAATCGTGAATTTGGCAGCGGCGCAACACCGCATCAATCTTGCCATCCGAGTTCGAGATTACCGCGATCGAGTATTGCCGCCGGATCCTCTCCATCGCATCGCGCGTCCCGGGCAGTATCTGGTCCCAATTCGCTGAATTCTGAGTGTTCTTCACCAGCTGATCGCGAACGCCATCGTGGAACGCATCGAGCTGCTGCAGCAGAGAGGTGTGAAACGTCCACCAGAAACCGTGGTCAACCTTGCCGCTGATCAACCCCTGATCGAATTCGTGCTTGGTGCGCCGCTCCAGCGCCTGCCATGCCTCGATCGTCGGATGCGTTTCCGCTGGCAGGGGAGCCAATATCCGGGTTCGGTTAGGAAATAGCAGCGTATTTCCCACATCGAAGAAAATGAAGCGGGGCTTGGCCATGCATCCATATTAACCAAAACCAGAGACGTTCCTAGCCAAAAGGACATGGCCCTTTCTAACGTGAAGTTGGGCGAGAAAAGATGTAAACTCCGAATTCGATTCAGGTTCGCAAACTGCCTGAAATCGCCCGGCTGCATGGCACTCTACGCTACAGCGACCCTTATCTCCGGTGTAACGCGAACCACGCAGGCCGCCCTGGCCATCTACCCTGCCGTTCGGGCTTTTGCTGCCGTGCTGCTCAGTCTGGCTCTGACCGTTTTTTATCGCGGATCGCGGCAGAATGCTTACAACATGCTTTGGGCAGTTGTGTTCGGTTTTGCCACGCTCAACATTCTGGGACTGGCTGCCCGGCGCACCGACCCGGGCCGCCGTGGACTGAGCTTCGGAGAAGTTTTGGCGGTAATGGTCGTGCTGCTCTCGATATTCCTGCTGGGCTGGGAAATGCTCAACATGATGCACGTGTTCCCCATCAAGCTCAGATGAGCTGAGAAGTCGCCCGCCGTTCTTCACTCCACTCTTGACCCGCCTTTTGCGATATCATTCGCTCAAATGCCGAAGAAGCCTCCGAACTTCGAAGTAACCTGTCCGTGCTGCAGTGCAGTGCTCAAGGTCGACACCGAGACTCGCGCTGTCATCGCCCACACAGCGGCCGTGAAACCGAAAATGTTCAACGACATGGAAGCTGCCGCCAAAGCGATGCGCGAGCAAGACAGCCGCCGAGAATCGATCTTCCAGCAGTCCGTAGAGGCCCAGAAACATGCCTCCGATCTGCTGGAGAAAAAATTTCAGGAGGCACTGAAAAAAGCCAAAGAAACCCCGGACACGGGCAAGCCTATTCGGGATTTCGATCTCGATTGATCCTGCATGCCCAGTCCACGGCGGCAGCGGCCTCTCCTCCTCGGCCATCGCGGTGTGCGGGCCCCCCGCTCGATTCCAGAGAACACATTAGCAGCTTTTGATCAGGCACTCGCCGATGGCTGCGACGGCTTCGAGTTTGACGTGCGGTCCACGGCCGACGGCTTCGGTGTCGTTTGTCATGACCCCAAATTCGAGGGCAGGGAAATCGCATACGGCTCTGCCGAAGAGTTTCGTGAATTGCCGCGTCTGGAAGAGGTTCTTGCGCGTTATGAAGAACGGGCGTTTCTGGACATCGAGCTGAAAGTTCCGGCCCTCGAGAAGATCACGTTAGCCGCGTTGAAGAAGTATCCCCCTCGCCGGGGATATGTTGTTTCCTCATTCCTCCCAGGGATCCTGCAAGCGATTCACGCGGAAGATTCTCGAATCCCCCTCGGCTTGATCGCAGAGACACGCACCGAGTTGCTCCGTTGGACGGAACTGCCCATCGACTACGTAATAACGCATCACACGTTGACAGATCCAGCCTTGATTGCCGCATGCAAGGCCGCAAGAAAGAAAATCTTGGTGTGGACAGTTAACTCCATCGCAGACATGCAACGCTTCAGGGATGCGGGTGTTGACGGCATTATTTCCGACAACACAAAGCTGCTGGCTAACAGCATGTAGCGACGACATCTCGCCAGCGGTCAAGGAGCCTGCCCTGAGCGAAGTGGAAGAGGCGTCTCGTCCGCACAGTTGCATGCAGGTATGGTGCCGATGGTGCTAATCCGCGGCTGCTTCTAGCTCTGCCGCTCTCCGCCCAGGCTTCCGCAGAAATGCCGTTCTCTCCATTTCAAAGGACTCCAGATTCGATCCCAAATCCTGTTCGTTCCACCCCAGTACGGTTGCGATGCGCAGCGCCGCCTCGCGGCTACAGGATTCGGACCAGCACGCCCCTAAAGCCACGGGAACACGCCGCAGCAGCGCATCCCCCAGGGTCACAGCAAACTCGCGGCGATAGGCTTCCACGACCTCCGCGACGATATGCGAGGTATGGGGACAAATCGGCGCTCGCAGATCTGCGCTCACCAACGCCGTTCTCGCGATGTCCATCGCTCGCGGCCCATGCCACTCGAGCAGGCCGCGTGCCGTGTCCTCACTCACCGAGCCCGCCTGCGCAATCTGAAGAACCGCCTGATCGACCATGGGATCGAGACCGCTGCCTGGTACGACTGCGATCGCATTCGACTCCTTCGCGGCAATACCGATCTTGCGCGCAACCTCTCGCGCCAAAGAAGCCGCGGTGGTGAGTTTGCCCCCGATTACCGAGATCATCCGGGCGGCGCCATCGCGCTCATGGTCGTGAAGAAAATGGCGCCTCGTCACCGCCGAAGGCTGGTCCCCGGGCGAATTCGGTAAAGGACGTACGCCCGCAAACGCGTACTTGATATGCGCGATGGACAACTTTGCCTTCGGGAACAGCTGCATTGCGGTACGCAACAGATAGTCCATTTCCTGCTCAGAGGGTGCGGTCTTCGCCGGATCGCCAGCGTCAGCAACCTCCGTGGTGCCGACCAGAATCTGTTCATTCCAGGGCAGCACGAACACCGGACGCCCGTCTGCCGCCTCGGTGTAGAGCGCAGAATTCGGGGCACCGGGGAATCTAGACAATACGAGATGCGATCCCCGCACGCCGCCTAACATGGGCTTACCCGTGCGTATCGTAGAACGCTGGCAGATGCGGTCCGCCCACGGACCAGTGCAGTTGATCACCCACGCTGCATCGACGCGCTGATCCTTTCCCGTAGTACGGTCGCGCAGCAAAACCCCCCGCGCGCGCCCATGCATTATGTCCACGGCTAGAACCTCACAGTGATTCCGAACGACCGCGCCGGCTGCGGCCGCTTCCGACGCCCACGCCGCTACCAGTCGCTCGGGAAACTCGCACTGCGCGTCGTCGAAGTTCAGAATCTGCCATTGCTGGCCCGCATCCAGCGCGCGATGGACTCGCGCCATCTCCATCTCGCTCGGCTCCGCAAAATTCTTTCGCGAGAAGCGCCGGTAAAGCCACAAGCCAGCTCGGACCTTCAAAGCGCTGCGCTGGCTCTTTTCGTTCCACAGGAACAAGAACTGTACTGGATGCACCAGATGCGGTTGCTCTCGCAGCAATCGTTCCCGCTCCCGCGCTGACTCGCGCACCAGGCCAAGTTCTCCGTGCTCCAGATATCGCAATCCACCGTGAATGATGCGGGTCGAGCGGCTCGTGACCCCGGAAGCAAAGTCACTTTGCTCAACCAATAAGGTTCGTTTGCCCGCACGAGCGCACTCCCGCGCCACGGCAACACCATTGATGCCGCCGCCGATCACCACCACATGGAAATGTTGTCCTTCCAACGATGGCCGGGGTTTGACTGCTAAGCTCATTTGTCCGTTAGATAATCAGCCTCAATACTGCAGGCTCAGGCAGTCGGGAGGTCTTGCTGCACGCCCATTACCCTTGATTCTCCGCTCTAGCGGGAAAGACATCTAGGTCACGATAGGCCACCCGGCAGGTGAACCCATCGCATCGCCCCTCTGCGTGCTCTCATGATACCGAAAGTAACGTGACCTTCAGGCCCGATCGTTAATCTGAATCTGCGATGCCAGGCCCTTCTCCGTTGTTTCGGGCGGCCCGGATGAAAATCCGGCCCGGTCTAAAAACCGAGCCGGTTCTTTGGCCGAACCACGTCTATGCCGCACTCTTCTGCTGGCCGCGTCCCTCTCCAAACAGCTTGATCATCTCCCGATTGAACGCCGGAATATCGTCCGGCTTCCGGCTGGTGACGAGTCTGCCGTCGGTGACAACTTCTTTGTCCACCCAGTTGGCGCCGGCATTCCTGAGATCGGTCTTCAAGGAAGGCCATGAAGTCATGGTATGTCCCCGAACGGCGCCGGCCTCGATCAAAGTCCACGGTCCGTGGCAAATCGCCGCCACCGGCTTGCCCGCGTCGGCAAATTGCTTCACAAACGCCACCGCTTCCGGCTTCATGCGCAGGTGATCCGGATTCATGACTCCTCCGGGCAGCAACAGCGCGTCAAAATCTTCAGCTTTCGCGGATGCCAGCGGAACATCGACTGACACTTCATTTCCCCACTCTTTGTGATTCCAGCCCCTCACCTTCTTTTCGACGGGAGACACAACCTTCGTTGTCGCGCCTGCCTCGTCGAGAGCCTTCCGCGGCTCCAGCAACTCCGACTGTTCAAATCCATCCGTCACCAGAATTGCAACTCTCTTCCCTGAAAGATTTCCGTTTGTCATTGTTTTCTCCATATATGAGTGTTGGTTCAAATATTCGTATGAGCGGATACGCACCAGACCGTTTAGGATGCCCTCCCCTTTCTGCCGGTTGGTATACGATTCGCATCCCTATGCGCTGCTTTTCCTCGTTCTTCGTGTGGGGAAGGCCTGTGGCTGAGTGCTGGAACGCATTGCCTCCCGCCGCCACCCTCATTTACATTGGAGTGCCCCGATGTCCACCACTGGAGAACGCTTCGAACGAACCGTCGCCATCATGGAGCGCCTGCGAGCGCCCGACGGCTGCCCCTGGGATCGCGAGCAGACCTTCGATACCATTAAGCCCTACACGCTCGAAGAAACCTATGAAGTCCTGGAAGCCATCGACAATCGCGACTGGCCTGAACTCGCCGGCGAACTAGGCGACCTGCTTCTTCAGGTCTTGTTCTACGCTGAGATGGCCAAGGAGCAATCTTCGTTCTCTATCGATGACGTTCTCGATCGACTCTCCGCTAAACTTATCAACCGCCACCCGCACGTGTTCGGCGACGTGAAGGCCGACACTTCCGCTGAAGTGAAACGCAACTGGGAAGCGCTGAAGGTGGAAGAAAGAAAAAGGCGCACTGCTGGTGAAAGCGGGCCCGCCGACGAGAAGAAGCACTCCATCCTTGCTGGAGTTTCTTCCGCCATGCCGTCACTCCTCGAGGCTCATAAGCTCAGTTCGCGCGCCGCGCAAACCGGATTTGACTGGCCTGACATTGCGGGATTGTTCGACAAGCTCCACGAAGAGACGGACGAACTTCGCGAGCAACTCGAGGAATTTCCCGCACCCGGCCCGCGTCCCCAAGGTCGTGGCGTCGCCGGGGCCGGGCGAACGCCCGTTCCCGAAGAATTGCAGGGTCGCCTCGAAGAAGAGGTCGGCGATCTTTTCTTTGTCCTCGTCAACATTGCGCGGTACCTGTCGATTGATCCCGAATCTGCCCTGCGCAAGACTAACCGCAAGTTCAAACGCCGCTTTCAGTGGATGGAAGACCGCCTGCACGAATCCGGCCGCTCTGCCGATCAGGCCTCCATGGACGAACTTGAATCCCTTTGGCAACGCGCCAAAGCCCACGAGAAACAGGAGAAGTCCGCGTGACCTCCGATTCCGTCGAACTGCGGCGCTGTCATAAGATCGAAGACTTTCGCGCCTGCGTCGCCCTGCAGAAAGAGGTCTGGAACTTCACCGACGCCGAACTTGTGCCCCTGCGCATGTTTGTCGTTGCTGATAAGGTTGGGGGACAGGTCATGGGCGCCTTCGAGGGCGACACCATGGTCGGCTTTGCGCTCTCCGTTCCCGGTACGCGCTCAGGACACGTCTATCTGCACTCACACATGCTGGCCGTCCGCAAGGATCATCGCAACGGTGGCCTCGGGCGACGCCTGAAGCTGATGCAGCGCGAAGACGCTCTGGCTCGCGGCATCGAACTGATCGAGTGGACCTTTGATCCTCTCGAAATCAAGAACGCCTATCTCAACATTGAAAAACTCGGCGCCATCGCGCGCCGCTATAACATCAACCAGTACGGAATCACCTCGTCTCCGCTGCAAGGAGGCTTGCCTAGCGACCGCCTCATTGCTGAATGGTGGCTGAAGTCGAAGCGGGTCGAAACACTCTTGGAAAAAGGGAAGAATCCTCCGGTGCAGACTGAATCGGCCATCGAGGTTCCCGCGCAGATTTACGAATGGAAGGCTGCCAAGGAAACGCGCGGCCAGGCGCAGCAGGTGCAGGAACGGAATCGTGAACAGTTTCTGCGTGAATTTGGTCAAGGCTTTGCCGTACTGGCGTACCAGCGCGACGCCGAAGGCAATGGCAAGTTCCTACTAGGCCGCTGGGATGAAAAATGGTCGTACGCATCGGAAGTTTGATGCGCAAAGTCTGGTTACCACGGAGACACCGAGTCACGGAGAAGGAGATTAACAACCCTAATGGATTTGTATTTCTCAGTGTCTCCGTGCCTCAGTGGTGAACTGAAACTCACATGAAAATCGAAGCCATCACCCTCCGCGAAATTCACATGCCGCTCGTCCATTTTTTCGAGACGAGCTTCGGTCGCACATATAGCCGTCGCATCCTGCTCGTAACGGTTCACTGTGAGGGCGTCGATGGCTGGGGCGAGTGCGTCGTCGGAGAAGATCCCTTCTACAGCAGCGAGTGGATCGAGAGCGCATGGCCCACGCTAACCCACTATTTGATTCCCGCGCTTTTGGGAAAGAAAATCGAGTCAGCGCGCGAGTGTCCGGCTCTGTTGGCCAAGGTCACCGGCCACCGTATGTCAAAGGGTGGCTTGGAGAATGCGATCTGGGACGTCGAAGCCACGCAGCGGAAGCAGCCACTCTGGAAGGTGCTTGGAGGCACGCGCCGCGAGATCCCTTGTGGTGTTTCCATCGGCATCCAGGACTCCGTGGAGCAATTGCTCGATAAAATTCAAACCGAACTCGCCGCCGGCTATCGGCGTATCAAAGTCAAGGTAAAGCCTGGCTGGGACACGAATGTCCTCGAACGCATCCGTTCTCGTTGGGCGGATATCACCCTGAGTTGCGATGCCAATTCCGCCTACACGCTCGATCAGGTAGAGCATTTGCGCAAGTTCGATCAATTCAATCTCCTCATGATCGAGCAGCCGCTCTGGAACGATGATCTCTACTACCACGCACGCTTGCAGAAAGAGCTGCGCACTTCGGTCTGTCTTGATGAATCAATCATCAATGCGCGGGCTGCTGCCTGCGCGATCGAGACGGGGGCGTGCCGCATCATCAACATTAAGGTCGGCCGTGTCGGCGGCTTCAGCGAAGCCTTGGCCATCCACGATGTTTGCCAGTCACACGATATCCCGGTCTGGTGTGGCGGCATGCTTGAAACCGGCATTGGGCGCGGTCAGAATATCGCCCTGTCCACGCTTGCAAACTTCCGCCTGCCGGGCGATGTCTCCGCCTCCAAGCGCTATTGGAAAGAAGACATCATCGAACCGGAGGTCGAGGTTTCGCCTCAAGGGATGATCGCGATTAGTGATGAGGTGGGAACCGGCTACCGTGTCAAACCAAATCTGATCGAGAAACTGACGGTAAGAAAAGAAACCCTTCGTCCAAAGTAGCACCGGCATCTTTCCGGCTGAGGCGGGCCTGCCCTGAGCGAAATCGAAGAGGCGTCTTCGCCCGCAGGCTGACCGTAAATCACTGCGGAGATTTCCCCTCCGCAGTCGCCTCTCCGTTGTGCGCCAGCTTTACCTGCTCCGCTCGTAACAACTCCACGCCCTTGGCAAACGTCACTTTATCCGGCACTCGCTGAAAATCGTTGAATACTTCATCGGAGACCATGCTGAGGCTCTTAAACAACAGGATCTTCCCCGACATCTTCAGGCTCATGGCAGTGAGTTCCCATGAGCCGTCGCCAACGTCAGCCTGCTGCACGCGGAAGTGTCCGCCTTTGTCGAGGTGTCCGATGATTCCCCATCCGAACGTGACCTCCCGAAAGAGCGTGCCGTCGATGCGCGCGATCCGTTTGGCGGCTGCGTCAATCAGCAGGTAGCCCTCCATGCCTTCCAGCACCTGTTCGACGCGAGAAGGCGGCGTGTAATTCGGATTGGGCGAGAATTTCAGGCGGACCAGTGGATCTCCGGTCTTGCCTAAGCTTGATGTACCGGTTTCCGTTCCGGCGTATTCGTAGCGAAACGCCTCCGGCAGGGCTTTCACGATGCGCAGCGTCCGTTCGGTGTCTTCCTTTTCGCGCGCTCGTTTCTTCCGAAGTTGCTCCGGGCTACCCCTCAGCCAGTTCAGGTGATCCGTTTCAGCCTGCTGTTGTTGGGCGTTGAGCGGTTGGTCGTTGATGGCGACCAGCATCCCCGCCATCGCGTCGTCCGTTTCTATATACAGCCGGGTCTGCGATCCCTTAGGCGTCTGCTTGCGCGAGCGGAACATGTGCTTGACCGCAGCATCATTCGCCGCCGCAACTTCATGCTGAACCGTCTCCCGCACCAACTGTCCGGGAGGGATTTGTGGAGCCTGCGGTTCCTGGGCAAGGAGCACGCTCGATAGCACGAGTAGAAATACGACCGTGTACGGTCGCCAAAGAACAACCTCTGTTCGGTCTTCCTGAGCGGAAACCATCTGCTGGTTAGTGTAACAATGGCCGCCAAAGGGTTGCAGATCGGGCACTCTTGTGGTTATCTCCCGGCTTCTTTCAAGTGCAGTTCGCTTGCCGCGTGCTCGCGGAGTGGGTATAGTCGAGAGCAGAGACGCGGCCGTCCGGTATCTGCGTTCCCAATGCTAAGCAGTGCAGCATCCGCTTCCTAAAGGAGAAAATCCATGAGTGCTCCCTTGTCAGCAGACTTGGCGCAGATTGGCAAGTCGGTGGTCATCAAAGGTGAACTATCGGGCAGCGAAGACCTTTATGTGGATGGTCAGGTCGAGGGCACCATCGCGCTCAAAGGGAATAGTTTGACAGTCGGACCTCACGGCCAGGTGAAAGCCTCGGTGGAAGCCAAAGGCGTAATTGTGCAAGGGAAGCTTGAGGGGAACGTGCTCGCCAGTGATCGTGTCGAACTTCGCAAATCCGCGATCGTTACCGGCGACATTTCCACGCAACGGATCTCCATCGAAGAGGGCGCCTTTCTGAAAGGGAAGGTCGATATTCAAGGGAAAGCCGAGCGGGCCGCAGGAAAGTAACTCCTTAGTTGGACGGTTCGAGTTAAAGTTTTACTTTCAGGTGTGAGGTTCAGTCCCGGAGCACCAGTTGCCTCGGACAAGACGGCAAGGGTCCGATGGCATCGGTTACACAAAACTTCATGAAGCTTTTTCGCGGCTCATCGAGTGACCCGCAGGCGCAAACGCCGCAAGGCACTCAAAAACTCACTCGCCGTTCCAGCGGCCTCGGCGAACTCTCGCGCATGTGGGATTCCGAGACTCCGCTGTGCGTTCTCGATCTCGGCTCTACCTCTCCAGCCAACATCCGTTTCTTCACGGGACGCAGCCACAAGATCTACAGCGAAGATCTGCTGGTGGCTTCCACCGAGCCGCATCTCGCGACCAAAGACGAGCAGGGCAATCCGATCCTAGACAGCAGGAAATTCCTTGCCGACAATCTGCAATATCCGGCGGCTCACTTCGATGTTGTGCTGGCGTGGAATCTTCCGGATTACCTCGACGAAAGCCTGGTTCGTCCGGTCATGGGACGTCTGTGGTCGGTCCTCAAGCCGGGAGGCATGATGCTGGCCTTCTTTCACACCAAGGATGCGGGGCCGGATTCTCCCTGTTACCGGTTTCACATCGTCGAGAAAGATGTTCTTGAGATGCAGCGCATCGTGCTGCGCCGCGAGTCTCGCCGTGGTCCGACCGGAGCGGTTCACACTGCGGTCGCGGACGGCTTCCGCCTGCAGCGCGTCTTCAACAACCGGCATATTGAAACTCTCTTCCGCGATTTCGCCTCGATAAAATTCTTCCTTGCCCGGGACAACGTCAGGGAAGTGCTGGTGGTGAGGTAGTTCTTACGTAGCTGCTTCGCAAGAGTTCTGCTTCCAGGCGATTACTCCCATGCGAAACAGATAGTGACGGGAGACTTCGATCTTTGAAGCCGGAGTCTTCGCCGAGATAATCTGGTGGACTTCCTGTGGTACGTATGCTCTTCGCACTGACGTCACTCCGTCAACGCGTGAAATGTGGCTTCGCATCAGCGGAAAACCTGCATAAACCAGCGTCAGATGAAGCGGATGGCGGATCAGGTCGTTGATGAGCAGGGCGCAGCGGCTTACGCGCAGGGCCTCACGGGCGAATTGCGATAGTTCCGGAGGCTCGAGATGGTGGGCGAACAGGCTGCAACTCACAAGATCAAAACTGCTGTCCGAGAAAGGTAGCGCAAGCGCGTCCGCGACAACCGAGTGATGTCCCGATAGCAGGTGTGAATGAAGCCGATCAAGAAACGTTACTTCCAGCTTGATTCCCTTGCTTGCCAGTTGTTTGCCGGCGGCCTTGGGAACCTCACCGAACCCTGAGGCCACTTCGAGCACCGAGAATTGCTTGGATCCGGTCGCGGCCGAAACGCGTTGAATCAAACTCCGCGTGGTGGCGACTCCGCCGAACCAGCGGTTGATGCGGCACAGGTCGCGAAGGGAGTTCTCGACCTCCGCGGCGGGACACTCATTTGTGTCGAGAATCTCCTGCGAATTGACCCGCTCCATGGCGAACACGGCAGAACCCCCAAGTGGCTGCCAGTGTAAACGCTCCGGCGTCCGGAGTTGTCACAAAAATGACATCTCACGAGGCAGGGTGGATTCTCAGGAAAACCGGAAAATCGGCGCTCAGACTTCGGCCAGTTCTTCTTCCAACAACTGTTTGTTATAGAGATCGCTGTAGTAACCGTTCAAGGCCAGTAGCTCGTCGTGGGTTCCAATTTCGACGATGCGACCACTATGGAGCACGGCGATGCGATCAGCGTTGCGGACGGTAGAGACACGGTGGGAGATGAAAATGGTTGTGCGCCCTCGCATTACGTCCCGCAAGTGGTTGAGGATCTTATCTTCGGTGTGAGTGTCGACGCTGGAGAGCGCGTCGTCGAGAATCAGGATCTTCGGATTGCGAATCAACGCGCGGGCAATGGCGGTGCGCTGCTTCTGTCCGCCGGAGAGCGTGATGCCTCGCTCGCCAACCATGGTTTCGTAGCTTTCGGGGAAGCCCTCGATGTCGGCCGCAATGTTGGCGGCGTCGGCAGCATGGTGAATTTCGGCATCACTTGCCGAATCCACTCCCAGCGCGATGTTCTCGCGAATGCGGTCGCTGAATAAGAAAGTTTCCTGCGGAACGAATCCAATATTTCTGCGCAGCGAGGCGATCGAATAGGCGCGGATGGGTCGTCCATCGATCAGCACCATTCCCGGCTCGGCATCGTAGATGCGCGGAATGAGGCTCACCAATGTTGTTTTCCCCGATCCGGTGGGACCAACGATCGCGAGGCTGCTTCCCGCAGGCACACGCAAATTGCCGATCTGCAGAACCTTCTTGCCTTCAAAGCCGAACTCAAGTCCGCGGAACTCAATTTCGCCCTCGATCTCCTGGTCTTGTGCACCTGGCAGGTCCTGAATCTCAGGCTGCTCATGCATGATCTCGTTGATGCGGATCAGAGAGGCGGTTCCGCGCTGGAAGATATTGATGACCCATCCCAGAGCAATGATCGGCCAGGTGAGTTGCATCATGTAGGTGCTGAAAGAGACGAACTGACCTACGCTCATCGAGCCATCGAGCTTCAGCGTGGTGGTGATTCCGGGATACGATGCAACCAACTGGGTAACGCGCGTAAACGTGGATTGACCGTTGAGCACTTCTCGTCCGCCCAGCCACAACACCAGCACGACCGCGCAACCGAGCATGAGTTCGAGCGTCGGCCAGAGCATGCCCATAAGGCGAACCAGTTTCAAACTGCGGCGGATGTATTCCTTGTTCTCGGTTTCGAATGCCTTGATCTCGGCTTCTTCCTGCACGTAGGCGCGGATGAGACGTGCACCAGAAAAGTTCTCCTGCGCGCGGGCGGAGATGTCGGAGAACATCGCCTGGATGCGCTCGAAGCGCTCGTGGATCCTGCGCCCGAAGTACTGAATGACGATGCTGACCGCGGGCAGCGGGAAAAACGTATAGAGCGTCAAGCGGGGACTGATGGAAATCATGAAAGCGAGCGCGCCTGCGGTATATACGAGCGTGTTGGCCGTATACATGATCGCGGGTCCAAGCAACATGCGGACCGCGTTGAGGTCATTGGTCGCCCGCGCCATAATGTCGCCGGTGCGATGGCGCTGGTAGTAGGAGTAGCTGAGGCTTTCGAGGCGGGCGAATAGATCGTTCCGCAGGTCGAACTCGATGTCGCGCGAGATGCCGATCACGACCCAGCGCGTAAGGAACTGAAAGATTCCCTTGGTGACGGCGATGGCGAGCAACATTCCGGCATAAATCAGAAGCTTGTGGCGGGTTACCCCTGAGTGCAGATCATCCGCGGCTTTGCCGATGACGAGCGGAAAGAGAATCCAGATGCCGTTGGTGAGGAAAACGCAAACTGTGCCGAAAATATAGCTCCACCGGTAGCGTTTGACATAAGGCAGCAGCGGGCGCAGGTTCTTGGGAAACATCAGGTTGAGTAGATGAAATTCTAGCAGGCGCGGTTCAGGTTTTTCGCATGGTACGATTTCCGCTTCTCGTAACAACGGCGAGAAGCGGGGCACCCCATGTTGACCATCTCAGTCACTGGTGGGTGCTCCATGTCTCGCTGCTGTTGCGAGACATGGAAACCGAAGAACTTCCGCATGGACGGAGAGCCGAAGGCGGCCGTACCCCACAACCCACATTCTCTGCATATCCTCTAGGCTGGATGGATGCCCAAGCCGGGTCCATCGGGAAGAACAAGCTTGCCGTTGCGGACGAGTACGCCGACATACGGATCATTCGCAATCAGCAGGTTCCCGTCCAGGTCGGCATAGTCGACGAGAGGGGAAAGGTGTGCGGCCGCCGTGACGCTGACTGAACTGGAAACCATGCAGCCAAGCATGGTCTTCATGCCCAGCGCCTTGGCGACCGAGATCATGCGAAGGCTTTCCTGGATGCCGCCACACTTGTCGAGTTTGACGTTGATGCCATCGTAGGCGTCGACCAGTTTCGGAATCTGGCGGACATTGGTGGCTGCTTCGTCCGCAATGATGGGAAGGTGAACGTGACTCCGCACCCAGCGAGTCTCTTCGATCATGTCGGCGGGCATGGGCTGCTCGATGAATTCCACGCCTTGGGATTCCAGCCAGTTAATCTTGCGGACGGCTTCTTCCTTATTTTTCCAACCCTCGTTCGCGTCCACGCGTAGGGGTTTCTTGGTAACGCTGCGGACGGCGGCGATGGTCGCTTCGTCGGTGTCGAGGCCAACTTTGATTTTAAGAACCGGGAATGGATCGGCTTCGAGAACCTTCTGCCGCGTAGATTCCGGCGTATCGATGCCGATGGAAAAAGTGGTGATGGGGGCATCCGCGGGATCGAGACCCAGCAAGCGGTAGAGAGGAACATTCATTTTCTTGCCGGCCCAGTCCAGCAGGGCAATGTCGAGAGCGGCCTTCGCGGCAAACTGGTTGGGCAGCTTTTGTGAAACCTGCGCCAAGAGTTTTTCGAAGCAACGCGGATCGCCGGCTTGCAGAAGACGCATAATGCCTTCGATCGCCTTCTTGGCGTCTTCTGCGTTTTCGTGGTAACGAATGATGGGGGCTCCTTCACCGATGCCGGTGAGCCCGTCGCTGGTGAGCCGAACCTGAAGAGTATCGCGAAACTGGCTGGATGACATAGTAGTCGTCCAAGTGTGGCGTAAACGCAGGCGCGTGACGGTGGATTCCCACGTGCAGCCAGACGGTCCAGCAGCCAATGCGGGAAGGTTTGCCAGGTTGCCGAGGATGCAACTCGCTCCGAGGCCTCCACTAGTCTTGAGCCACTCTCTACGGTTCATGTGTATCTCCCGTTCGATGACCTACGAACCCGATCCATTCTTCCACCGAAATTCCGGTCCGATAAAGCTCAGGAAAACCCTACAGAGCCAGCTTGAGGGCGTCAATGATCGCGGTCACTCAGAACTGATGGTTGGGCGATGAGCGGCCTCGATTTAAACTAGTCTGTACATGATTTGTGGGAGCACATTCCGGGAGATGGGATTCGCGCTCGTCGTCGCCGGGTTGGGAGGATTGCTCATGGGCCAAGAGGCGTCGCCGCCGTCATCCACGGGCGGGGGCGCCCGCGCCACACAAGTGCGCCCAGATCCTGCGAGCAAAGGGTTCACGTTTGAAGAGTTTGTCGATGCGGCGATTGTGCAGGAGCGACGCCTTGGCGAACTGCTGCGCAATTTTCATCCAGTTGTCGAGACCTACCTTCAGGAACAAAAGCCTGATCCCACATTAGGAACAGTACCCAAGAATGACGATTATTTCCTCAGTCGTTTAGATTTGACCGGCAA
Organism: uncultured Acidobacteriota bacterium; assembly: GCA_963725565.1. GTDB lineage: Bacteria > Acidobacteriota > Terriglobia > Terriglobales > Acidobacteriaceae > Sulfotelmatobacter. Next base: position 487,805 of record CAVRZL010000012.1, read on the forward strand.
GAGCGAGACCGCGCTGTCCTTTGGGAGCGATGAGCACGAGAAGGAAAGTGGGGAGAAGAAATCCCGTCTGAGCGCCGACCGTTTCGCCGCGGGTGGATTTGCTTTGGCATTGTTCCCCGACCTCGACCATTTTGATCGCCAGAACTATACCTTCGAATTTGTACGCTGGGAGATTCTCGGGGATGTTCGCTGCGTGGTCGTCAATGTAGTCCCTAAGGAGAACACAGACAACCGCGGGTTTGTGGGGCGAATCTGGATTGAAGATCAGGATCACAACATTGTGCGGTTCACGGGAACGTACACCGCGAAGTCGTTTTCGAAGCGCGCGTTTCACTTCGACAGCTGGCGACTCAACACCCTGGATATCCGGTGGATGCCTGCCTACGTTTATACCGAGGAGTCGGATCCGCACAATTCTTCCCGGCATACTCTCTTGTTCAAGGCGCAGACGCGGGTTTGGGGATATGACCTGGCGAACGCGGGGGATCATCGGGAATTTGCCAAACCCTTGACCGACTCTCCGGCATGGGTAGACCCCAAGCGGCACGAGGCCTCGCAGGACTTGAATCCCGCTTACACACTAGGACAGGGAACCTATACGCCGGAAGACGACATGGTGGAGCGCCTGCAAGTTGCCGGCCTGATGGCCCCAGATGGAGAGGTCGACAAGATTCTGGAGACCGTGGCCAACAATTTGCTGATCACCAACAACCTGGATTTTGCAGCGGTGCGTTGCCGGGTATTGCTCACCGCGCCTTTGGAGTCGTTCGTTGTGGGCAGAACCATCGTTGTCAGCCGGGGACTGCTGGATGTTCTGCCCGACGAAGCGACACTCGCGGCGGTGCTGGCTCACGAACTGGCCCACATCGTGTTGAGACACTCTAGCGGAGCGGAATACCTTGCTGGATTGAGCTTGCCGTTCTCGGACATGGAAATTTTCTCGCACCTGAACTTCCGTTTTACTGCGGCGCAGGAGGCCGAAGCCGACAAGAGAGGGCTGGAACTGTTCTCGAAGTCACCGTATGAAGGCCAGATGTCGAATGCTGGACTGTTCTTAAAAGCCTTGGAAGCGCGTTCCCCGCAATTGCCAAACTTGTTGCAGGGAAGATTCAGCAACGACTTCGGAAGAAGCCATCTGGTGGGCATGCAGGCGCTGGCCAAGTCTTCCGCTCCGCTGCAGATGAACCGGATGGATCAGATCTCAGCCTTGCCTCTCGGGTCGCGGATCGTTGTCGATCCGTGGTCGGACCGGATTGAAATGCTGAAGAGCAAAGGAGTGCGTCTGGATACTCCGGGCGAGAAAATGCCGTTCGAGGTGAGTCCGTTCTTTCCGCACCTCAAGCGGCTGGATAAGGCGGGCAAACCTGAGAACAGAACCCAGCCCTGAGTTCGCCGCACCATTTCTACAATATCTTAACCAAGGTCTGAGAGCGGCCACGGCGGTGCAGGGAATTGCCTGCGCCGCCGTAGCCAATTCTTTACATCTGGTGATGCATGTCTTGTGAGCTGAAGAAAAGGTAGAAATTTGAAGGAGCTTGCACGGCGCGTCCGGCACCTTCTGCCGCCCGCATCTTGGCCACCGAAGTGAGGCCGCTTGTACCATCGGGTGTCGGCCAGTCATTTTGATCCAGTACTAACACTGGAATGACCTGCCACCAGATCGGTTGAACGTTGTTGTCCACTCCCAGGACGATATGGCTGTGGTTGGGCGTGGGAACATAAACGTTGGCGGTCGGGCCGGGGAGGAATCCAAGCTTAACCAGGACGGGGCCCAGGTCCAGTCGTGAAGCATGCATGGTGCAGGTTCCCGCAGGCAGGTGGGGATCGGGGCACTGGGTGTAGACCGACGGCTTGGCCTTGAAGGCTTCGGGCACGGCGCCAAACAACTGGATCAGGGTCTTACCGAGCGTCTGTCCACAGATGGTTTTAGGTACTACTCCAGTGCAGGAGATGGCGTCAGCAGGGTTCTGATCGTTGTCCGTGGAGAACATCGGAACCAGGACGTACAGAGGTTCTGTGGGATCACTGCTGCCCTTTAACCCCGTGGGGTCGATGGAAGGTTGAATTCCCACCTGGCAAATCGGGATCTGAAACTCATTGGGATCTGACGCTGCCTGGATCCCGTTAAAGTTGAGGTCGTCGAAAGGTTGGTCAACGCAATCGAAGTTTTGCAGATAGGTGAAGGTGAGAAGTTGATTGTTTCCGTAGCCGAACGTCTGATTGCGTCTGAGAGTCGGAAGACTCTGCGAGAAGACGACGGTCGTGCTGAATACGAGAAGCAGAAAGGCCGAGCAAGACACCGTGGTCGTTGCGCGGTGTGACAGGGAACTCATAGGGATTCTCCTCAATCGAGATGAGTGAAGTTCCATTCGGACCGGCACGGGCAAGAGCGCCAGGCGCCAACCGGATGGATGCGTCCACGCTTTCAGTACGCGAGGTGTAGGATCCTGGATTTCGCCGCGCGGACAATTTTTTCGCGCTCCCTCTCATCTATGTTTTCACTGGGGGCAAGAATTCACCGTCTTTGTGCTCCCGAGGTCAAATCGCGAGATATATCCGTTTTTCGAATCCCAAATCGCTGCGGGAAGGCAATCCAGAAAATTACGAGCTTCGTAACTCTTGATGAAAGCGGTTTTCACACAAAGGAGACTTATGAAGCGCAAGATGGTAGTTCTGTTGTTGAGCGTCGCGGCACTGGCCGCGAATGGGATGGCGGGCTCCAAGAATCCCGTGGTGGGCGGACAACCGATGTATGCCACCAAAGACATCGTCGATAATGCCGTCAATTCAGCGGACCACACTACCCTGGTAGCGGCGGTCAAGGCGGCTGGATTGGTGGACACATTGAAAGGGCCGGGACCCTTTACCGTGTTCGCCCCGACCAACGAAGCTTTTGCAAAGCTGCCAGCGGGCGCCGTGGAGAATCTACTGAAGCCCGAGAATAAGGACGCACTGACCAAGGTTCTGACGTACCACGTGGTGGCGGGGCGGCTGAGCGCGGCCGATCTGCGGAAGCAGATTCAGGCAGGGAATGGGCGCGCCGAACTCAAAACGGTGAGCGGCGGAACCCTGACTGCCATGATGCAAGGAAAGAACATCGTCTTGAAAGACGAAAAGGGAGGCATGTCGACCGTGACCATTCCCAATGTATTTCAGTCGAATGGCGTGATCCACGTGGTGGACACGGTAGTGATGCCCAACTAGGCATTCGGTCCGCCTCCGGCGCTTCGCAGATGCGGAGCGCCTTTTTTTTGTCTCAATAATGCGAGCAAAATCTTTATCCACCAAGGGCACGAAGTTCCACGAAAGGTTTATCCCCGATTTTGGTACCATGTTTGCGCATCGACGGCATGAGACACTGAGTTCCGGCGTTACGGAAGAACTTCGGTAAGCCAGAGGCAGCCCAAGAGTAAATCCGCGAATCATTGCCGAACGTAAGTAGAAGGGAAGAGATAAAGGCTTGTCGAACACCGCCTCCGATGTCGTCCAGACAGACGCCGTATTGGTGTCGGCGATCCGTTCTGGTGACGAGGCAGCAATGGCTCAACTTTACGACCGCTACTCCGGCGTTGTCTATTCGGTCGCGCTGCGCGTGTTGGGCGATACCGGTACGGCTGAGGACGTGTTGCAGGAAGTGTTTCTACAGCTGTGGCGCAATCCGGATGTGTTCGACGCCAGCCGCGGAAGCCTGGCAGGTTGGCTGGCGGTGATTGCGCGGAACCGAGCGATTGACATGCTGCGGAAGCGGCGCCCCGAGACCGACCTTGCAGATGTCGTGGTTTCGGTAGAGCCGGATATGGTTCGTGGGGCCGACTGGAACCTGGTCGTCGAGAAAATCCGAGGCGCTTTGGGAAGCATGCCGGCTCCTCAGCGCTCCGCGGTCGAAATGAGTTTTTTCGAAGGGCTCACCCACGCGGAGATCGCGGGCAAGACCGGAGAACCGTTAGGGACGATTAAGACGCGCATTCGAGCGGGATTGCTCGCGCTGCGCAAGGCTTGCAAGGCATGAACGTGCACGAACAATTCGCCGACGATCTCGCGCTCTATGCTCTGGGAACGCTGCAAGGCAGCGAGCGCGTAGCCGTTGAAGCGCACTTGCGAGAGTGCGCAGAGTGTCGGGGAGAACTGGAACGGCTCCGCGGCGATGTGGCACTGCTGGCATTCTCCACGACCGGACCGCGGCCCCCAGTCCGTTCGCGAGCGCGATTGATGACGGCAATTTCCAAGGAGCCTAGGACTCAGGTACAAACTCCGATTCGCCGAGCCGCCAAGGCGCCCTGGTGGAGCGCTCTGCAATGGGCCGCCGCGGCGGCTGTGGTGATCGTGGTGCTTTTGTTGGAGCGCGAGAACGTGACCCTACAACGCCGGCTCGCCAGTCTGCAGGCCAGTTCTGCCGGACAGCAGCAACAGCTGCAGCAAGCGAAAGAGTTGATTGCAACTTTAAATGCCCCGGACGCAGACCATTATGTTCTGGTCGCGAGCAAGACTCCTCCGCAACCGCAGGGGAGAGCAATCTATGTCGCCTCCAGCGGCACCGTTGTCTTTCTGGCCAGCAATATGCCGGAACTTCCGCCAGAAAAAATTTATGAGTTGTGGCTGATTCCTGCGGCCGGGGCACCGATCCCCGCCGGACTCTTCCGTCCGGATGCGCAGGGGAGTGCGGCAATCGTCAAACCACCGCTGCCGACTGGCATCGAGGCAAAGACATTCGCAATCACAGTTGAGCCGAAACAGGGCTCGGCGGCGCCCACATCCCAGCCGATCATGGTTGGAACCCGCGGATAACGGCACTAGGAGGCGACGGTCTGTAAAGGCGCAGCCTGCTCTTGCCTGGGAACTGGCATGCTGACCAGAACTCTCGTGCCCGAAGGGTCGGATTCGATCCGCATATTCCCATCGAGATGACGAACGCGCTCGCGCATTCCGCGCAGGCCGACGCCGTATCCTCCAGTCTGAACCTCGGCAAGCTTTTCAGGCGGCATGCCGCGGCCATTATCGGAAACTTCGACGGAGATTTCACTATCCTTCCGGTCGATTTGGATGAGCGCACTGCTGGCTCCCGAGTGGCGATGGATGTTCGTCAAGCACTCCTGCACGAGACGGAAGACCACCAGTTCCATGTCGCGTGGAATTCTTCCGAAGTCTTGAGGAACTTTCAACTGGATATTGAGACCGCTACGTTCCGCGAGGCCATCCGTGTACCAGGCGAGAGCCGAGGTTAATCCGCTCTCGTCCAGCAGCGGCGGGTGCAAGAGGTACGAGGTGGTGCGAATGTCCTGGTGCAACTGCTGGATGAGGGTCTGGGCTTCTTCCACCTGCCTGGCGAATTGCGGGGCGAGCGTTTGCGCTTTTTGGGCAAGCAGGGCGAGATTCATCCCGAGCACGGTCAGAGTCTGGCCAGCGCTGTCGTGTAGTTCACGGGCGACGTGGCGGCGCTCCTCGTCACGGGCCTGGAGCAGTCGTTGCGAGAGATCCCGCATTTGGTCGGAATGACGCATCGCGTCGGCGTTGCGCTCCTCCAATTGCCTGGTGCGGGTTCGCACTTGCGAGTCCAGGGTTTCCGCGAGTTTGCGGTAGTTCTCCTCCGCCTGCCTGCGCGGAGTGACGTCCGTGGCGGCCCCGAACCACTCCACAATCTCGCCGGCATCGTCGAGTATCGGAACGGCGCGCGACAGGGTCCAGCCCACGCTGCCATCGGGCCGCCGCACTCGATGCTCGAACTCAAAGGGAGACTTTTCGCGAATAGCGTCCCGGATTTTGGGCAGGAATTTCGGAAGGTCATCAGGATGAATGTAATCGCGCAGCCAGTCCGAGGGGGGAGTTCCGGTGTCGGAAATGGAGCCACGACCATGCAACGGACGCATTTCCTTCCAATCGCGACTCAGGCGATAGACAACATAGGTACTCGCATTTACGAGCGCGCGCAGCCTCTCTTCGCTCGCGCGCAGTGCCTGCTCGGCACGTTTCTGCTGGGTAATGTCGCGAGCGACCTTGGAGGCTCCTATCACGGTTCCGGCGGAGTCTCGAATCGGTGAAACGGTCACCGAAATGTTCAGGTCGGTCCCGTCTTTGCGCCTGCGAATAGTTTCGAAATGATCAACCTTCTCGCCACGTCGCAGGCGGGAGAGAATATCGGATTCTTCAGCATGTCGATCGGGAGGAATGAGAAGGGTAACGGGCTGGCCGATCGCCTCTTCCGCGGTGTAGCCAAAGATGCGTTCCGCGCCGTTGTTCCATGAATTGATGATTCCATCGAGATTCTTGCTGATGATGGCGTCGTCGGAGGAGGCAACGATGGCCGCTAGTCTTTCTGAATCCAGCCTGCTGTTCAGTTCCAGCTCCGTGGCGTGATGTGGAGACGGTTCATGCCCATTGTCGCCGCCGCCGTTCGTCACAAGTTGTTCTAACGTGCCTACCAGATCTCTTGCGACATTAGATTTGTGGACAAAGCCCTTGGCTCCCACCTCAGCGGCTGCTTTCTGCATCGCGGAAGGATCATTTTGACTGACGATGACAACCTGGCTATTGGGAGAGTATTGGCGGATCAAGCGAGCGGCGTCGAGCCCGTTCATCGTGGGCATCGATACATCGAGGAGGATGAAATGGGGTTTCAGGGCCTTGGCTTTTTCAACCGCTTCCTGGCCATCCGAAGCTTCGCCGCAAACACTCCAGCCGGGATGCGACTCAATCAGATTTCGCAAGCCGCGCCGGATTACGGCGTGATCATCGGCGATCAGGAACTGGATCGAAGCCATAGCCCGGTGTCAAATCCTCCGTTGGGTCGAGATGGAGCGGTCTGAGAACGGAGTAATCCCGGTTAAGAGCCGAAGAGTGCATATCCCTCGGCACCGCGGCAGTGCTCGCCCCACCCTAAAGAATGCAACAGCTTCTCGACTATTTCCTATACAGCGTTGTTGGTATTGACTTTACACGGGGAAGCGAAGGTCGGGTGGGGGAAACGTTTGTTTCTCTATAGGCGGCTAGAACCGGGGGGCAATACGCGTTCAAGAGCCTGGGGTTTGTTCGAGGGATCCGGGGAGATTTTCGAGGGCAACAAGTCGCTCCCGAAGGCGGCAAGGCTGACCGCACCGATCATTACGGTCCAGGCGGTGAAGAAGAGGAATCCGGCGTCAGACAGAAGAGAATCGCTGATCATGACTTACTCCGTCGGCGCGAGGTGGAAATGAACGGCCCCGCGCCGATGCTGAACTCTCTGTCACAGGCAGAGAGTCTTATGGTGAAGCTACTGCTCCGGAGGGGCGGGAGACGCCTGGATCATATGGTTCATATGCTGTTGCATGCGCGCCTCGTGATTGGCTTCCATTTGCTTCAACTGCGACTGCTGGTCCGGAGTCAGCAACTGGTAGAGCTGGTTGTGGACACGCGTTTCAGCGATCGTCATCTGGGCCTGGATTTGTGCCTTCTGCGCCGCTAGGGCCTGGACCTTGGCTTGGTCAAAAGTGCCTTCAACGTACTGGCGAAGCTGCAGATCGATCTGGTGCTGTTGTTCCATCAGCGGTTTCATAGCGGGATGCTCTTTTTGCATGATCGCCTTCATCTGGGTCTTCTGATCATCCGTCAGGTTTAGTTCCTTAGAGAAGAAACCCATCATGTGCCCATCCATACCCATGCCCATGCCGTGGCCATGCATAGGTGGCGGGGGCGGAGCATCTTCAGCGGTCTGGGATTTGGCAATGGCAGAGCCCATCAGCACGGCCATAGCTGCGATCAGCAAGCGATACGTGAACGATTTCATGGTCTAGCCCCTTTGCCCCGAAAAGTCCGGGGATTTGTATACACCTGATGGAAACACGGTTACCGGGCAAAAGGTGGTAAAAAGTCAGTCATGTAGCGTAAAGATTTGTAACGCAGCGTGGGCTTTAAGATACGAGCTACCAGCTATGAGCTATGAGCTATGAGCTATGAGCTTTGAGCAATGAAGAATGAACAATGAACAATGAACAATGAACAATAAGCTCCAGTACGGCGCTACCCTGTGTTCCTCTGTGATCCCTGTGGTGAAAGATTTGGATTGGTGTCAGGAGAAGAAGCACTCACCACAAGGGGCGCGGGGGGACACACGGGAACCCAAAATAGCCATGAATCTGACCGATGACACGATGAACATTCGTGAAAATCAGGGTGGATGGTAGCGTTTAGCTCAAAGCTCCAGCTCATGGCTCAAAACTCTAAGGATTTGACAATTCTTTACTACGGCTTGCCGCGGTGATGATGCAGAATGAATGGAGCAATGGAACGAATCTTAGTCATTGATGATGACGTGGAACTCTGCCACTTGGTGGGCGAATACCTGCGAGCCGAAGGCTTCACGACGGAATGTGTGCACGACGGCGAAAGCGGCCTCAAGAAAGCGACGGCCGGCGAGTACGTGCTGGTGGTGCTCGACGTGATGCTGCCGGGAATCAATGGATTTGAGGTGCTGCGCAGAATCCGCGCCACGTCGCGATTGCCGGTCTTGCTGCTGACGGCGCGCGGCGAAGATGTGGACCGGATTGTCGGGCTCGAGATCGGCGCCGATGATTATCTTCCGAAGCCGTTTAATCCGCGCGAACTGGTGGCGCGCATCCGAGCCATCCTGCGGCGGACCAACGGCGAAGGCAGCGGATCTCCGGCTGCGCCGGATGTGGTCAGCGTGGGCGACGTCGAGCTGGATCCGGCGACGCGGATGGTTCGTCGGGAAGGCAAACCCGTGGATCTGACCTCCGTCGAATTTAATTTGCTGGAAGTCCTGCTGCGCGAGGCAGGCCGCGTGGTGCCACGCGAGCGGCTGGTGAATGCGGTGCTGAGCCGTAAGTTTTCGCCGTTCGATCGCAGCATCGACATGCACGTCAGCAAAGTGCGCAAGAAGCTGGGCGACACGGAGAATGATGAGCACATCAAAACCGTGCGTGGGGTGGGATACATTTTTGCCCGTCCGAGAGAAAAGGCGAAGGTTACCTAAACTCGCATGAAAAGCCTCTTCGTAAGAATCTTCCTATCGTTCTGGTTGGCGCAGGCCTTGTTCGTGGTCCTCGCGATCCTGGTGACGGTGGCGTTTCGGCCGCGCAGTTCAACCTGGGAAGCCCTCCGCACTACAGTCTTGAACGACGCGGTGAGTGCGTACGAGGAGGGCGGCGAGGATAAGCTGCGGCAATACCTCGAAGAAGTCGATCAGTCGCAGCACGTGCGCGCCTATCTCTTCGATGAGCATGGGATTGAGGTTTCGCGGCGCGGGGCTCCCGATTGGGCGATGCGGGTCGCAGCGGGCGGACCCAGAACTCCGCATGATGGTTTCCTTTTCCCTGCGCCTCCGGTGCAGCGCGATTCCAAGGCGTCGGCGGACGGCAAGCATCGATTCACGGTAGTGCTGGGATTGCCACCCGGGCCAAGGGTCTTTATCGGTCCCAGAGGAGTGCCGTTTACTGGGTTGCTGATCGGCGTGCTCACTTCAGGTCTGGTCTGTTATTTGCTGTCGTGGTATTTAACGAAGCCGATTGTGCGGCTGCGCACGGCGGCAAGGCAGTTAGCAGCAGGAGATTTGACGGCACGTACGGGGGCTCCGGCCAGCACCCGGCGCGACGAAGTGGCGGGATTGATGCGCGACTTTGACGCCATGGCAGAGCGGCTGGAAACACTGTTGAAGGCGCAATCCCGGCTGTTGAACGACATTTCCCATGAGCTGCGATCTCCCCTGGCGCGATTGAACGTAGCCTTGGGGCTGGCTCGCCAGCGGGCGGGTGTGGAAAGCACCGACATGTTGGACCGCATTGAACTGGAGGCCAGCCGGCTGAATGAACTGATTGGCAGGATCCTGACGTTGGCGCGGCTGGAGGATGGCGAGCAACTGGTGTCGCATACTCCGGTGCCGCTGGATGATCTGGTGGCGAGCGTTACTGAAGACGCAGAATTCGAAGCGCAGGCGCGCCATTGTCATGTACACACGTCGCTGCCCGAGGGAAATTGGGAAGTGAGTGGGAATGCGTCGCTGTTGCACAGCGCGGTTGAGAACGTGGTGCGCAACGCGATTCGCTACACCCAGGAAGGAACGTCAGTGGAGGTCGAACTGACCAGCGCGAAGCGGGCGGGAGGATCGGACGCTGTGCTGCGGGTGAGCGATTCCGGCCCCGGGGTTCCTGCAGATGCGTTAGAAAAGCTGTTTGAGCCGTTTTATCGCCTGGACGATGCTCGTGGTCGCCAGACCGGGGGTGTGGGACTAGGATTGGCGATTACGGAGAGAGCTGTGCGCTTCCATGGCGGGAAGGTCTCTGCGATGAACCGTCCGCAAGGTGGATTGGTGGTGGAGATTCGTTTGCCGTTGGCCGCGGGCGGCCCCTCGATCCAGAGGGTGGAAGAACCCGTTTCGGCGGTCAAAGCTTAGGGCGGAGTTCGGACCTCCGACTTCGGACTTCGGACCTCAGACCTCAGACCTCAGAGTTGGCTTCTCGGGCCTTTCGAATTTGCACAGGGAGATGGTGAGAAGTGTGACATCTGCCCTTGTGATTGCCCAAACTGCCTGAAAGTATCGAGATAACATAAGGAGACTCGGGATGAGTGCTTCTTACCGGGATTTGAGAGTTTGGCAGTGCTCCATGAGGCTGGTCGTCAACGTCTATACCGCTACGCAGGCTTTTCCGAGACAAGAGACATACGGGCTGGTAAGCCAGATGCGGCGAGCGGCTGTGTCGGTTCCGAGCAATATAGCCGAAGGGAAAGGACGATTGACTGACCGCGATCGGGCTCATTTCTTCTCGCAGGCTCGAGGTTCTCTGCTGGAACTCGAGACCCAAGTGCTGATCGCCAAAGAGCTGAGGTACGTTTCGCAGGCAGAAGCGGGTGCGCTGATACAGTCAACCGCCGAGGTTGGCCGGATGCTAAATGCGCTAGTCGTTTCCATTCGACCTAAGCACGATTCTTCAGTAGGGTCAGCTGACGCTTGAGGTCTGATGCCTGAAGTCCGAGGTCAGAGGTCTGACGCCTGAGGTCCGAGGTCTGACGCCACACCCGAACCTCCCGTATACTGGTATCGGTTCAGAGGCGGGCAACTCCGGGAAGGTCCCCGGGTTCCAAGGATAGTTGATGGGGTGCGTGGGCGAGACGCCCCCGCGACAACCGGCGAGACGCCGGCGCTACCCTTTCTGGCGGAGATTGCTCTTCCCGCGCTTTCCTGATAAACCAATGGGTTGAGATTTCCCGCGTTTTCCAGACTGCAATGACCCGGGCCGGCGGGGCGCCGGGGGTGTGCGTGCTCGCGCAAACCTCAGACAAACATGGAGATGATCGAAAGAATGTCGAAACGATGGTGGCTGCTCGGGGTACTCGGTCTGATGCTGGTCGGACTGCTGTTGGCATGCGGGAGCAACTATGATTCCTCGACGAATGGGCTGTTGCTGGTGAGCAGTCAGGGGTCGGGGTTGATCGAGACGTTCAGTTTTAGCCTGAATACAGGACACGTCTCCGCGCTGTCGAATCCACCGGCAGACACTTCGAATCAGACCTGCGTTCTAAACGGCTTGCCTTCATCGATTGTGGTAGATCCGGCAGGTTCATACGCCTATACGCTAATCAACGCGAGCCCGTCATGCGATACCACAACCGCCAAGAGCAAAAGCGGAATTTTGGCCTTCAAGGTGAATTCGGATGGGACGCTGACGCAATCGGGAAGTCTGATCGTTCCGGCTCAGGCGAATGTGGCAATCCAAGGAGCAGCCCCTCCGGATAATACGGAGTTGGTCGATGTTGTTCCGTTCTCCCTGACCGTAGACAGTGCGGGAAAATTTTTGTTCGTTGCTGACCGCGGAACCACGGATATCGCTCAGCGCTCGGTGCCCGGATCGATCTCCGTATTCGCGATCGGTAGCAGCGGCAGCTTGACCGAAGTTCCTGGTTCTCCATTTTTCACGATCACGCCCGCGATGACCACGGTTTCGACAACGCCCAACGACTTCGTCCAGGTTGCGGCGACGGCGACCGTATTCCCTGGAATTGGCATTAACGGCACGGTCAACTCGGTGTGTCAGGTCCCGGGGACTACGCCACCCACCGCTGAATTTTTATATGCGGTGGATACTCTCGGCTATCAAGTATTCGAATTTCAGGTGGACACCTCGACTGGAGCATTAACCAACCCGCCGGGCCGGACTTCAATCCCGGTAATTGCTGCCGATCAGGTTCCGGTTGGGATTGCAGTGGATCCATGCGACCGATTCGTCTACGTGAGTAACAGCGAAACCAATAAAATCAGTGCGTACAAAATTTGCATCGCGGTACAATCCGACAGCCTTTGTTCGGTCGCGGACGGTAGTCTGGTTCCAGTGGCAGGCTCGCCGTTTTCGTTGTCAGGCAGCGCGAATGGCCCGGGCCCGTTAGTAGTAGATCCCTACGGGAATAACGTCTACGTTCTCGATACGCTTTCCAACACCGTGTCGCCGTTTAAGATTGCTCCAATTTCTGGAGCGCTATCGCCGCTCAGTCCTGCCACGGTAGCGACCGGATCAGGCCCAAAGTCGATTGCGATTCGCAAGGATGACAACTGGCTCTTTGTGGCGAACTTTGGGTCCTTCGGCCAAGGAGGCTCCACAGTGTCGCAGTATCAAGTTACCCCCGCAACCGGCGCTCTGACCGTGCAGCCCACGATTCAGACAGATACTTATCCGTGGGGCGTAGCGGTTAAATAGGGCTAGCGATCAGGGATCAGGGATCAGGGATCAGTTGATCATGCCTGACCCCTGACCCCTTGCTTCTTACGTGGGCACTTTCAAGATCAAATAACCGCCTACCAGCACAAAAATCAGATCCGGGGACCAGGCTGCCATCGCAGCGGGTAACAGGCTTTGATTGCCCATCGCTTCGAAAAATCGGGTCATCACGATATAGAACACCGCCGTTCCTACAGCCACGGCGACCCCTGTAATGGCTCCCCTCTTTCCCGTAGAGAGGGAAAAGGGAATCGCAAGAATGGCCATGATCAGCGTAATCAAGGGATACGACAGCTTCTCGTGTAATTGCATCCGCAGGCGCACCACGTCGAACCCGCTCTGTTGCAGGTCGCGGATGTAGTTATGCAACTCTCCGTAGTTCATTTCGTTGTACTGCTTCACTTCCTTCTTGAAATATGACGGCGTTTCGGGCAGTTCCGGGAATGTCGCTACTTCAAATGGACGGTAGTCACCCATGGCCGAGCCGTGCAGCGTACGCTCCCAACCTCGCTCATACTCCCAGCGGTTGATATTGTCGGCCCAGTGGGCGCGGTCGGCGTGAATGCGGCGGGTTACCGTGAAGTTGGCTTTATTGAGTTGGAAGACGGTGATATTGCCGAACTGATCGCGGTCGGGATCGAAGAACTGGTAGTAGTAAATATCGTTGTTCTGCCCGAAAATCCATTTGCGATCAGGCCGCAGATAGGTCTGCGCCGGCTTGCCTTTGATCTGGTTGTGTAGGGCCTCCTGGCGTTTGTTGGTGTGGGGCAGATAGAACTGATCGGCGAAGAATAATCCAGTTGCGAATATCGCAGCGGCCACCACGACCGGCGTGACGATGCGGTAAATGCTGGTTCCCGTGGCCTTGATGGCTGTAATTTCGTTGGAGCGCTGCATCAAGCCAAAGGTCACCAGGACCGCCAGCAGCATGACCAGGGGTGCCATGTTGTAAAGCAAATATGGGGTCACATTCAGCAGGTATTCAGCCACGATGGTGGCCGCAACTTTATTGCGCAGGATGTCCCCGAGAAGTTCAAAGAGCGTGAATACGAGGACCAGGACGAGGAAGGCGGACAGGATCATCCCCAAGTGAACGAAAAAGTCGCGCAGCACATAGTCGTCGATGAGAGTGGGAAAGCTGGCACTGAAGACGCGGCGTCGGGTGGAGGCACGCTCGAAGGCGTTTTCGCGGCGGTTGCGGCCGATGCCGCCCGCCAGCAGGGAGTCGTTCTTCTTGGCAATCCGGAGTGAGGCCAATTCGAAGGGACGTTTCTCGGCTCGAAACAACAGGAACAGCCCTAGCGCGAGGAATACCAGATCGGCCAGCCAGGCGCCGAACCATGGGGTGACTTTGCCTTGACGTGCCAGCGACACTCCGACCAGAGACACGACGTAATAGGCGAATACTAGCAGGATCGTAAGGACGAACCCGCCGGACTTGCCGCTCTTTTTAGACGATAACCCCAGCGGGATACCAACCAGGGCAAGAACCAGGCATGCGGTGGGAAGCGCGAAGCGGCGATGGAACTCGATGAGATCCCAACGCGCGATGACAGCATTGGAGTGTTGGGCTTTGCGCAACAGTTCCCAAGTACCCATCACACCGGCAGGTTGGGACTCGTCGCTCCTGTTTTCGGTGGAAGGCAATTCGATGGGAATGTCCGTTTGCTGGAAGGTGGAAATCTGATAGTGGTCGGCGTCTTTGGGATCGGTCTCGTGCTCGGAGCCGTCGATCAAGTGGAGATGCAGCCGATCCGGTCCCTCGCTGACGACGATCCCTTCCTTGGCCAGCGTGATTTTCGGATTCGACGCGTCGTTGAGGTCCGCCATAAAGACGTCCTTCCAGACGGCGGCTCCCTGCGCGGTCTTCACGTCCTGGACGTAAAGCACGTACTTCGGGAATCCTTCGTAGAAGACTCGCGGCTGGATCTCAAACGAAACTTGTGAGCCTTTGAGTCGGTCTTCGAGCCGGGCCAGGGCGGCTTGCGATCGAGGAGCGACATACAGTCCGTTGGCCAGGGCGAGAAACCACGCGGCTACAACGAAAATAGAGAGGACGCGAAGGAAACTCCAGACGCCCATGCCGCTGGCGCGCATGGCCGTGATTTCGCTGTCGGCAGCCAGGCGGCTGAGGCCAATGAGAATGCCGACCAGCACGCTCATAGGCAGCGTGTAGGTCAGGGCCAGGGGGATGGTGAAGGAAAAGATTTCGGCGACGCTGGGCAGAGGGGCGCTGGCGCGCACCACGAGTTCCAGAATATGTCCGAGGTCGCGGGTGAACAGGACGAACGTGAAGATGGCCGCGCCGATCAGGGCGTGAGCCGTCACTTCGCGGAGGATATAGCGGGTTAGAATCCGCATGCGAGACGCGCTAAGGCGAGGATAGCATGGTGGGAAAGGTGGGACGGGCCTTTGCAACTGCAGGATAGAAGTGAGCCGGAGGGGGTGGCTCGGTTCCGCCCTCGCTCGACTGCCGAAGCGGCTGTCGCTAGCGATTCAATCTGCTAACTTGCTTTGAAGAACAGGGCCGCCAAGGGCGGTAGAGTCAGCTTCAAGGAAAACGGCCGGCCATGCGTCGGGATCCCTTCGGCATGGACTCCGCCGAGATTTCCCATGCCGCTGCCGGCGTATTCACGAGCGTCGCTGTTGAGCATCTCGCGCCAGTAGCCGCCATGAGGTACACCGACGCGATATCCGAGCCGGGGCACGGGCGTGAAGTTGCATGCCACCAGGATTGTGTCCTGGGGCGACTCGCTCTTGCGCAGGAGGGAAACCGTGCTGGTGGCGTTGTCGTTGGCGTCGACCCACTCGAATCCGGCGGGACTGTTGTCGAGTACGTGCATGGCGGGTCGACCTGAGCCGAGTGGACATGGTGCTTCAGCAATTCAACCGCACCGAGAAGCAGAAATATGCAAGCGAGGAACGGCGCTCTTGGGGCTGGGATCCACCGCTGCTGAACCATATAAAGGCGGTGGCGAGCAGCGCACAGAAAATCCAGAAAGAAGTTGCCAGCAGCCGTTCGAGCTTGATTTTCTTCTGGTTCTTTTCGATGGTGGATGCAACTTGATTCCGGTAGTTCGTTAAGTCGGCCGGGGTCCGGCAGATGCAACAGCAGTCGATCGCGAAAGTCATTTGTTGGTCCCATTGCTTCCTCCCGTCAGCGTCTTGCGCATGGCTTTTTTCAGCGTGGTGAAGTCTGGATTTCACTGTCCCCTCGGGACAATCGATGACCGCGGATATTTCAGCGATCGAGAACTCCTCGAGGAAATACAGCGTCAAAACTTCGCGGTGCCTGGGATTGATTTCGTCCAAGGCCTGGTGAATGGCTGCCGCGTCTTCGTCGTCGAACCCGTTCGTCTCCGCGATGTCGCCGATTTCCGGCTGGGCTTCTTCCGATCGTTCCCGCACCATCGTTCGTCGAATATGGTCCACCGCGATTCCGTGCACGATTCGATATAGCCAGGCCCTGATCGAACCTGGGTCTTTCAATTTTCGAATCCCGTGCAATGCCCGTATCCAGGCTTCTTGCAGGATGTCCAGCGCAGTATCGCGATTTCCGACCAACTTCATCGCGTAGTACAGCAGGGGTTTTTCCATCACCGCAATAAGGTCTTCGTAGGCACCCGGCTCATTGGTTTGGCATCGCAACGCCAACCATTCATCGCGAATTCGAGTCTCGGAGTTCATTCGCCTTATAGTCGAATACCGCGGAAGAAAGGTTCAATTCCTCGCGAGATTTTTTCCGCCCGTGTGCAGCCGTGAGATCGATCAAAACGCAAATCAGTTGACTGGCTGCGGCCCGGAAGCTAGCAGTCTAACCGGGGCAGTAAACTTCGAGTCTGCAATCATGCAAAATTGCGCCCGCTGCCTCCGCGTGATTTACTACCGTGATGTGTTTCGATCAGGAGGAAGCTTGATCCGCAAAGTATTTGTGCTGTCGCTGTGTCTTGATTGTTCGCATCTCTGCTTTTTCGCAGAACCAACCCGCTGAAGGCTGCGTCGGCAGCACGGCCAAGCAGGCTTCAGCGCCGTCCAACCAACCCGAATGGGTCGCGATCAGCAATCGCTACGCCAACATGCTGATCGAGGTCACCTTCAAGTATCATCCTGAGCAGGCGTCCGCACAGGGACTGGCCAGTACGACACCAAGGTCTCGCAGCCGACGCTGGCCGACGAAGACGCGGAGCGCAAGGAGACCGAGGCGGTGCTCGCAAAGCTGAAGGCTGCGGCGGCGGAGAAGCAGCAGCAGGAAGTCGCCGAAGACCTGCAGATCATGATTCGCCGGGTGGACCTGAACTTCCGGCGAGAGGATTTCGAGCGCGCCCACGAAGTTCCGTTCATCAACGCCAGCCAGGTCATGTCTTCGGCGGCGTGCGCATTCTGCTCGACGACCAGACGCCCG
Organism: uncultured Acidobacteriota bacterium; assembly: GCA_963725565.1. GTDB lineage: Bacteria > Acidobacteriota > Terriglobia > Terriglobales > Acidobacteriaceae > Sulfotelmatobacter. Next base: position 504,902 of record CAVRZL010000012.1, read on the forward strand.
AACGAGCGCCGTCCCGCGGCGGTGGTGCGCATTCGCGAGTACGCCGGGACTCGAACCCGGCTACACCGCGATCACGGAGATCCTGAAGCAGCGCTACCGAGCAGATGGCGAAGCCGGGCGTGATCTATCCCGCGAAGGTCGAGATCGAAACCGAGATGGCGCGGAACTCGAACTACGTCGAGGGCATTGCCGCGCTCATGCAGAAGCACAACCTGACGGGATGGCAGGAACCCTCGCCAAGCTCAAAGCAGCAACTGATCGACTACGACGCCTGGGTCAAGACCAACGTGCTGCCCAAGGCGCGCACCGATTTCCGCCTGCCGCCCGAAGCAGTACGCGCTCGACCTGGAGGGCTACGGCATCGACATTCCTCCGGACCAGCTGACCGCGATGGCGCACCAGGCGTTCATCGAGATACCAGGGCGAGATGAAGGCGGTTGCGGCGAAGATTGCGAAAGAACGCAAGCTGCCCTCGAGCGACTATCGCGATGTCATCCGCGAACTGAAGAAGCAGCAATTGGTCGGCGACGCGATCCTGCCGTTCTACGAGAACCGGCTGAAGCAGATCGAGAAGATCATCGTCGAGCACCAGATCGTCACGCTGCCCGATCGTCCGGCGAAGATCCGCATTGCCACCGCGGCCGAGACGGCGCAGCAGCCGGCGCCGCACATGGTGCCGCCGCCGTTCATTCACAACACCGGCCAGACGCGGCGAGTTCGTGTTGCCGCTGAACATCTCCGGCGGCGCCGGGACAAACCGCGACGGAAAAGTACGACGACTTCACCTTCGATGCCGCGGCCTGGACGCTCACGGCGCACGAAGCGCGGCCGGGACACGAGCTGCAGTTCGACTCCATGCTGGAGCACGGCGTCTCGCTGGCGCGGGTGCGCTACGCCTTCAACAGCACCAACGCCGAAGGCTGGGGACTCTACTCGGAGTACCTCATCAAGCCCTACATGCCGCTCGAAGGCCAGTTGATCTCGCTGCAGCTGCGGCTGCAGCGCGCGGCGCGCGCGTTCCTCGATCCCGAGTTGCAGGCGGGCAAGGTCACGCCCGAAGACGCCTATCAGCGTGCTGGAGCAGGACGTTGTGTCTGTCGCATGCCTTCGCGCAGGAGGAAGTGGAGCGCTTCACCTATCGCGCGCCGGGACAGGCCAACAGCTACTTCTACGGCTACACGCGGCTGCTCGAGTTGCGCGAAGAGACGGAGAAGGCGCTGTCGGCCAAGGGCGTGAAGTTCGACCAGAAGAAGTTCCACGACTTCATCCTGGCGCAGGGCTTGCTGCCGCCGGACCTGATGCGCAAGGCGGTGCTGGAGGACTTCGTTCCGGCGCAGAAGTAGAAGGCGATTCACGCGCGAGCCAATGCATCCTCGAGGTCGGCGATCAGGTCGGCGGCGTCTTCAATTCCGACCGAGAGCCGGATCGTCGCAGGCGAGACGCCAAGCAACTTCAGGCGCTTCGCGCTCAGTCCGATGTGCGACGAGAGCACGGGATAGGAAAGGATGGATTCGACTCCGCCCGAGGCTGGTCGCCAGATACCAGAGCTTTGAGCTGCTTGATGAAGCGATCGACCGCCGGTTCTCCGCCGCGCAGGTCGAACGAGACCATCATGCCGTAGTCCTTCATCTGGCGGGTCGCGAGTTCGTGGGCTTCGTGGCTCGGCGAGTCCGGGATAGTACACATGCGAGACCTTGGGATGCTGCTGCCAGCGCGGCGGCGATGGCGGCAGCGTTGCGGCAGGCGCGTTCCACGCGCAGATGCAGGGTCTTCAATCCGCGCAACAGCAGGTAGGCACAACCGGGATCGAGGCATCCGCCGGTGAGGATCATCATCTCGCGGGCGCGATCCATCCACTTGTTTCGATCCCGCGAGTACGCCGGCGGTGAGGTCGCTGTGTCCGCCGAGATACTTGGTGGCGGAGTGCATCACGATGTCGGCGCCGAGCGCGAGCGGCTTCTGCAGGACCGGCGTGGCGAAGGTGTTGTCGACGACGACGCAGGCCTTGTGGCGGTGCGCGATGGCGGACAGCGCGGCGATGTCGGCGCAGCGCAGCGTGGGATTGGTCGGCGTCTCCAGAAACAGCATGCGGGTCTTGCGGGTGAAGTAGCGCTCGGCATTGCCGAGATCGTGATAGGGAATGAAGCGCGTCTTGATGCCGCAACGCGCCAGCACGTCTTCGAAGAGCTTCACGGTGCCGCCGTAGATGTCGAGCATGGAGACGATCTCGTCGCCGGCCTTGCAGGCGGCGAGAGCGGCGATCAGCTCGGCCGACATTCCGCTGGCTGTGAGGACCGCGGCCTCGGCGCCTTCGAGCGCGGCGATCTTGTCTTCCGCCGCCTTGACGGTGGGATTGCCGTAGCGCGAATAGAGGTAGAGGTCGCGGTCGCCCTCGGCATAGCGGCGCAGTTCGTCGAGCCCAGGGAATGACGAACACCGAGGTCTGCGCGATCGGCGTGGTCAGCGGAGCGGATTTGCCGTGGCGGTCTTCTCCGGCGTGAACGCAGCGGGTGGCGTCGGCGGAGCGGCGTTTCATGAGAAGTCGATTGTAAAGCAGTCGAGTCAGTCGGTTCGAGCACAGATGCGAGCCTAGTCGGATACTGAGTGGACGACAAAGAGAACGGCGCTCCGCGAGAGAGCGCCGTGGTGAGACAATACGCGTCGGTCAGCGCCCTTACCAGGTCAAGCGCAGGGCGAACTGGAACTGTCGCGGATCGTAGGCCGCGGTCGGCGTGCCGGCGGCATTCCAGATCGGGATTCACGTCGGCGACGTTGTACTTGTTGATGACATTGAACAAGTCCATGATGCCCTGCAACTGCATCCGTTCGCCGAGTCTTGAAGGAGCGCGCGATGCGCAGGTCGTTGAAGAAGACGTACGGCTTGGTGCCGGCGTTGCGCGCAAGATTGCCGATCAGTTGGGCACCGGGCCGGTGATCAACACGTCGGCAAAGCAGGTCGGAATCAGGTAGCCGGTGGGCGAGTACTTCGAGGCGCGGCCACGTCGCCGCAGGAGTCGGTCTGACCGGCGTGCGCGGTCATCGGGACGGTCGGTGCTGGAGGAGAAGTCGAAGTTCTGGTCGAAGCCGATCACGATGTTGAAGGGGCGTCCGCTGCGCCACTTCGAGGATGGGAGCGACGGTCCAGTTGCTGAGCAGCGCGCCCTTGAAGCCCGCTGCCCTGGTTGCCGCTCTGATAGACGCCGCTGAAGACGAAGCGCTGGCGCAGGTCGAAGAGCGAGTTGGAGCGGTCGAGCGTTGGGATGGATAGTTGTCCTGCGGCTCCAGCGTGGCCTGCAGGTCGGTGGAGTCGTCGATGGAGTGCGACCAGGTGTAGGAAGCCAGCATCTCGCCAGTGCCGGAGAAGCGCTGCTTCACGTTGACGGTGAAGCGCGTTGTAGTCCGAGGTGCCGTTGGAGTAGTTGGCCACCATGTCGCTGAACGGAATCGGCTGATTGCCGTAACCGAGGTCGTAGTACGATCAGCACTTGCTGCGCCAGGCCATTGAGTTGCGGCGGCGCGTAGAACTGCAGGGTCGGGTTGAATCCGCTCGGACGGAAGAAGCTCACCAGCGCCGGAGGAATGTAGGCGCCGCAGCCGGATTCCGCATTTCGCAGCGACGCCGGATTGACGCCCGCGACATCGACCGCCAGCGGATTGTTGAAGAAGGCGGCCTTCTGCGCCGGCGTCACGTTGGGGTCGGTCATCGCGTTGTACCAGTTCTGCACGATCAGGTTGCCGTTCGCCGCATTGGCGTTGATCGGCCGATTCAGGCGGCGTCCGCCGTTGAAGTTGTACTGCAATGATCGACGGTCCAGTTCTTGCCGAACTGGTGCTCGATGCCGACGTTGGCCTGGTTCGAGTAGCCGTACTGGAAGTTGGCCGCTGTGGGATATCCGAACGGCAACACCGACAGCGGAACCGGCGGCTGGCCGGGCTGGTAGGTAAGTTCTGGTTGACCCACACCGATGGCGTGTTGGGCGTGGGATTGAAGCGCTGCTGGTTGGGAAGATAGGTGAAGGCCGGCGGCAGGCATCCGAGCCGTCCGGCGAACGAGTTGGCGGCGTTCAGAGCGTTGGACAATGTTCTGCACGGTGCACGGGTTCAGGCGTGCCGCCGAACAGCAGGATCTGCGGCGCCTGCGTTCCGTCAGCCACGACGGAGTCGAACACCAGCGCCATCAGTGGGATGGTCGAAGAAGATGCCGTACGACGCGCGCGCCGACCGTCTTGCCGTCGCCGAAGACGTCGTAGGCCACGCCGATGCGCGGCTGGAAATTGTGGTTGACGGGCGGAACGCCCTTGGTGAGTCCGAAGCGTCTTGTAGGCCGCGCCGGCCAGCGCGGTCGACGGTGCGTAGTCTGCGGCAGGAACTCGACGTCATAGCGCAGGCCGTAGTTCACCGTAAGCCGCGGAGTCATGCGCCAGGAGTCCTGGACGAAAGCGCCGATCGTGTTGTTGTTGAACGACAGGTGCGGATTGCCGACACCCTGCACCAGGTACTGCGGCAGCGCCGCGCCATAGGCCTGAATCGGGTTGAGTCGGGGGCGCGCCGGACTGACCGATACCTGCCCGAAGTCGTACATGCCGCCGAAGTTCACGGTGAAGTCGGCGGTCAGCGGAATCAGGTTGTAGTCCACGCCGAACTTGATGTTGTGCGTGCCCTTGGTGATGGAGAAGTTGTCGAGAAACTCCCAGCGCTGCTCGACGCGCTTGACGTAAGAAAACGGTTCGCGGCCGATGAAACGCGATAGCCCGGAATGTTGACTGGCGACGTTGCTGCCGCCGGGCGCGTTGGAGTAGGTGTAATTCACGGCGCGGCGGGCGTACTGGAAGCGAAATTCGTTGACCTTGTTGCTGCCGATGGTCCAGGTGTGCTCGGCGATGATGCTCCAGTCGTGGAAGTTGTTGATCGAGGTGCGCGACCAGCGCGTTCTGTCCGAAGTTCTGCGGGCCCTGGGCGTTGACCTCGATACCGTCCTGGTGTCGGACGGGACTGACGCTGCCGCGCAGCATCAGTTGCTGGTTGTTGGTGAGCTTGTGGTCGAGGCGCAGCGAATAGATGTTGCCGAGTTCGTAGACCGGGAAATTGCCCAGAACGGATCTGCAACGGAACGAACGACGCCGGCAGCGGATCGAACTGCCCGGGAACGGTGGGAGCGAAGAATCCTGCCGCCGATTCCGATGAACTTGGTCAGCGGATTGACGCCGGTGATGGCAACCGGCCCGCTGGTGCCGACCAGCGAGGCATAGCCGATGGTGGCTGGATTGATCGGAGCAACGCGCCAAGGAAGCTAGCCTGCGCCGGCGTAACCGGAACGACAAACGATCCGGCGGCAAGGTCGTGCCTAAGGCGGCATTGACGAAGCGAGTGATATCGGACTGGGCGCTAAGTCCGAAGTTGTCAGCGCCGATGTCGTTGAAGCCGCTCTCGTGGCGGTCGGTGCCTTCGTAGGCGAAGAACCAGTAGGTGCGGTCCTTCTTGATCGGGCCGCCCGCAGTGAGGCCGTATTGCGCGCGCGTGTAGGCCGGCTGATTGACGTTGCTGAAGGGATTGGTCGCCTGGATGTAGCGGTTGCGCAGGTATCCGAAGGCGCTGCCGTGAAACTGGTTGGTGCCCGGACTTGGAAATGATGTTGATCACGCCGCCGGCGGCCTGTCCGTATTCCGCGGCGTAGCCGTTGGTGAGGATCTGGAACTCCTGCACGGCATCTTGCGAGACGGTGGAGCGAATGCCGTTGGTGGAGTTGTCGATGGCATTGGTGCCGTCGATGTTGACCAGGTTGCTGCGGGCGCGCTGTCCGCCGATGTTCAAGCCCGAGGTCGGCGCGGCACCGATGCTGGGCGCGGTGTCGCGCGCCAGTTGCGAGTTGGTCAGCGCGAAACTGATGTAGTTGCGGCCGTTGATCGGCAGGTTGTCGATGCGCGTTCTGGTCAATGGTGGTGGCCGACGCGGTCTGCTGGGTTTCCACCAGTTCAGCTTCCGAAGAGACGGTAACGGTCTCGGTTGCCGCCGCAACCGACAGCGTCAACCGGCAACTCCGCGACCTGGCCGATGGTGAGGCGCACGGAACTCTGTTCACCAGCTTGGCGAAGCCGGGCGCTTCCACGGTCACCGAGTACAGGCCGGGAGGCAGCGACAGCAGGATCGCGAGTGCCTTCGGCGTTGGTCGTCGCGTGACCGCGATAGGCCCTTGGCCGGACTCGGCGGCGGTGACGGTGGCGTCGCGAACCACTGCGCCCTTGGCGTCTTTCACGATGACGTGCAATTCCGAGGTCTGCACCTGCGCCATGGCGCCGGCCAGCAGGCACGCGACGGTAACCAGCAAGCACAAGAATCTGCGCGCAAGCTTTCATGATGTTTCCCTCTGATGGAGAGTTTCGCCCGAAGCTGGGATCCTGCGCCATCGAACGACACCGCGGCATGCGGGTTCGCGAACCGTCGCACGGCCGTGCGGTAGGACATAGGGATCATGGGCCGAATCGATTGCGATGCCGAGATGGAAACTGCATCCCGACAAGCTTTCGGTTTTTATAACAGCAACGGGCGTTTAGGCAAGCACGAAATGAGGGAGCAGGTGCTCATGTCTAGGTTTCGAACTTGATGCCCGATGAGGTGGATGCTTGCGAAACCACGGCCCACGCCATGCGCGGCGTGTTGTGGGCAATGCCAACTCGGCCCCTGCGGTCGAGCAGGATGATGCCGCCATGTCCGTTGAGCCGCGACTTCAGGTAGTAGAGCGCGCGCTGTGCGGCCTCCTGCGGCGCCAGTCCTTGCTCCACGCGGTCGGCCGTCCACTTGCTCAGGACGAGCTTCATCATGGGCTCGCCCCATCCGGTGGTGGAGACCGCGGCGCTGAGGTTGTCGGCATAGCAGCCGCAGCCGATGAGCGACGAGTCGCCCACGCGCCCGGGAGCCTTGTTGAGCGTGCCGCCGGTCGAGGTGCCGGCCGCGATATTGCCGTTGCTGGTCGAGCGCCACCGCTCCCACGGTGTCGTGCGAGCGCATGGGACCGAACTCGTCCGGCATCTGCGAGGTAGCCCTGCTTCTTGGCTTCGCGCAGGCGCTCGACTTCGCGCTCGATGATGAGGTCGTCGTTGGCGCAAAGTTCGAGGCCGTGCTCCTGGGCGAAGCGCTCCGCGCCGGTGCCGACAAAATAGACGTGCGGACTGTCGGTGAGAATCTTCTTGGCGGCGCGGATGGGATTGCGAATGTGTTCGACGCAGCCCACGCCGCCGGCGCGCAGCGTGGCGCCGTCCATCATGCAGGCGTCGAGTTGCACCCGGCCGTCCATGTTGAGGAAGGAGCCGCGGCCGGCGTCGAAGGTCTCGTCGTCTTCCATGGCGACCACGGCGGCTTCGACGGCGTCGAGACAGCTTCCGCCGCTTGCATCGACGTCAAGAACCCGCGGCGGCCGCCGCGCGAACGCCCTGCAGAGTGGGCGTCGACCGCGTCGTCGGGGATCGCCCACGCCCCGCCGTGGACCAGCATTACAGGATTCGCAGCCAATGCAGACCTTCCAGAAGGGAATCGCCCCGCCGACGCGAGGCAAACTCGACAGCATATCAGAAGGACGGTAGCCGTTAGCTGTAGCGTGACTGGTAGTCCGGCAGTCAGGCGATTGGGCGCGTCGATAGCGGGTAAACTGAGGGCATGGGCGACCTGGGCCGCATGCTCGTGTTCGTCGGTGGATTGCTGCTGGTGCTCGGGCTGGTGCTGATCCTCGCCGGCAAGATCAATCTGCCCATCGGACGCCTGCCGGGCGACATCGTGGTCCGCGGCAAGAACACGACGTTCTACTTTCCCGCTGATGACGTCGATCGTGCTGAGCGTGATTCTGTCGCTGGTGCTGTACGTGGTGAACCGAATGCGGCGGTGAGAGACAAACGCGCGCCCAAAATTAAGAACGCCGGATGGAAGGTCTCCGGCGTTGGCTCATCGAGTTATAAAGATAGCAACCGGAAAGCAATCCTCCCGTTATCTAGAACTTCAGAAAACGGCGACGTGCAACGCCCGCCGCACCAATCAATCCGGTGCCGAGCATGACCATCGTTCCTGGCTCAGGAGTCGCATTGACCGTCGAAGTCGTCGGCAAACGTCTGGCTCGATCCGGCGCATCCGGTGCAACCAAACACACCGAATGACACCAACGACTTGGTCGGGTCGAGGAATGGTGTCATGTCGAAGCACGTCCAGGTATTTCCGACCGTGAAAATATTCTGCGCATAGGTGGCATCGCTGTAGAGGAAGAAAACGGCAGCGACTCCGGTGTCCGGCATCTTCAGCCAGAGGGAAGCTTCCGTAATCAGTGGTAGCGGGGATCGCCGCAAAATCCTGCTCGCAGCGCCTCGGTTGCCTCCTACGAACGCGCTATACAGCCCGTGTGCGAGTCCGCCGACGTCACAGCCCACGTGCAACCACCGCAGAAATCATAGGTATTGGCCCACGGCGGCAGCGCGCCCGTTTCGAAACCAGGATTGACCAACACATTGCCGGCGAAGCCATTCGCCGCCACTAAGACCAAGCAAAAGCAAGAACCGTACTCCACTTCATCATAAGTCCCCCGTAGGTGATTACTGCTTAATGGAACGCACTGACCGAGCGTGCAACGCTGTCCAATCGGAAGCGTCCTGGGGTGCGCCTTCTTAAATCGGAACGAACTCAGCGCGACACACGTCGCGAACCAGACGTGTACGCTGACTGCGCTGGAGAGGGAGGAGAGTTTCCAGCCACATATCTGGGCAAGCCAACTGTAGCTCCGCCCGCGTTCGTGGAGCAGGAATCGTAGCCGCAAAGTTCAATGCTTCCCAAAAGGGGACGGAACGGCGGCTTGGATGTTGTGGCTTATCGCGCGAATGACGTGATCTGCAGAGCGTAATTGTGTGCGGTGTTGTAGGGGCGAACCGGATGAGCCGATAAACTCTTTATATTTGCCATCACGAGGGGGCTTTAGCCTCCGATGGGGTCGGCTCATCGAATTAACAGCATCCTCGCAGGCCCAAGCTGGTCGCACGCGCGGGTATAGCACGGCTTAGACGCCGTGGCCTAAAGGACCCGCTTGCCTCGGAAGGCTCACACTTTCAGGTTCTGCATGTACTCCGCATCAATCTTGATGGCTTCCAGCGGCAGGCATGTCGAACTCCTCCTGCTCCACGAAGTAGTGCGTGATGTGGCCGCCCTTCTTCGCGGCTTCGAAGATGGGACGATAGTCGATGGTGCCGCGACCGAGTTCGGTGGACTGCAGCGTGCTCGGTGCCGTTCTTCAGGTCGAAGTCCTTCACGTGCAGCATCGAGATGCGCGTCGGATACTTCGTGAGGTATTCGACCGGGCTGTAACCGGCGACAGCGACCCATCCGCAATCCATCTCGAAGGTGACCAAGCTCGGGATCGGTGAGCTTGATGAGTTCGTCGTAGGGCACGACGTTCTTCAGCTTGCGGAATTCGGTCGTGTGATTGTGATAGCCGAACTGCATGCCATAGGCCTTGACCTTGGCGCCGATCTGGTTGTACTGCTCGGCATTCCACTTCCAGTCGTCAAGGGTGAAGGCGTTGCACCCAAGCCTCGTGATAGCCCGGATCTTTGGGAGAGAGCTTCACGCGTCGAAGGATCCTCCAGCGATGGCGACGAGCACACCACATACTGCAGTCCCAACTCGCTTGGCGTACTCCATGATCGACTCCAACTGCGGCTGCAACATCGACAGCGGATAGTGCGCGCTGACGCAGCGCAGGCCGGCCGCTGTCCATCGACTGCTTGAAGTCCTGCGCGCTCATGGCGTAGAAGCCGGCGGCTTCGACTTCCG
>CAVRZL010000013.1:0-40105 GCA_963725565.1 uncultured Acidobacteriota bacterium
GATGGCGACCGGTTGCGGCGGCTCGAGCGCGTCGGCGGCCACGGTTTCGCCGGACCGTTGCCGGACGAGTGTCTGCTCGGCGATCGGCCGATACCAGCACGCCGTTATGCGTGACGCCCGACGGCTCAACGGCCTCCCGCTTGAGTTCAAGTACGGGGTCCCCAAGAGCTCGGACGTGCGCCGCGAGGAGTCCGCGGCGACAGCTGCCCTCCGGGACGACACCGGCACGCTTCGGCGGCAGATCGAGGCGGCCGGCGTCCCCAATCGACCATGAAGCCGAGTTCAGCGCGGAGTTCGTCGCGGCCCTCCGCGAGCTGGAGGAGCGGTTCGACGAGCTGCACTCGGAGGCGCTCGACATTCCGACTGGCCAGGGCCGCGCGCCGGCCGATGCCCTGCTCATCCCGAAGATGCTGGCGGCGATGGATCGAGTCAGCCGCCGGATGCGAGCGGCTCACAGGCGCTATCCGGAGGCAAACAGGATCTCCTGCCCGTAGCGCTGAGCGCGTACAATTCGCCGCCCTGGAGTGGCGACGGGCCCGGTGGCCCATCCGGTCTTCAAAACCGGCAGGCCGTGGTAACCCCACGGTTGGTAGGTTCGACTCCTGCGCCGCTCCGCTAGGCAGAACAGCGCGTGGTTGAGCGGATTGGCGAGGGTCGGCCGTGGGCACCTAACGCGGAACGTGCGTTCGTCTGAGTTCGCCTCAGTTCGGTGGTTTCGGGCACGGTGGTCACTCAATGGTCACTCAAACCAGCCGCCTTGATGATCGCGTTGAAGGGCGCGGTGCAGCTCACCGATCCAGCGAAGCCCGGGTGGACGCGGGGACGGGGTTTGCAGAGGCAGAGGCCGCACGTTCGAATCGTGCCGGGCGCATGGCTCAATCAAGCCGTTCTTGAAGGCCCGGAATGCCGAAAAGTGTCCCATTCGTACCTCGTACGGTGGTGGCCACGAGGGCATCGACATGGGGTACGTGCGCTCGCCGCTGCCGCGCCGGGAGTCGGTCGCCACCGTGAGCCAGGCTGCACCCGCCGCGATGGCGGTGAAGACGGCCGCAGCAACTGCGGCTTCGTCGGCTGTGGTCATCGACTCAGCCTCGGTCGAGCCCCGGACGCGGGAGGGCGGCGGGAGCGAGCGGTCGAACGTAACCATCGTGGACGACCTTCAGCGTGGGCGCTCGGTGTAGACGCGCCATATGGGGACGCGTGTCCTTAGGGCGTCGATGACTTCGCTCTCGGCACCCGCAGGCCGGCGCTCCGCCGCCGACATCACGCTGATGTCGCGGCCTGCATTGAACACGACCTCGATCGCGTTCTTCGCCTCCGCCACCGGCTCCAGCGACTCAAGACCGCCGACCGCACTTAGGCTGTCGAGTCAGGCGGCGCTTCACGTAGCGAACCGGAAGGTCGCCATCTTCGAAGTCGCGCGCCAGGAGTGAAACCCGCGACAAGGTCGACGCATCGGCGATCGTGCATGGCGTCACGGATGATCAGCGCGGCGCCTTTTACGCGGCTGCGGCATACGGCCTCTGGGAAGACTGGGCATCGACGGAGGCCCCGATATCGTGTCCGTCCGGTCTGATCGCTGGGTACGAGGCAGAAGAGGACATCCACATCGAGGAGTTTCGGCCCGTGGCTGGGCCACACAGCGAGCTATGCGCCCAGGTAGTCACGCTCTCTCGTGTGTTCGCCCGCCGCCTATACCTCCTGGCGCCACCGGGCGATAGCACTGATCATCACCGCGTCGCAACGGTCGTGGCCGATGTGGCGGAGGAGATCCCCGCGGTTTGGAAGATACGGGATCGCCACGGGTATAGCGATCCGCTTCCTCGATCACGCCGCGCGACGCGGACTCCATCGCGACGAATGGTTTCAACCGATCACCGCGGCTCAGGCCCTCGAGGAATGGTCAGCAGGCGGCGAGCCATTCTGGGTCGACACCGTCAAAGTTGGCAACGTGGATGAGGCCCTGAGGGATGTCGTTAGCGCCGACGAGGCCGCGTATGCGCTCCGAGACGGGAGCGAACGCGATTGTCAGCTCACCATCTTCACCATGGACGACGACCGGGCCGTCCTCGCCCTGATGACACGGGTTAGGACGAAGCGTTTGAGCGGAAAGCGCGAGTACGACCCGCTGGACGTGCCACCAGCGATCCACGTGTGGGCGCTGTCACAGCTCGGCTTCACGGAGGTCGTGGTCGGCGACTACGCGTTCGAGATTGGATACATGATCGAATACGAGACGGTGGAGGCCATCCGCGCCGAGCTGGCCGACGCTGCGCGTGGGAAGGTCGCTCCCCGTCGTGGCGACTAGTTGTGTCCTAGAGGTCATGAACCGGCACGGCACCGCTCGCGCCGTCTGTCTCAACGAGGTGGATACGGGCGGCCACTTCGCGACGTGGGAGGAGTACGTTCGACTCCTGCGTCGCCCCGCTAGGCGGAATCCGCATGGTTGAGCGGGTTGTCGCTTGAGGCCGCGCTCGCCGCATTCCTGGAGCAGTGGCCCGAAGCGGCAGACGGACTTGGTCACGGTCGTCCTTGCCCTAGCCGATCGAGAGCATGATCGCGTCGCGTTCGTCGCCCTGGACGCGCTCTAGGTTCTAGGCGAAGAAGCGCTCTTCGCTTGACTTGTCGAAGGAGTCGCCATTTCGGCCCGCAGGTCGAGATCATCTTCGAGACGTTGGCGGCGGCGTGCCACCCAGTTCTGTGTCCTCGTCTCCAGTGGGAATCGGCGGCGTGGCAGGGCGCCATTCGAGGGACGGCATCCACGTCTTGCTGGGCTTGCAAGTAACAGCTGTGACCACTATTCTTTCGGACTCACCCCGCCCCCGATTTCCGATCCCTTTCGGAAGGAGATTAGGCTATGCGGTTTTTCTTCGACGCCCGCCAACGACCGACGCGGTCAGAGTTCAATATCCGGGAGACGCCGTCCTACTTCGAAATTGGAGACACGGATTAGCGATCCCGAGATGCCTGGGGCGAGTTACTTCTACGTTGTTCCTCAATCACCCACGTCGATGCTCATTGTCGCCTGTTGGGGGCGTGAACCCGACGCCGTGGCGGCATTGTTCGCCGATCCGAGGAACGGGAAGGACTGGCTCAAAGTCTACTGTGACACGTACCCAATTCAAGGACAGCTCTTCCGCAACGGGTTTAGCGAGCAGTATTCAGACGGCGCTCTTATCCGTCTCAGCGACCCCGATGACGGTGAGCCAAAGTGGTCAGTGGTGACAATCGTCGGAAATATTGACCCACTTGCCGGGCCGGATGACAATCTTCTCGCGGACGCCTACGGGCTGACCGGCCATCAACGCTTTCTCACGCACTCTAGGATTGCCGCCGCAATTGAACTTGTCGGAACCAAGAGCTTTCTTGCAGCGAACGAGCACGTTACGCGGAACGTGAGCACCGCGAATAAGGCTCGAATGGTCGCTAAAGGTGCGTGGCAGGGTTATCTGGACGGTCTGGACGCCGGAACAAAGTGGATGACAAGGCTAGGAGGGATGAGTTAGTCGGGTCACCAGCGTCGTGGCTTCGCGGCCATCGTTTCTGAACGGAAGAACGCGGTGAGGTGGGCGTAACACCAATCTGGCAGCGTGCCCCATCCGTGGCCGATCCTGGCGCTACTAGGACTGCGACTAACCGGCCCTAGGTCGAACTCGAGCCATAATCGGCGAACGGCCCGCCCGCCGACACGTGGAAGCAGCCCGCGCCCGGTAGCTCAGGGGATAGAGCGCTGCCCTGCGGAGGCAGAGGCCGCACGTTCGAATCGTGCCGGGCGCATGGATGCTTCTATGGTGTCAAGGGCGTGTGATCAGTCGTCGGTAGAGGCGGCGGGAGACGTGGCGTTTGAGCGAGCGCATGGCTTCTCTGTGGGTCTTGCCTTGGCTGATTCTGCGCTCCAGGTAGGCGCGTGACTCGGCGTGGTTGATTGACCGTGACATGGCGATGGTGTGGATCGCGTTGTTGGCTTGGCGGTCGCCGCTGCGGGAGAGGCGGTGGCGGATTGTCTGGCCGGACGATGCGGGCTGTGGGGCGGTGCCGTTGCAGCGTGCGAATGCGGCTTCGCTCTTGAAGCGCGTGGGGTCGCAGACCAAGAGTTTGGCGGCGCTGATCGGGCCCACGCCGGGCTCATCCAGGAGCGCCGGGTTGAGCTCGCGCACCAGCCGTGCGATGTCGTCTCGATAGCGACCAGCCTGTTCCTCGAGCCGGCGAGCGCGCTTGGCGAGATCGCGCAGCACGATCAGCATCGTTTCCTGCTGGGGACTCGCGTCGGGCCGGTCGCGCATCCGCACCAGGCGATCAGCCAGCCGCGCTCCGTTGCCGTGGCCGATCCGCTCGCGCAGCGGCGTCGGCGCCGTTACGTGCAGGCCCTGCAGCTGGTTGAGCAGCCTGGTGCGCTCCTCAACGCACGAGCGGTAGGCGACCAGCAAGCACGCTCAACGCGGCGCGGTTCCCGTCCGCCCGCGGCGTCGAGACGCCATCCCCAGCCAGCACACGTTTCGCCGCCAGGAGCGCGTCGACGCGGTCAGACTTGCCTTGGCGCCGATCCCGCCGGCGGGGACGCTCGACCTCCACCACGCTGATCCCGACGGCCTGCAGGTGCCGGCACAAGCCGGCGCCGTAGCTGCCGGCGCCCTCGATCCCGACCATCACCTCGCCGCCCAGCCCGGCCAGCCACGAGACCAGCTCCCGGTAGCCAGCGGCACTCGCCGCGACCGCGATCTCGCCCAGCAGCTCCCCCAGCTGGCTCAACGCCACGGCCACGTGCCGGTGCTTGTGGGTGTCCACCCCAACTGCGATCATGCCTACTCCTCCGCCTCGCTCGTGGAGGACGCCGCCGGACAGAGCTGTGTCGAGCGATGTCAGGCTTCTATGAAGTCACGACGGCACCCAGGGTACGGCGGCGGCGGGAGACAGATCCAAACAAAGGCACGACTCGGCCAGCTAAACCACGAGTCATCCCGCCGCCAGCCGCACCCTCCCCAACGAGCCGGACATCACCGGCCCACCAGCCACGCTACACAGCTCAACCTCGCCGTCTTAAGTTCGGCCGACCCGACTCGTCGCGTAGCGCAGCCCGCGAAGCAGGCGGGCAAGTCAGTCGTATTCGTGCGTGATCCGGTCGGGGTCTTCGAGTGGAAAGCCGAGGAGGACAACGTCCCGGTGCTGGCCGCTGCGGCGACGGTAGTGCCTTCGGAGTCGTCCTTCGAGTGTGAATTCGAGTTTCTGGAATAGGTTGAGCGTCGGTTGGTCGTGCGGGAACACTTCCGCGGCCAGCTTATGGGCGTCTTGCGTCTTGGCCCATCGGATCGCGCCTTCTACGAGTCTGGTGCCGACTCCGCGGTTACGCCATGCTTGGCGACTCCCAGGCTGATCGTGGCGGGCTGCCACTCCGATCCGACCGCCGTCAGGTACCCGATCGCATCCCTGCACACTGGTTGCGACCAGTACCAGCGTCCACGGCGCGTCGATGCCATGCTCGAGCCACAGTCGCCGCTCATGCCGGTCGATCGGCGGCTCCTCCGCGACAAACAGCCCTTCTTCGCCGACCCGCAGAGAGACCTCGACGATGCCCTCGACGTCGTCGATCCTCGCGGCGCGCACATCAAGGTCGAGCTCTCGCTTCTGGTACTCGGCGATGGCGATTGAGACGGACATGTTGGAATCCCGATTCCCGAGCCTCGGAGCATATGTGTGCTTGCCCGGCGAGCAGGAGAAAAAGCGGTGAAGCCCAGCGCGCGCCGTGGGTAAGAGGTGGTGAGAACGCCATCACTAGCCACCGCTTGCCGTCGGTGACGACTAGGGTGACTCGCACACCGCAAAGGTGGAGGCTCGGTCCACATCGATGAGAAGGATTGTGATGACGCTCGCACGCGTGGTGGCTTTCGAAGGCGTAGGCAGGGAGTGCGTCGAACAGATGAAGCAGGAAATGGCCGCCGAGGCGCCGCCCGAGGACATCCCGGCCTCGGAATTCATGCTCCTCCACGACCCGGAGGCGGACCGGTCGCTCGCGATCCTGCTGTTTGAGAATGAGGAGGACTACCAGCGAGGCGACGCCACGCTGAACGCGATGCCAGCCGGCGACACGCCCGGCCGTCGCACCTCGGTGATGAAGTACCAGGTCGCCATCCGCATGGCGACGCAAAGCACGGCGTAGAGCAACCGCGCCACGCTGGCCGTCCGACGCGACGAGACGGTTGCGCGTCCGCCGTTTGCGGGCCACTACTCCACTGCCTCGGTTGAGATGTGGAGTGGCCGCGCGCTCCCGGAGCTCTGGTGGGACTCCCCCAGCGCGCGGCCACCAGCACCAGTGTGGAGTCCTACGCCTTTGCTGGCAAGCCCTTCCAGGTAGATGCGTCACTCCACCTCAGGCGTGACGTTGCCCGGCGTCGCATGGCCCACCGGCGCAGCCGATTCGAGCTCCTCGAGCCGCTGTTGCACGATCGTGTCAGCCGCTCGGCTGGCGGGAGCGTGGCCGGTCATCGCGTTCAATCCACCGTAAAGCCGAAGGCGCACCAGCCAACCGGTAAGTCTCCGGCCGCGACAAAGAGTTCCAAAACAGGTTCCGTACCCCGGCATCGCAAGCGAGTCCTCTCGCCTCGCGTGCGCCGCATCCGGCAGGCTTTCGTCGCCTCGGCCACGCTCCGTCCGATGGCCCAGCAGCTCATCCAGGATCGTTCGGTCGCTGGCTACGCGGGCGTTGAAGCCTACGCCCGTGCGCACGCGAAAGAAGACGCCGGCGCCCTAGCTTGGCTCGTCGTGGGATACGCCCACGTCCTCGATCACGACTATGCGAAGGCCATCGAGCCGTTCAACCGCGCCAAGCCGCTCGCCGGAGATCTCGGCGACTACGTCGCCTACTATCTCGGCACCGGCTATCTGCAAACCGGTCATCAAGCCGAAGGGCTGGCCACCCTGGCAAACTTCAGCGCCACCTATCCTGATTCTTTGCTGGCACGCGATGCCCACCTGAGCTATGCCAATGGGCTGCTGACCGACGGCAGAGCTTCCGAAGCGGCGGAACTGCTGGAGAAAGACCGTCTTCCCGCTCGCTCCGACGTCGAACTCGCTCTCGGCAAGGCTTATGCCGCACTCCACCAAACCTCGAAAGCTGCCGAAGCCCTGGCGAACGTTTATTTCAACATGCCTTCCTCGCCGGACGCAGAGGCCGCGTACTCGGAGTTGATCAAGCTTTCCGGCGCGCCGCCTACGACGGCCGCGCAGCGCAAGACGCGCGCGGAGTTGCTGATCAAGGCACGGCGCTTTGCTGATGCCTCCGAGGAATTTCGCCAGTTAGCCATCCATGCCACGCCCGAGACGCGTCCGGCAGCCGAACTTGCTCTTGCCGACGCCCTGCATCGCGCGGGACGCAACCGCGAAGCCAAGGCCGAACTCACCACGCTGCCCGGCGCCACTGCCGAACAGAGCGCGCAGCGCCTTTATATCCTCGGCGAAGTAGCCTGGGCCAGTGATCAGAACGATGCGTTCTATCAGACCGTGGATCAGCTTCGGCAGTCTGCGTCCACGAGCCCTTGGTTGGAAGCGTCGCTTCTCTCCGCTGCCAACCTGCATCTGGTGCATCACGAGTACGACCAGTCGCTGGATGCCTTCCGCGAATTGCAGCAGCGTTTCCCCAACGGATCGAAGGCTTCGTATGCGCATTGGAAGGCGGCATGGCTGACCCTGCGCCAGGGACGCAAGGAAGATGCCAAGAAGCAGTTCGAGGAGCAGATCGCTCTTTATCCGGGAGGCAACGAAGCCAATGCCGCTCTCTACTGGAGAGCGCGGCTGGCCGAGGAAGACAACCAGCCGGCAATGGCGCGGGCGTTCTACCAGAAATTGTCGGATCGCTACCGCAATTATTACTATGCGGAATTAGGACGGGAGCGCCTGAAGAAGCTGCCCGAATCGCAAGATCCGCCGGGGGAATATCCTCTGCTGGACCGTATCCCGCCTCTGGAGCATGGAGAGAAGATCACGCTATCCGATGCTCCGACGGACGATCTGCATTTGCAAAAAGCCAAGCTGCTGGGCAATGGCGGCCTGGTGGATTTTGCGGTAAGTGAAATGCAAGCGGCCGCCAAAGATGAACCCGGTTCCTGGGCGCTGGCTGAAACTGCTCAGCTTTATACCGATACCGGACATTTCGACCGCGCCATCGAGATGATGAAGCGTTCGGTGCCGAGTTATTTCGCCGTCGACATTCCTGTGCTGCCTCGGCCCTACTGGGAGGCATTGTTTCCGCGCCCTTACTGGACTGACTTGAAGAAGTTCTCCGTCGCCAACGGACTCGATCCCTATCTGGTCGCGTCGCTGATCCGGCAGGAATCGGAGTTCAACCCGGCGGCCGTATCGCGCGCCAATGCGGTCGGACTGATGCAACTATTGCCCAAGACCGGCAAGCTCGTGGCCCACCAGGAAGAGCTTAAGCGATACACCGCGAGCCAGTTGTTTACGCCGGCAGTGAATCTCCAACTGGGCACGCGCTATTTCCGCGGTATGGTCGACCAGTTTGGCGGATCGTTCGAGTACGCCCTGGCCGCCTACAACGCCGGCTCGGACCGCGTCGAGGAATGGATGGGCCAGGGTCACTATCGCGACTCAGCCGGAATTTGTCGAGTCGATCCCCTTCACCGAGACCCGCGAATACGTGCAGGCCATCCTGCGCAACGCCAACGTTTACCGGCAGCTCTACGGCGCGCCGTAAGGGAACTTCCTTGCCGCGGATTTACGCGGACCTACGCGGATAAATACCATTTCAGGAACAATTCATAACGCCTGTCATTCTGAGGGAGCGCGAGCGAACGCGAGCGCGAGTCGAAGAATCCCTACTGCCATCGGGCACGCCAGGACTGCGAAGGCTTCTGGTTGAAGTCGATTCGAAATTACTTTGGAACTAATCTCTCTGAGCTGACGTATCTGCCAACAGGCTGGAGGTGTGCCCGTGAGAATCCGCCCTGTTCGTCCTGTTGAGCCTTAGCACTGCCGTGTTTGCCCAAAGCGCACGGATCGAGGAAGTGGGCAAGACTCCAGTCGAGGCGAAGTTTGTCTCCGGCGGCCGGTTCGGATGGATCTTTGCTCCAGCGGAGTCGAGCTGGTGGGCAGCGATGGGCCCACATCCGCGTCTCCTACCGGCCCGAGCACGAGGACGATGTCAGGGTCCGCATCCAGGTTTCCGGTGATCGGGCCGAGCTCAGGGTCACGGATGTCCGCACAATAACTTTAGGGTGACGATCGAAGTGCCCAGGTCTTCTGCACTTTACGTTCGGATGATGGCCGGGCAACTCAAGGTGCGCGACATTACCGGCGACAAAGACGTCGAACTGCACTTTCGGCCAGCTCACGATGGACGTCGGGAAACCGCGATGAGTACGCTCGCGTCGATGCGTCGGTCAATAGCGGCGATCTGGAAGCTTCGCCTTTCAACGTATCCAAGGGCGGACTCTTTCGTTCGTTCGAACGCAGCGGATCGGGCAAGTACCGCGTGCACGCCCACGTAGGAGCGGGCAACTGGACCTTCGCTAAGAAGTTAGGATATTGTCGCCTCTTCCCGGACGGCTGAACAGGATTTCCAGCACCAGCAGACACGCCCCGATCACGATCGCGCTGTCGGCCAGATTGAATACCGGCCACTGGTACTGCCTGACATACAACAGCAGAAAATCGACGACCCGCCCGCTGGCCACACGGTCCCACAGATTTCCCACCGCCCCGCCGAGAATCAGCGAGAGCGCAATCCCGGTGAGTCGTACAGCGGGCGCGACTGCTTCCATAGCAATATCGATACAATCACCATCGCAATCGCCGAGAAGCCAATCAGCAGCACGGTTTTCCAGTGCGCTGGAGAGTCCGCAAACAGGCTGAACGCCGCGCCCGTGTTCTCAGTGTGCGTCAGCCGGAAAAATCCCGGAATGACCTGAATGTGGGTATACATCGCGATGCGGGTCGCGACCAGACGCTTGGTCCAGCGGTCGAGTAAGACGACCATCAAGGCGAGCAGAAAATGAGGAGTGCGGGCGCGATTGGTAGTCATCAGTATGTTGCTCTTCCAGTTCTTTCAGCACCGCGCTGCAGCGCTCGCAGACCGTGGGATATGTCTTGTCTTCGCCAACGTGAGTGGAATAATTCCAGCAGCGGTCGCACTTGAGCCCGTCGGCTTTCTTTACTTCCACGTGCACGCCGCCGGTGCCGTTGCCCGAGCCCTGCGCGAGCGTGACCGCCGAAACGATGAACAGATAGCGCAGTTGCTCCTCATACTTCTTCAGTAGCGAGTAAGCCGGATCGGATGCGGTGATGACGACTTGCGCTTCCAGGCTCTTGCCGATGGCTTTGTTATTGCGCGCTTCTTCCAGCGCCTTCAGCACTTGTTCGCGAACCCCGAGCAGAGTCGTCCACTCCTGCGTCTGCTGCGGATCGTCGCTGGAACGGAGTCGTCGCCGAGGATGTCGCGGCATCGGGGAAGTGCGCCACGTGCACGCTCTCGGGGCGCCCCGAAAGTTTCGGCAGATAGCTGCCAGACTTCTTCGCAGGTGAAGCTCAGGATCGGCGCCAGCAGGCGCACCAGGGCCTCGCCGATCCGCCAGATCGCAGTCTGCGCCGAGCGCCGCGCCAGCGAATTCGGCGCATAGGTGTAGAGCCGGTCCTTGACGATGTCGAAATAAAACGCGCTCAGATCCACGATGCAGAAGTGATTCACGCGGTGATAGATCCGGTGAAAGGCGAACTCGTCATACCACTTCCGGACATCGCGGCGCGAGCGCACAGGTCTGCCGCAGCATGTACTGGTCGAGCGCATCCATCTTCTCGAACGGCACCGCATCCGCCTCGCCGGATCGAAGTCGTATAGATTTCCCAGCGCGTTCTTGAAAAGCTTGTTGCGAATCTTGCGATAGTTCTCCGCCGACGCGCTGCATCAGCGCTTCCGACCCCACCACATCTTCGCGGAAATCCACCGACGCCACCCACAGCCGCACGACTTCTCCGCCCAGCCGGCTCGAGATGTCGACCGGGTCCACGTCGTTCCCCCGCGACTTCGACATCGCCTGGCCCTTTTCATCGAGCGTCCATCCCGGCGTCACGACGCCTTTGTAGGGCGGAGTCTGCGTGCGTCCCCATGGCGCAGAGCAGGGAAGACTGAAACCATCCGCGGTACTGATCTCCGCCTTCGAGATACAAATCCGAAGGCCACGGATAATCCGGCTCGTCATCGATCAGTGCCAGATAGCTCGCGCCCGACTCCAGCCACACGTCGAAGATGTCAGTCTCTTTTTCGAACTTCGTTTCGCTCACAATGCGGGCACTTCGTTCCAGCGGGAAGGATCGTGTCCGACTCCGGCGTGAACCAGGCGTCGGCGCCCGACTTGGCAAACAGCTCGACCACTTTGCGGTTGACGGCTTTGTCGTTCAGCGGCTTGCCGCAGCTCGTGCACAGGAATACCGCAATCGGCACTCCCCAAACGCGCTGCCGCGAGATGCACCAATCCGGCCGCGTCTCGATCATGTTCGAGAGCCGCTCTTCGCCCCATGCCGGATCCCACTTCACTTTCTTGATCTCCTCCAGCGTGCGCGAGCGCAGTGTGTCGTTCTTGCCTGCGCCGCCAGGCATCGGCGTTTCCATCGAGATGAACCACTGCTCGGTCGCGCGAAAGATCACTGGGTTATGGCAGCGCCAGCAATGCGGATACGAATGCTCGGTCTTCTCCGTATGCAGCAGCGCCCCGCGCGATTTGACCAGATCGATGATCGGCTGATTCGCATCCCACACGCGCTTGCCCGTATACTCCGGCAGTCCATTGCGCAGGATGCCTTTCTCGTCGACATTGCTGGTGGCATCGAGGCCGTACTTCACGCCCGTGATGAAGTCCTCGGCGCCATGCGAAGGCGCCGTGTGCACGACGCCCGTTCCGGTGTCCATGGTGACGTAGTCGGCGAGCACGCCTAGAACTTTGCGATCGAGAAAGGGATGCTGAAAGTTCAACCGCTCCATCTTGCGTCCGGGAAAATGCGCCAGCGGACGCGGATCCGCCAGATTGCATTTCGCCGCAACCTCTGCCGCCAGCTTCGACGCGACGATGTAAACTTCGCCGCCGGATTCCAGCGCCACATACTCTTCGTCCGGATGAAACGCGACTGCCATCGACGCCGGCAATGTCCAGGGAGTCGTGGTCCAGATGATGGTCGAAACTTTCTTGCCAGCGAGCGCCGCATCGATCGCCGCCGGATCGTCGAGCAGTCGGTATTTCACCCAAACCGTGCTGCTGGTGTGGTTCTCGTACTCAACTTCGGCTTCAGCCAGCGCCGTCTCGTCGTGCATGCACCAGTACACGGCGCGCAGCCCCTTGTAGACGAATCCATTCTCGTAGAACGAAAAGAATGTGGACAGCACCACCGACTCGTACTGCGGGGTCATCGTGGCGTACGGCCGGTCGAATCTTCCGAAAACTCCGATGCGCTTGAACTGCGTGCGCTGCAGATCGAGATACTTCTGCGCGTACTTGCGGCAGGCGGCCCGCACCGCCGTGGGCGCCATCTGCAACTTTTTGCCGCCCAGTTCCTTGTCGACCTTGATCTCGATCGGCAAGCCCGTGGCAATCCCAGCCCGGAACGTAGGGCGCATCAAACCCCGCCATGGTCTTCGACTTGGCGATGAAATCCTTGAGGCACTTATTCATCGCCGTGCCCATGTGAATCGGCCCGCTGGTGTACGGAGGCCCATCGTGCAGAATGTAGCGCGGCGCGCCCTTGCGGGCCTCGCGGATCCGCTCGTAGATGCCCATCTGCTCCCAGCGCTCGAGCATTTTGGGCTCGTTCTGGGGCAGGTTCGCCTTCATGGGGAAGGCGGTCTTAGGCAGGTTGATCGTCGCTTTCAGTTCGAGCGGCACTCAGTCGGCGTCTCCCAAATGATTGAATCTTTTCATTATAGGGAGCGCGCCGGGGAACGTCCATGCGCCCCGACGAGGAAGGACATGTCTCTCCGGCATTTGCCCGTCCTCCCGAAATGCACTGTCGTAACCCGCCGAGTAGAGGTACAATTTGGCTAGGCAGAGAGCAGACGGCTCGATAGTTAACGGGGCGGCCGATTGCGATGACAAGAAGTATACAAATCGCCTGGAAAATGAAGCAACTTGTCGGGGTTGTCGCTCATCTGTCTAAGAAGCACGTTTGGTAGAGGTTAGAGTTAAGTTCCGCACAAGCAGCGCAAACATCCAGACGGGGAATATGGGATCCGAACAAGTCAATCCGATTGATTCCGGGCAAGAACCGGAACTCCATCTGCTGATTGCGGATCAGCAATTCGAAGAGCCGCTCTACAAATCCCTGTTTCGTGAACTCGACGATTTTTTCTTTCCCAAGAAACTGCCGCCACTCAAGCTGGAATCGAAGCCCGAGCCGGTTAAAGATATTTGGGGCTTTTATTCGTACTGGAAGGTTGGCGCGTTAGGTGTAGTCGGATACTACTCGCTACTGGTGGTTGCCATCGCAATCACCGTTTATCTTGGACACAGGATCGTCGCTGCGGCGGGTCCAACCCAAAAGGTGACCGTCACTTTAGTGGATCCCGGCGATATTCCCGCGCTGAAGCCTTCGAAGACGCAAGTCGGTGGCGGCGGCGGTGGTGGCGATCGCGACATTCTGCAGGCCAGCAAAGGCAAGCTGCCGAAGTTTTCGATGCAGCAGATCACGCCTCCCGTCGTAGTCGTACGCAACGAGCATCCCAAACTGGCGGTTGAACCGACGATCGTGATTCCGCCTCAAGTGCAATTGGCTTCGAACAACATGCCGAACCTGGGTGATCCCATGGCCCACGCCATTCTGCCGTCCAACGGCACGGGCGCCGGAGGCGGCATTGGTTCCGGCAGCGGCGGTGGAGTGGGATCGGGCAAGGGCCCTGGTTTCGGCCCCGGTGAGGGCGGCGGAACCGGTGGAGGTATTTTCCATGTTGGCGGCGGTGTTTCGCCGCCGCGACAGATCTACGCTCCCGAGCCGGAGTTCTCCGAAGAAGCTCGCAAGGCGAAGTATCAGGGAGTCTGCACGCTCGGTTTGATTGTCGGTACCGACGGCCGCCCCAGCAATATTCGCGTACTCAGCAGTCTGGGAATGGGACTGGATGAAAAAGCGATTGAAGCGGTGAAGAATTGGAAGTTCGAGCCCGCGATGAAAGATGGTCATCCGGTTCGCGTAGAAATCGCCGTGGAAGTCGACTTCCACCTGTACTGAAATCTTCTCAACCAAAATCATTCGTAGAGACGTTGCTCGCAACGTCTCTGCGTCCAGTGGAAATCAATCAGGCAAAGTGCTCTGAGCTTGCCGCTCTGCGGTCTTGCTCCGTCCGCCGCAACACGGCAAAGTGACCTTCCTTCCGCACGTTGAATCCCAATCTCTTATACAACTCGATGGCGCGTGTGTTATCGCTGCGTACGTGTAGAAAAGGCCGTTCCCCGCGATCCCGGATGCGCCGCATGACCTCAAGCATTAACCGTCCGGCGTATCCCTTGCCGGTATGCTCGGGATGCGTGCACACCGCACTGACCTCGGTGTAGCCCGGAACTTTCAGGCGCTCGCCGGCCATCGCCGCCAGTTTTCCGCCGTTGCGAATTCCAAGGTAGTGACCGAGTTCGTGCGTTCGAGTTCCAAACGGTCCCGGCTTCGTTAAGGTCGCCAACTCCACCATCTCCGTAGAATCCTGCGCCCCGAGTTCAACCACTTCAGTAGGGGAATCGGATCGCGACGATGACGCGGCGCCATTCTCGTCAACCATCTGCAGCAGAGGAGCGCCAGCCACGAACTCCCATCCCGCACGAGGTTGATATGCGGAATCCATAAAGATCGCTCCCGTGCCGCCTTCCCCGACCAGGCCGGCGAGAGAAGCGAAGCCCGGCTCACTGCCTTCCTCCAACGCGCACAACAGAGTGACTTCCTGCGGAAAACGGCGCGCAGAATCAAACGTCTCGGCGAATGCCGCCTGCCGCGTAGTCAGTGCCTGCCAGATAACATTGTCGAGCGGATGCATAAAAGTGAATTGATCTCGTTTAGATGGCCATCAGCTTCCGAAGGACACACTAATTCGACCATGGTGGAATGCGCTATCCGATTCTTGCGTGGAAACGACAGATGTAGAGACAGCCGCCGAAGCTTGCCCTGAGCGTGGTCGAAAGGGCCGTCAAGACCAGAGCGAAAGCTCGGCCGCGCCGAAGAGGCAACAAACAGTTCTGTTATTCCTTCAAATCCACGTGCTGCACATTCTCGATCGAATGCCCCAGAAATCTCTGTCCTAGACGTTGAAACTTCTCCGTGGAATCGGTGGCAAAGAATTTCAATCGCGGTGCCGCTCTGCGTTCTTCGGCTTCCCCCGCCCTTGGAACCAGGTCGGCAAAGCGCGACGCCACTGCTCGCGCGGTCGACGCCGCCGAATCCACAATGCTGACATGCTCCGGCGTGACACGATGCAAAAGCGGCTTCAGGAGCGGGTAGTGGGTGCATCCCAGGACCAGCGTATCAGCGTCGTGGAATCCATCGGCAAATGCTTCGGAGAGATAGATGCGTGCCACTTGCTCGGTCACACTATGCTCCCCCCACCCTTCCTCCACCAGCGGAACCAGCAGCGGGCACGCTTTCTCACGCGCTTGGAGACCTCTTGCCACCAGCGCCTTGCGATAAGCATGGCTGGTCACGGTAGCTTCGGTTCCTATGACGACAATCTTCCGGTTCTTCGTCGCCGCGGCGGCCGCCTCTGCCCCGGGCTCAACCACACCGATCACCGGAACGTGGGCTGCCGCGGTAATCTGGTCGAGAGCCAGCGCCGTCGCGGAATTGCAGGCGATCACCAGCATCTGCGCTCCTTGCGATTCGAGATAATGCGCCGCCTCGACCGCATAGCGGGCCACGGTTTCAACCGATTTCGACCCGTAGGGGAGCCGTGCCGTGTCTCCAAAATAGGCGTATTCCACCTCTGGGATGAGTTCAAGTAAAGCTTTAAGGACGGTTAAGCCGCCAAAGCCGGAGTCGAATACGCCGATCGTGGGGCGTCGTACATTCATATCGGTTGGATAGAACGATCATAGCAGCGCTGCAGATGTGGCTGCGGTGACCAAAGGGATTCCATCCAGGTGAGATTACGACGTGCGGGCTTTGGCTGAAACCGATGCTCCGGAAAATTCCGCGCCGCGACCGCAGCATGGTCCTGGCGGAATCGGTGCGCCGTGTGGGCAGGTTCGTGGATGGCCAAGGAACGTGCAGATTTTGTCCGTCGCCTCGGGCGAGAGAATATGCTCAAATTTGCAGGCCTGCTGCTCGATCTCGGTTTCGCTGTCCATCGCCAGGCTGTCGGTGAAGAGGCGCTCCGCCAATCGGTGGCGCCGTATGATGCTGCCCGCGCGATCCCGTCCCCGCGGAGTGAGTTCGACGATCAGCGTGCCGTCTCCCACCGAAGCAGACACAGGCTTCAGCGCATCGTGGCAGGGATTCACAAAGGGCTTGTGATCGTGTGGCTGCGGTGGGTGGGGAGCGGCGACGACTAGCCCCAGCTCAATCATTTTCTCGACCGCCAGGCTCACCGGCAGTGCGCCGTGCACTTCCATGCGCTCGACCTCGGCGATCTCTCCATGCTCGGCCAGCACCCAGAGCTCTTCCAGTACTTCGTCCAACTGTTCTTCATCCGCCAGCGAGAAGATTTCCTGGGAAGCGATCTTGCCGTGATGCAGTTCAATGCGCCGGTCCGCCAACCGGGCGACGACCGGATCGTGCGTCACCATCACGATGGTGCGTCCCTGCTGGTGAAACTCGCGCAGGAGCCGGAGTACGATCTCTTCGTTCTGCGCATCCAGATTGCCCGTAGGCTCGTCCGCCAGAATGATCCGGGGATCGTTGATCAGCGCCCGCGCAATGCACACCCGCTGCTGCTCGCCGCCAGAAAGCTGCGAAGGCAGGTGATGCGCTCGATCGCCCAGCCCGACGCGCGTCAAAGCTTCCACCGCTTCTATTTCGTCGGTCATGCTGTGAAAATACTGCGCCAGCATGACGTTCTCCACCGCTGTGAGGAAGGGAATCAGATGGAACTGCTGGAAGATGAATCCAATCTTCTCGGCGCGCACGCGATTCAAATCCGCCGCCGAAATCCCAGCGACATTTACTCCATCAAGCCAGATCTCGCCCGATGATGGCCTGTCCAGGCAGCCAATCAGATTCACCAGCGACGACTTGCCCGATCCCGAGGGACCCATGATCGAGAGCCATTCTCCCGGCGTTACATGCAGGGAAATGTGATCGAGAGCGTGAATGGAGCCGGTGCCATTGTCCTTGCCCGTACCGTTGCCCGCTTCCTTGGCAGGGTAGAGTTTGGTCACATCTTTGATCTCAATCATTTCACTCTCCCCTCAGGATCACCGCCGGCTGCACCCGCCGCAGCAGCGAAATCGGGAGGATCGCCGACAGCAGGGTTACAGCCATGCTACCAGCCAACACGACGGGCAATACACTGAGACGCGGCACGACTGGCGCGTGAAAATTGGCTCGTCCGATCCATGCCGCAATACCAATGCCCAATATAAATCCCAGGATCGCGCCAGTCGCGCCTAGAGCCGCAGCTTCGGCTGCAAAGAATCCGTTGAGCAGCCTTCCAGATGCCCCGAGCGCTTTCATAATGGCAAAATCGCGCCGCCGGTCGAAGACCCATCCCATGAGCGTGGAAAGCACGCACAAAGCAGCAGTCAGAATGATCAAGGCGGCAGCCGCCAGCAACGTTGCCCGCGTCTTGCCCAGCACCCGCGCCTCGCCTTCCATGATCTGTCGCACCGGGCGGACATCCGCACCAGGAATTGCCTGCGCCAGCTGCGTGATCATTGCGGCGATGTCCTCGGGAGATCCGGTCGCCGCCACTTCTACAGTTGAAGGCTGAACGCCGGTCCACGCAACGAAATCCGTCAACGAAACATACACCCGGCTATCTTCGGCAGCGCCCGTCTGCACGGTTCCCACCGGTGTCACGTGAAGAATGTGCCCCTGAAAGGAAAGATCGAACGGCAGATTCTTAGGCGCAACCAAGGGTAAGGCGCGCACCCCAATCAAACCCGGGTGTCCCATCTCTCCCTGATTTTGGGAGAAAGCCTGCCCTGAGTTTGTAGGAGTACGGGAACTCTCCGAAGGCCAATTGCTGACCGACCACCACTTATCCAATTGCTTCACTCGTTCAAAATCCGTGCCCGCAACTACGATGGGTTGTCCATCGCTGGTCCGTGCCACAATCAATCCAAACGGTGCGGCAATCCCTCGTCTAGCCAGCAACGAGTCCACTCGCGTAAGAGTCTCAGCGGGAAGGGAAGCCCCGTCCTTCCCGACCAGGATGATGTTCGCCCCGTAATTGCGGAACTCCCGCCGCAGCTTCGCCTGCACGTCGACGTACAGGTTCAGCATAGCTGTGGCCACCGCTGCCGCGACGACCATAGCGAACAAAGCAGAAGCCGCACGCCCGCGCCGCAGAATTGCCGCCCGGACCAGCATGCGCAAGAACATCGAGGTGTGCGGTGACTGCGCCCGGCTCGCCGCCAAATCCCGTGCCGGATGGGACATCGGCGCGCTCACAGTTCACCCCGGAGCGCAAATACCGGATCGAGCCTTACCGCCCGGCGGATCGCCGCCGCGCTCCCGGCAAACGTCACCATGACTGCGATCGCTAGAATCACTGGCAACAGCACTGGAGGAATGGAAATATCGGAATTGAAGATGGAGCGCCCGATCTGGTGCGCCAGTACCGTTCCAACGCCAAAGCCGACTGCGCCCCCCAGCAGCGCCAGCAAAGTGGCTTCGGCGAAAAATATCGAGGCCACTACCAGTTTGCCCGCACCTAGCGCCTTCATCAATCCAACTTCTGCGCGGCGCTCAAAAATAGTGGTAGCCATTGCTGCCGATACCGCCAGGGCGGAGGCAAACAGCGCCGCCAGAGTAATCAGAAAAATCAGTCCCTCGATCCGGGTCAGCACTGCGCCTTCATTCTGTGAGATCTGCCGGATCTGTTCCGCATGGGAGTGCGAGATGGCCTCGGTCAATTGCAGCGCGATCGCCTGCGGATACGGCGTGCAATACCAGCGATCGTAAATTGCTCCCGATAAACTTTTAGGATCGCGCCGGCCAAACGCATCTTCCGGCTTGGTCAGGGCGCTGACGTAGACGCGACGCATGACTCCGGGCTTGCCGAGGATCCCCTGCGCAACAGAAAGAGGCGCGACGATTTGATCGTCTTCGGGACCACCGGTCGACAAAATCCCGCTCACTTGCAATGGACGCTCGGCCACCGTCAGCGTATCCCCGCCCTTCGCTCCCAGTCGTCCGGCGAGTCGTTCTCCCACGAGCACGTCGCGGGAAGTATCGTCGGGCCAAGCTCCTGCAACCTTCCACCAGGGATGGGTCGTGCGCACGCCCGTCGAAAATTGCTCTGTCCCGAATGTCAGTCGCTTGGAGAAGTAGGTGCCGAGCAGCGTGACATCCTGCCGTTTGCCGTCCCGCTCAACTGCCGCGTTGACCGGCAGCATGGGCGCAAAGCCCGTGATGTTGTTATGCCAGAAAATCCCTTTGATCTTGGGCAGGTCTGCTTCTTCGAGGAAGGCGCCATCCGTGGGGGGCTTGAGGTTCACTCCCCCGATTTCCACGTCGAGGGTATCTTCCTGCGGAGTGACGACGAGGTTGGCGCCGATGGTGCGCAGTTCGCGGTTGATCTTGTCACCGATGTCGGTAGCCACAGCGATCATCGCCGTGGCTACGGTAACTCCCAAAGTGATGGCCGCGCCGGCCAGCAACTTGCGCCGTTTTTGTCTCCGGAAGGATTCGTAAACTAGCCGTACGAACATGGATTACTGGGCCCCAAACATGCGGGCGCCGCCCGCGATGTCGGCCTCCTCGATGATGACTGCGTCGGCCGTCTGTGTGGCCTTCAGCGGCACTGGATTGCATCCCCCAGCCGTTCCCACAGACTGCGGATTGATCGGCGCCGCGCAGTTCTTGCACACCACGCCGTTTCCACTCTTGTAGAAGCCAACCGAGCCGCAGATCTCGCAGGCGTCGAATACGGTTGCAATCTTTCCGTCGGGCTTCTGATAAAGCCAGAAACGAACCTCGGTGCCATTCTCCTTCGCCTGGAAACGATGCAGATCGCCATCCGATATTTGCGCCAACGGTATTGACACTTTTCCGTTGGTGAATGCCACTTCAGCGGAGGGAGAAAGCGCGCTTACATTTTTCGTATAAACAAACTCCGCCGTCACCATGGCGATGAAGACGAAAGAAAACGTGTACACCGAGGCCATCCATAGCCGTTCGCGCCGCGCGCTCCAGGCTGCCTTGCGGCGCTCTGCCGGGGAAGCCTCGGCCGCTACGGCAGGCGCTCGCCGCTTGGCCTCAAAAAGCACCATCAGCGCTGCCATGGCAAAGATCGTGACGAAGAAAAACCAGTCATTGCTGACGATCGGTCCGATGATCGCCATCTCCCGCTTGGACGAGGCGATCACGCCGCTCTCGGAAAGCTCATGCAATCCGGAGATCAGCAACTGCGCCGCTACCAGGAACATGATTGCGGTGGTCACCTTGAAGAATTTCTGCAGGTTGATGCGCACGCTACCTTTGACGAACATCACGCCAAAAGCGATTGCGCATAAAACTCCCAGCAGAGTTCCCAGGAAACTCATCAGCTCGGTCGAGTTTAGCGATACGGCGGAGAGAATCAGGACCGTCTCGGCCCCCTCGCGCAGCACCATCAGGAAGATGAAAATGAACAATCCAAACCACGCGTCGTTGCCGGCCAGCAGGCCGACCTTACCCTCGATGTCTCCCTTCAGTTTGCGCCCCGTCTTCATCATGAAAATCACCATGGTGACGACGAAAAAGGCGGCCACCAGCATGATCCAGCCTTCGAAGACATCCTCGTTCAGGTGGGTGCGGGAGATAACGACAGCCACGCCGATACTGCCCAGAAATGCAGCTCCCAGAGCGGCATAAACAGTCTTACGCAGTTCGGCACGCCCGATCTTGGTCAGGTAGGCCAGGGTGATGCCGACGATCAGCGCCGCCTCCACCCCTTCGCGAAGAGTAATGATGAACGCCTGTAGCATTATTTAAGGAAGCCCTATGATTTTGAAAATGAATTTCAATTTCAAATTCAAGGATAGTCTTGCCGCGCCAAACCCGTCAATCCGCCGCCTCACAACCGCATGTGATTGGGGTCACACTGCGTTTACGAAGCATTAAACGGTAGCTAGTTAACTTTGGCGGTGCAAAGCGTTGCCGGCAGACTACGCCCTGTGGCGCCTCGCTACGCTCGGCGGGCGGACCCTTCGACTTCGCTCAGGGGAAGCTGCGTCTGCCCCTACATTCCTGGCACTAACTGTCGGTGCGACAGTCCACTGGTGGCAGGGAAGCAGGCGGATTTTTGCAGCGGCACAGGCTTACCAGATGCGCACGCGCTCGGCCGGAGCCAAATAAAGCTTCTCGCCTGCCTGCACGTCAAAAGCGGCATACCACTTGTCGATATTGCGTACAGTGGCCGACCGGTATTCGCCCGGCGCGTGCGGGTCGGTCATGACCTGCCGGCGCAGGGCAGCCTCCCTGGTTTTGGCCCCCCAGTTCTGGCCGAAGGCAATGAAGAATTGCTGATCGCCCGAGAACCCATCTTGCGTCGGAGCAGTCTTGCCGGAGAGGGAAGCCTTGTACCCGTCGTAAGCTGCCGAGATTCCTGCCACGTCGGCAATGTTCTCCGCCAGCGTCTGCTTGCCGTTGATTGCGAGGTCGGGGAAAGGTTTGTAGGTGTCATATTGCGCCGCTAATTGAGCCGTAGCCGCTTCAAAGTGCTTGAGGTCCTCTGGGGTCCACCAGTTGCGCAGACGTCCTTTCGAGTCGAAAGTGCTACCCTCGGTATCGAACGTGTGGCTGATTTCATGTCCGATGACCGTTCCGATCGCGCCATAGTTCGCTGCTGCCGGAGCCTGCGGATCAAAAAACGGGGGCTGCAGAACCGCCGCCGGGAAGTTCAGCGCATTTTGCAGTGGCAGGTTCACCGCATTGACGGTCTGCGGCGTCATCGACCATTCCTTTTTGTCCACCGGCTTGCCGAGGCGGGACACCTGGCGCTTGTACTCTGACAGGTCTCCCCGCCAGAAGTTGCCGAATGCGTCATCGGCTTTGACTTCATAGTTCGAATAATCGTGCCAAGTTTCGGGATATCCGACGCCTACGTACAGAGTCGAAAGCTTGGCTTGTGCTTCCGCCTTGGTCGAAGGATTCATCCAAGTCAGAGCCTCGATGCGCTTGTGATATTCCGCAATCAGATTGGTGACCATCGCCTGCGCCTGCGTCTTCGCCTCCGGGGGGAAGTACTTCTGTGCATAAATTTGACCCACCACATCACCCAGGAGGTCGTTTACGACGAACACCGCACGCTGCCAGCGCGGACGCTGCTCTGGCGTTCCGGAAAGCACCTTCCCGAAGAAATTGAAGCGCTCTTCTGCCACCGCCTTGGGAAGCACTCCGCCGTAGGCCTCGATGAGGTGAAATGCCAGCCAATCTTTCCACGCCTCTATCGGGGTGGACTCCACCAGTGCGGCTTCACCCGTGAAGGCTTCGGGCTGCCACACCGTGAAACTCGCGACTTTCGCGAGTCCTGCAGCTTTGAAATATCCCGCCCAATCGAGCCCTGGGGCCTTCGCCTGAAAGTCCGATTGAACCCAGGTATTGTTGGCGTGGTGGATGTTCTCGTTTTCCGCCAAGGTCCGATGCTTCTGAGCGATGGCGTGCTCGAGTTCGACAATGCGCTTAGCGCGCGCCTCGGTATCGGAGAAGCCCGTCAGCTTGAGGACCGTCGCGATGTGCGCCTCGTACTTCTCCCGTACGGTACGCATGTGCTCGCTGTCCGCCAGATAATATTCACGATCCGGCAACTGCAGGCCGCCCTGCATCAGATAGGCCACGTAGTGCTCCGAATCGTTGAATCCCGGGGCCACCCACAGCCCAAATAAATTCGGCGTGTGATAGTTCGTGTTATTCAGCGCGTCGACGTCGGCCCGCAGAGTCTCTCCTAATGCGCGGGCCAGTTCTTTCTTGTCGTGGATCGCTGCGATCGCTTTCAAATGAGGCTGTAGAGGTGCAAGTCCCTTTGCTTCGATGCCTGCCTCGTCCATATAGGAGTTGAAGAGGTCCGCTACTTTGCGGGTGCCAGACCCGGCTGCCGGATTCGACTTCGCGATCTCTTCAATCAGATCCGAAGTACGCTGGTTGCTTATATCGTCGAGCCCCGACCATACGTCTACGACGGCGCGATCCGGTGGAATCTCCGTGCGCTTGATCCATTCGCCGTTAGTGAAGTGATAGAAATCATCGCCCGGCTTCACCGAGCGATCGATGTTGGCGACGATAATTCCATGCGTCTCGGGCGCGGATGCGTTTCGCGCGGAGACGGCCAGCACTCCCAGGGCAAGACATAGTAAGACGACGCTAGAAAATGTAAGGGATCGTTTCATTCCATACTCCGAAGGGAAGCCCAGGCTGGGTGCTTTCTGGCTCTGGACCAACCTAGCAGTGTACCTGCTCGAATCGGGGAAAGGAAAAGCCACCGCTGGCAGGGAACTTCGCTCATGCTCTTTTAGACGCGATTGAGCTCTTTAGGTTTACTAGGAGAGGGTCACGTTGGAAGCGTTATTGGGAGACCACGCGGGGCTATGCCTCGCTACGCTCGGAGGGAGCGGACGAAGGCGTCCGCCCTACATTCGACCGCCCACTAGGAGCAGTTCGGCCAATCAAAGCACGACCTGTCACCATCACAACCGCCGCAGAAAAGCGTTGGCGTCGGCTACTCGCGGGAACATCTTCTCCTCCGTCTGAAACTCCGCTGAGTGCACGCAGCGCCGGCTGCCGCGTAGCTTTACGGGATGCTTCAAGTGCAGCATCTCGTGATAGACGATGTATTCCAGCACATACCGCGGCACCTGCGGATGATCGAAAATCCGGCTGATGATAATAGCGTTGTGGGCCGGGTCATAGTGCCCGAGTATCCGGCGGGTCTTAGTTTGGCTCCAGCTCATGCGCGGGCGCGCCATCAATCCGTGAAAGAATCGCGTGTTCAAGTCCTCGAACACCGCGTCGAGATCATAAAAATGCCCGCGTGGCGGGCGCAGCAGCTTGCGCCCTCGCATCTGCCGCACCAGGTGCGCCTTGCGCACAAGTTCGTGGCTGCCCACATACTTCCGGTAGCGCGCGGAGTACGCGCGATCGATGGGATGCCGGTACATCTTTGCCAGCAGAATGTGCGCGATCGCGCGCAACACAGTGTTTGGCGCTCCTTCGAGCAGATCGGAAAGACGGACCAGGAGCTTTCCCTGGCGCAGCCGGATCGTGTTGTTGACGTTGGCAAAAGCGAAGAATTCGATCTTCAGCTCAGGCAGGGGAGCGCCAGGCCGGAGTTCGTCATGTATTTCCTGGAAGATTTCAAGCAGTCCTTCACGCACGGTGAGCGTAGATTAGCACGGGAATGCGGGCGTCGGACCTTAGACCTCAGGCCTCAGGCTTCCGACCGCTCAGATTGCCGCAGGGCAACGAGTCATTAGAAACAAATTGACCCGAGCAGGTACGTCCCGAATGCGCCACAGGAGACTGTAAAAAACTCTCAAACGCATGCTTCATACGAGGGCACCCCTGGGGTTAAGGGCCTGAGGTCTAAGGTCCGACGTCCGAGGTCCGGTCTACTCCGGCGCCACTCCCGTGCCTGCTGAAGGATTCTTGTTCAGCTTTTTATGCTTTGCCGCTTCTTCCTGATCGTCCAGGAGCTTACGGTGATCTGCCATTGCGCTGTCGACCGTTTCGATTGCATTCGTAAGAACAAATTCATACTGCTGTGCCTCTCTCGGGGGAACGTCAGCCGCGTCCTTCAGCGCCCGCAGCTTGGCCTGAAATTCCGTGTCTGCGTCGATGATGATTTTCAGCGGCTTGCGAATGTCGTCCCGACGATCGATATAGGTGTCGATGTTGTCGTTGAGTTCGTCATAGAGTAACTGGAACGCATCCAGAAGATCGTGCGTCTGTTTCGCTCGATCGGTGGTCTTGGGATCGCTCCTCACCTGTTCCAGTTTTACCAGCCGCGCCCGCGCAAACTCCACGTAAAGGGGAAGCCGCTGTTTGGGCTCCCAGCTTGAATCCCGGATCTTATCGATCTCCGGCTGGGTCAGAGGGTCGCGCCGCCTTTGTGCAATGCAGAACGCGGCGCTTCCCACCAGAAACATCGCCACGAGCATGCGAAACATTCTCATTTGGCGCCTTTCTTGAACATGGATGCAAGCAGATCATCACGCACCTGGTCCAGGCGCTGCACGGCATCCTTCACGGATACCTGATCCCCTTGTCCGAGAGTATGCAGAATCTCGGTCAGCTTCCGCGTCATGGTCCGCACCGAAATTTCCGCCTGCTTCTGATATTTGTGCGACTGAATCGAATAGTCCCGCGCCAGTTCGGAATACGCCACCACGTC
Source organism: uncultured Acidobacteriota bacterium (assembly GCA_963725565.1). Classification (GTDB taxonomy): domain Bacteria; phylum Acidobacteriota; class Terriglobia; order Terriglobales; family Acidobacteriaceae; genus Sulfotelmatobacter. The sequence continues at coordinate 25,493 of CAVRZL010000013.1, forward strand.
CGTGAGGTCCGCCTGGGCTTTGTCCATCTCACCCGCTGAATACAATTTGTCCGCAGCGGCGAGTTGTAACTGCGCGACCTGCAGGCAAAGATGCGCCTTGTCTCCTACTGGGGCCGAAGAAATTCGCGCTTTCAGCCCGTCGACCGTCGGTTCTTCACGCGGAAGGCCGTTGGCCACAGCCGCCAGCAGAAGCAGGATTGCGAGGCCCAATCCTCCGTAACGATTGCCCTTCGCACTCAGCGCTCCACTTCTACTCAATCGCCACCCCAAGCGTGACAAAGATTTCTCGATCTATCTCTTCGGCTCCAAGGCAATCAACCGGTGTTTCGCCTGCCACTCCTGATCAGGATACTTCCGGTTGGCGCTCTGCAGGAAGAGATGATAATTCTCCGTCGCCTTCTTGACCTGTTGCAAATGATCGAAGGCCGAAGCCCGCAGGAAGTAGGTGATGGCTATCTCCGGCTGCAGCTTGGCCCGGGCATCGAGCGCCTTCAAGGTCAGAACGTAATCTTTGTTGTTACTGGCGGCGAACGCCAGATCGCCGTAGGCCGCGGCGTAATCTGGTTTCAACTTCACGGCCTCTAGAAGTTCTTTCTGTGCTTCGGCAAACTTCTTCTCCCGGATCAAGCTCGTTCCCAGCCCATGGTGCAGTTCCGGATCGTTGGGATGGTTTGCAATCAATCCGCGGTATGCCGCCTCCGCCTTGTCGTTCTTGCCGGCGTTCGCGTAAAGCTCAGCAAGATCACGTTGCAGGGAAAGATCAGTCGGAGCAGCTTTCGCTCCCGCCTCCAGTTCGGCGATGGCATCGTCGTTCTTTCCCTCGGCCGCCAAAACGCGCCCCAACTGAATATGCGCTGCCGGTTCTTCCGGATGTTCCTGGACTACTTTGCGCAACGCCGCTTCCGCCTCAGGGAAGCGCCGACCTCGCATGTAGATATTCGCCAGTCCGGTGACTGCATCTGACGACGCCGGATCAATCGCCAGGGCTGCCTTGTACTCCTGCTCGGCATCGGAAAACTTGTTCTGATTTTCCAGCAACAACCCCGCAGCCAGATGCGGCTCAGCGTTTTTAGACTGCAATGTCGCCGCTTTCTGATACGCCGCCAATGCTTCTTCCGGCTTTGTCGCCTCCATTACGTGCGCCAACGAAAGCCAGGCTCTGGCATGCCCCTCCGCCACATGGCTCGTAGGTTTGAGCTGAGTAGCCGCTCGCAGGTATTGCTCGGCCTCGGGCTGTCCCGCCTTAGCCAGTTGTAAGCCGAGATTCAGATTTGCCTCAAACACATCCGGCTTAGCGGCCACCGATTTGCGATAAGCAGCGATGGATTCGTCGCGCTTGCCTAACCCGTTCTCAACGAATCCCAGATCGAACCATCCCACGTAATTCGTGGGATCGGTGGCCACCAACTGTTGCAGTAAGGGCTCAGCCTGGGTGAATTCCTGCTTTTGGATGAACGCCTCCGCCCTCGTGAGTTCAGGCGATGGAGCATCCTCCTCCGCAACGGTAGTGTGATGAGTTTTTGGTTCGGATTTATGCTGCGTCTTTGAAGACGAACTCTCAGGAGCTTGAGAGTTCTGAGAAGTTGGCGCCATCGTAGAGACGTAGCTAGCTACGTCTCCGCCGGCAGCGAGTCCGCACCAGCCGCCGAACACGAGCCCCAATAGCACACCGACGATTTTCCTACGCCCGCCCATTGGAACGCGATGCTCCATTGCCGTCGAGGATACGCGCCAAATACTTTCCCGTGTGTGATCCCGCAAGCTTGGCGATAGCCTCCGGCGGACCAACTCCGACGATCTTGCCCCCCCGGTTGCCGCCCTCGGGACCGAGATCGATCACCCAATCCGCCGTCTTGATTACTTCCAGGTTGTGCTCGATGACGACGATCGATCCCCCTGCTTCAATGAGACGGCGAAAGGCGGCCAGGAGTTTGCTGACGTCATCAAAGTGTAGCCCGGTGGTGGGCTCGTCGAAGATGTAGAGCAGCCGCCGTTTCAGCTTTTCGCTACTGGATCGCGCCGCTTCCCTCGATGCCGGCTGCAGGTGCGCTGCCAGCTTCATGCGCTGCGCCTCGCCTCCGGAAAGCGTGGTCGCCGATTGCCCAAGCCGAAGATATCCCAGACCGACTTCTTCCAGAGACCGCAGCTTTTCCGTAATTTTTGGCGCCTCGGCGAAAAACTTCAGCGCTTCTTTGACGGTGAGATGCAGCACCTCGTTGATATTTTTGCCGCGGTACCGTACCTCCAGCACCTGCGGTTTGTAGCGCGTGCCTTTGCACTCTTCGCAAATTAGTTCGACGTCGGCCAAAAACTGCATTTCGACGGTCACAGTCCCGTCGCCCTGGCAGACCTCGCAACGCCCTCCCGGAATATTGAACGAAAAATGTCCCGCGGCGAACCCGCGCTTCTTCGCCTCCGGCAGGGAAGCAAACAGTTCGCGGATGGCGTCGAAGGCCTTGATATAGGTCACCGGGTTGGACCGAGGCGTTCTCCCGATCGGAGATTGATCCACCAGAACGACTTCCTCGATGTACTGGTCGCCCTCCAGGCTTTCCCAATTCGCCGCCGTGGCAATGCCGCTCGATCCGCTGCCCGCTTGCTGCTTAGCCTGCGCCAGGGCCCGATACAAGACCTGGTGCAACAGCGTCGATTTGCCTGATCCGGATACGCCGGTGATGGCCACCAGCATCCCCAGCGGAATGGTGATGTCGACGTTTTTCAGGTTGTTAGCCCGCACCCCGCGCACTCGTATGTGCTGCGGACCCGGTTTCCGCCGATTTAGGGGAGACTGAATCCGCAAGTCTTCTGAAAGATAGCGTCCAGTTAGAGAAGCTGGATTGTGCAGGATTTCATCGTAAGTTCCCTGGGCAATCAGGCGGCCACCGTTCTCTCCCGCACCCGGCCCCAGGTCCAGAATGCAATCGGCTGCCCGCATGATGTCCGGATCATGCTCTACCACCAGGATCGTGTTTCCCAGATCCCGCAGGTCGTGAAGAATTTTCACTAGACGGTGTGTGTCTCGCGGATGCAGCCCAATCGAGGGCTCATCGAGTACATACAGCGTCCCCACCAGTCTCGATCCCAGCGAAGTCGCCAGTTGAATACGTTGTGCTTCACCACCGGAGAGAGTCGACGATAACCGGTCTAATGTCAAATACTCCAGCCCGACGTCATTCAAAAAGTGCAATCGCTCGCGAATTTCCTGCAACAATTTGTCGGCAATCTCCGCCTGCTCCGCGCTCAACTCCACCTTCTCAAAGAAACGCAGTGCGTCTTCCACTGTCAGAGAGCAAATCTCGCAGAGATTCTTGCCCTGGATCTTCACCTGGCGGGCCTCTAAGCGCAGCCGGGCGCCATTGCAGTCGGGACACACCGAATATCCCCGGTACCGGCTCAGAAATACGCGTACATGCAGCTTGTATTTCTTGCGCTCGAGGTGATTGAAGAATCCCCGCACTCCGAGGAACTTTCCTTCGCCTTTGAGCACAAGATTGCGGTGTTCCTCCGCCAGATCGATCCACGCCATATCCAGCGGGATCCCCGCCTGCTTGGCATAGCGCTTCAAATCCGTAAACAGCGGACGATATTTCGGCTTGGTCCATGGTTCAATTGCTCCCTCGGCCAGGGTCTTCAGCTTGTCGGGAATCACGAGATCGAGATCAAAGTCAATTGTGTTGCCAAACCCCTGGCACTTCGGACAAGCCCCATACGGATTATTGAAAGAAAACAGCCGCGGCTCAGGCTCCTCATACTTTAAGTTACAAACCTTGCACTCAAACCGCTGCGAGAACCGCAAAGAATTGGACTGTGTGGCGCGGGCGCCCCCGCCCGCGGAAGCGTCAATTTCCTGAGCTGCCGGAATCTCGAAGATGACCTCTCCCGCCTCGCGATAAGCCGTCTCAATCGCATCCACAACCCGCGCCCGAGATTCAGCCGAAACGGTCAAGCGATCCACCAGCAAAAAGACTGGCTGCCCAAAATCGACATCGAGCAACGACTCAGGAGCGGAGAATTCGTAAATCTCCCCGCCCTGATAGAGCCGGTTAAACCCCGCCTTGCGCAGGTCAAACAGCCGAGTCTTCAGAGCGTCGGTCAACGCCGCGGGTGCCCCATGTTTCGCGTTTTTTGCGGGAAGTGGGGATTTCCTTGATTTGATCGAGCGTGGAGTCTGACTCGATGTTTCATGTATCCCCGGAACCCCCTCCCGCTGCAACGGAAACAAAACCTGCAGCCGTGTCCCGGGTTCCAGCGCCAGAATCGTGTCCGCGACCTCGTCGACCGTATCCTTCTTCACCTGACGTCCGCAGTTCGCGCAATACGTTCGTCCTACGCGCGCAAAGAGCAGCCGCAAATAGTCGTAGATCTCGGTCGCCGTCGCTACGGTCGACCGCGGATTGCGCGTCGTGTTCTTCTGCCGTATCGCCACCGCCGGAGCGATCCCATCGATGGTGTCTGCGTCCGGCTTTTCAATCCTTTCCAGGAATTGTCGGGCATAGGCCGACAGCGACTCCACATACCGCCGCTGTCCCTCGGCATAGATCGTGTCGAAGGCGAGAGAGGACTTGCCTGACCCGGAGACACCGGTAACCACCGTCAAGCGGTTGTGTGGCACCTCAAAATCAATATTCTTGAGGTTGTGAACGCGGGCTCCGCGAACGATTATGCTTTCCGTCTGGGTCGTAGTCTGGGACATCGATAAAGGGCCGCTAGCCATCAGGATTCCGAGTGCAAGCGCGCAGAGGCCTCCAAATGGCGCACCGAATCTTTCTATTATATCTCGATGGCACACGAAGCATCGGCAAGCCGCGGCGAAGCAGTCCGCACAACAGTTCAAATCGAAAAAAGGGGCCGAGATGCTTGACACCACTTTCTATTGTTTTATAATAATTATTATCTAATAATCATGCGCTTCACCCATGAACAGTTCCGCGAGCTGGCCGCGAGGCACGGCTTGGCGGTCACGCACCAGCGCCAGGTGGTCTATGAGGCTGTCGTCGCGTCTCACGGCCACTATTCCCCAGAAGATATTTACGCCGCGGTGCGGCGTCGCATTCCATCCATTTCTCTGGCCACCGTCTACAACAATCTGCGGCTGTTCATCGAATGTGGACTGTTGCGAGAGGTCACTCCTCATGCGTCCACGTTGCGTGTGGACGGCAATCTCGAACCGCATCACCACCTCGTCTGCTCCCGCTGCAAATCGGTGCAGGACATCGACGGAGACTTCGTTGATTTGAAGCGACTCTCCCGGCAACTGCCGGACGGGTTTGATCTGACGCAACCGTTGATCGAGGTCTTTGGCCTCTGTCGGCGCTGCAGCGCCAAAAAATAGTTCCTATTACGCAGGATGCAATCAAGAATCGAAGGACGGAGAACTTATGGAAAATACACTCGCGACATCATCGGGGAGTGTTTCCCCCGAGGCTAAAGACAAAAGCACGTTAACTGAGTCGAAATGCCCCTTTGGGCATGGCGCTCGCAAATCCCACGCCAACGTTGACTGGTGGCCGAACCAGGTGAACCTGAAGGTGCTGCACCAGCACTCCCCGTTGTCCGATCCGATGGGCAAAGAATTCAATTACGCGGAAGAGTTCAAGACGCTAGACCTGAATGCGGTGATCAAAGACCTGCAGGGCTTGATGACGGACTCGCAGGAGTGGTGGCCGGCGGACTTTGGCCACTATGGACCGCTCTTCATTCGCATGGCATGGCACAGCGCGGGCACATACCGTATCGGCGATGGCCGCGGCGGGGCCGGTTCCGGTCAGCAGCGCTTCGCACCACTCAATAGCTGGCCTGACAACGTGAACCTCGACAAAGCGCGCCGGCTGTTATGGCCGATCAAGCAAAAGTACGGCAAAAAAATATCGTGGGCTGATCTCATGATTCTTGCCGGCAACGTCGCCTTGGAGTCGATGGGCTTCAAGACATTCGGTTTTGGCGGCGGCCGCCCCGATGTCTGGGAACCGGAAGAGGACATTTATTGGGGACCTGAGGGTACGTGGCTGGCGGATGAGCGCTACAGCGGTGATCGAGATCTTTCGAATCCCCTTGCCGCCGTGCAAATGGGTCTGATCTACGTGAATCCGGAAGGGCCCAATGGGAAGCCGGATCCCATCGCTGCGGCACGGGACATCCGGGAAACCTTCGCCCGCATGGCGATGAACGACGAGGAAACGGTCGCACTCATTGCCGGCGGACATACGTTCGGCAAGACGCACGGCGCTGCCATTCCCGCTGACTATGTGGGCGCGGAACCAGAAGGCGCCGGCATCGAGGAGCAAGGCCTGGGATGGAAGAATAAATTTGGCAAAGGTTTCGGCGCTGACACAATAGGCAGCGGCCTGGAAGTTACCTGGACCACGACGCCGACCAAGTGGAGCAACAACTTCTTCACGAACCTCTTCAGCTTCGAATGGGAGCTGACGAAGAGTCCGGCCGGTGCACATCAGTGGACACCGAAGAATGGTGCGGGCAAAGGTACGGTGCCGGATGCTCACGATCCGTCAAAGCGGCATGCGCCCACCATGTTGACCACGGACCTCGCGTTGCGATTTGACTCTGCCTACGAAAAAATTTCACGGCGCTTCTACGAGCATCCGGATGAGTTCGCAGACGCGTTCGCGCGGGCGTGGTTCAAGCTGACCCATCGCGACATGGGGCCGATCGCGCGGTACCTTGGCCCCCTCGTGCCGAAAGAGACCTTGGTCTGGCAAGACCCTGTTCCCGCGGTGGATCATAAATTGGTCAGCGAGCAGGACATTGCTGCGCTGAAGGCGAAGATTCTCGCATCCGGATTGTCGATCTCCCAGCTGGTCTCGACTGCCTGGGCATCGGCATCTTCGTTCCGCGGGTCCGACAAGCGCGGCGGAGCGAACGGGGCGCGCATTCGCCTCTCGCCACAGAAGAATTGGGAGGTAAACCAGCCAGCCGAATTGTCGAAGGTTCTGCCGAAGCTGGAGGCGATCCAAAAGGAGTTCAACAGCGCGCAATCCAACGGCAATAAGGGGAAGAAGGTTTCCTTGGCTGACCTGATCGTTCTCGGCGGCGACGCCGCAATCGAGGAAGCTGCGAAGAAGGCAGGTCACGACGTCAGGATTCCATTTTCGCCGGGCCGCACGGATGCTTCGCAGGAGCAGACCGACGTGCACTCATTCGCTGTGATGGAACCGGTCGCGGACGGCTTCCGCAACTATCTCCGCAGCGGTCAGGTCCTTTCGGCGGAGGAGTTTCTGCTGGATCGGGCGCAGTTGCTGACCCTGACGGCTCCCGAGATGACGGTTCTCGTCGGCGGCATGCGCGCCCTCGGTGCGAATTTCGGGCAGACAAAACACGGAGTCCTCACCAGCCGGTCCGAGACCCTGACGAATGATTTCTTCGTTAATTTGCTCGACATGAGCACGAAGTGGGAACCCTCGTCTTCATCCGAAGGCGTGTATGAGGGGCGCGATCGGAAGACGGGGAAGACCAAGTGGACCGCCACTCGCGTCGATCTTCTCTTCGGTTCTAACTCCCAGCTCCGCGCACTTGCAGAAGTCTACGCATCGAACGACGCAAAAGAAGCGTTCGTGAAGGACTTCGCCGCCGCGTGGAACAAGGTTATGAATCTGGATCGTTACGACCTTGCCTGAACTGGCTAGCGAGGGCGCAGCACGCGCCCTCGTGCCACCTTAACCCAAACGCGATCTCATTCGTAGAGACGTAGCTTGCTACGTCTCTGCCGAAGCCACTTCAAAAGATGGCGAGCGAGATAGTGAAAGGATGGATCGGGAATAAGGATGGATCAGGAATGTGGTGAGAAGACGTTGCAAGCAACGTCTCTACGAATTGTCTTGTTCGTTTTCTTGATCCCGCTTCTTTCCGTACCGGACGGCAAATCCAAATCCCAAGGTCATAATCCCCAAGGGCGGCACGAGCATCACCAAAATCGCCCCATTGATCGCCTTCTGCCCTTCTTTCGGCGTAGCCTTGGCATTGGCTCGACACATTGCACAGCCTTGAGCAAACGAGGGGATCGACCAGAGAGCAAGTGCTAACAGCACGGCAAGCGACATTTTGCGCGCGGACATCATGATCACTGCACCCCAAGCGTCGTAATGCGTCCCGCATCCGGGAAGAAGAAGAAATACATGATGATGAAACACGCCGTTACCGAGATGACAAGCAGCCAGCGCATCAGGGCCTTCTCGAACTTCAGGTGCATGAAGTAGCCAATGATGAGCGCCGACTTGATGATCGATAGGACCAGCAGCACCTCGAGCATTCGCACTGGGGAGAAGATCTGCTTGTATCCCAGCACAACCTCGATGGCGGTTAAGACCAGAAGGGCTCCCCATACCCAGAAATACTGCCCCTTGCTATCATCGTGCGTCGCGACATCGTGCATAGTCGAGTCCTCTCAGTAGCGCCGTGTTTCCCGGTTTCCTCAGTGCCCCTGCGGTTGAGATTTTGCGTTAAGTAATCTTGGTCGACAGCAAATACACCAGAGGGAATATGAACATCCACACCAGGTCGACGAAGTGCCAGTACAATCCCGACACCTCCACGTCTTGCGCGTCGTAATCTTTCGGCTTCAGAAACAGGATGATGGCCGCGACAATCAGCCCCAGTCCCAGCGCATGAATGCCGTAGTGGAAAACATTGTCCGCAGGAATCAGAAAATATCCCGCAGCCCAAAGCACAGCCAGAACCGGCAGAAACCACTTTCGAAACGCGACTACTCCCAGGTAGATCACGCCGATGGTCACGTGCAGCATGTGCATAGCTGTCAGCCCGAAGAAGGTAGCGGGAAACTGCGGCGTATTTTTAGAAATGTCGGCCATTTCTCCGGCCGCGGCGTGTCCACTGGAAAGGCTACGAAACCACGGGATAGTCAATCCTTCGTCGATCAGTTTGCTCCACTCCATTCCGTGGAGCACGATGAACGCTGTACCGAACGCCATGGTTGCCAGCAGCCAGTTGCGCGTCCACGCTCGATCGGCGCGCTGGGCCGCAAACACCGCCATCACCATGGTTAGGGAACTCGACAGCAAACAAGCCGTCATGATGGTGGAATTGATAATGCTCTGCACGTGAAAGGGTGTGGGCCACGCCGTGTAGATCCGGTTGTAGCTGAATGCGAACAGCAAGGCCCCGAAGGTCAGGGAGTCCGAAGCCAGAAAGAGCCACATGCCAACCTTCTTCGAATACGCCCCAAACAGCGGTGCTTCGTACTCTCCGGCCGAACCATGTGCACTAGGCAAACCATGTTGGACCGCATGATCAAGCGTGGCGTCAGCCATTCCTCAAGTTCCCCTTTCAACGAAGTGGTCGGAAAATCTCTAACCACGAAGGACACGAAGTTCCACGAAGGAGTTCCTTAGTGAACCTTAGTGCCCTTCGTGGTTCATGCTTTTGCCTTTACCTTGCGAGCCCCAACAGCGCGAAAACATAGATCCACAGTACGGCCATAAAATGCCAGTACCACGCGGAAATATCCACCACAATCCGCCGAGCCTCCAGCGGTCTGTTCAGCAGGGAAGCGCTAGCCGCCCAGATTAGCGCAACCATTCCCCCGCCCAGGTGGATGGCGTGCGCAATCGTCAGCAAGAAGATGAACGAACTGCTGGGATTGGTATCCACATAGAACCCGCGATTATGCAGTTCTCCCCAAGCCAGAAACTGCCCCACCAGAAACGCGATTCCCAGCAGCACGGTGATGCCAAGCCATGGGAAATTCCTCTCTTCACCCAACGACACTCCCGGAATTGACTTCACCGGGGCCAGCGCCGCTTGCATCGCCGTTTTCCGCCGAGCAAATTCCATGGTCACACTGCTGAGTAACAGGATCAGCGTGTTAATCCCCAGCAGCGCCCAGGGTAACTCCACGCTGCCCCAGTCCCGCACGTAACTATTCAGGCTGCCGTCAAACGTCGGAAGTCCGCGCCGGAAGACGTACGCGCTCGTGAGCGAGATAAAGACCATACCGACGGTCGCGATCCCGCAGATCAATCCCAGTCGTGCCCGCCGCAGGCGTGCTCCATAATCGGGAACGTCGCCGCCACGTCCGTCATCTCCACCGCCCGTGGCCGGTGGCGCCGGAGGTTTCTGCCCGATGTCGTTAAAAGGGGTGCTTGGGGTATAGGTCGCCATAACCACTTAGTGCGTCAATGCCTCGAACAGGTTGCCGGTGCTATCTACTAAGCCTACGTTGGGACTTTGACTCTCAGTGCGACCCCGCGATCGGTGGATCCGTCTGCATCACAAAGTCTTTCGGCGCACCCGGAACTCCATACTCATATGGGCCGTGATTCACTACCGGCGTCACCCCACCGAAATTGTCGTGCGGTGGTGGAGTCGCCGTCGTCCACTCCAGCGTCGTGGCATCCCAGGGATTGTCGCTGGCCTTCGGGCCTTTGAACATGCTCCAGAACAGGTTGATGACGAAGATGAATTGCGCGGCAATCGTGACGATCGCTGCGTAAGTCATGAACGTCTGCAAGGGGAGCAACTTCTGCTGGTACGCCACCTCAGTGAACTGCGAATAGCGCCGCGTCTGTCCCGCCATGCCCAGATAATGCATCGGCATGAATATGGCATAGGTTCCCGCCAGCGTGATGAAGAAGTGCACTTTCCCGAGGCCTTCATTCATCATGCGTCCGAACATTTTCGGGAACCAGTAATAGGTCGCCGCGAAGATCCCGAAGATCGCCGCCACGCCCATGATCAGGTGGAAGTGTCCCACGACGAAGTACGTGTCGTGGAGTTGAATGTCGAGCACCGGTTGCGCCAGGAACGGTCCGCTAAGACCGCCCGAAACGAACAGCGACACGAAGCCGATGGCATACAGCATCGGAGTGTCGAACCGTATGTGCCCCTTCCACATGGTGCCCAGCCAGTTGAAGGTCTTGATGGCCGACGGTACGCCAATGCACATGGTCAGAATCGAAAATGCGAAGGCGGAGTAGGGGCTCATCCCGCTCATGAACATGTGATGGCCCCAGACCATGAACCCGAAGAAGCCAATCGACAGCATGGCGTAAACCATCGCGCGGTATCCAAAAATTGGCTTGCGCGAAAAGGTCGAGAGGACCTGCGACGCAACGCCCATGCCTGGCAGAATCGCGATATACACCTCGGGATGTCCGAAGAACCAGAAAAGGTGCTGCCACAGCAGGGGCGACCCGCCCTTATGCCCCATCACCTGCCCGTTCACGACGACGAGCGGGACGTAAAAACTTGTCCCCAGGTTGCGGTCCATCAGCAGCAGGATTCCCGCTGAGAGCAGTACGCCGAACGCGAGCAATCCAAGAATCGCGGTGATGAACCACGACCACACTGTCAGCGGCATGCGCATCAGCGTCATGCCCTTGGCCCGCAGATCAAGAGTAGTGGTGATGAAGTTCAGGGCCCCCATCAGCGATGCCAGACAAAAGATCGCAATGCTGGTGATCCATAAGTCAGCCCCGAGCTGCTCGCCCGGCCCGGCATTCGGTAGGGCGCTCAGCGGGGGATAGCCCGTCCAGCCATGCAGCGGAGCTCCGCCCGTCACGAAGAACGCGGCAATGATGACGATGAATCCCACAAACGTCGTCCAGAACGACAGCATGTTCAGGACGGGGAACGCCATGTCGGGAGCGCCAATCTGTATCGGCAGAAAATAGTTTCCGAAGCCGCCCTGCGGCGCCGTAGTCAGCACGAAGAACACCATGATGGTGCCGTGCATCGTGAGCAGGCTCAGGTACGTCTCGGGCTTAATCTCGCCCACGAGCGGCAATACCGCTCCAGGCCAGATCATGTGAATGCGCATCAGCAGCGACAGAAACATGCCGACGAACACGGCCGTGAGCGCCAGGAAGAAATACTGAATTCCAATGACTTTGTGATCGAGGCTGAAAATGTACTTCCGAATGAACCCCTGAGGTGCGTGCGAATGAACCGTAGCCGCGGTCGCCATTTATTGTTTCTCCGCCTCCCGTGCCGCCAGCCACTTGTCAAAATCCTCCTGGCTGACGACGTGGACCATGCCATGCATTTTGTAATGCCCCAGCCCGCAAAGCTCCGCACAGGCAATCTCGTATTCGCCGACCGCGGTCGGCTTGAAGTGCATGTGGATGTTCAAGCCTGGAACTGCGTCCTGCTTGAAGCGCAATGAGGGGACGAACAGATCGTGGATCACGTCCACGGACCGCAGGCTTAGATCGACCTCGCGGTTCACCGGCAGGTACATCGTTCCTGTGATCACGTCGTCTTTTGCCGATGGGTCTGAGGTATCGAGGCCAACCGCCGCCTCGCCGCCGGCTGATGGATCCATCAGACTCGCTTTTGTCTTGGCGTAGGTGCCATCTGGCCCGGGATAGCGGAAGTACCAGGCAAACTGCATGCCGGTCGCCTCTACCTGCACCGCTCCGGCTTCCGCGGTGTCAAAGCGCTGGCTCGCCCAAACGCTGCTGCCCATCAGGTTCAAGCCGATGAACAGTATCGTGGTGAGGGCCGTCCAAATGATTTCCAGCTTCGTGTTTCCGTGTGAGTAGGTCACAGGAGGCGATGTTGGCGTCTCTCGATATTTCCAAACGATGTATCCCAGCGACAGTTGTGCCGCCAAGAACACGACGCCCATGATCACGAAGGTGAGCGCGAATTGATGGTCGATCCATCCTGCGGCGGCAGAGGCGCCGACCGGGAGCCACCAGGTTTTAGCGACGAAGAAGTACGTGCTGATCAGAGTGATCAGCCAGATCAATACCAGTAACGCGAGGCCCATTCCCCAGTACCCCCTGGGCAAAAAAGGATTTCCCCACGGCTGAAGTCGTGTCCCACAACCCGAGCAACAGTCGGCGGCGAGTTTACCACAGTGCAACGAGGAAATAGCAAGCCAGATGTTTAGAAAAAAACTTCACGCGCGTCACAGCGGTCTCTCGGATGTGTGCGGTGTTTATTTTTTCTACGAGTATTAGCGCCACACCACCCGATTTGTCATCCTGAGCGGAGTCGTCGCGACGAAGCGAAGACGACAACGGAGTCGAAGGATCCCTACTCCTCACTCCGGGCTAAATTCGTTCGCGTGACATCCGCGCACGTTCGAACCGCTATTTCTCCGACCATTCCGGCACCCGCCCCGGCGTCCAGGGCGCTCCGGCAGATTCCATATCCTTTTCGAGCTTCGTCAAATCAACCTCCACTAGCGCTCGCAACTTCGCCAGTTCATCCCCAAACTCCGCCGCTGCGATGTTGTACGAGTCGATGTGCGATTGCGTTGGCTTAGCGATCGAGAAGCGTTCGCCCTCGATGATGGAATTCACGCGCTGGTCAATCGATGACGGTATTGGTTCCTGCCGCCGGGCGATATCCAAGTCGCCACGCAAGGCGCGCAAAATATCGCGATTGCGCTTCTCAATCCCATCGGCGGTTTCGCCGAGTTGTTTCTCAACTGCTGGCGTTTGGCGGAGTGCGTCGCGGATCTTGCCGAGCCGTGATTCGACATCCTGCGCGGTTTGCAGCGCTCCGTTTACTGCGCGGTAGAGGCGCGCGGTCTTGCGCAAGAATTCCTCCTGAGCGGTGCGGTCGGCCGCGGTCATCGTCGATGCCCCTTCGGTCGTAACCTTAAACGATTGCGGCCCTGCCAACTCGGCAACCACGCCGCCCACCTTCTGGAACATGCGCACCAAGAAGTTCCCGACAGCACCAGGGGACCCTGCTCAGATGCATCGGAAACTTCTTCGCTGTCGGCGTGAGCAACCAGTCTAGAAGCCGGATAACGCAGATCCCAGGCGATACGTTGGAATCCGGCGTCGGTGTTTCCGTCCACACGCCGGATCGCCGCACCGCTTCTCGTTGAACACGACGAATACAGACCTCCGGCTTCGCCTCCTGTGCCTCGGTCGCCAATCGCCGTTCGAAGGGTAGGGAAGGGTTTCGTTCTTCTTGGCGGCTTCTTTCTCTGCGTCCTGGCGCCTTTCCTTCTTCGTCTTGATCTTTTCTTTCAGGTAGCCGGTGAACACAGCCCCATAGGGAGGATTGTCGGCGGTGTAGAAGGCATCGCCCTGAAATCCCTTCTTTGGGCCGCCCAGCGGATGACGCTCGATGTACATCAAGGCGTCCTTTACCGGGTACAGCGCCGCAGCCTGTTCGGTCGCATCTGCTTTCAGTTGCCGAAGCGGAGTGATGTCGTCCAACACATAGAATCCACGCCCAAAGGTGGCAATGACCAGATCGTTCTCACGAGTCTGGATCACCATATCGCGCACAGCGATCATGGGCAGTCCGCCCTTCAACTGCACCCAGTGGGCTCCGCCGTTGATGCTGAAGAATGCGCCCTTCTCGGTCCCGGCGAACAGTAAATTGCGGGTTCGACGGTGTCTTCGGCAAAGGCGAGCACCGGACCGCTCGGGCAGATCTCCGGCGATGGAGGTCCAGGTCTTCCCCGTGTCGGTTGATTTCAACAGATAGGGTTTAAAGTCTTCGTTTTTGTGATTCTCAAACGCCGCGTAGATCGTGTTCACATCGTGGTGCGAAGCCGCCAGCCGGCTCACATATGTCATGTCCGGGACGCCGGGAAACTTGTCGTACTTGGTCCAACTTCCGCCGTCGCCCGCTACTGAATCAGCCCGTCATCGGTGCCCACGTAAATCAGCC
>CAVRZL010000014.1:0-172589 GCA_963725565.1 uncultured Acidobacteriota bacterium
ATGCGAGGCAGGACGATGTGATGCCAGTCTGTGGCCGCGCCCTCGCGCACATACAAGGCGCTGGTAAGTGCGGCAAACATCATGCCGATGGCGGAGAGTCCAACCCAGATGCCAGTACGAGTCGGTTCCCCTGCAGGATCCTTCACCCCGCGAACATTCCCGCTCTCCGGACCAAGAGGTCGGAAACCGCCGCCCGAGCCCTGGTGCGTACGCTCGTTTTGCTGAACGCCGGTTTGTGGCGGTTGCAGTGTCGTTGCCATCCTGTTCCCCTCCCTGATTTCGCTCAAAAAAATGGGATGCGAAATCCGGGCTTGTATCTACGGTGTCTCACCGGCACCTTTTCCGGAGAGTTCTGCATGATGAAGTCCGCGCTCGCGCCTTCACGCCGTACTGGTACGGATCGTGATACACCACCGGGTGCTTGTCCGCCGAAATTATCGAATGGCGGCGGTGACGACGGCGTCGACCACTCCAGGGACGTCGCCTCCCATGGATTGTCGGGCGCGGTCGCCCCTTTGAAGTGGCTGTAGATCAGGTTGAAGAAAAATATCAACTGCGCTGCTCCGGTAAAGAGACGCGGCATAGGTGATGAACTTGTGCACCGGCATCAGAGGCACGCATGTAGTCATCGACGAACGACGAGTAGCGGCGGACGTTGCCTGCCATCCCCAGATAGTGGAACGGCATGAAGATGCAGTAGGCGCCGATGAACGTGAACCAGAAGTGCATCTTGCCCAGCGTCTCGTTCATCATGCGCCCGCTCATCTTCGGGAACCAGAAATACGTTCCGGCAAAGATTCCGAAGATCGCGGCCACACCCATCACCATGTGGAAGTGCCCGACGACAAAGTAAGTCGCGTGCAGGTAGATGTCGATCGACGGCTGCGCCAGGAAGAATCCGCTCACCCCGCCGCTGACGAACATGGAAATGAATCCGAGCGCAAAACAGCGACGCGCGTCGTGATCCGCAGGTTCGACCGTACAAACTGCCCAGCCAGATCAGCGTCATGATCGTTGCCGGGATCGTGATTACCAGCGTCGGGAACGAGAACACCAGCGCCGAAAACGGATTCATGCCGCTCAGGAACATGTGATGTCCCCACACCATGTAGCTGAGGAACCCGATTGCCAGCATGCAAATCACTGCTTGTGGCTAAGCATCGGCTTGCGCATGTTGCAAATCAGGATGTGAGCAAACGATGCCGATTGCCGGAAGAATCGCGATGTAAACCTCAGGGTGTCCGAAGAACCAGAACAAGTGCTGCCAGAGCAGCGGCGATCCGCCTGAATGCGGCTGCAGCTGGTCGCTGACCACCAGTCCCGCGGGGATGAAGAAACTGGTTCCGGCGATGCGGTCGAGAATCAGCAACAAGCAGGCCGGCAACAGCACCGCAAACGCCAGCAATGCGATGCACGAAGTGATGAACCACGCCCAGCTGTCAGATCGGCATCCGCATCAGCGTCATGCCCTTGGTGCGCAAGTCGAGGGTCGTCGCGATAAAGTTCAGGGAACCCAGCAGCGACGCTACGCAGAATAGCGAGATGGAGAATCACCCACAGCGTTCTGACCCATTGCTAGACCAGGTCCCGCATGCGGACCGATCGCGCTAAGCGGCGCATACGCGGTCCAGCCGGAGATCGGCGGTCCGTCCGCAACAAAGAAGGTCGAAACCAGGACGCACAAGGCCGACAAATGTCACCCAGAACGACATCATGTTGAACCGTGGAAAGGCCATGTCCTCGGCGCCGATCTGGATCGGCAGAAAGTAGTTGCCGAAGGCTGCAAACGGCGCGTTGGTCAGCACGAAGAACACCATCAGCGTGCCGTGCATCGTCAGCAGCGACAGGTAGTACTCCGGCGTCATGACTCCGCCCGGCATGCCGCCTTCGAGAGCCAACTTCAGTCCTGGTATGTGCGCACTTCGGCCACACCAGGTGGAATGCGCATCAGCCACGACAGCACCATCCCGATGAACACGGCGACAAGCGCCAGCACGTAATACTGTTTGCCGATCACCTTGTGATCGAGGCTGAAGACGTACTTCCGGATGAAGCTTGTCGGCGGACCGTGATGCGCGACCGCGTGCTGCCTCGGACATTTCGTTTTCCTCGACAACTCGACCCTGCAGCTGGCATTCAAAGCGATCGTCGCACTTCAAAGCCAGGCACGATACTAGCCTTACGGCCTAGAACTAAATACACACTGGTTACGCGACTCTCTCTTGAGCCACTTGTCGAAATCTTCCTGCGACATCACCGTACATGTATGCACTCATGTTGTAGTGCCCCAGACCGCAGAGCTGGGTGCAGACAATCTCGTATTTCCCGGTTTGGTGGCGGTGAAATGCAGCGCGAGATCCAGACCGGGCACAAAATCCTGCTGAATCCGCAGCTCGCGAACATAGAACGAATGCCCGACATCCTTGGAATGCAGCGTCAGGTTGATCTGCCGATTGACCGGAACGCGAGCTCGCCGGACGAATGTCGTCGCGGGCACGAACGTCGTTTTCCGGATCGAGGCCGAAGAAATTCGAGTTGCCTTCGTCGATCTTGTCCGGATGCAGTGCCGCCGAACTTGCCGTCCGGGCCGGGATAGCGGAAGTAGAAGGCGAACTGCCCGGCCTGCACCTGGATGGGTATGGCATCGGCCGAGGCTGGTCGGAAGTAGACGTTGGCCCATGCTTTCGCGCCGATCACTCCCAGCGCCAGCACTTCGGCTCCAACCAGCAGCAGTGCGGCGATGACCAAGTCCTTGGCCCCACCGGGAAAGTTCTTCAGCCGATCCGTTCTCGCGGCCGCCAAACTGCCAGACGAACAGTCGCCAGCACGATTTGAGCGGCCAGGAACGACAAGCCCGCCTCAATCATGGTTTCGTCCATCTGTTTGTCGATCTCGGAACCGTGGGTCGAGATGTCTTCCGGCGGAGTCACCGACGCGCCCACGAACGTATGGGTGATGATGGGAACCGCTGAGGCCAACGCAATCAGAATCACAATCACTGCGAAAAGCTTGCGCCCATGTGCCCTCGCATTTGCTCCGAATAGCCGGGACTTGCGGAATTGCGAGCGGCCGCCACGCGCCTGCGCGGCGGCCGCCATCAATGCAACTTAGTAAGCCTTCGCCTTGAAAGTGAAGTCCACGGGCTTCGTTTCGTTCCCGGTGATCGTCACATCCGCGGTCTTGCGTGCCGTAATCTTCGTGCCAGGCGGTTACGGTGTACTTCCCCGGCGGCAAGTCCGCGATCGTGAAAGCCGCCGTCATCCTTGCTGATCGAGTAATGGTTGTCTTCAGCACCGCAAACTAGCCGTGCATCCAGGGATGGATGTTGCACTTCACCGAAATGAATTCTTGCTTGTCGAACTTCTCCTCGATCGGCGGCGAACCCGGAGGCTGCGACTTATTCCACTCGCGGTTGATCTTCGCCAGCGGGTGGATGTTGTGCGAAGTCTGGTCGCGTTCACGACCTGATCAATTCCTGGTCCCGTGTGCAGCGCCACCACGTGCGGAATGTATTGACAACCCTTCTGGTCAAAGGTGACGGCCTGCGCAGGAGCGTTGGCTTCGTCGGCACCCGCCGAGATGTAGACGACCACGTTATCGAGGGTGTTGTTTGCACCGGCGACCACGGTCTCCGTCGTTATCGGAGGGGTGTGCTGCTTGGCGCAACTCGGCTCCTTCGACATGTCGATAGGCTTTTGTTTTACTGGGGTGCCCGTATAGGTCACTTTGCCGCTGATCGTGCCGCCAAACATCAGCGCTGGACAAACAGTCATAATCAGAACAGCTACTGCATACTTGCTCGCGCGCATCCTTGCCTCCTGAAGCTCAACCGCGTTGTAGAAAGCTCGGTTTTAGTTTCCGCCGCCCGCAGACCCACTTGGGGACTGACTCGCCGGCGCTGCTTTTTCTTCGTAGGGAGGAATCTTCCCACCCGCCGCTTTCAACACGTCGTTCTCCTTGCTGTGACGGTCGACCTGCAGAGTGCGCAGGAAATGCACCAGGTCCCACGCATCATTGGGTTGAATCGTATCGGCAAAGGATGGCATCGGTGTGCCGTCCACGCCCGTCATGAAGATCTTGTAGATGTCCTGATTGGTCGATCCGCACTTGAACCGAGAGTCGTCTTTCCCCGCCGCGAAATTGTACGGCCGGATCGGCTGGTCCTTGCTGTCGGTCAAAGTTGCCGCCGACGGCCCATCTCCCTTGCCTTCTGGACCGTGGCACTTCCAGCATTCCAGCTTGGTGAACAGAGCCTTGCCATGCGCGATGCTCTCGATGGTCACTGGAGGCTCGGCCGGAATCTTGATCGGGTCGCCCGCCTTCTCTTTCTGCCAACGCGGCGAAAACACTTTGATGTAGGCCACCAGGTCCGCCCGTTGCTGATCATCGAAAGTGTTCCAGATCGGCATATTGGAATTGGTCAACCCGCGCCCGATGGTATTGAAAAGATCCTGATCGGTCGGAAGTGTCCCCGTGGGCGTGGAACGACACTTGAAGGTCGCGATGCTGAAATCGCGAGGCTTAGGATCAAGCCAAACCGCGTTCTCGCCATTGCCGTCGCCCAAATCACCATGGCAGCCGGCACAATACCGGCGGTAATTCATCTTGCCGTCCTTGGCGTGACCGGTGACGTGGCCAATATGACTCTCCATCGCCGGCATGGGTTGATGGGGATGAGGTCCAACATCCGGAGCATCCTGGGCCGCGAGCGGCAGGACACAGAAAGCTCCTAATGCCAGGTACAGCAGTCCCACGCGAAATTTTATCGTTTTCGAGTTAGTCATCGGAGATGTCCTCAAACAGACATTCGGCGAGGGTCTTCCTCGCCGGCTGGCTCTGCTTAGAAGTCGAAATCGAATCCGAGCATCAGACTGTTGCCGATCAGGTCGGTTCCTGTAACCGGCGATGTGCCCCGCTGGCGCAACCACGAGTACTCGTTGTGAAATGCAAACCCTGCGCGGCTCGTCATGAACGGGTTGTACCGGTACCCGAACACGTAATTGTCGATGTCACCCAAATTGGATGGAGTTCCGGGTATCGCCTGCTGCGACATGCGAACCCATTCCGAGCGCTGGAAGATCGTGAATTGCGGATTCCAGACGTAATGGGTTTCGACAAAGGCTCCGTTCCAAGTCGGATTCCGCGTTCCGGTCGGAAGGGTGGCTCCGTTGGCGTTGTTGGTCGTGCAGGGAGTGGCTCCGTCGATGATGTCGCCGTAACAGGCACCGAACCAGGCATTATCCGAACCGTGCTGCGTGAACACCTGGAAGTCCAACTTGCCCAGATAGAACAACCCTTCAAAGCCGTAACGACTGAAGCTCTTGTTCCCAATTCCAGAGCCGGGTAGGGGAACTCCGCCTTGGGTCAGGTAGGTCGTCGGAGCGATGCCGACCATGGCATAGCCACCAACCCGTTGCACTCCCAGCTTGCCACCGCCGAAAGCCTGACTACCGGCGAAAAACGCAGTGTAGGAGTTCTGGCCGTAGGGCAAATCTACGTTGCCATCGGTCGAACTGAACACAGCCGCCGACAGACGCGTGCGGTCGTTGTAGGAGTGTCCCATCCACTCCGCGCCGAGTTGGTTATCGCCCAACTGGCCGAAGATGTTCCCGTCGTTGACCGGAATGAAATGGAACAGTTGATACGCTCCGCCGTTTGCCGATAGCGTCAAAGTTCGTTTTTCAGAAATGAAGCTATCCAGTTCGAACTTGCCCACTTTCACGTTCATCCACGGGCTGTGAAACAGGTTGTCGAAGCGGACGTTGGCCGACTCGAAATGGAATGCTCCTGTTTCATCGGCGGAGGGCACAAGCAAGAACGAAATGTTTTTCTCCAGCGTGCCGCCAGTCAGGATGTCCAGGCCGCTCAGATCAAAACCAGTTGTTGTAATCCTGGTCTCGCCGGTTCCACCTCCGGGAGTGTCCACCGCTACTTTGTTGGTGCTCTCGCGGCTCCAGTATGGGGTAATGCGAAGCGTAATCGGCCAGTACGATGCGTTCTGCCAGATCGGGGAATCCCGATCATTCATCAGTTGGTAGCCATTATCTTTGAACTTTTGGCCGAAGTAATTGAGCATTGGCCAGGATTCATGACAGGCGGAACAACGGAGCCCGTACTTTCGGGCGAATGCTGGAAGAGCATTCGCGTTTTGACTGCCGCTCAGTATCAGGAAAACGAGAGCGAGAGCCAGTGGGAGGAACGTCTTTCCCCACGATAAGAATCCACACAGGCGAGACTGCGTCCCCATATGCATGCCGAACTCCTCAGGCAGTTCAGTTTTTCCACAGATCCATTCCCACAAATGGCAAAGGCCGGTTGACAATCACATCCGATCCGCACAGGAACCCCTCCTTAAATGCGGACACGCCCCAAGCGAGCGATCTAAATCGATTTTTCGCCTTGGCGTTATACCAACGTAGCTCGGGGATGCTACTACGGGCAATCGTTGACTTGCAAGAGGCAAGAGTTAAAATTTTTACTTTTTTTTTACAAGGTAAAGTCACATTGGCGACAAGTTTGGCATATTAGTGCTCTAGAACGCTTACAGTTGACAGCGTCGGCCAGAGTTGAGAATCTTTACGCCACAAGGGGAACACTTCAGGTGGGAATGCTGAATGGGCAGTCAGACGGTGCGCATCCGGGCAGCCATCCCATTTCCATGAGAACTCGGGGGTTGCTGTGGAAAACCGCCTTCGGATTTGCGCTTCTGCTCGTCATTCCCCACTCAGCCCGAGCCGCACGGGAAAAAGACACCACCCAATATGGCGCCGGTCTGATCGTCAATGTGCCTTTCTCAGAGACCGAGGTGCTCCAGGTTGTCCAGGATGTCGCACAGAACGGAATCATCCGGGGAACCAAGGAGTACAACAAAGACGAGTACATCAGTGGCGCAACCCCGGCCGCCTCGACTCGTGTCTTTCCAGAATGGACGGGGGCCGGAAAGGTCTTTTATAAGGTTCGGCTGAAGGCCCTGGATCCACAAAATTTCAAAGATACCAACGATGTGGGGACTCTGGCCGTCCGCTATGTTGTGCAGGGGCAAGATGAGAAGCACACAGTCATCAGGATTGACGCCCGGTTCCTTGAGGACTACCGCCACCTTTCGCATGCCTCAAATGGCTCGGTGGAGGGTGCCGAGTACAAAACCATCCATGACCGGCTGGACAGTGTGGAACTCATGAAGAACGAAACGGTGGAAGCAGAAAAAACAAAACAAGAGCACGCCTCCAAGCCAGCGTCGGTTCTGCTGGATGAAGGCAACTCGACCCCTGCCCCACCCGTAACCTTGACCCAGAAACCGGACGCGGTCCCTGAGGTATCCGCAGCCGCACCTGCGCCTCCGCCCCAGACTCTCGAACAGCGGGTACAGGACCTCCGCCATCAAGTTCAACGTTTAGTCAAGGCTCCGGGTGTGCCGCTGAAATCCGCTCCGTTCCACACCGCGAGTAATCTGCAATTGCTGACTCCAGGCACGGAAGTTCTCATCGAGATTTCGACGCCCTATTGGCTGGGAGTCGAAACTCACAACGGGCAGCACGGATGGATCATGCGCGACGAAGTGGAGCCTCTTCCATGAGAGCTCCTGCGCGACGTTTCCTGCGTTCGGCAGTGATGGGAGCGCTGGCCCTGTTTTCCGCAGTGCGCGTGCATTCTCAAGCCAATCCGAATGAGCGCGCGTTTAAGCAATCGAAGACCGCGATTGAAAAGGCGCTGAAGAGCATGCAACCGGCTATGGCCGGACGTCTTCCCGTACTGGATGGTTTTGCCAGGTCCGGAGAACATCCGATTGAGCATTACCAGCGTGGCTACTATCAGGCCACGGCGGAGATCACATCGACAACTGCCGGCCAATCTCTGGTACGCATTCGCACGAAACTGACCGCATGGTATGCCGATCCTGCGGCAACCGGGTCTGGCTATCAATTGTTGGTCTCCAACGGGCGTATCGAGGCCGACATTCTGGATCAATTGGCCGAGAAACTCGGCAGTGTCTCACCAGAATCGGCCGTGGTTTCCGGCGGCACGCCACCACCAGCTACCCTTCCCGCTGCCAGTTCGGACGCCGACTGCGCCGGCGCCAGTCTCGAGACTCACTGAGCCGGCGAAGACATTTCCTTCGTCGGTGAGAGAGGGCTTGGCGTCGGCAGCCGCAAAGGAGTCGCAGCCAGTTCCACGAAACACTGCCAAGTCAACCAATCCTCTGCAGGCAGAGGCGGAGAGCCTGGAGGAGATCGTCAAGAATACGGGCCATCCCAAAAATCTGGTTGCGGTGAAAAAGTCGGGCACTCCCGTGGTGGCGACTCCGAGCCTTACGGCAAAGCCACAGTTTCTGGCCAGCCTGCACGACGAATTTGAGCTTCTCGATTTCAATGCCAATTGGGTGCACGTTCGCATTTCCGGCCTTTCTCGCGGCTGGATCTGGCGCAATAGTGTCGAGATGCCGGAGGGCATCGCCGATACCGATGCGCCCAGCGCACCCGCGGTCGCTCCGGCTGCGGACCTGTTTCGCGTTAGTCGAGAAGAAATCGCGCAGTTTCCTGGGGATTGGGAGCCGCTGCGCAGCAAGAACGTGAAAATTGTCTCGGTTCAAGAAATTGGCGGCGCCACTAAGAACGGTACCTCCAAGGAGCGCCTGGAGTACGCCAAGTTTCTGCTAGAGAAGAGTTACAAGGAATTAGCCCAGAATCCACCGCCGCCTCAGGGCATTGTAGTGATCTTCGATTCGGCGGACGGCGGCATGATCGCTGCCACCACGGCCACGCTTCAGCAGTGGGTGGCCGGAAAACTGTCGGATGCGGCTCTATGGCATCAATGCTTCTTTGATCCGCCGGAGATCTTTGATTCTTCCGCAGCTTCTGGAAGCAAGTAAGGATTTGCAGGCGGACCGGAGCAACTGTTAGCCTTAAGTGCGGCAACGACTTTGGCGTTTTCGCTTGACTTTCGAAAATGATCAGAGTACCTATGCAATCCTTGAGCGCGTAACGGAGTGGGGTCCGTGCGAACTCGTTCAGTGAAACGCCAGGAACAGCATTTCGGGGACCGTACACGCCAATCATGAGCACGATGACACTGCCTCTCTCTGGGTTTCGTACGCGGGCGACTTCCCTTTTTCGTGATTATGCCGAACTAACCAAGCTTCGCGTGACCAGCCTGATCGTCATGACCGCTTGGTGCGGCTATTTCTTCGGCGCCCACAAGGCAGGGACCGCATGGTTTAGCTTTGGGCTATTGCACGCGCTGATCGGAATTGGGCTGGTCTCCAGCGGCACCGCTGCGTTGAACGAAGTAATGGAGCACGACGTGGATGCATTCATGCGGCGCACTGCGCTTCGCCCGCTTCCCGCCGGGCGAATGAGCCTTTTCCACGCTACCGCGGTAGGATTATTGGCATCAGTCGGTGGCTCCATTTATCTGGCTATCTTCACCAATCCTCTTACCGGCCTCCTGACTTTTCTGACGTCAGTCGTGTATCTGGCTGCCTACACTCCACTCAAGCGGATTTCACCGATCTGTACGTTTGTGGGCGCCTTTCCCGGAGCGATGCCCGGCGTTCTCGGCTGGACCGCGGTGCGCGGTCAATTGGAATGGGGCACTCTCGTCCTGTTCGCAATCCTTTTTGTGTGGCAGTTTCCCCACTTCTTCTCCATCGCCTGGTTGTATCGCGAGGACTACGCCAAAGGTGGAGTCAAGATGCTCCCTGTCGTCGAAGAAGATGGGCGCTCGACCGCTCGCCGCATCCTGGCTTATTCGATCGTTCTGATTCCTGTCAGTCTTCTGCCGAGCTTTATGGGAATGGCGGGGCGTATCTATCTGGTGGGAGCTGTAGTACTGGGATTCGCCCTTCTATATTTCGGAGTTCGCCTCGCGTTCCTGAATTTGCCGTTGGTCAGCGCTCCCTCGAAGATGCGCGCGCGCCACGTGCTGCAGGCAACGGTAATCTACCTGCCACTCCTGTTTGCGCTAATGATGGGCAATGCCGCGAGGCCGTAATCAGTCTCGGAATCGAACTCTGCCGATTAAAAGCTATCGATTCTGCTCGCCTCGTTCTTCGCCATGTCCGGCGGCGGCCCTACATCGTCCGGCAGTGGTGCGGTTAGCGCCTCCATGAACGCGAGCAGATCGTCCCGCTCATCAAAGGTTAGGAAGTCCAAGGCGTGGATTTCTTTGTCCAGATGAGGATTGAAGTTCCCTCCTCCGATATAGTGTCCCAGCGCATCCTTCAGCGTGGGGAATGTTCCGTCATGCATAAACGGAGCTCGCTGGGCGATGTTACGTAATGTCGGTGTCTTAAACGCTCCCCAGTCGGCCTCATTCTTGGTCTGCTCGAAACGACCTACATCGGTCATGTCGCCCTTGGTGTCAGCCCCGATGCCAAGATTATGAAATTTATTATCGGTGAACAAAGCGTAGTCTTTGCCGATAGTGTGACAGACAGCGCAGTTCCCTTTCTTGGGATTCATGAACAACTTCAAACCACGCTGCGCGGACGCCGAGAGCGCCTTCTTGTCGTGACCGTAATAGAAACGGTCGAAGGGAGAATTGCCGCTCAGGACCGTTCGCTCGAAAGACGCGATGGACTTTGCCACCAGATCAATCGTGATCTGATCGGTGCCCCAGGCTTGTTTGAACTGGGCGACATATTTTGGATCAGCCTGCAGGCGTTTCACAACATCGGCATGCGTAGATGCCATCTCCACGGGATTCGCGATCGGCCCTTTGGCCTGCTCTTCGAGACTCGGAGCGCGCCCGTCCCAGAATTGCAAATAGTTATATGCCGAATTGATCACCGTGGGTGAGTGACGGCTGCCCTTTTTCGCGCCAACACCGAGGGAGACTGGGTGGGTGTCGGTGAAACCCATCTGCGGTCCATGGCAAGACGCACACGAGATCGTGTTGTCGGACGAGAGTACCGGATCGTAGTAGAGACGGCGGCCCAGAGCAACGGTATCGGCCGTCGGAGGGTTGTTCGCTGGTACGGGCAACGGGGGCAACCCGAGCGGGATCTTGATCTGCAGGAGCTTGCCCACTGGCATGACCGAACTACCTTGATCAGCGGGGTGGCTCGACGCATTCGTGGGTGTGTAAATGACTGCAAAAACAACCAAAGCAACGAAAAACATTGAGAGGATCAAAACGCGGGCTTTATCCGAACTCATGGCATTCCTCAGACACTTCATGAAAATGTTAGGACGCTCGGCGAGGATTGCCTGTGCTTCCGGTCACAGCTGCCCGTGAGCAGCGGAGCCGGTTCTACACAAAATTGAAACGCCCGTTCGTCGTAGAATGCTGCGAGGCCGACATTTGAAACTGACCGAAGATCCTCATCGCAGGCTGAACCCGCTAACCAACGAATGGGTATTGGTCTCGCCCCACCGAGCGACTCGTCCCTGGCAGGGCGAAGTAGCAAAAACGGCAAATTCGACGGAGCCGGCCTACGACCCGGATTGCTATCTCTGTCCGGGAAACACGCGCGCGGGCGGAGCTCGCAACCCGCAGTACTCCACCACCTTCGTATTCCACAACGACTTCGCGGCGTTGAAACCAGATACACCGCGCGACGGCTTCGATTTGGAAGGCAAGAGACTACTGGTAGCCGAAGGCGAACCAGGCATTTGCCGCGTCATTTGCTTTTCACCTCGTCACGATGTGACGCTGGCGACGATGACGGTCGACGCGATCGACACGGTGGTTCATACGTGGATGGGACAGTTCCGGGAACTGGGCGGATTAACCAATATCAATCACGTCCAGATTTTTGAGAATAGAGGCGCCATGATGGGCGCCAGCAATCCCCATCCGCATTGCCAGATTTGGGCGACAAACTCCATCCCTCAAGAACCGGCCAAGGAACTACAGTGTCAAGCTGCGTATCTGAAGGCGCACGGCACATGTCTTCTGTGTGACTACGTCTCGCTGGAGGAGGGTCAGCAGGTGCGCTCGGTGTGTCAGAACGAGGGTTTCGTCGCGCTGGTGCCGTTCTGGGCCGTCTGGCCGTTCGAGCTTCTGGTTTGCAGCCGCCGGCACCTGGCCAGCATGAACGACTTCACCGCAGACGACGCCCGCGCCCTGAGTCAGATTCTGCACCGGGTCACTTCCACCTATGACAACGTGTTCGGCACTCCCTTTCCCTACTCAATGGGATTTCACCAGGCACCCACAGACGGCGGCGATCACAAGGAATGGCACTTCCATGCTCATTTCTATCCGCCCTTGCTGCGCTCGGCGACAATTCGCAAATTCATGGTCGGATTCGAAATGCTCGGAAGTCCGCAGCGCGACATCACTCCTGAGATTGCCGCCGCCAGACTGCGTGAACTGGTCACACTCTAGCTCTCTTGTAGTCGCCGCGGTGTATTCTTCTCCTGTCAGTCGATCAAACCTTTCATACGAGAATTGATATGCAAACATTCGGATCATTCATGAAGCTCTCAATCCTGCTAGTTGCTTTCTGTAGCCTCACGGGCACCATGGCTGTCGGTCAAGCAACTGCCATCCCCACCGCACGACTAATCAACACTGAGGATCTGCTCAAATTAATGCAGAGTCCAGCGAAACAGAAGCCCTTGCTCATCCACGTAGGTTCCCATGTGCTATACACGCAAGCGCACATACCGGGGTCGGAATACATCGGTCCGGGCTCGAGTGAAGCCGCCCTGCAGCAACTCCGCAAGCGTGTCGACTCTTTGCCGCGCACGAAGTCCATTGTTCTGTACTGCGGATGTTGTCCCTGGGGCCACTGTCCCAACGTCAAACCGGCCGACGACGCCTTACACGCCATGGGATTTACGAACGTGAAGGTGCTCTACATCGCCAACAATTTCGGCACCGACTGGGTGGATAAGGGCTATCCCACCGCCAAGGGAGAATAGTCGTGGGTTCTCCACGGAGTTGGACCCGCGCCACCTGCACAGCGCTCGCTCTGGTCGCCATTCTGTCGTTGGTGAACTGTAACCGTGCTCCGCACTCTGCGGATGCGAATTCCCAACAACCTGCCCTCGCCCCCGACTTCATCCTTCCTCAACTGGACGGGCAACCGCTCCGTCTCTCGTCCTATCGGGGTAAGGTCGTGTTGCTCGACTTCTGGGCGACCTGGTGCGTTCCCTGCCGGGAAGAAATTCCGCATTTCGTCGAACTCCAGCAGAAATACCGCAACAGAGGTTTCCAGATCATTGGTGTCTCCATGGACGACGGGCCCGAGCCTGTCCGCACTTTCTATCAACAGTTCCATGTCAACTATCCCGTCGTCATGGGCACTGCAAAGACCGGTGAATTGTATGGAGGGGTGTTGGGATTGCCCATCGCGTTTGTGCTCGACGAGGACGGCCGAATCAGGGCTAAGCATATTGGCGCGACTAGTCCAACCACGATCGAGAAGGAAATCGCCGGCCTTCTGAGGAAGCCGTAACCAACGCATCTGGCAATGATGCAATGACTTACGACCTTCCGCCCGTTCCAATTTCAGTTCCGATCACAAGCCTGTGTGATTTGAATCGTCGTCCCCGCCATGAACGGGCGATAGCCTCATAAGTTCGCATTGGACGCCAGTATGCGGGAGACTATCCAGCGGCTGTGGCCGGAGATCGAGTGGATTGAGAACCCCCAATTGAGGGAACAAGTCACTGAGACCTGGATCCGAGCCCTCGAGCGCAGTCCCCTCAAACCCGAAGATCTGAACCATATCCCGTTCACCCTGTTGGTCGCCAATTGCCCCATCACATTCATGGAACACAAGCGCTGCGTGGTACATATCGCGCGCGACAGCGCTGAGGCCATGCAATTGTTCATGGGCCGGGCCCTGCCAATTGACCTGGACACGGTGATCGCAGGAGCAATCCTGGCAGACGTTGGGAAATTGCTGGAATACGAGATCGGGCCAGACGGCAAAAGCCGCCAGAGTGAACGCGGAGAGGCACTCCGCCATCCCTTTACCGGGGTCGCACTCGCCCTGGAATGCGGTGTTCCGGACGCGGTCTGCCACATCATCGCTGCTCATGCCGCCGAGGGTGATCTGGTGAAGCGGACTACCGAAGCCTTCATCGTGCATCACGCCGACTTTATGGCGTTCTTGCCATTCAAGAATCCGAAAAACGTCAGGCTGAAAAAAGAATAAGGAGCCCCTTGCCAACCACGAACCCGACTCCTCCGAAAGAAACAATCACCGCCGCGATGTCTCGATGGGCGGCCGCGTTGCGATTTGAAGACATTGTGCCCGACGCGGTATATCAGGCGAAACGATTCCTCCTCGATTCTCTCGGCTGCGCTTTGGGAGGCTACCAGCAGCACGACGTCAAGATCGCACTCCAGGTTCTCGATGAAATCGCGGGCTCCGGACTCGCGACCGTAATCGGTACCGGCCAGCGAATCGATCCCGTATCCGCCTCGCTCGCTAATGCATTAATGATCCGCTGCATGGATTACAACGATATTTACTGGAAGCAAGACCCCTCGCATCCTTCCGATATTTTCCCGGCCGCCTTGGCGTGTTGCGAACGCGCTCGCACCGGCGGAAAAGAGCTCATCGTTGGGCTCGTGCTCGGGCACGAATTTGAGATGCGCCTGTGCGAAGCGGCCTTTCCGGGCATTCGAGAGCGTGGATGGCATCACGCGACGCTGACCGCCTTCGTTTCGCCGATCGTCGCCGGCCGCGCCCTGCACCTGACATGGGAGCAGCTTCAGCACGCAATCGGTATTTCTGCCAGCCGCCATTGCACCCTGGGCGCGGTTACCGCCGGAAAACTTACGATGATGAAAAATACCGTCGATCCCATGGCCACGCAAAGTGGCGTGCTGGCGGCGCTTCTGGCCGAAAAAGGCTATTCAGGTCCTGAGCATGTCATCGACGGCAAAGAGGGATTAACCCACGTCTTCAAGCCCGACTGGAAGCTCAATCTGCTAACCGACGGGCTGGGCGATTCCTGGCGCATCACGCAGTGCGGAATGAAAGCCTTCCCGACTGAGGCTTTGACCCATACCCCGATTTCGGCCGTGCTCGACCTGGTCAAAAGCAACGACCTGCATCCCGATCAGGTGAAGAAGATTCAGATCCGCTCTCTGGCGCGGGCTGCCGACATTTTGTCCGATCCCAGCAAATACGACCCGCATACCAGGGAGACCGCCGATCATTCCCTTCCCTACGTCATCGCCGCCGCCCTGGTCGAACGCCAGGTGACCCCGGTGCAGTTCACTATGCAGAAGATTATGGATCCAAAGATTCGCGAACAACTGCACAAAGTAGAAGTAGTCGCGGATCCTGAAATTGAAAAAGTATTTCCGGCTTTACAGAGGGTAATTGTGCGAATCGACACTACAGATGGACGCTCATTCAGCAAACAACTTGACTTTCCCAAGGGTGATCCCCGCAACCCGCTAACCGACTTGGAGGTGGAAGAAAAATTCGCTGCCCTGGCCGAAGGCGTTCTGACCACCGCGGCACAACAGCGAGTGAGGGAAGCAGTGTGGAATCTCGAGCACGTGGACTCTGTCAGCCAACTGATGGCGCTGATGGAAGCTGACACTCGCCAGTCCAAGTCACGGACAAAAGGCAAGTCACGCTCCCGCAAGGCCGCAAAGCGGAATCCGGTGCTCGCATAGTTGCGCCCGAACTGAACCAACACCCCGCCTCTGGCTAGGCGAAGGAGTTCGCATGTCCCAGACCATTGTCGAGAAGATCGCGCAGGCGCACATGGCGGACGGGCCGCAGCGCCCGCTACGAACGGGTGATTTCCTTTCCATTCGGCCTTTTCATGTCATGACGCATGACAATACTTCCGCGGTCATGAGCAAGTTCAAGGCGATTGGAGCCAAAAAGATATTCGATCCCAAGCAGCTGGTATTCGCACTCGATCACGACATCCAGAATCACGATGAGGCCAATCTGAAGAAGTACCGGTCCATCGAGACGTTTGCGCAGGAACATGCAGTCGACTTCTATCCCGCTGGCTCGGGAATCGGCCATCAGATCATGATCGAGCGCGGTTATGTAGTGCCCGGTTCATTTGTCGTGGCGTCGGATTCGCACTCCAACATGTACGGTGCACTCGGAGCAATTGGCACGCCTATCGTTCGCACCGACGCAGCCGCGGTATGGGCGACGGGAGAGTTCTGGTGGCAAATTCCGCGTACCATCCAGGTCGTTTTGGAAGGCAAGCTGCCCGAGGGTGTCACCGGCAAAGACGTCATCATCACTCTTTGCGGACTTTACAACCACGATGAAGTTCTCAACGCCGCGATGGAGTTTTCCGGCTCGGGCATAGCCAGCCTCTCCATGGATGCCCGCTTCTCAATTTCTAACATGAGCACCGAATGGGGCCCGATCGTCAGCTGGTTTCCAATCGATGACGTCACAATTCGCTACCTGCGCCATATGCGCGAGAGACTGTTGGAACAAGGGTTAGAGCGCTTCAGCGAGCACGACATTGAACGTTGGAGCAAAAATGCGCTTCAGCCCGATCAAGGCGCTATCTACGCCGCGCGTATCACTCTCGACCTCGGCCAGGTTACGCCGCATATCTCCGGTCCCGACACCGTTCAAACGATGCATTCGCTTCCTGAAATTGAGAAGCAGCAGATCACGATTCAGAAGGCTTATCTGCTTTCCTGCGTGAACTCACGGGCTGACGACCTGGAAGCCGCCGCCTGGGTCTTATGCGGTCAAAAAGTGGCCCCGCACGTGAAGTTCTACGTTGGCGCGGCTAGTGCCTGGGTGCAGCAGGAAGCGGAGAGGCGTGGAGTTTGGCAAACGCTGCTGTCCGCCGGAGCAATTCCTCTGCCTCCGAGTTGCGGTCCGTGTATTGGTTTGGGTACCGGTCTTTTGGAAAAGGGCGAAGTCGGCATCTCGGCCACGAACCGTAATTTCAAAGGCCGCATGGGGTCGCGCGACGCTCAATGCTATCTCGCGAGTCCCGAAGTCGTAGCTGCATCGGCGCTCGCGGGATACATCCGGGGAGCACGACGCTTCCCCGACCAAATTCCCTCCCGGCAGTATCAGGAATTTCCACTGACTCTCTCGACCGAGAAGGTGGATATTCTGCCCGGCTTCCCGGAACGCGTTCGCGGCCGAATGGTTTTTATGCCTCAAGACAACGTCAATACGGACGCGATTTATGGCAAGGATTACACCTATCGCGACGACATGACGCCGGAAATGATGGCCCGCGTCATCATGGAAAATTACGATCCGCAATTTGCTCAGCGTACTCGAGCTGCGGATGTGATTGTGGCTGGATTCAACTTCGGCACCGGCTCCAGCCGCGAGCAGGCGGTCACCTGCCTCAAAGCCAAGGGCATTCCGCTGATCATTGCCGCCAGCTTTTCCCAGACGTATCTGCGCAACGCCTACAACAACGGATTCCTTTGCATCGAGGTTCCGGCGCTGGTGAAAAGATTACGGGATCAGTTCGCCGCGGAAATTGCGGCCAAGGAAAAGACCATCATACCGGGAGAAAATATCGACATCGATTTCATGGCGTGCACACTCGCCTGGCGCGGCGAGTCTTTCGCTTTCCCGCCGCTGGGCAACGTCCCGCAGTCCTTGGTGATCGCCGGCGGCGCCGAGAACGTAGTGGCAAAGAAATTAGGATTGGATCGAACACAGCATCCGGAACTCGTGGTCTCAGGAGATTGATCATGGCAAAACATACAGTCGTCACCATGCCCGGAGACGGAATTGGCAACCAGGTTCTTCCCCAGGCGTTGCGCGTTCTCAAAGCCACTGGCTTCGACGCCGAATACATTCATGCTGACATCGGCTGGGAATGCTGGTGTCGCGAAGGCAATGCCTTGCCTCAACGCACGGTAGGTCTTCTCGCGAAACACAAGCTCGGACTCTTTGGCGCGATCACCTCCAAGCCGAAGAAGCAGGCCGAAGCCGAACTGGTCCCCGAGCTGCGCGGCAAGGGCTACTCGTATTTCAGTCCGATCGTCACCATGCGACAGAAGTTCCATCTGGATACGTGTATCCGTCCTTGCATTTCGTTTCCAGGAAATCCGCTGAACTTCGTTCGCAAGCGGGCCGACGGAGGCTTTGAAGAGCCCGCCGTGAATGTAGTCGTTTTCCGCCAGAACACCGAGGGCCTCTATGCCGGCGTCGAATGGACAAATCCTCCGGAGCCGGTTCGTGCCGCCCTGGCCACGCATTCCAAGTTCAAACCGTTCGCCACAGTGCCCGGACCCGATCTGGCAATCTCAGTGCGCATCATTACTCGTGATGCGGCCCGCAAGATTTGCCAGGCCGCCTTTGCATGGGCGAAGAAGTACGGCTACAAGTCCGTCACCATTTGTGAGAAGCCCAACGTACTCCGGGAAACTTCCGGAATGATGGAGGACGAAGCGAAGGCCGTGGCGACGCAATATCCCGGCATCGCGCTGTGGTCCACGAACATCGACGCCCAAACCATGTGGCTCACGAAGAATCCCGAGGATTACGGCGTCGTCGTCGCCTCCAACCTTTTCGGCGATGTGATCTCTGACGCGTTCGCCGGGCTCATTGGAGGACTTGGTTTCGCCGCTTCGGGCAACATCGGCGACGAAGTCGCCGTCTTTGAACCGACGCACGGCTCAGCTCCCAAGTACGCGGAACTCGATCCGCCCATCGTGAATCCGATCGCGATGTTTCTTTCGGCCGTGATGATGCTTGAGCATGTGGGCGAGATCGACAAAGCGCATCGCATTCGCCAGGCCATCGCGGAAGTCGTCACTGAAGGGAAAGTTCGGACCTACGACATGATGCGTATTCCCGGCGGGGCTAAGGCCATCAGCCAAGGGGCCGCGAGCACGGTTCAGATGACCGATGCAGTGGTGGCCAAACTGGTACATCACTCGGGACCGCTCTCTGAGGCGCCCGAGGATGAACTTGTGGAATCGGGTAGTCACATCTAGCGCGGTGATCTATGACAGTTGCATCGGAAACACGAACGGGAGAGGCGGGCCATTCCGGGGCGGAGATCCGTTCCGATCTCCACGTGCGCATTGAACCGCGCGAGCGCGGCGGCCTTCAGATTGAGCTTCGCTCCAGAGTCGAGCCTTATTATGGCGAGTCGATCCGCAAGCAGGCCGAAGAAGTTCTGGAAGCCCTCGGTGTCCGTCACGCTCACGTGGATATTCACGATGAAGGAGCACTTCCTTTTGTTATTGCTGGCCGCCTCGAAGCGGCTGTACGCCGCGCGGGACTGGGCCGGGGAACCCGCGTACTTCCCGAGCAGATCGCGCTGGCTGTGCCGTCATCCCCCGACCGTTTACGTCGTTCGCGGCTTTATGTACCGGGCAGTGAACCGAAATATTTCGTGAATGCGCCGCTCCACGGAGCGGACTGCATCATCCTCGATCTTGAGGATTCCGTGCACCACGGCGAGAAGGATGCTGCTCGGCTGCTGGTCCGCAATGCGCTGCGCGCCGTTGATTTCATGCAATGCGAGCGCATGGTACGCATCAACCAACTGCCCCTCGGGCTCGAAGATCTGGACGAGATCGTACCCGAATCTCCGGACCTGATCCTGATTCCGAAGGTCGAAACGCCAGATCAGATCATTGAAGTCAGCAAGCACATTGCAGAAGTCCAGGCCGATTACGGCATCACTCGCCCGATATGGCTGATGCCTATTCTTGAATCAGCCCTGGGAATTGAGAATGCCTTCGCGATCGCGAGGGCTAGTGATCAAACCGTAGCACTGACCATTGGGCTGGAAGACTATACCGCGGATCTGAGCGTCGTGAAGACTTCGGCTGGCGCCGAGTCACTCTATGCACGGCAACGTGTCGTGAATGCAGCCCGCGCCGCCGGTGTGCAGGCAATCGACTCCGTTTTTGGCGACGTCGGCGACCTCGAGGGTTTACGAGCTTGGGGACGCAACTCCCGTGGTCTCGGTTTCGAAGGCATGGGTTGCGTACACCCGCTTCAAATCCCAGTGATCCACGAGGCTTTCGCTCCTACTGCAGCGGAAATCGAGCGCGCTCGAAAGATCGTCGTCGCCCATAACGAGGCACAGCAGAAAGGCCTCGGAGTCGTAAGCCTGGGTTCCAAGATGATCGATGCTCCGGTTGTGCAACGCGCCTTGAAGTTGGTGGCGCGCGCGCAGGCGATGGGCCTGGTCTCGTAATTAAGGTCGTGCAACTTGCTCGGAGTTCTGATGCCTGCACTGGATAAAGCTGAACTGGTCACCAATGCCGCGGGGCGGACTGTCCCGGAAATCGTTAACGGACGCACTCAAGTTCCCTATATGGGCGCCGGAAAATACCGGCCGGTGGGCGGCAAAGCGTCACCTCCCATTCGAACCGCTGCGGACTATCCGGCGAATGGCGACAAACTCGTCCCCGATTTGGAAACGGCATTACGCAGGTGCGGCTTACGCGACGGCATGGTGCTGTCCTCGCACCATCACCTTCGGGATGGTGATCGCGTGGCGCTGATGATGCTGCAGGCTGCGGCCCAAATGGGCGTGAAAAACTTGATGTGGTTTCCCAGCGCTTCATTCCCTTCCCAAAAAGCTGCGATCGAACTGATGGAAGCGGGAGTGATCGACCATATCGAAGGCAGCATGAACGGGCCCCTAGGCGACTACTGCACGCAAGGCAAAATGCGCGGCCTGGGTGTACTGCGCTCGCATGGTGGACGCTGGCAAGCCATCCAAGATGGCGAAGTCCATATCGATATCGCCGTAATCGCTGCGCCCACCGCCGATCCCTTCGGCAATTGCGATGGGTCCCATGGGAAATCCGCGTGCGGTTCGCTCGGATTTGCGCTAGCCGATTCGACCTATGCCGATCACGTCATCGTGGTCACCGACAATCTGGTTCCCTTTCCTTGTGTGCCCTGGCAAATTCAGGGCAACAATGTGGACTACGTAGTTCAATGCGATTCCATCGGGGATCCCGCGCGTATCGTCTCCGGCACGACCCAGATCACACGCTCGCCCGACCGCTTGCGCATTGCTGAATTCGTCGCCGCGTTCTTGCGGGACGCAGGCATCATGCGCAATGGATTTTCGTTCCAGGCTGGTGCTGGCGGAATTGCATTAGCATTTGTCAGCTACCTCAAGCAGATGATGAAGCAGTCCGGCGTGAAGGCTCGCTTTGTGCGGGGAGGATCGACAAAATATCTCGTCGAACTGCTGGAAGAAGGCCTTACCGACTACATTCTTGATGGGCAGACCTTCGATCTCGACGGCGTGCGTTCCATGGCGGACAATCCGCGGCATGTCGCCACTTCGCCCTTCACGTCCTACAACTATCATGGCAAGGGAAATTTTGCGTCGCTGATCGACGCCGTCGTGCTGGGCGCAACGGAAGTGGATGCCGACTTCAATGCAAACGTCGTCACCCACTCCGATGGACGACTGCTGCACGGCATCGGGGGATGGCAGAATTGTCTCGCCTCGAAATGCACCATCCTCGCTGTGCCTTCATTCCGCGATCGCATCCCGGTGATCGTCGACGAAGTCACGACTCTTTGCGGTCCGGGCGAACTCATCGACGTCGTTGTCACAGAACGTGGAATCGCCATCAACCCCCTGCGTCAGGATCTAATGGATGCCGTTAAAGGCTCGAAGTTGCCCATACGCCCGCTGAGAGACATTAAGACTGAAGTCGAACGTATTTGTGGAGGTAAACCACGCCGTCCCAAACAGTCCGGTAGTCCAGTAGCGGTCGTCAAGTGGGTGGACGGCACCGTGCTCGACACAGTGTGGCAGGTAAGCTAAGCAGAATTCAGAGAGGAACGAAAGCGGCGCGATGCGAAACTACGCTGAGAAGTCCCAGCCTTCGTCTTTCATTTTCCGGTTGGTCCAGCGCTGAAGTTGCTCAAACAAAGCAGGCTCGATCACTGCGAACCGAATACCCACGCGCCCTTCGTCGCCAACCCACATTAGCCGCGCTTTCGCTTCAAAGCGGATGTCGCTCTCGGGCAGCATAAAGCTGACTTCGAGCAGGCCGGCAAAGCGCAGCGGCTCTTTCAAGCCATCCAGACCCATTCCGCCCGTGCTCAAATTCACGCCCTGCACCACAATCTCTTCCCCAAGAGAGTTTTTGACTCGCACGGAAATCTCCACGCGCGCGCGGAAGAACTTCTGCTGCTCGTTGCTGATGAAGCTCAACGACGCCGTCTTCTCTCCCGGAGCAAAATTGATGTTGTACTCTTTCAGCTTGCGGCTGAGTGTGCGCCGCGAAATGCCGAGTTGTTCGGCTGCTATCGTTCTCTGGCCGGCGGTACGCTCCAGGGCCTTGATAATCATCTGCTCTTCCATGCTGTCCAAATTGCTGACCGGCATGGACGCGGTCTGCCGAAGCGCGGAGGGATCTCCCGTAAGCGCAGCCGTCACTCGGGAGAAATCGATCTCCGAGCCGGAAGCTTCCATCGCCATCTTGGCCACCAGGTTGCGCAATTCACGAATGTTTCCCGGCCAGGCATGCGAAAGCAGTGCCGTAATCGCTTGCCCGGAGAAATACTTCCTCGGGGCTTTCAGACGAAGAAAATGCTCCGCCAGCGCGACAATGTCTTCCGGACGCTGCCGGAGCGCGGGAACTCGCAGTTGAAACTGCCCCAGACGGTGGAAGAGATCCTGACGGAAGCGGCCCTCTCTTACCGCCGCTTCCAGATCCTGGTTCGTCGCGGCCACGATGCGAACGTCAACTTTGATTTTGCGATGTCCGCCCAGACGATAGAACGGTTGCCCATCGAGTACCCGCAGCAGCTTGACCTGGGTCTGTAATTGCAATTCGCCAATTTCGTCCAGGAACAATGTTCCTCGGTCCGCCAGTTCAAAGAGTCCAGGCTTGGAACCATCGGCCCCGCTGAACGCGCCTTTCTCGTACCCGAAGAGCTCGCTTTCAACCAGATTTTCGGGAAGAGCAGCGCAGTTGATGTCAACCCACGGGCGGTTGCGGCGATGCGAGGACTCATGGATGGTGCGGGCGATCAATTCTTTTCCCGTTCCCGTCTCGCCCGTAACTAATACGGTTTCGCTATGGCTCGCAACGCGATCGACAAGACTCATGAACTGGTGCATCACCGGGCTCGCGAGAATGAACTCGGTATCGTCGATTCTGCGAGAAACAATACCCCGGCTGAGCAGAATCTCCGCCGGCACGCTGGGCGAAGAAGCCTCCTTCTCCTCGTCCTGTTTTACGATGACTGCCACAATTTCCGTAGGCGTGGACGAAGCATCGCGAAGAACTGTCGTGGAAAATTGCACAGGGAAAGCCGGACCACTCTTTGGCTGGGCGACCAAGGCGCACCGGTAATCCCCCTCGACCGAGGTCGAAGATAGAATTTGCTTACGCAACTGGCCCTTGTCCCCGTTGCCATTTTTCTCCTTGGGAGAAAAAAGCACGGAAAAATCGCGCCCGCTCAATTCCTGGGGAGAATAACCCAGCAGGCGGGTAAACACAGAATTGCATCCGATAATTTCTCCGTGCAGATCGGTGCAAAGAATCGCTGTCTCCGCCACAGCGGGCCGTGGATTCTCAGCCACTTCGGTTCGGCATGCGACCGAGGGCTCGTTCTGGTCCGAGCTGTGACGCGAAGTTGCCATATCTAGCTTTTCTGGACGATGGTGACACACGGTATAGCCTTCAAACGAGAAGCGTCTTGGCCCAGAGGTAACGAAAGTAATAGGGCACTCGGCGAAGGAACAACCAGCACGTCAGAGTTTCGCACTCTGCAATCACAGTCAACCGGTTTGTCACTGGCGCAGGTTACTTCGGTAAGCTTCTGAAAACCTAATCCTTGCAATAGGATTCGGCCGAGCCCCAAATCGGGCAAGCGGCGGAACAAAAATTAGCCAAGGCTGAGCCAGTCTCCTATCCCCTGCAACCTTGGGCTTGCACGAGCACGCAAAAGAGCGCTCTCAGAGCGAGGACAGTCGCATAGTCAGATGAAACCAGAAGCGGGCGGGCTGTCGTTTCAGACCAAAGCGTTCGTCGGCATCACTGCGTCTTTAGGCGTGGTGACGCTAAGTCTTGCCCTGTCGCATTGGCAATCGCACGATCCCATGCGATTCGTCTGTTATCTGGCGGTTGCCATTCTTGCATCCGGACTGAAAGTGCAGCTGCCGGGAATTGACGGCACGATGTCGGTGAACTTCCTGTTCATCCTGCTCGGCGTGTTGGAACTCAGTCTTCCCGAAACTCTGGTGATTGGCTGCACCGCAACCCTGTTCCAGAGCGTGTGGCTGGCCCGCAAACGGCTCGATCCGGTGAAGATCCTCTTTAACGTGGCCGGCATGATGGCCAACGCCAGCACCCTCACTTATCTCACCTACCATTGGCTCAATGGCAGGTTTGCATCCAACAAACCCATCCTTCTGATGGTCGCGGCACTTGTATTTTTCTTTGCCAATACCCTGCCGATCTCCATCGTCATCGCCATGACCGAAGCAAAGTCCAGCCGCAAGGTCTGGGCAGAATGCTATTTCTGGTCGTTTCCGTACTACCTGGTGGGAGCCGCCGCTGTAGGCCTGGTAGGAATTGTGAACCGGTCGGCGGGATGGGAGACCTCACTACTGGTCCTTCCCTTGATTTATTGGGTATATCGCTCATATCGGCTGTATTTGGGGCGGTTGGAAGCGGAGAAGGAGCGTGTAGAAATCGAAAAGCGGCATGTGGAACAGATCGCTTCGCTGAATATGCGCACCATTGAAGCTCTGGCGCTGGCCATCGAAGCGAAAGATCACACCACTCATACGCACTTGCAGCGCGTGCGGACTTACGCGGTAGAGATTGCAAAAGAGTTAAAGCTCGATGAGCAGCAGATCGAAGCGCTCCGAGCCGCGGCGCTATTGCACGATATCGGCAAATTGGCCGTTCCCGAACAGATCATCAGCAAGCCGGGAAAGTTGTCGCGCGAAGAATTCGAGAAGATGAAGGTACATCCCATCGTGGGAGCAGAGATTCTGGAGCGGGTTGCATTTCCCTATCCGGTCGCGCCCATTGTTCGATCGCACCACGAGCGCTGGGACGGATCAGGCTATCCAGACGGCTTAGCGGGAGAGGACATTCCGATTGGCGCACGCGTTCTGGGCGCGGTGGATTGCCTGGACGCGCTCGCCTCCCCGCGACAGTACCGTCCGGCATTGGCACTGGCGGATGCCATGGAGAAGGTCAAAGAGCGCTCTGGGACATGGTTCGATCCTCACATCGTGAACATCCTCGAAAGTCGCTACATCGATCTGGAGCGAATGGCACAGGTGGCGGAAGGCGCATCCACAACCTTGGGATTGTCCAGGACAGTGCGCGTGGAACGCGGGGTGGAGCCCGCTGCGGGATTCGAACGCAGCGACCTCACGCATGGAGCCCCAGACAGTGCGGACTTTCTCACTTCGATCGCTTCCGCTCGCCAGGAAGCGCAGACCATGTTCGAACTCAGTCAGGATCTCGGCGTCTCGCTCAGTCTGAGCGAAACGTTGTCGGTGCTCTCCATGCGACTGCGCCGCATGATTCCCTACGATTCGATTGCCGTATTCGTCAACCGGAACGGATGGCTTCTGCCGGAATTGGTCAGCGGCGAAAACTTCCGCACTTTGTCGTCCTTGAAGGTCAAAGTCGGCGAAGGCTTGTGCGGATGGGTGGCGGAGAACTGCAAGCCGATCGTGAACGGAAATCCACAGGTCGAAGCGGGCTACGTCCTTGAACCGGGAAAAAGCACGGACCTGCAATCGGCCTTAGTAGTACCTCTGGAAGGTTTGAATGGCGTGGTCGGCGTGCTGGCGATGTATCACACCAATCGTGACGCTTTCACGCCAGATCACTTGCGGATTCTGCTGGCCGTAGCCTCGAAAGTGGCCTTATCGGTCGAGAACGCCCTGAAGTACCAACAGGCGGAAAGCTCCGCAACCACCGACTACTTGACCGGACTTCCCAACGCTCGCTCCCTGTTCGTGCACCTGGCGCAGGAAGTCGCCCGCTGCCGCCGCATGAAGACCAGTTTGGCTGTGCTGGTATGCGATATCGACGGCTTCAAACAAATTAACGATTCTTTCGGTCACCTCGAGGGCGACAAGCTGCTGCGTGAATTCACAACCCGGCTGAAAGATGTCTGCCGAGGTTATGACTACGTCGCACGCATGGGTGGAGACGAATTTGTGATTACCGCACCCGGATTGACCGCCGATGCCGCTCGCGACAAGGCCGAACGGCTGAACCAGGCAGCAATCGAATCCGGACGACACGTGTGCGGACGCGATTTGGTCACCCTGAGTGTCGGTATGGCCTTTTGTCCCGACGATGGGACCGACGTGGAGCGACTGCTCGCCGAGGCCGATCGCCGGATGTATTCGATGAAACAGGTCCATCATGCGGAAGCTGCGTCGCGCGAGGAAGTGGACAAAACCCAGGGCGCAACCGCGAAATAGGAGAACTTGAGACCATGCTCGGGCGGAGACTTGCGCGGCATGGACTGGTCATTGTCGCAACTACCCTGCTGGGCGGGTTGCTCTCGGCGACGCTCGTCCGCCTCGCGCCTGGATTTGACGCCGACGAATCGCAACTCAACTCACATCTTAATTCTGAAAGTATCCAAGCGTTGCGCCAAGTGCGCTCCGAACAGCACAACATCTTTCAGTTTTATCTTCACTCTCTCCAACGTGCAATCCACGGCGATTTGGGAACCTCCCTCTCCCTTGCCCAGCCGGTCAGCCAGTTATTACGCGAGCGCGCCCCGCTAACACTGCGACTGGTCGGGATCGGGCTGTTGTTAAGTTGGTCCACCGCGATGGCACTCGCTTTGAGCGCGGCGTGGCTGCGAGCGCCGACCTATGACGCCTTCGCGACAGTGCTCAGCGGAACTTTGCTTTGTATTCCCGCCGCGGTATTGGCGCTACTTTCTGTCCTGTGGAATATGCCCGGAGCCCTGGCCGTGGCGCTGATCATCTTTCCCCGCGACTTTCGCTATGCACGCAATTTGCTCGCAAAAGCATATTCTCTCCCCCACATCATCACTGCTCGTGCGAAGGGACTAAACGAGTGGCGAATCCTCTTTTGGCACGTCCTTCCGGTGGCTGGTCCGCAATTGTTAGCCGTGGGTGGCGTGTCGGTAAGCATGGCGATTGGAGCGGCGATTCCCGTCGAAGCTCTGTGCGGCCTGGCGGGGGTTGGACAGCTTGCATGGCAAGCGGCGCTCGCGCGTGACCTGCCGTTGCTGGTCAATATCACTGTGCTGGTTACGGTCGTAACCTTGCTGGCAAACTCCGGTGCCGATGTAATCGGACATATGCTACGAGGCCAGGAACCGTGAGTATCTGGCGCAGGGTGGCGTGTGCCGTTCTGCTGCTCGTGATTGCCGTCTCGCTGGCCGCCAACTGGTTGGCTCCCGCGGGCTACGCCAAACAGTATCGCGAAGCAGCGGATGCTTCCCCGTCACGCCAACATTGGCTGGGAACAGACGAGATTGGCCGGGATCGTTTTGCCCGCGTGTTGTATGGAACGCGTATTTCGTTGTTGCTGGCTCCGGCGGCCGCGCTGCTTTCAACGCTGATGGCAGCGTTGATCGGCGGTCTGGCCGGATACCTGGGTGGCGCCTGGGCCCGGGGCGCAATGGCAGTGACAGATCTCTTTCTCTCGCTGCCCTGGCTGTTCCTGCTGATTACAGTGCGAGCTCTGATGCCACTGAATGTATCTCCTCTGGTCTCAGTGATCGTCACATTTTCGATGTTGGGCCTGCTGGGTTGGACGAGCGCGGCGCGGGTACTGTGCGCCAGCGCCGCCTCCTTGCGAAATTCGGATTTCGTTTGCCAGGCACGGGCCTCCGGCATTCACGGGGTACGGCTCTTTTGGATTCATGTTCTGCCAAATTTGAAGCCGGTGTTGTATGCGCAATTCTGGATTTCGATTCCCGCATTCATTTTGAGTGAGGCGAATCTGGGCATTCTCGGCCTTGGCGTCGCGGAACCCATGCCGTCCTGGGGAAGCCTGCTGAAGGAGTTGGAAGGCTTAGTTTCCGTGGGCGAGGAACCATGGAAGTTTGTACCGCTCGTGTTGCTGGTTGTAGTCGTAACGTCGTTCCAGTTACTGCTTTCAAAGGAAGAAGGGTTGGCAGCATGACCGCTCGATCAGGTAGCTCCCCGGTAACGAAGAGGATGAGGGCAACTTTCCGATCGCTCGTCTGCCTCGCCATTCTGGCTGGCTCGGCATTGGGCCAGGGAGAACTCCGATTCTGCTTGCGCTCGGAGCCCAAGACCTTCGACCCGCTGAAGGTTGAAGACGACGCGTCAGTGGCGATCCGCTATTTAACCGGTGGCACTCTGGTTCGCATGAACCGTCAGACTCAGTCTTTGGAACCAGAGCTGGCGCAGTCCTGGAAGGTCTCGAAAGACGACAGGCAGATTACGTTCAAGCTCCGTGGTGGAATTTTGTTCTCCGACGGAACTCCATTCACGGCAGAGGACGTCGCCTATACCGTTAAACAGTTGATGGATCCGAGCCTGCATTCGCCGACCGGAGACGCTTTCCGCTCCGGACCCGGCAACGTCGAAACCGCAATCGTCTCTTCCACTCAGATTTCGATTACCTTCCCTGCGCCGGTCGCTGGACTCGACCGCCAGTTTGATCAGGTGGCGATCATGTCAGCCCACTCCGCGCAAAAGGAAATGGCCGTGCTCGGGCCCTTCATGTTGGCGGATTACAAACCCGGCGCAACCGTGCGGTTGAAACGAAACCCGAACTACTGGAAGACCGATGAACAGGGCCGCAAATTGCCTTATCTCGATGCGATAAAGTTAGACATTCAGCCCAACCGCGACGTAGAGATGCTGCGCTTCAAGCGTGGCGAAATCGACCTGATCAATTCCCTGGATAGTGAATACTTCGACAAACTCGCGTCGACTTCTCCTCAAGTCGTGCACGACGCCGGCGCTTCTCTCGACAGCGAGCAGATGTGGTTCAACCAGGTGGCCAAGGCGCCTCTGCCTAGGTACAAGAAGAATTGGTTCCGCTCGGCGGCCTTCCGCAGGGCAGTATCCGACGCCATCAACCGCGACGATCTGGCCAAAGTCGTGTTTCGCGGGCATGCCCAGCCGGCGGTCGGCCCGGTCTCGCCCGCAAATAAATACTGGTTTAACGCCCGACTGAAACCCGCAGTCTATTCTCCCGATGCCTCGCTGAAAGCGCTGCAGGCAGAGGGCTTCCGTCTGGAAAACGGCACCCTGAAGGACAAGGAAGGCAATGCGGTCGTCTTTTCAATCATCACGAACTCAGGGAACAAGTACCGCGAGCGCATGGCCACCATGATTCAGGAAGATCTGCAAAAGATCGGAATTCACGTAAACGTCGTGACTCTCGACTTCCCTTCTCTGATCGAGCGCATGACCCAGACTTTCGACTACGAAGCCATCCTGTTGGGGCTGACGAATGTGGGCCTCGACCCCAACGAGCAGATGAATGTGTGGTTGAGCTCTTCAGAAAATCATCAGTGGAATCCGCAGGAGAAGACACCGGAAACAGCGTGGGAGGCGGAGATTGACCGCTTGATGCGGGCCCAGTCGGGCTCGTCTCTCGCGAAAAAGCGAAAAGGAGCTTTCGATCGGGTGCAGGAGATCGCCATCGAGCAGGCGCCCTTCATCTTCCTGGTGAACCGGAATGCCTTGTCGGCGGTTTCGGCGACCGTGCACGGGGCCAGCCCGGTAATTCTCGTGCCGCAGACGTACTGGAATGCGGAGCGGCTCTCGGTCAAGTAAATGTCAAACCAGCCGGAGCCCGACGTTCTGCTGTCCGCGCGACTGTCCGTGCGCTACTCGGAAAAGCCGCCTGTCTTACACGACGTCAAACTCGATATCCAGAGGGGCGAGGTACTCGGACTGGTCGGCCAGAGCGGTTCGGGCAAAAGCACACTCGCCATGTCGATCTTGGGCTTACTCGATCGCAAGCGAGTCCACGCGGAAG
The DNA here is from genome assembly GCA_963725565.1 of uncultured Acidobacteriota bacterium. GTDB lineage: Bacteria > Acidobacteriota > Terriglobia > Terriglobales > Acidobacteriaceae > Sulfotelmatobacter. The sequence goes on from CAVRZL010000014.1 coordinate 29,863, forward strand.
GAGCCATCGAATTCGAAGGCTCTAATCTCTTGGCGCTTCGCGAACGCGAACTGCGCACACTCCGCGGACGCAAGATCGCCTTGGTTCTGCAGAGCCCGCTTTCATCCCTGAATCCCGCACTCAGAATTCGCACCCAGATGAAGGAGGCCTGGCACGCCCACAGCTCCGGATCAAATGCCGATTGCGATCGCGCACTACGCACCGCACTCGAGAGCGTGACCCTGCCGTCGACCGACGAATTTCTTTCCAAACTTCCGGCACAGATGAGCGTCGGCCAGGCGCAACGCGTCTTGATTGCGATGGCCATCCTGCATCGCCCTGCTCTCTTGATCGCCGATGAGGCGACCAGTGCGCTCGATGTGATCACGCAATCGGAGATTCTCGCACTATTCCGCGACCTCAACCGCAGCTTCGGCATGGCCATCCTCTACATCTCGCATGATCTGGCTTCTGTGGCACAAATTTGCGACCGCATCGCCATCCTGCATGAGGGAAAGATCGTGGAGTCCGGAGCCAGCGAGATGGTTCTGCTTCGCCCTCAGCATGAGTACACGCAGAAGCTGATGGCGGCGATGCCCAAAATGCCACAGCTCCATCAGTCCAAAGCAGCCACCGTTTAACCGTCCCTCGCCCAACCCGCCCCAACAGATCCTGTAAAACGCTGCAGGACTACCTCAATAAACCGGCGTTCTCCGTCTTCTTCGCTGGGACACAATGTCCCGTGCCCACCCTGAGAGGACAAACTGGCCCAAATTGGCACTGGACCACAATGGCTATCCCTAGCTTTGTCAATGAGTTACAAAGATCAGAATGGTGCTCCCCGTGCACATGATTACTCGGGTTACGAAATCCACTTTTCCACCAAGTAAGAAAGAACGGTGAAGCTCACATGTTGCGTGCACAAAGATTACAGAAACCTGCAAAGCGCGGTGAAAAACGCAGCGCGGCCTGGGGTAAGCGTTTGGGCGCCGCGTTACTTCTCTTGACAGGGATGTGTTTTGGCCAATCTGCCAGAGATCACCGGAAGCTCGCGTCTGAGCTAACGCGGTTTCAGGGCGGTGCCTCGAACCAGGCAGTCAAGGTAATCGTGCAGTACAACTCCACCCCCAGCGATGCGGCTTTATCGCGCGTTCAGGGCATCGGTGGCAAACTCTCACACCACCTGCATATGGTGCATGGCGCGGCGTTCACGGTACCCGCAAATGCCCTTGCTGCATTGGAGAATGATCCGGAAGTAGCATTTGTCAGCCTGGATCACCCATTGAAAGCGATGGACGACTACACGGACGCAGCCATGAACGTCAGTGCCGCGTGGAATTCCGGCTATAACGGAACCGGAATTGGCGTGGCCGTGATCGACAGCGGCATCAACGACAACCACGCGGATCTGTGGGACTCGACCCAGAGCTATTCGCGAGTCGTCTACCACCAGGACTTTACCGGTACGAGCCCGTACATCTATAGGACTCTGGCTTACGACACATACGGTCACGGCACACACGTGGCGGGCATCATCGGCGGAAACGGATATAAGTCGGCCGGTCGCTACGCTGGTGTGGCGCCAAACGTGAACCTGATCGACCTGCGTGTTCTGGATGCCAACGGCGCCGGCAGCGACAGCACCGTGATCGCCGCCATTCAGCAAGCCATCGCGTTGAAGAACACCTACAACATCAAAGTCATCAATCTTTCTTTAGGCCGTGGAATTTCTGTCGGCTATGCTCAAGATCCACTTTGCCAGGCCGTTGAATCGGCCTGGAGAGCGGGCATTGTGGTTGTGGTAGCGGCTGGAAATTTTGGCCGCGTCAGCGTGAACGGAAGCAATGGTTACGGAACCGTAGCCGCTCCTGGAAACGATCCGATGGTCCTCACCGTAGGTGCCATGAAATCGATGAACACCTACTCGCGGACCGACGATCAGATCGCGAGCTACAGCTCGAAAGGCCCCACCACCTACGATCACGTTGTAAAGCCCGATATCGTCGCTCCCGGAAACCTCGTTGTGTCGCTCGACGACCACTACAGCACTCTGGAAAGCACGTATCCGAGCGCTATCGTCGCCGGCAACTACACCAATCACGACTATTTCGCATTGAGCGGCACCAGCATGGCGACCCCGGCCGCTGCGGGCGGCGTAGCCTTGATGTTGCAACGGAACCCTTCGCTGACGCCGGACCAAGTCAAAGCGCGTCTGATGAAGACGGCTTATAAAACCTTCCCGACGTCCACGACCGCCACGGACACAACCACCGGCCAGACCTATACCTCGTATTACGACCTCTTCACGGTCGGAGCGGGATATATGGACCTGGGCGCTGCCTTGGCAAATACCGACCTTACGCCTGCGACGATTGGCGCGGCACTGTCGCCGACGGCGTCTTACAACTCGTCCACAGGTAAGGTCAGCATTGTCAATGGGAACGGTACCATCGCTTCTTCGTCGGTTGTCTGGGGATCATCTGTGGTTTGGGGTTCCTCGGTCGTCTGGGGCTCGAATGTCTCAGGCACATCCGTCGTCTGGGGCAGCTCCGTCGTTTGGGGCAGCAACATCTTGAGCGGGTTCAGCGTTGTGTGGGGTTCATCCAACCCCTCCGCCACGAGTGTAGTTTGGGGATCTTCCGTGGTTTGGGGATCCTCCCTGCTGACCGGTTCAGGCGCCTTCTCTGACACCAGCACTGAACAGTAACTAGCCGTGTGAACTATAGAAAGGAGACGAGCTCATGAACAACACACGGCAAATCAAGGCCTTCATCGGAGCAATGACGTTGGCCGCACTGTGCGCCGCTGGATATGCGAGTTTCTTCAGCCGCGCGGTGCACCCGTACCTGGCGCTGGCGATTCTCACCCTGGCAGCGGCAACCTCGCGAATGAAGGTAAAGTTGCCCGGTATCAACGGCAATATGTCCGTGAACCTGCCATTCTTGCTTACGGCGGTGATCACTCTCAGCGCAGCAGAAGCCATGTTCGTGGCTGGTGTTTCAACCGCGGTGCAATGCTGGCCGAGGAGAAACGCGAAATTCAACCCGCAGCAAATGACGTTTAACATCAGCATGCTGGTTTTTGCCACCGCAGTGGCGAGCCTGATGTCGCATGCTGGATTGTTCACCCGGACACTCGGGAACTCAGGCGCGCTCGGCCTTGTGGTCGCGGCGACCGCTTTATTCCTGGGCCAGACACTTCCCGTCGCGGGTATCGTTGCGGTGAGTGAGGCAAAGAGTGCGAGTGCGACCTGGTGGGAATTGGCGCACCTCTCGTTTCCCTACTATGTCGTCAGCGCAGGCGTGACTTCGATGGTTCAGACCGTCGGCGTCCACTTGAGCTGGGGACTCGCCCTCGCCGTCTTTCCCGTGATGTACGGCGTCCATCGCTCCTATCAGGTGTATTTCAGTCGCATGGCCGAAAGCATGCGTAGCGATGTCCTGGTGAGAGCGAGAGCGGCGGGAGCTGGAGCTTAACGAAGTTCACAGCAAATATTCTTCCCGAGAGACGTGGCACGCCCCTAAGTGGCGTGCCATTTTTTTCCTACCGCCGGCGTCCCGCACCGGCTGTCGTGGCGGCATCTTGCCGCCGCACTAAACCAGCATCGCGTTGCTACAGGGCCAAAACCAACTCCACGAAGATAACTTCCACTCAGCCATTCAGGGCTGAATTCCAGTCTCAAAGTTGAGCGTAGAGAGAGCTAGCCGGTATTGATATTGAGCGTTGACATTGCCGATCGCGGCATCCGCTTGCTGCAATTGCGCCTGGCTGAGTTCGACGATCGATCCCAAACCAAGCTGGTAACGGCTTTGGGCAAGGTTCAAGCTCAAGTCCGCTTGCTTCGCTAATTCTTCCGTCACCCCAACTCGTTGGAATGCTGTGTTCGCCGCCAGCCATGCGGTGCGCACGTCACGCACAATCCGGTCCCTCAGATCACGCGTATTCTCCGCCGCGGCTTGCGCCCGGTAATTGGCCTCCGAAGCCTGCGCACTGAGCAGGAAGCCGTTGAAGATCGGGATGCTCATGTTCACCCCAATCGCTCCGTACCAACTGGAGACGAAATAGTTTGGGAAACAACCTCCGAAACAATCGGGACGCACCGGGGAGGCTCCGGCGATGCCAAGCGCACTGATTGTCGGCAGAAGCTGATCGCGCTGGGCGCGACGGAATTTCTCGGCGGCCTGTGCATCGTAGTTGTAGGCGAGTAGATCGGGGCGCTGCTGCATCGCGGTGCGAATCAGACCATCAACGTCGGTCGGAGGTGCCGGAGGTTCCGCATCCTCGTCCCCCAATTCGAACGCCACCTGCCTATCGAACCCCAGGACGGCGGCCAGCGCGGCAATCGTCGAATCCACATTGTTCTGAGCATCCAGTTGCAGCAGCTTCGCTTGCGACAGGTTGACCTCGGCAAACGACAGATCGAGATTCGATTTCAGCTTGTTCTTTGCCAGTTCGTCGATTTGATGCTCGACTGATTGCCGCGTGGCCACTGTTTGTTGCGCTACCTTGAGCAGCGCTTGCGCTTGCAGCGCGTTGTAGAACGCCTGATCCGTCGCCAGAACGATATCTTCGACCGTGGCTAAAGCGTTCGCGTTCTGTGCTTTGTCCCTCAGCTTGGCAGCGGACACTAGGTTGGTGGTCCGCCCGAAATCAGTGAGGAGTTGGCTCAGGGTGACGCCCATCCCAGCATGCTCCAGAAGCCGTGGGGCATTCAGCGCTCCGGCGCCGACCCGGCTGCCTTCGTTCGCGTCGACCGCAGTGATGGCTCCATTGAAGTTCGGGAGTTCAGCCGCCCTGGCCTCGCGATAGATCTGATGCTGCGCCAACGCCAGCAAGCGGCCGATATTGATCCGCGGATTGTTCTTGAGAGCCAGTTGCTCCGCTTGCCTGCGAGTCAGACGCATGACTCCTGTCGGAGCAGGCATTCCCTGAGTCTGTTTAGCCGCGCTCGCAGGATCGTTCTGGCGCGGAGAACTTTCGGCGAGCGCCACTTGGCCGCCCGGCGCCACATTGCGAAACGTCGGTGCTTGCGGCTGCGGAGCGGATGGTAATCCGTCGCTTGATCTCGCGCGCTCGGGCGTCTGCGACAAGACAGTTCCCGATATCAACGGCAGAACACAAATCAGCAGCGCCTTCCTCCAGCGATGATTACGGCCACTCATCAGGTTTACTTTCTCGTTCATTGGCGCTCCGTGGGCGGGAACAGTCGCGATCTGCTGATCCCGCTTGCCATACACCAGCAGGTACGCCGCCGGCACGATGAAAAGCGTGAGCACTACGGACGAGGTCAAACCACCAATGATCGCCCGGGCCAAAGGCGCGTATTGTTCACTTCCAGTGCCCAGCTTCAACGCCATCGGCACCATCCCGATAATCGTTGCCAGCGACGTCATCAGAATGGGGCGTAAACGCACGCGGCACGAAGTGATTACCGCATCCTTCACCGAGCTGCCCTGATCTTCCAGCCGGTGCGCAAACTCCACGATCAGAATGCTGTTGGAAGCCGATATGCCCACCAGCATCAGCACTCCCATCAGCGACATCACGTTGAGGGTCGTACCGGTTAATGGCAGGATGACTAGAACACCGATGAATCCCATCGGAATGGCCAGCATGATCAACAGCGGGTCTTTGAAGGATCGGAACTGCGCCACCAGAATGAGGTACAGAAGGATTACTGACAAGGACAGCCCGGTCGCGAAACTGCGGAAGGAGGCGTTCATGCCTTGCACCATTCCACGAAGATCGACCCGCACGTTCTCCGGAAGCTTCGCCTCACTAACTGTCCGTTGGACCGCGCCGGCGATTTTTCCTAAACCCTCGCCCGCCGGCGTCACGTATATGTCCGTGACTCGTTGTATCTGATAATGATCCACTTCTGTTGGAGTTTGGACGTTCTGGATCTTGACCACGGCACCAAGCGTCGTGGGCTGCTTCAGGTTTGGAGCGCGCAGCGGAATATTGGAAAGGTCCGCAAGATCATGAATCGCAGCCCGACCATTCTCGAAATATTGAACCGTGAGGAAATAGTCGTTACCACTCTTCCGGTCGAGCCAATAGTTGGGCGCGATCATCAAATTGGAATTGAGCGCAGTGATTACGTTGTCGATCACTTGTTTCTGCGTCAGGCCTAGCTCAGCGGCATGCACCCTGTCGACATTCGAGCTGTATTCCCGGATAATCCATGTCCTGTGGAATGTAAACTTCGCCCACGCCGGGCAGTTGCCGGATACGGTCAGCTAACTCATGGGCTACGCCGTAGGTCTGCTTCAGGCTGCGCCCACTCACTTGCAAGTCGATGGGAGCCGGCATCCCCGAGTTCAAAATTGCATCCACCATGGAACCACTCGAAAAGAACGTCCGGATCTCCGGGTATTTGTCCGTTATCTCCTTCTGCACCCGATCCATATATTCGAAGCTGCTCAAGTGGTGCGTTTCCTGAAGTTCCACCTGGATAGTCGCCGTATACCCCGCGGAATTGGTGGTATAGAGCGAGGAAAAGCCGGGAACCACTCCTATGTTTGAGACCACCATCTTCAGATCTTTGGGCTTCACAACCTTGCGGATCAAGTCCTCGACTTTAGTCACATACTGTTCTGTGACTTCCAGTCGCGCGCCCGTAGGAGCTTTTACGTTTATGGTGAACTGTCCTGCATCGGTGCTCGGGAAAAATGCCAGACCCAGAAATGGATAGATTCCGAGACTTATCAGAAAAACCGCGCTGAGAATCGCTACGGTTAGGCCAGGCCGAACCAGTGTGCGATTCACCCAATATTCGTAGAAATCCAGCAGGCGGTTGAACAAACGATTGAATGCGGCAGTAAATCGGTCCCACCGAGACTGGCCCCCGGGCAGAGTCGGTTCGATCTCGTATTCGCCTCCGGTTCTGCCGTCGGCACGCGGGATAGCCTGGAGAAATCTTGAGCAAAAGAGCGGAATCACGGTCATCGCTACCACATACGACGCGAATAGCGAAATCACAACCGCGAGTGCGAGGGCGGAGAACAAGAACTTACTGACACCGTAAAGAAAGGTTACCGGGAAGAATACGACTACGGTGGTCAACGTTGCCGCCAGCACCGCGAGACTCACTTCCGACCCCCCGACTTCCGCAGCGGCCATCGCGGTAGCGCCGTGTTCCAGATGTCGGTAGATGTTCTCGAGCGAGATGACTGAGTTGTCGATGATGCGTGAAAAAGCTAGCGCGAGTCCCCCGAGGATCATGGTGTTGATCGTGCTGCCCATCAGGTACAGAATGACGAAGGTGGCCAGCGCGGAAAGCGGTATCGAAAGAAACACTGCAGAGGTCGCGCGGAAACTCCCTAGAAAAATGAGAATCATCAAACTGGTGAGAGCCAGCCCAATGAGGCCTTCATGCAGCAAAGTTTTGATGGCTTCCTTCACGAACGCCGACTGATCAAACACGACTGCTGCTTTTAGCTGCTTCGGGATGTCGTAGAGGTGCGAAATCGCATTGCGAATGCCTTGCACGACCGCGATCGTATTGGTATCCCCGCCTTGCTTCATGATGGGCAGATAAACTGATCTCTGACCATCGACCCGCACGACGTTGTACTGGATTTGATTAGCATCCACGGCCTTACCAATATCATTGATCGAAACCCACGAGTTCCCCACTGTTTTAACGGGAACCTTGGACAGTTGATCCATATCCTCGACCAAGCTATTGGAATAAACGAAATAGTCGAAGGGCCCCATCTTAACGTCGCCAGCTGGAAGAATCAGATTGGAATCATTCACGGCATTGACAACATCCATCGGACTCAACTGTCGGGATGCGAGCTTATAGGGATCGACATAGACCATAATCTGCCGATATTTGCCTCCGAAGGGTGGCGGGATTTCCGCACCTTTCACGACCGCAATTTGGTTGCGAATGGAAAACTGGCCGATGTCGTGAAGTTCACTCTGGTTTAGGCCTTCACCTTTCAGGGTCACCAAGCAAACCGGCAGACTGGAAGCATCGAACTTGAGTACTACTGGCGGCAGAGTTCCTCGCGGCAAGCGCCGCAGGTCCGCCAAGGCAAGGTTCGACATCTGTGTGACATCCGCATCTGGATCCGTTCCCGCCTGAAAGAAAATCTTGATGATGCTTACACCCGCCAGAGACCGCGACTCCATGTGATCGATGCCGCTGGCAAGCGTAAAGAAACGTTCCAGCCGGTCGGTAATGTCGGTCTCAACGTCCTCAGGTGGCAATCCGGAATAGAAAGTGACTACCACAACTTCTGGTAAATTAATGGGCGGAAACAAGTCCACCGGCATGCGGACCAGGCTGGTCACTCCGATTACGGTGAGCACGAGACAGACGACGATGACAAAGTAAGGATTACGAATTGAGAAACGTGTCATTGAGTTTCACTCTTAAGATCTAATGAAAAAGACGCGCTTATTCCTGACTGCCCTCTTCGTACTGCATAACTGGCACGACTTGAGGATGAACCGTCTGTCCCGGCTTTAGGCCGCTCCGGTCGCTTACTACCACTTGTTCCCCTTCCGCTAAACCTGAAACCACTTCCACGTCGCTGGCCGTCTGGAGCCCTAACCCGATCGGGCGATCTTCGATTTCGTGGTTGCGGCCCAAGACAAAGACCGTGGTCTTTTCACCTTCGTGATTGACTGCCTGCAGAGGAATTGTCGCGATATCTTTCCTGTGCTCCAGTGTTAGATCCGCCTCGGCATAGAGCCCGGGAACCAGCACACGGTTCGGATTCTTCACATCCACCTCCGTATGCATAGTGCGAGTGGCTGCGCTGACATCCACAGCGAAGCGCGCCACCTTTCCCGGGAAAGTGCGATTCAAAGAAGGCACATGCACGTCCACCGGATCTCCCACCCGAATGAAGTGGACATAGCTCTCCGGAACCGGAATCACCAGGCGAAACAGATCGTCTTCCGACAATTTCACAATCGGGATCGCCGAGCTCGACGTTGTTCCCGCCTGCACCAGCGTCCCCAGATTCGCGAAGCGTTCCGTGACAATCCCAGAAAATGGTGCCGTGATTCTGGAATAGTCAAACAAAGTCTGGTCATGCGCCATCTTCGCTTTTGATACCGACAGTTTGCTTTGCGCCGCTTCCAACGCGGCCTGACTGGCGTCGACCTGCGAGGATGCCGCCAGATCCTTCCCTTGCGCGTCGTCTACTTCCTGTTGCGCCACGATGCCCGGCTGGCTCTGAAACACTCCGCTCAATCGCGTGTATTGCAAATGCACCGACTTGTACTGCGCCTGGTAGCGGGCCAGTTCATGCTGCGCACGGCTCACTTCGTTGAACGAATTCTTGATCTCCGCCTGGTCCTCCTGCAGCTGCGCCTCCAGTTCCGGAATCTCAAGAATGGCCATCACTTGGCCCGCCTTCACATGCGTGCCGTAATCCACCATGAGTTTCTTGACGTAACCGGATTGCTTCGCATAAACGTCTATCTCCTGGAAAGGCACCAGTTCCGACGAAACCGTAATTTGACGGCCCAGCGATTTCTTCACCACCTTAGTCACTCCCACGGTGACCGCGGGACCACTGGCCTGGACTCGTTTGTCGCTATCCGCCGAGCAGGATGCCAGACCAGCGGCGATGGAAATCGTCAGGGCCGCCACGGCGAACACCCTCAGACATCTGAACCTCTGGGTTCGCATGGTATTGAGCTCAGTGTCATCTGGAGACATTGCGTTTCTATGACCAGCTTTCCCTGGCTTTGCCGCCAGCGTTCTACGATTCAAAATATGCCGCCTACTTCAGCGTTTTGATGACTTCGCTCAGCTTGCTTACCGAAAACGACGACGACTTGCAGAATTCGATAACGGCTTTTTCGGCCCGGCGCATGGCCGTCGCAACCGCGGGCAGTGCTGCTGCAATCTCGATCGGCACATTCACGATCCCATGGCGGTCGCCATGCAACAGCGCGCCTGGACCTACTTCCAAACCACCTACGGTGATGGGCGCGCCGACATCAAAAATGTGGGCATAGGCATGCGATGAGACCACACTTCCCGCGAACAAATGAATCCCGGTTTCCCGAACCCCATCCAGTTCGCGCACCGCCCCGTTGCTCACGTAGCCCACACACCCCAGAGCTTTCAGAATGGAGGCATGGACATCCCCCACAAACGCCCCACGTCCCGGTGAGTTATCCATATCCTGCAACACGAGAATCCGCGGTGCCGGAACCTGCAGCACGCTGTTCCACAAATCGCTGCGATCGGTATACGTGCCGCCATGAATTGGAGGATCGCCACTGCGCAGCCGGGCGGTTACGGCATAACCAACCATGGGGCGGAAGTCCTCAAAGAGGCAATGAATCGTCCCATCTGTGAACCCGGCATTGCGCAGCCGGACGTGGAATGACTCAACCGCGTTCGCGATCATACAGCTGTCGAATTTGCGCAGAACTTCCAGGTCCTCTGCGGTTAATTGCACGCCATTGCTCATCAGCTTTCCTCGAACTTGGCGCTCTGCAATGGCGTGTTTCTTTGTCCGCTCGCGTATCACACTGCTGCGAGAACAGGCCGGACAAACCAACTCCATTGCAAACGCAATGAATGATTTAAGCGGGGCCGAAGGGTCTAGACGAAATGCGATGTTGGAGGGGGACGGTAGTAAAGACTGCTCTCAAAGGAAGGATTGGGAATGGCAGGCCCAGCGAGTGCAACACGGGAGTAAATCGAAGGCGCGTATAGCAGGTCCCAAGTCACGACCGGGGGTGTCCAGGTAGCGGCGTCCGTAGTAAGACGTTGTCTTCCTGGTTCCTGCCGGGACTGCTTGTGCAGACTGGTAGTTGTCGGGGTTTCCGAACTCGCAGAAGAGTTGTAGCGGGTTGCTACGTGGATGGTGAGCGAACAGATCGCCATCAACACAACCAGCGCACACCAGCACGCGCATTGGCCGGTCTTCTGATTGGTTAGACGAACCATCTCTTTTTTCACAAACCGATTCGCCTTTACCATATAAGGTTGGAGCCACCGAAGCAAGCAGTCACACGTGACCTTGGTACCGAACGGCTTCTAATTGGATTGCCAACTTGCCCCTCTGGTTGCATCGATATGAGCACCTTTCCGTCCCCCACTTGCTACCGATTTCAAAATTAGAGCGTCTACCCGTTCGACTTCGAGACACAGACAGGCCAAGAGGCCATAACGCAAAATGATCTCCCGACGAGAAGCCATTCGCCGATTGAGTGGGGCCTCAACCGCTGCATGGTTAGCCAGTACGCAAATGAGCCTCATGTCTTCGCTCGCACCCAAGGCCTTGGCGGCAACCGGATCGCACACTCCTCCCCTCGCCGCCGGGACCCCTCGGTCGCCAGAGAGGACTGCCCTGATCGAAGCTTTCAAGAAACAGTCCGAGGGACTGGAAAAGAAATTTGAGGCACGCACGTACAAGAATGGCTGGGTGATGCCCTACCGGTTGTACCGGCCAGAAACATCTGGGAAAGTCCCTCTGGTGATCTATTTGCACGGCAGCGGCGGTCAGGGCGATGACAACTTGAAACAACTGGGCTTGGGCAATATTTTTGGGACGCGCGTCTGGTTGCTCCCAGAGAATCAAAGAAAGTTTCCCTGCTATGTTCTCGTGCCGCAGACCGATCGCGGATGGGTACGATACGATCCCGCAAAATTGGACAAGGGAGAGTACGAGATGGTTCCCGGGTTGGGGCAGGGCGCCCAGATGGCTCTGGAAGTAGTCGATGCCGTACGCCGTGAGTTCGCTGTCGACGAACGTCGCATCTATGTCATGGGTCAATCGATGGGGGGCGCAGGCACGTGGAATGTCCTCACGTATCGTCCGCGGTTTTTCGCGGCGGCGGCGATCTGCTGTGCCAGCATCTCGCGCGACGATGGCACCGGCTCGATCGAAACCCCGATCTGGAACTTCCACGGGGACTCCGACCAGACGGTTCCAGTGTCCGTATCACGGAACCGCATCGCCGCACGACGAAAGGCGGGTGGGCATCCAATGTCCACCGAGTACTCCGGCGTCGACCACAATGTGTGGGAGTGGGCTTTCACCGAACCGGAACTAGTGAAGTGGCTGTTCTCGCAACGGCGTGGCTAGACTTCGTCTGTGGCATCTACCAGCACTGGAGGATTCATTGCTTCAGAGATTTGGTCTGCACCCACGGTCGTCGCTCTTTCAACTCCTGTTCCGTTTCGGCTCTTTTTCGTCGGGTAGATTAGTGTCGGCGAGGGAGTCTCTTTGCCGAGGCCTCGGATCCAGGTGGTTCACGGAACGGTTCCACAGAAATGCGCTGGTAACACACTTCCAGCACGGTCAAGTGTTCTGTGCCGCCGGGCAAGTGAACGACTACGCTGTCACCCGCTGCCGACTTCATCAACGCGCGGCCCAGAGGTGACACCCAACTGATGTGGTTTCGGTTGAGATCAATCTCGTCTGTGCCCACGATGCTAACGACTCGCTCCACTCCCGCGGCATTGGCATAGCGCACGGTCGCTCCGAAGAACGCCTTCGTCGCAGCCAGCCCCGATCTTCGAGCTTCCGGGTCCACCACTTCCGCGGCTTCAATTCGCTTGGTGAGAAAGCGAATCCGCCCATCGATCTGCCGCAGCCGCCGCTTGCCGTACTGATAGTCGGCGTTCTCGCTGCGATCACCATTGCTGGCAGCCCATGCCACCACCTCGGTCACGGCCGGGCGTTCCCTGCTGAGCAGAAACCGGTGCTCATCTTTGAGCCGCTCCAGCCCGCTCGGCGTGATGTAGTTCTTGACTGGCGTCCCGGGAGCGTCCGGTTGTGGTTTTCTCGTAAACCCTTTTCGCATCTCGTAGTCTTTCGTCCCTCAAGCGCGAATCCGGTGGGGTACACCTAAGGGACTGGAAGGACCTCAAAAAGTCATTCTACCTAACGGCACTGGGGGCCTGTGTATGGGCTCTATGCTGTTCCTGACAACTCTACAGCGACTGCAGGCAGGCCCCCTGTGACAATGTTCCTGGCGGAACCTAATGTCATGACGGTAATGGATATACGAATTTGTCATGACAGTTAAGCTCAAGAAAGCAAAGCGGCAAAGGCGCGGCCGCGGCTTGGGAAAGGTATCGAGTGCAAGGGCTTGTGGCCTTTTTATGATGAGTGCTCTTTAAGTCGCGGAATCTGCGCTAACGGTCTATTTCGACGAACCAGGGTTTATCAACGAAGATCTCTCCGCCACCGGACTGTCAATGTACCAAGCCGTCTGCGCGGGCAAGACGAAATCGCGTGGCGGGCCAATGAAGTACACACGAACGTCTGTGGAAGAAGGGGTGGGCATGCCTCCCCATTCCGCGACGCATTCATTTTTTGAATTCAGCGTCCCAATGTGGTGGCCATGCCAACGAACCCCGGCCTCAAGCGGATTTTTCATATACGAAGTGTCGGTGGAGATCTTCGCGGTGCAAACCGCATAAGCCTTGCCGTCTGGCCCGGGGCTCGCCTTGAGAACATTTTGCAAATCTCCGCTGCCGGGAATGGGCGTCCAATACCCCCGCCCGGCAGAGGTAACGACGGCCAACTCGAACTGATGCGCGACTAAGAACTCACCTTCAAAGACGACGTTGCAATTCTTGTTGAGGAATTTTCCCGGCACCGTTGCAATGTGGCCGGAATGGGCATTTTTGAGGTGAGCCTGGCAGACATTCAGGAAAACCTGGTTGTCGCGGTCGTAGGGATATTCGGAAACCTCCCCAGGATCCGCTCCCGCCGACAGCTGCTGACCCGGTGGAAAAGCACCTGCAATGAGGTTTGATTTGAGCACTGGAGAAAGGTCATCCACGGTGGCGGAAGTTGTAGGCACCCAACTGACGAAAATTGCGGGGGGCTCCAGGGTGACCAGGTTTCCCTGATAGTGCTCTTCGCACCGCTGCGCTACCCCTGCTTCGAGCGGAAAGGCCGTCTTCGGTAAATTGGCCAGGTTCATGTAGCATCGAGCTTTTCTGATGCACATCGCGCGTGCCGGCGCCGAATCCGCGGTGGTCAGCCCATCACACGCCGCGATGGATAATGATTTGCAAACGCCTGTATCGCCCGACTCGCACTGCTTTTGCATCTGCGGCTTGCTCGACTGGGCAGCGAGAGAGCCTAAACATGCCAAAGGAAACAACATTGAAAACAGTGCGTGCGCGAGCCTCAAGAGAAATCCTCCAGGGTTTTGGTTGGGTGTGAGTCTGTTGTTTTGATTGCTGTTCTAACTGGTGAGAGTAACGGGGATCGGGTACCGATAGCAATGCTCCAGGAAACTCGGCCGGGGTGAAACGTTTCCCACTCCCGACCGCGAAAAAGTTTCACCCGACCGGTTGCCCATCTTTGCATTGCACTATTCCCACGGAGGGTGCACCATCCTTGCGTTTTTTGCAAGGGTGAGTAACGATGCTGCGTGTGTTATTTGATTTGTTGCGGCGGCGTGATCAAACCCACTCGACGCATGCATTCCCGATTCCCGCCCTTCGCAAAGTGCGCGAAGGACGGGCCACCCACCCCGTTGGTGACGGAGGCGAGATCAAAAACCTGGGCCACCCGGCCAATTGATAGCTAAGAGCCGATAAGACGGTCGAGGATTCAGGCAATGCTATTGGACGAAATCATCGAACTGGCAACCGATCCGAAGCAGAAGTCAGTGAGCACTTTGTTGCGAAAATGTTTGGTGCTTGGTACTCAATTGAAAAATGAGAGGCTCAAGTCGTGGGGCGGGTGGCTCACCTTCAACGACTCCGGTGTATATCATTCTTACTGAGGGTGCCCCATCCTTGCGTTCTTTGCAAGGGTGGGCAAGATGCTGCTTATAGCACCGGGGGGGCAACTTCGCCGAAATCACATAGCTCATGCAGCATCGTACCCACTCTTGCACAGAACGCAAGGATGGGTGCCCCACCGTGTCAATTGTGGATGCAGGTTCAAAACCTAGGCCGCCCAGCAAACATTTCTCAAGGGCGAACTAACTCGATAGGCACGATCTTGTGATCACGCTCGCCGCGCTGGACCGTCTAAGATAGTCGGCCGGCACGTTCGCTCTCACTATTTGGACGAGGCGTCTCATCTCGAGCGTGCGTGGGCCTTGCAGCGGAAAGAAGGAGTTACAGCATGGGAAATATTAGCCGTCGCGATTTTCTGGCTTTGGCCGCGGTGCTTGGTGCGGAAGCGGCTTGGGGTCGCTCATTCTCGACTCCCTCGAAGATTTCCTGGCGCGAGCGTCGCGACCTTTTCCCGGAAGGTGTCGCCTCCGGCGATCCCGACAGCAACAGCGTATTGCTGTGGACCCGGCGCGAACCGCAGCCTAAACCGGCCCAGGAATTGACCGTCGAAGTGGCGCTCGACCAGACGTTCCAGCGTGTGATCGCAACTCAGAGAGTGTCGATTTCGGCGGAGGCGGATTGGACCTGTCGTGTGCTGGTCGGAGGACTGAAGCCGGCCCAGGTCTATTGGTATCGCTTTACCGATCCTGAGGGTTCCGGCAGCCGCATCGGCCGCACCATCACCGCACCTGCCGATGATGATTCCCGGCCGGTACACTTCGCGTTCGTCAGTTGTCAGAACGCAAACCTCGGAGCGCAGAACGCCTACCGAAGAATGATCTTCGAGGATGAGCACGCTTCCGAGCAGGACCGGCTCAGCTTTGTTCTGCACCTGGGCGACTTCATCTACGAACTGGTCTGGTATCCGGAGGACCGCGCCACTTATTACGACCGCAAGGTGAGGGAAATCGTTCGTTATCCTCAAGGAGAGAAAATTGACGACTTCCACATCCCGGTCAACGTGGATGACTACCGTGCTGTGTATCGCGCCTACCTGCATGATCCCGACCTGCAGGACGCTCGTGCCCGCTTTCCCTTTGTTCCCATGTGGGATAACCATGAGTACAGCTGGCAAGGATGGCAAGCCTTGCAAGTGTTCGACGGCAAAACGCGTCCCGCGCAGACTCGCAAGGTTGCTGCCATGCAGGCATTTTTTGAGTATCAGCCCGCGCGTATGGTGAAGAGCGGTGGTCCCTCGCTAGAAGTGTTCAGCCCGCCGAAGGTTAAGGATGCCCCGGTCACTGTTTTCGATGAGCATGGACTCGGGCAGGAGGCCAACAATCTTGCGGCGATCAATAGTCTGAAGGGATACCGGTCGCTCCGCTGGGGCCGGAACGTGGAGCTCATGATCACCGACGAGCGAAGCTACCGATCGGAGGACCCCGGAAGCAAGTTCGATGACGCAGATTTCTTTAATAAGGACTATTCGGAGTTCGTGCCTGAGGAGGTGCTTGAGATAATCGATGGCGGTCGGGATTACAACGGAGGCAAACCGCCCGACACCATCCGTTTCGGGGACAAGCAAGTTCCGAACCTCCGTAAGGCGGATCCCGCGCAGACCATCCTCGGAGCCGAGCAAAAAGCGTGGTTTCTGGAACAACTGCGGAATTCGAAAGCTGCCTGGAAGATCTGGGGAAGCACAACTTCGACGCTGGATATGCGCGCCGACCCGCAGAACCTTCCCGCAGGGATGGTTGCAAGCGCCTGGCCCGGTGCTGGGTATGCCAGCTTTGGCGGCGGGGACGTCAGCACTGCCTATCAGGAGCGCGGTGAAATTTACGATTTCATTCAAGAGCATGCGATTACGGGGTTTGCCACGGTGGCGGGCGACCGGCATAGCTTCTGGGCTGGTTTATCGGCGAAGTCTCTCCCGCCGAAGCCCTTTGACCCCGTAGGTGTGGCATTCGTGGTTGGATCAATCTCCGCGCCCGGAATGGTGGAGTCCATGGAACATCACCTGCACAAAGACGATCCGCTGCGGGCTCTGTTCCTCGGGCAAGGTCCTGGTGACAACCGTCCGCAACCCACGGTTAATATGCTGGTGCGTCACGGTGTTCGGTCATGCCTGGAATATGCGAAGAGTGGTGACGTGCAAAAGGCACGCCAGCTTTCCAACCGGGATTTGTCACCGCACGTGTCGTTTGTTGACATGGGCGGCCATGGATATTCGGTAGTGCACGCAGCAGCGGACCGGCTAGAGACGGATTTCATCTGCCTGCCGCGTCCCATCGTTCGCCAGGACCAGCCGGATGGCGGACCTATTCTCTATCGGGTTCGACACGCTGCAAAGCTCTGGCGCAAGCACGAACGTCCGAATCTCGAGCAGAAGGTGATAGAAGGCAATCCGGCGTTTTCGATTTAGGGATCGGCGAACAGGAAAATCAGGCTGATGGCCCACCTTCAACGACTCTTGTGTACATCATTCTTACTGAGGGTGGCCCATTCAAGCCCGGTGTTGGCTTGAGTGGGTCAGAGTGATCGAGTCGAAATCCGAAATACCCCACACAACGAACACCGCGTTGTGTGGGCCACCCGTCCGCATTTCTCGCGCGCCGAATCGGGCTATCGCCCCAGGAACTCATCGATTACGACCGCCAACGACGGGCTAGCAATGATGTTGTAGTGAGTCGTGCCGGGAAGGATGGCCAACTGCGCCATCGACCTCATCGATCCGTCTAGTCCGGCGTCCCGTTGTGCGCCACCGAGAGCCTTGTAGAATTCAACGATATGCTCGGCGCGAACGGCATCTGCATCGGCAAAGACCAAGAGTGTCGGTTCCTTGAGAGCCTTGACCTGCGCTGACCAGTCAAATGGCGTGCTGGCCAGTTCGCCCATCTTTTTGAACGACGTTTCCCAGTTCGTCTTCGGGTACATCGTCGCAAGTGGTGACTTTTTGACGCTGTCTGCAAGCATCGGTGCGTTCTTGCTCATCTGTGCGAACGCGGCAAGCCCTTCCGGATAGAATCCGGTTTGGGCCATGACAGAGGAAATCACCACCAGGTGATCGACGACTTCGGGATGTCGTATAGCAGTTTGCAATGCGACACCTCCACCGAATGAATAGCCGACCAAGTCAATTTTCCCCAGCTTCAGGTACGCGACCAGCGCGGCTACATCATCGGCCAGTGCTTCAAAGCGGTAAGGACGATCGATGTCGGCGGTGTTTCCATGTCCTTGCAAATGCACCGCAATCACCTGACGGGACTTCGCCAGAGCATCGATATTGGTGCCAAAGCCTTCGAAAGCGGTGATTCCGCCGTGGAGCAGAACCATCGGCTTACCTTGGCCATGAATCTCGTAGTAGAGCTGCATGCCATGAATCGGTGCGTATCCAGTTTTACTTTCTGCGTTCATGGGAACTCCTGACGCGCTAACTTCAGTGCCAGCGAGACTCAAGAGCAGCACAGTTATGAGTGTCAGAATGTTATTTCGCATAGTCTTCTCCAGTAGCCAAGTTCTGCATGTTCGGTTGCGCCTGCCTTTACTTTATGTTCAGATCTCGCGCATGACAATCATCAAAACTCCAACTTCTTATTTCGCCTGCGCTAGCCCCGCAACAACTGCGGCAACTTTATCGAGTATCTCGTTCCAGCCCTCTAGTTGACCGCTATTTTTCGCGCTCTCCATGGGTTCATTTCCAATGAAGGTGAGTTTCGTCTGGCCGTTTCCGAGATCCTCAAAGATGGTCACGTCGTACGCACCGTCTATGGCCTCATGTTCTATTCCTAATTCCGCAGGGTCAACCTTGTTTCCCTTCGAGTCCGAAAAGTACATGGAGGAAACGATCTTCTCGTGCGGAACAATCTCGTGGTATTCAACCGCATTCCAGCACTCCTGCCCATCCGGCGTTCTCATGCAGAAGAGAGATTTTCCTCCAACGCGAAAATCCATCTGGCAAACGGGCGCAGTAAAACCCTTCGGTCCCCACCACTGCATCACGTATTTCGGGTCTGTCCACGCCTTCCAAACCAATTCGCGTGGGGCATCAAAAACTCTTGTGACAACCATCCGCTCTGTCTCGTTAACCGTGTTTTTTGTCATCTCTGACCTCCTGCTTTTTTCATTTGATTCACAACCACTTCCAGCTTGTCGAAACTCTCTTCCCAGAATCGGCGATAGCTGATCGCCCAGTCGCTGACTGTCTTGATCGCCGCTGGCCTAAGCGTGCACACACTCTCTCGTCCACGCTTCGTCTTGATCACAATCCGCGCCCGCACCAGGTAGGCAATATGTTTTGAAATCATCTGCTGCGAGAGTGCAAACGGTTCCGTCAATCCATGCACAGAGGCAGGCCCATGGGAGAGTCGTTCGATCATTGCCCGCCGGGTTGGATCAGACAAAGCGGCAAACGTTGTACCTAATTTATCCACAACCATATGGTAGTGGATTATCTGTCAATGTCAAGTGTGAATTTTGCGATCCCTGATTTCTGTTTACTGACCGCAATGTCAGCGCTGGCGGGCAGACAGTGCTTGAAATACTGGCTCGTGGGTATCGGTCGTTACGCATGTAGTTCCACCTACCGCGAAATGTGTTTACAATTAAGCCATGCAGGAGCCATTTACCCGCGACCGCATTATCGAGGCTCTCCAGGCGATGCCGCCAAATGCCACCATCGACGATGCCATTGAACGGCTCGTATTTCTGGCCAAAGTCGAAACCGGATTGGCCGAGCTTGATGGGTCGCAGGGCATTCCGCACGATCAGGCCAAGCATCGCTTCGGACTGTAATGCGCATTCTGTGGTCGCCACAATCGCTGCGCGATCTTGACGCTATCCGCGAATACATTGCCAAAGATTCTGAGCATTATGCAGGTCTGACCATCGCGCGAATCTTCTCTGCTGTCGAGCAGTTGATCCATTTCCCCCGCTCGGGACGTATTGTGCCGGAGCGAGATGAACCTGAAATTCGCGAAGTCATCGTTGGACGTTTTCGCGTGGTGTACAGGGTTCAAGATGAGTCGATTGAAGTGGCAACGGTTTTTAGGGCAGCGAGAGAATTCCCAGAAAAATTCTAGGGTGTGCGCCGTGTGGCCCATCCAATGCTTGCCCTGAGCCTGTCGAATAGGCCCGGGCTACACTGGAAGAGGCACGGTGCCGCGAGTTGCTCCTTCAAAATGATCTCTTTCTCAAACATCAATAAGCAGTATGGCAAGCAGTTGCTCTTCGTGGATGCTTCGTTTCAGTTGAATCCCGGCGAAAAAGTCGGGCTGGTCGGTCCCAATGGGTCGGGCAAGACAACGCTCTTCCGCATGGTGGTCGGCGAGGAAACTCCCGACGAGGGCGCGGTCTCTGTCCCCAAGAAGTTGACGATCGGCTACTTTCGCCAGGACGTCGAGGAAATGCAGGGCCGTTCGGTTCTGGATGAAGCGATCGCAGGCAGCGGACGCGTCGGCGATCTGCACCACGAACTCGAAGCCTTGCAGCGGGAAATGTCCGACCCCGACAAGGCTGATGAGATGGACCGCATTCTTGATCGCTTCGGTCACGTTCAGGAGGAGTACGAGCATTTAGGCGGTTACGCGCTCGAATCGCAAGCCCGTGAAGTGCTCCACGGTCTGGGATTCAAAGACGATCAGATTGACGGCGACGTGGGCGCTCTCTCCGGCGGATGGAAAATGCGGGTTGCGCTGGCGCGCGTCCTGCTCGGAATGCCGGATGTATTGCTGATGGACGAACCGACGAACCATCTCGACATCGAATCCATCATCTGGCTCGAACAGTTTCTCAAGTCATTTCCTGGCGCGCTGCTCATGACCTCGCACGACCGCGAGTTCATGAATCGTCTGGTCTCAAAGATCGCAGAGATTGATGGCGGCGAAATCATCACCTACTCGGGTGACTACGACTTCTACGAGCGCGAGCGTGCGGTGCGAGAGAGCAATCAGCAGGCAGCCTTTGCCCGGCAGCAGTCCATGCTTGCCAAGGAGCAGCGCTTCATCGATCGTTTCAGGACGCACGCCGCCAAAGCGGCCCAGGTGCAGAGCCGGATCAAGGCCTTGGACAAGATCGAGAAGATCGAACTGCCCAAGAAACGCCAGGTGGTGAAGTTCGACTTTCGTGTCCCCCCGCGATCCGGCGAACAGGTGGCCGTCCTTGAGAATCTGCACAAGAGTTACGGCCCGCGTGTGATTTACGAAGGGTTCAATCTCACCATCCGCCGCGGAGAACGCTGGGCCGTCATGGGAAGAAACGGCGCGGGCAAGACCACGCTGCTTAAAATGATTGCCGGAGCCAGTGCTCCAGATGCCGGAAGCGTGCGGCTCGGCGCCAGCCTGTATATGGGCTACTTCGCGCAACAATCGCTGGACGTGCTCAATCCCGATCTCACCGTCGCTGAACAGTTGCAACAGGATTTTCCCCAGGACAGTATCGGGGCGCTGCGGAACCTGGCGGGAGCATTCCAGTTCTCCGGCGACGACGTGGATAAGAAGATCCGCGCACTCTCCGGCGGAGAAAAATCGCGGCTGGCAATCGCGCGCATGCTCTACAACCCGCCGAACTTCCTGGTGCTCGACGAACCTACCAATCACCTGGATCTTGCGACCAAGGAAATGCTGGTGGACGCCCTGAAGGATTTTGAAGGCACCATGATCTTCGTATCGCATGACCGCATGTTCCTTCGCGGTCTCGGCTCACGCGTGCTGGAACTGGGCGGTGAGAGCGGCACGGACCGCCATCCCACTGTTTATCCCGGGTCATACGTTGAGTACGTGCAGAAGCTTGGACATGAGGCGCCGGGGATCTATTCGTAGGTGTTCGCCCGATGTGCCAAGTGTTCCTGAAGGAACATGTCGTCATGACACAGATGGGATGACGATTTTGTCATGACACTTAAGCCCATGGAAACATAGGAAAAAGTGGAAACCGGATGGGTTCGTATCAGGGCACGGCTTCAGCCGTGCCGATTGTGCGGCGCATCCTCGTAGGTCGGAAGGCGCAAAGCTCGGGAGCAGCACGAGTTCCACTCGCGCCGATAAAGCCGCAAGGCGTTGAGGTACGCCTTTGCTGCTAAAACAATTGGGTCAGTCCCGTCTGTCCCCGTATTTACCCCCATATTTACCCCCATATTTACCCGTCCCATATTTACCGCCATATTTACGACAACTGACAGTCGCCCGGCCTCGCGGTTCTCACCTGTTCTCAGGGGCCTTTCCGAATTTGCGTGGAGGCAGATCCTCCAATAGTAACGACAGCCTACTCGAATCGAGCGGCTCAACAGGAAGACCAGAAAGGCAGTTCACTTCGACTTTGTTTTCAGGCTCAAGCCATAACCCGAAAATCCTTGGCCTTGGGTGCCATCTCATACGCTGCAAGCCAGCGGCATACCAGAGATGAGCCATCAGCTGAGAGCTTCCCTCAGCAATCGGATCTAGGACTGCGATGAAGACATCACATTGCTCAATGGGAGCTTCCATCGCCTCATAGTACGTACTGCCAAAGGCGGGAGGAATAGCGATTATGCACCGCGCTTGCTCAAGGAATTTGCATACAGCTCCCACCGTCTCGTGCTCCGCGAAATCGCACGGATAGGACAGGAACACTCGTCGCGACATGGATCAAACTCTCCTTGGGTCCGCTGCGAGCCCAGTGTACTGCATCATCAACACACCAGAGGAAAACCAAGAATGCAATCATTCGCAGACTCTGGCCAACGCAATTAGTTGGCGTTAGCACCATTACACTCAAAATGCCTGCACCTCCCGCCGCCCAGATCCCAGCCCGGCGGGTGGCCCGGGCTTTTTGATCGCGCCGAAATCACCAATATAGCGAGGTGCCCCGTCCTTGCGGTTTATGCAAGGGCGGGTACGATGCTGCCAATATCGGGGGGTTTATCGTGCCCAATGGTCTGCGTCGCACCTGCAGAATGCATCCTCTGCACCTTAAGTTGAACGAACGGCGGACAAAGATTACGCTTCGGAATCGGGCCGCGTAAAAGCCGTCACTGCAGGCGTCCGTGGCACCCGCCCTTGCACAGAACGCAAGAGCGGGGCACCCACTTGTTGTTGATGCCAACAAGACCAAAAGGCTGGGCCACCCGCCCAATATCGGGGGGTTTATCGTGTCCAACGGTCTCCATCGCACTTGCAGTACGCATCATCTGCACTTTATCAGTTGAACGAACGCCGGACGAAGATTATGTTTCGGGATCGGGCCGCATAAAAGCGTCACTGCAGGCGTCCGTGGTACCCGCCCTTGCACAGAACGCAAGAGCGGGGCACCCACTTTGTTGGTGATGTCGGCAAGACCAGAAGGCTGGGCCACCCGCCCGAAAACTCAAAGGTATCCAGGCGCGGAAACCATCGCTTTTCTTTGCTTTGTGCTTGGTGCCGGGAGGGGGAATCGAACCCCCACAGTCCTTTCGGACCTGCGGATTTTAAGTCCGCTGCGTCTGCCAATTTCGCCATCCCGGCGTTGCGAGGTGAACTTCAGAAAATCGAAGATTCTCTGTCCGATTCATTTCCCATTCAGAGTCGATGTTGCCAACATTGATCCGTTCAGAGCTTTTGTTTCATTCCTGGATATAACTTCGGCCTTAGTATCATACAGGCGCTGAACGGCTGCCAGCCACCGTCAGAGCGCAGAGGACGGTCTGCGGCATCTACATTGAACATCTCATCGCGGGACCTTTGCTTGACGCTTATCACTTCAACATCTCATCCCAGATGCGCACCACTTTTGTGCCATTGACCGGAAACTAACGGGGAGACAGTATGACTCAATCGGGTCGGGAGGCTATGATGAAGGCCGCGATCGTCTCAGTCTTATGTATTTGTGTGTTCACTACCACGGCCAGCGTTGCTAAAGTCCGCCGCGCAGCTTACTCTACCCATCTCACCGGCGTTTCTCTCCAATCCATTGCGGCCGATCGCAGCGGCAACGTCTACGTCACGGGGTACGGTACTTCTCCGGGAATTTTTGTCGCCAAGCTGAATCCCTCGGGAAAAGTGGTTTACTCGGAATACATCGGCACCACGGGTAGCGGATCCTCCATCGCCGTGGATTGGAATGGCAATGCCTATGTGACTGGGTCTACCAGCGGGGGCTTGCCGACCACAGCGCATGTCTTCCAGCCCAACCTGGGCGATGACCCTTTCTGCGGTAGCTCCGATGCATTCGTAATCAAGTTGAACAGCCAAGGGAAGCTGGATTACGCGACTTATCTCGGTGGTCAATGCATAGATTCCGGAGCTGGCATTGCAGTCGACTTCCAAGGCAACGCTTACGTCACGGGCCTTACCACGGGAGAGTTCCCCACCACTCCAAACGCGATCAACAACAACGCAATCTGCGCCGAATTTTGCGGCTTTGTCGCCAAGATCGACTCCAAGGCACGATCTCTGGTCTACAGCGACTATTTGGGAACTTTCGATGTGAACCCCAGAGCCATCGCTCTGGACCTGTTTGGTCACGCCTACGTAACCGGTACGACGAATACGAATTTCATCACCACGCCCAACGCTTTTGAGCCGAACTGGCCCGGAGGCCTCGAGCAGTTCGAGCCCTTCGTCGCCAAGCTGAACCTAAATGGAAATTCCTTGGCCTACGGTACTTATCTCGGCGGCGAGGTCTGCAACCTGTGTGGGGGCTTCGGGCAAGGCGAGAGCATTGCGGTGAACCTGCTGGGTGAAGCCTACACTGTGGGCGTCACGATCGACGGTTTCCCAACGACTCCGCACTCCGTCCAGCCGACCTTTGGCGGTCAAACCGATGGATTTGTCGCGAAACTCAACGCCGCCGGCAATTCTCTCGATTACTCCACTTACATCGGCGGCGCCGACCCGGACTCTGCTACTGATGTTGCAGTGGATCTTTTAGGGAATGCCTATGTGCTGTGGGGAACGTCCGGTGCGGACCAGCACCTGGCAAAGTTGAATCCGAACGGCACAGCGCTCACCGACCTGGGCGATGTCGGCCCCCAAGCCGTCAAGATTGCCGCCGACTTCTTCGGCAACGTCTACGTGGCCACGACTGATGGTGCCGTGATCAAAATCGCAGGCTTCTAGACAACCGCCGGAATACCAAAGTGGAAGGGTTGCAAGCCGGCCGCGCTGGACGGTCGACTGAGAATTACGCTTGTGCTCCCGCAACCGCACCTTGCGCAGCTGGTGCTGGGGTGGCTCGCTGTTTACGGAGCGCGTCGTGAAAGTCTTCAGGAGCCAAGGGTTCTCCACAAAAGAGTTGGAGCAATGGGTCTTCGTTGTCTTCTAAGGATGCTTCACTCCGACTCGAGTCTGTTTCCAAGCCTTCGGGCTGAACGAACAACTCGGGAAGCAGGTTGCGATTCGCCGTCAGCACGCCCAGAAATTTTTCCACTCCAGCGCGGTGTTCCGGGGTGCCCTGGGTAAATTGCACACCCATCCCTTTGTCGGGATGCATGATGCGCACTACGCCCTGCACCCTGGCTTCGACGCTCCCAGCGCGCATAGAGAGCGTAACCCCCGTGGCTACCGGAAACGGTGAGGGAATCTCCAGATAGCATCCTCCCAGGCTCAAATCAGTCAGTTGGCAACGAATCGGCGGATCTTCGGGTTCGGCATCCGGAGAATTCTGCTTTAGCCACTCGACCAAGCGGTGCGTCGCCTCAGGCGTGGCTTGCACAAAGCGCAAACCCGCCTGCGCTCGCGATCCCTCCCAGGCAAACTCTGCGGGCATCTCCAGAGCACCACTGGTTCCCGGCAGCGTGAAAGAAATCTGCCAGCGTCCCACCGGACGCCTCGATTTCGGCACGGCGATCGCCATCCCGCCCTGGCTCACATCTACGGTAGTCACTCTCAGACTGCTGCCCTGCTCGGGGCTCTGCATCATGACGGGAATTTGAACGGCGACCCGCACATTGCGGCGGCGCTCGCTCTTCATCAAAGCGCGGGCTGCGCGGAAGCTCGACTTGGCTCGTTCGCTCGAAACCGGCTTGTAGAGAACGAAGTGCGCCCCCTGTCCGAACACCGATTTCAATCCAACCGATTCCTCAACAATCGCGATAACGACAGCTTGTTTGTTGCAGGGAGCGCTACGCGCGCTGCGCAGAACATCCGATGCTCCTGGCGCCCCGCAATCTACGATGATTCCCTCAAATCTCTGGCGGGTCAGCTTACGCAATACAGAGTCGGTATCTGCGCACATGTCCATGCGGATGTCCAGATCGCCCAGCACGCGCCGCAACACGCGTACGATCTTCTCGTCCGTGCACAAAACCAGTGAGTTTAGAGTCATAGCCAGGTCTAATTCGGGAGACGGATTGCCGTTCCACTTCCCGCTACCCAGTCGGAGTTCCCACCGACTCGAGACGCCGAGCGCCCTGCTAGCACTCTATTTCTATCGACAACGCGGAGCAATGCCTCTCGTTTCACCAGTGGTTACCGCGGTAATCCGCCAAAATGCGACCCCCTCAATTCTGCTACCGGTCGGAAGACGGGGCATCGGGACATTCATTGCATAAAGTATTTGTTTACAACGCCTTAGAAGAGAACTAGACGCTCTTACCTAGTGAGATTTCCATTGACTTTCCGTTTCTGTTGACTGTAATATACACAGTCTCCAGTTAACTCCAGGGTGCTTCCACAGGGTGCTTTGACCTCGGTTCGCCTACAAAAGGAAGCCCCAATCGATGAATCCTAAAGAACGAGCGGAGAATCTTAATAAGTAGCGGCAGCGGTGGATTAAGAACAGTAGTTTGCAGTTTCATCCCCTTTGAGTGGAAAGGCACTAGTTCATGGCGAAGCGACGCGGAAATCCTAACTGGGGCAAGCCCGAACCGATCGGGCCGATTACCCCGACCATCACCGAATTTGAGCAGGTCGTGCGCGAATACAAGCTCTCCCCTGACCAGTATCTTCGATCGACCCGTCTGCGGGAGTGGGCACGCCGCAACAAGAACTCCAAGTACATTCCTGAGCCTCTTTTGGAAGCCTGGGGTTTCGAAATCGAATCCACTTTGTAGTTGAAGTTTGCGGATCATCGAAGGGCCGTTCCCAAATAGTGGAACGGCCCTTCGTATTTTTGAAATCATGGAAGGCATCTCTTGAGATTCTGTGGGCGGGAGCTTCTCTAGATTCATGTGGAGGCAGCCGCCCTCGGCTGTCCTGCGGGCGCAGCCCGGCGTTGCTTTCGGCACACTCGATTCATGATATGTTCCCCAACGGATGCTCAACATCCTCCAAATCCCGCCCGCGGAACTCTTCTCGCTCCTGACGGCGATCGGTTTCGCCGCAGGCATCAATCTCTATGCGACGATTGCCGTCCTGGGCCTCCTGGCGCGCTTCGGTCACTTACCTCTTCCTCCGGGCGTGCAGTTGCTTGAGTCGTGGCCGGTCATCATCGCGGCCCTTGCGCTCTTCGGAATTGAATTCTTCGCCGACAAGATCCCAGCGTTCGACTTGATTTGGAACGCCCTCCACACCTTCATCCGCGTACCGGTTGCCGGATTGCTGGCCTACCGCGCCACCAGCCAGCTATCCCCCGAGCATCAACTCTTGGCAACCCTCCTCGGAGCGGCCGTCGCATTCATTGCGCATAGCGGCAAGACCGCGGCCCGGGCAGCGATAACCCCTTCTCCCGAGCCCCTGTCGAACATCACCCTCAGTCTTGGCGAGGACGCTCTCGCCATCGGCCTCACCTGGCTGGCAACCCGGCATCCCTACGTGGCCGGCACTCTAGCCATAATTTTCGTCGTGATCATCGCGCTCCTCGCGCGTTTGGTTATTAGAGCGATGCGCGCCTTGTTCCGCGGTGCCGAACACGAACTCTCTGGGACGGACACTACTGGTCGTCACTTTTGATGTTAACCCTCGTGATTGATGTCGAAAGGAAAGCCTATTTCCCGAGCCCCAGAAACTGTCGCAGCCGCATCAACTCCGCCTCAAGTTCACGTGCAAATGAACGCTCCGCCGGCGGACGCGAATCGACATATCCGAAGTCAGCCTGCAGTTCGCCATCCTTGACTGAAAGATTGCCCCAGCCGATAACCCGATCGCGCCAAAGCAGCGGCAGCGCGTAATAGCCTCGCGTGCGCTTGGCCGCAGGGGTGTAGGCCTCGAAGCGGTAGACCCAATTCCATAAAAGCTCAAATCGGTGCCGATCCCATACCACTGGATCGAACGGCGCCAGCAAGCGCACTGTGTCCTGGCCCGCGCTACGCAACGGGTCTTCGTCAGCTGGCCAGTACCACTCAATCCTATCGATCTGCACGCACGCTAACCGCTCGCGAGCGCGTTGCAACGCGCTGGTCAACTCCCTCTGCCACTGCGGTACGGCATACCGCAGCCGCCGTACCAGGAATCTCAACCTCGCCTCCGGCATGGGCGCGTACACATGGACTGCCGCATCCACCAGCGCATCGATTCGCGCCCGCCGTTCGCTCGCGTCGGCCGGACCATCCCCATGCTGATGCACCGCATAGAGTCGTATCCCGGCTGTGCGTCGCACCACGCGTAACAGCCCTTCATAGTGCATCGCATCCAGCAGGTGAGTCGTCGCGTTCGACTTCCCTCCCCAGTAATTCCGCACGGTGCCGTGCGAAAAATGCTGATCGACCTCCTGGGGATGCACCACGCCGCGCTCGCGCACGAACTCCAGCACGAGTTGCGCCCGCTTCCGGCGCGGGCCCGGCCAAGGCAGCCGCCCGCCGCCCGCAGGAACGCAGACCTTGAAACGCGGATGCATCAGAGCCTGAATCTCCCGCGTCACGAAACCATAGTTAATAAAGAAATCTTCGTGGACGCCAAGCTCCGCATAACGCCGTTCGAGATCTCCGGCACAATACCCCTTTACGCGATGCCGTAGGATCAAATCCTGGGCGCGCGCCGGCGCCCGGATCGGATCGGCCTGTACAAATCCCATCCGGTGCAGGGCGCGCTTTAAAGTTGTCGGTGGGAAAAGGCTTCGGGCGACTGCAAAGCGGCGCAGGTCGTCGAGGGTGATCGCCATGAATCGATGTTACGACCTCATCTTCCAAACCGCGACACGCTGAACGCAATCGGCAGCCCAACCACGACCATATGCACTCCCAGCCCTAGAAGCAGGTCATGGAGTTCGTAAGGTCCCCTGGCGTGAAGCGCGGAAAGGGGCAGAACGACAAGGTTCATGACCTCCTCCACCGCGGCGCCGAAAAACAAGCCACATACTAGCGGGTGCTCGATTAGGAAATCCAGCCTGCGGCTAGCCGCGTAATAAATGGCCGCAGCTGAACAGGCAATAAAGAAGTGAAGGCAGACACCTAGAACATACGTGCCAGCGCCTCCCCCATGGATCACCTGCGGTCCGAGCAGCCCTGCGGCAATCACGAGCGGAATTCTTCGCCCAAACAGGATGCAGGCCTGGGTAAGATCCAAAGCCCCAGCCGTTAGGCCACCCACCGCGATGGGCAGGACAGCGCTTCTTTTCCGCAACGTGGCAACTGCCGAATCCCCGCTCATTTGATATCCCTCCTGCCATCGGACGCGTTCAATCCATAACGGTCACCAACTTTGAGCTGAAATCGAACCAAATAAATGAAATTTGCCAACGAGCTTGGGCCCGCTTATTCGACTTTGTGGCCCGCATCGAAATGAGCCCAGGCGGAGGCACTACGAACCGCAACGATCTGGCTGTATTTACACAGAGCTGTCCTTAGACCCTTTCTAGTGACAGAACTGTGACGTTTGGCCGAGTGATCTCTGCTAGAATCGCGGCGATATGAGTCCTCAGAGCCCATTTACCGATGTTCCAGACGCGATTGAGGAAATCCGCGCCGGCCGTATGATCGTGGTCGTCGACGACGAAGACCGCGAAAACGAAGGTGACCTCACCCTCGCCGCTGAAAAGGTCTCTCCCGAGGCCATCAACTTCATGGCCAAGCACGGTCGCGGCCTCGTCTGCCTCGCCATGACCGAGGAGCGGCTCGAGCATCTGAATATCGGCCCCATGACCGCCGAGAATACTTCGCAATACGGCACCGCTTTTTGCGAAGCGATTGACGCGCGCCAAGGCGTCACCACGGGCATTTCTGCCTATGACCGTTCGCGCACGATTCAAGTCGCAATCGATCCGGCGACAAAGCCCTCGGATCTCGCGCGTCCCGGACACGTCTTCCCTCTACGAGCACGGAAAGGCGGAGTGCTGGTGCGCGCGGGACAGACCGAAGCTTCGGTTGATCTGGCGCGCCTGGCGGGCCTGGTTCCAGCGGGAATTATCTGCGAAATCATGAAGGACGATGGCAGCATGGCCCGCGTCCCCGACCTGACCGAGTTCTGTCGCGAGCACAAGATGAAGATGCTCACCGTCGCGGAGCTTATTCGCTATCGCATGGCGCACGAGCGCTACGTGCATCGCGTGGGCGAAGCCCTGGTTGACACGCGCTTTGGAGAGTTCCGGCTGATCGCTTACTCGAGCGAGGTCGACGGAGGAGAATCCCACGTTGCACTGGTTAGAGGAGATATCGAGCACGCCGACAGTCCTGTCCTGGTCCGCATGCACGCCCACTGCCTCATGGGCGATGTCTTCGGCGCCACGGGATGCGAATGCCACGCTACTCTCGAAGGATCACTGCGCCGGATCTCGCAGGAAGGCTTGGGTGCGCTGATTTACCTGCACCAAACTTCGCAGGGATTCTCCGTAGAAAAACTCGCCGAGCGGACTGCCCTCAGCTTTCACGGCGGCCGAACCCTGACCTCTTTGTATGACAGCAGCGAAAAACACGTGCAACGCGAGATCGGCATCGGCGCGCAGATTTTGTCCGATCTTAACTTGCGCCGCATCCGCCTGCTGACCAACCGTCCCAAGAAAGTGGCCGCGCTGGAAGGTTTCGATATCGAAATCGTAGAGCAGGTTCCGGTCGAGTTAAAGAACGGCGCAGAATTGACGTCGTAGAGATGTTGCTCGCAACGTCTATCTTGGCAGCGGAACGTTATGCTGGCCAAGGCCATCGGCTGCAATCTTGAGTTTTCATGGATAGGGAGACGCAGCAAGCTGCGTCTCTACGGATTACGAATTGGACTACGCTCCGGGAACGCGATCTAGAACGGTTTGCGGACCACAACTTCCGCGTCGCGAATAAAGAATTGCGCGGAACAATGCTCCGATCCGCAAATGACGGGCAGTAATCCGTTGATCTGTTTGCGGGTGATCAGGCCCAGCATGCCGCAGGATGGGCACGACAGCACGGCCCAATAGGGATCTTCCTTCTCGCCAATCTCTCCGGCGTTTTCGAGCACAAAGACGGTACCAGGCTGCATCTGTTCCGGGATCCACTCATTCAGGATGTCCAGTTCTGCGACCATGTATTCCTCCCAGTGCTCCGTTTGTGCTGCGCACCCAAGTTCCCTACCCAACTTTTCTAGCATGCTTGCGGTAATCGGACGAAGTTACCGAAGTATCCGCTTTGCCTCATCGCCCAAAATCTATGCACCGGGCTATGTGCAAAATGTTTCAGCCATTCTAGGCATGAGTTCCTGTGGATTAAGCAAAGAAAAGGAAGGGGTTAGTGACTAAGAGAGTTCCCGGAAGGCGGCAATGTCATCCGGAGCGGAGGCTTCGTCCTGCGAAGCAGACGAAAACGGAGTCGAAGGGTCGCTATAACAGCGACCCCCGCGAGGTCAGGCTTCCAAATTCGACAACCGTGAACCGGTAGGGATCCTTCGACTGCGGAACTGGTCCGCTTCTCGCGGACCAGTTCCTCCGCTCAGGATGACAGGGCTGAAAGACAGGGATGGGAAATGCAAATGCATCGAATGGCAGTCTAACGAAAACCGCCGCCGACGAAGTGGACGACTTCGAGTTTGTCTCCTTCATGGAGCGCCGTCTCGGGCCAGCGATCGCGAGGGACGATGTCGCGGTTCAGCTCTACCGCGACTCGGTCTGACTTCATGCCGAGGGCTTCAACGAGCGCTGCCAAGGTGAAGGATGCGGGAGCATCCGCAAAGTCGCGCTCTTCGCCGTTGATCTGGAGCTTCATTGTGATCCTATAACCGGCACAAACGTAGAAAACTCTTCTGCCGCTGTTGCGCCCAACCGTCAGCGGGCGAGACGCCCTCTGGACAGCCAGCAGGATACCGGCGCTACGGCTGGCACCCCATTTCATCATCTCATGCAGGGAGCTTTAGGCTTTGCGGAGAACGAACTTTCTCGTGGCCGTGCGGCCTTCGAAGTTGGCTTGCACCAGTAAGGATGAATCGGGCAGAGCAGTTTCCTCAACTTCGATCTTGATTTCGGCCGCTCCGCCAGAATCGGCCACGGCCTGAGTGTAGAACGGCGCGGCCCCGGGACGAGCGAAGCGAAAAGTCAGGCGCGCGCCGGACGCCGCTGTGCCTCCTTCGGTAACGCGCAGTTGCATCGTCAATTTCTGATCCGCATGAATGGATTCCGCATTCAGCCACTGCACATCCAGTTCCTTTACAGCGGCGAGCGTCTCCGGTTCCGGACGATCGAGGACACTTTCGAGTTTCCCTTCGCGAATTGAATCCAACACCATGCGGTGCTGCTCGCGGAGCTCTTGTTCTTTTTGCGTGTCCCCAAATTGTGCCTCGGCGGCTTTACTGGCGTACGACTTGGCCCGCTTGCCGATGCAGCGCCCACGGACAAAAACTTGCGTCTGTAAGAGGAGTTCCCCTTCGCGCGCCTCGCTCTGCACGTGGTAGATGGTGTCGCCATGCTTTACGTCGGTATTGAAACCGAAAATCATAAGGATTCTTTGATCTGGTAATCGTGCAATTGGGTAATGGAAAACCCGCAGTTCCGAAGGCATCAACCATCGGATTACGCCGTTTTTCAATGACTCAATTACGAAATTACACAATTCCTCAAATTGGCGCGCCCGTCGCTTGACACTGTTGAGTGCAAGCCCATAACCTAGAATGTTTCCGGTAACGCTTGGCGCGAATTATATATACCTGTCCTATGCCAGACAATTACTTCGCTCGCTACCTCCCTTTTCTGATCCACATGCTGATGGCGGGCGGCATTGCGACTGCGATTGTCTCCCTCTCCTGGCTGATTGGTCAACGGAAGCCAACGCGCGCAAAGTTGTCTCCTTATGAGTGCGGCATGACCCCGGTGGGCGACTCCCGGCAGCGGTTCTCGGTCAAGTTCTACCTGGTCGCGATGCTGTTCATTTTGTTCGATGTTGAGGCCGTTTTCATCTATCCCTGGGCCGTAATTTTGCGCAAGCTGAAAGCTGACGGGCAGGGTCATTTCGGGCTTTGGGAAATGCTCGTGTACATCGGGATCTTCCTCGTTGGCTTCTTCTACGTCTGGAAGAAGGGCGTTCTGGACTGGGGCGAAACCTCGCCAAAGCGGGGGAACTTCTGATGTCCCTGGCTCCCCCTATCACGGATCTGGAGCAGTTGAAAAATCATCCGGCGGTGGCGCGCCTGGTCGCGTGGAATCCGGAAGCGGTTGAAGGGGTAAAGTTTGATCGCGACGAGATGACGATTTACGTCGAGCGATCGGGAATCCGCGAAGCCTGCGCCTTGTTGAAGGAAGATTCCGCCTGTCCTTTTAATTTCCTTTCTGACGTCACCTGCGTGGATTGGTACCCGTCCGAGCCTCGTTTCGAGGTTGTCTATCATTTGCTTTCGATTCCTAATAAAGAGCGCATTCGCTTAAAGGTTCACTTGAATAGCTCGAGCCCCGTGATCGAGTCCATCACGTCGGTCTGGCCGGGGGCTAATTACTTCGAGCGCGAGGTCTTTGATTTGTTCGGTATTCGGTTTACTGGCCATCCATATTTACGCCGTATCTTGATGCCGGAAGACTGGGAAGGCCACCCTCTCCGCAAAGATTATCCCGTGGAGGGCTACCGCTGAGGTTGAGATAAATGATGGCCCACCTGAATCCCACGCCCGTGCTCGAACCCGGTCAGGATCGCACCATGATCCTGAACATGGGGCCGCAACATCCGTCGACCCACGGAGTGCTGCGCGTCCTGCTGGAGATTGATGGCGAGACCGTGGTCCGGATGATGCCTGACATCGGGTTTCTGCACACCGGGATAGAGAAGACCTGTGAAGCGAAGTTTTACCAGCAAGTGGTGCCGCTGACTGACCGTATCGACTACCTCTGCCCGATGACCAACAACCTCTGCTATGTGCTGGCCGTGGAGAAGTTGCTTGGGCTTGAGATCCCTCCGAAAGCGCAATGGCTGCGCGTGCTGTTGAATGAATTGACCCGGATCAATTCGCACCTGGTATGGCTGGGAACGCACGCCATGGATATCGGCGCGCTTACGGTCTTCTTGTATTGCTTCCGCGAGCGCGAAGAAATCCTGAAGATTTTCGAGATGGTCAGCGGCCAACGCATGATGACTTCGTACTTCCGCGTGGGCGGGATCGCACTCGAACCGCCGCTGGGATTCTTCGACCGAGTGCGCGATTTCGCAGGATATTTCCCAGAAAAGGTCGATGAGTACGAGAACCTGCTGACCGGAAACCCGATCTGGGCCATGCGGACCAAGGGTGTAGCCCGTATGACCGCGGAAGACGCGATCGCGCTCGGCGCGACTGGACCGACCCTGCGCGGCAGTGGAGTAGATATCGACCTGCGGCGCGACATGCCGTATTCGAGTTACGAGAAGTTCCAGTTCAAGGTGCCGGTTTCGCAAGAAGGCGATGTGTTCGCGCGTTACATGTGCCGCGTGCAGGAACTCCGGGAATCGACGGCGATTGTCAGGCAGGCTCTCGATGGCATGCCGGAAGGGCCGATCAAGGCCGACGCGCCAGGAATAGTCCTGCCCGACCGCGAGAAGATGAAGACCCAGATGGAGTCCCTCATCTATCACTTCAAGATCATTACCGAAGGCTTTGCAGTTCCGGCTGGAGAGGTGTACCAGGCCGTGGAATCGCCGCGCGGCGAGATGGGCTATTACATCGTCAGCGACGGAACGGCCAAGCCATATCGGGTGCACATGCGGTCGGCCTGCTTCGCGAACCTGCAGACGTTGCCGAAGATGTGCGAGGGGCGGCTGCTGGCGGATGTGGTCGCGGCCATCGGCAGTATCGACATCGTGCTGGGAGAGATTGACCGGTAAGGAATTGAGAAATTGGGTAGTTTGGCAATTGGGAAACTGAGAGCCGCAGCCAGGCGATCGGATTGATTTTCAATTTCTCAATTACTAAATTTCCCAATTACCAAATGTTTCTATGAGATTCTCGGAAGAATTCGAAGCTCGTTTCGCGGAGATGGTCCCGCATTATCCGACCAAGCGTTCCGCGCTCGTCCCGACGCTGCTTTACGCGCAGGACGAGGTCGGATTCCTCTCGGACGAGGTCATCGCCGAGATCGCATCCCGGCTCGATCTGACCGAACTCGAAGTACGCAACGTGATCAGCTACTACTCCATGCTGACCACCAAGCCTCGCGGAAAATTCAACGTGCAGGTGTGCACCAACATCAGCTGCATGGTGCGCGGCGGCGAAGAGATTCTGCATCACTGCGCAAGGAAACTGGGTGTCGGCCACAAGCAGACGACGCCCGACGGCATGTTTACGCTGGAAGAAGTAGAGTGCATCGGCGCCTGTAGCTGGGCCCCGGCGGCGCAGGTCAATTACGATTTTCACGAGAACCTGACGCCGGAGAAGATGGATCGGATTTTGGACGAGTATAAGAAGAAGGGAACGCAGTAAGAAGAATTTGGTAATTGGGAAATTTGGTAATTGAGTAATTGAAAACCTGGAGTAGCCGATTCTGGATTTTCAATTTCCCAATTACCAAATTACACAATCACTCAATTTCCATGGCTGACTTAGTCTCCCATCCCGACGAGGTAAAGGTGGTCTCCCGCCGCTTCGGCCAGGGCGCGACCAACATCGATCGTTACCTCGAACTCGACGGCTACAAGGCGGTGCAGAAGGCGCTCGCCATGGAACCGGACGCCATCATCAATGAGGTGAAGAACTCGGGCCTGCGCGGACGCGGCGGCGCGGGGTTCTCCACCGGGATGAAGTGGTCGTTTGTGCCGAAACAATCCGCCAAGCCCAAGTACGTGTTGTGCAATGGCGACGAGAGTGAGCCCGGGACATGCAAAGACCGCCTGATCTTCGAGCATGATCCGCACTCGGTGATCGAGGGCGTCATGATCGGGGCCCTGGCCGTGGGCGCGAAGAGCGGCTACATCTATATCCGCGGCGAGTACCGTTATCTCTCGAACATTATGCAGAAGGCGATCAAGGACGCCTATGCCAAGGGGTTTATCGGCAAGAACATCTTCGGGAGCGGGCGCGATCTGGATATTTACTGGCACGGCGGCGCGGGCGCCTACGAAGTGGGCGAGGAGTCGGCGCTGATGGAATCGCTCGAAGGCAAGCGAGGTATCCCGCGGATCCGCCCTCCCTTCCCCGCTGTAGTCGGTCTTTGGGGTGGGCCGACGGTCATTAACAACGCCGAGACGCTGGCCAATGTGCCGCACATTATTCTTGGTGGTGCCGATTGGTACGCCAAACTGGGCACGCCGAAAAACGGCGGGACGCGGCTTTTCTGCCTGAGCGGAAATATTGCCAAGCCGGGCGTCTACGAACTGCCCATGGGCTACAACCTTAAGAAGATGATTTACGAGATAGGTGGTGGCATCCCGAACGGCCGTGCCCTCAAAGCGGTCGTGCCCGGCGGAGCCTCTTGTCCCTGTCTTACGGCGGATGAAGTCGACGTGGCTATGGATTTTGATTCGGTCGCGAAGGCTGGGTCCATGCTGGGATCCGGAGGCGTGGTCGTGATTGACGATGCGCAGTGCATCGTGAAATTCGCGCTACGCACGATGAAGTTCTATCAGCACGAGAGCTGCGGATGGTGCATCCCCTGCCGCGAGGGTACCGACTGGATTAAGAAAACGCTGGTGCGTTTTCACGCCGGCGGCGGCATGAAGAAGGACATCGACAACATTCAGTATCTGGCGGAAAACATGCTGGGACGGACCTTTTGTCCGCTCGGCGATGCAGCGGCGATGCCGACGATCGGGTTTGTGAAGAAGTTCAGAAAAGAATTTGAAGATCACCTGGAAGGTAGACCGTGCCCGTACGAAAAAGCGGGAGCGGCTGAAAAGGTTCCAGTGTTCGCGCATTGACAGAAATTGAGTAATTGGGAAATTTGGTAATTGAGTAATTGAGGGAACGGATGATCTCCAGGCCCGAAGCGTTGCGAGATCGAACCAAAACGTTTGCTTTACGGGTGATCCGGTTGTTTCGATCATTGCCGTACAAGACTGACACGCAGGGATTGGGCAAACAGCTTCTGCGATGCGGGACTTCGGTCGCCGCTAATTATCGGGCAGCGTGCCGCGCGAGATCGAGGGCAGAATTCGTTGCCCGAATCGCGATCGTGGCCGAAGAGGCTGACGAAGCAGTCCTATGGCTGGAACTGTTAATTGAATCTGGAATCATAAAATCGGAGATGACAGTCGCGCTGTTAGAAGAAGCAAAGGAGTTGGCAGCAATTCTGACGGCATCAAGACAAACGGCAAAGAGATCAGCGTAGATTTTCAATTGCTCAATTACCAAATTTCTCAATTACTCAATTCGCATGGCTGACGTAAACCTTACTGTCGACGGCAAGAAGATCACCGCTCCTACGGGCACGCTGCTCATTGAAGCGTGCAAGTCGGTGGGCATCGAAGTGCCCTCATTCTGCTACTACCCCAACCTATCGCTGCAGGGCGCTTGCCGCATGTGCCTGGTGAAGGTCGAGAAGATGCCCAAGCTGCAGACCGCGTGCACGACCGTGGTCAGCGAAGGCATGGTCGCTACGACTGAGAGCGAAGAGATCAAGCAGGCCCGCAAGTCGATGCTGGAGATGCTGCTCGGGAACCATCCGCTGGATTGCCCGGTTTGCGACGCCGGTGGCGAGTGCGAACTGCAGGACATGACGTTCTCCTACGGCGCCGCCGAATCGAAATTCATGGAGGCGAAGAATCACAAAGAGGAGCAGCAATGGTCTCCAGTGGTGTTCTTCGACCGGCCGCGCTGCATTCTTTGCTATCGGTGCGTGCGCGTCTGCGGTGAAGGCATGGATGTGTGGGCTCTCGGCGTCCAGAACCGCGGCGTGAGTTCGCTGATCGCCCCGAATAAGGAAGATCACCTGGAGTGCGAAGAGTGCGGGATGTGCATCGACATCTGCCCCGTCGGTGCTCTGACTTCGGGCGCGTACCGCTACAAGACGCGGCCGTGGGAGATGAAGCATGTCGGCACCGTCTGCACGCACTGCGGCGACGGATGCAAAACCACTCTGGGTGTACGCCGATCCGACACTGGGATGGAAATTGTACGCGGAGACAATCGCGACAAGAGCGGCACCAACGGAGACTTCCTCTGTATCAAGGGCCGCTACGCCTTCGATTTTGCTAACCACGAAGAACGCTTGACGCAGCCGCTCATTCGCAAAAACGGCAAGCTGACTCCATCAACCTGGGAAGAAGCGTTTGAGTTGGTGGGAAAGAAGTTTGCCGAAGTTCGCGAAAAGGATGGCGGCCAGGCGATCGGCGTCATTGGATCGACGCGGACGACGAACGAAGAATCCTACCTGCTCTCGAAGTTTGCCCGCGTAGTGTTGAAGAGCAATAACGTCGACCATCACCGCACCGCCGACTTCCCTGCTTTTGCCGCCGCGCTTCGCGGCAAGGCTGATGCAACGGCCAGCATGGCCGACGTCTTTGCCGCGCCGTCGATTCTGCTGATCGGCAACGATCCAACCGAGCAGCATCCGCTGCTGGCGTGGCAGATTCGCAACAATGTCCGGCTGCATCGTGCCCGGCTTTACGTGATCAATTCTGCTTCGATCAAGCTGCGGAGGCAGGCTACCAGTTTCACGCAGATTCCAGAAGGAACAGAGGGCTCGGTCGCTTCATTCCTCTCTGGCAATGACGCGGCGGCCGATTGCCTTACAGGCGCGTCTACCAATAAGGATGCATGGCTCGCGCTGCGCGATAAACTGCGCGCAGAACAGAATCTTGTAATCGTCTTCGGTTCGGAGCTTCGCGGCAACGACATCGCCAGCCTGGTCGCGTTTGGCTCCAGCATTGCAGGAGCGAAGTTCGTCTGCCTGGCTGACTATTCCAACTCGCGGGGCGCGGCGGATATGGCCTTGTATCCCGACCTTCTTCCCGGTTATCACGCGATTGAAGGAAGCAACGACTTTCGAGTGGAGTGGGCGAATATTCCAACGACGCCAGGCCTTGATCTCTCCGGCATGGTGGATGCGGCGAAGAACGGGAAGCTGAAGGCGTTGTACGTGGTGGGTTCCAATCCCGTTGGCCGGCTGAACATTGACCCGTTCGCGTTCTCGAAGAGTTTCGTGGTCGTGCAGGACATGTTCCTCACAGAAACCGCGGTCATGGCCGATGTCGTCCTGCCGGCGACGAATGTCTACGAGAAGGCCGGAACAATAACGAACACCTGCGGCGACGTGCAACTGGTAAAGAAGGCCGGTGAAGTGTCCGGGACCAAGACCGACTTTGAAATGATCGTACGCATCGCTGACGCGATGGGCTTCGAGGTTCGCAAGCTCGTTCCATTCGGAGGCGGCACGCGAGCGGACATGGGCCAGAGCCGTGGAGCACAATCTGGTGAAGCGGATCGGCACTCGGTCTGGCTCGAGATGCAGGGACTGGAGCCGAAGTTAAGCCCGCTCGATCCCATGGCAATTCTCGACGAGATCCAGCGCCTGGTGCCGGGATACGACGTTTCCCGGATGAATCTGTTGGCGGGGAACAGCGAACACACATCCCTCGCCAAGAGCGGCCCCGGCGTGGCGCACAAGCCGGAGTCGATTGTTCCAGCCAAGGATGGGCTCTTTACATCTGGAACGCTGGGACGGTATTCGCGCGCGCTGAAATCGGTGATGGAGAGTCACGAAGTCAAACCGGTAGAAGTCGCAGCAGACTGATTCGCTGCGAGCAATGAGCTTTGAGCAGTGAGCTACGAGCTGACGCGTGGCTGCTCATAGCTCGCAACTCACGGCTCATCGCTCAACTAGAGAGGAAGCAAGGCTTGCCAATCTGGCTCTACATCCTGGCATCGGTGATCAAGTCGGCGATCGTTCTGGTGGGGTTGCTTACGGCAGTTGCCTATACCGTTTGGCTGGAACGCAAAGTGGTCGGCCACATGCAGAATCGCTGGGGACCCACGCGGGTGGGTCCGTTTGGCTTGCTGCAGCCCGCCGCTGACGGAATCAAGTTTCTCTTTAAGGAAGACTTGACTCCACCGCACGTGTATAAACCGCTCTTTCTTGCGGCCCCGCTGATTGCAGTCATCTTCGCGCTGACATCGATTGCGGTGATTCCGTTCGGCAATGACATCTACATCGGCAATTACGCCATCCCGCTGCAGATCACGACGGATGTGAACACGGGACTGCTCCTGATTCTGGGAGTGACTTCGATCGGGGTCTACGGCGTTGCGTTGGCCGGGTGGTCCTCTAACAATAAATATTCGCTGCTGGGCGGATTGCGGGCGAGCGCGCAGATGGTCAGCTATGAGATTTCGCTTGGTCTTTCGCTGGTCGGCGTTCTAATCATGTCGGGCAGCTTCAGCTTGCGCGACATCGTCAACGCCCAGGCGGGACATTTTTGGGGATTCATTCCGCGCTGGAATATCATACCTCAGTTTGTCGGATTCTTCTGCTACCTGATGGCGGCATATGCCGAGACCAACCGCATCCCCTTCGATCTGCCGGAGGCGGAGACTGAACTGGTCGCGGGCTACCACACCGAGTACAGCGCCATGAAGTTTGCGATGTTCTTCATGGCCGAGTACGCGAACATGATCACGGTGGCGTGCCTGGCGACGCTTCTGTTCTTTGGCGGATGGCATGGGCCGGTGTTCGGACATCCGCCCGATTCTGCACGGCGATCCTGCCGGTATTCTGGTTTGGCGCCAAGGTTTTTGCATTTCTCTTTCTGTATATCTGGGTGCGCGGGACGTTGCCGCGCTTCCGCTATGACCAACTGATGGCGTTTGGTTGGAAGTTCCTGCTGCCGCTTGCGCTGGTGAATTTGATTGCCACCGCGATTGCGGTGGCGTGGTGAGAAAACAGTGACCAGCGATCAGGGGTCAGTGAAGAGCCAAGAACTGATCACTTGCCACTGAGCACTGATAACTGACTTCATGAGCATTCACTTAATTCTGTTTCTGGCCTTCGGGACCGTCTGCGTGGCAGGGGCTGTGAATCTGCTGGTGCAGCGGCATCCGATCAACAGCGCGCTGTCGCTGATCGCGGTGATGGCGGCGTTGGCCGGCGAGTATCTGCTGCTGGGCGCGGAGTTCGTCGCTGCCGTGCAGGTGATCGTTTACGCCGGCGCCATTATGGTTCTGTTCGTCTTCACCATCATGCTGCTTGAATGCCGGGGTCGAGGAGCAAACCAAGGGCAGCCGGGTCGCATTGTTGTTCGGGGTTCCCGGAGTGCTGCTCGGCAGCCTGCTGATCGCCTGGGTAGTCCTGCGGCACTCGGGAACCGAGGCCGTTGCGGTGGGAGCTTTGCTGGGAGATCCCAAGACGATTGGCGAGTTGTTGTTTCACGAATTCCTGTTGCCGTTTGAAATTACGTCGATCTCTGATTCTGGTCGCCATCATGGGCGCGGTGGTGCTGGCCAGCAAGCCGACCGACTCCCGGCGGAGGGCCAGCACAGAGGGTGAAAGACTAATGGTTCCGCTTTCGTACTATCTCGTGCTCAGCGGAATCCTGTTCGCGTGCGGCGTGACTGGATTTCTGATCAAGCGCAACATCATCACCATCTTCATGTCGATTGAGTTGATGCTCAACGGCGTGAATCTTTCGTTCGTGGCTTTCGCGGCGCACTGGCATGTGCTGGCCGGACAGAGTCTTCGTCTTCTTCGTGATGGTGGTGGCCGCGGCCGAAGCAGCCGTCGGGCTGGCGATCATCATCGCCGTCTACCGCACGCGCGAGACCTTGAACGTGGACCAGGTGAATCTGCTCAAGCTATGACGCCGAATCTCAATCTCTGGCTGATTCCGGTGCTGCCGCTGGCGGGCGCGGCGATCAACGGCTTCTTGGGAAGAAGTCGTCGAGCACGGCGGTCACCACGGTCGGGCTTTTCTTTTCCGGTGCGGCCTTTGCCTGGGCGCTGATGATTGCGCTGCGCTTTTCGTCGCTTGCGCTTCCTTATCAGGAATACGTGGCACACTGGATTCGCTCCGGCAGTTTCATCTGTCGATTTTGCTTTTTATCTCGATCAACTCTCACTGGTCATGCTGCTGGTCGTCACCGGAGTCGGATTTCTCATCCACATCTACTCCGTCGGCTACATGTGGGACGACCCCAGCTACTACCGCTTCTTCAGCTACCTGAACCTGTTCATGTTTTTCATGCTGACGCTGGTGCTGGCCAACAACTACCTGATGATGTTCATCGGGTGGGAGGGCGTGGGTCTGGCGTCGTATCTGCTGATCGGGTTCTGGTTCACGAAGGATTCGGCGGCATCGGCCGGCAAGAAGGCGTTCATCGTCAACCGCATTGGCGACTTCGGATTTCTGATCGGACTGTTTCTGCATCATCCAGCACTTCGGCTCGCTGAATTTCACGGACGTATTTGCGAACAGGTCCAGCCAATAGCCTGCAGAGGCGACAGGGCGCGGGATTGCTGACGGCGATCGGAATTCTGCTGATGGTCGGAGCCTGCGGCAAGTCGGCGCAGATTCCTCTCTATGTCTGGCTGCCGGACGCGATGGAAGGCCCGACTCCGGTTTCGGCGCTGATTCACGCCGCGACCATGGTGACGGCGGGCGTTTACATGGTGTCGCGCTCGCACGTGATCTTCGAGCGTGCGCCGAGCGCTTTGACGGTGGTCGCCGTGATCGGAACGCTGACTGCGCTGTTCGCCGCAACCATCGGCATTACGCAGACCGATATCAAGAAAGTTCTCGCCTACTCCACGGTCTCGCAGCTTGGCTATATGTTCATGGCCTGCGGCGTGGGAGCTTTCTCGGCGGGTATCTTCCATCTGATGACCCATGCCTTCTTCAAAGGCCTGCTGTTCCTGGGTGCGGGATCGGTGATTCACGCGGTCGGCGGCGAGCAGGACATGCGCAAGATGGGCGGCCTGCGCTCCTATATTCCGGTGACGACCGCGACAATGGGAATCGCGACTCTCGCGATCGCCGGAATCCCGCCATTCGCGGGCTTCTGGAGCAAGGACGAAATTCTCTGGAAGGCTTATCAAACCAGCTGGGTGTACTGGCTGATTGGAGTGATCACCGCCTTCATCACGTCGTTCTACATGTTCCGCCTGCTGTTCATGACATTCTTCGGAGACTATCGCGGCGTCCAGGTCGATGACCACGGGCACTGCTCTCACGGGAATGGACACGACCAGCACGGCCATGGCGAACCGCATGAGAGCCCGATGGTCATGCTGGTGCCGCTGATGATTCTCGCTGTGCTGTCAGTGGTCGGCGGATTCGTCGGGATTCACAATGGATTCGAGCATTTCCTCGCGCC
Organism: uncultured Acidobacteriota bacterium; assembly: GCA_963725565.1. Classification (GTDB taxonomy): domain Bacteria; phylum Acidobacteriota; class Terriglobia; order Terriglobales; family Acidobacteriaceae; genus Sulfotelmatobacter. Next base: position 73,048 of record CAVRZL010000014.1, read on the forward strand.
GGTGTTCGGATCTGGCGAGGTCGCGGAAGCAGCCGGGGAAGGCAAGTCACAGCACAGAATTGCTGCTGATGGGGGTTTCCGTACTGTTCGCTTCACGGGCCTCGTCCTCGCGTATGTTCTTTACGTCAGCAAGCCGTATCTGCCCGCAGAAGATTGCCGACTCGCTCGGCAGTTTCTACGAGACGGTGCTGAACAAGTATTACGTCGATGAACTCTACGCGAAGGTCTTCGTCAAACCGCTGGTGGATGGATCGACCAGCATCCTGTGGCAAGGAGTCGATCGCAAAGTCATCGACGACACGGTGAACAATGCGGCCGATGGCGCTCGCCACGTTTCCGACGAAGTCCGGCACATGCAATCCGGCAACGTGCGCTCGTATGCCGGATGGATTGCCGCTGGCGCGGCGGTCGTGATTGCCTACATGATCTGGCTGGGGGTGGGACGATGAACATCGACCATCTCAGCCCCTACATCCTGACGCTGGTCACGTTCGCTGCCGCTCGCTGGGGCGCTGCTGCTGCATGCTGCTTCCGCGGCGCGATCGCGACATTCGCATCTTTGCTCTCGTCGTGTCGCTGCTGACGTTCGTTCTTTCGCTGCACTTGCCGGTGTATTTCCACCGGGCCAGGGAGGCTTTCAATTCGAAATCGAGAAGCCGTGGATCATCGAGCCCCGAATATTCACTACCACATGGGGATCGACGGCATCTCGCTGTGGCTGGTGGTGCTGACGACATTCCTCACGCCGCTGTGCGTGCTGATCTCGTGGAAGTCGGTGCATGACCGGGTGAAGGAATTCTTCATCCTTCTGCTCATTCTGGAGACCGCGCTGATCGGCGTCTTCACGTCGCTCGATCTCTTCCTCTTCTACTTCTTCTGGGAAGCCACGCTGATCCCGATGGCGCTGCTGATCGGCGTGTTCGGCCACGAGCGCAAGGTGTATGCGGCGGTGAAGTTCTTCATGTACACCATGATCGCGTCGGTGTTTATGCTGGCGGCGATCCTGTGGCTGTACGCGCACACCGGCAGCTTCGATTTCGTCATCATTCGCGACCAGATCGCGCGGCGGCACGCTACCGAATTTCCCGGCCGCAGCGCAGTGGCTGTTCCTGGGATTCTTTATTGCATTTGCGGTGAAGGTTCCGCTGTTTCCCGTTCCATACGTGGTTGCCGGATGCGCACGTGGAAGCGCCGACAGCCGGATCCGTGCTGCTGGCGGGCGTTCTGCTGAAGATGGGTACGTACGGAATGCTGCGCTTTAATCTCGGACTGTTCCCGGAGCAAGCGCGCCACAATGCTCCCTGGATCATGACGCTGGCGCTGATCGGCATCATCTATGGCGCGCTGGTAGCGATGGTGCAGCCGAACATGAAGAAGCTGATCGCCTACTCTTCGGTCAGCCACCTGGGCTTTGTAGTGCTGGGCATCTTCAGCTTCACGCAGTCAGGACTGAATGGCGCGATGTTCGTGATGCTGGCTCACGGCATCTCGACCGGCGGGCTGTTCATGCTGGCAGGCATCCTGCACGAGCGCCGGCACACCTACGAGATCTCGGAGTTCGGCGGCTTGGCTTCGCCCATGCCGGTTTACGCGACGTCTTACCTCTTTATCGTGCTGGCTTCGGTCGGACTGCCTCTGCTGAATGGATTCGTCGGCGAGTTCCTGGTGCTGAACGGCGCGTTTCAGGCTAAACCGATTTACGGAATTCTGGCCGCCACCGGCGTGATCTGGAGCGCGTGTTACCTGTTGTGGATGTTCCAGCGCGTTTTCTACGGCAAGGTAACGCATCCCGTGAATAATGGCCTGGCTGACATGCTGGGTTTTGAGAAGGCCGCTGTGTGGCCTTGCGCCGTGGCCGCCCTGGTGATGGGTGTCGCGCCGATTCTCTGGCTGGGAGCCATCGATCCGGCTGTGCAGGCGACGCTGACTGCATTCGCCGCAGATGTTCAGCAAGGTGGTCGGCCAATGATGCCGCTGGCCCAGATTCAGGCCATTCCGCAGGGCGCCGATTACATACGGATCCTGCCTGAACTGATCTTGTCCGTCTTCGGCATTGTGATTATGGTCCTCGATCCTTTGGTGGATGAGGAGAAGAGCCAGAAGACGCTTGGGCTCATTGCATTCGTTGGAACGCTGGCCGGCCTGGTTTCGACGTGGTACATGGCACAGTTCCCGGGACTGGCTTTCTCCAACACGATCCGGGTTGACGGCTTTAGCGTCTTCTTTAACTTTCTCGTCATCGCCATTGCTGCCGTCGTGATTCTGAGTTCGTTCGAATACATGGCGGTGCAGCGGATTCGCGCCGGCGAATATTACGCGCTGATCCTGTTCAGTGTGGTGGGCATGTTAGTGATGTCGTCGGCGGTCGAACTGGTGCTGATCTTCATCGGACTGGAAATCTCTTCGATCTCCACATACATTCTCGCCGGATTCCGCCGGAATGAAGCATCAAGCGCCGAATCGTCCTTGAAATATTTTCTGCTGGGATCATTCGCAACCGCATTTTTTCTGTATGGCGTGGCCCTCATGTTCGGCGCTACGGGGTCGACCAACATCGACATCATCAGCCGACGGCTGCTATCCAGTCCGGCTGAGATGCTGGTGTATACCTCGATGGCGCTGATGTTCGTTGGTCTGGGATTCAAGGTCGCGGTCGGCGCCGTTCCACGTCTGGACGCCCGACGTGTACGAAGGTGCGCCGGCTCCGGTGGTGGGCTTTATGTCGACGGCGCCGAAAGCCGCGGCATTCGCCGTTCTGTTGCGTGTCGTGTTTTGCCATCAATGCGCCAGGACACTTCTGGTTCCTGTGGGTGGCGGCTGCCCTGTCGATGACGTTGGGCAACATTGGCGCACTGGTTCAGAACAATGTGAAGCGCCTTCTGGCCTATTCCTCCATCGCGCACGCCGGATACCTGCTGGTGGCATTCGCCATGACCACCCCGGAAAATTCGCCGACCGGCATCTCAGCCGCCATGTTCTACACCGCCGCGTATGCCGCCATGAACGTCGGAGCGTTCGCTGTGGTCAGCCATCTGGCCAACGCTGGCGAGCGGTATGTCAATCTGGAGGATTATGAGGGTCTCGGCCGCACTTCGCCGCTGCTGGCGGCGACACTCACCGTATTCCTGCTCTCGCTGATCGGAATTCCGATGACCGGCGGATTCTTCGCCAAGTTCTACGTTTTCAGCGCAGCGTTGCGAGCCAATCTGATCTGGCTGACGCTTATCGGCGTCGTCAACAGCGCCATCGGGGCTTACTACTATCTTCGTATTATCGTCGTCATGTACATGCGTGAGTCCCGCAAGGAAGTGCCGGTCGGCCCCATATCGCTGGGTCTCGGGCCGTGGCGCTGGCCATCAGTTTTGTGGCGACGCTCTATCTGGGAATTCTTCCCAACCGAGTTTTGCAGGTCGCTCAGCACTCCGCCCAAGACCTGATCCAGCTCCGTCGGGCGCGGCGGGAATAGCGCAGAACCCGCGTCCGACTGGCAGCTACCTAACGTTACTTTATATTCACGGAATGCAAACTGGCATTTGACAAGCGGCTTGTACCGCGTGCATCATGGTACACCAAGTTCCCAGGTCAGTCCTAGTTCCTCCAAGGGAACCGCCATATGGCCGTGGAGGAGAGCCAATGTTCAAGGTGATTCGCAGGCTGTGGTCGGAGGATTCCGGGCAAGACATCGCCGAATACGCGGTGATGCTGGCCGTGATTCTGGTTCTGGTGGTCGGTACCGTTCGCTTGATCGGTTCGAACGCCAATAATGCATTCTCGAGCGTGGCCAGTTCGCTGCAGTAATGGGAAGGGGTATCAGAAATCGGTGGAAGCTTGCAGGGAAGATTAGTATCCAATGACACGATTTACTCCAAGCCCCGATTTGCCGCTTATTACCGATTTATTCGGTTTGCGGCTGCGGCGCAGCTTGGGGCGAGGATGAGCCACTGAGACCACCAGAAACCAAGCTTAACCGCAAGCCGCGATCCAGGATCGCGGCTTTTTGTTTTTCTGCGAAGAAATATACAAGGAGAAACCAGCCCATGATTGTCAATATGTCGGAGAAAGCCACTGAGCAGGAAATCAACCACGTCATCGAACGTATCCGCGAAGCGGGATACCAGCCCCACGTCACGCGCGGCACCGAGCGCACCATTGTCGCGGCGGTAGGCAGCGGACGCCGGCATGAGATCGAAGCGCTGCAGGTCGCACCTGGCGTCGACAATGTGGTGGCGATCGCGCAGCCATTCAAGCTGGTCAGCCGGCAGGTCAGGCCGGAGCGTTCCATCGTCAAGATCAATGGCGTTTCGATCGGCGGACCTGGATGTGGTGGTGATCGCCGGACCTTGCTCGGTCGAATCTCGTGAGCAGTTACTTGACACCGCCCACGCCGTCAAGCGCGCGGGAGCGTCCATGTTGCGCGGTGGCGCTTATAAGCCGCGGACCTCTCCTTACGACTTCCAGGGACTGGGAATTGAAGCGCTGAAGATCCTGCGCGAGGCCAAGGAAGAAACCGGTCTGCCCGTGGTCACTGAGGTGATGAGCACTGAGGATATCGACATCATCTGCGAACACGTCGACATGCTGCAGGTGGGAGCGCGCAACATGCAGAACTTTGCACTACTGCGACGTCTCGCAACGGTCAACAAGCCGATCCTGCTGAAGCGCGGGCCCTCGGCAACGGTGAAAGAATGGCTGCTCGCGGCCGAATATCTGCTTTCTGGCGGCAATCATCAGGTGGTGCTCTGTGAGCGCGGGATCAAGACGTTTGAGACGGAGATGCGCAATACGATCGATCTGGCCGCCGTTGCACTCGCGCGCGATTTGTCGCACCTGCCGGTAATTGCCGATCCTTCTCACGGCACCGGGAAGCAGAGCCTGATCGCGGCTGTGTCGCGCGCTGCGGTGGCAGTGGGAGCGGACGGCTTAATCATCGAAGTTCATCCTTGCCCGGAGCGCGCGTTGTCGGATGGCCCACAATCGCTCGACTTCGCGGGATTCGACAAGGTTATGCGGTCGCTGGCAGAACCTCTTCGCGGCATTGCCGGCGCGCCTGCGGTAATGACTGCGACGTCTTGATTGTCGCTGTCGCCCTATGGTGCGGTTGAGCCAGTTGCCACTGGTTTAATCTGCATGGCCGGATCGCCAAAGAATACATAGGTTTCTCGCACTCCGCGATCTGTAATCTGCGACTTCGCTTTGAGTATGGCATCGCCCAGTGTCGGACGCGCGGCATTAAAGACATTCTGCACAACCGCGACGTCCAGCCGGGTTTGAGGAGCGGGCTGGTTCACGCCGCTCGACGCCAGAACGGCAACCGCTCCGCCATTCGGTGCCACCATCAGCGTCACCCCCAGCGGCTGCGCGTAGACGTCCTGGAAGAATCCGTTCAGGCAATTCATGATGAGGAAAACCGGAAGCTGTGAAGCGTTGGTCAGCGAGCCCACAGCGTTCGTGTCGAAGATGTTGGATCCGGACCACTGCTCTTCCGAACCGTGACCGATGTAGTTGACCAGCAATTGCCCGGAATCGATGGCGCTGAGGATATCGCCACGAGCGGCAGTCGTACCTTCAATCCCGCTGAAGATATCCGTGACCTGGATTGCACCCGGCAACTTGGCTTGCACGATCCGGCTATCCTGAGTAAAGCTCTCTGAGTCGTCGTTATCGGCAACCATCAGGGCATGCCCGGTCCAGGGGCCGTTGGTGGACTGTCCTTCATACCCGACAATCTTACCGACCACGGTTTGGGCCTCGGTGCGAGTACTTACTGGCAAACGGCCGGTCGCCATAGAAGGCATTCCGCTGTCAGTGAAATCAGAGAACCAGTCGTCCGAAGCCGTCATCAAACTCGCCGTAGGGCCGATGTGAGTCGGCACGAGATCCAAATTACCGAATCCCAGGTAGTTCCTTGGATCGAATGAAGAACGCCCGTTGAGCAACAAGTATTTGGGCACCGTCTTCCAGACCTGACGCGCGGTTTGCAGAAAACGCTTGATTGCCAGCGGGTTGCGTTCGCCGAAGTTGAACTCGTCGTACAACTCATTGATCGGAATCACGGCCGAAGTCTTGCCTTCGGCCTCATGCGATTTGACGAGAGGCGTGAGGGTCCCGGCAAATTGCGGAGGAGTAATCATGGCAATGTCGGCCCCCGGTTGCGCAGCGTGCCACTGCGAGGGATGATTCGCCATGACGATGGCAGCCGGAGAAATCCGCTGGCCTGCGACCGCCAACAGTGTATGGAGCTGGGTGGTTGCAGGGTTCGTAGTCGTGAATGGCACCTGCACGGAAATTTCATAGCTGCCGTTGCTAGAACTGACTTGCGGCGACAATTCCACGGGACGATTCGCATCGGTAATGTCGAGGACGACCGGTGCTGCGGTGAATCCCGCAACCGATAATTCTTCCCCGGCCCGCCCGGTGAACTTTAGGTAGTCCGAATCCGCCACGTAGCGGTGTGGATACGTGATACGAATGTACCGGACTAAGCTGTCGTCGTAATCTCCGTTCTGGGCGGTCAGAGTGACCGTATTGCTGCCCGACCGGAGTACTCCCGGCGGAATGGTCACGTTCAAGTGTCCTTGATCTTGACCTGTAAACAGGATGTCTCCCATTGGCGTTCCGTTCAGCGCAACCTTCACGTCGTGCGGATAGCCGGTGATCGCGCCTTGTAAAGCGATCTCCATCCGTGAAGGCTGCATTGACTTAAGGTCAGGATGCGGCACAGCCAATATCTGGTCGACTGATGTGGGCGATACCAGGGCACCAAAGAAGTTTTGCCCATCGGCAGTCAGTAACGCCGAAAAGTAGGTTGTGCGCTGCTGCAATTCGACCGTCTGCAGGTAGCTCTGCGGAGGCTGATTCGATCCCGAAGAAGAGGGCGACTGCCCAATACGCCCTCCGTTGGTTCCTTCCGCTACCAGCCAGTAGACGCGGGTTCCTGACGATACAGTATCGATTCCCGTGCCGTAGAAATTGATTGCGGCCCCAGATCCGAAGCCGCCCGGACCCGGCGTAGCCCCGGTAATCTGCATCGGCAGTTCGCTGGCTTCTGCATAGAGATGCAGCATCGCAGGATCGACGTTGGGATTAAATCCCGCTTTGACCAGTTCCGGCTGCCCTACGCGATACCAGCCTTCCTTCCGCACAAAGATCTTCACGGCTGGATGCGCCGCCAGATCGAATTGCTTCCTGATCTGAGCGGTTGTAGGCTCCGATGTACTTGAAATGGACTCCGCAACGCGGCTTTCCGAAGTACTCGCGGTCGGCGGCTGCGCCTGATCCAACTGGCTGAACATTCGAGTCTCGGCTGCGCTTAAATCACTGATAGCTGGTAGACCCGCTTCTACCGCAACCGGACCATGCATGGTGTGCGTGCCATTCACATCGAGGTCTTCCAGCCAGTACGAGGCCCCCGCCACGCCTGCAGTTGGATCAATCCAAGCGTAGGTTCGGCCTGCGTGCCGAGGCATTGCGCCACTCATCAGCAATGCCGATCCCGCAATCACCGAGGGATTCATGCGTACCCGATTGCCGTTCAATTCCCGATACACATTGAATCCCAGGTTGTGCGCTTCCCCGCCGGTCTTCCACGTCAGTACCACACGGCTGGCACCGTTCTTGTCTGTCCCCACATGAGCGGAAATTGATTGCAAAGTTACTTTGGTCGGGAAGGTGATCGTTTCTGTTTGCGTCGACGAATTGTTGGCGGTATTGGAGTCTGTCTGATCGGCAGTAACCGTAGCCGTGTTCGTGACCACGCCAGGTTGATTGGGAATGCTGAGAATAGTGATCGTCGCCGTCCCCGCGCTGGCCATCGTACCGAGGAGGCAGGTTACAGTTCCTCCCGCTTCGGAGCACGATCCCTGCGTCGTCGTCGCAGAGAGGTACGTCACAACCGAAGGCAGAGTATCGGTCACCGTCACATTGGTTGCCGACGCCGGGCCGTTATTGGTCACACTCAGCGTGTAACTCAGTGCCGTCCCTTCAGTCACCGGATTCGGCGCTGCAGTCTTCACGATCGCGACATCTGCGCTGCCGGCGCTTGCCACTGTCACTGTGGCGCTAGCTGTATTGCTCGTGATCCCCGGAACAATGTTGGTAGCCGTAGCCGTCACGGTATCGGTGATGTTCGTTCCTGAAGGAGTCCCGGAATTCACCTGCAAGACGATGGTAAAGGTCACCGTATTGGGCGCGCCAATCCCCAAAGCGCTGCCGTCATTACAGGTGATGGTGCCCGTTCCCCCAATAGCTGGCAGTGTCGGGCACGTCCATCCCGCGGGAATGACGATCGACTGGAATGTCGTGTTCGGCGGTGTGCTCTGCGTAAAACTGGCCGTGGTCGCAGTTGCCGGACCGTTGTTCGTCACGGTCTGCGTGTAGGTAATGTTGCTCCCTGCCGCTACTAAAGCAGGCGATGCCGAATTAGTTGTGACCAGGTCTGCCTGCGTTCCCGTGGCAACAACGTCCAGCGCGGTGGCGTTGTTATTTGCCGGGTTCAAGTCCGCAACGGACGAACTCACGCTCGCGGTTTCGTTGATCGCGGTGCCGGATACGGTACCAGCGTTCACCTTGATCACAAATATGACTGTGGCTGGCAAGGAAGGGGCCAGGTTGGGATTGGTGCAGGTGAATGTTGCCAGGGTACAAGTCCATCCCGCTGGGCCGGTCAACGATACGGCAGTAGTGTTGGCGGGCAACGAATTCGTGAGCGTCACGCCAGCCGCACTGCTCGGACCGGCATTAGTGACCACCTGCGTATAGGTGATGTTGTTTCCGGCCAGCACTGGAACCGGCGCAGCCGAGTTGGTTACCGAGAGATCGACTGAGTCCGCCACCGAAACATTGACCGTTGCGCTATTGTCTGCGTTGTTTGGATCAGCCGTGGTCGAGGCCACGGAATCCGTCTGGGTAATCGTCGTCCCGGACGCAGCATTCGTATTCACTTTCACCACAAAGGTAAAGGCGGCCGTGCTCCCGCCGGTCATGTTAGACGTGTCCGTGCAGGTAAGGCTCGCGAGCACGCAGTTCCAACCAACTGGACCGCTCAGGGATACTGACGTGGTATTCGCAGGAAGCGTTTCACTGAATACGGGAGCATTGGCCGTCGCGGGACCGCCGTTAGTCACGCTTTGCGTGTAGGTAATGTTATTCCCTGCCGTCACCACGGCCGGACTTCCGGAATTGGTCACTCTCAAATCCGCTTGCGTGCCGCCCGCAACCGTAATCTTCACGGTTGCGGAATTGTCCGGTGTATTGGTGTCGTGCGTAGTCGTATTGCCCGTGACCGTGTCGGTAATGATCGTCCCGGCTGTCGCTCCCGCATTCACGGTGTAGATCGCGGTGATGGTTCCGGTTGATCCGGGCGGAACACTGGCATTGGTACAAGAGACGGGCGCAGAATTCGGACAGGTCCACGTCCCACCTCCCGTTGTGGTCACGCCCACCGACACGAACGTTGTGTTGATGGGAGTCGCCTCGGAGAACCTGGCTGTGCTGCAGTTGCCGGGACCATGATTGTAGACTGTCTGCGTGTAGGTGATGCTCCCGCCCGCCGCTACAGGACTCGGGCTCCCGCTGTTCGTTACGGTCAGGTCGCATTGATCGCTTACGCTGGTCGTGACCGACGTGCTGTTGTTGGAGGAGAGCGGATCAGACGTCGATGAGGTTACGCTGGAACTCGCCGTGATTGTGGCCGCTGTGACCGTCGATGGAACATTCACTACTACCACGATATTCGCCACCGCCGCGGCCGCCAGGCTGGGGTTCGTACAATTCACTGTGCCGGTCGACCCAATAGCGGGCGAAGTGCAAGTCCACCCCGCGGGGGCAAGAACTGACTGGAACGTTGTATTCGTCGGGGTTGCTTCCGTGAAGCTCGCCGAAGTCGCTGCGGCGGGACCATTGTTCGTAATCGTCTGTGTATAGGTGATGTCGTTTCCAGCCAGGACTTTGGACGGCGCAGCGGCCGTACTCAGCGCGAGGTCCGCCTGCGTCGCCGCTGCCACCACGTCAGTAGCAGTCGCGGAATTTGGTCCAAACGACTGGTTCGATGCATTCACCGTTACCGTATCCGTAATCACTGTGCCGCTGGTGGCCAGGGCGCTCACTTTATAGACGACGGTAAATGTCCCTGACGTGCCTGCGGGCACGCTGGCGCGCGTACACGGGCTCGCCGGGAACGATGTGCATGTCCATCCTGTGGGTGGTGTAACCGACACAAATGAGGTGTTCGCAGGAGTCGCCTCGCTGAAAGTCCCGGCCGTTGCCGCGGTGGATCCAGTGTTCGTCACCACCTGCGTATAAGTGATGTTATTGCCTGCCTGGACCGGATTCGGTGAGGCAGCGTTGGTCACGGTCAGGTCTGGACCGCTGGTACCGACCACGGTCGTCGCACTGGCACGATTATTCGAAGAAATCGGGTCACTCGCTGCGGAACCCACCGACACTGTCCCCGTGATGATCGTGCCGTTGGCCACCGCGTTATTGACCTTGACTACCAGAGTGAATGTGCCGGAGGTCGATCCCGGCATGTTGGCATTGCTGCACACGACGCTGCCCGTGCCCCCAATCGCAGGCGTGAGACAACTCCATCCGGCCGGGCCGACAAGGGACACAAATGTAGTGTTGAGCGGTACAGCCGTAACGAGAGTAGCGTTGTCCGCGGCGCTCGGCCCGTTATTGGTGACGATCTGGGTGTAGGTGATATTGCTGCCGGCAGCGACTGGATTGGGTGACGCCGCATCACTCACCGCCAAGTCCGCGCTCGACACTACGAGGGCGACATCGGTGGCCACATTGTTCAGCAGATTCGCGTCGTTTCCCCCAGCGATGGTCGCGGTATTCGTAACCGTCGCCGGCGCTGATTGCAGCACGGTCGCGTTCAACGTGATCGATGCATAGCTGCTGGCGACCGGCAACGAGTCGGCCCGCACGCAACTGACCGTCTGTCCTGAGATCGAACAAGACCAACCAGTCCCGCTTGCACCCGTGGGAGTGAGCCCGATGGGCAGCGTGTCGTTCATCGTAACCACACCGCTGGTCGCGCCCAGAGTGCTGACATTCGAAACCGATATGGTGTAGCTGGCACTGGAGCCGCGCGTGAAGTTTCCGACGTGCGTCTTCGTCACTTTCAAATCTGGTGAGCATAGTACGGACGACTGGACACCAGTTGTCTGGGATATGGTTGCTCCCGTGGCAATAATTCCGGGGTTACCCGCGGTCGCGCCGTAAGACACAGAAGGCGTATTCAGCGTCAGTCCATTCGAGCCCCCACTCACGGTCGAAGCTGCGGGAGCTGCCGAGACAAGAATCACTCCGCCAGCGCCGCCTCCGCCGGGACCGTGGCGGTCTGCCAGGCTATATGGCTGCGAGTGCCAGGCATTCCCGCCGTTGCCGCCGTTTGCCTTTAATGTCAGGCCACCTTCGCCTCCGTTGGTTGCCAGCGCGATGATAGTTCCGCCCGCACCGCCACCTCCACCGGCATCGTTTGCAGTAGCGTTGTAGGCATTCGCGCCATTCGCGGTCAGAGTCGCGGTGCCTGTGAAACTGTCGGCGCGAATAAAAATGATTCCCCCGCCCGGTGCGGCGCTGCTCGCCAGAGCATCGCCTGGGGAATTGTTCCGAGTTCCGGCGCCACCGCCTCCACCCATCGCGATCCGGTCGATGGTCGCGGGAAACGCCGCGCCTCCTTCGCCGCCGTTACTAAGATTCGTATTCCACGAATTTCCGCCGAATCCGCCCGATCCGCCGTTGCCTCCGCCCCCGCCGCCCGCATTCTGGTCATTCCCGCCTGGATTTGAATCTGTGCCTCCGCCACCGGCATTTCCGGGTGCTCCGCGAGCCATGCTACCGTCCGTTCCCCCTGTGCCGCTGGGATAATTCGACGTGGTTTGCAGATACGTAGCGCCCGACTGCACCCACTCCGGTGTTCCCGCGACGCCTTCTCCTTTGGGAGCGTCAACGCCACTTCGTCCCGCACCGGTGTAGGTTGCAGGTGCAGTCTGCCAATAGTCCGTGGCTGCTCCTGTCCCTCCTGTCAACTGCAGCCCGGCACCGCCGCGAAACCCGAGGCCATCGACAGAAACCGCGGCACCATTCAGGTTCAACGCGCCGGCAATATCCAGGGCCAGAACTCCGCCCGTCGAGCCATTCCACGCTAGAGCGGTGGGTGGCGTAGTCGAACTCAGCGTCGCGGAAAGATACTGCGGTACAAGTACGACTTGATAAGTACTCTGTCCCTTGGTGGCGGAAGAGGCGGCCGAGGTGTATCCAAATACCAGGCCACCGCCTGCGCCTGCTCCGAAGATGGGAACCGACCCTCCGCTTACCACTCCGGTCGCTTTCACGAATTCATAGTTGCCGGCATTGTTGATGGTCGTAAATCCTGCGCCCGTGGCGCCGTTTCCATACGCCACCGTATTGGACGTGTTGATGCTCGCATCCTGCATCTGAATCACGAGCAGCAGGCTTCCATTGGCAATCGGCCCCGCCGTTCCGGTTGGCGTCCCGACTGGAATGGAAGTCGCTCCGGCTGCGACATTGGCGGTTCCCGGATAGTAGCTATTCACCACTCCGCTCAGCGTGCCGCCCGCCACCAGAGTTGTTCCCGAGCACACCACACTCACCACTGGCGCCAGGGCCACATAACTATTGTTCCCCGTGTTGGGATCGGGAGGCGATCCGGAGTCGGTTATGGTGGCTGTGTTCGGATAGAATCCAGCCGCAGTGGCTCTGACGGTAACCGTGATAGTGGCCGTAGCGCCGCTGGCGAACGGCGTTGCCAGCGTGCAATTGATCGGGCCCGTTCCAGTGCAAGTCCCCGACGTAGTCGTCACCGATCCAAAGGTTAAGCCGGACGCCGCCAGCGTGTCGGTCAGCTTGACCGTGTTCGCGGCAGAAGGACCGTTATTGGTCACCGTGATTTTGTAGACAGAATTCTGGCCCAAGGCAACCGCGCTGACGCTGGTCGAGACTCCAATATCCGCGGTCGTAGGATTTATCGATATCGCTCCCAGCGACCAGTTCGAGGTTCCACTGAATCCTTCCGAAATGGGGACACTAGGAGCCCCGCTGCGACTACTGCCCGCCGCCGTGACATCCGGAGGATCACTGCTGGTACCGCCACCGTTCGTCGAAGTTACATTCCACTGCGAGACCTGCGGGCCGGGGATGGAGACGGTTCGCGTGCCGCCGGTAGCGACGGTATCGAGGATCAGCCCGTTGACGACGCTGGGTACATCGAGTTGGGAATTGACGCCAGCGGCGCCGTCCGATGACACAAAGGTACCGACAGGAACAGTCTGATCTACTCCCGTAAACGTAGTTGCGCCCGCGACCACGCCTACCGTCGCGGCAGTCGGAACTCGTACGGAGACGTTGATAGTAATGTTGGTCCCCGACGCTGGGCTGAGGAGATACCACATCTCCACGCGCCGCGTGTTCCCGGAGTCGTTGTGTGCTCCCAGAAAGCTGAGAGCCGTTCCACCGTAGGAGATGCCAACCACGCCTGTGGTCGGCGAGTTCGCGATATTCATCGACACACCAACAATCAGTATCCGGTTGGCGGTTGCAGTGGTGGTGTGGCGGAAGGTAATTACGCTCGTGCCCGCCCCCGTAACCTCGCTTGACGTGGACGTAGTAGCGTCAACCGCAACTTGTGCATTCAGTTGGGGCAAAGCGGCCAAGAGTAGCAGCAATGCCGCCAGCACCATGAAAGCGGCGGGGCTTGGCTTCGAGAGCGACCGGCGGACAGTGGAATCCAGAATTTTGCTCACGATGAGCTGTGTACGTGCTGCGGTTCGAAAGAGCTGCCCGACCGGCCTGTTAAAGCGCGCACGTACGACTTTCCGCCCGATCCTGACCTCTTTTGACACGGCGATGCCGACGATCTCTTCTCCACTGACTGCGGGATCATCTTGCTGTCCGCAATCGCCGCGGGTGATGTAAACATCCCGGTCGGAATCCGCCACAACCAAACGGTGCAACCTCAATCCCACCTCGCCTTTAACCAGCACGATGTCCCCCTGTCGCACACGATTGGGCAGCACCGGTTCTATATGGACCATGTCGCCATCGCGGATCGCCGGCGACATGCTGGCGCCTCGGGCTTGAAAACGAATGGCATTCCCGGTTCCCAGCAGTTCGCGGCAGAAGGCCTCGAACAGCCTCGATTGTGGACAATCTATTTGATAAAAAATGCTTTTGGAACCTTCAGTCATGAAGTCCCAGGATCTTCTCCACCGCTGCTTGGTTTGGCTCGAAGGCATAGTGATAACAGGGGACAGCATCGACTAAGTCCTGCAAGGACTCCAGCGCCGATTCGACATAGTCATGGCGATAGAGCGGCACAAAACTTCTGGCAAACAGCTCTGCAATTGCCTGGGCGGGGGAGAGCCTGGTAATAACATTTCCCTGCCCATGCTCCAGAATGAAAATCCGCGTCACCGGTGCACTGCCCGGAGATGCGTACATCGCCTCGCCGTGCCACGGCGTCCCGTACATCCTTACCTTGTGGTCCACTGAATTCTTTCCGCTCCACCGCACGATAATCCGGTCGTCGCTGAGAACTTCCACGTCTTCCCGCGCAGTCCACAAACGCGTCGTTGTGCTCTTCCCTGCCCCTGAATGACCGACAAAAAGGAACCCGGAACCATCCGCCGTGACCATTCCACAGCTATGCAATTCAATGGCGCATTCCTGCGTCAGCCGGTGCATGATCAACAGTTCATCCAGCGGATATTCCAGCGGATCGATCGCATGCGGAAAATCTGCAAACGCCTCACGGCTCATTTCAAGCGTGCCGCGGCAGAATTTGTGATCCACGCGGAAGCGCTTGTACGGCCTGGTTCCGAGGACGGGCGTGTTGAAATCGAATTGCAGCTGGTTGCCACATTCATACAGCCGCCAGACCGAGCCGGAATCGAAAAGCATCGGCCCGATGCAGGGATCGAGCCTCTCCACCCACCGGACTTGAATCTGAACATCGGGCACTCCGGCCCTAAATCGAAAAGGATTCAGGGAACTCCCCAGAGCGACATCATCGCTCTGCAGGCCGACGATCTGCACCCGTACTCCACCTACCTGAAAATGACTGGCGTGTCTGTCCGCGACCCGCTCCGGCGCACCGAGAACCACCGATCCGGACTTCGAGGTCATCCCCTGCTCGATCCCGTGCAATTGAAAATTCATATTTACGATCCGATGGAGGAACCGCAAAACGGAAAGCACCCGCCAGATTGTCCCGGGCCCGATGTCCCGGAAATCTTGCAATGGCCGAGTACCGCCTCCTCGGGACGCAAACTAATGGTCGTAAGCTGCGGTGGCTCGTACGGCTTCTTGGCGTCGGGTTTATTCGCTTGTGGATTCATCCGGCCTCAGTTCGTGCGATGCTCTAGTGGTTACCGCAATTCCCGCAACCGGTCGCGGCCGTGCTGGAGTTGTTGAGAATGGAGAACACGGGGGGCGCCACCCAACTCTCCACATCGATCTCCCGGTTTGAAATACGCCTTGCCGATTCCATGAGTGCATCGTGCTCGAGTCCCGGGGCGCAGAACTCACATTCGCCATGTTCCGGAATTTCGGCCCCAATGACTGCGGCGCGCAAATGAGCCACATGACAGAGAAACGAAACCGGACTTTCGCGATCGCCATTCTCCATCTCGCCGTTCGCAGGGCACATTCCGCAAAGTGACTGAATGCGGCAGTTCACACACTTCGTGAGGCGTGTACGCTTCTGTTGCCGCAAGCGCAAAAGAGCGCCCTCCCACACCTGCTTGACGCCGGCCGCTCGGATGCCGAAGGTGTCTTGCTGGGAAATCACGCAGATCCCAACCTCACCGTAGGCATTGATCGCGAAGGAATTCATCCCCCCGCCGCAGTAATACACGGTGTCCATCTGCGACAGGCTTGGCGGATTCGCAAGATCCCGTGTAGCCAATCTCTGATACTCCGCCTTGGCTTTGGGCGCGCTCATATCCAAAGCGACCAGATCCTCAGGTGTGAGTCTCACTGCCAGCGGACTCTGCGAGCAGTCGATGCGGGGATTAATCTGCCCGTCGCACTTGAACTCCACGCCCAATTCCTCTTCGGCAAATTGGCGCATCGCCAGAACTTCGTGCTTGTTGATGCTGGTTGCCACTGTTTTCAGCTTCAGCGGCAGACCTCTCTCTTTCAGCAGCCTGATTCCACGTAAGCAGCGGTCATACGATCCCGGAATTGCGGTCAACGCCTCATAGGTCTCGCGGGTGCGGCCGTACATTGTGATCTCGATGGCAAACGGCGGCCACTCCACCAGGTAATCTGCAATTGCTTCCGTCATGATCGTGCCGTTGGTAAACAGCGTGATCAGAAATCCTTTTTTCTTGGCGTAGGTGTAAATCTCAAGGAAATCCTTGCGGGCAAAGATCTCGCCGCCGGTGTATAGAACCCAGAAACACCCCATGCCGACGAGTTCGTCGAGCACTCGGAAATGTTCTTCCGTGGTCAACTCGCGCTGACTCGCACCCACATCAGCCATGGGAAGGTTGTTATAGCAATGCAGGCATTCCAGCGGACACCTTCGTGTGACTTCAATCGAGACTTGCAAAGGCACACGCTGCCCCGAGTGACGCTCGTGCACCTCTGCACTGAAAGCGCCGTAACTTAGCTGCTCCAAACCCCCTCCATGTTTTTTGGGAGCACGACTTTTCGGCCCCCCGCGAGCCCTCAGTCTCCGGCAATCTTTAAATCCGCCGAAAACTCAACCAAGCCAATCGATCTCATCTCGCCTACGAAACGGCTTACGTCCCGCTCAGCCTGCGCCGGATCCACGGCGAACTCCTGCGCTACCGAAGCCGCCATTTCAGATACCGTTCGTGGCGATTCCAAGATTTTCCAGATCAGGGTTCCGGTTTCATTGAAGGTGTAAATCGAAGCCAGATCGCCTACCCGGGAACGCACCGGAACCAGGAGAGTCTGCCCTCCCACAACCCGCGCCACGACCGCTTGCGAGCGCACGAATCTCTCTTCATCGCATTGAGCGGTCAACCGGCAGCCTCGCTTGTTCGGATTTCGTAACAAGAGCCGTTCGAAACTCTTTGTACTTTCGTCCCGGTTTTGAGATTACGGTAAGTTTGACAGTCTGCAATCGGACATTAGAGGTGGGTGCTGAGTTGGTTATCAATGGGAATGGTTCCAACTACCTTTAATAGTATGGTTTACGGGTTGATCGAGCTCGTCTGGCAGCGCTGGAAACCCGGTTCTTGACGCTGCCTCCGGCGAAAAGCTCAGGTTCATAACCGCCGATTTCCAGTGGACAACCGAAATGAATCGTTATAAAAAGAAAGACGGCGCCTGGGAGCGTTGAAGCAGACGAAACCCGGCCCCGACAATTCCCGTGCTCAACGAAGAACGCCGCCGCGCCATTCTTGATCTGCTGAACCACCAGGGACGGGTTCTAGTCACCGAACTCTCTCGGCACTTCGAAACCTCGCAGGTTACGATTCGCAAGGATCTCGAAATCCTGCACGCCCACGGACTCGTGCACCGCACTCACGGTGGGGCGCTGCCCTCGCGCGAGGGGGCGCTGGAAGATCCCACGCTCCGCGAGAAGGAAAAACTTCATCATCAGGAAAAACTGCGTATCGCCCAAGGGGCGGCCGAAAAGGTAAAAGAAGGGCAGGTGCTGATACTTGATTCCGGAACAACTACCACCGCCATCGCCCGCGCACTCAGGACGTTCCAGAATCTGACGATCATCACCAATGCCGTGAACATAGCGGCGGAATTAGCCGGCACCTCGGTCGAGGTGATTCTCACGGGGGGCACACTTCGGAAGAATTCGTTTTCACTGGTCGGCCCGATCGCGGAAGAGACTCTTCGCCGCTTGAGCGCCGACGTCCTGTTTCTGGGCGTGGACGGATTCGATGTTCACTACGGACTGAGCACGCCCAATTTGCTGGAAGCGAAAGTTAATCGCGTGATGGTCGAGGTGGCAAGAAAGACAGTGGCTGTATGCGACTCCAGCAAGTTCGGCCGGCGCAGCTTGTCGTTGATCTCCCCCCCTTCCTCGCTGCAGGAAGTCATTACGGACCGCGGAGCTCCTAAGTCGGATCTACGCATCCTGAAGCAGGCTGGCATTGAAGTAACGCTGGTCTGAAGAACTGAACTTGTCATCCTGAGCGGAGCGTCACCCTCACTTTTGCAGATGGCGGAGTCTAAGGATCCCCAACCGATCCCTACCGCCGCAATGACAGATAAACCCTATGCCCCGATTCGATATCACCATTGCCGGCGAACTAAATCTCGATCTGATCCTCTACGGTCTTCCCGAGCAACTTGCACCGGAACGCGAACTGCTCGCTGACCGGATGATGCTCACTCTCGGCTCCTCCTCCGCCATCGTCGCTCACAATCTGGCTGCGCTTGGCAGCCGCGTCGGATTTCAATCCCGCATCGGCGACGACCCGCTGGGACAGATTTCCCTCGAACGATTGCGACAAGGAAATGTTGACGTTTCGGAAGTTCGCGTCGTTTCAGGACAAACCACCACCGGCCTCACCGTGATCCTGCATCATCCGGCATGGCGAAACATTCTCACCTACGCTGGAACCATAGCTGAGCTGACCTGGGATGATCTGGATCTCGCCTACCTCGCAGACGCACGCCACTTTCACCTGTCGTCGTATTACCTGCACAAAGCGCTCCGTCCGAGGGTAGGCGAACTTTTCCAACATCTGAAATCGAAAGGATTGACGATTTCGCTGGACACCAACGACGATCCTGACGATCGGTGGGAAGGCGGACTTAACGAAGTGCTCAAGTACGTCGATGTTTTCCTGCCCAATGAACGCGAGGCCTGCAAGGCCGCAGGCACAGAGGATCTGGAGGACGCGGTCAGAAGGATTTCTAATTTGGTTCCATTGGTCGTGGTGAAACTCGGACGCAAGGGAGCTATCGCGCAGCGCGGCGTGGAGAGATTTACGAGTGTCGCGAAAGTTGTCGAACCAGTGGACACGGTTGGCGCGGGCGACAGCTTCGATGCCGGATTTCTGCATCAGTTTGTGCGCGGAGCGGACATCGAAACCTGTCTGGCCAGCGGCAATCTGGCGGGAGCCCTTTCGACGACTCGCCCCGGAGGCACCGAAGCCTTTCGCGACGCGAACCACCGCAAGAAGTTCCTGCAACAGTCCACATAGCGACAGCCGCTTCGGCTGTTCCGTCGTGGCGAAGCCCGTCGTGCTCCTATTTCCGGCTCACTTCCAGCAATAAGTGATCCTTAAACTCCGTCTTCAGGCGCGGAATTTGGTGTTCTTGCGCCTGCACGGTCCCCAGATCTTTCCCATCCACGTAATCCGTCACCTGGTAACTTCCAGGGTCCAGGCCGCGAAGTTCCACCTCGCCATTGAATGGCGCCTTCTCTGCAGGCGTGAAGAACGCGTAGTACATCTTCCCGTCTTTCGCGATCGCATATCCCTCGGGCGCGTCATACCCATATACGTACAGGTCGCGGAATTCGCCTTTCGAGAGCATCTTCTGGTTGTATAGCCCAATCCATTTCTTCCAGTGCTCTTCTTTCTCGTTGGTGAGAGCGACGGGCTTGAACTTTGGACCAGGATCCGGCCAGACAAATTTTGTTCCCGGCACACCTCCCAGACCAAGCGTCGACGCGAAATCAGCGCCGTGCTCGCTCCAGTTGCCATGACCAAGAGGAGTCATTTCCGACAACTCCACGTGATCGCCATACACGGCCGCTTGCGGCCCGAGCAGTGCCTTGTACATCTTGATGCGCCGCCGCACTTGCACCGCACCCACCGGGTCGGCAGTCACTGCTTGATCGATATAGGGCAGCCAGGCCAACGATGGAGGCGTCCCACACGGACAAGCTTGCGTCACGCTTTCCGGCTTAATGGATCGAGTCGTCTGGAAGATCGTTTTGTAGACGTCGGCCATCGCATTGACCGAATCCTGCGGAGATTTATGATGGTGCGCCGGGTTATAGCACGCGGGCGTGCTGTAAATATTGTCCAGCTTCGATCCGTCGAATCCCCAATCACGAATGAACTTCTCCGTGAGCTGTTTGAAATAGCTTTGCACCTCCGGCACCGCTGGACACAGAGTCGCCAGATCCCGAACCATCCGCGCATGCTTGCCATTCTTATCGAGAATCAACCACTCCGGATGCTCCTGCGCCACCTTCGACATGGCATATTTGTGCGACTCATACTTGCCCTGCCCGTCCTCGACGCCCAACGGCAGCCACCACAATTGCACGAGGATTCCCTGCTTGTGAAAGTCATCCACCATCTTCTTGATCGAATCGCCCGGAAACGTGTCCTTCCGCGGCTCCCAATCTCCATACGTATCGAACCAGCGATCATCGAGCGTCGCCCATTTGATTCCCAGCTCTTTCAGCTTGGGCACAGTTCCCAGCATCTGCGCCGGAGTGACATTGAATTCATATCCCCAGCCACACCAGCTCACGTTGTAGGCTTCGTTGGAGGGTTTTGGAATTTCCCATCCTTCCTTCTGCAGCACGCTCGACCACATCCGCAGCGGCTCGTAGAAATCTCCACTGTAGACCGCGACAAAACTGCGCGGGGTCGAGTAACTCTCTCCAGGCTTCAGCGACGAACCGACCGGGATCGTCAGATTCGCATTGACTCGCCCTTCTTTATCCACGTTCACCGGAATCGATAAGGTCCAGGGCAGCGTATCCACATGTCCGATCGCTTCTCCGACGGACGCTGTCCAAAATGCGACCACGGGAATCCCGCCACCATAGCCACCTTTGATGTTTTCGCCCATGGCGTTGGGCTGGGCGGAAACCCGAGACAGCTTCTGCACATCGTCCTTGCCCCAGTCGTAGCTCGATCCCTGAAATGACCACATATCGTAAGGCTGCGCCTTCGCATCCACCAGCTTCGCGCTGAGGCGGTGCTGCTGCATCAGAACCTGGTCGATCTTCAGATCGGCAGTGCCGGCATTTCTGTAGGCCGTGCTGACCAGCGCAATGTTAGGAAAGTCGTCATAAGCCTCCAGCACGAGCGTACGCTCGATGGCGATTCCAGCTGGCGCCAGCGGATGCGCTGGAACTTCCACCCGCTTTCCGCGCCCCAGCTTGCCGCTGCTTTCCAGAACCTTGGCCTGGCTGAAGTCCGGCACGAAATCGAGTTCCTTGCCTTGGATGACGACTGAATCGCTCCCGCCAGTCGAGCCCAACCCCGGCTCATCGAGTGTGAGGTGCTTCCCATCTTTCAAAAGAGTCGCCTGCAGAAACCCCGAGGCAAGAATTTGGAACTCCGCTGTTTTAGTCGTCACTATGATGGGTCCGCCGTCGTGCACCTGTACGTTCACGTCGGAGGGCCGAGACGAAAGAGCCTTGGGTTGTGCAGGAGGCTTGGTACAACTGAGAGTAGTCCCCGCGAAAATGACTGCGGCAGCCAGGAGGAAGGAAGTAGGGAAGGAAAAAGGACAACTGAAACGCTTCATGGTTCTCTCCCACGCGAAGTTGCGATCTCGAAAGAAAACACAATCATTCGTAACTATACAACAGTCGGAGAGCTGTGCGTCTAGCGAATCTCTGCCAGCGAATTCTCTAGAGCTCCGCGTTTCGGGGTAGGCATTGCGCCCACTTCGCTGGCCACCCAAGCGCCTACGCGATTGGCGGCTTCATTCATCTGATCGAGCGAGGCGCCGCGGAGATACTCATGGACCAGGCCTGCAGTAAATGCATCACCGGAGCCGACCGTATCCGCGACGCGCACCCGGAACCCGGGATGTTCGCTCGCGTCCTTTAGCCGGACCAGCAAACTGCCTCGATCGCCTAGCGTAATGCACACCACCTTCAATCCGAAATCTCGAATCAAATGCCTCGCCGACGACTGCTGATCTTTGTGTGCCACGCCTAGCAGGCTCATGAGCTTCGGCAATTCGTCATCGTTGAGCTTGACGATGTCGGCAAGCTGCATCGACTCTGAAAGAATGTTCTGTGTGTAATATGACTGCCGCAAATTGACGTCGAAAACCTTTAACGTGTCGGACGACGTCGCTGCCAGGAACTTCCGGATCGTAGTGCGACTCTTTTCCGACCGCTGCGCCAGCGATCCAAAGCACACGGCGTCCGATTCCTTGGCCAATTGCCCCCACTCGTCGGTCCATTCCAGAAAATCCCACGCCACCGGCTGCTTGATCTCGTACTGTGCAATCCCTCGATCATCGAGCTCCACGTTGACCGTGCCGGTGGGATGCCGCCGGTCAGTTTGCACGTGATCGATATCCAGCCCCAGTTCCTCCATCTGGCGCAATGCTTCGATTCCACGCGAGTCCTGACCCACGCGACTGGCGACGATGCCCTGATCACCCAGCAGCGTGGTGATATAAGCAAAGTTCGCCGGCGCACCGCCCAAACACGTGCGCGCGGGGAGCACATCCCACAACACTTCCCCCAGCCCTACCACCTTCTTTTTCATCGCCCCATTTGCCGAGTGATCCTCCGACCGCCAAACGGGCGATCATAGCTGGTTCCAAACAGGTGAGCGCACCGTTTTACAGGGTCACTATGCAGTGGAGGGCTCGTGCGATAGCGTCCTTAATAAACATCCTTGCCTTGCGTGCTTACAATCCTTCCCCGCTCCACCGACAACGAATACGCCGTTCCTCCTTTGCCGGTCCAGGAAATCAAATCGAAATGGCCGCCTGTAGGAACGCGATAAACGCTAACGCCGCGAAGAGTCAGCGGCGTCACTTTCTCACAGACCTCCGGTGCTTGCGTCGGACGCATGAAATAGGCCCCTTTTCCCGAGCCCACTACTAGTGCTTGTCCATCCGCCTCGACAATCACGGCGGACTTCTCATCGATGGCCATTTCTCGCGGCGATGCACTCCAACCATCTTTCATTATGCGAGCCAGAAATCCCAAGCTCCGGCCCATTCGGTCGCGCTTGGCAAAATGCGAATCCGTAATCAAAGATTCGAGATGCGGAACCTTCAAGAAATCCCGGACCAGGGTCACACGCTCGAAATACGGATTGTTGAGCACTTCTCCTGATGCCAAATTCTTATCATCCGGCTTGTCCCCGGCCGCCGTGTAGACGAACTCCCCTAGCACCGCCAGGCCCGCGCTGGTTCCGCCGATCGGTTTGCTCTCTGCAATGTCGTCGTTGATCGCTTTCTGAACCGGAGTATCTTTCCATCCACGAATGTAGTTCGCCTGATCGCCGCCTGCGATGAACACGACTTCGGCCTTGCGAATAATCTCGGCCACTGCCGGATCCTCGGCCGCGGCGCGATCCGGAAGAATAAGCGTCGCCACCGAATTTGTCTTGCACAGTCCATTCACGTACGAGTTGTAATCATCGTCGCCGCGGGAGCGCAGAATCAGAAAATCTCCGCCGCTACCCTGGTTGCAAAGCCAGCGGAACGCTTCATCCACATCACTCCCGCCGCCCATCATGGCAATTCCAGCGACGGGCTTCGTCACCACATCGTCTTTGTTTCCGATTCGGATGTATTTGTAGGTTTGGGTATGCGCCAGAACCGGCACGCATGCAATGACGAACAGAAGTACACAGCGTCTCAGATGAGTTGGGATCACGCTGGAAATATACCGCAACAGGAGGTTCGGCGGTTTCCCTACTTCAGTCCCTGCACCAGGTAAAGGTCCGACAGGGTCCGCACGTAGCTATACACGTATGACTTGCTATCCGCCGATAACATGACACGCCCAATCGTGTCGATTCCCGCCGCATCTGCCGGTTCCATCGTTTTCCATGGCGTCCGCTGCCCCGTGGCCAGATCCACGCGAGACACCGGAGCCGGCACTTGTCCCCGCCCCAGAACAAACAGTGAGCGTCCATCACCCGACCAGGACGTTGCGAGTTCACCGGCTTGCATCCCGGGGACCGGTTTCGGTTCCCCTCCCCCGACGGGGAATATGTAATCTTTTTGGTCGGGGCCGCTGGTCACTACGAATAGCCCGTCTCGCGACAGCAACACTCGCGATCCCACACCCTCCATGCTGAAGGGGTGCGCTTTGCCTTCATCCATCGACTCCCAATACAGCCGCACACCGTGACCAGGCTCGGTGCCGCTGAACACAAAACGCTTGCCATCAGGAAGAAAAGCGGCCGCAATGTGATTCAGCCCATCGTCCTTCAAACGCTGCATTTCTCCCACGCCCGTCGGATACAGCACCAGCGGTGATGGCGTCACGTTCAGGCGCGAAAGGGCCCACTTGCCATCTGGAGAAAGTGACAGCCCGCTGCCTTCTCCCAGCCGGATCGCCGGAGATCCATCCGTATTCCGCAAGTACACGGCATACTTTGGTCCACCCCCCTCACCGGCCTCCTGGAACAAAATCTGTTTTCCATCCTGCGACAAACTCCCCGGAACCGACCAGTCCAGCCACGAGAGATCTTTTTCTTTAGGTTCCCCCGGCGCCAAGCCGACCATGCCCGCGCGATCATTGCCGCGGGTTAGCAGGACATTTCCCTCTTTGCCGACGTCCAGGATCGTTAGTTCGCCGGGCACGCGCGCCAGCAAACGGACCTTCCCGGAGAGATCAGTCGCGTACAGGGATCTGTCTCCCCCGGTGCGGGTTGCCGTGAACCAGATCTCATTTCCTTCCTGCGACCAGGCCAGTCCCTGAATGCTGTCCCAGCCCTCCGACAGAGTGGTCTTTTTCCCCGCGAGATCCACTACCGCGACGGCCCCGCCGTCATCCTGATGCTGCGGATGGTCCACAAAGGCAACGGACTTTCCATCCGGCGCCACGCGAGGATTTCCGATCCATCCATCCGCTTGATACAGAGTCTTGCCCAGCGGAAACTCCAGCCGTTTTCGCCCATCCACCGCGTGAACGATGGCAAAGCTATTGGCATCAGGAGACCAGTCCGCCCACTCGACATCGTCAAGAATTTCCCGTGGCGCTCCACCAACCAAGGGAACCCGAGCCAGCGTCCCTGAATACAGGAATGCGTCCCGAGGCTTACTGCGCAGCGCCAATAACATTTCACCCGATGCCGAAATTGCCAGCACATCCGCGCCTTTCGGCTCCATCTCCTGTGACTGCGGACTCTCTGGGCGCGTCGTATACAGATCCAGCGGCTTGCCTTCCCAGGCAGCACCGTAAATCACTGTCTTTCCATCCGGCGCGAAACGGGCGGAGTGCACGATGCCGCGCCGGAATGTCAGCGGATGATACGCGGCAAATTCCGACTTGCTCGATCCTTTGAGCAAGAAAGCCCCAGCTGCCAACCCCACCAACAGAGCGAAGCCACCGACGACCGACGCCAATGTCCATGCGCGTTGCCGTGGCATCCATGAATCCTGACCAGGTTTTGCCGCGACGCTGTCCACCGCAGCGGCCACCGTGCCGGAATTGCTCGCGGCCCGGATCCGGGAGCTTTCGAGCCCGCGCTTAAGGCGTTTCAGATCACCGCGCAGCTCCGCGGCCGTCTGGTAACGCATGTCGCGCTCTTTCTCCAGCGCCTTCGAGATCAGATCATTTAATTTTTCCGGAATCGCGGGATTCAAACTCTCCACCGGAGCCGGAGCTCGGTTCAGAATCGCTTCGAAGATCACACCATTGCTGCTGCCCGAAAATGCCATCTGCCCAGTGGCCATCTCGTAGAGCACGGTGCCGAATGCAAACAGATCCGTTCGCGGATCCAGTTCTTCGGCCCGCACCTGCTCCGGAGACATATACGCCACGGTCCCGATGGTCGATCCCGGACTCGTCATCGCGCCTTCCGGTGTGGTGAGGGTGTGCTCGGTGCTGGCCGCGAGTTTGGCCAGCCCAAAATCCAGCAGCTTGGCCTGGCCGCGTTTCGTCACAAAGATGTTGGCTGGCTTGATGTCGCGATGAATAATGCCACGGCTGTGGGCTGCGTCCAGCGCGTCGGCGATCTCGATGCTGATTCCCAGAAGTGTTTCCACATCCATGCCGCGCCCGCCAATACGATGCTTTAACGTCTGCCCCTCGAGATATTCCATCGCGATGAACGCGTTTCCGTTGTGCTCATCGATCTCGTAGATCGTGCAGATATTGGGATGGTTCAGCGCCGACGCAGACTGCGCCTCGCGCTGAAACCGGCTCAGGGCCTGCGGATCTTTGGCTACCTCATCAGGAAGGAACTTCAGTGCCACAAAGCGCTTCAGCTTGGTGTCCTCGGCCTTGTAGACGACACCCATCCCCCCACCGCCGAGCTTCTCAACGATCCGGTAATGAGATATGGTCTGGCCGATCATGCCTTGGGGTCTACGGGAGCGCTGCTATCTTACGGGCGTAAGTGAATTCTGCGCAAGGCACTTTCGGGGGATTGTCCGCTTTACTGCCGAAATCTGCGGTGCCCGCGGATCACACGAAGGGAAATGAGAATAAAACACTTGGTGAGCGCGGCAGGACTCGAACCTGCGACCCATGCCTTAAAAGGGCATTGCTCTACCAACTGAGCTACGCGCCCCACCTGTCCTATCGTAAATCAGGTGGATGCTTTCCGTAAAACCGCTACTAGTCGTCGGTAGTGGTTCATTTTGAATTTCTGATGGCGAGTTCGCTCCTTGATGGCGTCATCCCTTCGACAAGCTCAGGACAAGCTCTGAGCGTAGCCGTTCTTCAGGCGGAGCGAAGGATCTCCGCTACGACGCGGCGTGCCACGGGAGATCCCTCGGCCCGCCGGTAACCACGCGGGCTCTTCGGGATGACCCTTGTGATGTTCAGAGTTCAAACTGAGCCATTACCTGGCCGTCCATCCGCTAGGATTTGCGTTGAACGAATGGCGCCCCGGAAACTCAGGCTAGGCCGCCTTGGCGACAGGTTTCTCCTGTAGCAACAGTGACGTCGCCTGCACCCGCGGGTCGGAATGGAACCATCCCTGGACCACATTGTCGCAAAGAAAGTTGGCCAACGAGAGCAAGCTCATCCCCTGGTGGTGAACCATCCACTGACGAACCAGTTCATACTTAGGTCCGCTGAAGCGCTTGCGCGCAATCGTATAGTCCGCCGCTTCGTAAAATCCATATGAACCAAACCATCCCATCGAATCCATGCGGCGAAGATTGGAAAGCGCTTCCTGACGGTCCACCTGGAGCGCCAGCAAGGTCGAGTACGGCGAAATAATCAGCGGCTCCATCTCATTTTTCTTGAGAGCAAGAGAGGGCACGCCGAACGCTTCGTAGTGATAATCCCCCGCGTCGTTGCGCCGGGCGCAAGCCGATTCCGAAATTCCCCAGGGCACGCCTTTGCTGTTCCCGTAATCCTCCTGCGACCGCACGGCCGCGACCACAGCCCGATCGAGCAGAGTGTTCGGATAATTTCTCATCCATATCGTCGGCATCAGGTACTCGAACATCGTCCCGGTCCATGAGAGCAGCACCGGACCGCCGCGATCGCTCTTAAAGGGACGCCCCAGACGGAACCAGGAATCCTGCGGAATATCATCCTTGGCAATCGCAATGAAGATGGCGGTGCGCGGTTCGGTTGCCAGCAAATCGTAATAGTAAGGCGCCAACTCTTTCGACTGAGCATCAAAGCCGATCGACATGAGCATGCGTTCGTCATCAAATAAGAACGTGAAGTCCATGGCATCGGCCAATTCGTCCGCTCGCCGGCTGGCCTCCCGCAGAGATGCGATTAACTCGGTCGCATTTTGCCGCGCTTCTGCAAGCGCCAGCTTGAATTGCTCAACGGTGGCCCGGTTCCCGTTACTGGAAGATTCGGCCATGCTATGAAGCTGCGCTTCCATTGCCTTAATTAAGTCGGGTAGCCGCTCCAGCGGCACAGGCTCCGTAGCTGCAGCTTTGGGCGTTAACGTCTCCCGGAGCCCGGCAAACTCCGGCAACAGCCAAGGCATATAAGATTTCGTGAGATCGTAAATACCCCTCACTCGCGCCCGCGCCTGCTCACGGAACCACCGAACATCGGCAGAGTTCGACGGTACATCGGGCTTGTTGTGGTTCAGCAGTCTTTCGGCGAATTGCAACACCGATGCGAGCCAGGTCTCGCTTCGAAGGTCTTCCTCGGAGCCGCGCAACGCGCGCTTGGGAAACGCCCGCAGCTCCGACAGCACTCGGAGATGATCCAGCAACCCCTCCGCCAGCGCCGCGGGAATCAGTGGCTGCTGCAAATGATCCAGCAGACCTCGACGCAACGTCCAGAGTGAGGCAATCAGATTTCCGTTATCGACTGATGATATGAACTGCGGCGGCTTGCACTCCAGGGTACGGGTGTCGTACCAGTTCATCAGGTGCCCGCGATACTTGGAGATGCGCTCCAGGGAACCCAAGGTCTTCGTTGTCAGGTCGACCAACTCTGGAACGGTGAGATAGCCAAATACGTTAGCCGCCTGCCTCGCGTTCAGAAGGAGTCCGATATTGGTTGGAGAAACGCTGGCAGCAATTTTGCGCGGCTCATCCTGAACGTTGTCCGGGATCAGCCAATTGTGCTCTTCAGTGGAAAATTCCGCGAAATAGCGCCAGATGTGCAGTGCCGACTTACGGAGCAACCACTCGTCTCTCCGAGTCGGATCCGGCGGAGTCGCGATCGGACTGCCGTTGAGCCACATGACGAAAGGCTTGCTGCAGAGCCAAAGCACAAGGATCGGCAGTGCGGCTGCAAATGAATTGTGGCGCGTAAACCAAATCAGAGTTCCCAGGCCCACCGACAGGAAAGGCATCCAATCGACGTAGCGGTCGACCTGAGTGCGCTTCTTGCCCAATTCCGCTTCGGCTGCCGTTTCCCACTCGAGCATGCGTTGGCGCGTTACCAGTCGTCGGACCAATGCCCGCACCACGGCATCCAGTGACAATAGGGTCTGGTGAGCCAGCAATGCCAAATTAAGAAGCACAGTAAGGTTAGCTTCGACCAGGCTGCCGAAGGCCCCGCCTATGATTCCCAACTGCCGGGAAACCACGGCGCGCGTCGCGCCAAAGAGAAACTCCACCCATGCCGGAACAAACAAGATGCCGATCGCCGCCAATGTCCATATCACCGGATGGCCCATCACGAACCAACCGAACAAGAGCAACAGGAGTATTGCCGGTTCGACGAGACTGCGGCGCAAATTGTCCAGAATCTTCCAGCGTGAGACCAGCGAGATCGGATTGCGAACGCGTGCTCCCGATTCGTCGGGTACACGATCCGTAAGCCATTCCACGATCTGCCAGTCACCGCGCAGCCAACGGTGTTTGCGCCGGTTATACGCGCTGTAGTGTGACGGATAATCCTCGATCACAGAAATGTCGCTCGTGAGGCCGGCCCGGGCATAAGCGCCTTCGATCAGGTCATGACTGAGCAGCGAATTGCGCGGGAATCTCCCCCACAACACACGAAACATCGTGTCCACTTCATAGATGCCTTTTCCAGTAAAGGAACCCTCCCCGTACAGGTCCTGGTACACGTCAGAACTGGCTCGCGAATAAGGATCCAGCCCGGTTTCGCCGGCGAAGGTGGCGGCCAATCGGGAGTGCGCCGTGCACTGCACGCTGATGTCAACCCGCGGCTGCAGAATGCCGTAGCCGGCGACGACAATATTGTCCCGCGGATCGACGATCGCCTGATTCAAGGGGTGAGCGATCGCGCCCACCATGCGTTGCGCGGATTTTCGCGGAAGCTCCGTGTCGGAATCGAGCGTGATGACGAAACGAACCTTCGGCAGCAGCGATAGGTCTCCGATCTTTACCGGAAAGCTGTCGAATCTGCCGCGCAGAAATTGATTCAGGTCTAAGAGTTTTCCGCGTTTCCGTTCCCACCCCATCCATCCTTTTTCCCGCGGGTTGTAGACGCGGTGACGGTGAAGGTGAAAGAACGTGCCTGCCTTTCTCGGAGCATAGCGCTCATTCAATTCGCCAATCAGGCGGGAGCATAACTCCACCAGGTCGCTTTCCTCTGGCGCAGGCTGATGTGAATCGGGCAAATCCGACAAAATCGCAAAGTGAAGGTTGCGATCGTGGTTGCCGGCGTAACGCACCTCAAGTTCATTGACCAGATGCTGCACTTGCTTCTCATTCAGCAAAAGCGTCGGAACGGCCACCAGCGTGACGCAATCGTCAGGAATGCCGCGCGAGAAATCCAGTTTCGGTAGAATCACCGGATCCAGCAGGTTCGTGGTCAGGTAATTCATCACCTGCACGGCAGCCTGTGAACTCGGCAGTGCCAGGATCAGCATCGAAAGCAACACCAACTGCAGAGGCGTCGTAGGGGGAGTCAAGAGCCATAAAACGCCGGTAATGATGATCAGACTCAGAATCGCAATTCCTAACAGCAGGAACCGGTCAGGATTGGTCCGCAACCAAATCTGGATGCTTTCGCCAAAAGTTGCGTGGTAGCCGATTTTCTGGCGGAGGCTGGCGATTCCTTCAGCAGCCAGGTAGTAGCCGATATGGGATTCACGGAAGGCAATTCTCGGGTCATCATATTTCGTGGCTTGCGCTTTCCGTGCCAGGGCCAGAGCCTCTCGCGCTACTTCCATCTCGGTCTGATCCGAGCGCCGCGCCAGTTGCGATACTCGTTCTCGATACAAACTCTTGCTTTCGTCGTCCATGGACGCGTACGCACCCGCAGGATCCTGACGAAGGATTCCGTCGAATGGCAGTAGCGACTCCAGTTCCGCCTTCCATGACGTTTGGGAAATCTCCCGGAATACCCGGATGTAAGGGACGACCCGCTTCGGAGCTGCGCCATTGGCAGGACTTACCACGGCCTTGCCATAAGCCGCGATCTTCTCCAGCAAGATCAGTTCGAGGGCAGGAACAAGAGATCCGATCTCGTGAAATCGCAGCGGAGTGTGTTCCTCGAAACCCAGGCAAAAGGCCGTGAACTGTTCCTTCGAACAAGCGGTATCTACTTCCTCGATATAACCCAGCGCGATCGCCGCCACTCTGGGCAACATCTCAGTCTGGTTGGAGACTACCGGCAGATTGGTCTTGGACCCCAGGTCATTCTTAACTACGCGCGCCGCCAAAGAAAGCTGCTGCGAATTGTCGCGGAGCCAGAGCAAATCCTCCGATGTGGGATCTTTGGTAAACGCAGTCTCGACTTTCTTGAAAAGGCTATCCAGCGCTGTAGAAAGAGCTTCGCAACGCTTCGCGAACATGTCGCCCGATGGCGTCTCCGGTAGCCAACTCAAATGCGCAGCAAGTTCGCCACCAGCATTTCGAATCGTCCGCGTTTTTACCTTATTGGTAACGTCCGGGGAAGGCCGTTCTTCCTCGCCAATGACGTCGCCGGTTTGAATTTCGAGCCCCATATTGTTTCGATCCATCCTTAAGTCTGTTCTGCAGTTGTACTGCGTTGCGTCTCCGGCGATTTAGCGGTAGCTCGCCGCCTGCAGCTCAAACATCTCGGCGTAACGTCCACCGAGGCTGGTCAAAGCTTCGTGGTCCCCTTCTTCTGCGATGCGTCCATTTTCCAGAACCACAATGCGATCTGCCATGCGCACGGTCGAGAAGCGGTGGGAGATGAACACCGCCATCTTCCCGGCCGTCAACTCGGCGAAGCGCTGGAACACTTCGTATTCGCTGCGTGCGTCTAATGCGGAGGTAGGCTCGTCCAGAATCAGTAACTGGGCATCGCGCAGGTAAGCGCGGGCCAGGGCTACCTTTTGCCATTCGCCGCCTGAAAGATCGACGCCACCATCGAAGCGTCTGCCCAACATTTGTTCGTAACTCGATCCCAGTTTGGCCACTACCTCGTCCGCCATGCTTTTTTGCGCGGATTGCTGCAGCTTCTCAAGATTATCCAGCAGCTCGATCCGGCCCACGGCGATGTTTTCCCGCGCCGTCATTTCATAGCGCATGTAGTCCTGAAAGATCACGCCAATTTCCTTGTAAAGATCTTCCAGGCTGTACTCGCGCAAATCCACGCCATCCAGCAGGATTCGACCGTCCATGGGGTCGTACAACCGGGTCAGCAGTTTGACGATGGTCGTCTTCCCTTCCCCGTTTTCTCCGATCAGTGCCACCCGCTCTCCTGGCCGCAGCTTAAAATTCAAGCCATTTAGCACCATCCGCCCCCCACCCGGGTAGCGAAACGAAACATCCTGAAATTCAAATCCACGCACGATCGGACGCGGCGCCGGCAACGCATTGGGCTTCGATCGGATCGTCGGTTTCATCTCGAAAAAGGCAATCAGATCGGTCAGGAACAGAGCTTGGTCCGCGATCGTCGACAAGGTAGAGAAGGTCTGCTGCAGATTCGAACTGGCGTCTCGGATGGCGTTGGCCAGAAAGGTCAAAGTTCCAAAGCTAAAGACGCCTGTGACCGTGCGCCACACCGCGTACACATAAGCCGTGTAGTAGCCAGCCGTACCGATTGCAGAAAGCACCGAACCCGCAATCACTTTCTTCCGCGCCAGCGCGATATCTTCGTCGTATACCTGGTCGGAGAGGCGCTTGAATTTGGCGGTGATGAAGTCTTTCAGCCCAAACAGCTTGAGTTCCTTCGCGGCCTCCTTGCTCCCACCAAGAATCCGCAGATAATCCAGTTGCCGGCGCACGGGAGTTTGCCGGAAGTTCTTGGCATACCCCAAAAATGCAAAGTGAGTCTCCCCAACGAACGCGGGAATCACGCCCACAATGAGGAGGATCAGCAGCCACGGCGAAAACAGCATGATCGAAATTGACAGAGTGACGGTCGTGATCACCTGCTGTACCAGTCGCCCCATCGCCTGGATCATGTACAAACGGTCTGTCGCCTGGACCCGAGCCCGCTCCAGGCGGTCGTAAAAAACCGGGTCCTCGTAGGCCAGCAAATCCAGGCTGGCAGCGTGCTCCATCACTCGCACGCTGATGTAGTTCATGTATTTCCCGGCTAGCAGTGCGTCGGTGTAATCAATGCCGCGGCCAATCAATCCGGCCGTAACCGCCAAAGCAAACTCTATGGCGACCAGCCACCACAGTCTGGTTCCAATGGCCTGATGGGTGGTGATGATTTGGAATATGGTGTCAATGATGAGCTTCGACACCCAGAACAGGGCGGGAGGCAGCAAGGCAGCGACGATTCGCGCGAGCAAGCCGACGATTACAACCGCGCGTCCGGCTTCCCACACGAAATGCAGGACCGTCGGGACATTGCGGAGGGCTGCGAGCCGGTCTCGCCATCCACTCCAGAATTCAGGTGCTTCCTTCATGACTGCGTCCATTGCTGTCAGAGGAAGTTCGGCCTCGCTCCTCTAAGTCCATTATCGCCGACTCAGTAAACGATTGGCGCCCGATTGAAAATTAGGCCTGCTCCCCAAAACGACTCTTGGATGAAAAAAAAGCGCTGCCTGTTGGCGGGCCCAAGAAACTAACTGGTAACAAGCCTACATCTTCCATGCTCATTTCGGCAATACAGACGAGGGGGTTCTGACTTCCCGCAGGCCTCCTGAAGGCCCCGCGGGGAGACGCTTCCTGCCGCTGGTAGAATCATCCGTCAACCCAATTGAGGAACCCCATGAGCCGTCATCTTCTGCTGGCATTATCCCTGTTAATCGGCTGCTCGATCACCGCTACGGGTCAACTGGACGAAATTCTAAAGAAAGCCGATGACGCCCTGCAGAAACGGGATACCTCGGGCTTAAGCGACAGCAAGATCGTCGCCGGGCTGAAACAGGCACTGCAGCTCAGCACCAGCAAGGCCGTCGCGGTGACTGGCCGTCCTGACGGTTTCTTGAAGAACGAGGCCATCAAGATCCTTCTGCCTCCAAGGCTCCAAACCGTCGGCCGAGGCATGCGCATGATTGGAATGGGCAGCAAGGTGGACGAACTCGAAGTCGGAATGAATCGCGCCGCTGAGCAAGCCACGCCTCAGGCCAAGCTGATCTTCCTCTCTGCTCTCAAGAAGATGACCTTCGACGACGCGCGCAAGATCCTGACCGGAAACGATACCGCCGCCACTGACTACTTCAAGCGCACCAGTTCCGCCGATCTCACCACAGCATTCGCGCCCATCGTGCACACCTCGATGGAGCATGTCGGTGTAGTCCAGCAATACGACCGCGTAATTCAAAGCGCCCCTGGTGGCAGCGCCCTGGCCAAGGAATTCGATCTCAATCAATATGTTGTCGGGAAAACTCTCGATGGTTTGTTCTTGGAATTAGGAGAGGAAGAAAAGAAGATCCGTAAGAACCCCGCCGCGCAAACCACCGCCCTGTTGAAAGAGGTTTTTGGCAGGAAGTGATACCCGGTGGGCGGTAACACGTTCGTGCTTAGATATATTTCCTGCCGCGGCAAGAGTGTGTCGTCCCACCCTGCAACCACCGCCACACATTTCGCATCATCACTAAAGTAGTTTCTTGCACTTCTGCACCGCAAAATGACGACCGCACCCTCCCGCGGGGACGCGCGAAGGTGTACCCCTTTCACTGCTTTCGGTGAGACGCTATGGCAGATACACCTCCCGCGCCCAGTTCGGCCTTGCTTAGCCCTATTCCAGATGAAAGCGTTACGCAGCGATATTTGCTAGGTGTGCTCGCATCTGTGCTGGCGATCCTGCTTCGGTGGCTATTGGACCCGGTTCTCGGACATCTGGCCTTTTATGTCACGGTGTACATCGCGGTGGCTTATTGCGCAGTGCTTTGCGGATACGGTCCGGCCCTTCTAAGCGGCCTGGTCGGATTTTTTGGGGTATTTTACTGGTTCGTCGATCCTCGCCGCGCCTTCCTGCCGATTCGTCCCTCAGAAATTCATGGTGTCATCGGGTGCTTTCTGGTATGCGGCGTCCTGATCGTGCTGGGCCAGGCCAATCGCAACAAGCAACTGCGCCTGAACAACGCAGTTTTAGCGCTCACCGCCGAGGCCCAGGAGCGCCAAAGAGCCGAGGACGACTTGCGCCGCGCGCACGATGAACTGGAAACGCGGGTGAACCAGCGTACTGCCGAACTCTCGCAGGCGCTCGCCCGGCTGGAGTCTGAGGTCGCGGTGCGGGAACAGGCCGAGGCACAACTCCGCCGCCTGTCTGTCCGTCTGATGACCCTGCAGGACGAGGAACGCCGCCGCATTGCGCGTGATTTACACGACACCACCGGTCAAACCCTGGCGGCCATCAAGATGTCGGTCGCACTCATGCGGAGGATCGAACCTCGCGCCCCCGGCCTGCAGCCTTTAGTCGATGATCTGGACGCACTTGCCGATGAAGCCCTGCAAGAAGTGCGGACGACATCGTACCTGCTGCACCCTCCTTTGCTGGATGAGGCCGGAATCGCCTCCGCGGCCCGATGGTTCGCGGAAGGATTTTCCCGGCGGAGCGGAATTCAGGTCCAGTGCGATATCCAGGAAGGTATGGAGCGTCCCCCGCGCGAATGCGAACTCGTTTTGTTCCGCATCCTGCAGGAGAGCCTGACCAATGTTCATCGCCATTCCGCGGCTTCCGCCGCTCGCGTCCGGTTGGCACGGAGTCACGAAGGTTTCGAGCTGGAAGTGAGTGACAACGGCAAAGGAATTCCCGAGGAGCATTTGCTCCGCGTGGATGCTTCTTCGAACAAAGCAGGAGTTGGAATTACGGGAATGCGCGAACGCGTGCGCGAACTGGGCGGCCGCATGGAGATCAGGGCCAGTAATCCCGGCACCCGGGTCGGCGTCCTTCTTCCCGTCTCGAAATCAAACCCGCAATCGAAACCGTCCGCCGCCGTGACGGTGTTGAACTAGGCCAGAGGGAAAAGAAAAAGATCGGGCCGCCCGCAGGCGGCCCGTTAGGTCTACAAGACAGGAATACCAGCTCAGTCTCCCGCTACTGGCTCAGCGAGTTCCGGTTTCGTCTCTTCGACTTTGTGCCCATTCCCGTTGCCGTTTCCATTCGGTTTCGCTAAAGCTCCCAACGGAATGAATCCATCCTGCGACTGCACCGGCTTCTCTTTGAGCACAACCTCGCGATAAAGCGATGCCATGCGCGCGTTGTAGGCTTCGTCGTTCTTCTGCGGACCGCGAGCCTCGGCTTCCTTCTGCTTGGCGTCGCGCGCCCGTGTCTTTTCCTCGCGCGCAGTCTTGGCGATTCCCAGCTTATCCAGATCGTGTTGCAGTTCGTTGGTAACCAGATCTTCGCGCAGGTTGAGGTACTCGGTAGCCGTGGCCGGCTCATCCATCTTTACTTTCTTGCCGCCGGCAAAGATCTCATGACGCCCGTGCTCCTCGTACCACTTGGTGAGCGTGGCCGTCATGTGCATCTTCTCGATGATGTTCCGCCATCCCACGCCCGTGTTGTAAGCGCAGAATGAAATTTCGCCTTCCTGCGTCGCGTACGGAATGATGCACTGCTCGGTGCGCCGGAAATCGTAGTTGAACAGATCCTGGAACCACATGCCGGCGATGAACAGGAAATTCCAGCGATCGTTCGTGCGCCGCTTCATCACGTCGTCGATGGTGCGGTCCGGCCCAACTTTCCCGTAGTCCTTTCCGGTCACATGATAGTTCTTGTCGAACTTCTTCAACAGGTCCATCAACTTGAAGTGCGTTGGCGACTGGTACGGATCGTAGTTCTTCATCAGGCACAGCGCCATGCCTAACCCAGTCAGAAATTTTCCGCGCGAAGCATCGTTTACCTTGGCAATGTCCTTCGCCAGCTGGTCGCCATGCAGGAACGCGGTGACGGGCACAGCTTCCTTGGTTTCCTTGTCGATCATCACCGCCATGCCAGTCCCGCAATTGGGATGGCATCCGCAAGAGAGTTGGCCCCAATCGTTGTTGGCGTCTTGAGCGTGCATCAGGTCAGCCCAGTCGCTGAACGTTCCCATGAAGCTGATGGGGAACCAGTCGCGGCTCGGCTCGCCCAGACCCGTCTGACTCTTGACGTCGTGCGCCAGGTGGCTCAGCGTGTAGCGCTGTGCCTGACGGCGCTCGTCGGTTACCGCTTCGTCGCGGCCGGTGAAACTGACCGGCTGGAAGCTCAGGAAGCTGATCGTCTTCGGATTGTCGAGCGCGAACTTGATGATGCGTCCCACCTGCTCGTTGTTGATGCCGTTCACAATCGTGATGACCGGAACGATTTCGCATCCCGCCTTGTGCAGGTTCTCGATCGCCTTCAGCTTCACATCGAACAGGTTGCCCACGGCGCGGTGCGCGTTGGCGGCGTTACCGATACCGTCGAATTGCAGATAAGCGTAACGCATGCCCGCCTCGACAGCCTGCTGCGCGAACTCAAAGCTCTTCGCAAACTCAATTCCGTTAGTCGCAGCCTGCACCGAGTTGTATCCAACTTTGCGGGCGTAGCGCACTGCATCCAGGAAATAAGGCGACAGCGTCGGCTCGCCACCGGAGAACTGCACCGACATCTGCCGGCGCGGCTTGATGGTGATGGCGTTGTCGAGCATGGTCTTGATTTCTTCCCATGTCAGTTCGTGAACGAAGCCGACCTGGTTGGCGTCCATGAAGCAGGGATCGCACATCATGTTGCAGCGGTTGGTCAGATCAATCGTGAGCACCGATCCGCGGCCGTACTTTACCGTGGACGATCCATGATGATGCAGTTTCTCGTCGTTATGGGCGACGATGTCGCGGCCAGGAAACACATCTTCCAGGTGCTTGGAGAAGTCGGTGTCAATTGACATCACGTCTTCGAAGTGCCCGTGCTTGGGGCAGTCCTTCACCATCAGGATCTTGCCGTCGCGCTCCACGATGGTCGCCTTGATCTCGCCGACCTTCTCGTTCATCAGCACTTCATGCGGTAAATGACCGTCGAGAATCTGCTGACGAATTTCCGGCACACACTTCGGACACAAAGAATCCGTAGAACGGGGCCAGCCGAGCGGTGGTTTGGATTTCTCGTACGACTTAAGCAGTGGCTTATCGGACCACTTGGGGGTCGGCGATGGGTTCGGGTTGACGCGGTTTAAACCGTCGAATACAACCCAAGCGCCCTTGGCGGCGGCGACGACTGCTTTCTCGACGTACTTAATCGGCTTGCGCATGATAACGTTCGGCTCCTAATGCTAGCCCTCAGCCAATTCGCTGCTTGGGCTGCGTTTAACTCGGAATAGCTTTTCGCTTGCGGCGGAAAGTGCTATCCCTCAAACTGCCGTTTTCTTTAGCCTTCGTCTCGGATGAACCTGAGAAACATCACCCAAAAAACTGTGGCTCGCCCAGAGAACCCGCCCATTTTCATGGAGCTAGGTTTTCGTACACTTTTCCCTGGGTGTTAAGTCTTTCCCCATGCTATTGGACCAACCCAGATATCGCATCCATAACCCAACGAACGGTGCAAAATTGGGGTTTAGTGGTGACTGGAAGCATTATACGGGCGTAAACTGTTGAAAGTAAAGGGTTGTCGCTTCTCTTCGGCTTGCCTCCCGTACCTATTTAGTCATAGCCGGGTCCTTAGGAGCTCGTCGGCAGGATCGGCCGGTTTCGGCGCTCAAACGCCGGTTTTTGACCTCAGCCTGCGGTGTTCCAGTTCTGCTAAGCTTCTTCTTCCAAGACCGAACTCTGACTTTGAGAAAGCTCCTTTTCATCGCTGTGTTGGTCCCCATCCTGGCTGGGCTTGGTTGGTGGTATTTCCGGGAACAGCAAATGCCGGATTACGGTCCAGCCTTCCGCGAGTATGCCTACGTCACCAACGGCAAAAGCAACACCGTCAGCGTGATCGATCTGCGTTCGTTCGAATTGTCCAAGACCCTTCATGTGGGCAGCGAACCGGCCGGTATCGCGGCCAACAGTAAGAAGAATGAGATCTACGTCGTCAACAATGGATCGAGCAACGTGAGCGTGATCGATGCCGAGACCAATACGGTGGTAGCGACCATCGGAGTGCACGGACATCCCTACTTCATCGATGTGTCCAGCGATGGCAAGCGAGCTTACGTGGCGAATTCAGGGTCGGCGAACGTAAGCGTCATC
This sequence comes from uncultured Acidobacteriota bacterium, assembly GCA_963725565.1. GTDB lineage: Bacteria > Acidobacteriota > Terriglobia > Terriglobales > Acidobacteriaceae > Sulfotelmatobacter. Next base: position 111,823 of record CAVRZL010000014.1, read on the forward strand.
GACCTTGAGAAGCGAATGGTCATCGGCAATATTCGGGTGGGCACATCGCCGGGTCTGGCAAGGGTGACTCCGGACGGCTCGACCGTGGTCGTTTCCAATCGCGGAGACAATACGGTATCCCTAATCGATGCTCCGCTTTTGCGGGTACGAGCAACTCTTCCGGTTTGCCAGCAACCCGAGGACATCGCCATTTTGCCGGACTCGACCAAGGCCTTCGTCTCGTGCTCGGGATCGTCCCAGGTTGCGTCGATCCAGTTGAAAAATCCCGCGTCGCAGAAAGACGACCGCGTCCTCGCCCTGCTCGACGTCGGCCGCACCCCGGTGAGCCTCACCATGAAGCCGGATGGTGGCGAACTCGTCGTTTGCAACTTCGATTCCGACAGCATCTCGATGGTGGAAACCGGCAATGATGAGGTCGGGAGCAGTCAGGAAATCGGGCAGCATCCGGCGCGCGGCGTGGTTACCGCCGACAATTCCCGCCTCTATGTGTCGAATTTCGGATCGAACAGCGTCGCGGTCTACGACATCGATATGGGCCGCCGGATTGCCACGCTAACGGTGGGCACTCATCCGGATGGCCTGGCGCTTACACCCGATCAAAATTACATACTCGTACTCGACACCGCGTCGGGGGATGTGACGATCATTCAGAAACGCAAGCCGCGCCGCACCCTGGAAACATCCGAATACTCGCTGATGACCCTGATCCCGGTAGGCGTGCAACCAAACGCAATCGTAATAAAGGCGTTCATGATGAGCCCAAAGAAATAGGTCGTAGAGACGTAACTTGTTACGTCTCTCTAGCCACGCGAACCTACGATTGCACCGGCACCCTCTTGCCACAATGCTTGTCGAAGGCCGCCTTTAGATCTGCCGCGATAGCCGGAGCTTCTCGCGATTCGATATCCCGCCGCGGCATCATGTAAACGAGTTGCCCATCCTGCAGAATTGCAATCGAAGGAGACGACGGCGGATATCCCGTGAAGTAACCGCGGGCGCGCTCAGTCGCGTCGGTGTCCTGTCCCGCAAAAACCGAAAAAGAATGATCGGGATGAGTGGAATTCTGTAGCGCCATGCGAACCGCTGGACGCATTCGTCCTGCCGCACACCCGCAGATGGAGTTCACCACGACCAGCGTCGTGCCGGGGCGGTTCTTCAGCGCCTGATCCACTTCGTCGGCAGTCTTGAGTTCTTCGATTCCCAGGCGGGTCAATTCCTCGCGCATAGGTATCACCATAATTTCCGGATACATTGGCATATTCGTTTTCCCCTCGGACGGTATGACTCCATTGTACGTGATCCAAATCACAATCCCTATCGACATAACTTGGTTAACCTCACTCGTAGAGACGTAACTTGTTACTTCTCTCTCGCCACGAGTAGGTTCGCCGCAGCCTGAACCGCTGTGTATATTGAAGGCGACTGCATGCAACTTCAGGAAAATATCCCGCTAGCGCCGCTGACCACCTTTCGCATTGGAGGCCCTGCCCGATTTTTCGTCGAGGCGGATACGCCCGCGGCCGTGCAACAGGCTGTCGCCAGCGCCCGCTCCCGAAACCTGCCGCTGTTCGTGCTGGGAGGCGGAAGTAATTTAGTAGTCGCTGATTCCGGATGGCCCGGGTTGGTGCTGAAAATAGCCATCACCGGCATCGAACAACTCCCCGGCAGCCACGAAGGAAAAACTCTGTTCCAAGTCGGAGCGGGCGAATCCTGGGATCGTTTTGTTTCCCACGCGGTCGCGGAGCAGTGCGCCGGCGTCGAATGCCTGAGCGGCATTCCTGGCAGCGTCGGCGGCACGCCAGTGCAGAACGTGGGCGCATACGGGCAAGAAGTATCTCAAACCATCGATTCACTCGAAGTCTTCGATGTCAAAGACGGGCAGGTTCGCGAATTGTGCCGGGAAGCCTGCGGATTCTCCTACCGCGCCAGCATCTTCAACACGACGGAGCGCGGGCGGTTCATCGTTCTGCGCGTGACCTACGCGCTGATCCCGGGCGGGGATGCCCACATCGAATACGCCGACTTGAAGCGCCATTTCGCCGGACGCGAGTCGCGTCCGAATCTTGCCGAAACCCGCGAAGCTGTCCGGCACATTCGTGCGCTCAAGGGCATGCTGATCGTGAAAGACGACCCTGATTGCCGCAGCGCGGGATCGTTCTTTAAGAATCCGGTACTCACCGAAGCGCAGCACGAAGACTTACGCCAGCGCGCTCTCGCCAAAGGGTTTCCCGCTCCCACCTATCCTGCACTCGAAGCCAGCAAGAAGGTATCCGCCGCCTGGCTGGTGGAAAAATCCGGATTTGCGAGAGGATACGGCTTCGGCCACGTCGGGATCTCAAGCAAGCACTCTCTCGCCATCGTCAATCGTGGCGGCGCCACCGCCGCCGAAGTGCTGGACCTGAAAAATGAAATTCAGCAACGTGTCGAAGAAATCTGGGGCATACTCCTCGACCCGGAACCGGTCATGGTCGGCTTCTAATCCGTAGAGACGAACTACGTCTCCCTCTGCAGGCAGAAGTTCGCAAGCAACGTCTCCAGCCGTTCTCCTGAAGAAATTCCCAAACAGATCGAGCTTGGCGGCGGTCTTCATGATTGAGGGCAGACGAGTGGTGACGGGAGAAGCGATCCTGAGCAGCAGAAGGACGGCCGAGCGCAGTCGGGACGAGCGCCAGGATGAAGTTCTCGAGTCGTTGGTACGGGAACACTCGCGACTCGTCTATCGCATCTGCTATGCCGTGCTCCGGAGCCATCACGACGCCGAAGATGCCACTCAGGAAACGTTTGTGCGCGTCTTGCGCTACCGCTCGAAGCTCAGCGCGGTGGAAGATTCCAAGACCTGGCTGGCAAAGATCGCCTGGCGCGTCGCCGTTGACCGAAGCAAGCAGCGCGGACGCAGGCAGGAAATTCCTCTGGAGGATCCGGAGCGACCGGTCGCCGAAGTTGCATCGTCCGATTCTCCGCTGATGACATGCTGCAGGGGGCTCAGATCGGCGCTGCTCTGGAAAGGTTGATTGCGGCCCTGCCCGAAAAACTGCGCCAACCACTGATTCTCTCGACGATTGAAGAACTGTCCCCGCGAGACGTAGCGGCAACCTTGGGAGTGAACGAATCTGCAGTGCGATCGCGAGTCTTCCGGGCCCGCCAGATATTGAAAGAGAAATTTGCGCAGCGCGTGAGCAAGTGAAGGTGAAGAACTATGGTTGAGCAGAACCACAACCGGACAAATGACGACCTCGACCGCGCGCTGGATGCCGCGCTGGCCAAGTACTCGGCGATCGAACCACGCGCCGGACTGGAAGAACGAGTCCTCGCCAACCTTCGGACTGAGCAATCCCGTGAAGCGACTCACGGCTGGTGGCGATGGAGTCTGGCCGCGGTCCTGGCCGCCGCGATCGTCGTAGCCGCAGCACTGGGCTGGAGATCGCCAAGGCCGGCTCAGCCTGTGATTGCGCATCATCCTCAGACATCAACCCAAGCTCCACGCGAACCGGAAAGGCAGGCAGTCAATCACGGTGAAAATACTGTTCCCTCGCCACACCATCGAACTATTCCCCGGACGATCACGCATCAGTCCAAAGCATTGGCAGCGGCGAGTCCCAAGCTTGATCAGTTTCCATCGCCACAGCCGCTCAGCGAGCAGGAACGGGCCTTAGCTCGATATGTCAGAGATTTTCCGCAGGAAGCGGAGCTGATTGCACGCATGCAAGAGGAATCTGAGAAAGAAATCCAGCAGAGGATGACAGAAACGCAGTCCGAGAGCAGCCGTCACGGCTCCGATCAACAAGAAAGATGAGGCTACTGATAATGAAAAAAATATTTGCGGCGATTGCGGTAATGATGTTGGGCTTGTCGTGCATGCCGAGTACTGCATCGGCCCAAGAGGCTTCCCCAGAAAACAATGCGGCGGCAAAGGTAAAACCGGTGCAGCCCTACCGTCTCGATTTTTCCTTCAATGAACTGGCAGACGGGAAGACGATAAATACCCGGCGTTACTCCATGAACTTGACCGCGGGCCAGTCCAATGAAATCAAGATCGGCACGCGTGTCCCCGTCGCCACCGGAACGAACAACGCCAACATGCCCGCGCAATACCAATACATGGACGTTGGAACCAACATCTGGGCCCAATTGAGAGAGCACGGTGATGAATTAATACTCGCGGTCCGGGGCGAGAACAGCAACGTTGATATCGAAACCGGGCAACACGCTGGGGCAATGGCACCCCCGGTGGTGCGGCAGATCAAAATCGATGGGGATACACTGCTGGTCACCGGAAAACCAATCATGATCGGCAGCGTGGACGACCCCAACTCCAAGCGTCAATTTCAACTGGAAGTCACCGTAACCAAGCTGAAGTAGATTCGTGTGGGGCGGACACTTTTGTCCGCCTGCTTTTGACTTTGATTTGTGCTTGCGGTACATGGCCATCAGAACAAAGGCAACACCAAAGTCAAGAGCAGCGGACAAGAGTGTCCGCACCACACAAACAGAGTGGCGCCGCCCCGGAATCGTGGACCTGTCCTTTGAGGCCTCGCACAAGGACAGTCGAACGATTCCGGCACCAGCGGCGCCTCAGCGTTCTCTATCGGCAAGTTCTGCCGCCAGCTTGAATATCTTCACAAACATTTCCCGCGTCAGTTTGCCCGTCTGCGTGTTCTGATTCGACGGATGATAGGACGCCAGCAACACCTTACCGTCGGGTAACCGGTAACTGGCGCCATGTTTGAACACATAAGCTTTCTTGTTGGCGAGCAGGCCTCGACGCTTCACATAATTCAGATACGCATCGAAACCGATCTTGCCCAACGCGACCACGACCTTAACTTTCTCTAATCCCGCCAGTTCGCGATCGAGGAACGCAGAACACGCAACCAGTTCGGTGGGCAACGGCTTGTTATCGGGCGGAGCGCAGCGCACCGCAGCCGTTATATACAGGTCTGTCAGCTTCATCCCGTCATTCCGGTCAGTGGCGAACGGCTGGCTGGCGAATCCGGTCTCATACAGCACGGGATACATGAAATTGCCGGAAGCATCGCCGGTGAACGGACGGCCCGTTCGGTTAGAGCCATGCGCTCCCGGTGCGAGTCCCATGATGAGCACGCGCGCTTCGGGATCGCCGAATCCGGGGACCGGTTTGCCCCAGTACTCCCACGCAAGATAGGCCCGCCGTTTTACGCGCGCGACTTCTTCCCGGTACGCCACCAGCCGCGGGCACCGAGTGCACGTCACGACGTCGCGATTCAGTACAGTAAGCCAGTTCACGCGCTCATTAAATCACAACGGGATCGTCGTAAAGACGTAACGTGCTTTGCCTTTGCCGCGCCAAATCACATCGTAGAGACGTAACTTGTTACGTCTCTGCCGGCGGCATCGTAGACCCACGAAGTAGAGGCGCCCCATACAAAGACGTTGCCAGCAACGTCTCTACGAATTCCGCATATGGGCTTAAGGCCAGGAACCCCCACGAATTCTCTCTTCCCAGTTTGACGCTACTCTCCCTCTGTCTTTAAACTCAATGTTAACGGTTTGTGAAATAGAGCCGCTCGGTAAGAGCCGCTGCCGTCCAGCCAGAAGTCCCGAAGTTGCTACGCTGAAAGGTTAACAGTGAGTCCCACAGAAACTATCGACGCAACGAATAAAGACGGCGTCAAACGCGAGATCTCGGTCGAAGTTCCCGCGGAGGAAGTGACCCGCGAAACCGAAGCCATTATTCTGAAATATCAGAAGGTCGCACGCCTGCCTGGCTTTCGCACCGGTCACGTGCCCGCCTCCATTATTAAGCAACGCTTCAAGGAAGATCTGAAGAGCGACGTCGTGGAAGCTCTGGTGCCGCGTTATTTTCGCAAAGAAGCTGAAAAGCTCGGCCTGATCCCGGTCTCGCAGCCCCGCGTCACCGACCTGCACATTCACGACGGCGAGCCTCTGCGCTTCAAAGCCAGCTTTGAGATCCTGCCCGAGATCAAGGTCGAGGGCTACAAGGAGCTGCGCGCGGATCATCCCGAAATCGTTGTAAAGGACGAGGAGGTTGAAGAGGCGTTGACCAACCTGCGCGAGCAGCATGCCACCTTCACCTCAGTTGAAGGACGCGCGCTTGCGGACGGTGACTTCGCCCAGGCCTCGATGGACGGCCGGCCAAAAGAAGCCGAAGACAAGACCCAGCCGGTCCACATGGATGAAGTCCTGATCGAAATTGGGGGCAAGAACACCGTGCCCGAATTTACCGAGAACCTGCGTGGAGCCAATAGCGGGGAGAAGCGTGAGTTCGAAGTAAAATACCCCGATGACTCTGCCGACAAGCGACTGGCGGGTAAGACCCTCGTTTATACGGTGAAGATTCAGGCCATCAAGCAGAAGAACCTGCCCGAATTGAATGACGCGTTTGCCAAGGAACTCGGCGAGTTCGGCGATCTCGAGGCCGTGCGCAAGCAGATCCGCGAGAATATGGAAGCCGAGCGCAAACACACCGCCGAGCGCGAGGCCAAAGACAAACTGGTGGACGAACTGGTAAAGCGCAACGATTTCGAGGTGCCGGAATCGCTCGTCGATCGGCAAATCGACTTGCGCCTCGAGCGCGGCTTGCGCGCGCTGGCGGCACAAGGCATGAAGATGGAAGACATGAAGAAGATGGACCTGCCGCGCTTGCGGGCGGGCCAGCGAGACCAGGCGGTGCAGGATGTAAAGTCGTCGTTGTTACTGGAACGCGTCGCGGAGCTGGAGAAAATTGAGGTCGGCGAAGACGAGTTGAATCACGAACTCGAAGCGCTGGCCCAGCAGAGCAAACAGACTTCGGAAGCGGTCCGCGCTCGATTGACACAGGATGGGGGCCTCGATAGAATCCGGAACAGAATCCGCAGCGAAAAGACCCTCGAATTTCTGTATCACCAGTCCGCGTAAGTCCAGAAAATACGCGGACCTTTCGAATCCTCTCCAGGCGAGCAAGACGATGCGTCGGGGCGGAGTGTGGCAGGTGAACGTGAAACCAAACGATAAAGAACCTCAAATGATGCTCGTACCCATGGTCATCGAGCAGACCGGGCGAGGCGAACGCGCCTACGATATCTACTCCCGTCTGCTGCGCGACAACATTATTTTCATCGGCACGCCCATTGACGACAACATCGCCAACCTGGTCATCGCCCAAATGTTGTTTTTGGCTCAAGAAGATCCGGAGAAGGACATCCAGCTTTACATCAACTCTCCCGGTGGCTCGATCACGGCCGGCATGGCGATTTACGACACCATGCAGTACGTGAAAAACGATGTGATGACGCTGTGCGTAGGCCAGGCGGCATCGATGGCTGCGTTACTTTTGGCATCAGGCGAGCCCAAAAAGAGATTGGCACTGCCGAATTCGCGGATTCTAATACATCAGCCCTCCATGGGAGGGTTGTCGGGACAAGCCACCGACATCGATATTCACGCCCGCGAGATCCTGCGCATGCGCGAGATTACCAACCAGTTACTTTCGAAGCATAGTGGACAGAAACTGGACAAAGTGGAGAAAGATGTCGAGCGCGACTTCATCATGAACGCGCAGCAGGCTAAGGAATACGGAATCATAGACGATATCATCTACAAGACGGCAAAGGCGGTATGATCGCCCTTCGCGCCTGAGAACAGAACTGGCACGGGGGTCGCCCAGAATAATTGCTTCGTGCCGCGCGAACCGCTGAAGGAGTAAAGCCGAGTGAAAAACAAATCGGGAACTGACGAGATATTACGCTGTTCGTTCTGCCATAAATCGCAGGACGCTGTTGCCAAACTGATCTCGTCCCCCAGCGATTACCCCCGCGCTTACATTTGTGACGAGTGCGTTGCTGTCTGCAACTCCATCCTCGAGGATGACCGCACTGCGACTCCGCCCAGCAGCACCCCCAATCAGTTACCCAAACCACAAGAAGTAAAAGCGTTCCTTGATGAGTACGTCATCGGACAGGAGCAAACCAAGAAGAAGCTGGCAGTCGCGGTTTACAACCATTACAAGCGCATCTTCATGAATCGCCAGAAGACGGGCGACGGCATCGAACTCTCGAAGTCGAACATCATGCTGATCGGTCCAACGGGCACCGGCAAGACGTTGCTGGCGCAGACGTTGGCCCGCATGCTGGACGTGCCCTTCGCGATCGTCGATGCCACCACTCTCACTGAGGCCGGTTACGTCGGCGAGGATGTCGAGAACATCATCCTGAAGCTGCTGCAGGCTGCCGACGGCGATGTGAGCCGCACCCAGACCGGCATCATCTACATCGATGAAGTCGATAAGATCGGGCGTAAGGACGAGAATCCTTCGATCACCCGCGACGTATCGGGCGAAGGCGTGCAGCAGGCGCTGTTGAAGATCCTGGAAGGCACGATCGCCAACGTTCCGCCGCAGGGCGGACGCAAGCATCCTCACCAGGAATTCACGCCGGTCGACACCACGAACATCCTGTTCATCTGCGGCGGAGCTTTTGTCGGACTCGACAAGATTGTCTCGCGCAGAATGGGCAAGAAGTCGCTCGGGTTCCGCACCGGTGAAGACGCCGAAAAAGAAGAGTCGGTCAACAACAAGAAACGCAGCCAGGAATTGCTGCAGGAAGTTCAGCCGGAAGACCTCATCAAGTTCGGCCTGATCCCTGAATTTGTCGGCCGCCTGCCGGTGGTCGGAATGCTCGAAGATCTCGACGAATTTGCCCTGATCGAAATCCTGACCCGCCCCAAGAACGCCATCGTCAAGCAGTACCAGCGCCTGTTCGAGTTCGAGAACGTGCGTCTGAAGTTCAACGACGAGGCTCTGCGGGCGATTGCCCGTCAGGCCATGGCGCGCAAGGTTGGCGCCCGCGGGCTGCGCATGATTCTCGAAGAACTCATGCTCGACCTGATGTTTAACCTGCCCAGCCAAAAGAAGCTGAAGGAATTCGAAGTGACACGGGAGATGGTGGAAAAACGCAGCGCTTCATTCGCCACAGTCATGGAAAAAGCGGGTTAATCTAGCAGGGACGTGGCTGGCTACGTCTCTGCCGGCATGGTCGGTGCAGGCGGTGCCTTTAAGGCTGTAACCAGAGCCGTTACAGGCAACATCTCTACGACTTAATTGCCATTCCAACAAAACCTCGCAACAAGGTAGAATTGTTCTTGTACGTTTGGTCCGTCAATCCCGGGAGAATCAGTGACGACATCCAAGGAAAAATACGAATCCAGAAAGCTGCCCATGATGCCCATTCGGGACGTGGTCATCTTTCCGTTCATGATGACGCCGTTCGTGGTCGGACGCGAATCGAGCGTGCGTGCTCTGGAAGAGGCGCTGGCGGCGGACAAGAAGATTTTCCTGGCCACCCAGCACGATGCCTCCATTGACGAACCCAAGTCCAACGAAATCTATCAGGTCGGTACCATCGTCAACATCGTCCAGAGCCTGAAGCTCCCTGACGGCAACATTAAAGTTCTGGTTGAAGGTATTGAGCGCGGCAAGATCCTGCAGGTCGCCGATACCGACGGCTACATGCAAGCCACGGTGCGCGTCGCCCGCTTCGCGACCGAGACCAATCCGGCCCTCGAAACCAGCATGCAGCGCGTAACCTCGCTCTTCGAGCAGTACGTGAAGCTTTGCCAGGCACTCAATTACGAGACCATGATTTCGGCTGTACGCATGGAAGACCCGGCCAAGTTGACCGACGTGATCTCAGCCAACCTGCAGCTATCGATCGAAGAAAAACAGGAACTGCTGGAGATCTTTGATCCCGCCGAGCGCCTCACCCGCATCGCCGACGTTCTCGATATCGAAATCGAAAAGTTGAATGTCGACCGCACCATCCAGTCGCGCGTCAAGCGCCAGATGGAAAAGGCGCAAAAAGAGTACTACCTCAACGAGAAGATCAAGGCCATCCAGAAGGAATTGGGCCGGGGTGAAAAGAGCGAGTTCGACGAACTGAAGAAGAAGATCGAGTCCGCGGGCATGACGAAGGAAGTGAAAGACAAGGCCCTGCAGGAACTCAAGAAACTGGAAGCCATGCCGCCGATGTCGGCAGAGTCCACCGTGTCCCGCAACTACCTCGACTGGCTGCTGGCCGTGCCGTGGAAGAAGCGCTCCAAAGAGATCCGCAATATCTCGCGCGCCGAAAAAGTCCTGAACGAAGATCACTATGGGCTGGAGAAGATCAAGGAGCGCATTCTTGAATTTCTCGCCGTGCGCCAGTTGGTCAAGAATCCCAAAGGCTCGATCCTCTGTTTCGTCGGGCCTCCGGGCGTCGGCAAGACTTCTCTGGGCATGTCGATCGCCAAGGCCACCGGGCGCAAGTTCGTCCGCATGTCGCTGGGCGGCGTGCGTGACGAAGCTGAGATTCGCGGACACCGCCGCACCTACATCGGTGCCCTGCCCGGCCAGATTATCCAGATGATGAAGAAAGCCGGCACCAAGAACCCGGTCTTCATGCTGGATGAAGTCGACAAGATGTCGATGGACTTCCGCGGCGATCCGTCCGCGGCCCTGCTCGAAGTGCTCGATCCCGAGCAGAATTTCATGTTCGTCGATCACTACCTCGACGTGGAATACGACCTCTCGCAAGTATTCTTCGTAGCCACGGCGAACGTGATGCACACCATTCCCGCGGCCCTGCAAGACCGCATGGAAGTGCTCCGGCTGCACGGCTATACCGAGCAGGAAAAAGTCGAGATCGCCAAGCAATTCCTGGTCAAGAAACAGATGCTGGCGGCCGGCCTCTCGGAAAAGAACATCAAGTTCACCGATGAAGCCATCACCGCGCTAATTCGCTCCTACACGCGCGAAGCCGGCGTTCGCAACCTGGAGCGTGAAATCGGCAATGTTTGCCGCAAAGTCGCGCGCAAAGTTGTAAAGGAAGGCGAGGATTACGCCATCACGATCACCAAGGAAAACGTCAACGATTTCCTCGGCGTGATCAAGTTCCGCGACACCCTGGCGCACGAGAAGTCCGAAGTCGGGTTGGTCACAGGCCTGGCCTGGACCGAAGTCGGAGGATCTATCCTCAGCACAGAAGCCAGCGTCGTCGATGGCAAAGGCAAGCTGACGCTGACCGGAAAACTGGGCGACGTCATGCAGGAGTCCGCGCAAGCGGCAATGTCGTATGTCCGCTCGCGTGCGCGCCCGCCTTGGCTTGACCCGCGACTTCTACCGCAACCTCGATCTGCACGTGCACGTTCCGGAAGGCGCCATTCCGAAAGACGGCCCGTCCGCAGGTATCACCATCGCAACGGCAATCTCCAGTGCGTTAAGCAAGATTCCGGTACGCCGTGACCTCGCCATGACCGGCGAAATCACGCTGCGCGGCAAGGTTCTGCCCATCGGCGGACTCAAAGAGAAGTTGCTGGCAGCACACCGCGCCGGCCTGTTCGAGGTGATCCTGCCGAAAGATAACGAAAAAGACGTAGCCGAGGTTCCGGAAAATCTGCGCACCGCCATGAAACTGCATTTCGTGGATACGATGGATCAGGTGCTACAGATCGCTCTGGAATCACCGCTGCCCAATATCGAAGAAGAAACGACACAGCCTATCGCTCCGCTGACCACCAGCACTCCGGAGAGCCCCACCGCGCATCAGTAGAGACGTAGCTTGATACGTCTCTGCCGGCGGCGTTTGCGCTGATCGAATGGAGTGCGCAACCAACACTTCTACGACTTCAAGCGCACTCTTGCCGTATCCGCTCGCACATCTCCGAAAGCGAGCGCTCCACACACTCCGTGAGCCATTGCTCCAGAAACAGTCTTTGGGCCTCTGGAATATAGAGAAAGCGCACGCCGCAGGCATCGGCCGTCTTCCACACGATAGCTCCCGTCACATTTAGCATAGCGTTAGATCCTGGCAAGGCGAAACGTAGCTCGACCTCCTCGCCAACATTCACCGACACCCCGACGATAAAAGCCTGCGGGCAAGTTTTGAGCCCAACCCCGCCCTCGCTCAGATTCACGATCATCGCCTCGGCAAACGGCTGAGTCCGGGTAGTGACGGACGCCAGCAGGGCCACTGTTTCGCGGTGTTGCTTGCGGCGCCTGGCGACCGTCGCGGAATAAGCGGCGCGCAGGCAACGCTCGATCTGCACCGCCGACGCCGGCTTGTGAATCAGGAAATGAACTCCGGCCGCGAACGCCTGCCGCATGTCGAGCAGGTCGCGTACGATGGCCACCAGTACGCAGTCGGGTTCAATTTCGAGCGCCGAACCGCCGAAAGAAATCCTGCCAAATCGTCGATCTCGCGCCAATCCACGATGATGACGTCGAATTCCTGAGCTTCCACATGCACCAGCGCCGCTTCGACGCTACCTGATAATCTTGGGAGCCACATGCAACTGGTTCAGGATATTGCGCGTGATCCCCAGGAACTGCCTGTCAGCGCACAGCAGCAGCGTGCGCATCGCGAGGGTGGATTTTGGCATGTCGTCCATAAATTTCTCCGTCGGTTGGGAAGCGCTTCTGCAATTGCGCTCGCCTTCTATGGACTCAATCGGCTCAGGAACGGCGAGGTTCACAACCGGGCCGGAACGTCTGATACCTCCTCGGTTACTTCCGTTCGCCAAGCCACTGAAGTGCTGTCGAACTTGCCAATTTCGTGATGCCCGTTGCAAACTTGGACATGAGGGTCTTATCCCGCTTCATTGCTGCTGCCACCGACGCTTCCCACTTCCCTGAGCCCACTGTGCCGGAGATTGCCTTCCTGGGCCGTTCCAACGTGGGCAAATCCAGCGTGATCAACTCTCTGGTTGGCACTAAGCTGGCGCGCACTAGTTCGACTCCGGGCCGCACCCGCAGCATCAATTTCTTCGAAATTCGCTGGCCCGGAAAGCCTCATCCCGAATTGATTTTTGCGGATCTCCCCGGCTATGGCTATGCCAAGCTCTCTCGCGAAATATCCCAGGAGTGGCCGAAATTCATCGAGCCTTACCTTCACCAACGCCCCACCCTGGCTCTGTGCGTCGCGCTGATCGATGTCAACGTGCCTCCGCAAGAGAGCGATCAGCAGTTGTTGGAATTTCTCGGCGCTTCCGGACGCGACTTCCTGCTTGTGGGCACCAAGAGCGATCGCCTGTCCAACAATCAACTGCACGCCTCTCTGCGCGCACTAGGTGAGCAGTATCCCTCAGCCCGCATCCTTCCCTTCTCCTCCAAGACGGGCGCTGGAAGGGATGCACTCTGGAACGAAATCCGGCAGGTAGCACAATCAACGACGATGGCCGAGCACGCACGCATCCGATCCAATCGGTTAAGAGTTTCTAATGCGCCCCCTCGCTTCCAGCAAGTCTGAACGGCTAATGTTGCAGCCCTCCTTTACCGATGAGGACAGCAGCGTCTCCGGTACGGATCGGATCGGCAAATGGACAAGGACGTCAACGACGGCGTTTCGTACTTAATGGCCCTGAAACAGGTGAATCCTTCACCTTCAGGGGCCGCGAACTCTCCAGCGCCCGCTCTCCAACAGGAACAGCCGAGCGGAGCCGCTGACCTGACAGGCTCGAAATTCCATGGTTCAGATAAGAGACGCGCTCCGCGCTACAAGTGCGAAGGCAGCGCCCAGATCCGCGAGGACGGCCGCGATGTGCACACCTGGGCCACATTCACCGACATCAGCTTGCACGGTTGCTACGTCGAGGCCCAAGCCACGTATCCCGCGGGTACTCTTCTGCATCTCCAGCTGGACGCTAACGATATCCGTCTCGAGGTCAAGGGCAATGTGCGGGTGAATTATCCCTATCTCGGTATGGGGATCGGGTTTGTGGACCTGTCGCCAGAAAATGACACCCTCTTGCGCCAAATGCTGGCTACGATCTCCCATCCCTGCATGATCGTCGGACCGGGCATCGCATCGTCGCTGCCCTCCAGCAGTCCCTTTCGCGCCCTGCCCTCAATCACAAATCCGGAAGCAGCAGTGCAGGAATTGATCGACTTCTTCGAAACCCGCCAGATGCTCATGCGCGACGATTTCCTGCGAATCTTACGCAAGAGCCAGAGTCCCGAAATCCGATAGCAATTCTCCCGGATCGGGCATTACGTGGCGGGCTCGAGGCTTTCAAGTTTGTCAGGTAGGCGTTGTTTTGCCGAGCGCGATTCCCTTCTCGATCCCTTGGCTCTGCAGATTACCCTCGGTATCACGCTTCCTGCTCCCGATTCGCTATGATGTTGATACATGGCTCTCTACCTCATAACAGGCATTGGCGGCTTCATCGGATCATCCCTGGCGCGGGAACTGCTCGCGCGCGGCGAACAGGTGCGCGGCGTGGATAACTTCTCCACCGGCAATCGCGAGAATCTTGCGGACATTCCCGGACGCATCGACCTTCATGAGTCCGACATCATCGATCTCGACGCGATGCATAAGGCCTGCGCCGGAGTAGATTTCGTCCTTCACCAGGCCGCGATTCCGTCGGTTCCCAAATCTGTGCTCGATCCTGTCGGCAGCAATCGCGCCAATGTGGACGGTACCGTGAATGTGCTGGTCGCCGCCCGAGACGCAAAGGTGAAACGCGTCGTTTATGCCGCTTCCTCTTCCGCCTACGGAGATACTCCCACGCTGCCCAAGCACGAAGGAATGAAACCCGATCCCATCTCGCCCTACGCCGTGGCCAAGCTGGCCAGCGAGCAGTATATGATTTCTTTTTACCGCTGCTACCAGCTGGAAACCGTCTGCCTGCGCTATTTCAACATCTTCGGCCCACGGCAGGATCCTTCTTCGGCCTATTCCGGAGTGCTCGCCAGATTCATTACGCAAATGCTGCGCGGCGAGCAACCGACGATCAATGGGGACGGTGAGCAAAGTCGCGACTTCACCTACATCGATAACGCAGTTGAAGCCAATCTGCTAGCCTGCACCGCGCCCGCGCAAAAAGCGGCTGGACAAGTCTTCAACGTCGCCACCGGCCGCAGAGTCACCCTGAACGAGACCTTCAAGGCGCTGCAAAGTCTGACGTCATTTTCAGGCCAGCCGAAATATGGCCCTGAGCGCGGCGGCGACATCAAACACTCCCTCGCCGACATCTCGAAGGCTGAAGATGGCCTCGGCTACAAACCGAAGATCGATTTTGAAGCAGGCCTCCAGCGAACGGTAGAGTGGTATCGGAAGCAAAAATAAAGAGGAGTGCAGGTGCACTCCTCCTCAGAAAAATACCGCTGATCCCGATCTCAGAACGCGAACCGCAAAGAGAATTGCATGAAGCGAGGCGTGCTGATCGTCCCAAGATATCGGCCGAACTGTGCCGCACCTTGTGAGAGGGAGGGTTGTGCTCCGCGCACGTCGTAGCGCACGGAATTGGTGGCATTGAACGCTTCCCACTTGAACTCCAGTCGCCGCTGCTCACCCAGCGAGAATTCTTTGGCTACTCCGGTGTCGATATTGAACATGCCTTGTCCGATGACACTGTTGCGAACGCCGGATTCGCCGGGCCACTCTGGACGGTAGGCCGCCAGCGCGGCTCCCGGATCGGCGAATATGTCCGGACCGGACACTCCATCCACAACGACGTTCTTTGGGTTGGATGCCTTGGGAGCCGGGCCATTCGGCTCCGCGTCGCCCTCGATGTTCCAGTTGGTAGCCCATGTGAAGCCGTTGTTGACGGTGATGGGGAAACCGCTAGTCCAGCGGAATATGCCGGAGACGTGCCAGCCGCCGATCAATTCGTTGAGCAGTGGGCTTGCGCCCCCTTCGAAGCGCTGTCCTCTCCCCAAAGGAAGCTGATAAACGAGGTTTGCGTTGAGCTGGTTGTAGGCGTTGAAATCAGAAAGTCCGCGCAACGCCAGCGGGTCCCATGAATTGATGACAATACCGCCGCCGTTCAGGTCGTTGCCCGTTCCGCCGGTTCCTTCATACGGACCGATTCTTTGCGCGGCCGACGCTTCATCAAACGATTTTGAAAACGTGTAGTTGAACTGCCCTTGCAGGTTGGTTCCCCACCGGGCATTGTAGGTGACCTGCAACGCGTTGTAGTCAGAAGTCCCGATGTTCCGCCACGCAAAGAGCGAGCTGAACTGGTCGTGGTAGAAAGCGTACGGCCCGAGCTTGCTGTTCGGCAGCGCGGTACCCCACTGGTTGATGCTGTTCGGCAAATCCAGATATTTCAAAGTTAGGGTTTCGTTGTGCGGAAAGCAATTCCACATTTGATAGATGTTTTGTGTGGCAGTCGGGTTCGCGGGTAAGCTGCCCGTGGCGCAAGTCAGCGGCGAAGGGTTACCCGACGAGTCAGTTTGGTTTACGAGTATGCTCTGCGTCGCCCCCCCGGCCCAGGCGGGAAAGAGATTCTCGAAGAATGGAACGGGCTGAACCGAGTTGACGTCCGTGCCCGCGGCCGCAGCCTTGGAGAGCATCGTAGCTGCTGTGAAATATCTGGTGTTGCTCGCCGGATCGTTCAAGTTTGTGGGCATGCCCATATCTACCTGCATCGGCAATCGCCGAGCGATGCTGCCCACATACGCAATTTGCAGTGAGGAACGGGATGTAATCTGCCGCTGGAGCGAAAAATTGAACGTGTGCGTATATGGGGTCTTCACCGACTGATCGAGTCCCCAATTGATCGCGAACGCGGTATTGCTTGGCACAGTGGGGAAGCCACCCGCTGGTGGGGGCCCAAACAAGCACCCCGGGTTGTTTAAATCCGGGCATGCCGGAGGCAGGCACGACTGTCCGGAAGATCCCGGTATAAGACAAGTAAAGCGGGGCGCGTTTGCCGCCGTCACCGAACCAGCAGAGTTCCCTAGACGTGTGGAAAGCCCGAATGAACCGTTCTGATCAAAGCTGTTCACGACGGCAACGCCAAAATGGTCGTACATAATGCTGTAACCGCCGCGGACCGTGAACTCGTCCTTTTTGCCAAGGATCTTTGAGATCCAACCCTCACCGGTATCGGGCGCCCAGGCCACGGCGATTCGCGGCGAAAAATCCTTGTGGTCCCAGTTCCACATGCCCGGTCCATGATTCTTGGGCCCACCCAGGACGAAACCAATCTCCCCGGCATTGTTGGCCGGCTGGCCCGCCGTCGCCAATGCCGCACTGTGGTTGAACCAGTCCGCGACGTTTTGCTTAGTGCAGCCGCCGCTCGCCGCCTCTACGCAGGGGGCCACCTGATAGCCGTTGGTTTCGTAAGGCGGAGTTTCCAGCACCCAGCGCAGACCGAAGGAGACGGTTAAGCGGCGGTTGACTCGCCAACTATCCGAGCCAAAGAACTCGTAGTCGTTGATCGCGTAACGACGGTTGATCGCCTGGCCCTGGGGTAGCGCGCTGCCGTCGCGCGCGTAGTTATAAATGCCATCCCCCTCGGAGAAAATACCCAATGCGATCCCTGCCGCATCGTCATAGTTCGGGCCGAAGTTGCTATCCACTTGCGGATAGCCATGATTGACCGGATCCAACGGGCTGTTGTCGTTGGCGATCCCTCCCGTGTTGAGGTAGACCACATTGGTCTGAACGTCCGAGAACGAATTCAGGTAGCTGAGGTGGTTATTGCGAATCAGAAATAAGTCAGTACCGAACTGGAACGTGTGATTTCCGTGAGTCCAACTCAAATTGTCGCTCAACTGGTTGACGGGCACAAAGGCAGTCGTAGGGCGAGTGAACGGAACCAGGCTGTCAATCCCACTTAGAAAAATGCCCGGATACACCGAGGTACCGCCATATTGTTGTCCTTGGCGAACGAAGCCCCAGTGAAAATCATTGATAAGCCTGGGGGTGATAAGTGAGGTGAGTCCAATCGTGACGCCCTTGCTGTCGTCTAGTAAGGTCGAAACTGCCGGCTGTCCAGGAAATTGTTGCCCTCCCGGTTCTTTGAAGTTTTGCGTTTCCCCGCGCACAAACAGGGTTTCCGAGCCGCTCGAAGTGATGTGGTAATCGAGACGGGTAATATAGGTGTTGAAGCTGCGGTCTACATTTGGGGCGAAGCGGAACCCCAGAGTATTCGACCCATCGCCAGCATTGAATTCGTTCGCCGCGGGATACTGATTGAGAAGGCTCAGTACCGCCGGATTGACGCCGATTCCCTCCGGGTCCATTCCTTTGATTTGATTAAAATCGAGTCCGTTATAGCCGGCCTGTATGGGATATTGCTTATTGTCCATGCCCGTGACGCTTCCTCCCGGACACTGGGCTGGGACCGCACACAAATACACCAGAATGCCCGCGCGCAGGGTCGGGCTCGGCACCGTACGCAGGGTGCTGCTGCCCTCGGCATCACGCCGCCCTTCATAGTTGGCGAAAAAGAAGAGACGGTTTTTCACGATCGGTCCGCTGGCCGTCACGCCGAACACATTGCGCAAAAGCTTCGGGGCGGTGTTGGATTGGCCGGCGCTTAACTGGGAATTTTTCAAGAACGGATCATTGGCGCTGAAGATGGTGTTGCGGTTGTACTCGTAGGCCGAGCCGTGAAAATTGTTGGTGCCGCTCTTCGTAACCAGGGCGACCTGCCCGCCGCTGGAGTAACCGGAATCAGCATTCGAGTTGGAGGTGGTGACCCGGAACTCCTCGACCGAGTCAGGCGGGGAGTTCAGGACGCTGGTAAAAGCGTAACCGTTGTTTTGATCGTTGACGCCGATGCCGTCCAGCGTGACATTCGATTGGTCGCTGCGCACGCCATTCACGGCGCCGCTCCGCGTGTCCGTGTCTCTATTTGTCTCGGCGGTTCCTCCCAGATATGCGACCCCAGGCTGCAGGCTCAACAGGTAAGCCACGTTGCGGTCGGCGATGGGCAGTTCCGCGATCTGGCTCTGCTCGATAACGTTTCCCAGCGACGCGTCCGTACGATTGATTAGCGGCGCCTCACCTTCTACCGTTACCTTCGTCGTCCCACCCGTGACCTGAAGCTTGATGTTGATGGTGGAGGGAGTCTTTACGACCAGGGTGATTTTCGCCACGGCATACGGAGCGAAGCCGCTAGCCGTGGCGTCCAGATGATAGTTGCCCGGAGGCACATCCAGGAACTGGTAGAGACCTGACGCGTTGCTGGTGGTATTCCGCTGAAATCCAGTGGCCGCTTCCGTCAACGTGATCTGCGCTCCGGAAACCGCCGCGCCCGACGGGTCAGTCACGCTGCCATTCAGCTGGCTGGCGGCTTGTGCAGCGGCCAACACGGTCAACAGCGTCCACACCGCGAATGTCCATATTGCGCACCGTGCCGCGCGCATTGCTGGCACATCAAGCTGGTACCGCCGATCGTGCTGCCCGTTGCTCGTCTGCTCATGGATTCGCGTCATCGACTTGCTCTCCCAAGGGAAGAAGAAACGCCAGCGACAACACGTGAGAAGAACAAATATCCTTCTCCGCGCGATTGCACGCGTCTTCTCGATTTTCTCTGCTTTTCTAGGTGACCTGACAATTCCCGCCCAGAGTGGCGGAATTATACTCGAAGTCCAGATCAACCATCATTCACAAAATTGAATCCCTGCATGCCGTTCTGTTTATCGAGCTCGCACCCTTTTTTGTGCGACTGAACCCGTCAGCCCCAGCAATTTCGGTCTTAACTCCCAAGAAACAGCGACATTTGTCGCCATCCGACGATCCGGGTGAAGGCATCTCAATACCACGATTGTTTCCCCCGGCTCGCGCCTGCCGCGTGAATGCAGCCAGAGGAGCGATGTGCAATACCAATCAGAGGGGTCAACCTAATGAATATGAAGAAGATATTTCCCGTAGCCCTGACGGCAATCGTTCTACTGTCCTTTGCCGCATGGGCCCAGAACAAAGTCGAACGCATTACCAACGGCCCTTTGGTCAAACAGACGACCGAAAATTCGGCCGAAATCGCCTGGTCCACAGATGCTCCCGGCAGCAGTGTCGTCAAATATGGCACCAATCCGAATGCATTGACCCAAACCGCAGAAAAGCCATGGGGCGGCACTCACGAACCCAATGGCGACTTCAACCACACGGTGTGGGTCAAGAATCTTAGACCGAACACAACCTACTATTTCATCGTTGAGACCGGACAAGGCAAAGGTACGGGTACGGAAGCGCTAAGCCAGCCGCAACAGTTCCATACCCGCTAGCCCGGGAAATCCGAACGGGGACTTGTCGCGGCTTGTCAATCCAGAAACCTATGCGTGGACGGCGAACCGTGAAGTCTAAGGTGCGTCGTTACGTCGGTTATCTACGGCTAGGTTACGCACGGGACTACAGTGTTCCCCATGACACTTTCCTCGATGGTAGTCTCGCGTGATTGGCAGGAAGTCAGTGTTCTGGAATGCATCCTCGGCAGCCTTCAGATGGATGTCGCTGTCGAAAAAGAACCGCAGCAGGCATTGGCCCGCATCTCCCAATCAAAGTTCGATGCGCTCATCGTGGATTGCGATCTCACGGGAAGTTCCCGCCTGTTACGCGACCTACAGACGCCCACGATGCAAGTGAAATCCGTTCCTCTCGTGATCATGGGCTCATCTCGGCAGGTCCAAAGTCTGGAGAAATCCGGCGCGCTATTCGCCTTCGAAAAACCGATCTCCGCGGAACAGGCCGTGCGCACACTTTCCGCGGCCCGCAATATGATTGTCGACGGACGCCTGCGCTATCACCGCACCGGCATCGACGTTCCAGTCAGCGTAAAGTGCAAGGGCCAAAAATCGAAAGAGGCGCAGCTGATCAATTTGAGCCAGGGTGGCATGCAAATCCGTACGGATGCCAATGTTACCAATGCACGCACCATGCAGGTTTCCTTCGACTTGCCGGGTGGCAAGTCCAGCCTCAAAGCGGACGCCGAGATCGTGTGGCAGGACAACCGCGGGCATCTGGGCATCCGTTTCCTGACATTAGCCCAGGCGCACCAGAGGACACTGCGGCTCTGGCTGGCGCAACAATTTCTGGCAAATTAACGGATTGCTCGGAGAACCCGAGCTTAGAACCTTAGCGGAAGCGAGCCGGCCGGGCTTCCTCGTCCTCTTCTTGATCGGACGCCGCCAGCCGCGCCAGCCGCGAGCCCAGGCTGGAGCCTCCAAACATTTCGAAAAATCCCCAGTACATTCCCACGATAAAGAATGCTCCGACGACGAGAAAGGTCCACGGCGGCGCCTCGCTCGTTACCGACATAAATATCAGTGCGAACAAAAGCAACCCGGCAACCACGACCATCGTATTCACGGCCCAGGTCAACCCCTGCTCCGAGAACGGCCGTGACAGCCAGTCCAACGGGAGGGAAATTCCGGGAACATCCTCATCCAGGAGATCTACCACGGCCGCTTCCGGACGATTCGGCAATTCGATAACCCGCAGAGGATGAGATGAGATCATCAGCCCATCACCCTCTCGGCCGGCGCAATGGCCTTCATAACTTGTGGCGGAACCCAGCGCCGGTTCGGCAAACATGAACTCCGGACGCTCGGGATGCACCGAAATTCCTTCCAGCAAATTCCCAAAAATCCATTCCTGAAGCTGCTGGCTGATACGGGGAGGCAAATCGAGGAAACGAATGCCGCATTGGCCCGAGGGTGTCGACCACATTACTTCACCGTGGGTCTCCACCCGCAGCCGCGGAGCCCGCAACTCGAAACGCACTCGCAACTGCTGCATCGGGCGAAGCGCCGCCACCGCTTGCACTCCGATGCCATCATGGGTCATGTTGCGAACGATCCCTCCGTTCGCCTGATCCAGGGTTACATAGGTAAGCGTGCGCAGTTCGTGCCGATATTGGGTCCGCGTCTGTCGCGCGGCAGATATTCCTGCTTCCATAGCACTGGGTTGCCAATCGGCCAGAGTTGTATTCTGAGAATCTTATCTCTGCCCCGTGGGTTGCCTTAGTATCACCAATGGTTCAAGACCCCATCGGGGCCTTTCGTAAAGACCTAGCTTGCTACGTGTCCGCCGCCAGTATCGCTGAACCAAAAGACTGTGGCTGCCCGGCGTCAGAGGGTTGCCAGCAGCGTCTCTACGGTGTACCCGCCGATCGCCTGAGCGTGGCCCTGCGCCCCGGAGTACGCGGTTCGATCATGAACCGGCCCATCCCTCTTTAGTTGTACTAACTTTTGTTCTCCACCGAATCGGCCTACAATATTGGACCGGATGGCGATGCGCAGAATTCTACTCCCCCGCATCGGTCCCGAATCACCTCCCAGGGAGCTGTCCGGAAATACGGGACAGCAGAGCATGATCACCAAAGTACATGCCCGAGAGGTCACCCCCAGGTAATTGCAACCGGGCCAAAAGCTCGATAACTTACAAGTGAACTGTGTCTAAATGGCAACCACTTCGACAAAGCCGGGCAACGACATGGCGAATCTCGTAAGAGCCGTCGGCGTACCTGTCTGGCCGCAGCCAAAAGGCTCCATCGCGGATGCAGACGACCCTGCCCAAAAGCCGACGCAGCTCGATGCCTTGCAAGCGCTGATCGCGTTCTCCTCCCTGCATGATCAGGTGAGGCGCCGCAAAGCGCTGGCTGCTCGACACGCCGCATTCGATTCGAAACCTTCGGTCGTTGAGTTCGAACCCGAAGAGCAATTCCTGCTTGATGAAGTCTTGCAACTGGTGGCCGAACGGGCTGTGGCCATCACCGGCGCCGACGGATTGGCCATCGCTCTGGCCGAAAACAATGAGATCGTTCTGCGCGCGGCCGCGGGCACGATTCGCCCCGATCTTGGGGCGCGCATCGACCGCGATTCCGCATTTTCCGGGGCCTGTTTCCGCACCGCAAAAATCTTCAACTGCGACGACACTGAGGTCGACACTCGAGTCAACCTGCAGGCATGCCGAAAATTGGGCGCACGCTCCATGGTTGCCGTACCACTGTGCGGGCGCCGCCGCGTCATCGGAGTTCTCGAAGCGTTCTCTTCCTGGCCTTTTGGATTCAACGACAGCGATGTACAGAATCTGACTTTGCTGGCGGAACTCGTTCTGGCGGCTCTGAAGCCAGAGGACGAAGACCGCTTCGCGCAGTCGG
Source organism: uncultured Acidobacteriota bacterium (assembly GCA_963725565.1). GTDB lineage: Bacteria > Acidobacteriota > Terriglobia > Terriglobales > Acidobacteriaceae > Sulfotelmatobacter. Next base: position 134,665 of record CAVRZL010000014.1, read on the forward strand.
CGCAAATCGCGGCAACAAACCTGGATCCATCCGCGCCCGCTGTACTTGCGACTCCTATTGCTGTTATTCCCACGGCGCCTGCTCCTCCGCCGACTCCGATCGTAGCCGCCATTCCGCCGACGCCCGCAAAGCTAGCATCGGCGGCGCCTTCAGAAGCGACGACAGGCGCAGCAACGACAAGTCCAGCAACAACAACTCCGGCAGCCCATCCCGCTACAGATGGACGTCAAGCCGGTTGAAGCGCCACCTGCCACCGCTGAGTCCGAATCCGTGGTCGCCGAAGCGGTGGAGCCTACGCTCCCTTCGTATGAAGTGGAAGAACCCGCAGGCCACAGCGCCCCTGGAAGCTGATCGCGCTCATCTGCATCGTGGTCCTCGCCGCCTTCGGCGCAGGTGTCTGGTGGAAGATCAAGACAGCGCAGATCGGCGGCGCCATGGTTCAGAACCAGCAGACTCCGCAGCAAAGTTCTGTTGTTCCGACCGCGCACCCTTCCTCGGTTTCGGGCAATGCAAGTTCCGTCACTCCGTCTGGAAGCGGTCCGAATGCCTCTTCAGATGGCAGCGCGCCCGCAAATGGCTCCGCGCCACAGGGGTTGTCTAAGTTTCCGCATGTCACCGGAGTTCGGCACTGGTCATCTGCCGATACCAGCACGGTGGTTCTCGACCTGGAAGATCAGGTGCAATACGAGCCCGGACATCTGCCCAATCCCGACCGCTTTTACTTTGATCTTCGGGATACCCAACTCTCTCCCGAACTGGAAGGAAAGTCCTTTGACGGCGATGCCCTGCTCAGCCGTATCCGCATCGCGCAGCCCACGCCTGGGATCACCCGCATTGTGCTGGAGGCTAGAACCGGGGCGGCATTGTCACGGCCACAGGTCAGCCTGGAGCGCGATCCTTACCGCCTGGTGATCGAGATCAGTAAGGCTGGCGCAGCCCCGAAGGGTGCGATCAACCTGTTCCCGAATTCACCTCGCTCGGAGGCGAGCAAACTCGCTATCGTGATTCCGCCTCCCACCAAAGAAGATCTGCAACTGCGCGCCCGCGTGGCCAAGATGCGCATCGTTGTCGACGCCGGCCACGGCGGCTGGGACCTTGGAACCGTTGGCCGCCGCGGATTGCTGGAAAAAGATCTGGTGCTTGAGATCGCCCAGCGCCTGGGTAAGCTCCTCGAGTCGCGACTCGGAGCGGACGTGATTTATACCCGCCAGGACGACAATTACATTCCGCTCGATGACCGCGCCCAAATCGCCAATCAATCGCAGGCGGACTTGTTCGTTTCCGTGCATGCCAACTACAGCGACCTGCCTTCTGCGCGCGGAGTGGAGACCTACTACACCAACTTCTTTTCCGCGCCGGGATCTGGGCCGAAGGACGTTGCCATTCACGCCGGGGTCGACTCCGCGAAAAATAATGGACCGACCCTCACCGCGGCGGATTTGCATGACCGCATTGAGCAATCGCGCCGCCTCGCAGCCAGCGTACAGCGCTCGCTTTACGGAACGTTGTCGGTACAAAATCCTGGCCTGCGCGATCGCGGAATCCGGGAAGCTGGATTTGTGGTCCTCACCGAGAGCGCCATGCCCGGAATTCTGGCCGAAGTTTCGTTCGTCAGCAGTCCTACCGACGAACAGAAACTGCGCAGCGAAGGCTATCGCGAACAAATCGCCGAAGCGCTCTACAAGGCATCGCCCGCTACGCAGCCAATTCACACGGCCTGAAGATGGCCAGCGCATCGAAGTAGTCCCGAGTCCCCAAGCCACGAGCCCATCCCAACAATACTGATGACCTGGCACCGCGAAACCAGGAATGTGTCTCAAGTTTGCACTCGGCGGTCGTACACCTCGCCGTTTTCCACAAAAAGAAATCCAATCATTGTGACGAACGACCTTTACTCAACCCCGAGCCCATAGGCAGTCTCGAACTGTGCGGGGAATATCTTCAAAGCGATTTTCATCGTCGCTTCTTCTCTCCGTACTTGTGACACGTGCACCGAAAACCGAAGCTAAGTCCTTATGTTTTAATATTTTGCCCGTAACCCTTTTTGAATCAAGATTTTGCGGCCACGACGACCCCTCGGAAGTCCTCAAGTCTTTTGGAATGAATATTTTGAGCAATTCGATCCAAAAAAAATGGAAGCGCGCATTTCGCAGCGATTCAGTTCGTCACAGCTGCCGAGTTCGACTTTGCTCTATTTCTGGGCCGGCGCTGCGCTTTCTTTTTGGTACGACGCGCTCAGCGTGCCCTTGCTCTTGGCAATCGGCAGCAGCGTGGGGTAGAACTGGACGAATGTGGTATCGACGGCGGCATGCTCGGCGTGACAGCTGTAGCACGGCATGGACGTTGGGGTCATCTTCGCGGTCTTGGCTTCATCGAATCCGAAGAACGCCCACTTGCCCGAAAAACGCGCTTCATCTTTCACATGCACTTCGAGCCCCATGACTTCGGTGCCCTGAAAATTACCCCTCTGGTTGATCGATCCCTTGCCTTCAGCCTTGCGCACTTCGAGCACCAGCATCGTCTTGTCGGGCCAGGTTCCGGTTTGGACAAATGCCTGGTAAGCCTCGGGGTTGACGAAGACATTGTCAAACATGTGGTGGTCCATCTGCGTTGCCGAAGCGCTATAACTCATATCGAAGCCCGTCGTCAGGTAGACCCACTGGCGATAGTTCTCGGGGAGCTTCAGTTGATCGTCGCTGGTGTACTCCGGACCCGTGGAGGATGGCGGCGCGGACCTAAGGGCGGCCGAGACCGACAAAATGACGGCGGCGACTAAAACAGTTAGAGTTTTGCTGAGCATGCGGCAGTATGCGCTGCATAGCCGCCGCAGGGCCATACCGTCCGCTGCAAAGATGGGACCATTGGCTGCATTGTTGGCTCGAACCGTGGGTGGTAGGGTACGATTCCGCATATGAACGGGACACGCGCAAATTTCGAATCGCCGCGCTGGTACTGGATTGGCGCCGTGTGGTTCGGAATCGGCCTGTTCGATGCGACCCAAAATGTTTTTGTCATGCGCGCCGAAGGCATGCACCACGCCTGGACCCGCTTGTTTGTCGCGCAGGTGATCGCATGGCTGCCATGGGCACTAGGAACGCCGCTGGTGTTCCGCCTCGGACGAAAGTTTCCTATAGGGCAGTGGAGACATTCCTCTACCTGGGCATCGCACGTCGTGGCCTGCGCGGGAATCGGTTTGGCCTTTTCCGCATGGGTTGCGCTGTGGGACGTCTTGCTGAATCCGTGGGCTCAGACACCTGGGCCGGATCCATTTCTGCAGCTCTGGCTGCAAAAGTTCTACAACGGGCTGCTCTCAGACTTGATTCTTTACAGCTTTATTCTGGTCGTTGGGCACGTGCTCGACTCGCAGAAGCGGTTGGCGCTGCAGCAGGTCGAAACCGCGCGACTGAATGAACAACTCTCGCATGCACAACTGAATGCCCTGCGCCGGCAGATCGAGCCCCATTTTCTGTTCAACACCCTCAACGCCATCGCGGGACTGGTGCGCGAACAAAGAAATGATGCTGCGGTCAGCATGATCGCCGGGCTCAGCGACTTCCTGCGACGAGTCGTGGAAGATTCGGACCGGCAACAGGTGCCGCTCGAAGAAGAACTGGAATTCACGCAGAAGTACCTTGATATCCAGAAGGTGCGCTTCGCCGAGAGGTTACAGTTCAGCATGGACGTTCCCGCCGAGTTGCTTCCCGCCCAGGTACCCAGCCTGATCTTGCAGCCGATGGTGGAAAACGCGATCAAGCACGGCATCGCCAAACGCGTGCAGGGAGGAGCAATTCGCATCGCCGCTTCTCGATCCAACGGAACCCTTACATTGCGCATCGGCAACGATGGCCCGAGTTTGCCTGTGGACTGGGAAAAGGGCCCGTCGGGCATCGGGATCTCGAACGTGCAAACCCGCTTGCGTAGCCTTTACGGAGAAAGCTTCGCATTGAGTATGCGGAACCGGGACACTGGCGGCGTCGAGACCTCAATCTCCCTTCCCTTCGTCGCTCCGGCAAATCCGCGGGAGGCATAAACGTGTGGTCCCCGAGATAGGCTCAACCAAAATTCGCGCCTTGATTGTTGACGACGAACCGTTGGCCCGTAGCAATCTTTCCGTACTGGCACGACGACACCCAGAAATTGAGATCGTCGGCGAATGCGGCTCCGGGATGGAGGCACTAAGTGAGATCCGAAGTGCGAAGCCAGACCTTGTGTTCCTGGACGTTCAGATGCCCGAGTGCGATGGCTTCGATGTGCTGGAATTGTTGGGAGGGGACCTGCCACCGGCTGTCATTTTCGTGACGGCCTATGATCAGTATGCGCTGCGGGCTTTCGAGGCTGGCGCCCTCGATTACCTGCTGAAGCCCTTTGATGACTCCCGCTTCGAACTGGCCGTGAGTCGCGCCCAGCAGAGGATCGGTGCGGGCCGAGGCCAAAATCACCCGCGAAAACTGGAGCGTCTGGCCATTAAGAGCGCCGGGCAGGTGAGCTTCGTGAAGGTTTCAGAGATCGATTGGATCGAAGCGGCTGATTATTATGCGTGCCTGCATGTGGGATCGAAGAGCCATCTGCTGCGCCGAAGCATGGCGGAACTGGAACAAGATTTGGATCCAACCATTTTTTGCCGAGTGCACCGCTCGAGCATCGTCAACCTGGAGCGCGTGCGAGGTCTAAAACTCAGCGAGGACGGCGAGTACGACGTATTGCTGGACAACGGGGCAAGAATCCGATTGAGCCGCAGGTATCGCAAGAACCTGCAGGCGCGAATGGGCGTACCCAGAGACGCTGTACACAATGCAGACTAGTCACTGAGGCTTTGTCATCCCATTGAGGCGTCAATCTTTCCTGAGCTTGTCATTCTGAGCAAAGCGAAGAACCTATGCAGTTTGCCGGCGGCGCAAAGGCGACTGGCGATTGCAGAGATCCTTCGGCCCGCAAACGACGCGGCCCTCAGGATGACAAGTTTGACGGCAATTTGTGGAGGGCGATCAGTTCGCTGCTGGAACTCCGCCGTATTTTTCCAGCCACTTCAGTTCTTCTCGCACCTTGATTTTGCCGTGCCACGGATTCTTACCCAATCCGTGGCCTTCGCCGGGAAAAATCAGCAGCTTGTTTGGAATGCCCAGCGAATACAGCGCGTGTTCCAACAGATAATCCTCAAGCACGGCGACGCGGATATCGGATCCGCCGGCAACCATGTGCGTGGGTGTTTTGACTTTGTCAATCTGAAAGATGGCAGCTTCATCGTGATAGCGCTGCGGGGCTTCCCACGGACGGCCGCCGAGAAAATAAGCGTCGTCGTAGGTAGTGTCATCGTTGCCCCAATTTCCAATGTGCTCGACAGCGCCGGCCCCAGTCACCGCGGCCTTGAAGCGCGTGGTTTGGGTGATGAGCCAGTTAGTCATGTACCCGCCGTAGCTGTAGCCGCCGATGGTGAGGCGGTCGGGATCGGCGATGCCATCTTTCACCAGAGCGTCAACGCCTTCGAGAATGTCTTTCCCGGGACGCGAGACGATTACGGGAACAATCTGCATAAGGAACTTGTCGCCGTATCCGGTGGAACCGCGGTAGTTGGGCTCAAACACCAGCCATCCGTTCGTTGCGGCAAGCCCTGCCCACTGGTACCAGTCGGCCTCGAAATGATTACCGTCGGCATCGGCGGGGCCGCCGTGAATGAAAGTCAACATCGGTAGGTGCTTACCTTCAAACTTTCCCGGAGGATAGATCAACATACCCTCGACCGTGGTGCCGTCGTCGGCCTTCCACTGGTAGGGTTTGCCTTGCGGAAGATCTTTCTCGGCCAGGACCTTGTTGAAATCTGTGATCATGCGAGCCTGATCGAGCTTGTCCGCACTCTCCGCCAAATAGACTTCAGCCGGCTTGCCCAGAGACGAGTAGACGAATGCAACGCGCGGTGAGTGCTTCGCCACCGTGATGTCCTCGTATGTACCTTGCCAACCACTTCGTTTTTGCAGAGAGTCGGTGGGCTTAACGGTGGAGTACATCTGCACTTCGGTACCGATCCGCCCAGACGCCAGAACGTTATCGCCGACCGCGTAATTTCCGACGGGGCCGATGAAGTCCTTGCCCCACTGCTCAATTTTGCCGGATTCAACATCGATCCAATAGAGATGCGGCTGGAGATCGCGATAGGGGCCGGAGACGTCGCCCTCTTCGATGGTGAAGAATATGTGGCGGCTGTCGTTGGCCCAGTGGGGCTGGGTTTCTACGCCTGCGTTCCTGGTGAGGCGACGGGGATTGTCGGCAGTCGCGGGCGAGGGCGCCCGCGCCACATTCACATCAACGATGTAGATTTCTACGTCTTCGTATTTTTCCTGGCGCTGGTTAATGGCGTTGCTGACGAAGGCAAGTTTAGCGCCGTCGGGCGAGGTAACCAGATGGTCGATCCGCAGCGGTGAGGTTGTAATAATCCTGGTCCCCGGAGTGAGGTCTGGCTCTTTTTCTGGCTCGCCCTCCTTCTTTTCTACCTTTGCTGCTGCAGCCACGTTACGACCCAAAGCAGCGGCGACGTCGAGGGCGAAGAGTGTGTCTCCGCGCTCGGACGTGCGGTACTGGACAACATCTTTCCAGCTCTTTTTGTAATCGTCTTTCTGCGTTTTAGTCCACGGCTGCCGGGTGGAGAAGTAAATGGTTTGCGAGTCGGCTGACCAGGAAAAGCTGTGGACTTCTTCCTCGCCTTGCGTGAGCTGAATGGCTTCGCCGCCATGAGGCGAGATGACAAATATCTGCGTGACTTCATCGTCTTTGGATCCTGAATCCGAATCGTCGCCCTTCTGTGCTGAAGTTTTGCGCTCCGACAGGAACGCAATCCATTTTCCATCCGGCGACCATTTCGGCTCGGAATCATGCCCGGACTGGGTCAATTGGATGAGCGTGCCGGCCTTCCCATCCTCGCGATAGAGCCACAGGTCGCTGCGGAAGATCTGCTGATCCCAGTCGGCACGCTCGGTAGCGATCACGACAGAACTGCCGTCGGGCGACATCACAATTCTCCCGAAGCTCACGGAGTTAAAAAAGTCGTCAAGCGTTAGCTTAGGTTTGTTTTGGGCAGTGAGAGATGAGACAGAACTGGCTGCCAGCAAGACCACAATTGCAAGGTTTCGGATGGGCATAAGGTTTCTCGGTGGGAACAAGGTTTATACAACGCCAGATTCGGCCGAGGCAAGTCGGTAGCTCTGCTTTCTGAAACGAAACAAGGCCCACAATAATGTTGCGAAGGCCACGACCGATAACTGAAGGTGCGTCCACCGCGCCAGCGGTCCCAACAAGGGCAATACAAAGGCGAGATAGGCGAGCACCTGAAGCAATGGAGACAAGGTGTGTTCCGTATTTCTCAATGACCAATCCACAACTAAAAGCAGTGAGGGTGCCAGGACAAGAAGATCGTAGATAAAGAGATGGGGACTGACCAGAACCGCAGCGAAAGTCAGGGCAGAGAAACGTAAAGCAAGAGGCAATGATGATTTCCAGATAGCGCCTGCGCCGGCAATCACGACCACGCTGCTCAAGAGATAGAGGACGAGGGCGCCTGAGGGCAACGGGATCAAGAGCGACCAGAACGAGCGCAGGGAGTGCATCTGAATTGGGGCCAGGCCGAGTTCGGCGACATTGATCCAGGGCGAAGGATGTCGAAATAAATCAAGATAGGCGCGCATTACGCCGGAGCCGAAGCAAACGCGGGCGAAGAGCATTTGCGCGGCGGCCGAGAAAAACAATCCGCCAAAACTTTTCCAGGCACCCGCAAACAAGAGGATCAGTGGGATCGCGACCAGAAACTGCGGTTTGAGAATCAGAAAACCGAGGGCAATCCCGCCGAGCCAATCATGTTCGGTATGCAGCGCCAGTAGTGCCGCCGTGAAACAAGCCAGCGGCAAAGGGGAAATCTGTCCGCGCACGAAACAATGAAATAACGGCGGAAACGCCACCGCCGCGATCAAAACGAATCCGGGGAACGGGCGCAGACTGGGACAGCACCTCCAGGCGAGGTAGACACACGCGAGATAGATCAACGCACCGAGAATGGCCCAGACGCATCCCGCGATGAGAAACGCCCACCGTACCAGCGGAACAAAGAATAGACCGACTTGCGGGCCGTAGAGGCTGGACAAACGCACTTGCGTCGGCTGACCGACGATCCTCTGCAACTCTTGATGCTGGATTGTTTCATCGTAGAGTTCAGCGGAACGGTGTTGCGCGATCAGTCGAGCCGAAATGTAGAACGGGAGGAAATCCTGGAATTTGATATTCCCATTCCTGTCGAACAGTCCGGGGGTGGCGAAGTCGACCGCACAGACTCCCCACAGACAGAGTGCCAAGACTATGGCCTGTGCCCGAATCCGGCGCGGACTCAGCCATTCATGGAATAAGAAAGTCCAATTCGCCGGACCGATATTCACGGGGTAGGCTCGGCATTCTTCAAGGCATCATCGATGGTCTGCCCGGGATGCACGGCACTCTGGACGATCCGCCAGCCGTCGTCATACTTGCGAAATCCTGCCGTGGACTTGTAGGTCAGGTCACGCGAATAGAGCGCATCGCCAAATTCATTTAGGGGAGCCCACTTCCAACTGAATTCCACGTCCGCGGAATGGTCTTGTGCGTTAATACCGGTTACCGCCACCAGTTCCCTGCGTGCCACCGGAATCGTGAGCGAAGACCTCCCAGTCTGTTGCTCGGGTAGCACCGATCGCACTGCTTCGACTCCGTAAGGAGTCAGGAGAACATCCCAGCAGGGCGGCGGCACAAGGCCCGGAGAGCAAGCGGTCTGCTTCGCTAAAATCCATCCGTGATGTTGCAGCACGAGGTATTCAGGCGAGGGATAATTCTTGCTGGAGACGATTCCGATCTGGAGCACGAATTCCTGTGTTGTCTTGAACTGACCGGAGGCCGAGATAAGGTCGGCGGCGAGACGGCGGGTGAGGAAATCGCGCGGGGAACACGACGTGAGCAACAGCAGAGCTAGCAACGGCAGGATCGGTCTATTCTGCATTGGAATAGCTTCGGTCGGATTCGCCACCGGCGGACAGCCGAAGCGGCTGTCGCTCCGTGATCTTGTTTCTCAGCGACTTGTGATTGTAAACAAACGGGAGCGTTTGTGCGGCAGGAAAGGACGAGAGGCGATCTGGCCGTCGAATTCAGACGCCCATCGGCCGGGGATATGACAGGCACAACTGGGGCAGCGGCCTTCGGGAGTCAGGCGATATTCTTCGATGAGATACCCATAGCGGCGAATCAACCTTGCACGGCATTGCGGGCAGCGGGTATCTTCCCATTCTCCGACCATGCCCGGCAGGTTGCCCGCATAGATGTAACGAAGTCCCGCTCGTTTACCAATCTCGGCTGCGCGTAGCAGGTCCTCGGTCGTAGTGTTGCGCTGGCCGTCTCCCTGCATTTTGTAATCTCCATGGAAGGCTGTGACGTGCCACGGGATGTCGGGCGAAACGCTGGCCACGAACTCTGTGAGCCGGCACAGTTCGTCATCTGAATCGTTGAAACCAGGGATGAGAAGCGTAACGATCTCAAGCCACAATCCCATCGCATAAATGCGGCGGATACTGTCGAGGATAGGTCCGATTCGGCCACCGAGTTCGTGATAATGGCGATCGTCGAAGCTCTTTAGATCCACCTTGTAGAGATCCAACCACGGGCGCAAGTATTCAAGCACTTGCGGGGTACCGTTTCCGTTGGAAACGAATCCGGTAAGAAGTCCTGCGGCTTTGGCCTCCTTGAATACCGCCACTGCCCATTCGCTGGTGATCAGGGGTTCGTTATAAGTGCTGACCAGAACTTTGGCCCCCTGATCAAGCGCCTCCTGAACCAGCGTTTCGGGGGAAACCTCAACTGGAGGTGACACCGCGTTCGGATCGCGAAGGGCCTGCGACGTCACCCAATTCTGACAGTAGGCACAGTGCAGGTCGCAGCCCAGCATACCGAAACTGTAGGCCAGTGCGCCGGGGTAAGCATGAAAGAACGGTTTCTTCTCGATCGGATCGCACTGCATTCCCGCGGTATATCCCCAGGGGACATAAAGGGTGCCGCCACGATTGAATCGGACCTTGCACACTCCAGGCTGACCTTCAGGAATGGGACAGCAGTGGCCACAGGAGAAACAGCGGACGCGGTTGTTGCCGAGCCTTTCGTAAAGTGAGGGATCCGCCTCGCGAACTCTCAGATCGAGGATCTCACGCAGGGTAGGCACAAATACCTCTTGGCTCTATTCTAGCGGTTTCGCGGCCCAAACTCCGCGCTAGTTTACGGCCTTGCTGCGCCCGGTCAGGTGACGAGAGGCGTCCGCCCCTACCTTCCTCGCACTTATGCCGTCGTTGCGACAGCGCGCTAGTTTTTAGCTTTCAATTGGCCAGCACCAGGCTTGGCATTCGAGCGGTGCTGCTGCAGCCAGCGGTCGGCATCGAACTCGATGGACGTAACCTGGGCGCGGGTAAGACGCGCCCTGACCATCGGCGACAGCGTTTTGCTGGCCTCATCGCCACTCAGGCGGGCAAGAACCATCCAGAAATATGCGCGATTGGGGTCGGATGGTACACCTCGTCCACTGTAATAAATGGATCCCAGCTTGGACTGAGCAGGAACGTACCCCCGCTCAGCAGACTTGGTGAACCACAGAACCGCTTCCGCCTCATTCAATTTCACGCCATCGCCGGTCGCATACCGGAGGCCTAAGGCATTTTGAGCTACGGCATCGCCCTTCTCCGCGAGTTGGCGGAGTTGCTCAAGGGTTGCGGTTTCAATGGCCGGATTGGTTTCTGATTTCGGAGACTGCGTGGAGGCCAGCACGGTGGGAAGCTGCCCATGCTCCCGGGAGTGAACCTTACTTTGGATCCAGGGGGCGAGCCCCCATCCGAGGGAAAACATGATCGCGGCCGCGGCACATACCAGAATGATCAGAAGCGACCGCGGCAAGTTGATGCCCGACGAGCCCTTCGATTCCGGTTTCGTCTCTTTGCTATCTTCGGCCGCGACAGAGTCAGCCGCACTCGAAGAATTCACCGTCGAATCGGCGCCCGAGGAAGAATTCTCGACTCGAACCGGCCGCTTCATCACTTTGAGAACAATCTCTGCGAGACGCTGAAGGACCGTTCCGTCGGCGTCTGAAAAGGCTTCCGGACCGGCGGCAAACGCTTCAATCAGACCAGTGGACCTGTAACCATCGCGCACGGGCGCCGCCAGGATGGAGCGTATCCCCAAGGCGCGGCAACTCTCGCGATCCACACGGGTGTCCAGTTCGGTATCGTCGCAGCGGAGGATCTTGCCGCTCTTCACGCACTGGCCGGAAAAACCACTTCCCACCTGGAGCCTCGCGCCAATGGGGGGAGCATCGCTACCGGAACTCGCGCGACAGGCCATGACATCCGGGTCCTGGTCGGCGAGTGCGATGGCAACACCGGAAGCCCGAAGCAAGGATTGAGCTCGTTCCGCAATTAATCGCAGTGCGGCTTCGACATCGCCACCCAGCGCTTCGACTTGCCGCCGCACAGCAGTGACCGCAGCCAGGATGTCGGTATAACCAGGCAGAGGAGGAGCGGCATCCCGCGCCCCGGTGAAAGCGGCGATCTCCGCCTCGCCGTTGGCCACTCCAGCCATCACGTTGACGAAAAGCCATTCCCGTAGTCGCACTAAAGATTCTGGGGGAAGCTCAGAAAAACGAAGTCCGGCCCGGCCGGATGAACCGGACCATATCACTTGCCCCGCGGTGAAGATATTCTCTGAACAATCCGCAAGATCCAGACACAGATTTACCTGTTTTTTGAGCTCCAGCGGAGTGTGGCATTCGATGGCCAGACCTTCTTCGCTGATGTCGACGATCTCGTGGAGATCGAGCATTGCGCCCTTGGACTCCGCAGTGAAGCTGGCATAGGCAGGCGTCTGAATCTTGTGTCGCACGCGCCGGCGGCGATTGGGGACTTGGGGAGGTAACGTCGAATTGATGGCAACCATGGGCGGGCCCGAAGCTTTGATCGCTACATATTAGCGCGGGATTGCAGGAAAGTCTGCAAGAACAAATCGAAATGAAGGAAAACGGAATATTCCTCGAGAACAGCCGATTGCGACCGGTTGCGCTTAGCCGGCGCGCTGCAGGACCTGGGCCCGATGCAAGCTGGAGATACGGGAGATGGCGGCTACCATCATGCCGGAGAGCAATTGCATAGTGGCAACGTCACCCTCGTCGAACGCGCCCGGTGACGAAGATAAAACTTCGAAGACTCCGAGTGTACGGCGGTAATGACGCAGCGGAGATACAAGAATCGAGCGAACGCCCAGGCGACGGCAGCTGGCAAGGTCGACACGCGGGTTACGCTCCGCATCGTGACACAGCATGATCTCGCCGGAGCGCACGGCTTCGGCCGAGATGCCAGCATCGGTCTGCAGGCGAACCCCAAGATCGGGAGCGGTACGTCCGGCGCGAGCCCGACAGACAATTTCTTCTCCGGCGCGAAGCGCAATCGCAGCACCGGTCGCTCCGGTCAACTGCTGAGCACGCTCGGTGATCGCACTGATGGCTGGCTCCAGATCGAGTTCAGCCGGATGAATTTCGAACTCTTCCATCGGCGACACGGGTCTGAATCCGGAAACTGGATGCGCGGCATTGGCAACGCGCAACTGGCTGCGTTGAGCCAGCGACGGCATGCGAGAGTGGTCAGCCATGCTCAAAACCTCAGAATCCGGCACGGTGCGCAGCAACCCGCGCACGAGACTGTCAAGCTCGGCGTCGATGATCAGGTGGGCGTTTTTCTGGCTACCAAGTGATCCCCCTAACACTCGCGACAATCCCACCAACGCGTGGCTTCCGCAGGCGAGGCAATAGGGCTTGTTGTTGTTGCTGATCAACTCACATTGAACGCAGAAAGTGGCCGACTGCAAAGGGACAAAATTGACGTCCCGAAATGTAGAGCCATAAACAGTCTTGCGAAACATGATGATGATTCCTCACTTCCGTCACGGTGCACTTGAAGGTAAACAGTGAGAGAAAGCAAACAAAGTAACGGTACTGGTTCATCATGTGGAAAAGAGGGTTTAAATCTCATGGTGACGCGAGGAATGTGCAAAATCCGCAGAATTAGCCGGCTTGGGCGGCGACCAAAGAAGTATCCTGCTCCGGGATAGGGATTACCTGAGCCGGATGTGTACGGGTGCGATCCAGAGCATCGGCCAATGCATTAGGAAATGCAGAGGTCAAAAGATTGACGTCAAGCTGCAGATCTCGACGAGAGTATGCGCGGTAGATATTCAGGGTTCCGCATTGCCGGTTGCCGGAACTCCATAAGATTAGAGCGATCGTCCATACCGCCGAATGCTCCGGATTCTTGGCGAACCCAGGCTTGTTCCACCGGAATGCATTTTCATTACGCTTTCGATCAGAACTATCGAACGGCAGGAATTCTCCGGGATGCGGATCCAACTTGAGTTCGAAACCGTCGAAGTCATTCGCGCCAAAAGCGGCCAAAAGGATCTGACAAATCTGATCGTAGTCGCGAGCCACTTTTAGTTCCTCGGTAGCGCGACGAATCGCCAGATTGTTCACGAAAATCTGCGGCTGATCCAACGTGCGGTGCGCCACCCGGGCTAACTCTCCGAACTCCAGGTAGCCCAGGTGCTGCACACCGATCCAAATGCCGATCCCCAACACAGCCAAGACCAAGCCGAGGGAACTTCCGGTAGGCCACAAGAGGAACAGACTCAGCATGGCGAAAATAGCTGAGACCCCGTAGAGAAGAATCACGACTTGGCGGTGGGTCAAACCATGCTGCAGAAGCTTGTGATGGATGTGCTCGCGATCCGCGGTGAAGACTGGACGCCCGCTAATAAGACGCCGAATCACGGACAGGACAGTTTCAAGAATCGGAAGGCCGAAGGAGACGATCGGTATGGCAACAGCCACAATCGTGGGCGCCTTCTGGGCACCATGCAAGGCCAGAGCGCTGAGCAGAAACCCGATGAACAGGCTGCCAGAGTCGCCTAAGAAAATTGTGGCTGGATTGAAGTTAAAACGCAGAAATCCGAGAATCGCGCCCGCGAGCGCGATGGCCATGATTTCCACCAAAGGCGGCCCGTTAAACAAAGCCACCACAAAGACCACCATGGTCGAGAACAAGGCTGATCCGGCGGCCAATCCGTCGAGGCCATCAATGAGGTTGAAGGCGTTCGTAATGGCCAATACCCATGCGACGGTAAACAAAAGCCCGACGTACCACGGTAGAACACGATCGCCGAAAACTACCGGGATATTTATGATGCGCACACCGCCCGCATAGAGCATGGTGGCCGCAATGCCCTGCACGGTGAATTTGAAATATGGACCGACTCCGCGAAGGTCGTCGTACACTCCCAGCGAGAAGACTAGCGCCGCGGGGACAAGAATGGTAACCATCGTCCTCAGAAAAGAGGTCGAGCGCAGATTGGGATGCCGAAGTACCCACAGAGCTGCCAGGCCCATGCAACCCGCGAAGCTGACGAAGATGGCTACACCGCCCAAACGCGGCAGAGGACTCGAATGCAGATGACGTTCTTGCGAGGGGACCGCAACCCAGCCCTGAGAGGTTGCGAAATCGCGGACAAACCGTGTCAGCGCAAAGGCTGAAAGAAGCGCGAACAGAAATATCCCGAGGAAGATGCCAGTCAAACTATTCCACCCTTGCCAAACGAGACGTGCCTGAATCGCACGCCAGCTCCTTGTTGCTCAAAAAGTATTGCAGCAACAACCGATGTTCGGTAGTGCGTGAACAGATTCCTGTTGTGTTTGAGATTGGCCTGAACTGTAGCAGGTAGACCGCAGCGCTTCAATCTTCGCCAAAGAAAAAGCTGTGGAAAAACACGGGCTAACGACAGAGATTCCACGTCAGCCGGCGATGACCGTTGTGCTAGACTTTTGTTTAAATTTTCAACTGAATACGCAGGATGATGAATGGAGTCGGGGACCTTGACTGTCACTCACGGCGGGCGCGCATCTCTCCTTTTGGTCACAGGGATATTCCTTCTCATCGGCCTGGGCAGCGCGCAACAACCGGCGAATCAGCCAGTTGAAAATGCGCCGCCGGAGGCAACTCAAACGCAACCGCAAGCAGGAGTTGATGCCGGAGTTTCGGCGGCGCTTCCGGCGAAGCCTGCGGATGACCCCGCGAAGAATGCTTCAGACCAACCGATCGCCGTAAAACTTGGGCCGGGAGATCTGATTGAGGTAAGTGTCTATAACGTTCCTGAACTGGCCAGCAAGGTTCGCATCAGCAATGCGGGTGACATTTACCTGCCACTGATCGACTACGTGCACGTCGACGGTCTAACGCAAGAAGAAGCTCAGACCCTGATTGAAAAACGACTGTCGGACGGCGGATTTGTCCGGAATCCGCACGTGACCATCTTTGTGGACGACGCTACCTCGCAGGGCGTAACGATTCTTGGAGAAGTCGGGAAGCCGGGAATTTATCCCAACATTGGAGATCACAAACTCTACGAAGTGATCTCTCAGGCTGGAGGCTTCAGTCCGGCGGCCTCGCGGAAGATCGCTATCCTCCGGCGCAATAAAGCGGATCCCATTCGTATCAATCTTCCGCGAGACTTGGCGGATGACCTGTCAGGAAATGTGGACATTGAACCCGGCGACACAATAACGATACCGCGGGCGCCGATCATCTACGTGGTGGGCGATGTGGGACGTCCGAGCGGACTTCTGGTGGACAACGGTCATCTAACGGTTCTTCAGGCTCTTGCCCTGGCCGGGGGAACGAAGAACACTGCAAAATTAAGCGGGGCCCGAATCATCCGTAAAGGACCCGCCGGAATGATCGAAACAAAAGTTGAGATTAAGAAGATGCTTGAGGCAAAAGCTCCCGACGTCAGCCTGCAGGCGGATGACATTCTGTTTGTCCCGGTCAGTGGAGGCCGCGTGTTGGCGGGCAGAACCTTCGAAGCAGCGTTCTCGGCGGCCACTGCGGTCACGATTTATACGGTTCATCCGTAGCCTGCGGTTGGGCAACGACCATCGTCCGCAGAATTTGGATATATTTTTCTGCCGTGCTGCGGCGGGAAAAGTTCCGCATAATGTATTCCCTGCCCTTCTCTCCCAGCTTGCGTCCAAGTTCACGATCAGCAGCGAGATGCTCGATCGCAGCGACCAAAGCCTCGGCATTTTCTGGTTCAATCGCCAAACCGGCGCCGGACTCTTCGACAATCTGCTGGGCTTGGCCCTCGACTCCGAGAATCACTGGCCGGGCGCACGACATGAATTCGAGCATCTTCGTCGGAATCACAGTCTTGAATACGTCGGTCTTCTTCAACAAGACGAGACATGCATCCGAGGCCGCGATGAAATCAGGAATCTTTTCGCGCGGCTGCTGATCGAGGAAGCGAACGTTCGCCAAGCCGCGGGATTGCGCAAGATCCTTGATGCGTGCTTTTTCCGCGCCTTCTCCAACCAGAAGGAACATAACGCTTGGATTTTGAGACTGCAGCCGGGTCGCGGCCTCGAGTAGGGTTTCCAGTCCGTGAGCCATACCCATCGTCCCGGCGTAGCACACCAAGAATCGGGACTCGACGCCGAGTTTCTGTCGTAACGGCTCGGTAACGCAGGGTGGGGCGGGCGAAAAAAGGTCCGTTTCCACTCCGTTCTCGACCACGTCAATCTTCTCGGCGGGAATGCTCCAGCGCCGCATCAAGTGCTCTTTGAAAGCGGGGGTGACCACCACGATACGGTCGCATCGTTCGTAAAGAAACCTGGCCACTGCCGCCAGAGACACGTGAAGCAGCGAAGTTTCGTCGCCGATTCCCACCGCCGTTAGCGACTCCGGCCAAAGGTCGCGCACCTCGAAAACGAAGGGCACTTGCCGGACGAACGAAAGCCACCACGCCGCAAGAGCAACCAAGAAGTTGGGGCGAGGATCCGATAATTACGTCGGGACGACCAAGGGCCAAGCCGCGCAGGCCAGCTGAAACGCAGAAGGAAGCGTAATTCCGCATACGCTCGTGGGCCTTGCGATTGGGTAGTGGCCAGAGCCACGTGCGGAACACATCGACCTGGCCCGCTTTTTCGTGATAGGTCAGCCTGCGCAAACGCGGACGCCACTCGGGCGGAACGATCCCGGTCGGGTGGTTGGGAAATCCCGTGAGCACCGAGACCTCGTGTCCCGCCTGCGCCCAGTGATAACCGAGTTCCGCGGCGCGCGCGGCGGGCGCGCCCATCTCGGGCGGGAAATATTGAGAGACGTAGAGAATCTTCACGCGATTCTAGTAGTAACAGAGTTTGAAGGCGCTTTTATAGCAGAGGGCGCGGGTACGCTTGGTACGACTGTTGGCGTAACTCTCCCAGCGGTCGGCGACTTGGCCAAATTTCGCTTCGCCTGCCAGACGATGCATCACTCGCAATTGCACGATGTGCAGTCGATGATAGAAGGGGCTCGCCACCATGGGGAGGCGTGTGCCGGATTGTTCGTAGAGCGACCAGAATCCGAGGTCATAGCGGTCGAGATTGTGAAGCAGTGTGCTTACACCACGCGAGAATAGGTCCTGCGCCGAAGCTTCTTTTGTCGCAAGAAAATAGTCGTAGACACCCCACAGGGACCAGATGAATCCATTCAGGATGTGCGTGGGCGGCGAGACGATGTACTCCTCGAACCAGAGATCGCCGTCTTCATCGGTGAAAGCCACTCCGCCTTCTTCGATCGGGCTGTGAAAGGTAGCGAATGCACGAACGGCTGCATCGAGGTAGCGCGACTCCCGCGATTCCTGGTAAGCGCGAACCAGGACGGAAATTCCCTGCCCTTGCGCCAAGCCTGAGTACCATGGGGCTTTGAGCGTGTCGCGATATTCCCAGTCGAAATGGTGGTTCCATACGGCAAGGCCGTGCAAGTTTGGCTCCAGGTGCTCGCTCAGCCAATCGGCGATTCGGAAAAACTTCTTGCGACGCTCGGAGTCGGCCATTGCGCCGGAGCAGATTGTAGTTGCCGAGGCCATATTGAGCGATAGCAATCGGGTTGTATTGCAGGGCCAATTCGGCCGTGATAGTCGAGTTGCGGAATACCACGCGCATCGTAAGGACCGGAATAATCCGCTTTCTCGGCGAAGAGCATGTAGTACTCTCCCAACTCGGCCGCCGAAGCACCCGGATTCTCAGCTGCAGTGTCATGCCAGAACGTGAGATGGCTCTTGCCCCCAAGCAAGTAGGCGCTGAAGATGCGACGGTAATAATTGAGCCGGGGCAAGATGACCTGGACGATCCCGCAATCCCATATTACGGCAAGGCAGAGCGCTCTTATGAGGCAACATTTTCGTGATATCTCTTCGGCCGTGTTCCAGCGATCACGTATACCGGTTGCGCTCGACGAACCCAAAGCAGGGCAGTCCCCAAGTTTTCTTTTAAGGGGTGACTGAGTAGAGCGACGTGACCATATTGTCCGATTCGACCGCGACAGTGGTCACTGCTAGATACGGAGTTGGGTTGATTCCATCTGGGAAGAACGCATTGCCATATTGAAATAGTCCCATGTGCCACATATCTTTGTTCCAACTGAGAACAGGCTGCCAGGGGCCGGCATGGCGCGTATCGCCAGAATAAATCTTCACCGTGCGGTCCCGGTTCACCTCGCTCGGCTCAACCATGGTGGAAAAGAAAACCTGGTCTCTGACGTTGCATCCATAGATCGAGGAACTGCTGATCCGGGCGAGCTGCGATAAACTTTCCCTGCCTATCCAAGCGGTAGATGTGGTTCTGCTCCAGTGGCGTGTCCGATGAAAAGTAAAGAGCGTCCTCGGTGGGAACGGCCGCGACGGCGCGTGCCTGCTGCTTGCCCTGAAGAATAGTTTCCATCTGACTGAAATCACAGGTGGCGCGCAAGATGCGGCATTCGTCGCCGTAGTCGCCGGTCAACACCCACAGGCAGTCTTGCCAAGGATCATGGACGATGTTGTGAACATGACGGATAGCGCCTTTGGGGAATGTGTAGGCGACGCTCCATGTGGCGCCGGCATCGCTCGATGCATAGATGTGCACTTCTTCACGCGACGCGTTGTCAAAGTATTCCCCCCAAAACACCGCGCCTCCGGGAACCGCGGTGATGTGCAAGGGACGGGTGCCGCGGGTAATGGCGTGGGTCTGGCGGAATTCTGATTTGTCCCCACGACAAGAGATGATTGCCCCCGGCACTGCCGCCACCAATTCACCTGCAGGTAACACCGCCAAAGCATGAAAACCATCGCGGAACAGGCGAGCGGAGAGAGCATTCAAAACGGAGAGTCTGCGTTTCCAGGAAGACCTATAAACGGCGACGGTCTGCCACTCTATTCCTCGCGAAGGATCCTCGATGCTGGCCCGCATCAGTTCGTAGCCGCGGGAGGCATATAGAGAATTGCCGGACCAGGCGAGGGCTCTTAGTCCCGGCAAGCGGGCGCGGCGTATAAGTGTGCTTTGCAATTCCTGATGCAGCGGCGTAGTAGCGCGCAAGGAAGTCATAGGGAGCGATGCATCACGGCAGGAACGTTTTCATGCAGAAGCAACTCCCTCCTGCTTTCTCAAATTCGGAGGTATCGACGACGGCAGGCGTAAGACCTTCCTGGGCAAGAATCGCCTCCAATTGAGGGGTGACGTAGGGAGTAATGTACCGGCCGTTGACCACGATTCCATTGCCCATAAAACGGTGAGCTTCTTGAGCATCGAGGAGATGAACCCGCTTCCAGTGCTTGTGAACCGAGGCCAGCGCTTCGGCGTCGAACGCTCCGGCGAATATCAGGACGGCGTCATTGTTCAGCGGACAGAAGCAGGTGTCGAGGTGATAGCAGTAACGATCGATCAGGTGAACGGGGACGACCGGAATCGACATTTCAGACATGGCCGCGGCGAACTTCTCGATGCCGCCAACTGTACTGCGAAAACCATATCCAGCATAGATGCGGGAACCGTCCGGATGCCAGATGAGATCTCCGTGGCCTTCGAGGTAGTCATCACCGAATTCGAGATCGATGATGCGAAAGCCCCGGCCGCGGCACCAGTCGGAAAAAAATTGGACTTCGCGCTGTCGTGAGGGGTACACCATCCGGCTGGGAACAGCAAATTTCCCGTATCCGGATTTTTCGCCGACGAAGATCTGATTTGCGGCGAATACCATATCTTCGAGGCCTTCCACGGGCTCGACAGTTTCGATCTCACATCCGTTCTGTCGCAAAACGCAACACAAATCGTCCCACTGCGTGCGCGCCTTCGCATGATCCACCGGGTGTTCTCTCATCATGTACGGATTTTTCTGATCGACCACATCGAAATAATCCGGTGGACATACCAGCACCGTGGGCATAAGTAGAGATGGTAGCCGCCGCGATGGAGGACAGGCAAGAGAACATCGACCTGATATCGGCATTGCTGCCGAACTGTCGGCAAGGCAGGTAGAAGCGAACTTGAATTGAAGGGCAATCCGGGGAAATATATGAGGGGTTACTCAAACAGAGCTCTGGCAGGAGAAATGCTGATCGATTAATCCCAATCAAGACTGGGAAACCGGAAACTGTATGCTCAGCCAATGTGCCAATTCGAAATGCGGTAAACCATTTCTCAAACTTCGAGAGGGCAAGCTTTTTCTGGTTGAAACGGGTCGCTTCAGCAAACCGGGAGAGTCGACTGCGCCTCCCTTTGTACGTGCCCGTCAACGGCAACGAGTCGTGGAGCACTTCTGGCTCTGCGATGAATGCGCCCTCCACTGGACGCTGGTTTACGATCATGAGAACGGGATAGCCCTGGCGCCGTTGCGGCGGCCGGTGGTAAGCGTCACTCCGGCGGCTACCAAAAGCGAGGTTGCGTAGACCGTCAACTCGCAGGCTATTCGTATCCGTGCTTTCTCCATGCTCTCCAGTCCTCCCGAACGATGGTGAGCATAGCCTCCGTGGCGCGGTGTAACCATTTCTCTTTTTGCTTTTTCAGGTGTGCCAAAATGGGCTTGCGCGCGGCCCTGGTTCCCAAGTGAATATTACTGGTTTCCTTTCCCATAGCATGAAGCAGACGTAATTCAGCACCGTGCGCCTTGAGTGTGGCGAGTTCGATGCGTGAGCAATGCGGACTGAGGCGGCGGACAATCCAGTGTCCTCGCAACTGCACGAAAGGATCGGGACAGCGGACGGCACGCGCGATCATGGTCTGATAGAGAATTTCGGATGGCCCTTCCCGGTCCTGGGCCCAATCAGTAGGCGACGAGACCAGTGCTTTGGCCTCGCGGGCGATTCGACCTCCGCGCCAGTCCGCGATTGCAACGTAGCGTGCGTGACCCAGGCTTCCCAAGCCAGCGACGCGGTGGGCCAGGCGATAGGAGAGATCGCGTGCCGGCATCAGATGCTCAATCGCATCGATCGCACTCAGTGGCACGATCTCCTCGTATGGTCGGCAAGGCATCCATCTTGCCCCAGAAATGAACTGGATCCCGCAGTTCGCTCTCAGCAATCTGGCGGAGCCACTCGTTCTTCTCGCCTAGGACAAAGGGCAGGCCATTTTGCCCGCAATCCCTCACGATAGCCTTCGAGAATCGCGTCGCAGATATCTTTTCGCTCGAGCGGCAGGTGACCGGCCTCCGACGCGAGATGGGCGCTCACCGCAAGGCGAACCAGATCGTTGGCGTAGGCGACGGGGTGGGCTTCATCAAAGTCATTGACTCCCCAGATCAAGCGGCCTTCGACGTCGCGCCAGGTACCAAAATTCTCCACGTGCAGATCACCGACAGCCAGGACCTGCGGAGCCTTTCGCCAGATCGGTGCACAACTTTGGCCAGATCTGCGGCCCAGCGGTAGTAGGTCGCCCGCAGAAATGGAAACACTCCCGCCTTCATGTTGGAGTGTTTTAAGGAGGAGATCTCTTCTTGACCAGGTCGGTACGGCGACCCAGCCACTCTTCAAAGTGGCGGGTGGCTTTGACAACATTCATAGCGCCGCAACGATAAGGGCGCGGTAGGGGGGAAGTCAACGAAGGCACAGGAAGCAGAAATGCCGAAGACAGTCACCGGGCGCCGGATAGGGCTGGTTCACCGTCGCGTCCGACGCCCGGCGATTGCGACCCGAGCGGGCAAATTCTATTCACGATTAGTGCTTAAAGAACGCGGCATTCTTCTCGATGAACTCCTTCTTCTCTTCCGGGCACATCTTCCAGGGCGTGAATCGAGTCGGAGGTGCAAGCGGGAATACAGGCGCCACAATCGATGCAGCCCTCGGGATCTACGTACATCTGGGTCGACGCTTCGAAACTCGGGCTCGTCCTGCTTGGGGTGGATGCAATCGGTGGGGCAAACCTCGACGCAGAGAGAGTCCTTGATGCATGAATCAGTAATCACATAGGCCATGATGAATCGATCTCCACGATGAAATGAGCACTTCCGGCTCGCTCAAGAACGAGTGTAAGAAGCGGCGGAGCGAAGAGCGGTGATCTCAGTCACAGGCGAATGTGCGTGAGGCAAGTCGAGAGAATGAATGCGTTGCAGACCTGTTGCGTGGATCTCTAGCTTCTTGCATGATAGCAATCACGCGCAACTGTGACGACGGTCACAGAAATAGATGGTGCGATCAGGGCTTAAATAGGCACAATTGAACTAGGCCTTCTAGTCATAGGATCGCCCGGCTCCACCCACAGAACCCCACAAGCCGTTACCCCAGACGGCGGGAGCCGGGCGCTTGAAGGCCCTGAAGACAGCCCTCTCCATCCTCTTCGAACCAAGTCGCGTTTCCTCCACGGTACGGGCTATTTTCCCGCTCGGCTTTTGTGTGCGTGCTAACACAATCGTGTCTGCTCGACCACGCCCTTAAGGTAAAACACTCGCCTTAAGTGTCATTGCTTTAACCATTTACAGGATGGTTCTTGGACTGCCTTCTTTATGAATGCTGGGCGAACCAGCAGGAGGGCGTTATGCAGATGGCGATTACATTCATGGCAGTGATAGCCGGTATGGTTTTTTCTCTGGCAGTGGCGTTATTGGCCGAAGAGCTAATTTTCGGGCAAGTCTTCCGAATATTCTTCTCCCGGCAAGTGGCTGCCGCGAAGTCCGAATCCAAACAGTGAATGCCGGACACAGCAAGCCCTCGGTGGTGTCCAAACAGTACAGGGCTTGCGGGTGGGCGGTTGCTGGGGGCGGTTTATAATTTGGCTATCCCAAACGCTAATCTGAACTCTGTGAGCCGTGCCGCAGGTACCGCCTCAGGGCTGCGCGCCATGGTCCTTTCCTGCTTGCTGACCGCGTGTCTAGTGGGTGGGGCACGGGCAGTCGACTGGAGCGCTCCAGAACAGCAACTGGCCCGGAAGATTGTTGCGATCACAGGGAGTGATCCGATTTCCCTGGTCTTCGACAATCGTTCTTCTCTTGGTCGCCGGGATAGCGAAATCATACAAAACGGGGTGCGCAGCGCCTTGGAAGGATTAGGCACACATTTCGTCAAGAGCGAATCGGCGGCAGTGGCGATCACAATCTCTCTGTCAGAGAATCAGGACTCCTATGTATGGGTGGCCCAAATTCGTCGCAATGGAAACGAACCCACAATTGTGATGGTTTCATTCGAGCGCGCGGCAGGGGCAATCGCAGGACATGACCCCGTGCCGCTCAGCCTGCGAGAAACTTCCGCTCTGGACGCAGATTGATCCCATTCTCGATATAGCCGTGCTCGAAGAAAATTCTGGACCTAGCCGTATCGCGGTGCTGAGCCCGGAAAATATCGCCCTATACAGATTGCAAGGCGCAAAATGGCAGGTTGAGCAGACGCTTGCAATCACTCATGCAAAGCCTTGGCCACGGGATTTGCGAGGGCGGTTGATGCCGGCCAACGATCGGACGATCGAGGCGTATCTTCCTGGAATCTTCTGCCAGAGTGGGAGCACGTTTCCGGTCACATTGCAGTGTCGCGACAGTGACGATCCCTGGCCGCTGATCCCTCCTCGCTTGAACGCAACTATCGATTCAAAGGCCGCGAGCGGAACACCGAAGGCTTTCTTTGCGGGATCGCGGAATTTCTTTACCGGCGCGCTCACTGCGCCGATTGGTAAGTTTACGGCGATTCCGAAATTTTACTCGGCAGCTTTGCTGGTTCGGGAAACTTCTCTGTGGGTTTTCACTGGAATCGACAACCGGGTGCATATCATCGATGGAACAAACGATCAGGTTGCTACGCTCGCGTGGGGAAGTGACATCGCCAGCGTAAGAACTTCGTGTGGATCGGGCTGGCAGTTGCTGGCCACAAGTTCCGATCAGAGGGACAGCGATTCCGTGCGTGCCTACGAATTTCCCGAGCGGGATGCGGTGCCCGTGAGCGGGGCAGTCGATTTCTCAGGATCGGTGACCGCTTTGTGGACGGAGGCAATGGGCTACACGGCGGTGGTGGTCACAAAAAATCGGTCGACAGGAAACTATGAGGCGTTTCGGTTGGCAATGGCTTGCGATCAGTAGCCTGCTTTTATGGGCCTTGATGGCTAGCTCGGAAACCCGGCCGCAGTATGGGGGCACGCTGCACGTAATGATGCAGGCAGCCCCGACGTCGCTCGATCCCGCCGACAAGTCGCGGGGTGAGTCCGTTGCACAACGTACCATTACTTCGCTGATTTTCGATACGCTTGTGCGCACCGACGAAGCTGGACATCTCCGGGCAGCGCTGGCAGAATCATGGCAGGCGCGGGGCGATCGGGTCCTTCAACTGCACCTCCGGCACGGAATCAAATTTCACGATGGCACGCTGCTCACCCTGGAAGCGGCTGCCGCATCTGTGCGCACGGCCAATCCGTTGTGGAATGTGCGCGTCGCGGACGATTCCCTCGTAATCGAAAACGAATCATCCATTGAGCTTTTGCAGGAACTCGCGTTGCCGCGGAATGCGGTGGCGAAGAGGGACGGCGACCGCCTGAGCGGCACGGGACCATTTCATATCGTAGATTGGCAGCCGGGTAGGAAGCTGAGTCTGGCCGCAGAAGAGGATTGCTGGCGAGGACGGCCTTTTGTGGATGCCATCGAGATTGAAATGGGCCGCAGCTTTCGCGATCAGATGACATCGCTCGAATTGGGCAAAGCAGATCTGGTGAAGGTTGCCCCAGAGCAAATGCATCGCGTTTCACCAGAACGTTTTCATCTGCTGCGCTCGGCCCCGATTGTGTTGCTGGCTTTACTATTCGCTCACGACGTCACATCCCCAGAGGATGCCGCGCTGCGGGATGCCTTACGATTCAGCCTGGAGCGCGAGTCCATGCACAGCGTCTTGTTGCAGGGCGCAGGCCAAGTCACAGGCAGCATCCTACCCACCTGGATCAGCGGATATGGCTTTATTTTCTCGGCAGAAGCCGACCTGACCAAGGCGCGGCAATTGCACGATCAGGTTCATAGCGTCCCGAACTGGACCATCGGCTATGACGGCACCGACCCGTTGGCACGTTTGCTGGCTGAGCGCGTGGCACTTAACGCCAAGGACGCGGGGATATCATTGCGCCCAGCAACGTCAACGAATGCGGATCTACAACTCCTGCAGATTCCGCTGGCATCCGCTGATCCGTGGGTAGCGCTGGAGGATGTCTCAAGGCAGATGAATCTGCCGCTCGCCATGGGAAAAACACATTCCGCCGAGACACTTTACGCGGCGGAGCAGGCAATGTTGTCAACTCGGCGCATCATACCGTTGTTCCACCTGCCCGTGTACTATGCGGCCGCCCTGAGTTTCAAAGGCTGGTCAGTAAGAACCGACGGCAGTTTGGATCTGGCCGATGGCTGGCTGAAGAGTGCACAACCATGACTTTCCGGCGAAAACTCCTGGTTGTGTTTGCGTTGACGGTCATCTTGTCAGTGGCGGGCGTGGCTTGGCTGGTGCAGGCAGTAACCCGTAACGCATTTGAAAAAACCGAAGACCAGCGAACAGCGGCGCTGGTCACGCAGTTTCAGCGTGAGTTTAGCCGACAGGGAGACGATGTCGCGCGCCGTGTCGAGAGACTTGCAGCCTCGGACGTAGTCACGCGCATGGCAACAGCGCTCAACGGAACGCCCGCAGATTCCGCAGAATATTTTGACCTGGCGCGCGCCATGGCCGATGGTCACCAGTTGGATTTCGTCGAGTTGCTCGATGGACGCGGGACCATCATCTCTTCTGCACAATGGCCAGCAAAGTTTGGCTATCCGGAAACAGCATTTGAGACCCTCTACGCGTCTAGTGAGCAAAGCGCATTTCTCAAGTTGGAGGAGTTGCAGGACAGTACGAGCCTGGGGCTGTTCGCGGTGCGCACCACGCGAACCGGGGATCATCCAGTTTTTGTAGTGGGTGGTCGTCGCCTGGATAAGACTTTTCTTTCGGCCCTGAACCTCGGACCCGACATGCGCGTCCTGCTATACCAGAATCGTGGAGATCATTTTTCGGCTGATCTTCTGCTGGATCCGTCAGCCTCCTCAACCGCACATCCAGGCAGCAAGTTTGCGGCTCTGGTAGAAGCCGTACGGCAATCAGATGGAGAGGTCACTGGGATAGTGAACTGGTCGTCGGATCAAGCGGACGAAGAGGTCTTTCACGCGATTCCGCTGCGTGGAGCAGGAAGAGATCGTCCGTTGTTGGGGATCCTTCTAGTTGGACACTCCCGGCGATCGTACGTGGAGTTGAAGCGCCGCATCCGCGACTCGGCGTTGCTGGTAGGGGCCGCTGGTATTGTGCTCGCGATTCTGCTGAGCAGCTGGGCAGCGGCTCGCGTGACACGGCCGGTGGAGCAGTTGGCCGGTGCCGCACGGGAAGTTGCGTCGGGAAATTGGAATACCCGGGTGGAGGTGACAGGCCATGACGAGGTGGCTCAGCTCGCCGATTCGTTCAATCGCATGACGGCGGATCTCCTGGCACAGAAGGAGCGTCTGGTGCAGACGGAGCGGGTCGCAGCGTGGCGTGAGTTGGCCCGACGATTGGCCCACGAACTGAAGAATCCCTTATTCCCGTTGCAGCTCACAGTCGAAAATCTGATTCGCGCACGCGCGCAGAGCCCGGAACAGTTCGACGAAGTATTCCACGAGAGCTCGCGCACACTCCTGGGAGAGATCGCTAATCTTAAAGGAATCATCGGACGGTTCAGCGAGTTTTCGAAGATGCCTCAGCCGCAGTTGCAAGCGGTACAACCCAACGAAATCCTGCGCGGGATCGCGCAGTTGTTTCAGGCGCAGTTGCATGCTCCGGGACGAGCCGAGATTGCATGCAATCTCGATCTCGATGAGAATCTTCAGTCGATCTCTGCCGATCCGGAGTTGTTGCACCGCGCTTTGTCGAACCTGGTTCTCAATGCGATGGATGCCATGCCCCAGGGGGGCACTCTTACCTTGCGAAGCCGCCGCGGCGAACAGAAAGTTGTGTTGGAAGTGATTGACACGGGGTCCGGCCTGTCCCGCGAAGAATGCGAGCGCATTTTCACTCCGTATTACACGAGTAAAGAACACGGAACGGGGCTTGGGTTGGCCATTGTGCAGTCCGTGGTGAGCGATCATGGAGGACGCATCGGCGTGCAGAGCGAACCCGGCAAAGGGACATCGTTCGTCATTGAGTTACCAGAAAATCCAAGTCCGCTGCAGAGGCTTACTGAGAACGATGCAGGCAAAAAGGTTGAGTCGGTTCGAGGATAGCGAGGAGGGACGTTGCCATCCAAAGCACATTTGCTGATTGTCGATGATGAAGCCAACACGCTGGCTTCCTTGGCGCGCGCTTTCCGACTGGCGGGCCACGAAGCCACCGTGTGCGACAACGCCGGCAAAGCGCTGGAACTGGCCAAGGCACAGACATTCGACCTTATCCTCTCTGACGTCGTAATGCCAGGAAAAGACGGCTTGGCTCTGCTCGAAGAACTCAAGCAGCAGGGCGTTACCGCACCGGTCGTCATGATGTCCGGTCAGGCTCATATTGAAATGGCGGTGCGCGCGACTCGGTTGGGGGCGCTCGATTTCCTGGAAAAACCTATTTCAACCGACAAGCTGTTGCTCACGGTCGATAACGCACTCAAACTGCAGCGCCTGGAAAACGAAAACCGGCAACTGCGGCAGCGCTTGGGGAAACACGAGATCGTGTGGAAGGGCGACGCGATGCGGCGCGTAATGGCACAAGTGGAACGTGTCGCAGCCAGTGAGTCGCGAGTCTGCATCATCGGTGAAACCGGCACGGGCAAGGAATTAGTCGCGCGCACTATCCACGAACGCAGTGGACGCTCGGGGGGACCGTTTGTGACCCTGAACTGTGCCGCCGTCCCAGCGGAACTGATCGAGTCGGAATTGTTTGGACACGAAAAAGGTTCATTTACCGGGGCCTCCGGACGCCATATTGGAAAATTCGAGCAGGCCAACGAGGGAACGATTTTTCTCGACGAAATTGGAGATATGCCCCTCAACATGCAGGCCAAGCTCTTGCGCGTGCTGGAAGAAGGCGAAGTCGAGAGAATTGGCGGGGACAAACCGATTTCCGTCAACGTGCGCGTGGTGGTCGCGACACATCGAAATCTGGAGGCGCGGGTCCGCGAAGAGAAATTCCGCCAAGATCTGTTTCATCGCATTTACGTCTTTCCTCTGGTGCTGCCGCCGCTGCGCGACCGCAAGGAAGATATTTCGGCGCTGGTGGAACACTTTGCGGCGCAAGTATGCGCGCTGAATGGATGGAAACCTGTCCCCTTCTCAACCGACGCGATGCAAGCTCTGCAAGCCTATGCCTGGCCTGGAAACGTCCGGGAGTTACGCAACATGGTGGAGCGCTTGATGCTGTTGGCAACCGAGGGAAAGGTTGACCTGACGACGGTCGAAATGGCTTTACCCAAATCATCCACGGGCATACACGCCGCTGCGTCAGGAGACGGCACGGGTCCGCTCTCGGATCGCGTGCAGTCTTTCGAACGCGAAGTCATCCTGGATGAACTCAAGCGCAGCCATCACAACATGAGCCTGGCAGCGAAAAACCTTGGCCTCGAGCGCAGTCACCTGTATAAGAAAGCGGAACAACTCGGAATCGATTTGCGCGCCCTGCGCCGCGAGCAAGGCGAGTCAGACTGACTCCGAGTCACCGCTACGATTCTTCGGAGACTTCATTTGGCTAAAGTCTGCTGGATTCTATGCCTCGCTTTCATCTTTCCCTGCTCTGCCTTTGCAACCGATCCACCTTCGCCTCCAGTTTACGGAGTTCGCATGGAGCAGGCATGGATTCCGATGAAGGACGGCGTACGGCTCGCGGCGACCTTGTACATGCCCGATGGCGCCAAAGCGGGAGAACAATTCCCTGCCCTGCTGGAATATCTTCCGTATCGAAAGGATGACGGCACGGCTGCGGGGGATTATCCCAAGCACGCCTATTTTGCGCACCGCGGCTACGTGAGCGTGCGGGCCGACATTCGCGGCTTCGGAGCGAGTGAGGGTGTGCCTCCGGAGCGCGAGTACTCCGAACAGGAGCAGCAGGACGGCGAGCAAATCATCGCGTGGCTTGCGCATCAGCCGTGGTCGAACGGCAATGTCGGCATGTTCGGCATTTCGTGGGGAGGCTTCACGGCGTTGCAGATGGCGATGCGGCATGCGCCCGGGCTCAAGGCCATCATTGCCGTTCACGCTACGGGCGAACTATTTCATGACGATGTTCACTACGTCGACGGCATGGCCCACATTGACGAGTTCGAACTGAACATGGACATGGCCGAGGGCTGGGTGGGTGCCCCTGATTATTCACTCGATGAAAAGGTGCTCGCACCACGCTTCGACTCGCCGCCCTGGTCTCTGCTGTATTTGAAGCATCAGCACGACGGTCCTTTCTGGCGGGATCGCGTGCGACCGCTCAGCGAGATTACGATTCCCAGTTTCCTAATCGGCGGTTTGCAGGACGGGTATCGGGATAATGTTACGGACATGCTGATGCAGTCCAAGGCGCCGATCAAGGCGATCGTCGGTCCGTGGAATCATTCTTTCCCGAACGATGCGGACTTTGGACCGCGGGTGGAATGGCGCGATCAGGCCGTTCGTTGGTTCGATTACTGGCTCAAGGGACGGGACACGGGAGTCGTTCAAGATCCGCGGCTCGTGATCTACATGCAGCACTGGCATCCGCCAGATCCGAATCTGCAGACGGTTCCCGGAGAATGGCGGCGAGAAGATGTCTGGCCACCGGTAAGCGCGAAGAGGAGCACTTTTTTCTTTCAAGCCGATCACACGCTCTCGGACTCAGCACGGACGCAGGCTACGCATCAGCTAAAGTACGTTCCCACGATCGGAGTGGAAGCGGGGTTCTGGTGGGGAGAACTGCTGAGCGATCCGCGACCAGTGGACGCTTTCAGCTTGATCTATGATTCAGCGCCACTCGAAAGTGAGATGGCAATTCTTGGTCGCCCGCGCGTGCTTCTTCAGGCTGCTACGACAGCACCGCTCGCCGACTGGTTTGCGCGCCTCTCTGATGTAGCTCCTGACGGCACCGTCACCCAGATCACCGGTGCCGGCCTGAATGGGGCGCAGCGGGAGTCGATGACAGAGCCGCGCGATCTGGAGCCGGGGAAGGTCTATCCGTTGAACATCGAAATGCATCTGACTTCGTGGATCTTCCCCAAGGGCCATCGCATTCGAGTTGCGATCTCAAATTCGTTGTGGCCAATGGTTTTGCCGACGCCGTACGGCATGACGACTTCGCTGCAACTCGGTGGCTCCGGTGGGTCGCAACTTATCCTGCCCGTTGTTCCCGTGCACGGAACAGAGGCGCCGGAATTCTCTGAACCGCAACCTTCCGAGGAACGCACCGACATCAAGAATGAGGGATTTCCGTGGCCCGGGGAGTGGACCGTAGAGCGCGACGAAGCCCGCCAGAAGACTACCGTGCACTGGAAGGGAAAGGATGGATACCACTATCCCTGGGGTACGCAGGATGATTTCGAGAATATGACGTATGAGGGAGACGACGCGCATCCGGAAACGTGCTCGGTCCGTGGAGAAGCTGAGAGCGTATTCAACTTGAAGGGCAGAACGCTAGTCTGGCGGGGACATTTGCTGGTAACGACGGACCAGAAAAACTTCTACTACTCATACACTCGAGAGCTGCTGAAGGATGGTCAGATGATCAAGACAAGGACCTGGAAAGAAACCATACCCCGAGATCATCAGTGAACAGCCCGCCTCCGCTTGCTCGAGATAAGAAGACGTAGCGTAGCAGGCTACGTCTCTACCAGAGATGGTGAGTGAGCTTTAAGATCGGCCGCCAGGAGTTGATGGAATAACTGTTCTCCAGCTTCACGCCGCACTGAAAGCCGGCCTGCACCATAGGCCCGCGACTTCAGGCCGCGCTGCACATCTTCGCAAATGCCGAGATCTTCATCCTGCACGCGGTTGCCCACGTTCACCGATTCGGTGTTGTAGGCCCGCCGGGCTTCGCTTACGTCGCTGAAGTAGAAATCAAAAATCACCTTGCAGTGATCAGCGTCCACAGGGATGACGTAGTTTGTATCCATGTATCCCTCGTAGCAATTGATCATGAGGTTGGGATATTGCCAAAAATACCAGGCACGATCCCCCTTGCGAGTCGCTCCGGTAGATGCGTCTTCGCTGGAGGCAACCATCGGGCTGGACTGCAGGCAGTAGCGATCTTCGTTCTCGATGGTGTATTGCTTGTAGTCGAGCACGGAATTGAGCCCCTTGTGCAGATGGGGGACGTGGTAGCCGCCGTCCAGATAGTTATCGACAAATACCTTCCAGTTGCAATTTATGTCATAGGTTCGCCGGTCGAAATAGTGCAGCTTGCTGATGCCAAGGGGAGCTACTCGTCGGATCAAACCTCCAAGGAACTCCTTCAGTGGAATCGCGTCGGGATCGAGATTGACGAAGGCGAAGCACTCCCAGGTCTCAACGCGGATTGGCATCAGGCCATTGTCGGCACGGTCGAAATTCTCCACGCCATCGAATTCCGGCATGCCTTTCAGCGATCCATCCAAGCCATACTTCCAGCCGTGGTAGGGGCACTGCAGGATCGCAGCCTGGCCGCAAGGCTGCGTCACGACTGCCGCAGCGTGATGGCGGCAAACGTTATAGAAAGCGCGTAGCGTGCCCTCACTATTGCGCACCACCACGATCGGCTCGCCAGCCAGGCGCGTTGAAACAAAATCGCCCGCGTTTTGCAACTGGCTGGTGTGGGCAACGAGTTGCCAGGTCTTGCTAAACACGTTGAGGCGTTCCAGTTCTGCGATGCGAGGATCGACATACCAGGGAGCTGGAATCGTCGAGGCCTCCGCTAAGGGTGCGCGGTCGTTGTAGCTGGAAAGAATTTGTTCGATGGATACTGGCATAGTTGTAATCCCACAATAAACTTTAGCGCCGTTGATTTCCGCGTGCCCGCCTAGAAGCTGTCGCACTGGGCCGCTCCGCCCCAATCGCTCTTTGCAGCACAGACAGGAATTGCTGAATCCGGGCTTCCTTTCTTTCCGCCAACTCGCCTTGCCGCCGGAACAAGCCGGGATCTAACTCAGCCGTCAACAGGGCGTCCTGAAAGCGTTCGACCATCCAGTCGATGATGGAGACTACCATTTCAATATCCAAATCATCGCGAAGTTCACCGCGCTCCAATCCAAAACGCACGAAAGCGACGGTGCCATAAGGATCTTCACTCAGCAGAAAGCGGTTGATCTCCCGCTTCAACACGAGGTCGGTTCCATAGTTTCCCAGCAAAGAAATCCGGTACGGAATCCAGTCCTCATGTACCAAATGCTCGGTCCGGGCCAGCCAGTATCGAAGCACCTCAAAGAATCCTGCCTCGCGGACTTCGTTGGGTACCTCAAGATATTTTGCGAAGGATCTTACCGCACGCTTATACACTTCAAAAAACAATCCATCTTTGCTACCAAAATGTTGAAAGATGGAACCCTTGGCGATCCCCAGAGCAATAGCAATGTCTCCGACCCGGGCGTCGTGGTAGCCGCGTTCCGCAAAGTAGCGGGTGGCAGCCTCCACGATTCGACTGCGCTTCGCTTCCGAACGCGGACGCGGTTTGTTCTGGCGTTGATACAGGGGTGGCGCGGCGCGATTGCTGGCAATTCCTGGCATGAGGATGACTTTAAGTCACAATAGCATAACTGAAGCTTTTATCGCTTTCAACTTCATTTTTGCTTGGGCATGCGGTAAGTTTATTCCACGCTGGGGATGGGTTCTTGACCTCAAGTCACGCACATCTGAATTCGGGAAACCGGATCTACGACGCGATCGTAATTGGCGCGGGTCACAACGGGCTCACCGCGGCCGCTTACCTGGCGCGCGCCGGTCTGTCGACCTTGGTATTGGAGCGCCGCGACATCGTCGGTGGCTGCTGCGTCACCGAAGAGATCGCTCCTGGCTGCCGTGTCTCCACGACATCTTATATCGCCAGCATGCTGAGGCCGGAGGTCATCTCCGAGCTTAACCTGGCCGATTACGGGCTGAAGATGATTCCGTGCGATCCGGCAATTCAGGTTCCCTTCCCTGATGGACACGTGGTGCCGTGGTGGGCCGATCGAGAACGAGCCCGGCAGGAATTTTCAAAGATTTCCGCAAAAGATGCGTCTCGGTTTGTGCAAGTGGATGATCAATTGAAAAAGCTGGCACGTTACTTGCAGCCTTTCTTTCTTGAGCCTCCGCCTGAAATTGGCACTTCGAATGTGAAGGGCTGGAGTGATCTATTCCGCGCTGGAAAACGATTTCGCGGCATTTCCAACACGGAAGTTTCGCAGCTGGTGTCGTTCCTTACGGGCAGTCTCGGTGAATTCCTGGATCAGAATTACGAGAGTGAAAAGATCAAAACCATGTTCCTGGCAAACAATGTCTACGGCAAACATGGTGGTCCGTACCAGCCAGGAACTGCGATCGGCCTTCTCTTTCATCTACTGAGCGGTGGAGAGCACGAGTTGCAGGGATTTTACGGACATGTCATGGGCGGCATGGGTTCGATCACCCAGGCCATGGCCTCGGCGGGAAAAAAGCTAGGCGCGGAAATTCGCACCAATACCTCGGTAGCGCACATCGATGTACGGGACGGACGGGCCCGCAGTGTGGTACTCGAAGACGGATCCGAGTTTCGGGCTCGCATGGTGCTCTCCAACGCCGACCCGAAGCGAACATTCCTAGGGATGCTCGATGCGAAAGATCTTCCGGACGACTTTCTCTTCGCCGTGCGCGGAATCAAGATGCAGGGACCATGCGCCAAGGTCAACATCGTGTTAGACGAAGAACCTCGATTCACGGGAACATCTCCCAGCGCTACTCCGCTGGAACGGACTTTCTACACTCTGGTTCCGTCGCTGGCCTTCGCCGAGCGCTGCTACGATATCGCCAAGTTCGGAGACATTCCCGAAGAACTGTGGGTCGATTGCGTAGTATCGTCGAATGCGGACTCTTCCCTCGCCCCTCCCGGCAAACACATTCTGACGTGCTTTGTGCAATACGTTCCTTACCACTTGCGACAGGGAAACTGGGATGAGCAGCGCGAACTACTGGGCGATCGCGTCGTCAAGAAAATTGCTGAGTATGCACCCAATGTCCCGGGCTCAATTCTCGCGCGTCAAGTTCTTACTCCGCTCGACCTGGAGCGCACCTACGGTCTGACTGAGGGCAACATTTTTCATGGCGACCTGCGGTTGGAACAACTCTTCTTTATGCGTCCGGTTCCAGGATGGTCGCAGTACCGCACTCCGGTTGAGGGTCTCTATCTCTGTGGTGCAGGAGCCCATCCGGGTGGTGGAGTAACCGGGGCCCCGGGAAGAAACGCGGCTCATCAGGTGCTCCGCGATTGGAAAAAGAGACGATTGCGGGAGGCGGTCGCATGAGCGTCAACGGACAGTCCACTTCCCTTCCAAAGACAGCGGATATCGTAATCCTCGGCGCAGGAGTGATGGGGACAGCGATTGCCTTCTACCTTGCCAAGAGAAATGCCGGCAAGATCGTCATCCTTGACAAAGATCACGTGGGACGCGGCGGTAGCGGCCGTTCTTCTGCGCTCGTGCGCATGCATTACAGCTTTCCACCTGAAGTAAAGCTGGCTCTGTTGAGCCTGCAGATATTCCAGAATTGGCAAGAAATCGTCGGCGCGCCGGGAGATTTTCGTAAAACCGGGTTTGTCCGCATTGTTCATCCCAACGAAACAGCGAGATTGAAGTCGAATGTCGAAATGCAGCGGGCACTAGGGGCGCAAGTTGAATTGATCGACAAGCACCAACTACAAGAGCTGGAACCAGATTGGAAGGTTGACGAAGTGGAACTCGCAGCCTATGAGCCGGATTCGGGATACGGTGATGGCGCAGGAGTAGCCGGAGACTTTCTGAGTGCCGCCCGTAGTCTGGGCGTCTCCTATTTTTCGCGCACGCAGGCTACCTCTCTGATCGTTGAAGGGGGAGATGTTCGCGGTGTCGTGACGGACCATGGCTCGATCTCAGCCCCAACGGTCATAACCGCAACCGGGACATGGACACGGCCTTTGCTGCGAGACGCAGGCTATGATCTGCCTATCGAGTGTGAATATCACCAGGTTGCAATTCTGCGTAATGCGCCAGGCATGAAGGGTGGGGGCTGCGCGTGTATCGATTCCGTAACCGCAACCTACTTTCGATCCGATGCGCACGATAAATTTCTGGTAGGCGACTTCTATGGGAAGCGTCCAGTCGATCCCGATGATTTCCCGCAGCGAGCCTCGGACGAATCTCTGGAAGAGATCATTGAGCGCGCCTGCCGCCGCATCCCCCAGCTCGAAACAGCGGAGGTGATGCGCGGCGTCACCGGCGTCTACGACATGACTCCCGATTCACGGCCGTTGCTGGGAGAGATTCCGGGCATCAGCGGTTTGTATGTGTGCGCCGGATTTTCCGGCATGGGCTTCAAGATTTCTCCCGCAATTGGCGTGGTCATGAGTGAACTCGTGTTCGATGGCAAGAGCAGCACCGTGGACATCAGCGCATTCCGGCCGAGCCGCTTCGCAGAAAACCGTCCCATCAGGGCGGAGTACGAGTACGTCGACGACTAACGATTCTCAGGAGCAAGCATGAAAAAGAAAGGCATTCTCGAACGATTGAAGGAAGGTCCGGTACTTGGCGACGGCGGCTATTTGCTCGAACTGGAAAAGCGCGGGTGGGTGCGCGCGGGTCCGTTCACGCCCGAAGTCGCGCTCACGTATCCGAGCGCCTTGCGGGAATTGCACGTGGAATTTCGCGAGGCGGGCGCTGAGGTACTACAAGCGCTCACCTTCTACGCCAGTCGCGACAAACTCGCCACTGTAGGCCTGGAAAATCGCCTGGAAGAACTCAATCGCTCCGCCGTTCGCGTAGCGCGAGAGGTTGCCGGAGATCAATGCCTGGTCGCCGGCAATCTCAGCCTTACGTGGATGTACGAGCCGGGGAGCCCTTCATCCGCAGATCGTGTCCGCAAGACTTTCGACGAGCAACTGGCGGTTCAGGTCGACGAGGGAGTGGACTTTATCATCGGAGAGACTTTCTCCTGGCTAGGCGAGGCGCTCATCGCCGTGGAGCGCGCCAAGAAAACGGGTCTGCCGGCGATGGTCACAATCTGCTTCGAGAATAAGGACGAGACCGCCGAGGGCAAATCCGCTGCGGATGCTGCTAAGGCACTCTTCGACGCAGGAGCCGACATCGTCGGCATGAATTGCCTGCGTCCGCCGCAGCACATCCTCGGACCGATGGAGCAGATGCGCAAAGCGGTCTCCGGCTATCTTGCCTGTCAACCGGTAGCCTATCGAACTCCGAAAGATAAACCCGATTTCACGAGCCTTCCCGAATTTCCCTACGCGCTGGATCCTTTGCAATTGACGCGCAAAGACATGGCCGACTATGCGGTGCAAGCTCGTGACCTTGGGATTAACTTCATCGGCGCGTGTTGCGGAACAGTCGCTATGCACATTCGCGAGATGGCGCGCGTCCTCAACAAACTACCGGAGGACTCACGCATTTGGAAAAAAGGCGGCGAGAAGCCGATGTCAGCTTACGAATATTACGATCATGACACGCTGAAGGTCCCCAACGCGAAGTAATGGTCGGGTTGGATGGAAGATGCGGGCCCTCTCACGAGGGCCCCTCTTTATCAAGACCTAGCCAGCTTTTCGCATCCCCGGATCCTGGGCATGCACCAGTGGCATCTCCACCAGGTGCTCGCTCAAGAACCATGTCTGCAGTTCATTGGTGCGCAACACGTCGCTGATGACCATATCGTTGGTGCCATCGTCACCCAGTTCGTCGGCCCGCGATGCCAACTTTCGGCAATGTCCCATGATGATTTGGTGAGCGTCTAGAAGTCGCGAGAGCTGGACGGGCACTTCTTCACGACCACGTGGCGGACGCTCAATGCGTGTGGTTTCGGCGATGTCAGCCGCCATCGCCAGTGAAATGCCACCCAACAATTGGATCCGCTCGGCAATCGTGTCGACGATTTCCACCTGCTCGTCGTAGTGCTTGTCGAAGAGTAGATGCAGTTGATAAAAAGTCGGGCCAGCAACCTGCCAGTGTGACTTCTTATAAAGGTCCCTCAGGGTCATAGAGTCGGCGAGCAGTTGATTCAACTGCTCGGTCATTTCCAGGCGTACGGCTTCGTCTAGTTCGATGGGGAGGGCATGAGAAACCGTTCCGTAGGCCTGGATTTCGGCTGCACGTTGATGGGTTCGGGGCTGCGCGTTAATGGTGGTTTGCCGTTGGGCACTTTCTTTCTTCGGCATTGAGAGCCTCCTATTTCGTCGTTCACCACTCAACAAATTCGTCTCGCCTGCGCCAGAGTGCAAAGCGCGATTGGAGCAACAGGCGTTGGATTGCCCTAGCTGCCGATAGGATGCTCATGTTTTTCGTGCAGGTACGCATCCTGCGTCCGAGGGTAAATCTGGTGAGTTTGACGCTGCCGCCGACGGTTGTTATGATCACACTGCGGGGTGGAGCAGTCTGGTAGCTCGTTGGGCTCATAACCCAAAGGTCGGTGGTTCAAATCCACCCCCCG